>CAVZLP010000018.1:0-728976 GCA_963776175.1 uncultured beta proteobacterium | reverse complement strand
TGAACCGAATTCGATCGTAGCCGACTGAATAGGACTCGTGCCCTGGAAGTACCCGGGCGTGCTTCTGAATCAGCATGGTGCCGGTTGTGGACATCAAGCCGACCAGCAGCACGCCATGCGCGACACGCTGCCCCATCGGCGTGGCACGGGCGTATTCGGCGTTAACGTGAATCGGCGAAAAATCGCCTGTGATTCCGGCAAATTGGTAAACGTCAAACTCGGTGATGGTCTTGGCAAAGGTGACCTGATCGCCAATGCGCACATAGAAGTCGTCCATGATCTCGTCGCAGTAGGAGAGTTGTGAGGCTACCTGCCAGTGCTGGAAAACACCGCGTGCTCCGCAATCAGCGAATCGATGCGTGCTGGCGGAATGCCCAGCTCGGCGAGAATTTCGACGCTGTGCTCGCCATGATTCGGTGCAGGACGGTCGGAAACCAGGGGTGTAGCAGTCATCTTGAGCGGTTCCTTCACGACGCGATAGTGGCCGCCGTAGTCGGTATCGATTTCCTGCACGATACCGCTGGCCACCACCGCCGGGTCCGCCAGTGCCTCGGCCAGCGTGCGCACCGGCGCCAGCCACGCGCCCGTGGGCTCGAGCAGTGCAAATGCCTCCGCCCGTGTCATTTGAGCCAGGCGGCGCGCGAATGCCCTGGCGACATCATCGCGGTTGAAGCGCAGGCCTTGTTCATTCAGCAGGGTCGCCAACTCCGTATCCAAGCCCAGCGCTACCGCTAGCTTGCGCACCGTGGGAAGGCCGCCAAAGACGCTGATCACAATGGGACCATCGCGTGTTTCGTAAACACCATACGGCGCCGATTGATTGACGTGGGCGATGCCCGCGGCACTGCGCTGTGGGGCAGGATCCACGTTCAGCACATACGATGCCTCCTGCGCCATCAGGAACATCGCCGCCGACATCATGTCCGCGCGTACCCACTGCCCTTCGCCAGTTCGGTCGCGGTGACGCAGGGCGCCGAGCATGCCTGCCACGCCCTGCATCGCCGTAAATCCATCGATGATATAGGCGCCTACCGGAATAGGTGGACCTTCGCCACGACCCGTTAGGCTTGCCAGTCCGCTCAACGCCTGCAGCAACAAGTCCTGGCCGGGCCGGCCTCGGCCGGGTCCTTCAGAATCGTAGGCGGACAGCGAACAATAGACGATGTCCGGCTTGAGCGCCTTGGCGTCGATATATCCGAGGCCGAGTCTTTCCATGACGCCAGGCCGATAGTTCTCGATCACGATATCGGACGTCGCAATCAGTTGTTTTGCCACCTCAAGGCCCGCTGGATTCTTGAGGTCAAGCCCCAGGCAGCGCTGGTTGCGGTTGGTTACCAGGAAGTATGGGCTGATGCCCTGCAGCAAGCCGTCCGGGTGCCGCAGCGCATAGCGGTTGACGTCCTGTTGCGGGGACTCAACTTTGATTACGTCCGCGCCAAAGGCACCGAGGTATTGCGCCGCGATCGGCCCAGCTGCAAAGTGCGTAAACGCCGCTACGCGAATTCCGTCGAGTACCGCTGGCATTACTGTTTCTCCTGTTCGTTGTGTGCGCGACCTGCGCCTTGAATCGATTCATGTTTCCTTGCGCAAGTGCCGAGCGATGACGATGCGCTGAATCTGGTTGGTGCCGTCCCATATCTGGTGAATCTTGGCGTCGCGATAGAAGCGTTCGATGGGAAAGTCCCTGGTGTAGCCATAGCCTCCAAAAATCTGCATCGCGTTGCCGACATTGCGCACGCACATATCGCCAGCAAACAGTTTGGCGTGCGACGATTCCTTGGCGAATGACAGCCCCTGGTCGCGGCGCCAGGCCGCCTTGTGGACGAGCAAACGCGCGGCATCGATTTCCGCCGACATGTCAGCAAGCATGAATTGCACTGCTTGGAAATCGGCGATCGGCCGTCCAAATTGCTTGCGGTCGTTGGCATAGGCCAATGCGGCTTCGAAGGCGGCTTGGGCAAGGCCGACGGCCATGGCGGCCGCGCCCAATCGTCCCGCACCGTCCAGTCCGCGCATCACCTGGGCAAAGCCATCGCCTCCCGTTCCGAGCATCGCGTCGAGCGGCACACGGCACTCGTCAAGGAACACGGGCGCAGTGCCAAAGCCACGGATTCCCATTAGGTCGAGCTTGCTGCCGCAAGTCAGGCCCGGCGTTCCCTTGCGAACCAGAAAGGTGCGCACGCCTCGCGCACCGTGCGCCCTGTCGATGGTCGCGACCACCAGAAACCATTCGGCCAATTGCGCCCCGCTGATGAACATCTTTTGGCCATTGAGAATCCATTCACTGCCGGCGCGCGTGGCGGTGGTGGCTATGGCTTTGGCGTCCGAGCCCGCGCCGGGTTCGGTGAGCCCGAACGCGCAGAGCTGAGTGCCGGCGGCAAGCGCGGGCAACACCTCCTGCTTCTGCACCTCGCTGCCAAGCGTATTCAGGTAGTAGGTCATCGACTCGGTCAAGGTCATGCCATTGGCTACGGCCGACGATGCCTTGCCGATTTCCTCGACGACGATGCACCAGGTCACCGTGTCCGATGCCGCCCCACCGTAACCCTCGGGCGCGGTCATCCCCAGGAATCCGAGTTCGCCAAGCTGGCGGTGTAAGGCCCAGTCGAACTCCGCATGCTCATCGATCGCCTTGGCCTTGGGCGCGACGTCCCGCTGCGCAAATGCCCGGGCGACGTCGCGAACCTGCTCTTGCTCCGCTGTCATCCCAAAGTTCATGAAATGCGCACTCCGATTACCCCTTGACCGCGCCGGCGCCCAGTCCGGCAATGAAATACTTTTGTACCAACAGGAACAGGATCACCGGTGGCAAGGTAAAGATCGTCGCAGCGGCCAGGATCTGGTCCCACGCAGTTACGTACACGCCTATGAACGATGCCAGTCCGACGGTTCCAACCCACTTGTCCGCCGAAGAGACAATCGTCCGAGCGAACATGAACTCATCCCAGCCATTGAGAAACGTGAAGATGCCGGTCGCAACCAGACCGGGCAGCGCAATGGGCATCGTGATGCGGACGAGTATGTATGGCCAGGACGCCCCGTCGACGCGGGCCGCCTCCTCGATTTCGATGGGTATCGAATCGAAGATCGACTTCATCATCCACATCACGACGGGGAGCGCAAAGGCAAAGTTGCCAAGGATGAGGCCGAACAACGTATCAGTCAGGCCCAGTCCGATGAAAATGGTGTAGAGCGGAATTATCAGCACCAGCGGCGGCATCATCTGAGTCGTGAGGATCACGAGAGCCAGTGGCTCCTTCGCACGATAGCGAAAGCGAGACAGGCCATACGCGCCCGAAATGCCCGCAGCCAGCGCAAGCAAGGTCGACCCCGTGGCCACCACAAACGAGTTCCATAGCCACAATCCGATCTGCGTTTCCCGCATTACCGCCTTGTAGCCTTCCAGCGCAAAACTGCCAGGCAGAAAGCGCGGCGGATAGGCGAACAAACCAGAACCCGTGTCCATGGAGGTCTTGACCATCCAGTAAAACGGAAACACGACGGCGACTAGAAGTAAAAGCATCGACGCATAGAACGCCGCTTCCCACAGCGACCGCTTGAGCTTGCGCAACTCAGCCATGGCGCCGGTCCGAGCGATACACGTAGGCTAAGTAGGCCAAAGAAAACACCAGCGAGATGGCGAGCACGATCACGCCCAGGGCGCTGGCTGTGCCGATGTGGAAGAACTTGAATGCCTCGAGGTAGCTGCGGATGACGATGTTCTCGGTGCAGCCCGCGGGTCCTCCCTCTGTCAGCAGAAAAATGATCGTGAACGTCCGGCCGAAGGTCCATATGGTGATCAACAGCGTCAGCATGATGGTTACGTTGCGTACGCCGGGCAACGTCACATAGCGGAAGGCCTGCAGCGCGCTAGCGCCGTCGACCTTAGCCGCTTCGTAGTATTCCGCCGGTATCGTCTGGAGCCCAGCAAGAAACATGACCGTTCCGAGCGGAAACAACTTCCACACCGATACGCCGGTAAGGCTGATCAGGGCATCCGGACATCCCAACAGAAAGTTGAGTTTGTGCGCTGCCATGCCGGTTGCAACAGCGAGGTAGTTGAGCACCCCGAATTCGTAGTCGAATATCCAGCCCCAGATCAGCGCGGCGGCGACGTAGGGAATGGCCCACGGCAAGATGAAAAGCGCACGCACGACCGAGCGAGCCGGAAAACGCCGGTCGAGCATCAGCGCGGTGATCATCCCAATGGCCAGGACGAAGACGACATTGCCACTGTCCACAGGATCGACGTTGCCAACCGCGCGGAAGTAGGGGCTTGTCGAATACGCCCGTGTACTGAGAAAGCCCAACGAACTGGCCCAGACCGGCGCCAAAGGTATTGGCGTGGAAGCTCAGCACCACCGCGCGGAGCATCGGGTAGAAGAACACCACCGCGAGCGCCACAAAACTCGGCAGCAGGAACGCGTATGGTACGAGCGCTTCCCGCCGGGTCCAATTCAGACCCAGCGGGAGCCTTCGGGCGCCTGCGCGCGCCGTACTCACTACTTCTTTTTGGTCGCCATGAAGGCAGTCAGTGCCTTCTGCAGATTGTTGCCGGTGTCTTCAGCCGAAACGCCAGTGAACAACATCGCTTCGACATGTTCTGCAACGATCTTCACAATCTCGTTACCGTATTGCTCGACGCCCTCTGGCGCATACGAGCGCGCGGTAAGGCTGGCCTGTTCGAATGCCTTGAACCACGGATTTTCCTGCACAAAACTCGCCGGCACCATGCCGATTCGCCCCGGGTACGTCTTGCCCGTGGTCACGATGGAAGCCTGAATATCTTCCTTGAGCAGGCGCATCAGAAGTTTGCCCGCTGCGTCCTTGTTCTTGGCACCCTTGGGAATAGCAAAGAAGGCGGTAAGCGACATGGTCCTATCGGTGGGGAGCGGCAAGGGGCGTGCGCCGAGGTTGGCATAGGTTTCCTTGTCGCCACTGGCAACAACGCCGGCAAAGAAACTGCCCGTGGCGTACATACCAACTTTGCCCTGCACGAACAATTGCCGGTAGGTCGTGGTATCCATGCCGCGCGGAATGAGTTGCTCGTCGTATAGTGTCTTGATGAACTTCAGCGCGGCAATTGTCTCGGGCGTGTTCGCGCTGGGCTTGCCGTCCTTGAAGAAACCGCCGCCAAATCCCATCACGATGGGCATGATCTCGATGTAGACGAGATTGGCGGCGCCAGGCTTGGAAATGGTGGCATAACCAAATTGCTGTGCTTCGGGTTTGCGCAGCTTGCGGACCGCCGCCATGAATTCGTCGACATTCGCGGGCGGCTGCAAGCCCGCCTCCCGGAAAAGCTTGCCGTTGTAGAACAGTGCGCGAGCATTGAGCGTGTATGGAATGGCGTAGGTCTTGCCACTTTTTGCGCGAGGCGCTCCGTCGGGACGAACTTGTCCGCGCTGATCCCTGCGGCCGCCAGGTAGCTATCGAGCGGCTCGAGCAGATCGGCCTCGATGTAGGCGCGCAGATCGGGGTCGTACAACGTCGCAATATCGGCGGCGTTGCCGCTGGCCACATCCGCAAACTGCTTATCCCAGAATACGGCTATGGGCACGGTGACGTTCTTTACCGCGTTACCCGGATTCTCCTGCTCGAACTTCTCCTTGAGCAGCATCAGGACTGGCGCATTGTTGGCCTCGGTCCACATGAAGCTTGGCCAAAGAATATCGGCCGCGAGTAGCACTGTGGGCATGCAGAGCAACACTGCAAAACTTAGCGATCTTGCGACATTCCTTTTCATGTTGGAGTCCTCCTTGGACAAATGGGTGGGTACCCAATCCGAGTGCTCGGATACTTCTTGTCGGGCGGGTAGCGTCATCGAATGCGTAGCCCGTTGTGGCATCAAAGGAGCCGCGTGCTCTTCCCACAGCCCGACGGTCCGACAAGCACAACGAACTCCCGTCTTCGATCGAGATGGAAACGCTGCGTAGGACGGGCCCGAACGTCTGATAAACGCTCGAATTTTTACGGCGGCCAAGACTAAAGTCCTCCAGATCGATCGCGGCTCAGCTTGACGCAGTAGCGCCCCTCGACTATTCTAGCGGAACAACGTTCTAGATAGAACACTATTCCATGCCGACTAAGGTTGTCAACTCGCTTTTAGAAAACTCATTCGCCGTAATCGAGTGCCTGGCCGCACAGGCTAAAACGATGCGATTGAGCGATATCGCGGACCAACTCGGCCTCCAGAAGAGCGGTACCCATCGGATCGTGTCGACACTGGTTCAACTCGGGTGGGTAGAGCAGGATGCCGACACAGCGCACTATCGGTTGACTTTCAAACTTGCGGCGCTGGGGCAGGGCTTTCTCGCCAGTACGAGGATCCTGGATGTTTGCCAGCCCGTGCTCGATCGCATCGCTCAAGAGAGCAAAGAATTAGTCCGCCTTGCGGTAGTCAACGGCGACGCACTCACAACCGTCGCACACGCGCAGGGTGCGCAGGGCAGTCTCATCTGCCAATCGCGCGTGTTCCCACAGTTGCCTCTCCATGTCACCGCAAGCGGCAAGGCATGGCTCGCGTCGCTCACGAACGAAGCCGCGCTCAAGCTCGTTCTGGCAGCCGGCTTCGGCGCGCCAACGGATTACGGCCCCAATGCCGTGCGCTCAGCCAGTGAGTTGCTCAGTGACTTGAGGGCCACGAGAGAACGCGGCTACGGTCTCGCCCGGGAAGAGGCGGAACCTGGAGTGTCGGCAATTTCCGTTCTGGTTCAGCAGGAAGATGGGTCAGTCAACGGCGCCTTGGCGATCGTGGCGCCTGCGGTGCGAATGGATGAGACGAGGCAGGCTGAACTCGCAGCTATCGCCCGTGGGGCAGCAAGGGAACTCGCGATGCTCTGGCCACTCCGTAACCTGACCTGGAGCGACATACCACATCCGCAGGCAGTTGCCTGATCGTTGTCATCCTCGCCACATCCGCGTCGCAATAAGGCTTCTGCAAACAGTGGCTCTCGCCGGACTTGGCGCGGTCGCGATCTGGCACGACATCACGGTGCAAAGCCGAGACAATGAGTTCAGGCGGGCGATGGCTCAACTTCGAACACTTGCTCTCTATCGGCTGCAAGCGACTGTGACTGTAGGAGCGCGAGGGTGAACGTCTACGATTTGAACAACAAGATAGTAGTCATCACCGGCGGTGCTGGCGGAATCGGTCGCGCAGTGGCGTCACTTGCCGTCGCCAACGGGGCGCGCGTGAGTTTGTGGGATCGGAACGATACCGAGCTCCTGCGCGCCGTGAATGACCTTGACCGCAATGGCGCCGACAGGGTCTCATTTCAGGTCGTTGACGTGACCAATGATGAGGCGGTTGCCCGAGCACTCGCAGACGACGTTGCAGTTCGAGGACGGATCGATGCGTTCGTTAACAACGCTGGAATCCTTGGCGAAGTTCTCCCACTCTGGGAAACGGACCCAAGCAATTTTCGTCGCGTTATGGAAGTCAACCTACTCGGTTCATATAATTGCTTACGAGCAGTCCTCAAGCAAATGCTTGTGCAACCCGCGGCGCCCATGCGCGGTCACGTCGTCAATGTCGCCTCAATCCAAGGTAAGGAAGGCATGCCTCGCGCCAGCGCCTACAGTGCCTCCAAGGCAGCCCTAATAGCGTTGACGAAGACCGCGGGCAAAGAAACTGCGGGGATGGGAATTACGGTAAATTGCGTGACCCCCGCTGCGGCGGAAACTTCGATGGCAAAGGAGCTGACTGCTGAACGTCGTGCAGAGATTCTGAGTCACATCCCGATGGGGCGCTTTGTCGAAGTCGAGGAAATCGCACGCATGATTGCGTTTCTCTGTTCAGATGACTGCTCGTTCTCGACCGGAGCCGTATTTGATATCTCTGGTGGCCGTGCTACCTACTAGCGTTGGTCCGCTGCAACGTTGCAGCGCCAGCTTCTGGCCCTCTGCGAAAGCGCGCGTCACTAAAAGTCGAACGTTGCGTGCGCAGCAAGATCGATTGCGGCGGTGAGGTTTACTTGCGTCAAACCGCTTTGCATGCGCTATCGACGAAGGACGCAACGTCCGCGGGCTTGGTATTCCAGCCGGCCACCAGCCGGATAACCCCGGCACCCCGGCGGTAGAACTGAAAGCCTTGCGCCTCGAGGCTCGCAAGCGTGTTTTCCGGAAGCCGAACGAACACTTCGTTTGCCTCGACCGGATACAGAAATTCCGACACCCCAGCGCGCGCAAGTCCATCCGCCAACTCTGCTGCCCGCGCATTCGCCGTGCGTGCCAGATCGAGCCACAGGCCGTTGGCGAGATAGGCGTTGAATTGGATGCCGAGGAAGCGGTGCTTGGAAAACATCAGGCCTCCGCGTTTCAGCCGGGCGCGCAGGCCCTCGGCAAGCGCTGGGTCGAACACCAGCACCGCCTCGGCGGCCATTGCGCCGTTCTTGGTGGCGCCAAACGACAGCACGTCGACACCGGCGCGCCAACTCATCTCCGCCGGCTGACACTCGAGATGCACCAGGGCATTTGCGAAACGGGCGCCATCCATGTGCATTCGCAAACCATGGCGCCGGCAGACGGCGGAAATCTCGCCGAGGTGTTGGAGGCTATAGACCGTGCCGAGCTCACTTGCCTGGGTGACACTCACTACGGCGGGCTTGCAAAGCATGCGCGTCGGATCGAAATTGGCCAGCGCGCGATCTAGATCGCCGGGGTCGATCAGGCCGTTACGCCCATCGATGCCGATTATCCTCGCACCATTCGTGTACATCAGCGATGCGCCTGCCTCGTTGTCCTGCAAATGTGCTCCGGAGCGGCAGAAGATTGCCGAGATTGGAGAGGCGACGAGGCTGAGCGCCAAGGCGTTGGATGCCGTGCCTGTTGCCATCATCGCCACCGCGAGCTCCCGCTCAAAAACCTCGCGAAAGCGCGCTTCCGCGCGCCTGGTATGAGGGTCCGCCCCATAGGGCATGACGTCGCCGTCATTGCCCGCAATCAGCGCGTCGAGGATACGTGGATGAATTCCGCTGACATTGTCGCTGCAGAAGTTCATGCGCGTTCCGCTGATCATTCCTGGTTCAACAACGGTTCGATGATGGTGTTGCCCGTCTTGAACCGGCTGGGCGAAAGTTGGGCGAGAACAGGATCGTCGTTGACGCCTTCCACAACCAAGGCCGCCATCATGCGTCCTACCGCCGGAGAGGTCATGAACCCGCGGTAAGAAGATACGGCTACGTAAAGCTTTTCGATCGGTGTCTCTCCAAGGATCGGCTGCATGTCCGGCGTGACGCTCGATACACCACCCCAGGTGCGCAACACCGCGACTTCGGCAACGCCTGGCAGAAGGTCGACGACCTTCGGAGCGGCCCAGCCCAGGAACCCGGGTGTCGATTCGATGGTCGAGCCTTCACGCGCACGTGAAACGACGAAGATGATCGAGCCTCGCGCAAGCTGGTTGACGGACATTTTGTGCTCGAGCGAGATCAGGATGGGCTTTACCCGGGGCGTGCAAGGCACAGTGACGATAACCTCCTTCGGCAAGCTCGTCACCGGCAGCTCGACACCCAGCGGCTCCAGCAATTGGGGCGCGGCCCAGTCGGTACAAAGCAGCACCCGGTCGGCTTCGATCGTTCCGTCCTTTATCGATGCGATGAACACGCCGTTGCGCTTCTCGATTCGCTCGACCCGAGTGCCGTAGCGAACATCGACCCCTTCACGGCGAGAGGCGATCAGCAGCGCGTCCAGCAAGCGGAAAGGCGACGCACTGCCGTCCTTGGCGCAGTACGTGCCCCCCACCAGGCGATTCCGCCCCAGGCTCGGCACCATCCTGATACACGCATCGGCATCGAGCAATTCACTCGGCACTTCATACCGATGTTGGATCGCGATGCTCGCGTTGAGCCTGTCCAGCGCATTCTGGCTGTGCGCCAATACCAGGTAACCGTCCTGCTTGAGCTCGATGCCGCGTGGATAGTCGAGCAGCTCCGCGGCATTCTCGAAGAACGCCGTACTCTCCTTGGACAACAGGATGTTGAGGTCGAGACCCCATTGCATCCGGAATCCCGCTCCGTTGCGGCCCGACGCACCGCTGGCGAATTCTCCCTCATCGACGACCATGATGCGCGCGCCGGATCGGAGTCGTGTCATCCACCACGCGCTGGAAAGGCCATAGAAGCCCGCGCCTATGACAAGAACGTCGGTGGTAACCGCGGTCATTGTGCAGCGGCGCGTTTCTGCTGTGCCAATGCGGCAAACGGGACGGGGCGCGCCATGGGGCGCGGCGTCATCATTTTTCCTGGCGCCACGCCGGCGTGCAATTCAGCGAGAACTGCGACCGAATGCAAGCACATGCGCCCGCCGCACCACCCCATGCCGGGCCGCACATTGCGCTTGATCGCGTTGAGCGAATGGTGGCCACTTTCGAGCGCGGAGCGAAGCTCCGACAGCAGCACGTTTTCGCAGCGGCAAATGACGGTATCGTCGGTCGCGGTGCGCCACAGCGCCACAGGCACCGCCAACGTCTCGCGCACTACGCGCGCAAAGCGACTGTATCGTCTGCGTACTGCGATCGCCTCAGTCAGTGCATCCGAGGTCGCCACTGTTCGCGCAGCACTCGCCGCGGCTGCGCCGACAATCGTTCCCTCGCTCTCGGCAACCAGCGCTCCGCGAAGGCCGGCCGTGTCGCCCGCTGCGAAGAGCCAAGGCAGTGACGTGCGACCTTCCTCATCTGTCTCGGGCAGCCAAAATCCACCATCCGGGTCGTGGCGAATGCGGGCGCCCGCCATCGCGGCCAACTCACTATTCGCAATGAAGCCATAGTTGACGGCCAGCAGATCGCAGGCGATTTCGCGCACGGTCCCAGGCACCACGTGCCCTTGCTCGTCGACGCGCGCCAACTGCACCGCTTCGAGGCGCTCCTTGCCGAGTGCCCGAATGGGAACGTATCCGGTCAGGCGCGCAACGCGGGCGTGGAGCAGCGACCGTCCATAACGCACGCCCTCGCGCATGATGTCGCGGCCGTGCCATACGCCGCTCGGGGATCGCAGAATCGCCAGGGGTGAACGCAGACTCGCCAGCGCTGCGACCTTGGTTCCCGCGCGTGTCAATTGTGAGGCCACGACGATCGGCAGCGGTCCGCATCCTGCCACTACCGCTATGCGCCCTGGAGAAGTGCGCTGCGCCTTGAGGATCGCCTGGGCCCCGCCGGCAAACATCACGCCGGGCAGGGTCCAACCCGGAAACGGAATTGCGCGCTCGCGCATGCCGGTCGCGAGAACGACGGCATCGGGCCTCAAGACTTCGGTGCAATCTTCAACCTGCACGTGGATCTCGCCGTTGCCGAAGGCAGCGTACGCGATCGCGTTGGCGCGATAGTCAATCGCGTGAAGGATCTCATCGAAGCGTCGCAACAGCCGTTTCTTGCGCGCGAGTTCGGTTGGCTCAGCGAATTCGGTTCCCGGCAGCCGCGGATCGGCCTGGCGATAGATTTGGCCGCCCGGTCTTGCCGATTCATCCAGGACGGTAACTTCGCAGCCGCGCGCGGTCGCTTCGATGGCAGCGGCCATGCCGGCGGGTCCCGCACCGACGACGACTACGGATCGGCGCATGGGTCGAGACCGTGTTGACGACAGACGATCATGCCTGGCCGCGCTTCGGTAACGCATGCGCGCGTGTCGGGTACCCCGTCGATGCTGCACCGGCATTCCCAGCAAACGCCGATAGCGCAGACCGCTCCTTTGGCGTTGCCGGCCTCATCGATCCGCAGGCAACGCTCACCGGCCTCGAGCAAAGCAGCAGCCACGCTTTGCCCTTCATGGGCCGTTATCGGCTTGCCTTCAAAACTAAACTCAAATCTGGTCGACATGTTCAACCTGGGCGCGATTGCGGATACGATTCAGCGCGAGGTATTTTCTTGGAAGGATAAAGTGTTCTTGACAGGAGAATCGACCGCATGAGAAGCTTTTGTCAAGGAAGGAAAATGTCTTCCAGGCGCCCGCCACTTCACAGAACTTCTTAAGATCAGCATCTCGGCAGTCGCATCCGAGCGCGCTTGCGCATCAGCATCATATCGCAAGGAGGCAAACCATGTTCACGCGATCCATTCTGGCGTTGGCAGTGGTTTTGGGCATGAGCTCATCAGCGCTTGCGGCCGACGCGACACCGGCTTGGAACGAGATCATGGCTCAGAAAAAGCTTACAGCCTGCGTCGTTCCTTCCTACCAGCCTTATTCAGCGAAGGACGCGGGCGGAAACTGGAGCGGCTTCGCGGTCGAGATGGCAAAGGATGTCGCGAAGAGCCTGCGCGTAGATCTCGAGTACGTCGAGACCAGCTTCAAGACCGTCGTGCTCGACCTCCAGAGCGGAAAGTGCCACGTGTTCTTCGGCTTCAACGCAACGCCGGAACGCGCGCTCGCGATCGACTTCGCCGGACCGTTGTATACCTTGGGTTTCGGCGCGCTCGACCGGCCGGGATTCGTGCCGAAGGGCGATCACTGGGCCGATCTCAATGACCCGTCGATCCGGGTCTGCTACGCCGTCGGCAACAGCTCCGAGCAGCAGATCAAGCGGTTTGCCCCAAAATCGACCCAAGTGGCGTTGCCGAAGTCGGATGATTGTGCGCTGGCCATCATGTCGGGCCGGGCCGATCGATATATCGACGGTGTGATGGGCACCATGGGGGCGCGCGCGAAGAACTCGAAACTCGGACCGCTCCACCTGATGACGCCGAACTACGCGCTGCCATCCTATGCCGGTGTTCGCCTGGATGACGGCCGGTTCCAGAAGTTCCTGCAGCGGTGGGTCGAGTACAACCGCGGCAACGGAAACATCAATTACTGGCTGACATCATCGATGGAAAGCATCGGTATCAAGCCGGAATCGATCCCTCCGGAAGTGACGTTCTAGCTTCTGGAACAACGTCCGCAAGTCGTTCGATCGCTGGGCCTGCAGCCATCGCGGGCCACGCGTTCTCTTGCCAGCGCCGGCAGTCAGCCCTCGAAGCCGCCGAGGAAGGACAGGAACTCGCGTACCACCTCGCCTAGCGCCGCCCCGAGGCAGTTGTCGCCGCGCCCATCGTTCGTACGCCACTGATGATTCTCGAAGGTGATTCGAGAAGCTCCGCCCCTGTGCGGACCATCGGTGCCGAGCAACTCCTGTGAAGCGAGGCCGACATGTCGGGCTATGAGTGGGATTTTCGAGCTGCCTTCTTGCATCCTGAGCTGTGGTTGAATGCGCTGTCGGTCACCCTTGGGTATGCCGTGGCGACGACCGCGCTTGGGCTCCTTCTCGGTGTGATTTGCGGCATGATGCTGTTGAGCAGATACTGGATTTTCCGCGCTCCCGTAAGCGCCTTCGTGCAAGTCTTCCGCTGCACGCCGCTGCTGATTCAGATCATCTGGTTCTATTACGCGCTGCCGGTTGCCGTCAATCTCACGATTCCCGCCTGGCTTGCCGCCGGGATGGGGCTGACTTTCTACATGGCGGCATTTTCGGCCGAGATTTTTCGTGCGGGCATCATGTCCATCGACCGTGGGCAGTGGCACGCCGCCCGGGCCATCGGAATGATGACCTGGCAGGTCATGTACCGCGTCGTGCTGCCACAGGCGACGCGGCGAATGATGCCGCCCTTCGTCAATCAGTCCGTTCTGCAGTTGAAGAACACCTCGCTGCTCTCGATCATCGCGGTGCCGGACCTCATGTATACCGCGCAGGTGTTCGTGTCCGATACGTTCCGGCCGCTGGAGATATACACCACGCTGGGCATCATCTACCTCATCATCCTCTATCCGATGCAGAAGATGGCGAAAATGCTGGAGCGGCGCGATGACATCTGACGGTGGCGCCACGGCCGGGGTCGGGCCGATGGTGGAGATCGAAAACCTGCACAAATGCTATGGCACGCTCGAGGCCGTGAAAGGTGCGTCACTGAAAGTCGGCCGAGGCGAGGCGCATTTCATCATCGGCCCCAGCGGGTGCGGCAAATCCACGCTGCTCCGCTGCATCAACCTGTTGGAAGAGCCGACGCGGGGCACGCTGCGCGTCGGCGATACCACAATGCGGTTTGGCGAAGGCGCCAAGTCGATGTCGGCGCGAGAACAGGCGCGGTATCGCGCTCGTGTTGGCATGGTCTTCCAGCAATTCCATCTGTTTCCCCACATGACCGCGCTGGAGAACGTGATGGAGGGTCCACGCACGGTCAAGCATCTGCCGGCAGCCGAAGTTTTGGAGATCGCCGAAGGGCTGCTGGAGAAGGTGGGATTGGCCGAGAAGCGCGACGTCTATCCCAAGCACCTGTCTGGCGGCCAAGCGCAGCGTGTCGCCATTGCCCGCGCGCTGGCGATGGCGCCGGAAGTAGTGCTCTTCGACGAGGCCACGTCGGCACTGGACCCCGAGCTCGTTGGCGAGGTACTGGCGGTCATTCGCAAGCTCACGGAAGAGGGCATGACGATGATCGTGGTGACGCACGAGATGGAGTTCGCGCGCGAGGTTGCCACCGACGTCACGTTCATGGACGCCGGCGTCGTCGTCGAACAAGGACCGACCGAACGCATGCTCAGCCACGTTACCAGCCCGCGGCTCGAGCAGTTCTTGCGGCGCTATCGCCGTTAGAGCGCGACCGAACGAAGGAAAGTATCCTATGATCCCGCCGAAAGATGAAGTGACGGTTTGCTTCGCGCACGTCGCATACAATTTGCAAACACGTTTTGCGAAACGAGAGACGGGCATCCGCTCTTTGCAGGTCTGGAACCGCGACGAGCTGGATGCCCGGGTGGGCGAGGCTGACGTGCTGGTGATCTCGGGTCTATGGCGGAACGACCTCGTCGAGAAGGCGACCAGGCTGCGCTTCATCCAGTCGATCGGTGCCGGAACCGACCAGTTCGGGCGCGACGTGCTGTCGGCGAGAGGAATCCGACTGGCGAGCGCCAGCGGCGTCAACATGAAGGCGGTTTCCGAACACGCGATGGCGCTGATTCTGGCGCTTGCGCGACGCCTTCCCGAAGCCCGCGACAACCAGACCAAGCACCACTGGCGCGGAATGATCGGCGATTTGACACGCCGCGAAGACGAGCTTGGTGGCAAGACGCTCGTCATCGTAGGTCTGGGCAATATCGGCGGGCGGCTGGCGCGTTTGGCGAAGGCCTTCGACATGCACGTGATCGGCGTGCGGCGCGATCCGGCCGCCGGCAAGGATGCGGCCGACAGCGTCCACGCCATTGCCGATCTGAATTCGCTGTTGCCGCAAGCCGACATCGTCGCGCTGACCTGCCCGCTGACGAAGGAGACTGAAAACCTGATCGATGCAGACGCCTTGGGCCGGATGAAGAAATCCGCCTTCCTGATCAACACCGCACGCGGCAAGATAGTCAACGAGGCGGCCCTGATCGCGACGATGCGAGCCGGTGGCATTGCCGGCGCCGCCATCGATGTTACGGCGGAGGATCCATTGCCGGCTGAGTCGCCTCTGTGGGACCTGCCCAATACCTTCATCACCCCGCACAGCGCGGGCGAGACGCGGCGGTATGAGGACAATGTGCTGGATATCCTCGAAGAAAACCTCCAGCGCCTGTGGCGGGGCGAAGCCAAGCTGCGCAATCAGATTGTCTGAGACGGAATTTGTAGCGGCGCGTCCGCACGTAGGATGGTACGGAAGCGATGCAGAGGCGTCGCTTGGAATCACGATCTTCGAGGTCTCTCCAAAGGTTGCGGGGCGCATCACCGAACATGACGGCCGCATCGTCAAGACGACCGGTGACGGTCTGCTGCTGGAATTCCCAAGCGTCGTCGATGCGGTGCGCTGCGCGGTCGACGTGCAGCGGGGCATGGCCGAGCGCAACGAAGGCACTGCCCCGGATAAGCGACTCGACTTTCGCATCGGCATCAACATTGGCGACATCATCATCGATGGGGACGACATCTTTGGTGATGGCGTCAATGTCGCGGCGCGCCTGGAAGCGCTGGCCGACCCCGGCGGGATTTGCGTCAGCCGAGTCGTGCGCGATCAGGTCCTGGATAAACTGAGCTTCACGTTTGAGGATCTCGGCGCGCAGCAGGTTAAGAACATCGCTCGTCCGGTCGACGTTTACCGCGTGGATCTGGGGAGCGTGGCGCCACAAGCACACAGCCCAGATCGCAATCGCTTTCCGCGCCTGACGCGAGCAACTCCGTGGCGATGGTCCGCCGCAGGCATTCTCGCGCTTGGTCTGGCGGGGATCGGCATATGGTTGTTGCTGCAGTCCTTTCGCCCCGGGCCAGCACCATCACCGCCAACGGGCTCGATTGCCGTCTTGCCCTTCACCACGTCCACCGCAAACCCTACGGACGGACTATTGGCGGACGCGCTTACGGCTGACTTCACGTCGGCACTGCAAAGGGGATTGCCTGAGTCGCCGGTGGTCTCGCATAGCCTGGCAGTCACGTACAAGGGGAAGACGGTCGATGCGCGCATGGTGGGGCGCGAACTCAACGTCCGCTACTTGGTGGAGGGCGACGTTCGCACCGCCGACGGGCAGGTCGTGGTCAAGGTTCGACTCATTGAAACCAGCAAGGCGACGGAGGTGTGGAGCGACGACGTTCGACTCGAACAGGCCCGGATTGCCGAGGACCAAAGCCAACTTGTCACGCGGCTGACGGTCCAGGTGAAAAATGCGCTGTCCGATGCGGAGCAGCGTCGCGTTCTTGCGGCGCCGGTCGCCGGTGCGAGTGCCGTGGATCTCACGTTACGTGCCGACGCGGTGACAGCGAACAACCCGGAGTCGATAAGTGCACTGGCCGAAGCGCGCAAGCTGTACGACCAGGCGCTGCGGCTCGACCCCAACCTGACGATGGCATTGATGGGGCAAGCGCTCGCCGTGGGAACAACACTTGATCTCGATCCGCATGCAGATCACGACCGCCTGGTCCGCGAATACGAAGCCATGTCCGTACGCTTGGTCGCCGTCGCGGGGCGTGAGGCCCGCGCGTGGAATATCCGCGCGGATGCACTGCAGCGCGCGTGGCGCTGGGAGGCCGCGCTGGAAGCGAATGCAAGAGCCCAGAAGATCGACTCGTCCCGCGTCGGCTCAATCGGCCAGCGCGCTGACATCATGGTTGCCATGGGGCAGCCCGGCGAAGCCCTCGCGCTGGTCGACAAAGGGCTTACGCTGCAACCCCCCGACGCCGCAGTCGCTTCTTATCTGACGGCTTCTCATTGCCACGCCTATATGGCGCTCGGGCGCTACGAGCAAATCTAAGGCAATTCAGGCTGCCTGGCGAGCCGTGCGGAGCGGCTACTTGGCGTCAGGCGGAAAGGTCTATCCGCCGTTTGCGCCGGTCCTATCGCATGAGCAATGGCCCAGCAGTATGGTGCGGAAATTCTTGGGCACGTTTCGCCGCTGCCAAAACGCGTTTCGATCCACGAAACGTGTTGACGCCTGGGGCCGGCATTTTTTCTTGATTCATGCCGCAGCGACCGATCGATGTCGCACCTGCCTTTTCGCCCTCAGTGCCGCGCGCCGCCTTTCCCGGCGTTCTTCGCCTTCGTCGACACGGCTTCGACGGACAGAGTGAACGTGCGCTGCTCGTTCGGGTTCATCGCACCCACGCCGATGAGCTTATGGGCGATTTCTTCGCCGCGATCGTTACGAATCGACACGACCACGGTGTACTCCCAGGGTTCGCCGTCGGCGGGATGCCGGATGCTGCCTTCGATGCGCAGCGGCGTGACCGCGGGCGCCTGGAGCTCTTCGGCACCGTGATCGAAGCGCAGGTAATGCCGGCAGGCCGGACAGACGCCCGCGCTTTCGAGAATCGTCTCCCGGCAGTGCGGACACTCGCGGGTTGCCCCGGGGCTGCCCGGGCGCACGCTGCTCATAAGGGGGCGCCGGTCTCCGCGCTGTAGTTGTGCTTGCCGGTTTTCGAGCTTTCGCCTTCGTCCCAGCCGAACTCGGCCTTGCCGCGCATGCGGGCGCCGGCCGCGACCGTCACCGAACTGGCCTTCAGGTCGCCGATCACCGCGCCGGTCGCCAAGAGATCGACGCGCGAGGCTTCCTGGACATTTCCTTCCAGTTCGCCGGCGATCGTGACCTTGTCGGCGCGCACGCCGCCGGTCAGCTTGGCGCCTGCCTCGATGGTGAGATCGCCATGGACGTTGACGTCGCCCTTGAAACTGCCGGCGATGCGTACGCTTCCGCCGCCTTCGATCTTGCCCTCGATGGTGAGGTCGGCAGCGATCAGCGATTCCTTCCGGGGCAGGCCGGTGTCGGGGCGTGCGACCGGAGCGGGGGCGGGGCTGGGCGCGAGCTCGAGCTTCGACGGGGGCTCGTACCGGACCGATTCCATGTCTTTGGGTGCAGGCGCGGGGGTCTGCCGGGGAGCCGTATTGTCTTTCCAGAGGGCCATGACATTGTCCTTAGGATGATCGAACCTTCGAGGCTAGCGCTAAAAGGGTCGGGAGGCAATCGTTCCCATGCACAGCGCCCGTTTGTTCAGTGAAGCAATGGCTTTTCGAAGAAACTACAGAGTCGCATTTCATTAGCTGACGCGTGGCTCGCTTGACAAGCAAAATGGCACCTGCTAAACGCCGCATATCGGCCCGTTGCGAGCAATGTCCTGTCCAATTTTGTTGATTCGCTGGAATTAGGGAGGAAGTCATGAAACGAGGCGGATGGTGGATGCTGATGGTTCTGGCGGCGGCGATGGTTGCCGTTACGATCCCTAACCCTAGTTTCGCGCAGCAGAAGAAGCTGGTTCTCTGGACCCACTGGGATCAGAACCCGGACTTCAACAAGTGGTACGCGGACAAAGGGAAAGAGTTCGCCAAGAAGACTGGATACGAGGTCGAGGTGGTCACCATCCCGTACCAGGGATACGAGGCCAAGTATCTGGCGGCCTTCATGGCCAAGAACAGCGCCCCCGACATTTTCATGGGCATGACGCATCAATGGTGCGGCCAGTACGATTTCTGCGACAAGATGCCCGCCGATCTCGCGAAGACCTATGACGAGAATCTGCCGAAGTACATGGTCGAGGTCGGCAAGTGGAAGGGCGCGCGCTACGGGATCCCGATCGAGCACGGCAACTTCCAGCAGATGTACATCAATGTCGACATGTTCAAGAAGGCCGGTCTCAATCCGGACGATCCGCCCAAGACCTTCGACGTGTGGCTGGCGGACATGAAGAAGCTGACGATTGCCGACCCCAAGGGCGGCGAGCCGACGCAGGTCGGCTTCGCGATCCGCAGCAAGGGTGCTCCGGTGGGGATCACCGACAAGTTCCTCCCGTTTGCGCACGCCTGGGGCGCGCGGATGCTGAGCCCGGATCTGGACAAGGCCACCGGTTATGCCAACAGCCCGCAGATGGTGGCCGCGCTCACGTTTTTCGGCGACCTCGTCAACAAGGACAAGGTGGCGAGCCTCGCGTTCGGCAATCCCGAAGATGCGTTCGGCCAGAAACGCGCGGCTGTCATCTTCCGTGAGTCGTGGTTCTTCGGCTGGCTCAAGAAGAACGCGCCCGACGTGAACTTCAAGGTCTACGCGCTGCCCTGCGAAAAGGTTTGCCCCGGTGCGGGTGCCCTGTTCCCGTGGACGGACCTCGTTTACAAGAACAGCCCCAACAAGCAAGTGGCGTGGGAGTTCATGCGGTTCATCAGCAATCCCAAGGACGACATGGAGCATCATCAGATACAGGGGATCCTCCCCGTGTGGACGGCGAACCTCGATAGCGCGTACGTGAAATCGCGGCCCGACTATCAGTCAACGAAAGACATGCTGGCCCAGCAGGTGCCGCCAACCTACTTCCATCCGAAATCGAACGAGTTGGCCACCGCGTTCGGCGAGGCGGTCGTGGGCGTGCTGTTCGGCAAGGGACAGCCGAAGCCGTTGCTGGACGAAGCGGCCGCCAAGATGGATCGCATCCTCAAGGATTAGCGGTCTGTTGAGAGACAACCTGCGGTAGCGGCGCTACCGCAGGCGTGTGCCTCGACGTGCGCGCAACGGCGCCGCGTGATAGCTGATCGGGCGTTTCCCACTGCCATGCGCCAATGGTTTCGCATCGCGTTTCCCAGGAACTACCTCGATCGCCGCAAGCGGGCAGGCTTCCTGTTCGTCCTCCCCGCGCTGCTGTTCTTCGGCTCCGTTTTCCTCCTTCCGCTCGCGCAGTCGATCCTGTATTCGTTCTACAAGATCGCGCCGGGCGGGGCGAAGGAGTTCGTCGGCCTGCGCCTTTATGAAAAGGTCCTGACCGACTCCACGTTCTGGACTGCGGTCGGGAACACGGTCCAACTGCTGTTGCTCTCCGTACCCGCAACGGTAGTCCTTGCGCTCGCCGTGGCACTCGGTCTCAACCGGGTCACCAATCTCAAGTGGCGCAATGTCTGGGCGTCGATGTACTTCCTGCCCTTCGCCACGTCTCTGGTCGCGGCCGCGCTCATCTGGCAATGGATCTACGACCCGGTCTATGGTTTTCTCAACTATGCGCTGTCGTTGGTCGGCATTCCGCCGCAGAAGTGGCTGCAGAGTCTGTCGCAGGTGCTGCCGTCCCTCGCCGTCGTGAGCGTCTGGGTGCGGGTCGGCTTCGACACGATGATCTTCCTTGCCGCGCTGCAATCGATCCCCGAGGAGTATTACGAAGCCGCCAACATGGACGGCGCCAGTGGCACGCAGCGACTGCGGTATATCACGCTGCCGCTGCTGAACGCCCAGATCATCATGGTTTGCATTCTCGAGCTCATATTCAATTTCAAGATCTTCGATCAGGTGTACGCCACCACCCAGGGCGGACCCGCGGGCGCGAGTCAGACCATCATCGGGTTGCTGTACGACACGGCCTTCAAATTCTTCCGCTTCGGCGACGCCTCCGTCATGGCGGTCTTCGTCTTCGTCACGCTGATGTTGGTGACGTTGCTGCAATGGCGGCTCTTCCGAAAGCCTGTCGAGTACTGAAAGAGCCTCCCGGTCTTCGGGACGACATGAGTTCCATCGCGACATCGATCGAATCGCCTTCGCGCGAACGCATTTCGCTCACGCGAGTCCACGTCCGCTGGCTCATCATGCTCGCGGTCGCTTGCGGCGCCATCATCGTCTTCTTCCCGTTCTTCTGGATGGCGGTCACGTCGCTGAAAACCGCCCCGGAGATCCAGCGTGTGCCGCTGCAGATCGCCCCCGACCACTGGTTCAACCTGAACAACTACCTCGAAGTCTTCAAGCGCGAGCCGTTCCTGCGCTACCTGCTCAACAGCACCATCGTGGCGTCGATTGCTGCGGTGAGCAGCGTGGTGGTCTCATCGCTGGCGGGGTTCGGATTTGCCAAGTATCGGTTCCCCGGACGCGACATTTTCTTTCTCGCCATCGTCGGCATCCTGATGGTGCCCTTCCAGTCGGTCGTGGTGCCGCTCTACGTCTGGATGAACGATCTGGGGCTGCTCGACACCTACGCCGGCATCGTGGCGCCGGATCTCGTCAGCGTCTTCGGGGTCTTCCTGATGCGGCAGGCGATTGAGATGATTCCCAACGACTACATCGACGCGGCGCGCATCGATGGAGCAAGCGAGCTCCGAATCTTCTTCCTGGTGATTCTGCCGTCGGTGAAGCCCGCCATCGCCACCTTGCTGATCATCAAGTTCTTGTGGAGCTGGAACGAGTTCTTCTGGCCGATGGTAGTGATCAGCAGCCCTCAGATGAAGGTCGTCACCATGGGCCTGATGAGCTTCACCAACATGTATTTCATCGAATACAACCTCCTCACCGCCGCCGCGGTGATCAGCATCCTGCCCATCCTGCTGATCTTCGTCACGCTGCAGCGCTGGGTGGTCCAAGCCGTGGTGATGAGTGGCTTGAAGGGTTGAGTGCTTGGGCAAAATCCACCGGGCACCCAGTGTTCGGACGGCTCGCATCTGCCCTCAGTCGAGACCGGCACTTGGCGAGGCATTCGCCTTGACCACGTTCAACAACAAATTCCAAACTAGCTCTGATGCGAGTCTCTCCTTTGATATGGGACGAGCAAGGATAAGTTGAGCCCTGCGGCGAATCTGTTGCGCGCCTAGTTGCAGATACGGGACTGCATCAGCATTGGGAAAAGTACTGCCTCCTTTCCGTCGCGTCTGGCGGGAGTGATAATGTGATGTCGTTCGCCTGAATTGATCCATGTCGCACCTGCGCCCGTCGCTTAACCTTCTGTGCGTTTTCACCGCAGCTCTGGGCGTTGCACTCCAAGCCGCACCCGCTGACGAGGCGCCGCCAGCGGCCTCGTTCGTGTACGTCGCGAATGACCGCGCGGAGACCGTCAGCGCATTTCACATCGACGCCGCGACCGGCGCACTCGCGCCGCTTGCCGCGGCGGCCATAGCGACCGACAAGAATCCCTACTCTGTCACAGCAGACCCTGCCGGACGCTGGCTCTACGTTGCACACGGCGATGCGAGCAGCATCGTGACGTTCCGCATAGATCCGATTGGCGGAGAGCTAAAGCCGGCGCCGATCTCACGTACCGCGACCGGCGATTATCCGGTTTCTGCCGCAACCGACCCGGCCGGACGATTCCTCTACGTATCGACCATGGTGGCTGATGCCATCGCGGTCTATGCAATCGATCCCACCAATGGCGCCCTTACTCCGGTGGACGGGTCGCCGTTTTCCGCCGGCAACCGTCCCTCCGGCAACGCTATCCATCCCAACGGCCGGTTTCTCTACGTCACCAACCTGACGACTCGCAGCGTCGTCGCTTTCGAGATCGATCGCGTCACGGGTGCACTGAAGCCGCTTCCCGCCTCTCCGTTTCCTGCCGGAACCAACCCGCGGGCGATCGCCGTCGAGCCGGGTGGGCGATTCGCCTACGTCGTCAATGCCGTCTCAAATGATGTCTCGAGCTACAAGTCTGCGCGCGGCGACGTTAGCCGATCTGCAACATGCGCTTCGCGCGAAATGCCGCTGCTTCGGCGTCGGCGAACGAACATCTGCCCGCCACAGGACCTCGCATCACTGCGGTTGAACATCTCTGCGGTGAGAATGGGATAGCTCATCTCTTGTCTTGGCAACGATTTTGGAGCAGCTAATCCGTGCCTAACATCGCCGATCACCGGCCGCCCTAGGCGGTCCGGCGCATTGGTCTGTTAGATTTCTCGTGAACAAAGTATCGCCTGAGTCGGAGTACAGGCCTCTCAAGAAAATAATACGAAACAGAGGCCACGATAAATGTTGTTGCTGAACCAGCCGTTGCGATGATCCACGTTTCATACCCATGGGACCGAAAAAGCCTGAATATTGGGTAGTGCCAAAGATACAGGCCGTACGAAATAGATCCGACCCATACTATGAATTTGGTCTGCAATGCGACGCAGATTGGACCTCTTGTATTCGTCAGTATTTCTATCAGCACCACTACCGTCAATATTTCGACTGCGAAAAAGCCAGCGTAATACATATATGCCTGACGCCAGTCTGCCGCGCATACAAGAACGAGAAGGCAAAGGCCGCAGACGCTTGCCAAAATAGTAATGTATCTGCTGAAGCGGGCGACGTTCAGTTCCTTCCAGAACCGGGTATCGTAGAAAACACCCAGCGCGCATCCAACCATAAGTGAGTCTGCGCGCGTATCCGATCCGTAATATATTCGCTCGACAGTTGAGCCTGACATCATTAGATAAACTCTTAGGAACCAAGATGCCAGCGCAAAGGAGACCGTTAGTGCGAGCACGTGCTTTGGTTTTCTTAGAGTCGCGAGCATCAATATGAGAATAACCGGCCAAAGAGCATAAAATTGTTCCTCGATTGAAAGTGACCATGTATGGTCAAGAGCATATGGTGGATGCAGTGATAGCGCTCGTGCCCAATTGGAAAGATAGAACAGAACAATCAGTGCGCCCACGTAGTTACTTCTTGCGTCCGTGCGGTCAAGCCGTAGAAAGCTCAACAGGCAGAAGACAAGTAACAGTATTAGCAATGCCGGCAGAAGGCGAAGTACCCTCCGCATATAGAAGTTCCGCAGGGACACTGAACCATGGATTTGATACTCGTGTACCAAAAGAGTGGTAATCAAGAATCCGCTCAGTACGAAGAAGATATCTACGCCGATAAATCCACCTCTAAAATTTGAAATCCCGGCATGAAATAGCATTACAGCAATAATCGCTACTCCACGAAGGCCATCGAGCTGAGGTAAATATTGCATTTATGTAATTTGGATGAGGTGCGGAGGAATTGGAGAAACCTAACGAACCAAGGTAACCGGCGACCCGCCTAATTGACTCCAGCGCACTCAATCTATTCGGACCTCCACTCGCGGTCAACTCAGGGCGCCATCTATTCCCGAAGTTCGAGCTCGCGAGATTTGCTGAGCGGGACATCGTCTGCACCGGCGGCAGGGCGCGCCGGTCCCGCGTCTCGAGGCGGACTTCGCGCCAGGCCGTCGCCCGCTCGCCGTTCGTACGGCATAATCGTTTGTCGCAGCCCGAGTATCTTCAAAGTTCGCCCTATGACTCGTCCCTCGCAACCCTGCGTCATATACCGCGCGCGGAGCGTACTGACCATGAATCCCTCGAGCCCGCGTGCGGCCGCGGTGGCTGTGCGCGATGGACGCATTCTCGGCGTCGGCGAGCCGGAGGTGCTCGCCGGCTGGGGCCCGCATCGCGTCGACGACCGTTACGCCGATCTGGTACTGGCGCCGGGATTGGTCGAAGCCCACAGCCATCTTCTCGAAGGCGGTATCTGGGCGTACCCCTATGTCGGGTTCTATCCAAGGCGCGGGCCCGATGGCGTGCTTTGGCAAGGGCTAACCGACATCGCCGCCGTCGTCGAGGGGCTGCGTGCTGCCGAGGCGCGATTGCCCGATCCGGACACGCCGCTCGTGGCGTGGGGCCTGGATCCGATTCTCTTCGGTGGCCCTCGCGTGGTTGTCGCGGATCTCGACCGCATCTCGCGGCGCCGTCCGATCGCGGTGATTCACGCCAACTTCCACGCGCTCAACGTAAACTCCACGATGCTCGCGCGCGCCGGGGTCACGCGTGACATGGACGTCGACGGCATCGTTCGCGACCAGGCCGGGGTTCCGACCGGCGAACTCGCCGAGCTGGCGGCGATGTTCCCGATCTTCCGGATCATCGGCGATCCGTTCGCGATGGGACGCGGCGAGCGCGCCATGTGGAACTTCGCCCACGTCGCACGGACCGCCGGCGTTACCACCGCGATCGATATCACCAACGATCTTTCCGACGAGAGCGTGGATGCTTTGAGTCGGACGACGTGTCGCGATGACTTTCCGCTCCGTCTCGTGGCAGCCTTGTTCGGCAACGGCGTCGATCCGCGCGCCGGGATCGAGCGCGTCCGCTCGACGATCGCGCGGGACAACGACAAACTGCGCTTTGGCCCGGTCAAGCTCATGACCGACGGCTCGATCCAGGGTTTCACCGCGCGCCTCAAATGGCCCGGCTATTACGACGGGCACCCCAACGGAATCTGGAACATTGCTCCCGCACAGCTCAACGATGCGGTCGCGGCGTATCACGCCGCCGGGTTGCAACTTCATATCCATGTCAACGGTGACGAGGCCTCCGAGGTCGCGATCGACGCGCTCGAGCAAGCGCTGGTGCGCAATCCACGCCCCGATCATCGGCATACGCTTCAGCACTGCCAGATGGCGGACGCCGCACAATTCCGGCGCATGCGTGCACTCGGGCTCTGCGTCAACCTGTTCAGCAACCATATCTACTATTGGGGCGACGTTCACAGGAGCGTGACGATGGGGCCCGATCGCGCCGAGCGCATCGATGCTGCAGGCACCGCGCTTGCGCTGGGTATTCCTTTCGCGATGCACTCGGATGCGCCGATCACGCCGATCGCGCCGCTGTTCACCGCGTGGTGTGCGGTCAACCGGTGCACCGCGTCGGGTCGCGTGCTCGGACCGAGCGAGCGGATTACGGCGGCCGAAGCTCTTTATGCGATTACCCTGGGCGCCGCGTATACGCTGCGGCTGGACGCCGAGATCGGAAGCATCGAAGTCGGCAAGCGGGCGGACTTCGCTGTGCTTGCGGATGATCCATCGAGCGTGCCGCCGGAGGCGCTCAAGGACGTGCGCGTCGTCGGTACGATGGTCGGCGGGGTGCCGTTCGATGCCTCGACGACAGCGAACGCGTAGTACCGCGATGACGGGTGTTTTAGGCACTCCCGGTTCGGGCGCCGCGGCGAGCGCGATCCCGCTCACCGTGATCGGCGGCTTCCTGGGTGCGGGCAAGACAACGCTCGTCAACTCGATTCTTGCCCAGTCGGAAGCACGGAACCTGGCGGTGCTAGTCAACGACTTCGGCGCCTTGTCGATCGACAGCACGCTGATCTCGGCGCGCGGTGCGCGGACGATCAGCCTCACCAACGGCTGCGTGTGCTGCACGCTCGTCGGCGGCTTGGCGCAGGCGCTGATCGATGTCCTTGCGCTCGATCCCCCGCCCGACCACGTGCTGGTGGAGGCAAGCGGGGTGAGCGATCCGCGGCGCATCGCACAGATCGCGCGCGCCGACCGCAGGTTCGCGGAGGACGCGACGGTAGTCGTTGCCGCCGCCGATCAGATCGAGAGGCTCGCCGCCGATCGTTACGTTGGCGACACCGTCCTGCGCCAGCTTGAACAGGCAAACCTGATTGTCTTCAACAAACGCGATCTCGTGGACGAGGCACAGGCGCAACAGACCTTGCGCTGGCTCCACGCCATCTCCCCAGGGGCCCGGATCATCGAGGCGGTGAATGCCGGTGTCCCGTGCGACATCGTCCTTGGGCCTGCCACGCGCAACCTCCTCGCCAGCGACCGTATTTCCGGTAGTGTCGGCGAACGCATCTTCGCGCGGCAACACGGCGGTCACGGCCAGGCGTTCACGGCACGTACGTTCCGCTGCTCAGAACCGATTGCGGAAGGCGCACTGCGCCGCGCGCTCGATGTTCTTCCCGATGCAGTGTTGCGCGCCAAGGGCCTCGTGCGGTTCGATACTGCGCCGCAGATGCCGCAGCTCGTTCAGGCTGTGGGCCGGCGTTGGGCTATTTCGCCTGCGCCGGCAGGAGCCGTCGCTGCAGAGTCGCTGCTCGTGATCATCGCGGCGACGGACGCGCTCGCGACAGTCGATCTGAGCGATCTCGAGGACGCCTTCTCGCGCACCGCGGACAGTCGCTGATTAGACCCTCAAGCGACGGCGCGGCGTTGCCCGAAGGAGGAGGGAGAAGGGCTCAAGGGCTCGAAATGGCCGCTGCGGCGCGGCGCTCGCTCCGGGCACGGCCGGGCACGGCCGCGAACAGCTCCCGGGTATACGCATGTCGGGGCGCGGCGAAGACCTCCGCAGTGAGTCCGTATTCGACGATCTCGCCTTGGCGCATGACCGCGATGGAGTCGCACACCTGCGCCGCCACGCGCAGATCGTGCGTGATGAAGAGCACGGTCAGGCCGAGCCGTTCGCGAATATCGGCGAGCAGACGCAGGACTTGCGCCTGCACCGATACGTCGAGCGCGGATACCGGCTCGTCGGCGATGAGCACTTCCGGGTCGAGCGCGAGTGCGCGCGCGAGTCCGATGCGCTGCCGCTCTCCCCCGGAGAATTCGTGCGGATAGCGCGCCGCCGCGCGCCGGTCGAGCCCGACAAGCTCGAGAAGCTCCAGCGCGCGCTCCCATGCCGCCGCCGGTGGGGTGCCGTGCACGATCGGTCCCTCGGCGATGAGTTTCCCTACGGTGCGCCGGGGGTCCAGGGAACCGTAAGGATCCTGAAACACCATCTGTATGCGTTTGCGCGCCTCTCGCAGCGCGCGGTGGGTGAGCCGTCCGAAGTCGGCATCGCCGACGCGAATCTCGCCGGCGTCCGCCGCGACGAGACGAGCCACGCACCGCGCGACGGTGGACTTGCCGGAGCCCGATTCGCCGACGATGCCGAGCGTCTCGCCGCGGCGAATTTCGAAGGCCACGCCCTTGGCGGCGTGAACGACATTCGCGGACCCGCCAAAGAAGACTCCACCGGAGCGATACGTCTTTTCGAGCCCCGAGACGCGCATCGCGACGGGCGCCTGCGCAAATGCCTTCCGCGGGGCCGCGGGCGCGAGATCGGGGACGGCCGCAAGCAGCGTGCGGGTGTACGGCTCGTGCGGGTCCTCCAGGATCCTTTCGGCCGGACCGTGTTCTACGAGCCTGCCCCGTTGCATTACGGCGATACGGTCGGCGATTTCGGCGACCACCCCGAAGTCGTGCGTGATGAACAGCACAGCCATGTGCCGCGTGCTCTGGATCTCGCGGATCAGCGCCAGAATCTGCGCCTGTGTCGTAACGTCGAGGGCCGTGGTGGGCTCGTCGGCGATCAGGATGTCGGGCTCGAGCGTGAGCGCCATGGCAATCATCGCGCGCTGTCGCTGTCCGCCGGAGATCTGGTGCGGGAACGCGTTGTACATGCGCACCGGTTCGGGAAGGTGCACCGCAGATAGCATGTCGAGCACACGCCGGCGCCTCGTCTCGCGTGCCGCCGGCTGATGGACCTCGATCACCTCCTCGATCTGCCGACCGATCGTGAGCACCGGGTTCAGGGCCGTCATCGGCTCTTGGAAGATCATCGCGATGCGGCTGCCGCGCAGGGCGCGCAGGTGCTCGGGTGCCGCTTTGAGCAGGTCCTCGCCGCCGTAGAGAATGCGCCCTCCGCTCGGTCTCACGTGGTGGGATGGGAACAGGCCGAGAATCGATCGCGCCATCACCGACTTTCCCGATCCCGACTCCCCAACCACGCAAAGAATCTCGTCGTGCCGGAGTTCGAGCGTCACATCCTCGACGGCATGGGGACGATCAGCCCACGGCGGAAGATCGACTGTCAGCCGCTCGATCGCGAGAACTGTTCCTTTGCCGCTCACGCGGTGCGCAGCCGCGGGTTGAGTGCATCGTTGAGTCCCTCGCCGACCAGGTTGATGGCCATTACCGTCACTAGGATCGCGACGCCCGGAACCGTGCAGACCCACCACGCGGTGCGAAGAGCGGTCCGGCCCTCGCCGATGATGTACCCCCAGCTCATCGTGTTCGGATCCGACAGACCGAGAAACGACAGGCCCGATTCGATGAGGATCGCGGTCGCGATCATCAGCGAACCTGTGACGATGATCGCGGAGAGCGTGTTCGGCAGGATATGCAGGAGGATGATGCGCGCATCGTTCATTCCCATCGAGACGCAGGCGAGCACGAACTCCCTGCTGCGCATGGCGAGAAACTCGCCCCGCACCAGACGTGCCATTGGCGGCCAGGACACCACCGCGACTGCAAGGATGACATTGGCAATCGACGGCGTGAGAACCGCCACGAGCAGGATGGCGAACAGAAAGAATGGAATCGTCTGGAACATCTCCGTGAAGCGCATCAGCAGCGCGTCGACCCGCCCTCCGTAATAACCGGCAAGCCCGCCGATCGTGGCCCCGACCAGTACCGCGATGGCGGTGGCGAGCAGGCCGATGAGCAGCGACGTGCGCGCGCCGTGCACCACTTCGGCGGTGAGATCGCGGCCGAGCTGGTCGGTGCCGAACAGATAGTGGGCGAGAGGTGGTTGAAACGGCTTACCGACGAGGGCGAACGGGCTGCCTGGATACAGCAGCGGCGCGAGCAGGGCGATTGCGATCACACCCAGGAGAATCATCAGGCCCGCCACGGCGGGGCGGTTGCGGGCGAAACGGCGGGCGAGCTCGCGCACGGCGCTCAGCGCAGTTCGATGCGCGGGTCGAGCAAGCGAGTACAGCAGATCGACCGCGAGGTTGACCACGACGACCAGGCACCCGGAGATGAAGAAGATGCCGAGCAGCAGGTTGATATCGCGCGCGAACAGCGATTCGTAGGCGAGAAAGCCCAATCCCGGCCAGGCGAAGACGGTCTCGACGACCACCGCACCTCCGAGCAGCGCGCCGACTTGCACGCCGGCCATGGTAATGACCGGTAACGCGGCATTGCGCAACACGTGCCGCCACGCGATCTGCCGTTCGGTAAGGCCCTTGGCACGCGCCGTGATCACATAATCCATCGCAAACTGGTCGAGCACCGAGGCACGCATCAGGCGTGTGTAGAGCGCGAGATAGAACAGCGTGAGCGTGACCGCAGGCAGCACCAAGTGATGCGCAATGTCGACCACGCGCGCCCATCCCTCCTTGAACGCAGCCACCTCTTCCATTCCACTCGTGGGAAACCACCCGAGCTTGACCGAGAAAAGCACGATCAGCATCAGGCCCGCCCAGAAGACCGGGGTGGCATAGGCGAGCACGGCCAGCAGCGAAATGACGTTGTCGCGCCATCGATTGAGATTACGCGCGGCGATTGCGCCGAGCAGCACCCCCAGGCCGACCGACAGCACCAAGACCGTCAGCATCAAAAGCAGCGTAGGTCCGAGCCGACTCACGATGAGCTCTGAAACGCTCATCCCGTGGCGGAACGAGTAGCCGAGGTCGAGGGTGAGGACCTGCTTGAGATAGGCGACGAGCTGGACGTATAGCGGCTGATCCAGGCCGAAATTGTGGCGCAGCTGCGCCATGTACTGTGGCGTCGCGGAACCCGCCTCGCCGGCGAGGACGTCGGCCGCGTCCCCGGGCGCGAGGTGCACCAGCGCGAAGTTCAGGACGACGATGGTCAGGATCGTCGGTATCGCAAGCGCCAGCCGGCGCACGACATACCGCAATCCCTTCGTTGTCACCCGCCCGCGTCCCGTTCCCGGCCGCTACTTGGCGAGCCAGGCCTGGTCGAACGAGGCATACAACCCGAGCGGGCTGACCAGCCAGTCCTGCAGCTTCTTATTGTAAACGGTGGTGAAATCGAGCTCGAGCACGTAGACGAGCGGGCCCGCCTCGACGACCTTCTTCTGAAACTCCTGGTAGAGCGCCGCGCGCTTCTTCGGGTCCGTTTCGACCGTGGCCTCGTCCATCAGCTTGTCGGTTTCGGGCGAGCTCCAGCGCGAACCGTTGACGAACACGGTGCCGGGCTTGATCGACTTCGAATGGTAGAGCCGGTGCACACCGATCACCGGATCGGCCAGGGTCTGGATCCAGTTGCTGGTCAGCTCGAAGTCGTAGTTGGTGTAGACGCGGCGCAACCAGGTCGGCACGTCCTCGTAGCGCAGGCTGACCTTGATCCCGAGCTTGCCGAGCTGCTGCTGCACGTACTCGCCGAATCGCCGCCACTCCTCGCCGTAGGGCGTGATGTCGTGCACGATTTCGAAGCGCGTGCCGTCCGCACCCCTCCGGTATCCGGCTTCGTCGAGCAGCTTGTTCGCCATCTCCACGCCGTTCGCCACGTTGTAGCTGCGCACGTCCGCCGTGTAGATGCCAGTCGCCTTGAAGTTGGAGCTGATCGGTCCTGTCGCCGGCTTCCCGAACCCGAACCAGATGTTGTCGATGACGAACTTGCGATCGATTGCATAGGCGATCGCCTGGCGCACCTTGACGTTGTCAAAGGGCTTCTTCTGCGTGTTGAAGTCGAGCTCGACAATGGGCGATTGCATCTCGTAGCCCTTCGTGGTCACCGCGATTTGCGGCAGCCCCTGCAGGCGCTTGACGTCGAGCGGCAGGACGGCGCTGAAGCCGGCAATCTGCGCTTCCTGCGTCTCGAGCGTTGCCGCCCGGGTGCTTCCATCCGCGACGAAGCGAGCGACGATGCGGTCGAGGTAGGGGCGGTCCTTCTTCCAATAGTCAGGATTGCGATCGAACCGCATATACTGACCCTTCTGCCATTCGACGAACTTGTAGGGCCCGGTGCCGATCGGTTTATTGGCATTCGGATGGTTGTTGATATCGCCGGTGCCGAAGATATGCTTTGGCAGCATCGGGGACTCGTAGCCAGACAGCGCCATAAGCATGTAAGGCGCTGGTTCGGAGAGCTTGAACACGGCGGTGTACGGATCAGGAGTCTCGATCGTCTCAACCGCACGGAACGTGTTGATGCCGCGCGGATGTATTTTCTTCAGCACATCGAGCACAGTGAACTTGACATCGGCACTGGTGAAGGGCTGGCCATCGTGGAACTTCACGCCTTGCTGCAGCTTGAAGGTGATTGTCTTGCCGTCGGGGCTCACCGTCCACGATTGCGCGAGCCCAGGTATCGGCCGCAGATTGAAGTCATATTCGAGCAGGCCTTCGTACACTTTGGTGGCGACTTGCCCGATAGGTCCGGCCGTGCTCTGATAAGAGGCCAGCGTCGGCGGTTCCGGCTGTACGACCATGACAAGCGTGCCGCCATGCTGCGGCGTCGCCTGCTGAGCATGGCTCGCTGCAGGCACGACGATGCTGATGAGCGCAAGCCCATAAGCGATGCCGCGTACTGCGGAAATTAGCACAGTCATCACTCCTCCCAGGTCAGCGAGCGCACTTGGTCCATCCGAGAGCGCCCAGGGATAATAGTACAGACAGGTTGCGGGGCAAAGTGCTTTAGAGGACGGAGTCGTTGCGCTCCCTCTGGGTTGCAAACAAGGTGACTGTCGAAAGCGGCCGGAGCCTGGCCTGCATCGCCAGCGCGCGGTAATTTGAGTATATTCTTGTAGCCTGTCAAATCCGTTTTTCGAGAGTGGCGTTCTCTCGCACAGGAGGCAGACGATGAACACGAGCATTGCTCCCGGACAAGCTTCGTCCCGCTACCGCATCGCCGTCGCAACGATCCTCGCCGCGTTCATATCTACCGCGGGGGCGGTCGAACCGGAAAAACAGCCTATCTATTCGAACACCATCGGTGGCTTGCTTTGCGGCACGAGCAGCACGAATCAATGCAAGGTACCTGCCGGCAAGCGATTGATCATCGAATACGTGTCCGGATTCGCGTTCCAGCCACTCTCAACGAGTCAAACGATTTCGGTGACCATGGCGATAACGGATCCCCAGCTCGGCTTGAATGGCAGCGGCTTTCATGTTTTTCCTGCCATCAAGGTCAACACGACATCGATAAGAGACGTATTCGCTTTTTCGACGCCCTTGAAGATGATGCTTCATCCCAACGCGACTTTCTATTTCTCGCCCGCTGATGGTATTTCGGTGTCGGGATACCTGGTGACGGGCAACTAAACGTGGTGACCCCGCCTCGGGGCGGCGGGTTTGGCCATGGGCGCCCCTGCAACGCTAGGTCTCTTTCGACTCCACGGCCCGCAATGCACAGAGGCGATCCGCATAAGGCGCCAGGTGTTCCGCTGCCAAGTGCGCGCAGCGCCGCACGATCATCTCCGGATGCTCCTAGGTTCCCCGGTTCCTGCAGCGCAAATAGGGCCGTCCCGTCTGCGCGTGCCGGCTGGCCCAGGTGTGCCGCAGATCGTGCTACCGAACGTCCTCGATACCGGCACGATCCACGACATCAACGATCTGCCGGATTCGCTGGAAAATTGCTACCCTAGGACATACACTCCCTTTTCCCCAAATTCGATGCTTGCGCGCTGGATCACCACGGCGTACCTGCTTTATCTGGTTGCGCCGATAGCATTGCTCTTCGTCGGTTCGTTCGGCAACCTGTGGCTCAACACACTGTTGCCGACGGGGTTCACGTTGCACTGGTATCGCGACGTTGCGACCGATCCCAGCTTCCGGCGCGCGTTCGCGGTCAGCCTTGCGGTCGCGGCGGTCACCTGCGCGGCGTGCCTCGCGATCGGGTTGCCGCTCGCGTACGCGGTGTTCCGCGCCAAGAGTCCTCGCGTTCGCGCGTTTGCTCGCGTGATTTACCAGATGCCCGTCGCGCTGCCGGCACTCGTGCTTGCTTTCGGTTTCATCCTGGTCTTCTCGTCCGACACGCTGCCGTGGCTGGGTAGCCTTTGGCTCCTTGCCGCCGGGCACATCGTGCTGGGACTACCGTATTTCCTGCAGACGGTCGTCAGCGACATGCAACGGCTCGGCCTCTCGGCCCTCGAGGAAGCGGCGGAGTCGCTGGGCAGCCGGGCGTTTCAGCGCTTCCTGCATATCGTGCTGCCCGCGTTGCGTCATTCGATCATGTCCGGGCTCATCATCGTGGCCGCGCTTTCGATCGGCGAGTTCCAGTTCTCGAACCTCGTGGCGGGGTTTCTCAACCGCACGTATCCCGTCGTATTGCTGCAGGCGTTCTACGGCGCGACCGGTTTCGCCTGCGCCGCCACCGTGATCCTGCTCGCCCTCGCGCTCGTTGCTTCCGCCACCACATCGCTCTCGGCCCGAGGGACCGCGCGCTTTTCGACGGCCGGTGCATGAAGATCGAGCCGCCCGCGGTCGATCTCGCCGATGTCACGTTCCGATATCCGGGCAGCAACGCCGGCATCTTTGATCTGTCGCTCACCATCGCACCCGGCGAGCTCGTCGTGTGCATTGGTCCCTCGGGTTGCGGGAAGACCACTTTGCTGCGCGTCATCGCGGGCTTCCTGCGTCCGGATTCCGGAACAATTCGCCTTGGCGGCATCGATGTGACGACGGCGCCGGCGCGCGCGCACGAGTGCGGCATCGTGTTCCAGGCCTATGCGCTCTTTCCACACATGCGTGCTTGGGAAAACGTCGCATATGCGCTGCGCGTGCGGGGGGAGCCGCTCGATGTGCGGCGGCGTCGGGCCGGCGAGATGCTGGAGCTGGTTGGCCTGTCAGCGCACGCGGATCGACTGCCAGCGCAGCTTTCGGGCGGTCAGCAGCAGCGGGTCGCGCTGGCGAGGGCCCTGGTGTTCAATCCGCGGGCGCTGCTCCTCGACGAGCCGCTATCGGCGCTCGATGCAGCCACTCGGGTGAGCATGCGCGAGGAGATCCGCCGCATCCAGAAGGCGCAGAACATCGCCGCTCTGCTCATCACTCACGATCAGGACGAGGCGCTTTCGCTCGCCGATCGCGTCGCCGTGCTGCGCGACGGCCGGCTGGTGCAATACGCCGCGCCGGCCGAGATCTACGATCGGCCGGTTGATGCGTTCGTCGCGGGCTTCGTCGGCCGGGCGAACCTGCTCGAAGGCCATGCGAACGCTCCGGACAGCGTCGATACGCCGATCGGACGGCTCACGACGCTCCCGCACGGCCGGGCCACAGGAACGCCGGTACGCCTGCTGGTGCGCCCGGAGCGCATCGAGCCCGTGGCGGACGGCCGGGTCCACGGCCTGATCCCGGTGCGCATCCTGCGCGATCGCTTCTTCGGCGCGACGCGCCGCGTCGAAGTGGAAGCCGGCGGCGGCCGGCTCGAAATCGAGACGGTTGCGCGCGATGCTTTCGCGCATGTGCGTGTGCCTCCCGAAGCCGTTCAATTCCTGTCTCAACCGTGAAGGAGATTGTGATGAAGACCATGCAACGCTGGACCCTGGTCGCCGGGCTCGCTCTCGCCACCACTGGCGCACTGGCGCAGACCGTCCTCGACTCGCCCGAGCTCTACCCGGGTGAAAAGGTGCTCTACGATGCCGCGCGCAAAGAAGGGATGGTGGTCAGCTTCGACACCGGCCCGACCTGGGCCAACTGGGCCGCGCAGTTCGCCGCGTTCAAGAAGCGCTACCCCGAAGTGGAAATCGTCTACAACGACATCGGCTCGGGGGCTACCGTGGTCGCGCTGGAGAAGTCGCGCAACCGGCCGCAGGCCGATACCGCCTACTACTTTGCGGCCTCCGCGGTCGACGCCGTGAAAAAGGGCGTCGTGGCACCGTTCAAGCCGGTGAATTTCGACAAGCTCGCGCCCGTGTTTCGCGACCCCGACGGCAAGTGGTTCACCATTCACTCGCTGACCGTTGCCTTCGTGGTCAACACCAAGCTGGTGAAGAACGTGCCCCAGTCGTGGGCCGACCTGTTGAAGCCCGAATACAAGAACTCGATCGTCTACCTCGATCCGCGTTCGACCGGGGTCGGGCAGGTGCTTGCGTTTGCGGCCAATTTCGCGGCCGGTGGCGACATGAACAACGTGCAGCCGGGTCTCGAGTACCTCGGTAAGCTCTCGCAGTCCGGCAACGTGCTGCGCGTTCTGGGCACTACGCCCTACGCACAGTTCGTGAAGGGAGAGATCCCGATCTGGATCAGCTACGAGAACGACGGACTGAAGGCAAAGTACACCGATGGTCTCGGCGATGCCGTCGCGGTGGTGATTCCGAAGGAGGCTTCCGCCGCCGCACCGTATGGCATCAGCCTCGTCGAGAAGGGACCCAACCCCAACGCCGGCAAGCTGTGGCTCAACTTCATCATGACCGACTTCGGCCAGGGTATTTTCGCGCAGGGGTTCGTCCGCCCGTCTGTTCCGGGGATCAAGCTGCCGGAAAGCGTTGCCGACAAGCTACCCCCGGCGCCGCAGGTCAAACCGCTCGACGTGCAGGCCGCGGCCGCGAAGAAAGCCGAGATCGACGCCGGGTGGGCCAAGGCGACCGGCACCAAGTGAGCGCAGACGGCGCGAACGGGCGTCACGTTGTGAATCGTCTGGATGAGTTTTCGCCATGAGCGCGGCAGCACCGTTGTCCTGGCGCGCACAGGTGGCGCTCGCCGCGCCGGCGTTGATCCTACTCGCGCTGTTCTTCGCCCTGCCGATCGCGACGCTCGTCGCCGACGCCTTTTCCGGTGGCGGGGCGTTCGCGCGCATCTTCGCGCTGCCCCGGTTTTGGTCGTCGCTTGCCGGCAGCGTAATCCTCACTGCGGTCGCCGTCACCGTGTCGCTGTTGGTCGGCGTGGCCGGGGCACTGCACCTGTCGCGGCTGCCCGAACGCCAGCGCACGCTGTGGTCGTTCGTGATCGCGCTGCCGCTCACGTTTTCGGGGCTGATCGTGGCCTATGGCTTCATCCTCGTTTACGGACGAGCCGGATTCGCGACGCAGTTGCTCGCCATGGCGGGCGCGGACGCTGCGGTCATCGGCAAGGTGCTGTTCACGCCGATCGGGCTTGCCTTCGCTTCGTCGTACTATCTCATCCCGCGCGTGGTGATCGCGCTACTGCCGGTGTTCGTCAATTTCGACCGGGGCCAGATCGCCGCCGCCGAATCGCTCGGCGCGACGGCGCGGCAGGCGTTCGCGCAAGTCATGCTGCCGCAGATCGCGGGGCCAGTGGTCGGCGCCGGGTGCCTCATTGCGGCGGTCGTATTCGGCGCCTATGGCACGGCGCTCGCGCTCGTGGGCACCAACCTGGAGATTCTGCCATTGCAGCTCTACACCCTCATTTCCGAAAGCGGATCCGATTTCCCTGCCGCCGCCGCGCTCGCGCTCCTCATTACGGCCGCGTGTTCCGCCGTGCTGACGGGTGGGGAATGGATCACCAGCCGCCATGAGCGACACCTACAAGCTTGACCGCGCCGCAAGCGCGTTGTTCGACGAACGCGGACGCTCGTTCGACCCCATCGTGCGCCGATGGCGCGAAAATTCCGGCGCCAATACCGGTTGCGGCGAAACCATCGCCGCGACCGCCGCCGTCACCTGGCTGCAAAAGGAAAGCGGGGCGCCGCTGCGAATTCCTGTGGGCGTGATCGGCCCGCGGGATGCCACACCCGCCCAGCTCGCGGCGGCGGAGCGCATCGGCGAGGGGCTTGCGGCCATGGGGCTGACGGTCGTGTGCGGCGGACGCGCCGGAGTGATGCATGCAGTGTGCGAAGGCGTGCGCCGCGGTGGCGGCTTGTCCATCGGCCTGCTGCCGGAATCGTCGGTCGAGTGGGCCAATCCCCATGTTACGGTCGCACTCGCCACCGGCATCGGCGAGGCGCGCAACGCGCTCATCGCGCGGGCTTCGCTGTGTCTCGTCGCCATCGGCGACAGCTACGGGACGCTGTCCGAAGTTGCGCTGGGGCTCCAGTTCGGCAAACCGGTGATTGGCGTCGAGGGCGCGGCCCGGGTCGAGGGCGTGCGCCACGTCGCGACTACGGATAACGTCCTGGCGCTTGTCGCGCGCGTCGTGCTCGACGCACCCTGAGGTCTTCGGTCACAGGACCTCGCGCTCCATACCAGTCGTCGATTGCTCCTTGCTGACCGGGACTGGACGTTGGTCGGCATACGGGACGCGGGCAAACGCCGGAGCAAGCCCGAGTCGGCCTGATTCACCGCCTCCTATCGCGACTTCTTTCTGCGGCCCTTCGACCGACTGACCTGCGACTTCTCGTTCTCACCTGCTCCCGGTTTGTAATCACCGATGATGCTCTTCACGGGGCAGACAGCAAAGAGCGGGCACTTCTTGCAGCCGACGGCAATGGCAATGGGACAGAGTGTCATGGTGGGTCTCCGAAGTCGCAAAGGACCTGCACCCGTATTCTGCGCCTGTCAGCCGTCGCCTGAATGACGAAATACGAGCGTGGCCAATAAGTGCAGTCATTCGACGCGCCTTGCGCTCAAGTATTGGCTTCTCCACGCCGTGGGAAAGAAGAATGACCTTGACGCCGTGCCGGCGGGCCTACATCTGCTTGAACAGATGATTGAAGGTACGGCTCACTTGGAGTTTTTCCTCGCTGCCCTTCACATGCACTATCTGATAGCCACGGAAGTCGCGGCTGACCTGCTCGATCGCATCAACACGAACCACGGTGGCGCGATGAATTTGCCAGAATTCGTCCGGATCCAGTTCATCGATCAGCTCTTTGATCGGCTTGCGGATCAGCGCCTCGAAACCGCGGCTCTGCACTCGAGTGTATTTGTCCTCGGCGCGGAAGAACAGTATGTCGCTGGTCGGGATCATCCGTATGTTGGCGCCCACGCTGGCCTGTACCCAACGGATGTATTGCCGTGGTTTCGGGCCGCCAGTCCCGAGCCGCTGCGATAGCTGCGCCAGCAACTCATTCATCGGATCCGGCGCTTGCTTGAGCCGCTCGCGCAGACGCTGGCAGGTCAGCGCCACCCGCTCCGGCTCGGCGGGCTTCAGCAGATAATCGACCGCGCCCTGCTCGAAGGCGCGGATGGCGAATTCGTCGTGGGCGGTGACGAAGACCACATGAACCCTGCCTGCCAACGCCTGGGCCGCCTCGATACCGTCCATTCCGGGCATGCTGATGTCGAGAAAGACGATATCGGGTTCCAGGCTCTCCACCATCGCTATTGCCTCGCGGCCATTGCTGGCCTCACCGACGATCACGAGTTCGGACCAGGCTTCCTTTAGGCGGTCGATAATCTGTTCGCGCATCAGACGCTCGTCGTCGGCGACGACGGCGGAGGGGGCTGGCACGGCCTGCATGTTGGCAGTCGTTCCGTCAGACCGGAGCGGGCGCAATTTCGTAGGGCACTTTGATCGTGGCACAGGTGCCGCCCGCGGGCGGCACGCTGATGATCAACTCGGCCCGGCCGTTGTACAAGGCCTTCAAACGCTCCCGGACATTGGCCAGTCCCACGCCAGCCTCGGCTTTCGGCATGAAGCCGACGCCGTTGTCGAGCACATGGACGGCCAGCTGGCCATCGACAATTTCGGCACTGATCTCGAGCCGGCCGCCCTCGACCTTAGGCTCCAGGCCATGCTTGATGGCGTTTTCCACGAGCGTCTGCAACATCATCGACGGGAAAACCGCCGATTTCAAGCCTTCCGGAACGCTCATGACCGGCTGCAGTCGTCCCTCCATTCGCACCCCCATGATTTCCAGGAAAGCGCTGCAGAGGTTGACCTGCTGACCCAGCGTGGGCCGGCCGCCGTCGCGCATCTGCGGCATGGCCGAGCGCAGGTAGCGGATCAGGCTCTGTTGCATCCTGGAAGCGCGCGGCGGGTCGGTCAGGATGAGCTGGTCGATGCTGGCCAATGTATTGAAGAGAAAATGCGGCTCGATCTGTGCTTGCAGCGCTTCCATGCGCGCTTCCACGACGGTGCGCTCGAGTTGTTCGGTTTCGGCCCGCCGGGTGGCTTCGTCGGCGGTCAGTTCCGCTCTGCGCTTGCCGCCCGCCACCACCTTGATGATGAAAGCGGAGACGATGAGCAGAAAGGTAAAGGTGGGAAGCTTGAATATGCCCCCGCCGAGTATCAGGCCCAGGAACGAAACGAGCAGCAGCGCCTTCCACGACACGACGGCCACCCAATCGAAGAAACCCCACCACATCACGACGATGCCCTTGCGGATCTCGCGGAAGGCTTGTCGGATTCCCATGGGGCGCGAGGCAGGATCGCTCTTGCCGCGCTCAGCGGCGTCGTCGCTGCCCGGGCTGCGTTGGTTGGTATTCACTTTGTTACCCTCTGGTCGCTTTCTTGTCAGAGGGCGAGATTACGGGAGGGAGCCGCTGGGCTCCAGTGCGGCAAGACACAATGCGGGCTGGTAGGGATGAAATGCAGGAAACCAAGTTTCAGTCAATGTTCAAGTGGCGGACCCCTCGCATATAAACGGAACTTGGGGAACAGAGCCGGACCGCCATTTACACTTCGCCGTCTACGCCGAGAAGTAGCGACGCGTGCCCTGCTACAGCGCGAAAATGCAGCGGATCTCTTAGATTCTGCAATTCTCGGTAAAAATAGAGCGGGGTCGGTCGCTTTCCCTTGAACCTCAAACGTTTTAAGAATTCGATCTCGTCCTCAGTTACGTTGCCGCTGAGTGACGCTTCCTTAAGAAATCTGTTGAGCCCAGGCTCGCCCCCGAACGGTCGGTCGGGTTCCGTTTCAACAAACTCAAATCGCTTCGGGTGTCCTGGCGCCAATCTTCGGTTGAGCACAACTTGCATAGAGAAGTCGGAGAGGTCGATGTCCCAGGAGTCGATCAACGGATCCAGGAAGGAAACGCAGTTCTCCAATGACACGTGGAAGACGTCTGTGTCCAGAAACTCAAGGATTACGACCCGCATCTGCTTGTAGCTTCGGCCACTGAGTTGAGCCACCGAGCGGAGCCACTTTTCATTTTTCAGTTCCTCTCTGGCGACTCGCTTGATGACGTCCAGAAGCTTTTGTGTGACGAGGCGTTCGAGTTCACCAAAGGCCTGCTTCTCAAAAATCGCTCGTATCTCTTTCTGCCTTTCAGGCGTGCACTTCCGGAGTACCAACTCTCGAACTTCGTGAAACAAAGGCGCCGGCGGGTCCTCGAAATTTCTCTTCAGCACTTCCCTGCGCTGGAGCTCGGCCAGCTTCGCCAGCTTGCCGCTCGACAGCTTGAGAAACTTTCCCATCTTCTCGTAGATGTCTGTTCGATCGGGAGCGGGGGGCAATTTCTTCCGAGTCAGAAGCTGGGAAATATAGGACTCCGTAACTTCGGTGGCAGCCGCCAGATCTTTCTGCCCGACCCCCAATGCCTGCAGCCGCTCCTTGATAACTAAGCAAACATCCACGTACGGTTCCCCTCAAATTAACTGAAATGAATTAACACCAGCAATAATCATAGATTGTACTTGACAGGTCAAGAGAATTAACCTATCGTGGTACATGGATTAAGGAGTTATTCAGACAATCGTAACCGACAGAGGTTATCTGCTATCGAGCCCTTGACCATGACAACCAGTAGGAGAGCAATATGTTTGCACGCAGAGTGTCCATGAATCTGAAGCCCAATACCAAGGCCGAGTTTACGCAGCAGCTGCAGAAGGAAATCATTCCGATGCTTAGGAAACAGAAAGGGTTCCAGGACGAAATCACGTTCGTTGTCCCGTCCGGAAAGGAAGCGTTCGGAATCAGTTTGTGGGACAACAAAGAAAGCGCGGAAACCTACAACCGCGGAGCTTACCTGGAAGTGGCGAAGCTCCTGACGAAGGTAGTTGACGGAACCCCTCGGGTTGAAACGTATGAGGTTTCCAATTCTACGTACCACAAGATCGGTGCTGCAGTAGCGGCCTAAAGCCTGAAGACGTCTTAGTTTGCCTGGAGGGGAAAAATAATTCTAAGCGCAACAAACGTGGCGATGCCACTTGCTTCTTATCTTAGCCGTGGCCCGATTCTCAACCGGGCCATTTCTTTTCTTCTTCTTTGAGGATGAGGCGCTCGGCGATACGTTCTACGAAGTTTATCGCGCAGTAAGAGCGGGTCTTATGCCTCATTGTCTGTTTCAGACGTACTTGCGCTACAGCGTTTGCTTCAGAGAGGCTCTGCCCTCCACGTTGGATTGTTGACGGACGTCAAAGCGGCCCGCCGGCGTTGGGTGCTTAATTGTTCGACGGAATCCCAGACCCGGACAGCGCCGCCAGATGGACCGTCGGCCCGCTGATGATAGGACCGCTCACCGGCTTCCTCGCGTGATTGATCATGACGACGCTATTCGACCCCATTCGCATCGGCGACCTCGACCTCGCCAACCGCATCGTGATGGCGCCACTGACGCGCAACCGCGCGGCACCCGGGCAAGTACCGTCGGACCTCGCCGTCGAGTACTACCGGCAGCGCGCGAGTGCCGGGCTGATCATCACCGAGGCATCGCAGATCAGCCCTGAGGGTCAGGGGTATATCGACACGCCCGGCATCTACAACGCCGAGCAGGTCGCAAGTTGGCGACGTGTCACCGACGCCGTGCATGCCGAGGGCGGGCGCATCGCGGTGCAGCTGTGGCATGTGGGGCGTATCTCGCACGTCTCCCTGCAGCCGGGCGGCCAAGCACCGGTGTCGTCGACCGCGCGGCGGGCTGAGACCAAGACCTTCACCCGCGACGGCTTCGTCCCGGTATCGTCGCCGCGCGCACTGCGCACCGACGAGATTCCCGCGCTGGTCGCGGGCTACCGCGACGCGGCGCGCTGTGCGATGGACGCGGGCTTCGATGGTGTCGAGGTGCACGGCGCGAACGGCTACCTGATCGAACAGTTCCTGCGCGACAGCATCAACGACCGCAACGACGAATACGGCGGCACGATGGGCAACCGCGCACGGCTGCTCGTCGAGGTGATGCAGGCCGTCGCCGGAGCGATCGGCGGCGGCCGTACCGGGCTGCGCCTTTCCCCCGTGACCCCATCCAACGACGCAGGCCAGGACAGCAATCCCCAGGCGCTGTTCGAGACTGCGGTGACGCAGCTCGCGCCGCTGCAACTCGCCTTCGTGGAAGTGGTCGAAGGCCAGACCGCCGGCGCGCGGGACTTCGCGCACTTCGACTATGCTGCGCTGCGCCGTCGGTTCGACGGAGCGTGGATGGTCAACAACGGCTACCAGCGGCAGATGGCGCTCGAGGCCGTCGCCTCGGGCACGGCCGATCTGGTCTCGTTCGGGCGCCCGTTCATCAGCAACCCCGACCTAGTACGCCGCCTGCGCGAGAACGCGCCGCTCAACGCGCTCGACGCCAGCACGCTTTATGGCGGTGGCCCCAGTGGCTACATTGACTACCCGACGCTCGACGAGCTCGCGACGGCCTGATTCGCGACGGCCAAACGACGGCGTGCCTCGCTGCGCCTTGCCAACCGTTCGGAGGAGACGCGAATGCTCACATTGACCGTGAATGGTCGCACCCGTACCGTTGACGTCGAGCCCGAGATGCCGCTGCTTTGGGTCCTGCGCGACCACCTCGACCTTCCCGGAACCAAGTACGGCTGCGGCATCGCCGTCTGCGGCGCCTGCACGGTGCACGTCGACGGCGAGCCGGTGCGCTCCTGCGCACTGCCCGCGTCGGCGGCGGTCGGCAAGAAGATCGTCACCATCGAGGGTCTGTCGGAGAAGGGTCTGCACCGCATCCAGAAGGCGTGGATCGAGCACGAAGTCCCGCAATGCGGCTATTGCCAGACGGGCATGATCATGGCGGCGGCCGCGCTCCTCGCGAAGCATCCGAAGCCTACGGACGCAGACATCGACGCGACGATGACCAACCTGTGCCGCTGCGGTACCTACGCCCGGGTGAAAAAGGCGATCCACGCGCTCGCCGAGGATTCCGCCGCGGCTGCGGCGAAGAACGCCTGAGGAGAACGACCATGACGATCGCTGTTTCCCGTCGCGAGTTCCTCAAGGTTTCCACGGCGCTGGGCGGCGGCCTCGCGCTCGAATTCTGGTTCCCGGTCGCGTCCGCGGCTGCCGGCGGCGCGGCCGCCACCGAAGTCAACGCCTGGATCGTCATCCATCCCGACGATCGCGTCGTCATTCGTATCGCCCGCTCCGAGATGGGGCAGGGCACTTATACGGCGCTCGCCCAGCTCGTCGCCGAAGAGCTCGACTGCGACTGGGCAAAAGTGAGTGCCGAGTTCGCCTCGCCCAATGAGCACATCAGGCGAAACCGCATCTGGGGCTCGATGTCCACGGGTGGCAGCATGGGCGTGCGCTCGTCGCAGGACTACGTTCGCAAGGCGGGTGCCAGCGCACGCGAGATGCTGATTGCGGCGGCGGCGGCGCAGTGGAAGGTTCCCGCCGCGGAGTGCACGGCGGCGAGCGGTGTCGTATCGCACGGCCCGACCGGGCGGAAGCTTCGCTACGGCGACGTGGCCGCCGCCGCAGCGAGGCTTGCGCCGCCGAAGGACGTCAAGCTGCGTGATCCCGCGGACTGGAAGATCGCGGGCAAGCCGCTGCACCGCCTCGACATTCCCGACAAGGTGCGGGGCAAGCCGGTGTTTGCGGTCGACGTCACGCTGCCCGGAATGCTGCACGCGTCGATCGCGCAGTGCCCGGTGTTCGGCGGCAAGGTGGCAAGCGTCGACGCGCGCGCGGCGCTCGGGATGCGCGGCGTGAAGAAAGTGGTGCGCGAGGAGACCTTCGTCGCGGTCGTCGCCGACAACTGGTGGCGCGCCAACGAGGCGTTGAAGAAGGTAAAGATCGAGTGGGACACGGCCGGTAACGGCCATGCCGACAACCAGACCATCGCGGCGATGCTGCGCGAAGGGCTCGTCGATGCGAATCTCCCGCAGGCGCTCAAGCTGGGGAACACGCAGGCGGGGTTCGCCGCCGCGGCGAAGGTGGTCGACGCCGAGTACCAGTCGCCGTACCTCAACCACGCGACGATGGAGCCGCAGACGTGCACCGCGTGGCTCAAGCGGGAGGGGTTCCTGGAAGTGTGGACGTCGACGCAGAACGCCGAGGCGTCGATGGCTGCCGCGGCGGAGACGGCCGGTCTGCCGCTCGAGAAAGTCGAGGTGCACAAGATGATGCTGGGCGGCGGTTTCGGCCGCCGCGGCGGCCCGCAGGACTTCGTCCGGCAGGGCGTAGCGATCGCCAAGGCGATGCCCGGCGTGCCGGTGAAGATGATGTGGTCGCGCGAAGAGGACATGCAGCATGGCTTCTATCGCCCGGCGAGCATCGTGCGGATGAAGGCGGGCCTCGATGCGCAGGGCAGGGTGATTGCGATGCACACGACGATCGCCTGTCCGTCGATCCTCAAGGTCCTGATGCCGAATGCGCTCAACAAGGAAGGCATCGACTTCTCGGCGGTGCGCTCCTTCAGCGACATGCCCTACACGGTGGCGAACCAGCAGGTGGACTACGCGATGCGCAACGGGCACGTGCCGGTCGGCTTCTGGCGTGCGCCGGGCCAGCAGAACGCCTACTACCGCGAGTGCTTCATCGACGAGCTGGCGGCGGCGGCGGGCAAGGACCCGGTCGAATTTCGGCTGGCGATGCTGAAGGAGGGCGACAAGAACCGCCTGGTGCTCGAAGCCGTGGCGAAGGCAGCGGGCTGGGGGTCCGCGCTACCGGCGAACCTGCACCGCGGCGTCGCGGTCGCCGACGGTTTCGGCAGCTACGCGGCCATGGTGGCTGAGGTGTCGGTGAGCGCGGCGGGGGAGCCCAAAGTGCATCGCATCGTCGTTGCAATCGATTCGGGTTACGTGGTCAATCCCGACACCTGCCGCGCGCAGGCGGAGAGCAACGTGGTGTTCGGTCTCGGCAGCATCCTGTACCAGGAGATCAACGTGAAGGACGGCCGCGTCGTCGAATCCAACTTCCACGACTTCCCGCTGCCGCGAATCGCCGAGATGCCGAAGGTCGAAACCGTGCTCGTGCCGACTGGCGGGTTCTGGGGCGGACACGGCGAGCCGGCCATCCTTCCTCTGACGCCCGCCGTGTGCAATGCGATCTTCGCCGCCACCGGCAAGCGCGTCCGCTCGCTGCCGCTCAAGCATCACGACCTGCGCGGGGCATGAGTTCCGGGCCGGCAGCACTATGGGTTTCTGGATCAATCGGCCGCGACGCTCGTTCGCCCGAATCATGATGTCATGCATCAGATAGGCCAATCGGTTCCGGCACCAGGGTTGGCCTGATTCGCGGTCGTAATCGCTGGGCATGGCGTAGCCGGCTGGTGCGTAGGCATCGAGCCCGAATCGCCGCGCCGTCGTGACGCAGCGCCACAGGTGGTCCGAAAACGCCACCACGCCAACGATGCCGAACGATTGCTTGGTGCGGCCGACCATTGCCGCTACTACATCCGAAGTGCTGAGATAGACTGGTTCGGCGCGCTCGTCGCGCCCCGGGAAGATCGCCGTGATCTTGTCTTGCGACACTCTGTGCGCCGACCGCTTCTGCGACTTCCCATTGCGCAAAGATGGGCGCGCCGCTTTGCTGATGGAGGAGCACCGCAACATCGCCTAGTGCCTTGTTCACCGGACCCGCCAGCCGATTTCCATTCGGTAGCATCCGGTTGCCGAAGGTGAACGCAACAATTGTATCAACTTTCGCAGGATCGATCTCCGGTGCGCGCCACGACAGCACGTCCTCCCGGAGCGCTTCGGTCAGCGCATGCGCGGTCGCAACATCGCCCAACTCGCGCGCGAGATGTGATTCGATTCCGGCAAGGATGCTATCGATGTCCATGATGCGATTCCAGGCGCTTCGTTACGTTCATTCTTTGAGGCCTCCGGCCGTGAGGCCACGCACGAGATAAGAACGCACGAAAAAGGTGAAAACGGTAACCGGCAGCATGACCAGCGTCCCCGCGGCGGCGATCTTCCCCCATTCCCATCCTTCATATTGCATGAAATTGACGATCGCCACCGGCGCGGTCATCGCGTTCGTGCGAGTCAGAATGAGCGCAAAGAAGAAGTCATTCCAGGACAGGATGAAGCAAAGCACGCCCGTTGCTGCGAGGCCTGGCGCAGTAAGCGGCAGCGCGATCCGCCAATACGTGCCCCATATCGAGCAGCCATCGATCCAGGCCGCCTCCTCGAGTTGGCGCGGCACACTGTTGAAAAAACTCTGCATCATCCAGGTGACAAGCGCCAAGTTGAACGTGAGGTAGATAATGACCAGACCCACGACCGTGTCGAGCAGATGAAGGTAGCGGTATGCGAGAAAGAACGGAATGGTAAAGGCGATAGGGGGCGCCATGCGAGTTGCGAGTATCCACAGGGCTACTCCGCGTCGCGCCCGAAAGCGCCAGCGCGACAGCGCGTAGGCTGCGGGCACGCCGATCAGAAGTGACAGTACAGTAGAACTTAAGCTGGCCGCGACACTGTTGGCGAAAGAACTCGGGAAGTTGCCGGTCCACAACGATCGGTAATTTTGTAGCGTCGGAACGAACAAAATATTGTAGCCCATGATGTCATCATTGGGACGGAAGGACATCTGCAACAACCAGATGAAGGGAAGGAGCGCGATCACGAGAATCGTTGCCGCTCCGCCGTAGAGCAGGAATCGGCGAGTGTTGCGACTTAACGTCTTCGGCGCTTCGCCCGATTCGCGTGCGAAAGCTCCAGCACGATTATTCATACTCGCCTAGCCCGGTGTCGAGTCGCCCGATGATCCAGCTCAGCAGGAAGACCCCCGCGACCATCATGGTTGCGATTGCACTTCCATAGCCCCAGTAGGAAAAATTGAATGCCTCCACGAAGCCATAGTAATTAGTGACCTCAGTGGCGGTGCCGGGTCCGCCATTGGTCAGGACATAGATGAGCGGGAAGGCTTTGATGCTGTCGATCAGGCGGAACAAACCGCAAACGACCAAAGTAGGCCGGACAAAAGGCAACAAGATGTACCAGAAGAGCTGTAGCCGGCCGGCGCCGTCGATCCTCGCCGCCTCGATCGGATCGCTGGGTATCATCTGCAGGGCGGCAAGCGTCATCAGCATCGTGAAGGGAAACCACTCCCATGTCTCGGCGACTACAATCGCCCATATCGCCGTGTCCGCATTGGTGATCAGCGAACTCAAGGGCAAGCCCACGGCGGCTAGCGCACGGTGGAGGGGGCTCACGTCCGGCGTGTAGATGATTTTCCAGATTATGGCCACCACGATCGGCGGCAGCACCATCGGTATGAGGAACGCCGTACGAATTGCCTCGAGGAATCGCGAATGGGCGTTGAGGAGCAGCGCGACGGCCACGCCGGCTGCGAGTTGCAGGACGACGGTCGCCACCGACAATTTGACTTGGACCCAGACCGAGTTGAGAAAACGTGAGTCGGTCAGCGCATCCCTGTAATTCCCGAGCGGATGTGAAAAGTCGAATGCGGAGCGCGGATTGACGAGGTTTAGAGGCGTCAGGCTCGTGACAACGAGATAGATCGCGGGTCCCAGCGTGATGAGCGACAGAACCACGAGCGCCGGTGCGAGGCCTAACGCGAACGCGTGCGAGCGTTTCGTTTGCCAACCGGTGGACACGGCGAAAAGCGCCATGCCGGCAGCCGCCTAGAGCTTAATGCCGGACCGCCTGAGTTGAGTCAGCGAGTTCGCCTGCGCTTGCTTCATCGCATCCTTGGCGGACATTTGTTTCGATGCGATGTTTTGGATCGCGATGTCGATTTCCTTGTCCACTTGAGGGTAGACGGGCACCGTCCGATATTTCATGTAGCCCTTGGTGCCGAGCTCGACGGTATCGAGGTAGATCTTGGCGACGTCGCGTCCATTGATCATGAGTTTCTGCTTGAATTCGGGGCGCTCGATCAGCGAGCGACGGGTGATCGACGTGTAGCCCTTCTCGCGCACCATTCTGTCGATCAACTCCTTTGACATCGCCCATTTGATGAATTCCCAGGCAGCATCCTTGTTCTTGGAGCCGACCGGGATTCCCCAGGCATGCGTCGAGACTGCCGGAAAGCGGCCTTTGGGTCCCGCCGGAAACAGCGCGAAATCGCAGGTCGATGCGACCTTGCTGTCGCTGGCGCCCATCTGGACGAGAAAGGTCTGATTGTTCGGCGAATAGTTGGCGCGCCCCTGTTTCAGCGCCGCGACCACCTGATCGTAGGTGTAGGAGATCACGCCATTGGGACCATAGGTGGTGAGCAGGCCCGCGAAGAAATCCGCCGCAGCGACCGCCTCGGGAGTGTCGAGCGTCGGCATGAGGTCGTCTGGTGGATCGCGAAAGACATTGCCGCCGAAGCCCTGCAACCAGGGGATCCAGGTCCAGCCGTAGTGATTGTCGATGATAAAGCCGGGTACGCCATCCATGTTGTGCACGGCCTTCACGACGGCGGTCACTTCGTCGAACGTATCCGGCATCTTCTTGCCGACCTTGTGGATGAGATCCGCGCGTGCCGCGCCGGACATGATGACGTCGGCGATCCAGGGGATACCGTAGAGCCGCCCGTCCTTGTCCTTCATCGTTGCCGTCGTGCCGCCGAGGAAATCGCCGGCGTCCCAGGCGGCGGGCGTCTTGTTCGGATCCTTGATGAAACCATCGAGCGGCTCGAGCCAGCCGGCACCGATCCACCGACCGGCGTAGATGAAGGTGATATTGAGGACGTCGTATGCTGTTCCACGCGTCGACAGCTCGATGTCGATTCGCTGGTTGTAGATCGGGAATGACGGCGTCTCGTAATTCACCTTGGCGCCGGTCATCGCTTCGAACTCGGGGATGTAGTCCGCGAGGTACTTGGGATACGGAGCGCTCCAGCACGAAACGTTGAGCGTCGTGCCCGCGAGCGGCTTGTCGGCCGCGCGCAGGATGCGCGGAAACCCGGAGGCGAATGTCGCCCCGCCCGCGGCCGCCGCGCCACTCTTGAGGGCAACTTAAGCGTATCAGCCGCCGTGGATCTCGTAGCCAACTTCATACATGAGGGGCGCCGCGATCGCTTCGACTTGCGCGCGGTCGCCTGCGCTCATCTGCTGCCGCCAATTGTTCACGCGATCCCTTCTGAGCGGGTGCGCGAGATTCTCATGCAAGCCGGCACGCAGTTCTCGCGGCACTCTAGCGCGCCCATCCGGAAGAAGACGATCACCAAGGTGTCCAACATGTCGAGCACCACTTGCGCCGTAGTCCAACATCTGGCTCGCATAATCCAGCTCCAGAAAATCGCAAACCTTGCGGAGCTGTGCTTCCGGCTCAAGCACCAGATCTTCATAACGGATTTCATGATAGTGCGTGACGCTTATCGCGGAAGCCCGGGCCGCCGAAACCATGTCGACCCAGACCTGAGCAGTTCGCTCGACGCTTCGCCCGGCGGTGGTCCTGCGAAGCGAAAGGACAACGTCGCGCGGATCTCGAACGATATGAATGAAACGCGACTCCGGCAAATACGCCTCGATCTGCGGCATGCAATGTGTGTCGGCCGGCGTCTTTTCGCCGAAGAGACGCTTGCCCAGGCCGTCGGCGTACATACCGTAGAGCACTCTTAGTCCCCCCGTAATCGAAAACGCCTTGAGCGTGCAAAGCCGGCGCCAATACGCATCCTTGTCGATACCGATGTCATTCCAGTTGGACACGCCCCATCGATCGGTCGTCAGCAAAATGAAGAAATCGCGTCTGAGAGCGGCACCTTCTTTCCCGGCCAGCACTCGCAATTCCGGTAAGAATGCCGTTTCCGGCGGCATCGCGATTTGCGGATGACTATCCAGCATCACCGCGAGCAAGGTCGTCCCGGAACGTGGACAACCGACGACTACTGGCATCGGCCCGCGCGCTTCCGGAGTGGGGTCGGCGCCGACCAAATCCTCCATGTCTGCGGCTGGCTGCGCGGTCGTCGGAGCTGCGCTCTGCCGCGGAGTGCAGTTGATGGTGCCGGAATCGTAGATTAGTTTCTGGGTCACGCCGTGATTTGCCAGTTGGATTTGCGTCTAATTTAACGCTGCCTCATGAACTGTAACGTTCTTTTCGGTCGAAGTCGGGCGCAAGGCTGAAGATGTCGCCCAACAGGTTCTTGTCTCGCAGCGGCACGAGTCGCATGACCGGACCTTCTCGATGCATGCAAAAGTGCTCGAATCCAAATGAATTCAATAAATCGACGAGCGTCGTTGTCCGCACATCTCGGGCGGCGCGTTCATAAAACTCACCGTTCTCCCATACGATCGCCGCCACATGACCTGAAGAAAGCAGCTCCCTCGCTCCAGACAGCACCTCCAATTCGTAACCTTCAACGTCAAGTTTCAGAATGACTCGGCGCCAGCGTAGGTGTGCGCGTTGGCTCAGCAATCGATCGAGGGTCGTCACGCCGACCTCGATAGTGGAGGTCACTCCAATGTCGGCGCCGTGCCGTCTGAGACTGTGTCCCATGCTGGAGCCATCGACCCGCATTTGCGCCACACCTTCCCGGTCGCCGATGGCAATCGGAACGACCTCGACGTCGCCTTCGAGTCGATTGCGTTCAACCCAGGTGCGCAGCATCGCACTGTTCCAGGGGTGAGCCTCGATCGCCAGCACGCTGACTTGATTGAGCAAAAGCGTCGCGGCAGTGAGGGAGTGGACGCCCCAATGGGCGCCAACGTCGATGAACACGTCATCCGAATTCAATGTCAGATCGAGGAAGCGGCGCAATGGAAATTCGTATCCTCGCTCTGCGATCTCGCGATAGAACAGATGTGCCGCTCCCAAGTCGTTGAGGACGAGCGAAGCTGGAATCCACATCTTGAATCGAGGACTGCCGTTCGCGTCGAGGAACGCGGACGGGAACTCGATTTCGGCCTGCCCGGCAGCGTCTGGGTCTGGATTGAGCCCCATCCTTAGGGCGAATTCCTCGTACACAGCGCGCACCGCTCTCAGGAACCTCTGTTCAGAGAGCATTTGCTCGCGACAGGCCAGCGCCGACGGGAAATCCGGCCGAATCAATAGCGCTTGATCGATGCACACTAGTGCCTCATCCAGCTTCCCTTGCTCTCCGTATATGGCTCCAAGGCACGCGAGCGCGTCGGCATCGCTCGAGTTCAGCGCTAGTGCCCGAAGAAGCCATGCTCGCGCTTCCTCATACTTGCCCGTTTTCGCCAGAATTTGGCCCAACCCGCTCGCATATTCGTCTTCCCCCGAACCGGCAGCGGTCCGCGCCAAAGGCTCCGCGGCGGCCCAATTTCCGCGTTCAGCTTCGATCAGAGCCAGTTGGTAGCTGAATGCACGCTCGTGGTCGTGGTGGCGCAGCGCTTCCGATAACACGGCCGCGGCTTCGTCGAGCCGACCCACCTTGCTTAGGTTGGCGGCCTGGAGCAAGACTTCATTAGCAGACGCTGGTTGCGGGGCCACTGCGCGACGCATCAGATGTCGGCGCGCGCCGCAACGTGCGCCTTCGCCGACTGCCACCGGTCGAGAATCCCGCGCGCCTCGTTGGTCGCCGGGTCCATCAGGCGCGCGTGCTCTGGCGTCTTCGCGGTCAACTCGATCACGTAGCCGTTCGGATCCCGAAAATAGATCGAGCGCACGAATCCATGCTCCGAGATGCCACGGGTCTCGATCCCTCGCGCCTTTCCCTTGGCCAGCATCTCGGCCAGGACCGGCGGCTCGACCTCGAGGGCGATATGAAGATCGTAGTCGTGCTGCGTCTTCCACTCGAACGGCATGTCCGGCGCTTCGAAAAAGGCCAGGTACGAGCCGTCGTCAAGCCGATAGAAGGTATGCAGCACCGCTGTTGTCCGCCCAGTCTTGGTCTCGCGGATTTCGAGGCTTCCGGAAAGCGGCAGGCCCAGGAAGCCTTCGTAGAAACTCCGCGTCTGTTCCGAGTCGCGGCAACGATACGCGTTGTGGTGGAGTCCTTTGATCATCGCTTGTCTCCGTTGGCGGCGTCGCGGCCGGTAAGGTGTCACAGCCGCACGAATTCCTTCCCTTTGTTGGGGTCAACCACGTACTTGTAGAATGCCTCATTCACCTTAGACCAACTCTTCAGCGCCTTCATGTTGCCGAGCCAACGACAGATATTCGGGTACGCACCCAACTTGCAATCGATGGCTTCGCCACCGAGGACCATCATCGAGCCCAGGTAGTCGGCAATCGTGATGTCATCGCCGCAGAGGAACGCGCTTCGCGGCCCGATCAGGCTCTCGTCCAGCACCTTGAGCCAGCCCATCGCCTTGTCCTTTCCCCACGCGACGGTGCCCGCTTGCACCTTGTCGTCGGGCCTTTTCATGAACGGAAAGATCTGCGGGTAGAGGAACCCGTAGGAAAAGTCACGGTAAAAACCCGTATTGAGCCAATCCATCCGCTCGTTTACGCGCGCCCGTTTGCGCAGATCCGATGGATACGCGGCAGAACGTGTTTTCTCGGCGAGATACTTGAGGATTGCCGAGCTTTCGGTCAGGCGGAAATCGCCATCTTCCAGCACCGGTACCTGGTGGCTTGGATTGATCGCGCCATATTCCGGTTTGTACTGTTCGCCGGTAAATAGATCGACGATCTGGTAATCGAGCCCAATGCCTTCCTCGGCAGCAAACAGCACGATCGGCCGACTGGTCGTGGACACCGGATGGTAGTAGAGCTTCATGCCTTCCTCCTCGCGAAATATGGACGCGTCACAGCAGCGTCGACGCTCCTACCCAGAAGCTGTTTCTCGTGATCGGGTGACAACTCCCGCCGACCGCGAGCGAGTTATCGCGCAGCGTCACGCCGCCAACATGGATGACGGAAAAAACTGTGACGGTACGCCGTTGCACTCGGAGGAGCAAGACCGCTTGGATGCCTAAGGCCGGGAGCAGCGTACGCAGGCAGACAAACAGCCACTGAGCACACGCGCGCTGTCCCGGATTGGTTCTCACCGGGGCGCTTTGAAGTCGCGGGCGGCAGCGACGGCCTCGTTCAACAGTTCGTCGAAATAGGCGATAGTCTTGGTGAGTCCGTCAACGAGCGTAGTGCGCGGCTCCCAGCTGAGTTTCTGTTTGGCCAGACTAATATCCGGGCAACGGCGGACGGGGTCATCATCGGGCAGGGGACGAAAAACGAGCGTCGATCGAGAGCCGGTCAATTCAATCACTTTTTGCGCCAACTCAAGCATCGTGAGCTCCGCAGGGTTGCCGAGATTCACGGGACCCGTGAAATCATCCGCGGACTCCATGAATTTGAGGACACCTTCGGCGAGATCGTCCACGTAGCAAAAGGATCTTGATTGCTGACCGGAGCCGTTGATCGTGATCGGAGCGCCACGTAGCGCCTGCACAATGAAATTGGACACGACTCGGCCATCATCGGGTCGCATCCGCGGTCCGTAGGTGTTAAAGATCCGGGCGACCTTAATCGCGAGCGTGTGCTGCCGCCGGTAGTCGAAGAACAGCGTTTCGGCGCAGCGCTTTCCTTCGTCATAGCAGGAGCGGACACCGATGGGATTGACCCTTCCCCAGTAGGTTTCCGCTTGCGGGTGAATTTCGGGATCGCCGTAAACCTCGCTCGTGGAGGCTTGGAAGATCCTGCCATTTACCCGCTTTGCGAGGCCCAGCATGTTTATCGCGCCGTGGACGATCGTCTTGGTTGTTTGTACCGGATCGACCTGGTAATGCACGGGCGACGCCGGGCAGGCGAAGTTGTAGATCTCGTCCACCTCGACGTGAAGAGGGACCGTTACATCGTGCCGCAGGAATTCGAACTGCGGATTGCCAAGCAGGTGCGCTACGTTCGATTTCGCGCCGGTATAGAGGTTGTCGACACAGAGGACATCATGGCCAAGCGATACCAGTCGCTCACACAGATGTGACCCGAGAAACCCTGCACCGCCGGTGACCAGTATTTTCTTTTTATTGAAACCGCCCTTACTTCTGTTCATGATATTCGTCGTCCAGGTTGATGTCCCAGATGTTGCTCTTGTCCAGCCGACCGGCGGCAATGTTGTCCACCGCCATCTTTGCCGTGAGCATCGAGTGGTCCTGGTTGTTGTAGCGATGCATGCCGTTACGACCAATAAGGAACAAATTCTCGATGGCGTCGGTATGTTCACGGATCGATCCGAAATCCGCATAGCTGCCGAAATAGGCGGGATAGGCCTTGGGGACGCGAATCACATTCGCGGCAATAACGTCATTCGCGTCGACGAGACCGATTCTTTCAAGTTCCTCGATCGCCAGGGTCTGCATCTTTGCATCGGAGAGGCACCACAGCTCGTCGTCTTCATTGCAGAAATATTCGAGGCCTAGAGAAACCTTCGTGGGATCGGACGCCATTGAGGGGCTCCAGTTGTTGAATATCTGCAGCCTGCCAAGTCGTACGCCGGGGTCCTGAATGTATATCCAGTTGTCGGGGAGCAAGGTCGCACCGATTGCGGTACGGCGCGCTGTCCGGTGCTTCATCCTGTTCACGACGACGCCGACAGTAATGAAGTCGCGATAAGGCAACTGCGCGGCCACGCGGCGCACGTTTTCGGGAGCTGGAGGGTCGAAACTGGCTACCAGATCCTTCACCGGCATCGTCGAAATCACATAGTCGACGGCGATCGAAGTAATGCTTCCGCTCCTGACATCGCGAATTCCGACCTCGGTGACACGGGAATTCGATACAGCCAGACGCTCGATCCTGTGCAGCAGACGAATTTCTCCACCGCCTGCATCAACCCGCCGGGCAACCTCCTCCCAAAGCTGACCGGGGCCGTACTTCGGATACAGGAATCGTTCGACCAGACTGGTATGCTGCTTCGCGCGTACGCCAACACGCGATCTATCCACTGTTCGCCCGAGCGCATGCAGCACCGCTTTTGTCAGAGATAGCCCCTTGATTCGCTGCGCTCCCCACTCGGCGCTGATCTCGCTGCAGGGAACCCCCCAGACTTTTTCCGTATAGGCCTTGAAGAACGTGCGATACAGTTCGGCTCCGAATCGATTGATCAGGAAATCCTCGAGACTGAGCTCCGGGTGGCGTGGGGCCAGGGAGGCCCTCGCGTAGCTGACGCCTGCCTTGATGAAGCGCAGCAGGCCCAGCTTGGAAATGGTGGCGAGATTGAGCCGCAAAGGGTAATCGAAAAACTTGCCCAGGAAATAGATGCGCGAAAGCCGGTCGCGCACCAGCATGACCCGTTCGGGCTCGTCAGCTGGGCCGGTGTCGCCAACGGGGACGACGTCCCTTCGCTGGTTCCGGTAGGCGATGCTGATTCGCTCGCCGCGCATCGCGGCAGGGCTTGCGAGCGGAAGAATCTGTTGCCACCACGCCATGACCCAGTCTGATTTGGAGAAGAAACGGTGGCCGCCGATGTCCATTCGGTAGCCGTTGAAATTCACCGTGCGGGAAATGCCGCCGACGGTATCGGAAGCCTCGAGCAGAATGGGTCGAACGTTGCTTCGACGGATTAGTTCCAGCGCGGCCGTAAGTCCCGCCGGACCAGCGCCAATGATTGCGGCGGTCTTTCGCTCTTCTGTCATGGATGCCGGTCGCGGATGTCGCAGCCAACGGAGATCGCCTCCCGTCTCGCCCCCAATGGAAACCGCAATGCTCGCACGCAATGGGAAGCGGCGATCGTTCGTGGTCAGCTGCGACGAGATGTGTACCAGTGGCGCTTGCGGACGTCAACTAGTGCAGGCGATGCGAACGCACGGACGAGTTCAGCAAACGACCAGGGACCACGGCTTCCCTCGCGTAAACTACGGCAATGCAGCTTGGAATCAATGGCTGGCGAATCCACGGACAGCGCACGGGAGTCGGCCGGTACCTCTACAATGTCGTGAGGCATTGGGACGAGGAATCGCTCCGACGGCACGGTTTCGACGCGGCACGTTTGTACACGCCGGCCCCGTTCAACGATCTCCCAGCGGGTCATTCTCTCGATATTCGAGTACTTTCACCGCCCGCGCGGATGTTGGTGTGGGAAAATTTACGGTTCGGCCCGGTTGCCGCCGAAGATGTGTTGTTCTGCCCGTCCTATTCGCGTCCTCTCGTGGCGCGGGGACGAACCGTGGTGGCGCTACACGATGCGATGCCGGCGCTTCATCCCGAGTTCTTCGGCCGCTGGAGTAACGGATTCTACAGTCGCCTCTATTCCTGGAGCGGCCACCATAGTGTCCTCGTGCTGGCACCGAGCGAAGCGTGTCGCCAGGACATACACCGCGGATGGGGCATTCCGCTCGGCAAGATTCGTGTCGTGCACCTCGCGGCCGACGACTGCTTTTTCCCATTGCGCGATCGGACGTCCTTGATTGAGGACCGGATGCGCCTTCTCGCCGTCGACGCGCCGTATTTTCTTTTCGTCGGCAAGATGACTGGGCGCCGCAGCATTCCGTTCCTTCTCGAGGCATTCGCGGAATTTGTGCGAGCGACCGGCTTGCCGCACCTGCTGGTGCTGGCGGGCAGGAAACCGACTCATTTCGATCTGGATGCGGAAATTCGCCGGTACGGACTCGAAAGTCGGGTGAGACAGGCAGGGTTCGTGAACGATGCGGATCTCAACCTCATGTACAACTTTGCGGACGCCATGGTGATGCCGGGCCGGTATGAGACAGGTTCCCTGCCGGTAATGGAAGCCCAGCGCGCGGGAACCCCCGTCATCTGTCTCGATAGCGCAGGCACGCGAGAAATCGCCGGCGGCATCGCGCGAATGGTAGGGACCATGGAGTCATCGCTGCTGGCGCAAGCCATGCGTGACATCGCTACGCAGGCGGGATTGCGCCAGGAGCTGCGAGAAGGCGGACTTGAACACGCAAAGAAATTTTCTTGGCGCAGGACCGCGGAGCTAACGCTGGCCGTTCTGGCCGAGGCCGGCCGTTGACAGGGCGCTCGCGTGCGGCCCGCTCCAATGATGCGCTAAGGCTTCCATTGGGGGGTGACGGTTGACTATGGTCGTATGATTGTTCCTTTGAATCCCCGCTTCTGCAGCTTCGGAACAATTTCGTCGTAGTAGTTCCAAGCGAACAAGATGCCCGCGTCCGCCGGTTGCGCATCTTCGAACATATAGTCCTCGCTCTGAATAAAGATGTGCATGCCCGGAAGGTAGTGGCCGACTCGCAGGGGGTTCACCTCGGTGATGTAGTCGACGAGCTCCGGTCCGAGTCGACAATAGTTGCAGACGACCGTCGCCTTCGCAGGTGCCCCGATGCCGATCACTTTCTTCTTCATCGACGTCAAGCGATATACCTCGTCGAAGAGCCTTCTTTGACGTTGCACGACTGACTGCGCGAATCGCTCGTTCGTCTCCGCGGAATAGAGTTGTTCTTTCTCTTCCAGCGCTTCCAAGTCTTTCACGCGTTGCGACACCGGATAGTCACCGGCATGGCAGGCAAACACGCAAATAGATCCTCCATAGACTTCCGACCGCTCGACGTCAAAAATCTCCATATCGTATTGACGATGCAGATAGATGAGCGGCTTCAGCGAGTAATACCGGAGGTGCTGATGGAAGATATTGTCGTAATGGACGCGTTTCATCGTGTCGAGCCAGTATTGGGAGTCGGTGGCGAAAACCCCTTTAGGTGCGAGCAGATTCTTGACGCCTTTCATGACGCTCGCCAGATCCGCAATATGCCCGAAGACGCCGCAGGCCGTGATCGCATTGACTTTCCCGCGTTCGGAAAGCGCCTGGGCCGCCGTCTTTTCATTGAAGAACGCGTGCCAGGTGTCGATTCCTTGCTCATTGGCGATGCGCACCGGATCGCCGGATGGGTCAACCCCCAGGAACTTTACCCCGTAAGGAAGGTAGCCTTTCAATAGCGTGCCGTCGTTGGAACCGATATCGAGGGCGAAGGATTTCTTGTCGAGGCTCAACATTTCCACCAGACGTTTCGGCAGACTTTGAAGATGCCTTGTCGCCGTCTGCGTCGTTCCGCTGACAAAAGGAAAGTGCTTGTAAACCACGGCCGGGTCGACGATATAGCTCAGCTGCGTCAAGCCGCATTCGAAACAGTGGCGAAGCTTCAGTGGATAGTACGTTTCCGGCTCGTTGAGTTCTGCGGCGGAGACCAGCAGATCGCTCACTGGCTGATGGCCGAGGTCCAGACCGGGAACCGTTGCAGAATTGCAAATTTGGCACCGGACAGGGTCGGTGTCGCGCTCGTGACCTTGCCGCCCTTCGAGAGCTCGAGGAGCCGGCATTACGGCAGTCTTGGTGCGACTCATGTACGACCTCCGAAGTATTGCTTGAACTGTTCAATCACGTATTCGATGTCGTCATCGCTCATTTCGGGATGGCACCCGATATAGAACGCATTTTGATTCAGCCACGCTGCGATCGGATATTGCGCGTCCAGATTGCCGAAGAGCTTTCTGTAGATCGGTTGGCTAGTGAGCGGAAGGAGATAGCGGGTTTCGATCCCGCGTGCTTCCAAGAACAGAATAAGATCATCGCGGTGCACGGCGGGGTCGATGATCGCGATGGGGTAGAACATGAACCCATGTTCGGTGTCCTGACGTGCTCGGGGAAGCTGGAGATGGTTCCTGAAAGGCATCAAGCCCTGCGTGAGACGTTTGGCCGCCTCTTTCCGACGGGCCATGCGGGGTGTTCGATCTTCGATCTGCGCCAGCCCGATGGCCGCTTCCATTTCCGTGCAGCGGAAGCTATGTCCGAAGCGGATGAAAGAAAAGCGGCTGTTGGCGATCTGGAATAACTCTAATCCTTTCGCTTGCTGATCGTCGTCGCAACGAATATAGACGGAGTCTCGACCATGATTCATCAAGCTCTTCATGCACACCAGCAACTCTGGATCATTGGTCGTGCAGAGTCCACCCACCCCTGTTGTAATGATGTGTGCGATGTACGTGGAGAAGCAGGCGATATCGCTGAACGAACCCACCGGCCGCCCCTTGTAATTGACGAACATTGCTTCGCACGAATCCTCGATGGTCCGAAGATTGTGTCGTTGTGCGATGTCAAGAATGGACGCCATATCGCAAGGCAGTCCCGCAATGTGAACGGGGATGATCGCGCGCGTTCGCGGGGTGATTTTCGCTTCGATCTTGTGGGGGTCGATGTCGAAAAACTCCCGTTCGACGTCGACAAAGACAGGCGCTAGACCGTTATAGAGCACGATGTTCGACGTCGCCACAAAGGTCAACGCCGGGACAAGGACCTCGTCGCCGTCTTGCCATCCGTACCGTTCTTTGAGTGCCGCGAGCGCAATCTGCAGTGCGCTGGTGCCGCTGTTGCACATCAGGCCGTATCGACAGCCATGGATCGAGGCGATCTCGGATTCAAACCGAGCCATCATGGGTCCTGCCGACAGGCGTCCGCTGTCAAGCACCTCCATCACCAGCTCTTTGGCCCTCTCGCTGATGGTCAGCCCTCCGACCCCGATCTGTTTTTGTTGGGGACCCTTCGGTCCCGTGCGTGCTTGTGTCATGGGAGCGGAGTTGACCGGTCGTGCCAGGAGCGCGACGGCGCAAACGGTAGCCCAACGCCCCGGGTCGAGCGCGGCCCGTCGTCAGACCTGTTCATCGGACTTCGTTGAGGAAACCTTTTTGCCAGCGCCACGTGGCCGAAAGACCAGCGGCTGGACACGGTCCGGCGCCTGCTTTGACGCTTTAGAGTCGTCCGGCGGCGACCGGAGCTGCGCGTCGTACGACGCTTCGGACGTCTCGTGACGCCAGGGTTTAGCGCCCCATAGCGCCTTCGCCAGCTGCATCGGTTGGAAGACGATGCTCGGCCAAAGAAACACTTCGTTGGTGCAGTGACACTTCTTTTCGGCGATCGCTCGCCGCAACGCGTTGGCCCGAGATGAATCCCAGATTTCGAAGAAAGACTGCTGCCTCAAGTTGCCCAGCGGAGGATGATTCTCGCAGACGCTCACGTCGCCATTGGCATATACAACCCCGGTAAGGTTCCCCGCGGTGCATGGAACATATTGGCTATCCGTTTCGATTACGCGTCTTTTTGCCCACTGCAGCAGAGGCTCGACGATGCCGCCGAATCGGCCTTGCTCGCGGTCGTCCCATACCGATCGAACGTATTGATAGAGCTCGGTGTAGCGGGCCAATGCCGGTCCGACGAGCGAGGGATTCTTACGATCCCCACGGATGATCGCCAGATTGTGATGGTCCATGGCCGGGCACCGCTCGTGCAGGAACTTGGTCAGCGCGCGCAATTCGGCAATGTTTTCATTCGTTGCGGTCGCGATGGAATGAATCCGCAGCCGGGGATCTTCCCGTTGCAGGCGCGCCAGCATTTCGTAGGTCGCCATCGCGTTATCGAACGATTTCGCGTTGCCGCGAAAGCGATTGTGATACTCGGGCATTCCATCGAGCGAAATCTCGCACACAAACAGTGTGAGGCGCGACTCTCGCAACACTTCCCGCAATTGCTTTTCCGTGCGATCCGGGAAAAAACCGCTGGTGGGAACGTAGATTTGCCGAACTCCATTGTTGCGAATGAACAGCGAGCAGATCTCGGCGAATTCCTTGCGCAGGAATGGTTCGCCGCCAGACAGGTTGAGATTTTCGAACTGGCCGAGCTCAGCGGACAGCCGCACAAATTCATCGAGCGTCAGATCGTCGCGCTGATTCAGGTTGCGCCAGTAGAAGCAATGCTCGCAGGTCAGATTGCAGATCGAATTGATGAATACGATCAGGAATGGCGGCGTTCTTCCGGCCGTGTGATCAAGGGCGCGAAGCGAGAGACGAGCGTGACGTAAGGTTCGTGAAACGAGGGACATCGGTGGTCTTGCTTATCGGCGAGTACGGCTGCTTCGTTGAGAAGAATCGTGCCCGCGCATGCCGCTCATGCAGAGCGACCTGGGCCAATCGCCATGCGACGCATCGCTCCAAGCACTACAGCAATCTCCTCGCTCGAGAAGGCGCGAACCCAATAACCAATCGCAAGGTATGCTCCCGCGGCGAGCGCCGCGGAAGCGACGGGGCCGACAAGCGGAGCAAGCCATAGTACCGTGCACATCGCAGCGCCTGCAGCAAAGGGTAACATACATTTTGCGGCCGCCACCCGGGCGGCAGGGGACCATGCCGGGTCGCGCCAGAAAGTGGCTGCAAGCGCCAGCAGGCCTGCCGTTTCGCCTACTAGGCAGGCGACCACGACCCCAAGTGCGGCGAGCTTTGATGCGAGGGCCAGAGCGAGCGACAGATGAACGACCATCGCCGCGAGATTTATCATTACCACGATGCGATTCCGGTGCAAAGCGACAAGAGTGTCTTGCATGACGAGGTTGCCCACGAAAATCGGGAGTATGACAAACAGCATCGACAGGATGGGCGCCGCATCTGCATAAGCGCCACCGTATATTAGGAGGATGAGGGGGGACGCGAAGAACGCGCCGAGCACGGAAACCGGAATCAGCGCCAGCATGAGCAGACGCAATACCGAGCACTGAAATTCGAGAAAGCGCCCGCGATCGCGGGCCGCCAGTCGGCAGGAATGCGGAAAGACCGCGCCCAACACGAGGACACCCCCGGCCACGAAGGCAAGAACTAGACGTTGGCTGGCCAGATACTCGCCCGACGCAGACGTCGAAACGAGCCATGCCACCAGCAGCACGTCGCCGTTGTAAAACAGCATTCTCGGCAGGCGTCCAAACAGCAGCACGGACGAAGCCCGTATCAATTTCACTGCTTCGCTGCTGCGCGCGGGCCAGGCGATGCGGCCGATCTGCGCGATGACGCCGCGATAGTTCCATGCCACCAGCACGACTTCAGCGGCGACCTGGGTCGCGGCGGCCGAAAGCGGGCTGAGCATTTCCGCTCGCCACACAAGCATGACGAGGAGCAGCAATGTCAGTTGCTGCAATACAACACCCACGGCAAGGATGCGACCGCACTCCAGCGCACGCAGTGCCCAAGCCAAATTCAGCGCCAATGTGATCAACCCGATCGCGGCCACGAAAATAACCGAAGCGTAGGTAGTCGGGAGAGGGGCGATGGCGACAATCAGTGCCAGCAGGCCAGCGCTGCCGACGGCGAGCATCAATCGTGCGACGAGTACACGTCCGACCGTTTCGGCGGACTTGTGCGGTTCCTGCGCCAACGAACGCGTGCCGTGCACGTCCACACCGGCGGTCACGACAATGCTAATGTAGCCAACGAGCGCGAATGCCGTACCAAAAATGCCAAAGCCCTGGACACCTAAGAGACGGGCCAGGAAGATTGTGGTGACCAGTCCGATCAAGCGGCTTGCGGCCGCGCCAATCGCTTGCCAGAGCGCGTTGTCGACGAGCCGCGCGAGTAGCGGGCCGGGGATGCGTGGCATGCCGATCCTGGGGGAACGTAACGGCGAGCGCCGGTCGGCGGAGTATACGATGGGGAAGATCGGATCGACAGTGCGGCAGCGCCGGTCGGGGAACGCGTGCTAGGCATTGGGATCGGCAGGACCGCGCTGGGCCGGTCGCTCCGGAACACCGCCATTGCGATTGCCGGCGTGACCGGGTGTGTGGTCGCGCTGCGATTCTATCCCGATCGGGCGCCATCTTATGCGGTGAGCCTCGCAACCGCTTACTTGTCGCTGCTGTGTCTCACCGGCGCCCTCGTTATCGGCCCCTTCCAGGTGCTGGCGGGCCGAACGCCCCCGCTATCCGCCAACCTCCGCCGCGACCTCGGCATCTGGACCGCAGTCTTCGCGGTGGTTCACGTCGCGTTCGGCCTGGTGGTTCACATGGGAGGCAGGATCGCAGAGTATTTCTTTCGCCCATTTCATGCAGGTGCGATGCCGGTTCCGCGCCTCGATGCGTTCGGGTTCGCCAACGACGTGGGGCTTGTTGCAACCGCAATCCTGATCATGCTCCTGGCCATCTCCAGCAATCGCGCGCTGCGCATGCTGGGCCCCGCGCGCTGGAAGGCGATACAGCGATGGAGCTACGTAGCCACGGCGGCGACGGCGCTGCACGCCGCGGTCTACCAGTTGCTGGATCGCCGTGCCTGGCCCTTTGTAGCTGCATGCTGGATGCTGTTCGGCCTAATACTGACCCTCCAGTACGCTGCGCGCAGAAAGCGTTTGGCAAACGGGGGTCAGGCCCTGCGCGATCCGCCGTGAGCGCCGTGGCGCGCAGCGCTGGTCATAGCGGTATTTCTAGTTGCGTCTGGCGATGCAAACGATCGTATGACCGCAGGGAAGTCCGAAAGGCGCGACGGACACCCACCACCGTTCGACGGCAAGGTAGGCGCGGAGCAATCGCGATCGCAGGTCGTGCTCGGGGCGGACGACAATGTGCTTGACCGGTGCGGCCGCGGCATGCGCGGGCGCGTCGCGTTCCAAGATTTCCGCAGCGAGCGAGGGCAGAGCGTTTACCCGGGACAGGAACAGAATCTCGAATTGCCTGGGGCCGAGGAGAGAACGAAGACTGTCCGGCGTGAAACTATGGGAAAAATCCCGGTCATCTCTTCGCCGCAGGCAGGGCGCACCGCGGACGCGCAGCGCCAACGTGCCGCCGGGGGCGAGCACTCGGGCGAACTCGTCGAGCGCCCTTTCGCAATCCGCCAGCGACATGTGCTGCAGAACGTCGGCGCAATGAAGCGCCGCGAAACTTTCGGCACCGAACGGCAGCGCGGCGGCGGATGCCGCACTTAAGGACGCTTGGCAACGATCTCGTGCTAAAGTTACCGCCTTCGGAAACAGGTCGACTCCCACCCACTGTTCAGCGGAGGCCGCCGTCTGCCAGTCATTGAGAAAACGCCCTGTTCCGCATCCAACATCGAGCACGCGGCGCTGTGCCATGCGGCAATGCCGCCGAAGCAGACCGAGCGTCAGCTTGCGCATCGAAGCCGTCCATGGATGCGAGTCCTCCAGCGCCGCCATGCTCTCGAAATAGGCTGGCGAAAAATCGGTAGCGTCGGTTGGATGCGGGCTCATCAAGACGGTCACGACGGGATGCGAAGGCAATGATAAACCCACCGGTTCGCCGTGACCCCTATCGGGTCGCCATCGCCGGGCTGGGCAGGGCGGCACAGGACATCCACCTTCCCGCGTACAAGAAGCTTGGCCGCCTACACGTGGTCGGTGGTACCGATCCGTTGCCAGCTCCCAAGGACTTCGGATTTCCGCTGTTCCCGGATCTTGCGACAATGCTGCGCGAAACCAAACCTGATATCGTTGCGGTGGCTACACCCCCGGCGGCGCATTACGATCTGACACGCGCTTCGCTGGAGGCCGGCGCGCATGTCCTGTGCGAAAAACCGTTCATGCCGACTATGGAAGAAGCGGATTCCATTGTCACACTGGCGCGCCAGTGCTCGCGCCACGTCGTCGTCAACCATCAGTACCGCTACATGAACATTCACCGTCGGGCGCGTGAACTCATCGGAACGCCCGAGTTCGGACAATTGCAGTTCGCGAGTCTCGGCCAGACTTTTTTTGTCTCCCCGGCCACCGAGATCGGATGGCGCGGTGCAGAAAAGCGCCGGACTGGCCAGGAATTCGGCATTCATGCGCTCGACCTCTGTCGTTATTTTTTCGGCGAGGATCCTATCGCGCTGCGTTGCCGGATGCCTCGCGGCAGCGATCCCGCTGGCCCCGACTATCTCAATCTGATGGAACTGGAATTCAGCGGTGACCGCATGGCCTCGATCGTGCTGGATCGCCTTTGCCGGGGTCGGCATCGTTATCTCGATATTCGTCTCGATGGCGCTGCCGGATGCATTGAGACGCACATCGGAGGCAAACTCGAGTTCGCCTTTGGTGTTCACGGCGGTACGCGTCGACCGTTCGTCACGTGCGATGCGACATTCGGTGGACGAGCCGATCTATGGCATGGCGAGCATTCGCGGAGGATCGCGTCCGACCCGCTCGATCTGATGGCGCATGCCACGAGCGAGCTCGTCGATGAATTTCTGGATGCGCTGGACAATGGCGCAACGCCTCCCTGCGACGCGAATGACAATCGGAGGTCTCTTGCGCTCATGCTCGCGGCCTATCAGTCGAATGAGTCGGGACGCGCCGTTACGCTCCGCTACGAGTGACCCTCGGACCCTCATCGAGCGTGTCGATCAGTATCTGCGTCGCGGCGAAGGGGCACTGCGATCCGCTCCGGTTTCTCGACGCTTTGCTCGCCCATGGATTCGTCATCGACGCAGCGCACGAGGTATATGTCGTCCATGACAGCGACCTGCCTGCAGCGGAAGCGCTTCTATCCGCCGGCGTGCGTCTGCATCGGTGTCCGGAGGGCACGTCGATACTGCGCCTGTGGGGATGGGCGATCGCAACGTCGACCCATGCGATGGTTGCGGTCTTGGACGTCAACTGCCCGCCTGCTTCCGGATGGTGGGAAGGGGTGCAGCGCGAGCTGCTCGCGGGCGAGCGCATTTTGACCGGGCCGGTCCTGTCTGGCTGGCGTCCCGACCAACGTGAAATCGTCGGCTATCTCGTTGACTATGCGCAATTCGCCGCGCCGCTGGATTCGTCTGTCCGCGAGGTCCCGGGCATCAACTTCATCTGTGATCGGGCACTGCTCGACCCACCTGCGCTCGCTCGTCGAACGCGGCCTGTTCAAGACATTTACCCTGTGGCGATTGGAGCGCGAAAGGCAACATCGTGACCGCCCGGCACGACGACGTCCGGGTGGTCTATCGCCGGCCGCTGCATCCCGTCGCGTTCCTGAGACGACGCTACCGACATGCGCGCTGTTTTGCGGCGCGACGCTTCGAGAACCCCGGTCAGCCAAACCGCGTAGCCTGCATCCTTGGCTCGCCCATATTGCCTCTCCTCAAGTGCTGGCGAATCTGGCGGGCTGCTCGCCGGCATGCCAACCTGCGCGCGGCTTGCTGGCGGCAACTGCATTGGATCGCTCTTTCCGAAATCGCGTGGTCCTGGGGAGAATTCATCGGGTATGGGTTCGGAGCAGGCAATGCATGCGCCGAACTCGACTAGGCTAGCCGTGAGCGCCAAACTGCCTCGGCTGGCGTGACTTCGGTCGGCGCGATGAACATTGTTCGGATGGGCGATTCCTCACCGGTCGTCTGTTCGGTGCTCGTGGGCAGGGTCAGCACGCGCGAGGAGGGGCGCATTTTTGAGTTCCTATCCGCAATGCGCCGCCAGCGGCCTGCGATACGGCACGAAATCATTGTTGCCGACCGACTGAACGATGAATTTAGCGCACGCATTGCAGCTGATTTTCCAGAGGTCATTCTTGTATCTTGCGCGAGCGAAACCACATTGCCCGCCTTGCGGGCGACCGCGTTGGGATTGGCACAGGGAACTTACGTGATTGTTACCGAAGATCATTGCGTACCGGCGGACGACTGGTTGGCGGAAATCGTCGCGACTTTCCGCCGTGCACCAAGCGACGTCGCAGCGGTGGGAGGCTCAGTTGCCAACGGTTTGCGGGATCGTTGGCTCGACCGTGCGACCTTCCAGTGCGAGTACGGGAGATATGTCCCGCCGGTCGCCGACGGTCCGTCTGACGATCTGCCGGGGATGAACGTCGGGTATTTGCGAGAATGCCTCGGGACGATCGATTCGACCCTCCTGCGTAGGGGCTTCTGGGAATCGGGCGTCCATGCCGCGCTCCGTCAGCGCGGCTTGACTTTCCAGTCCTCGAACCGTATCCGGGTGACTCACAAGAAGCATCTCGGCTTTCGGGAGTTCGTCCAACAGCGGTTCTGGTATTCGCGGTATTTCGCCGGAAACCGCTTTCCGCCGAATTCGGTCGCAAGGCGTGCCTTCGCCTTTGCGCTGACTCCCGTGCTCCCATTCATCTTGCTCTGGCGGTTTCATGGTGCGGCGGTGCGCCGTCCCGCCTATATCAGCGAATTCGGTGCCCTGCTGCCCTTGCTGACGATCTTTGCGCTGGTATGGGCCATCGGCGAAATGGTGGGCTATGCCTTCGGTCCCGGCGACGCGCTGCGCAACCTCGAATGATGCCAAGCCACGCCGACGCGGCTAAGCCAGCAGCATTGCGGTGGCTGTCTCTGGCAGTCGCTTACCTGGCCGGAGGCTACGCGCTGGTTCTCATCGCGCTTGGTCTCGCGAATTCCGGCGGAAACTGGCTCGACACGCCTGCTTCCATCAGGGTTGCCGCAGCGAATATCGACATCCTCCGCGGAAGCGGCCATCGGGAGGGCAATGCAATCCGGGTGGAAGCACTGGATCCTTCCGGTATCGCCATCGTCGCCTCGCGCATTTCGCCGTTTCCTGCCGCGGATTATCCGCGCGTCGAATGGGCGGTGACGACGGCGCAGCCCGTGCCACCGCAGCTGGCATTACTTTGGCGAACACAGGAACACCCGAACAAGACGTTTTCCGCACCCGTCGCATGGGCTGGAGGCAACGCTGGCCACGTCAGCCCGTTGCAGCTCGGCCACACCGAAGGCTGGAACGGGACCATCGCCGGGATCGCGCTTGCTGTCCGCGGAGAACTCGTTTCGCCGTTGACGATCGATGGGGTAACGTTGCCCGGCGTGTCGTCCGTTACGTCGATCAATGAGGTCCTGGATCAATGGACGCAATACTTTCCTTTCCGGGGCAGTTCGATCACGTTTCCTTTCGACGAGGAGCGGGACGACCGTCTTTCGTTCCTCTCGGCAACGGCGGTGGCGCAAGGTCTCGCCATCGGCGCTTACCTGCTTGTTGCGCGAAGACGTCGTCATCGTGCCGATGCGCGGATCATTTGGGCGATTCTGATTGCCGGATGGCTCGTCATCGATGCACGCTGGCAGATCAATCTCGGGCGACAGCTTGTGCACACGGCACGAACGTTCGCCGGCAAGACAGCCGAGGAAAAGCATCTGGCCGCCGACGACGGCCGGTTCTTTGCGCTGATGCAACAGGTCAATGGAGCCTTGCCCGCGTCTCCAGGGCGGATCTTCCTGTTTGCGGACGCATACGCCTTCCGCACTCGCGGCGCTTACTTTCTGTATCCGCACAATGTGTACTATGTGCCGGATCGTGTCGCGCGTCTGCCGGAGCCGAACGAATTGTCCAGCGGCGATTTTGTATTGCTGTTCCCGACGCATGGCATCAGTTACGATCGCGAGAGCCACTTGCTCACTTGGCCGGACAATCGAAGCCGGAGCGTAGGCGAGCTACTGCGGAGCGACGAGGGAATTGTTTTGCTGAGGATGAAATGATCGACGGGGCGTCCTCCGCGCCGGGTCGATGCCGCACATGGGTGCGCTGACCGGTTTGACTTTGAGCGTAATGCTTCCCTGGGTGGCCGGGACGCTCTGGGTTCGTGCGCTCGGCCGCGACGGGGAGTGGCCTGGCTGGCTGGCGAGCGCCGGCTATGGCTATTTGATCGGCGCTTTCGCGATCACGCTGGTCATGAGACTGCTCGATGCGGTTGGCATCCGGTGGACGCTGCCCTGGATCGCGCTACCAGTCCTGACCTTGGCGATCGCGGGTTACATGCTGTCGCGGTCGTCGCGGTCGCCGCGCGCATGCTGGATATCGGCGCACCGCTCGTTCGTGCTCCTCCCCGTGTGGATGCGTGGCGTATTCTGGGTATGCCTCGCATTGATCGTCGTTCGCATCGTCGATCTCGGCCTGGAAATATTTTGGCGGCCGTTGTTGCCCTGGGATGCATGGGCGCATTGGGCGACCAAGGCGAAAGTCTGGTTCGAATACGGTCGCATGGTGCCGTTTGTCTCTCCCGCCGAATGGCTGCGCGGGGGCAATTCGATTCACTTCATGGACTACCATTCGAACTATCCGGCGACGGTCCCGTTGCTACAAGTGTGGACCGATATCTGTCTTGGTGGCTGGGACGAATCTCGGATGGAGGCGCCGTGGCCTTCGGTGATCGTCTCGCTGGCCCTGGCTTACTACGCTCAGATGCGTCGCGCCGGTATCGGCGTCGCGCCATCGATATTGTCCACATATGCACTGATGTCCCTTCCGTTCCTGGATCTGCATGTTGCGTTGGCTGGTACTGCCGACCTGTACGTTGCGGCCGCGTATGGCATGGCAGCGATCGCGCTTTGGCAGTGGTCGCTGACCCGGAAGCGCTCGGACCTGGCGCTTGCGCTCGCCATGGCGATGATTTGTACCGCGGTCAAGGTCGAGGGCGTGTTGTGGGCACTCACCCTGTTGCCGGGAGCGATCGTGGCGGTCAATCGCCGGATCGGGTTCGGTGTCACTGCCGTGATCGCCGTGGCGGCTGCGGGGTATCTCGCCTTCGGTCCTGAGCAACTCACAATATTTAACTACATGCTTCGCACTCGCTTCGAGGACGTCTCGCTCCCGCTCGCTGAGCATTTATTCGTGATGGACAACTGGCATTTGTTCTGGTTCGCCGCGATTGCGGCGATCGCCTTGCGATGGCGCGCTCTGCTGCGAGAAGACTTCGCGCCGATGACGATGACAATGCTCGGTGGATGCGCTTTCGTCTTCGTCGTGTTTTTTTATAGCAGCGCCTCCGGCGGAGTAGACGATGAGAGCCTGGTGAATCGATTGCTGCTACATCTGGTTCCGGCTTTGGCGTTTTATCTCTCTTTGCTGGTGCTGAAGCCGCTGGTAGCTACCGGGGAACGAGGGGTTTCTGCCGGGTCGACAGAAGACGCGTCCGCGGCACGGCCGATAACGCCGGCAGCCCACGCGGCCCGCTCAAGCTAGTCCGGAAAATCGGCGCATGGCGCTGCGTATCGATGACAAGCGTTACTCATGCAGGCGCGGGAGCTAGTGGTTGACTATCTGCCGTCATGTCGCCGCCCTTCCTCTCAATGCATCGAGATAGCCGAGGCCTTCCCCCCATCCCCATCCACACAGAAAGACTAAGAGCCAGCCTGACGCTGACGCGAGGTGCGGCGCACAGGTCGAATGGCCCAAGGCATTGCGTCTGATCTTTCGCAGGAACAGCAAAGGGAGAAGAGGGGCGGCGATCAACATACCGATCCGTCGAGGCCACGCGAGTTGGGCGGCGCGATCGCGCCCGAATCGTCGGCCATGCGCGACGCGCTGGCCAAAGAATTCGCGAACGCGATAGCGATTCCTGTGCGTCACCAAAATCGTCGGCTCCAGCCGTAGTCGATAGCCGTGCGCGAGGAAACGCGCGTGGAACGACGGCTCCCAGAAGCCGTCGCGCAGCAGATCTTCTTCCCGGGTGATAAGCTCCCGGCGATAGATGGCATTGTCCGCTGCCACGTCGCTGACGAAACGCGCATCTTGCGGTGACGCGAAAACGGCATAGCGCAGCAGAAAGATCGCCCAGTCGGCAGCATGCGCCTGCGCGTCGTTCGCGAATAGGCCTCCAATCGCGGCCGCGGGGTCCGCAGCGAAGTCCTGCAGCCGTGCCACCCAATCGGGCGCTGGAATGCAATGCGCTGTCGTGGTCGCAACCCAGGCTCCGCGCGCCACGCGTATTCCGTCGCGCCAAAGCTCGGGAATCAGCGCGTTGCCGCCCGCAAACAAGTCGACGACATTCCCGGCCCCATCGTTTTGGCGCTGCGCCGATTCGGCAGACTTGGCGTGAGCGAAAATGAACTCCACTTGCGGATAGGTGCGGGTCTGCAACGCTTCCCGGATCGCCGGCAGGTTGGCTTCCGCCTTCTGCACGGCAATCACGATAGACAGTTGCGGTTTCACGCTCACTCGGCACCGCGAAGGATTCGCAGCAATCTGCGCAAGCCGATGTAGCCGCGCGCTAGCGGCCCTGCGAGATCGCGGAACACGACCGGCGAGCGCAGGTAATGCGCATCGAGCCGCGGCAACCGTGGCGCGACATCGTCAGCCGACAGCATGCGCATTTCTGTCGTAAAGGCCGCCGCGTAGCGCGCGGCAACGCGGGCGGTGACGCGTCGGTCATGATAGCCGAAAGGATAAGCGAAATAGCGCGGCCGCCTGCCAACGCGACGCTCGATCCCCTCGTCGGCAGAGCTGCACTCGGCGTCGATCGCCAAGTCGCTGAGCGTCCGCAGGTCCGGATGGGCGCGCGTGTGGGATTCAATCGCCACGCCGTTTTCGTGCAATCGCGTGACCATGTCCCACGTCAAAGTTTCGGCGCGATGCGACGACGACGGCATCTCGCCGTCGAGCCAGCCTGTAGTTAGAAACAAATGCGCCGGAAATGCGTGCTGACGGAGCATCGGCAGGGCGACGTCATGCACGGATCTGTAGCCGTCGTCGAAAGTCAAAGTCACACCTCGCGTCGTGCCCGGATCGAGCAGCGAGGGAAGGTCGATGACGGGAATGTCGCCGTCCGCAAGTGTCTCGAGCAACGCGCGAAAGCGCTGCGGGCGATATGACAATGGACCGGGGGAATCGTCAATGCAATGGAAGGTCAGAACGGCACGCATGACGGGGAATACGCAATGGGTCTTGTCGAAGCAAGCAGGGAGCTAACACGCTGCAAGTAGGCGGCCATATGCACCCGCTGCGTGTACTTTTGTTCGTAGACTTGTTGGCCCCTTTGCCCCAGCACGCGCGCAAGTTCCGGATCGCGGGCAAGCGAGTGGATTGCCGCCAGGAGCTCCCCTTCGTCTTCGCACACGAATCCCGCATTGGAAGCGCGCACAAGCTCGCCGCACCCCCCTGCGTTTCGCGCCACGACTGGCGTGGAATTCGCGAACGATTCGAGCGCCACCAGCGACATGGATTCCGGTGCGAGCGACGGGATCACCGTAGCGGTGGCTTCCCCATAGAGTGTGGACAATTGCGCAGCTTCCACCAAGCCGAGGAATCGGATGTTGCCCGCGTTCGTGCAATCAGCCTGTAGCTTGTGGCGAAGATCGCCGTCTCCGGCGATCCACAGATCGTAATCGGGCAGAGCCCTGAACATCTCGACGAGCTGACGAATGCCTTTCGATGCCGTGACGCGGCCGGCAAAGAGGAATCGGGGTCGTTGGGGAGCCGGCGGTTTTGCGGGCCCCGGCTCCATACGGGAAAACAACGGGAAAACCTCGATCGGCCGAGTGATCCCCGCAGCTTTGTGCCGAGCCGCGGTGAATTCGCTCGGAGCAAGCAAGAGGTCGACATGCTCCAGTTCCCGCGTGATCAGATTACCCAAACGCCACAATTGCGGCGGAATTCCGGAGCGTATCGAGCACATAACGCATGTCGGACGATCGCACGCCTTTTTCCTATTCTTCCAGAAGACATGCGTCGGGCAGAGGAGCCAATGCTCATGAAGCGTCAACAGCTTGACTCGGGAGCGTCCCAATTCCAGTACGCCGGGACCGCCAACGAGCGAGATGTTATGGAAATGGATGACGTCGTAACCCTGGTCGAGCACCGCCCGTAGCGCTCTTTTCTTGAGTCCTGGATGTCCAGTCTGCTGAGTGATCAATGGGGACAGCATGCCCAAGGGGTGGCGCAAGCGATGCACCACGATTCCATCCTCGTCGGCGGCTGGCGCAGCAACAGCCTCCCCGCCGATCACCCTGAACGCATCCTCGCAATGCACGACATCGACCGCATGACCTTCGCGCCGGAGCGCGCGGGCCAGTGCACGCACGTAGATTGCATCACCGCCGGTGTGGAACGGCGGGTAGAACGTTGTCACCATGCAGAACCGCATCACTGCACGACCGCCCGTTCGATGCTCTGCAATGTCAACGCGGCGGCTCTGGCCCACGAAAACTCGGCGGCGCGGGAAAGCGCACGTTGACTAAGAGCCGTACGCAGGGGTGCGTCGGACGCCAGTCGCATGATCGCTGTGGCAATGGACTCCGGTGCGTCAGGCTCGAACAGCAGCCCCGCGTCGCCAATGATTTCGGGCACCGCCCCGTCTGAACTGGATAGCACGGGCGTCCCGCACGCCAGCGCCTCGATTGCAGGCAAACCGAAGCCTTCGGCGAAGGCTGGCGTGACCACCGCGAGCGCGGCCGGGTACAAAGCCGCCAGAGTCCCGTCGGACACTTCGCCGGCGAACACAACTCGCCTGCGCAGCGCGCCGTCCTCGTCCACGAAACGTCGCACCTCGTCGACGCAGGAGTGAAATCCTCCACCCGCTGGATCGCCGGCGATGACAAAATGCAGATCGGAAAGACTCCCTCGGGACAGTGCAAGGCGCAACCCCCGCAGAAACCCGATGACATTCTTGTGCGGGGCGATGCCGCCGACGTACAAAAGAAAACGCGCTCCCGGAGGCAATCCCACCGTATGCAATGCCTGCTCGATGGCGGCGGCGTCGCGGTTTGGCCCGAACCCCACCGCGGGCGCTTCGGTAGTCACGTCGATACGCGCTGCGGCAACGCGAAGATACTTCACTATGGCACGCTTGGCGGACACGGATACCGTCAGTACTCGCGTCGACTGCCACAGCGCAAGGTGGATTTTTGCTTGCCACATTCTGCGTGTTCGCAGGTTAGGAAACACCAGATCAGGGAATGCTTCCGCAATCGCGTCGTGCACGGTGACGACAGATCGTCGTCCAGGCAGCAACGGGAACCAGGAATACACTGCCGGAAAAAAGAACACGTCGACCGGATGCGCTGCCGTGGCGCGGGTGAAGGCGAGAATGTCGGACAGACTGCGATGGCCCGACGCGACCGCGGCCTCAGTGACCCGCGTCCGCGTTCGGACCCGAACGACGGTGGCCCCCGTTACAACGATATCCGGTGGCGGGTCATGATCGAAGAAGACCGTGAAATCGTGTCCCGTCGGAGTCGCCAGCAGGGCGCGCAGCACCTCCCGTGCGAACCGGCCAAAGCCTCGCTGGTTGTGCCAACACGAACCGTCGATGCCAATCTTCAAGCGTTCCAGTCCTCAACGCCGCGTCCGACGCCTGCGATGGTGCCGGCAGCCTCCCCGACTGCCCAGGCGGTTTCCATCCAGCATACGAGGGGCCCAACCTTCCACCAGGCTCGAAACGGGATCGCACGGCTCATCGAGCGCAGACTGCGGCCAGACAAGACGAGCGGCAACAGCAGTGCCTTGATCAGGGACAGTCCGCGATATGCGAACCCCTGGCCCGCTGCCCGGTTGCCGCCGTACAGGCGTCCATGGCGATAGCGGTCGATCCAACGGGCGCCACCGATGCCGTGCGGGCGGTAATCGACCGTCATGGCCGGATGCAGCACGAGATCGTAACCCGCGCCCCGCAGCTTGGCGTTGAGGACGGTTTCGACCAATGCGGCATGCGAATCGGTCACCACCTGGATAGCGGACCCGCGATACGCAATGTTGTTGCCAGGCAATCTATCGACGGCGAAAGATCGTGCTCCATCGTCGCCGTGAACGCACTGCAATGCCCGGACGAACGAAGGATGGTAGCGTCCGAACTCGCAGCAACCCAGGGCTTGCTGACGAGGGCCGATGTTGTTGCCGATCGTGACGGGGCCACCGACCGCAGCCACCTTGTCCGACTCGAACGCGGCGCACACTGCGCGGAACCAGTGCGGTCCGGGAATGGAACTGTCTTCGAGCAAAGCTATGAGCTCGGTTCCGGCTGCCTGGATTCCCTGCATCCGCCGCACTGGAACCGAGGCAGCGGCCTCGACGAAACGGATCGAAGGGAAGCGCCGTTGCCAGGTCGCAGCGGGCGCCATTCGAGTCCCCAACATCACCAGGCAGGGAGCCCCTTGCGCCAGAAGCGCATCGAGGCATTCCACCAGGTTCGTCCCCCCATTCAGCGCGATGACGACGACCGTGCATCCCTGTAAGCGCATGCTCGTTGGAGGCGAACGATGTACGGTGGAACTTGCGTCTGACGAAATTCGCAATGGATCATACCTAAGGAAGGTCCGCCAGCCGCATCGGCGCCTGATTCGAGCGATAGGTTCCGAGATGATCGCACCAACTGGCGATGGTCTCGATCAGAGGCCTGGAAAATGGAGCTGGACCCTTCTGAGTCGCCGCGGCGAAAAACGCTGCGATCAATGTCCTCAGCCCTGGATACGCCGGTTCACCGGCCAGCGCTCGTCTGAGTAGATTTCGCGCCGCAGCCACTGACTGCCCGACGGCGGCGTCGAAAGGTAGCATGATTTTGTCAATTCTTCGCCCGCGCGCCTCCTGAACAACGCTGTAGCCGTGGAAGAAATCCAGGTGCAGCGTGCCGCTGGCACAAAGGACACGAGCTTCGGATCGGGGAGGTCGCGCGTGCGTGCTTAGGCATATGGACGCTTCGACGGCACCCACGCGTCCGAACGCAAAGAATTCACCCTCGGCGGTGCGGGCTACGGTCCACCGGGAATGGTCGACAACGTCCTGTCCCGTCAGCATGCAGAGTACCGAAATCGGATGCGGCAGGATTTCGCGAACCAGTTGCTCGTCGGCCCGCGGTCCCAAGCGTTCAGCGCCCGCAGAGCAAATCGTCAGATCGACGCGCAAGGGCGGACCGTGCGCCAGCAGCCAGTGCTGCGCTTGCCGAAAACCGTACTGAAAGGGAAATTGATAGACGGGGCAAAGGATCATACCCGCCGCATCGGCGATATCGAGCAGATGGCGCGTTTGCGCCGAGTCGGTCGCGAGCGGTTTTTCGATCATGACATGGACGCGGCGCTCGAGCGCCGCCGTGACCAGTTCCGCGTGTGTGTGCACAGGTGTGCAAACATGGACCACGTCCGGCATCATCGCAGTAAGCATGGCCGGCAGATCGGCAAAGGCAGCCGCCGCCGGGAAGCCGGCGCGCAGACGATTTGCAGCCACCAGGTCTGGATCGACGATGGCGACGACTTGCGCACGATTGCGCGTCGCATAGCGCGCGTGCCAGCGCCCCATGAGCCCGGCTCCGACAATGGCAGCGCGCAACGGGAGCGTTTTCACGCGCGCCGCTGTCGAGTACTGGCGACGCGGTTGTAAACAAATACAAACACCTGGCAGACGAGGTACAGGACGACAAACAGCTCGGCGGCGCCTATCAGGCTCCCCGGGAGATCCACCGAGTAGCCCGGTAGAATCTCGGACAGCAGGCTGGCATGAACGCTGTTCGCCGCTGTGCCGCGAATCACCAGCCAGCTGGTCGTACCGATCAATCCCAATGCGCCGATCAGGCCGATGGCAAGGCCGAGGGAAGGCCCGTGCAGAAGCAGCACTGCTTCGGGGAAATCGCGGTCGCCTCGTTCGAAGGCAACGAGCTCGTCGATCCGCGTCAACGCACTCCGGGTGGAAATTCGATAGATGCCGGCACCAAGCAGGCCGCCGGCGAGGAATCCCCAGAATAGGCCCGCAAGCGCCCCCTCCAAACCCGGCCCATAATCGGGGACGAAGATTCCGATCAGTGTGACGGTGAGCCCCAGGTATTTTCCGGAGGCAAACCCGGCAATCAAGCCGAGCGCCAACAACAACAAGCCGCTCATCAGCCCGAGGATCACGCCGAAGACCCACGTGTTGAGACGCACCGTGGTCCACACCAGCTGCGGGTCGCTTTCCGGTTCGCCTTCGGCAAGTGAATTCATCGCTACACGCCAATGGAGTAGATTGCAGTTGCCACCGCTCAATACTATTCAGTCGATCGAATATGCCGAAAGGTTAGCGCGCACGCGAATCACGCCCAAGAGAAGCGCGTGCGCAGAGTTCCATAGCACGGCCAAAAACAGACCGCACAGCCCGCCGATCGCGCCCGCGTACATTGCCCCGATCAGCGCACCCAAGGTGCTGACCGAATATCCTGGAAAGTAGATGGCCAGATGCGCGAGGTGCGGCCCGACCGGAACGCCGGGAGCTGCACCTTTCCAGGCGATCGCCACCGTGAGCGCGAACAACACCAGCGCAAACGCAGTAGCGTTCGCAACCGAGAACGCAACGACGTCAACGCGGGCGAATGCCCAGGCGAGAATTGTCCGGCGCCTCTGTTCGGAAGTCTGGTTCATGCCGTGCTTTTGGCTCCGAGGAGGGATTCTAGCCCCATTGTGTCTTTCCGGCAGCGTTGGAACAGGCGGCGCGCGAACCGAAAAAGGCGTTCTGCATACCACGCTTCGGCGCTGACGTGCCCTTAGCGCTGCATCCGCAACGGCGTTTGCGAAAACGACGCATGGCCGGACCCTAGTATTGACCGCCGAGGCCATGACCAGCCTATTGCGGCAGGATTTGATCGAACGACGACTAGCGGCGGATGAACCAGATGACGACCGACAGGACGATGGAAATGACGAAGCAGGTCGTGATCGGAAAGTAGAAAACGCCGCTCTCGGTTTCGATGCGGATATCTCCCGGCAGGCGTCCGAGACCGAGTTTCGACAGCCATGGCCACAGCAGTCCAGCCAGAAGCAGTACAGCACCGATGGCGATCAGAAGCCGTTGCATGGAAGACATCATACGGCAGGGGAAGCGGCCGAGGAAGGCGCTCGAACGCCGGCTGCTTCGGGTACTTCTTTACGCGCATTGGTGAACCGAATGCGAATCATCCAGTAAATCATCGCCACGATGATGACGACTACCGGCACAAACAGAGCCTTTGTTCCGCGAACGGCCTCCGGGAACATTTTCTGCTGACCGAGGAACAGGGAAGCCGTGGCAATCAGCAGCGCAAAGGACATTCGCCACAGATGCCTAGCGATACGCTGTGCGCTGAAAACGCCGCCGCGAACCAACATGCGAATGTCGGAACCGGCGAAACACAACGCAACGAACCCGAAGCCAAAGTAGGCTGCGGCGGGAAACCCGTCCTTCAGGCCTCTCGCACTATTCACTGCTTCCAGACCAAAGATCAAGCCGCCGATGCCGGTCGTCGATGCGGCAAGCATCGCACCGGTTTCGAATAGACCGGTTTCGCCCTGTTTGCGCCTGATGGTCCCCCAAGCGGTTGCAACCAGGTAGAACGTCAAGACGCCGGCGAGAACATTGATCATCTCCGGTTTAACAAACGCTGCCATATACGCAGCGCTTGCGGACATCGTAAGCATGGATATGAAGAATACGTTTCCGGCCGCTCGGTGCAGCGGATCAGAGACGACTGAAGCAACGGCAACCGCGTCCATGTCGTGCGCACTCAGCCCGCTCGGCAGTAGGACTGCGCTGGTCATCAGCAACATGGCCAGTTGCGTGGCGACGATGATCGCGAAGGCGATCAGCGGCAGAACCACCAGCGGAATGCTCGCCTTCGAGAGCACGGTAGTGAGATCCGAAACCGGCAGCGACTTCCAGAACAGGATGCTGCGATCGCGGCGTTCGCCGTGCAGCGCGTCGAGACAGTAGAACATGCCGACGAGAAACGCCGTCAGGATGAGCAGCATCGCCGCGATGTCGTAGGGTTTCTCGATCGCGGCTTGCTGCTGCGCCGGGTCGAGCAACAACAGGGCGCGCCTGCGTTCCGGCATGCCGATCGTGCTGATCAGGAATCCGAACAGCGCGACGACGGCGACGACCAGCGGCGCGATGTAGATCGAACGGTTCTCCCACAATTCGCGTCGGATCGACCAGTACATCGGCCGCGTGGGCGACATGGCCGCGGGCGCGATTTCCTGCGGGTCGAGGGGAGAGTCGGGCACGGTGGTCGATTGAGTATTCATGGTGTTGCTCCTTGTGCCTCTCTGGCCTGATTGCCCATCACGGCAACGAACAAGTCGGCGATGCTGGGCGTGCGCACGTCGCCAAGTGCGGCGAGCTGGTTCCGATCGACATGATCGAACAGCAGGATGCTGCGGCCGAACACCTGGCGCTCGTGGATCGGCTTGAGCGCTCGCGCGGCGGCGACGTGCTCGGGATGCACCATCACTTCCAGATAGCGCGACTCGAATTCTTCCATGCTGCAATCGAGGACGATGCGGCCGCGGTTGATGAACATCACGTCGGTGAGGATGTGCTGGATCTCTTCGACCTGATGGGTCGTCACGACGATGGTGCGACTGCGATCGAAGTAGTCGTTCAGCAGCGAATCGTAGAACTGCTTGCGATACAGGATGTCGAGGCCGAGCGTCGGCTCGTCCAGCACCAGCAATTTCGCGTCGATGCCATGACCAGAGCGAGATGCAGCTGGGCCACCATGCCCTTCGACAATTCCCTGACTTTGCTGGTGCGCTTGATAGCGGTCTTCGCGAGAAAACCTTCCGCCTTCGCGCGATCGAAGCGCGGATGCACGCCCGCGACGTAATCGAGCGCCTGCGAAACCCGCATCCAGCGCGGCAGCACGGCGACATCGGCGATGAAGCAGACATCGCGCATGAGCTGATCGCGCTCGGTCCAGGGGTCGCGTCCGAGCACCTTCAGCTCGCCTTGATAAGGGGTGAGGCCGAGAATCGCGTTGAGCGCGGTGGTCTTGCCTGCGCCGTTGGGGCCGATGAGTCCGAGGATGTGGCCCTCTTCGACTCGCAGATCGATGCCGTCCAGCGCGATGGTCGTGCCGAAAGCCTTGCGCAGGCCGCGTGCTTCGTATGCATGGCATGGCTTTAGCGCTCCTCTTCAGCAGTCGATGAGTTCTTGCTGGTCGCGGCAGCGTCCAGCAGTTCCTGCGGGGTCAGGCCGAGCCGCTGAATCGTGGCGTGGATCGCGGGCCACTGTTCCGCAAGAAACTTCTGGCGCTCGCCCTGCAACAGCCGATTGCGCGCGCCGGCATTGACGAACATGCCGAGACCTCGCTTCTTCTCGACGAGCTGCTCGTCAACCAGCAGTTGATAGGCCTTTAGAACCGTAAGCGGATTGACCCGATTTTCGGCCGCCACATTGCGCACGGACGGCAACGGATCGCCTTCGTTGAGCACGCCGTCGAGTATCATCGCGACGACACGGTCTCGAAGCTGCCGGTAGATCGGCTGACTGTCGTTCCACTCTCGATCCATGACGGACTCCAGATAACCTATGCGAGAGAGTTGCGAGCAGTTGCTGTACTTACCGGACCTGACGGCCTATTGGGCAGCACTGGAGACGCGGAGAATTTCGCGTGAGGTCGTCTTGCCCAGCCGTCCGGATCGCGGTGCGGCTTCGCCAATCCGCACAGGAGCCGTGGACGATTCTGGTTCGCGGGCAGCAACGACGACAATGCTCGTGACGGCGACTTGGAAGCGTACGCGGGTCCGTAATCATCCAATCCCCTTCCGTCGACGGGCTCGTACCCTGATCGCGACGCGCTCTTTCCCTCGGGCGCGGCGGCACGCAGGTCGGAAATACGTTGCGACGCACTCTGGTCGAGCGCATTACGCTGGCGCTCGAGCCATGCCACCGCCGCCGGATCGGCTTCACCCGCCCGGATGTCTAGTTGCTCACCATCCCGACAGGGCTCATCGGTGTAGAGCAAGCCGAGGTTCCTATCCAGACATTTGTAGATCGGGGTGGTGGCTGCCCAGCCGCTGGCTGAAAGCGCGACAAGGCAGAACGCAATACACGCGGCACCGTTGGCATTGAGCTTTCTGCCTGTTCTCATATTCATGCCCGGTTGAGCAACCTGGTTCCTGTTCCGATCGACGGCGATGCAGGAGCAGCCTCTGACGCAATCAGCCTGGGTCCAGCGGCAAACCTGTTAACCGGCCGTGATCCGCCAACAGGCTTCAACGTCGGTGTATTCCGGGCGCTGAACGCGTGAAACAGACGAAACACAAATGCCCTCACAGTGAAATCCTTCTGCCGCACCTCCCCACTAGACTGAACTGCGGTGTCGCGGTGGACCTCACCGCAGTGGGAATTGTCTCGCAATCATCAGGGGAGTTTTACATGGGTGCATTCCTGGCTGTCTTGTACGGAATCTTCGCATACGCATTTTTCCTCGTGACCTTTTTGTACGCGATTGCTTTCGTGAGCAACATGGCGGTGCCGAAGTCGATCGATACCGGGACGTCGGCGCCGCTGGCCGAGGCCTTGATCGTGAACGTGTTGCTGCTGGGCCTGTTCGCCGTGCAGCACAGCGTCATGGCTCGACCCGCGTTCAAGCGCTGGTGGACCCGCATCGTGCCGGAGCCGATCGAGCGCAGCACGTATGTGCTGGCCGCGACCCTGGCGCTGGCTCTCTTGCTTTGGCAGTGGCGGCCGATCGCCGAGCCGGTGATCTGGACGGTCGAAGACCCCGCCGCAGTCATGGCGCTGCACGCCGTGTTCTGGCTCGGCTGGACGGTGTTGCTGACCAGCACCTTTCTGATCAACCACTTCGAGCTGTTCGGGGTGCAGCAGGTGTTCGCGCGGTTGCTCGGTCATGCCACACCGGAACCGGAATTCAGAACGCCGTTTTTCTATCGCCACGTGCGCCATCCGATCTACCTCGGCTTTCTGCTGGGCTTCTGGGCGACGCCGCAGATGACGGCGGGCCATCTTCTCTTTTCCGTGGCGACCACCGGCTACATCCTCATCGGTATCTATTTTGAAGAGCGGGACCTCATCGCGCAGTTCGGCAACCGCTATCGCCGCTACCGCCAACAGGTCGGCATGCTCCTACCGTGGCCGGGGAGAGCACATCGGTAGCGCCGCAATTGCAACTCGTTGTTTATTGATACCTGCGATACAATTTGTTACAAATATCGATCAGTCCGCGCGTTCAATTGAGGGACACTTCAAGGGCACTCACAGAGACCTGACTGATCTTTGCTGACCGACGACACGCCATCCCGGAGAGGTGGGTTCGCGCTGCACTTCGACGACGGTCGCGGGCAACGCGAAGTCGAACGGGAGCGAATCGAGCCATCGACAGCCAGCAGGCCGGCCCATCCACCGCTCAAGAATGGGGCCGGCCCTTTCCTTTTCCTGCATGTGCCGAAGACCGCCGGCTCATCGCTCTACTCCATATTTCGCACCGTTCTCAAGCCACCCGAGCTGCTAAAGCTTCATCCGAATCGCGAGAGTCTTGTTCGCTTCAACGGGCTTCCGAACCGCCACTTGATGCGACTGAAGGTCCTGTACGGCCATGTCGACGTGCAACTCGCCAAGCAGATCGTGCCGCTTCAGCAATGTATTACGTTGCTGCGCGACCCGGTGGATCGGATCGTGTCCTACTACGCGTTTGCGAAGCATATGAATTCCGGGCTGTACAGCGAGCTGGCACGGCGGACGTCGATCACGCAGTGGATAGACGCGCTGCGCCTTCCCGAAACGGACAACGGAATGGTGCGGAGATTCTCCGGTGCTCTTCCTGAGGCCGGTATCGGAGCTTGTACCTCGCAGATGCTGGAACGGGCCAAGGCCAATTTGGCACAGTTTGCCTTCGTCGGCTTGACCGATCGGTTCGATGAATTCTATGCCCTGCTCGCCAATCGACTGGGGCTGCCCATGCGCACCTATGTCGCAGCCAAAGTCAATGCAAAGCGGCCGCGATTCGATCAACTACCCGCCGGCACGCTTGCGGATCTCGAGCGGCGCAACGAATTGGATCGAGAACTTTACCGATTTGGCGAGGAGTTGTTTGCGCAGCAGCTTTCGAAGATCGATCCATCGATAGAAATCGACGAATTCCGGCGTCGTTGCGGCGATCGGTCGATGCGCATTCGCGACGCGGCGCGCAGGATTGCGTTCGCCGGCTGGAAGAAGCTGCGTCGTCGCTGGTCGCTGTATCCCTTTCTCGGGTAGCACGATCGCCGCTTGTCCGAGCGGCACCACGGCTTGCTCCGGCGCTGTCTCCGACATTGCTTCGACGTCATATTGCGGGCCGCCTTTGCAGGTGGAAGCTGATGTCGCAGGGTCGGCTTGAAATGTCCATTCAAAGGGCATAGAGTTTTTGCGCTAGCCAAGGCGTGATGTCAGGCAACAATCGCACGTCCTGCCCGCAGCAGCACCAAAAATCACATCGGCATTTCACGGGACGCATCTTACCGAGGGAGACAGCACACCATGAATTCCAGAATCGGGTTATCAACCCTGTCGAAAGCGCTCGCGGTTACTGCAGTATTTCTTGGGGGCTGTCTGGCAGATGGCCAGGTCCCGGCCTTCAAGATTTCAAGCGCTGACCTGGCAAGCGGCACCTTCGGCCCGCAATACATCCTGAATGGATTTGGCTGCACGGGCCAGAATATCTCGCCCGAGGTGCAATGGAGTGGCGTACCGGCCGGCACGAAGTCGCTCGCACTGCAAGTCTATGATCCTGACGCCCCTTCGGGCAGCGGGTTCTGGCACTGGGCCGTCTACAACCTTCCCCCGGATTCAAACGGCCTCGCCCGAGGGGCGGGCAATAGCCCGACCACGCTGCCACTGGGCGCGTTCGGCGGTAACACCGACTTCCTGGACACGGGCGCCACCGGAGGCAATGGCAACTATGGCGGTCCATGTCCCCCGCAGGGGGATGCGCCCCATCGTTACATTTTCACGTTGTACGCGCTGTCGGTGGACAAATTGGAAGTGGCGGGTGGCGTACCGAAGACGGGCACGGCTGGGTTGTACGGGTTCGTCCTGAACAAGGGTATCGGCAGTGCCTTGTTGGCCAAGACGAGCTTCACCGCCACCTACGGCAGGTAGTCGATCTGGCGGAAGTAAAAACATAAAGCCCGGCGATCGCCGGGCTTTGTTTTTTGTCCAATTGCCGCGCCTAAGGTTGCGGCATTCGCGACGGCGGGCTATCTCGCCACGGCTTCGTCCTGTTCCTTCCGCTCGCTGAATATGATCTTCACGAGCGGGTGGAGATCGGTGCGAACTGGCAGATCGTTAGTGTCGACCCAGGTATTGACGTAGGTCTTGGCCACCGGGTCGTAGCCCCACACTCCGTGGCCTTCTTACGCCGGAAGTTTTTCTTGTGCGGCGATCTTGAATTCGTTCGAAATCCAGTGACCGTTCGCCAGCAAGGTGTTGACCTGCACGCCCTTGGCTTTGCCGTTCGGCTTGTCGTCGGCGTAGAACGTGACGTCCGCGTCCGATGTTCCCGCTTCCATCCTGATCGGCGCATAAACTTCCTCTCGAGTAGCCGCGCCGGCCGGTTGGCCGATGATATTCACACAGACCAGCAAGACGGTTGCCGCGAGGCCCGGTGTCCTCGATGGTTGAAAAGTCATGAATGTTGGCCAAATCAAGGCGTACGCACCTTACCCGGGGCGGCCGTCGATATCAAACGCATTTCGGTCGGTGTTCGCCAAGCCTGTCAGAATGTAGCGCCGTGACATGGACTGGCACCCACGCGTGTGCGCATGAGCCGAATGAACCGCATGAACCGCTTTCTGGCGCTGCTCTCGACCTTGCTCGCCGTATTTCCCGCGAGCGCCGCGGCGGGTCTCAAAGCCGGCGGCTTGAGCGAATTCAACGTCGAGTTGCCTCGTGAATTGCGCCAAGTAGCAGGGCGGGGGCAACTATCGGCGGTCGCTCATGCGCTAGTCACGGTCGCAGTACCGGTGGGTTTCGACCCGGCGCGCGGCTACCCGGTGATGATCATCAGCGCGACATCCGATCCCCAATATCATTCGAGCCGCAGCCTGCTCGGCGCATATGCCGAAACGGCATTGGCAGGCGGGTGGATACTGGTGGCTGCCGACCCGGCGGAGGAAGTATCGGTCCAGCGCGACGATGTCGGCCTTCGCTACGCGCTCAACGCTGCGGCGCTTGCTGCATTGGCATCGCAATGGCCGGAAGCGGGCAAGGCGCCGCTTGCTTTCGGCGGGTTCTCGGGTGGCGCAAAGTACTCCGGCTGGCTTGCGGCAGCCTTCGCAAGGCAGGGCCGTTCGATCATAGGGATTTACCTTGCCGGCATCAACTCTGACACGATCGTACCCGCAGCTCAGCACTTCGATGTGCTGAGCGAGACCTTCAAACGCGTGCCCGTTTTCCTGCAGTCCGCCGAAGATGATGAGATTGCCACGCCGGCGGATCATCAAGCCGTCCGAGACGAGCTGCAACGTGCAGGATTCAAGCATGTCCGGCTCGAGCAAGCGGGAGGTTCGCACCGGGTCGACCCAGCCCTGCTGCGCGCGGCGCTGGACTGGTTTCGCGAGCTCGTCGCGCACCCCGTCGGCGGCCGGTAATTCGGCAAATGGTCCGTGATCGGACGGTTGATCAGCGGTTTATGATTCGAGTTCACGAAGACTCGATACGCGACGCCACCCGGGACATGCACGACGGGGATAGGCCATGACGCAAGGACCAATGGAAGCGCGCTCCGGGCAATGAACGAGCAGAGCAATCCACTGACACCGGACTCCCGTATATTTGTCGCCGGGCATCGTGGCCTCGTCGGAAGTGCAATCTCCCGACGGTTGTCGGCCGATGGTTATGGTCATCAGATAACGCGCCCCCGCGCCGAGTTGGACTTGGAAAATCAGGCCTCTGTCGAAGCATTTTTCGAGAAGCAACGGCCGGAGCACGTCTTCCTAGCCGCCGGAATGGTGGGAGGGATCGATGCAAACGACCGGTACGCTGCGCAGTTCATCTACAGCAACCTTATGGTCGAGGCGAATGTCGTTCACGCGGCGTGGAAATACGGCGCCCGTAAGCTTTGCTTTCTTGGGTCCTCGTGCATCTACCCGAAGTTTGCGGTGCAGCCGATGAAGGAGGAGTCGCTGCTCACGGGGGTGCTCGAACCGACCAACGAGTGGTATGCGATCGCCAAGATCGCTGGAATCAAGCTGTGCCAAGCGTACCGGCGGCAATACGGTTTTGACGCAATCAGCGTCATGCCCACGAATCTGTACGGCCCTGGCGATAACTTTCACCCGCGGAATTCTCATGTGCTGCCGGCGATGATGCGACGATTCCACGAAGCAAAGTTGAGAGGCGATGCCGAAGTCGTCATCTGGGGCACGGGAAGACCAAGGCGCGAGTTCCTGCACGTAGACGATCTGGCATCAGCCGTAGTGTTGCTGATGCAAACCTACTCCGCACCCGACATCATCAATGTCGGCGTGGGTGACGACATCACGATCCGCGAGCTTGCGGAGATCATCGCTGCTGAAGTGGGCTACACTGGGCGCATCGTCAGCGACCCTTCCAAACCCGACGGTGCTCCGCGCAAACTTCTCGATGTTTCGCGCCTGCGCGCCCGCGGCTGGCAGCCACGCGTTGCACTGATTGATGGCGTGCGCGAAACCTACCGATGGTTTATCGCCAATCAGGGCTCACTGCGAAGCTAGGCCGAAGAATAGGCATAAGGCTCACACAGAGGCATCCTGGAAACCCAACCCGTGAACACCATCAGAGCAATAGTGATGACATGTGACAGGTTTCGTACTTTGACCGACCACATGATATTCAAGTATCAGCAGCTTTGGCCAGATCACCCCTTTCGGTTTCGCGTGCCGTATCAGGAATTGGGTCGAACGATCGAGACAGAGAACGTTGAGTACAAGAAAGCACCGATTGAGATCAAGGCGACGGTTCTGACGCTCTTGAACGACCTGGACGACGAAGAACTCGTCTACTGGTGCATCGACGATAAGTACCCGATCAGAATCGACGTGCCAAGAATCGACGGCATATTCAGATGGCTTATCCAGGAAAATTCATCGATGATCAGCGGAATATTATTTTGCCGCTGTCGAAAGATGTGGGAGGACCGATTCTTGACCGGGCAGACGATCGTCGATGACATGAAGAATGTCTATTTGGAAAAGAGAGGATATGCTCAAATATGGATACATCAGTTTCTCCGGGTGAAGGTATTGCGCCATCTCTTTGAGTCGTTTCCGGACATAATTCCCGTGCCCAGGTCGATGGATGAGTTCAAGAAACAGTGCCAAAAACCGCCATCGCACCGCATGTTTGTCAGCCGTGAGAACTGTGCGGTGTTTGGTGAGAGCACGTCTCACGGAATATTGACGCGTAACTGTCATCAAAGCATTTCCGAGAGCAGTCTTGCACTGCCGGTTTGGTTTTCGGAAACGACGGCCGATGAAATAATAATGGGGACTTTGGACGACGGTCGGCAAGCGATGGGCGAGGATAGGATGTGAAGAGTGTCGCTCAGGTAACCGACGCAGCTGGCTCCCTGTCGAATGCGGCATACGCCGGCAAGCACAGGAAAAGGAAGGTGCAGCGCTAAGCGCGCTTGCGCTCATCTGGCTTCGCTTCAACAGCCTTCAGGCGCGCCGAGCTTGCGCACGATGGTTTCCATCAGGCACCAGCGGGTAAGCGCGCTTTGCAGCAGATTGACGCCGACGAATGCCGTGAACGCGAGCCACCACTGACTGACGAATAGCGGGCTGCCGGGAATGCCCAGAGCCAGCGACAGCAGGATGAAGGTGCCGCCGACGAGACGAACGATTTGCCAGGAGGTCATGAGGATTCTCCTTGAGGTGTCGGCCCGAGGTGCTTGCGGTAGGCCGTGTAGTAAAGGACGGGAATGACCACCAGCGTCAGCAGGGTGGACACGAGGATGCCGAAGATCAGCGAAATCGCGAGCCCGTTGAAGATCGGGTCATCGAGAATGAAGAATGCGCCGAGCATCGCGGCCAAGCCGGTCAGCATGATCGGTTGCGCGCGGGTGATCGCGGAATGCACGACGGCTTCCTTGAAGGCGACGCCGTCGCGCACCTGCAGGTTGATGAAGTCGACCAGCAGGATCGAATTGCGCACGATGATGCCGGCCAGCGCGATCATCCCGATCATGCTGGTAGCGGTGTACTGCGCGCCGAGCAGCGCGTGGCCGGGCATCACGCCGATGATGGTCAGCGGGATCGGCGCCATGATGATCAGCGGCGTGAGGTAAGAGCCGAACTGCGCCACGACCAGCAGATAGATCAGCACGAGGCCGACGGCATAGGCGGCGCCCATGTCGCGGAAGGTCTCGTAGGTGATCTGCGACTCGCCGTCCCACTTGATCGCGTAGTCGCGGTAAGGATCGTCCGGCTGGCGGATGAAGTACTCGGCCAGCGAGCCGCCGCCCGGGCGTCGCGATTCCGGTCACGTCGCTCGCGCATCGAGAACATGCCGTACAGCGGGCTGTCGACGCGGCCGGCCATGTCGGCGACGACGTAGTTCACCGGCAGCAGGTCCTTGTGGTAGATCGGCTGTTCGCGCAGCGAGTCGCTCACGGTGACCAGTTCGCGGATGCGGGACCAGCTTGCCCGAGGCCGAGCGCACTCCCAGTTGCAGCAACGTATCGAGATCGCCCTGCTGCTCGGCAGGCAGCTGCAGCGTCGCTGCGGCCGGATACTTGGTCTCGTCGTGCAGGTAACTCGTCGCCTCGCCGGCCAGGCCGGCCCGCAGCGTGCTGACGATGACCTCTTGCGGCACGCCCAGCATCGCGGCCTTGCGCCGATCCACCAGCAGCAACGTTCTTCGGCGCCGCGGCGATGCTGCTGTCGTCGACGTCGACCACGCCGGCGGTCTTTTCGAAAACCGCACGCACGGCTTTCGCCACCTCGCGACGGCCCTGGGCCTCCGGGCCATAGATCTCGGCGACGATGGGTGCCAGCACCGGCGGACCCGGCGGCACTTCGACGACCTTCACGTTGGCGTCGAAGCGGCGGCCGATCTGTTGCAATGCGGGCCGCACGCGCGTCGCGATGGCGTGGCTCTGCTCGGTGCGGTGGTGTTTGTCGACGAGATTGACCTGCATGTCGCCCACGTCGCCGCCGGCACGCAGGTAGTACTGGCGCACCAGGCCATTGAAGTTGATCGGGGCCGCGGTACCGGCATACGCCTGGTAGTCGGTTACCTCGGGCACGGTGGCGAGGTAGTTGCCGAGTTCGTGCAGAACGGCGGCCGTCTGCTCCACCGGCGTGCCGGCGGGCATGTCGACGACCACCTGGAACTCCGACTTGTTGTCGAACGGCAGCATCTTGAGCTGCACGAGCCCGACCGCCGGCAGCACCAGCGAAACGGCGATCAGCCCTGCGACGCCCAGTCCCAAAAGACGTCGATTGCGTTTACCGCGGATATCGTCGAGCAATGGGCGGAAGATGCGGACGAAGACGGGAGCGAGCTTGCTCGCGTGGCCAAGCTGTTTCGCGGGATGCGCGCCGGCGTGCGGCGTCTTGAGCCACAGTCGTGACAGCCATGGCGTAACGACAAAGGCGATCGCCAACGACAGCAGCATGCCCATGCTCGCGTTGATCGGGATGGGGCTCATGTACGGCCCCATCAGGCCCGAGACGAACGCCATCGGCAGCAGAGCCGCGATCACGGTCAGCGTCGCCAGGATGGTGGGGCCGCCCACCTCATCGACAGCTCGCGGAATGATCTCGACCAGCGGTTTGCCCGGGAACAATTGTTGATGCCGGTGGATGTTCTCGACGACCACGATGGCGTCGTCCACCAGGATGCCGATGGAGAAGATCAACGCGAACAGCGACACGCGATTCAATGTGAATCCCCACGCCCACGAGGCGAACAGCGTCGCGGTCAGCGTAAGAATCACCGCACTGCCGACGATGGCGGCTTCGCGCCGGCCGAGTGCCACGAACACGAGCGCGACGACCGATGCGGTAGCGAACAGCAACTTCTGGATCAGCTTCTGCGCCTTGTCGTTGGCGGTGGCGCCGTAGTTGCGCGTCTCCGCGACCTCGATGTCGTGCGGTATGACGTACGTTGCGCAGCATCTCCACGCGGCGCATCACCGCATTGGCGACATCGATGGCGTTCTCTCCCGGCTTCTTGGTGATGGCGATCGTCACGGCTGGATACTCGCCGCCGTCCTTGCCCGTTACCCCTTGCCAGACATAGTGGCTGGCCGGCAGGGGACCGTCGCGGACCGCGGCCACGTCTTGCAGGAAGATCGGCTTGCCGGCACGCACACCAACCACCAGCTCCGCCACATCGTGGGCGTCCTTAAGGAACGGACCGGATTCGACGGCGACGGCGTGATTGGCCGCAAGCAATTCGCCCACTGGCAGGCCAAGGTTGGCCGACTGTAGCGCCGTACGAAGGTCGGGGACGGTAACGCCGGTTCCGGCCATGCGCGTCGGATCGATCTCGACGACCACGGCGCGACCGGGGCCGCCAATCGTGTTGACCTCGCGCGTACCCGCGACCCTTTTCAGATCGGACTCGATGCTGTGGGCAACGCGCTCCAGGTCATAGGCCCCGATCGCGGGTTGTTTGCTGAAAAGCGTGAGAGTGACGATCGGCACGTCGTCGATACCCTTGGGCTTGATCAGGGGATTCATGACGCCCAAGCCTTTGGGCAGCCAATCGGCATTGGCATTGACCGTGTCGTACAGTCGCACCAGCGCCTCGGTGCGCGGTATGCCCACCTTGAACTGCACGGTCATGACGGCGAGGCCGGGTCGCGAGACCGACGTCACGTGCTCGATGCCGACGATCTGCGACAACACCTGTTCGGCCGGTGTGGCGACCATCTGTTCGACATCGCGCGCCGATGCCCCGGGGAAAGGGATCAGCACGTTGGCCATGGTGACGTTGATCTGCGGCTCCTCCTCGCGCGGCGTGACGAGTACGGCGAACACACCCAGCAGGAGAGCGGCGAGCGCCAGCAGCGGCGTGATCTGCGCCGACTGGAAATGGGCGGCGATGCGACCGGATATGCCGAGCGCGTTGCGCACGTCGTGTCGATCAGCGCTCACGGGCGGCCGCCTGCGGATCGACGGCGACACGCTCGCCGGCGGTCACGCCGCTCAGGATTTCGATTGTGTCGTCGACTTCGCGGCCCAGGCGCACCTGACGCAGCACCGGGTGGCCGTTCGGATCGATTACGTACACGCCCGTCATTTCCGCGCGACGGACAATGGCCTTGGTCGGTACATAAAGACGAGGCGTGGCAGCGCCTCGCACCGGCAGCCAGACTCGGACGAAGGTCCCCGGCGTTACCTGGCGGCAACCGACGGAAGATCAAGCCGCATCTCGGTGGTGTGGGTAGCCGGATCCGCCGTAGGCAGCAGAGTGACACGGGCGGGTGCCACCCATTGGCGGTCGGCTGGCAGACCGGGGAACTGAATCTTGATCGGCTTGCCCGGAGCGAGGCGCGCAAGGTCGGTCTGAGGAACCGCAGCGGTAACGCGCAGTGCGGCGGGATCGTAAATCGTCAGCAGCGGGCGACCCGGCATCGCCATGTCGCCGAGCATGACAGGAACCTCGGCGACCACGCCGCCATAGGGCGCCTTGACGACGAAAAAGCCGGATTGGGCACGCGCCGCGCCCGCCTGGGCAAGCTGCGCCGAAACCTGCGCCTGCGTTGCCTTGAACTGCGCTTCGGCGCGGTCGAGGGCGGCTTGGCTGGTGTATTTCTTCTCGAAGAGCTGCCGCTGGCGGTCGAATTCCTTGGTCGCAACTTCCAGCGTGGCGCGCGCCGACCGGACCAGAGCGTCGCTGGCTGCCACGTTCTGTTCTGCCGCCCGCGCATCGATCCGCGCCAGCACCTGGCCGGACTTGACGAGATCGCCGACCTTCACCTCGATGGCGACGACCGCGCCCGGCACCTGCGCGGACACGACCGTCTGCCGGACGGCTTCGACGACACCGTCAAAGCTGGTGGAGTCACCGGAACCAGGAGACTGCACTACGGCGGTCGCGAGCACTCCCGCCGTCGCAGCGCCGACGGCCGAGCCTAGAAGGCTCGCAATCAACAGCGCACCCAACAGGTATTCCTTCATGACCTTACGTCCCTTGATCCACCTTCCCATGAACTGCTCTCCCGCCGGCTAGACATCGGCTATCTATTGGTGTATTATTTAACTAATAACGTAAATAGTCAATGACTACGTAAACCAACATTGCGCCACCGCAAGGAGTTTTCGAGGCATGATGAGCGTTCGCCAACCACCCATTTGTCCCGGTATGAAGGACCTTCCCCCGGAAGCGTTGCAGGAGGTCGCGGCGTATTTCCAGACGCTGTCGGAACCGACGCGCCTGCAGATCCTCAACTACTTGCGTGAAGGCGAGCGCAACGTCGGGGAACTGGCGCAGCTCTGTGGCTACACGGCGGCCAACGTTTCCCGGCATCTGGCCATGCTGACCAAACACGGCCTCGTCGTACGCGAAACTCGTGCGACGAACGTCTACTACCGAATTGCCGACGAGCAAATCTATGCTCTGTGCGACCTCGTCTGCGGCAACATCGCCCGCCAATTCGAGGAAACCGCAAGTAAGCGCAGGGCGTTCGCCAGGACGACCGCGCGTTCCGGCAGGAACAGATGAAGCGCGTCGAAGTGTCGGCTCGCGGTGCTGTTCTCCGCGGTAGTCGATCTAGAAGCGGACCTTAGTCCCGTGCACCCTCGACCGGGTGTCCTTCGGCGCGCCAGCGCAGCATGCCGCCGGCGAGATTGGCGACGTAGGGGAAGCCGGCCTTCGAAAGCAGCACCGACGCCTGCGCCGAGCGCGCACCCGAGCGGCAGACGGCGACGACCGGACGATCGCGCGCCAGCTCGGCGATGCGCGCCGGCAAGTCTCCCAGCGGAATCCATCTCGCGTCACGTATCCGACCGAGCGGTCCGTCGAATTCGTTGCGCTCGCGGACGTCGACGATCTGAATCGACGCCGCGCATTCCTCGAGTGCTTGCGGTTGTATTTCGAAAATGCCTGCGAACGTGAAGGTCAGCGGTGCCCATGACGGGTTCCGCTGGCAGCGGCGCGGCGCCCTCGGGGCGTCCGCAACGGAGATTGGCCGGCACGGCGATGTCCATCAGCTTCGGGTGCGGTAGCCCCAGATTGTTCATGTAGCCGAGGAAATCGCCCTCGCCGATCTCGCCGCCGAGTCGCGGATTGAAACGGCGTTCCTCCTCGACGCTCGTCACCGTCAGCCCGCGGTAGTCGTGAGCCGGATAGAGCAGGCATGACGGCGGCAGCGCCAGGATCTGACTGCGCACCGAGCGGTACATCGCCCGCGCATCGCCTTGCTGGAAGTCGGTGCGCCCGCTGCCGCGGATCAGCAGGCAGTCGCCGGTGAACGCGATGCTCTCGTCGTCGAGAACGAAGGTGATGCAGCCCTGGGTGTGACCCGGAGTCGCGCGGACTTCGAGGTAGCGGTCGCCGAAGTGCACGCGATCGCCGTGGACGAGATAGCGGTCGGCGCCGGAGGCGTTGCTCGCCGCGCCGATGGCGATCTTGCTCCCGCAACGCTCCTTGAGCAGCCACGCGGCCGGTAACGTGGTCGGCGTGCACGTGCGTGTCGAGCGTCGCCAGCAGCTTGAGCCCGAGCTCACGGATGAGCGCCGCGTCGCGCTGCGCCTGCTCGAAAACCGGGTCGATCAGGACCGCCTCGCGGCTGCGCGGATCGGCCAGCAGGTAAGAGTAGGTCGACGATTGCGGATCGAAAAGCTGACGAAAGATCAGCATCTATTCGTTCACGCCAGCGGCGGCGGCTTCTGCGCCGGTGGCGGAGCGCACCCGCGCTCCCTCGATCCACTCGAACATGGGCCTCCAGCTATTATCGCTGCCACGAATCCATCGCCTTCAGGCGACCGGCGCCGAGCGCGACGAGCGCGGGGGCGGGACAGAGTCCGGCGAGTCCCCAACGGACGCCGACCAACAGGCTGCCAACGACAAGCCACGATCGAGAATCATCAGAAATTCCTGCGTCGAAATTACAATCCGGGCCAATGTAGACATCGATGATGGCCGACGACGGAACCGGTGGTGAACCCCAACATCAATCGCCCGTTCTGTCTCTTAGATCGGGCAGGTACAAGATACGTTGGCTGGAACGACAGCCGACCGCGCGAAGATTAATCCGGACCGTATGACGGGTCAAGAACCATTGACCCGCAGTTCGCGACGGCACTTGAAGTGCTGTCCGGCGACACTGTGCGATCGATGCGACGGCGGAGTATGATGCCATTCGCACGGGCCCAGCGTTCAGCAGCAGCGATGCTGCAATCGACTGACCGTGAGATGTTGAAATGATCCGAAGACGGACGCTTCTCGCCCTTGCAGCCGCCCTCGGTCTGGCGGTGGATGGCCGCCGCGGCGGAATCGACTGCAAATGGTGCAGATCGCCGACCTGCCGGTCCGGCTGGTGAAGAACAAGCTGATCGTCGACGGTGCCATCAACGGCCAGAAAATGGCGTGTCCTCGATACCGGCGCGACTACGACGATGATGCTGCGCCAGCCACGGACCGTTGGGACTGGAGCGACACGAGCCAGGGGCTATCGGATATTCGGCATCGGTGGAGAGACAAGGCCGAATAGCCTGATCGACGATTTCAGGCTCGGCCAGGCTTCGCGCAAGGGCTGGAGGATGCTCGTCGCCGGTGAAAACGATATTGGCGAAGACGCTGCAGTGCTTCTCGGCGAGGATTTTTTCTCCCAGATCGATGTGGAATTCGATCTCGCCCACAACGCCGTCCGGTTGTTCCAGCCGAAGGATTGCGACGGCGTGTCGCTGGCGTACTGGACGACCGAGGAGCCGCGCGAGGTCGCGATCGACGCGATTTACGACTACTCGCCCCGGATCGTCCTGACGGTCCAGATCAACGGTCAGCCGGTCAAGGCCATGCTCGATTCCGGCGCCGGCACGTCGCTGTTGACCAAGCTCGACGCCGCCCGGTTGGGCGTCACGCCGGAAACGGCCGGGGTCGTCGCGGTGCAGGAGGGGCGTGGCCTTGGGCCGAAGCGGGTTAATTTCTGGGTCGGTCCGTTTGACAGCGTCGTCATCGGCAACGAGATCATCAATCACACGCAAATCCCCTTTGGCGATATGTACAAGGACGAAACCTACACTTCGCTCGGTAGTCGGGTTGCGAAAAACGTGGAGCAAGATCAGCCGATGCTGCTCGGAGCCGACTTCCTGCGGGCGCATCGCGTCCTGGTCTCGCACAGTCAGCGCAAGATGTATTTCACCTACCTCGGTGGCCCGGTATTCGCGGCGACGCGCCCTCCGGAGGCCGGTGCCGTGCCTCGCCCCGACAAAGACGCGAGCCCCAAGAGCGGTGAAAAATGAGACAAGGGGTCTCGCGATTAAGCCCAAGCTTGCCGTACTCGACGATTGGCAGAAAATCGCGCGTCGCAGCGCCGACTGGTCCCCACTGATCGCACGCGCTGACGTGCATTTTTTCGACAAGCCGTTCGCCGACGAGAACGATGCGGCGCGCCAGCTTTCGGATTTCGACATCGTGCTCGCCACGCGGGAGCGAACGCCCTTTCCGGCCTCGCTGGTCGCGCGACTACCGAAACTGAAAATGTTCGGACTGACCGGCGCGCGCGCAGCGCTGATCGACACCGCAGCCATGCTCGCGCGCGATATTACCGTCTGCTACACGAGCGGTGGACCGTCGGGAAGCTCCACGGCGGAGCTCGCGCTCGGCCTGATGCTTGCCGCCGCGCGACGCATTCCGGCCGGTGATGCGGCCGTGCGTGACGGTCGCTTTCAGACCGGCACTGAAGCAGGTCCCGTGCTCGACGGCAAGACGATCGGCTTGATCGGGTTGGGCCGGATTGGTGCGCGCATGGCCGCGTACTGCAATGCGCTGGGCATGAACGTCCTGGCGTGGAGCCAGAACCTGAGCGCCGCGACTGCGGCCGCAGCCGGCGCGGTTCGTGTGGGCAAGGAAGAATTGCTGTCCGCCGCCGATGTAGTCAGCCTGCACCTTGTTTTGTCGGAGCGCACGCGAGGCATCCTGGACGCGGCCGATCTGGCGCGCATGCGGCCGGGAGCTATCCTGGTCAACACCGCGCGTGCTCAACTGGTCGACGAAGCCGCGCTGGTCGCCGCGGTTCAGTCAGAGCGGCTCACCGCGGCGCTGGACGTTTACTATCGCGAGCCTCTCCCCGCCGGTCATCCGCTCACGCGCGCACCCAACGTCGTGCTGACGCCGCACCTGGGATACAGCGCGATCGAGGTCTACCGCGAGTATTACCAGCACAGCGTCGAAAATGCGCTAGCTTACCTCGACGGTAAGCCGGTTCGCGTGGTGCAGGCTGCCGGGCGATGAAGTGCGCAGCAATGCACGTCGCACCGAACTCCTGCATCTAGCGACGCGTCGCACTTCACTAGGATTAGCCGGTCTTCGGGACCGGTGAGAGCGAACGATGCCAACTAGCCCGGAAACAGACAAGACCGAGGAGATCGACCAGCGTTGGGATGCGGTGGATCGATACCTGACCGATTTCCTTGTCGGTTCCGATCCCGTCCTCGACGCCGCTCTGGCGGCGAATTCGATTGCCGGGCTGCCTCAACTCGACGTTTCACCGCTGGCAGGGAAAGCTCCTGCATCTGCTCGCCCGGCTTTGCCGGGCGCGTACCATCCTCGAAATCGGCACGCTTGGCGGCTATAGCACGATCTGGTTGGCGCGCGCCCTCCGAGCGCAGGGCCGGATGATCACGCTGGAGGCCGATCCACGGCACGCGGCGGTCGCACAAGCAAATATCGCGCGCGCCGGACTCGCCCATTGCGTCGACGTGCGTGTCGGCAGGGCTCTTGATACCTTGCCGGCAATCGAAGCGGAGGGGATCGGCCCATTCGATCTGATATTCATCGACGCCGACAAGGTCAACAATCCCGCTTACCTTGCGTGGGCGATCAGGCTGTCTCGCGCCGGAACCACGATCATCGTCGACAACATCGTCCGCAAGGGAGCGCTAATCGATGCCTCGATCGCTGCCCCCGGAATTCAGGGAACGCGTCGCATGCTTGCATTGCTGGCCAACGAGCCGCTGCTCAGCGCAACGGCCATCCAGACGGTTGGAAGCAAGGGATATGACGGCTTCGTCGTTGCAATCGTCAACGGAGATGCAACGCCTTGAATTGGCGACGCCGCCGCGACCAGGAAACAGCGCGTAGGCGCGCAACCCCCATCATCGCGATACCCAATGCGGCTAATGCCATGCTGGCCGGCTCGGGGACGGCGATTACGCCGAACAAGCCATGCTCCTCATCGCCTGGACCCGCCGAGAAGTAGATCGACTGCGAGCTCCCTGCGCCGCCATCGTTGCCCGCGATTAGGCCCCACAGGCCCTCGATGTCGATCGGAAGGCCTCCGGCGCCCAGCAATTGACCGATGAACGTGTCGTTGCTGATGTCGAAGACGTTGATGCGGCCGTCGCCGAAATTTCCGACCAGCAAGTCGCCGGCGAAGGCGCCAAAGGACGTAGGCGCCTGTGCCAGCCCCCACGGCGAATTCAGCGTCCCGTTCGAACCGACGCGGGCGAGGAAGTTGCCCTGCAGGTCGAAGGCGTCAACGAGGCCATTGCCCGGTCCCGCGACGTCGTCGCCGGTGACCGGATTGCGCACGGCGTAGGTCACATACAGTGTGCCGCCGACGTTCTGGACGTTGAACGGCGCGTAACCGCTGGGGATATTCGGGTCCGCGAACGAACCGGCAAGATCGGGCGCGGGCGCGTTGCCCTTGAGGACGTCGATCTTGCCACTCGCGAAATTGGCGGAGTACAAATAGGCGTTGCCGCCGATGAGGGAGATGGCGGCGCCCTTGTAGCTATTGGCGTCCGACGCCGTCTGAAGCACCTCGGCCGTGGTGCCCAAGGCGTTTCTCCAGCCCGAAATAGTTCCGTCCTCGCTGACGAACAGGAACGCGTTTCCGTTGAAGGCCTTGTCGCAGCTGCAGAAGACGAGTCGTCTTCATCGCGCCTCCTTGGGTGGCCGAAGCACAACGCAAACAAGGCTGGCGCGCCGGCCATTCCATGCCAAGGTGAGCGACGATCGGAATTCGGCGCTACGCCCGCGAGCGCCGGGCAAATGTGTAAATCCTACAAACCCGCTATCGCGATGACGGCTGGATGATGGTGTTCCAGCTTGTGTCGCTTTGTCTCGTCGCGACCGCGTCGGCGTTGGTCAGGCCCTCCCGCAGCAGCTTCGCTGTCGCGGCAGCCGGCAGCGGGCGGCCCAGCATGAAGCCCTGGACGGTGGTGCAGCCCAGGCTCAGCAACAGGTCGATCTGCGCCTGCGTTTCGACACCCTCGGCGACGACTGCGAGCTTCAGGCTTTGCGCCATGGCGATGATCGCGCGGGTGATCGCGACGTCGCCTTCGTTCTGGCCGGCATCGCGGATGAACGACTGGTCGAGCTTCAATTTGTCCAACGGGAGCCGCCGCAGGTACGACAGCGACGAGTAGCCGGTGCCGAAATCGTCGATCGCGATCTTGACGCCCATGGCGCGCAATGCCGTCAGCGTCCGCAGCGCCGCGTCGGCGTCGACCAGCAGCATCGACTCGGTGACTTCGAGCTCCAGGTAATCGAGCGGCACGCCGACGACGCGGGCGATCTCTTCGACTCGCTCGGCAAGCGCCGGATCGCTGAACTGGACGCTGGAGAGATTGACCGCGATGGTGACCGCGGGAAGACCGTCCGCCAGCCACGCGTTGTGCTGGATCAGCGCGGCCACCAGCACCCATTCCCAGATGGCCATGATCAGTCCGGCCTCTTCCGCCGCGCCGATGAAGTGGGCCGGACCCAGCATACCGAGCGTCGGATGATTCCAGCGTATCAATGCCTCGATTCCGACGATTCTTCCCGTGCGGATTTCTATCTGTGGCTGGTAATAGAGCTCGAACTGCTCGCCTTCGAGCGCCCTGCGCAGATCGTGCTCGAGCGAGAGGCGCTGCGCCGAAGCGGCGCGCATCGAATCCTGGTAGAAGAAGAACCGGCTTCGCCCCTGCGCCTTGGCGTGATACATCGCCACGTCGGCATTCTTGAGCAAGGTGTCGAGGTCGCCCCCATCGCGCGGATAGAGCACGATACCGATCGACGCCGATACGAAGATCTCATGCGTGCCGAGAATGATCGGCTGCGCGAGCATCGCGAGCAACCGCGTGGCCGCGCGCGCCGCATCCTGCTCGCTCGCGACCCCCTTGAGCAGCACGATGAACTCGTCGCCGCCGTGACGGCACACGTCGCGCTCCAGCGTCTTGGCGTGCGGCGGACTCGCGATGTCGTCCGGCCGCAGCCCGCGCGTGAGCCGTTGCGCGATCACGCGCAGCAGATCGTCGCCGACGGCGTGACCGAGGGTATCGTTGATGCGCTTGAACTGATCGAGGTCGAGATACATGATCGCAAACGACGTACTGTCGCGCCTTGCACTTTCGATTGTCTCGGCAAGCTCTTCGTCGAAGCGCGACCGGTTCGGCAACTCGGTGACGGCGTCGAAATACGCCAGGCGGTGAATTTGCTGGATGGCCCTCGTGTGTTCGGTCGCATCCTGGATCGTGCCCGCCAGCCCGGTCACGCTGCCTCCGGCACTGAGCAGCGGTTCGGCGAGCACGTGCACATGGCGCAGCTCGCCGTCTTCGCCGACGATACGTACGTCCTTGCCCTGCAAGGGATTGCCTCGTGCCAGACGAACGAGCCAGCGCTGGAACGGCTGGCGATCGTCCACGTGCACCAGGCGCAGGATCGCGTCGGGCCGCGGACCGACCTGCGCCGCGCTGGCGCCGAGGATCCGAAACACTTCACCGGAACAGACGACGCTGTTGCTCGTGCGGTCCCATTCCCAGCTGCCGATCCTGGCGATGCGTTGAGAGCGGGTCAGTTGCTGGGCCAGGTTGCGACTCGCTGCGCTTTCACGCTGGGCCGCGTCGTAAGCCGCTTTGAGCCTCTGTTCGCGCCGGGCGACGCGGCGGTACATGTTGTCGAGGCCGCGCTGAAGGCTCACCAGTTCGGTCGAATTGGTGCCGGCTTTGGAAGGAAAGAGCGGCGACTCGTCGTGGCTGGCGCGGAAACGGGTCAACGCCGCCCGCAGCGCCGCGACCGATTGCGCCATGCGCCGTCCGATCACCGCGATCGCTGCGCACGACAGGGCGAGCGCCAGGAACGCGTATTCGACGCCGCTCAACACGCCGCCCGAGAGCAAGGGCAGCAGCAATCCATGGGCGAGCGCCACGGCGGCAACCGCCTGTCCGGTGAAGCTCGCCGCGAATGCCGCTCGCGCCCGGCTGAGCCGCCGAGCGGACGCCGGTTGCGATACGGGCTTGGAGCGTGCTTCCCGTTGCTGGCTCAACAACGCCACTGCTGCCTCCCCGGCGCGCCATTCGCGAAAGATTTCGCGAATCGCGGACGCGCGCCAACATCCGCGGACGTGATGCGTAAAGGCGGGAATGCAAGCATTGTGCCAGTGGCAACGCCCGGCATTCCGCGTGTCCCGCCATCGGAAGCGACGAAACCGGTCACTCCACGCCGATTTTTTGCCTGCCGGGGAGTGTTTAGTCGCGCCAGCCGACGGGCGGCGGGCGCTCCCGACCGGGCGGCAGGAAGAAACGGTGCGCGGGCATGGCTCTTCCGGAGAGTCTACGGTGTCGGCGGGCTGCGGATTGAGTGCTTGGCAGGGGCCGTGCCGAGCAAAATGCGCTACACTCCTATCGCGGTAGCGCGCTCGCGCAAGCTCGATCCTCGGCACTTATTTCCAGCGGAGCACAATATGCACATTATCTGGACGATATTGATCGGCTTTGTCGTCGGATTGATCGCCAAGGCCGTGACTCCCGGAGCGGGTCCCAGCGGATTTTTCCTCACGGCGGCGCTGGGGATTGCCGGCTCGATCGGCGCGACCTACATCGGCCAGGCCATGGGCTGGTACCAGGCCGGGGAGGGCGCAGGCTTCATCGGCGCCTTGATCGGCGCAGTCATCCTGCTGGTCGTCTATCACCTGATCGCGCGCAAGAGCAACTGATCGCCTTTCGAGGAGCCACCAATGGCATTCGATCTCAACAGCTTGTTGCAACAGTACCTGGGCGGGGCGTCGGGACAGTCTTCGCCCGATGCAGCCAACCACTATCAGCAGGTCGCGCAGAACGCGCCGCCGTCGGTGATCGGCGAGGGCCTGGCCGACGCGTTTCGCTCCGACCAAACGCCGCCGTTCGCCGACATGGTGGCCAAGATGTTCGGACAGGCAAGTCCCGACCAGAAGGCGGGCATGCTCAACCAGCTGATCAGCGGGCTCGGACCGGGAGTGCTCGCATCGATTCTGGGTAGCGGCGCCTTGGGAGGAATCGCAGGCGCTGCCGCCGGCGGCGCCGGACAAATCGCTCCCCAGGACGCGAGCAAGCTGACGCCGGATCAGGTTCAGCAGATCGCCGCGCACGCGGAGCAACGCAACCCCAGCATCATCGACAAGATGGGTGACTTCTACGCCCAACATCCGGGGCTCGTGAAGACGCTGGGCGGTGCGGCGCTCACGATCGCACTGGCGAAGATCGCCAACAGCATGAAAGCTTGAGCGCGACGCCGCTGCCGCGCCGGCGACGTCAACACCGGACGCGACTGCGGCCACCGCGACGGCTGAGGCAGCCCTGGCCGACCCCGTACATACCCGCCGCACGCTTGCCGCGCAGGCGCTCGGCAGCATCGACGCCGTAACCCGCGCCGTGGTGCAGCCGATCCACGTCGCGACGACGTTCATTCGCGATCCGGACAATCAGTATCGCAGCGGAAACATCTATGGGCGGCCGGACAACGCGACCGTGCGCGAGGCCGAGGCCATCGTCGCCATGCTCGAGGGTGCCGAGGCGGCGCTCGTGCTCGGATCCGGCATGTCGGCGGCGACCTGTGTCTTTCTCGCGCTCGCGCCCGGCGATCATGTCGTCGCGCCCAGGGTCATGTACTGGGGTTTGCGCAACTGGCTGCTGGGCGATGCGACCAACTGGGGGCTCGAAGTCGATTTCGTCGACACCGACGACCTCGCGGCCGTGCGCGCCGCGATCCGGCCCGGAGTGACGCGCCTCGTCTGGCTCGAGACGCCGGCGAATCCGCTGTGGACGATCACCGACGTCGCCGCGGTCTGTGAAATCGCCCATGGAGCGGGCGCACGCGTCGCGGTGGATTCGACCTGCGCAACGCCTGTGCTGACCCGTCCGCTCGAGCTCGGCGCCGACATCGTCATGCATGCGGCGACAAAATATCTGAACGGCCACTCGGACGTCGTCGCCGGTGCGCTGGCAATTCGGCACGTCGACGAATTCTGGGAGCGCCTCAAGCGCGTTCGCACGATGCTCGGCATGATCCTCGGCCCGCTGGAAGCCTACTTGCTGATTCGCGGCATGCGCACGCTGCACCTGCGCGTCGGACAGGCGTGCACCAGCGCGCTGGAGCTGGCGAGACGGCTGCAGCAGCATACGGCCGTGGCCGAGGTGCTCTATCCTGGGCTGCCGACGCATCCGGGCCATGCGATCGCCGCGCGGCAGATGCACGATGGCTTCGGCGGCATGCTGTCGATCCGAGTGCGCGGCGGCGACGCGACGGCGATCGCGACGGCTGCCAATGTCCGACTGTGGAAGCGAGCGACCTCGCTCGGCGGCGTCGAAAGCCTGATCGAGCATCGCGCATCGATCGAAGGCGTCGGTTCGCCGTGCCCGCCCGATCTTCTGCGCCTGTCCACCGGTATCGAGGACGTCGACGACCTTTACGGCGACCTCGATCGGGCACTGTCCGCCGCGACACTCCAGGATTGAACGGGCGCCGTCGATCGATGGCGGACGCCGAGCACAGAAGCATGAGCGGCGATGTCGTCGGGGGCCTCGTCTCAGCAGGCCTTGCGATCCCGCTGGCGATGGGCTTCGGCATGTTCGCGTTCGTCTCGTTCGGCGACGAATACTTCGCCAGCGGCGCACTCGCGGGGCTGCTGACGGCGCTGGTCGTCGGCGTGGTCAGCGTGATGCTGGGCGACAAGTCCCCGACTCTCTACGCGCCACGCATCACAACCACATTCTTTCTCGGCATTCTGCTTTACGGTCTCGTGCATTCGGATGCGCCGGTCATCCATTCCGGCGGGCTCCCACTGACGCTGGCGGTGATTTTCTCGATCATTCTGCTGGGTGGGATACTTCAGATGCTGTTCGGGCTGATCAGGCTCGGCACGTTGATCAAGTTCACGCCGTACCCGGTGATGGCCGGGTTCCAGAATGCGGCGGCGATTCTGCTGTTCCTGGTGCAGCTCGGCAACGTCTTCGGCTTCGACCGCAGCATGCCTTTCGTTCAGGCTCTGCACCACATCGACGAGGCGAAGCCATTGAGCGTCCTGATTGCAGTCCTGGTCGTGGTCGGGATGTGGCAAGCGAAATCCCGGCTGCCCAGGGTGCCTCCGCTCGTGGTCGGACTTGCGATCGGCACCATCGTCTATTACGCCATGATCGTCGCAGGCGCTCGGCGAACGCCTCGGCCCGGTCATCGGCAGCGCTTCATCGCCCGAGTTGACGCCCCCGATGTTTCCGCGCTTCCTCGAGCTAGCGCGGCATCCCGGACTTGGTGCGATCGTTCCGACCATCGTCGGCGGAGCGCTGGCTCTGGCGTTGATCGCTTCCATCGATGCGTTGCTTTGCGCGCGACTGCTTGCGCGTCCGGGCGATCCCAGGCTCGACGGCGATCGACTCCTTGCGCGCCTGGGCGCGGGCAACGTGCTCGCGGCCTGCCTCGGCGGGATCACCAGCGGCATCAACCTGGGGCCCAGCCTGGTCAACCGCGCGTCCGGCGGCCGCACGCCGTTTTCGGTGCTGGTAAATGCGGGTGCGATCCTGCTGGCGATCGCGCTGCTGTTTCCGCTGATCGTCTATATGCCTCGGGTCGCGCTGTCCGCGGTGATCATGGTCGTCGCGGTCCAGCACGTCGATCGATGGACGTTGCACACCATCCGGCGCGTCGCATCCGGATCGACACCGTACCGGCGCCATCTGATGCTCGAGCTGTTGGTCGTCGTGGTCGTCGCCGTGCTGTCCGTCGTGGTCGACATCGTGCTGGCCGTGTTTCTCGGCGTCGCGATTGCCGTGCTGCTGTTCGCTGTCCGCATGAGTCGCTCGATCGTGCGGCGAAGCTATCGCGGCAGCGCGGTTCGCTCGCGAAAATCGCGAACGCTCCAGCAGATGGCCGTGCTGGAGCGCACCGGCAGCGGCGTACTCGTCATCGAGCTGCAGGGTGCGCTGTTCTTCGGCACCGCGGAAACGCTGGCCGGCGAAATCGCGGCGCAGATGCAGCAGGAGACCCATCAGGTGATTCTCGATCTGCGGCGCATTTCCGAGATCGACAGCACCGGTGCCGAGATACTGCGCCAGATCGATGCGGATTTGCTTGCGCAGGGTGCCTGCCTCGCTCTCTGCGTGACCCAACCTTCGGAGCCGGCCGCGATCCTCGCCGATTCGGGCGTGCTGGATGCGGTGACGCCGGAGCGGGTGTTCAGGCATGTCGACCGCGCGCTCGAATGGGCAGAGGAGCAGTCGCTCCGCACCGAGGTCACCGACCGCGCGGGCGAGCAGGAAACGCCTCTCGAGCGTGCGAGCATCTTCACCGGCCTGGCGCCGGACGAGGTTGCGACCATCAAGCGGCGCTTGCGGCGAACCGAAAGCGAAAAGGGCAGCAAGGTGTTCAGCGAGGGGGAGCCCGGCAAGGAGCTCTTCATCATCACCAGGGGAACCGCCAGCGCGTACCTGCACCAGGCCAGCGGCGCCGACATTCGCCTGGCGACGTTCGCTTCGGGCACGGTCTTCGGGGAGCTGGCGATTCTGGACCCGGGTCCACGGTCGGCCTCGGTCATCGCCGACGTCGAGCTCGTTTCCTATGCGTTGACCGTCGACAATTTCGTCTTGCTGTCGACAGAGGCGCCCGAGGTGGCGATCAAGCTGCTGGCCAATCTGAGCCGCGAGTTGAGCCGCCGCCTGCGCCAGGCAAACCGGACGATTCATCAACTCGAGGAATAGCGGCCCGGGTCGGCTTTGCCCCGGGATTCGCCGTCGCGGCCGGTTACGCCTTCAATCCGCGCACGCGGTAGGCGATGACCGGCCGGCGAAAGCCCTTCAAGGTCAGCGTTTCCTGCGGCTCGACCTCAATCAGCGTTTCCACGCCTGCATAGACCTTCTGCGAGATCAGGATCTGATCGCCCGGGGCCTCGCCGCAAAGGCGCGAGGCCAGATTGGTGACGGTGCCGATCGCGCTGTAGTCCCAGCGTCCCTCGAAGCCGATCGCGCCTATCGTCGCAAAGCCCTGTGCGATACCGATGCCGAGACTCAGATCGTAGCCGCGCTTTGCCCAATCCAGCGCCATGCGGCCGATGCGCTCGCGTACGGCAAGCGCCATCCGCACGGCGCGCTCGGCAGGATTCGGGATCGGCACCGGATCGTTGAACAGGATCGTGATGCCGTCGCCGGTGAAGTGCTCGAGCGTGCCTTCGTATTCCAGGACCATCCTGCCGGCGACCTGGTGATACTCGCGCAACACGCCCATGACCTCCTCGGGTTCGGCGACCTCGGCGAAGGCCGTGAAGCCGCGCAGGTCGAGGAATACGACGGTGATCTCGCGGCGGTGGCTCTTCAGCGGATCATCGGCACCGCCGGTGACGATGAGCTCCGCCAGATGCGGTGAAAAAAAGCGCCGCAGGCGCCCGACCCGCTCGAGCTCGCTAATCTGCGCTGCGACACGCTCTTCCAGCTTGGTGTTCCACTGTTTGACTTCCTCAGCAAGCTCCTCCGCCCTATCGTGCAGCTGCTTGATGCGCAGCATCGATCGCACGCGTGCGGCCAGCGCCGCGTGGTCGACCGGCTTGGTCAGATACTCGTCGCCGCCGGCTTCGAGCCCGGCGACGACGTCCTTCGAGTCGGCCATCGCCGTCACCATGATAATCGGCGTGAATGGAAACGAAGCGTCGGCCCGCAGTCGGCGGCAGACCTCGAAGCCGTCGAGCTTGGGCATCATGACGTCGAGCAGGATCAGATCGGGCTTGTCCCGCCGTGCGGCGGCAAGCCCCTCTTCACCATCACCGGCCGTGACGATCTCGTAGCCCTCGGCGACCAGCCGGGTCTGAAGGACCTTGACGTTGGTCGGGTTGTCGTCGACGATGAGGATGCGGGGGGTGGCTCTCACCAGCGGTATTCCCAGAGGTCCGGGGAAATATACGGCCTCGGCGAAAGATGCACAAGGACGAATCGGCGTTTGCAAAACGTGCAATCCTCATTCGACAATCCGTCATCGGCAGCGCATCCGGAAGTGGCGATCGAACACTTTGCCGAGCTGGTGCAAAGACGAACGCCGCTTCGCCTGCTGGTGCGATGGGTTGCGGCCCTGCGCGCTTCGGTCCACACCAAGCTGCTCGCCGCGTTCTTGATCGTCACCGCGCTGTTCATCGGGATGGCGCTGGTGAGCCTGCAGACGCTTGTCAGCGCGACGCAGCAAAGCCGTCAGCTGGACGAAGCGCACGAGCTGGTGAGCCTGGCGCAACAGAGCGAGCATGCGCTGGCGATGCAGATGCACTACACAGATCGGGCGCTCCTGTCTCAGGACGAGGCGGCGATCTCCATGATCCTGCGCGAGAACAACCGGTTCAATGATCGGCTGGCCAAGCTGGAAGCGGCAGGCACGGCGGACAAGACCCTGGTGGAGCAGATCCGGACCTCGCAGGACGACGCAATGGCGGTCGTGGCGGACATGGCCAATGCGATCCGCGACGGCAAGCTGGGCTCGGTCACCGGCGCGCTGTTGCACCGCCAGGAACGGCTCGATACCGAAATCACGACGCGGGTAGGCGCCCTCGTGTCGGCGCAGCAGAACCGGATGGCGAGACTCCGCGACAGCGTCGCCACCGCCAACAAGCGCTCGCTGATCCTGACCACCACGTTCGCGGTGACGGCGGTCATATTCGCGCTGTTCTGCGGATTCGTCATCTCCTGGTCGTTCATTCTGCCGGTGCGCGAGGCGCAAGGCTTCCTCGACAAGGTGGCGGCGGGCGATTTCGGCGCGCGGATCAACGTCCCCAACCGGGACGAATTCGGGATGCTCGCCGACCGCATGAACCACATGAGCGGCGAGTTGCAGCGCTTCGATGCCGAACAGCGTCGTGCGGCGGCCGAACTCGTTCGCCTGAATCAGGAGCTTGCCCAAACCAGCAAGGCCAAATCGGAGTTTCTGGCCAATATGAGCCACGAGCTCCGCACGCCGATGAACGCGATACTCGGCTTCACCGAGATGCTGATCGATGGCCTTTACGGCGAGGTGCCGGCCGAGTTGAAGGAGCCGTTGACCGACATTCAGCTGAACGGCCGCCATCTGCTGCGGCTGATCAACGACGTGCTCGACCTGTCCAAGATCGAAGCCGGACGCATGGAGCTCGCGCTGGGTGAATATTCCGTGCGCGAGATCGTCGACATCGTCCATGTCTCGCTGCGGTCGCTGGCGGCGGAAAAAGGACTGGATTTCGCGATCAGCGTGCCCGACAATCTGGCGGTCGCGTACGGCGACAACGGGCGTCTGACGCAGTGCCTGATGAACCTCGCGGGCAATGCCATCAAATTCACCCGGCAGGGGCGGGTCGAGATCGGGGTGGAGCTGGTCGGAGACGATCTCGTCTTTCACGTCTCCGATACCGGCATCGGCATTCCGCAGGAGGAGCTGGACAACGTGTTCACCGAGTTCCGGCAGGTCGACGCCGCGGTCACTCGCGAGTACGGCGGCACGGGCCTCGGCCTCAGCATCACCAAGAGGTTCGTGGAGATGCACGGTGGCCGAATCTGGGTGGAGAGCGAGTTCGGCAAAGGCTGTACGTTTTTCTTCTCGGTCCCGTTGCGGGCCAAGGGTGAGCAAGCATGAGCGAGCGCACGATTCTGTACATCGAGGACAACGAATACAACCGGAAGATCGTACGGCAGCTCCTTGGCAGCACTTCCTATCGCCTGGTCGAGGCGGTCGACGGAGAAAGCGGCCTAACGATGGCGCAAGAGCTTGTTCCTCAGCTGATCCTGATGGACGTCCAGCTGCCGAAGATGTCCGGCCTCGACGCGACCCGCGCGCTAAAGGCAGACCCGCGCACCAGTCACATACCGATCATCGTAATCACGTCGTTCGCGCTGAGCGGTGACCGGGAAAAGGCGGCCGTGGCCGGCGCCGACAGTTACCTCGCGAAGCCGTACAGCCCGCGCGAGCTGCTGGCGCTGGTCCGCCAGTTCCTGCCGGAAGCTTGATCAACGCAAGGAGGTGATCCAATGAACAACGCCACTGGTTCGCTGCGCGCCGCTTTTGCTGCGCTGCTACTCGCCCTTTTTGGCACCGCCGCACCGGTCTACGCTGCCGGCGAGCAGGCCGAGCAGTTCACGCCGGAGTTCCGCCAGACCCACGTGAGCTTCGACGCCAAGCACTCGCCGAAGATCGTCGCTCCCGATTCGGTCAAGCGGGGCGAGTGGTTCACCGTGACCGTCAGCGTCGGTTCCGGCAGCCAGCACCCCTCGCTGCAGGAGCATTTCGTGCGCTATGTCGCGCTGTACAAGGACTCGGTGGAGATCGCGCGGACCTATCTGCATCCGGTGTACTCGGCGCCGATCGTCACGTTCACCGTCGCGCTCGACGAGGGCGGGACTTTGCGCGCGGTCGAAGAGCCCACGCATTCGGCAGCGTGGGAGACCTCGAAAAAAATCGAGGTCCGGCCGTAGCAAAGCCGGTCAGCGCGCCTTCATCTCAACCGTGACACGCGCCGGCTGCTGGCCGCCGACGGTCGCGGTCGCCTGCACGGTCCCCAGCCGCTCGTGCCACACGTGCAGATCGTATTTTCCGGGAGGCAGATTGTCGAAGCTGAACTGACCGTCTGCCCCGGTGATGGCGTAGTAAGGGTGCGCGGAGACCACTACCCAACCGACCATCCACGAATGCAGGTCGCAGTTGATGCGCACAATCTCGGGCTTGGCGAAAGTCACCGGAATCGTCCGGCTCTTGGGCTGCGTGCGATTGAACGAGACATTGAGCTTCGGCGTCGCATGAATGTTGTGCAGAAGACGATCGCTATTCAGAAAGTCCACCGTTCCGCCGGCGGGAACGACCACCACCCGTGGAACGAACACGCATCCGTTCTGGTCCATCTCGACTTTGGCGGCGGGCGCCGGCGCGGTCGCGCTCGCCGGCGGATTGTCGAGCCATACCACGGCGTTCCTGAGCTCCTTGCGCGGAGACAGCAGCAGGTCGCCGGCATCCTTTTCGGTGCCGCATACGTATTGGTCGATGGTGACGTCGATTTTCTTCTGCGCCGGGACCGCGCCGGTGACGACGACCGCGCCCTTGAGCGAACCCGCCGCGGTCACGCCGGACGCGCCGAGGCCGAGCAGCAACAACGTCGCGCTCAGCGTGAAAAGCATTCCTCTCATTGCTTGCTCCTTGGGGGCGGATGCGGACGCAGTCGTCGGCGTCGTTGGCGATTCGACGACACGGGCCTAAGCGTCGGATCGAGCGTAGCCCGGTCCGTGGCCCCCGGTCAAGACGGGCCGCAGCCGATCATTGCCGCGCCGGGATCGGCGCCGAGCTGAGCGGCGAGCGCGGCACTGCGCGAGTCGTTAAACTGAAGGCCATGTCCCGGCGGGCCGCGCCGGAAGGGAAGCGCGCCGCCCCGAACGCCGGCGATCCAGGAGCGAAATGAAGCCGATTGTCCCCGACCAGGTCCTGCCTGCAGTCAAGGATCAGTACGAGCGCTTTCCCTATCCGCTGCGTGATGCCGCGGAGGAGAAAAAGCGGATCATTCGTACTTGGCTGGACGATCTGCCGATGATCAACCAGTACTGCTTCGGCGGCCGCCGCCGTTTCGACCGAGGATTCCGGGTCCTGGTCGCGGGTGCCGGAACCGGCGACGGTACGATCTACCTGGCCGAACAGCTGCGCGAGACCGATGCCGAAATCGTCCACGTCGATATCAGCGCCAGGAGCAATGAAATCGCCAGGGAGCGGGCTGCCGTCCGCGACTTGCGCAACATCCGCTGGATCAACGGCTCGCTGCTCTCGCTTTCCCGCGGCGATCTCGGCGTTTTCGACTACATCAACTGCTGCGGGGTGCTGCACCACCTGGAGGACCCGGAAGCCGGCATGTCCGCGCTTTTGCCTCTGCGCGCCGACGGCGGGGCCTTCGGCATCATGGTCTACGCCCAGTACGGGCGCACCGGAATCTACCAGCTGCAATCGCTGCTTCGCCTGATCAACGCCGGGACCGACGATCCCGATCGCAAGCTCGCCAACGCCAAGGAGCTGCTGCCGTGCCTGCCGCGCACCAATTGGTTCGCGCGCGCCCAGGATCTCTATCGCGAACACGTGATCGGTGGCGATGCCGGCATGTACGACATGCTGCTTCATTCGCAGGATCGCGCGTACACGGTGGCAGAGATCTACGCCTGGTTCGAGGACAAGTGCGGGCTCTCCATCCAGTTCACCGACGTCAACCGCGGTCCCGCGGCATACACGCCGCGGCTGCTGGCGCCGCCTGGCGACCTCGCGCTGTGGCGCGACATCGATGCACTGCCGCTGCGCCGCCAGCAGGAAATCGCCGAGCTCTTGAGCGGCAGCATCAAGATGCACGTGTTCTACGCCACCGCCGGCACCGGGACCAAGGCGCCGTACGGCGATCCCGACTACGTCCCGTTCTTCTTTCACGAGCCGGTGACCGGCGCCGAACTCTCCGACCTGATCACCCGCCATCACGACCGCCCGTTCGTGCTCAACCACAGCTTCAGCGGCATAACGACGCGCGTCGACCCGGGACGTTTCGCGAAATACGTGCTAAGGCACATCGACGGCACGCGGACGTTCCGGCAGATCTTCGAGCGTGTGCGAGCGGAGCCGGTGTGCGCGGCACGGGCGCCCAGCGATGAGGAGTTGTTTGCCGACTTCGCCGCATTCTTCGGCGTTCTGCACGCCATCGACCGGTTGCTTTTGCGCCATCACACGGCATAGACTTGCAGCAAGTCCGCGCCGCGCCGCCGCGCCGGTGATCGGACGCCGAAATACGATCAATGCGCAGCCTCCGCAAGAAACCCGGGCAAGGAAGATGACTTTCGTCTGGCCGCAGATGTTGTGGCTGTTGCTGCTTGCGCCGGTGCTGATCGGAGTCTACGTCTGGACGCTCTCCAGGAGGCGCAAAAACGCGCTGCGCTATGCGAGCGTCGGCTTGGTCAAAGACGCAATGGGACGGCGGCAGCGCTTTCGCCGCCACGTCCCGCCGCTGCTGTTCCTTATCGCGCTGCTCGCGACGATCTTCGCGATCGCCCGCCCGAATGCGGTGGTTACGCTTCCTTCCGACCAGCGCACGACCATATTGGCGATCGACGTCTCGCTCAGCATGAGGGCGAGCGACATCAAGCCCAGCCGGCTGGAGGCCGCGCAAACCGCGGCCAAGGCGTTCGTGCAGGAACAGCCCGCCGATGTGCTGGTCGGCATCGTGTCCTTCGCCGGGACGGCCTCGGTAGTGCAGCCGCCGACGCACAATCGAGATGATTTGATCGCGGCGATCGACCGCTTCGAGCTGCAGCGGCACACGGCCATAGGCAGCGGCATCATCGTTTCGCTGGCGACGCTTTTCCCCGAGGAAGGCATCGACCTGGAATCGCTGTTGTTCGGCAGCTCGTCGCTTGGCGCACGGCCGCTCGGCAAGCCGATCGAGCGCGGTGGCGAGGCCGCGAAAAAACCGTTCAAGGCAGTGCCGCCCGGATCGAACGGCTCGGCCGCGATCATCCTGCTCACCGACGGCCGTCGCACGACCGGCCCGGACTCGCTCGACGCCGCCAGGCTGGCGGCCGATCACGGCGTGCGGATCTATGCGGTCGGATTCGGCATGCCGGGCGGCGGGACCGCGGACATGGACGGGTATTCGATGTACATGGCCTTCGACGAAGAGACGCTGAAATCGATCGCCGAGATCACGCACGGCGAATACTTCCATGCCGCCAGCGCCGCGGACCTGGCCAAGATCTATCAGCGGCTGAATGCGCGCTACGTGCTGGAGAAAAAGGAAACCGAGATCGGTGCGCTATCGGTCGCCGCCGCCGCCGTCTTGCTCCTTGCGGCGGCGACGCTCTCGCTGCTTTGGTACAACCGTCTCGCGTGAGCGCGCTGCGGCCGACGTTTACTTGTTCTGCCGCGCGTGGTGGTGCCGGGTGCGATGCGAGGAACGGGGCGTGTCGCGGGTCGTGACGTAGCGAATCCGGACGAGCCGGCAACGACGGGCATGCCGCCGACGACCGAGTCGACCGAAAGCGTGCTGGAACCGGCCGCGCCGAACACGAACCGCACTTGCGGACAGCGATCGGCATCGGCGACGACCAGGTAGTCGCCGCGATCCCGCATCGATTCGCGCGCGCCGACGCCCTGTTCGCTCATGTCGACCGGCGAAATCGTGTCGCGATAGACCAGATTGTCATTACGGTCATAGAGCATGTAACAGGTATATGCGCTGGCGGCGGGAGAGAGCAGCGCCAGCGCCGCCGCACAAGCAGCGGGCACCATTGGAAAGACGCGCATCGAAAGACTCCGGAAACGAACGCTGCCATCGTATGCCGGACACGACGCCGACGCAAACGGCGCGCGCGGCAAGCAGTCCACGCTGCGGCTTCACTGACAAAGACCGGCGGCATAGCGTGGAGTTCCCGTGCTGGCGGCGGCGCGATCGATCGCGCCGACCAAACGCGCTTATAATCGAATGCAGCCCACAACCGCGCCGCGGCCGAACGGTCGCGTCCGCGACATTTTTCAATCACCAGGAGCCCGAACCATCAGCCTCGATCATTTTCCGCGCGGCGTGCTCGTCCCCGCATTGACTCCGTTTCAGGCCGACCTGACAGTCGATGGCGAACGCTTTGCCGCGCATTGCCGCTGGCTGCTTTCCGAAGGCGCCGACGGCCTGGCCGTCTTCGGCACGACCAGCGAAGCGAACTCGCTCGATGCCGGCGAGCGACGGCATCTGCTGGAGCGGCTGATCGACGGGGGCATAGCGCCCGGCGTCCTGATGCCCGGCACCGGGTGTTGCGCGCTGCCGGACACGGTTGCCTTGACCCGGCACGCAGTGGAGCACCGATGCTTCGGCGTGCTGATGCTGCCCCCTTTCTACTACAAAGGCGTTGGCGACGACGGCATCTATGCGAGCATCGCCGAGGTCGTCGAGCGCGTGGGCGATAGTCGCCTTCGCGTCTACCTGTATCACATACCGCCGATGGCCAGCGTCGGCTTCTCGCGCGAGGTGATCGGTCGGTTGCTCAAGGACTACCCCGGCATCGTCGTCGGGCTCAAGGACAGCTCCGGCGACTGGAATCACACGCGCGGCTTGCTCGAAGCGTTTCCGGGGTTCGAAGTCTTTCCGGGCAGCGAAACCTACCTGCTCGATGCGCTGCGGCTCGGCGGTGCCGGTTGCATTTCGGCGACGGCAAACGTCAACGTCGCGGCGATGCATAGGCTGATGCAGGCCTGGCGTACGAGCGCCGCCGATCGCCTCCAGCAGGAGCTCACCGCGGTGCGCGCTGCAATCCAGAAGTTCCCCATGGTGCCCGCGAACAAGGCGATCCTCGCCGAGCTGCGGCAAGCGCCGGGCTGGAATATCGTGCGGCCGCCGCTGCGCCCTCTGGCAGACGAAGCGAAACAGACGTTGTTCGCATCGTTGACCGCGCTGGGTTTCACGCTGGACAGGCCGGCGGCCGCGGCATGACCGGCGGCCTTCGCCGCGGCTTGACCAGCTACGGCGACGCGCAGTTCTCGCTGTTCCTGCGCAAGGCCTTTATCAAGGCGATGGGCTATTCCGACGACGCTCTCGAGCGTCCGATCGTCGGCATCGCCAACACGTACAGCGACTTCAATCCCTGCCACGCGACGGTGCCGCAGCTCGTCGCGGCGGTCAAGCGCGGCGTCATGCTGGCCGGCGGGCTGCCGATGGAATTTCCGACGATATCGCTTCACGAGTCGTTCGCTTGGCCGACCAGCATGTATCTGCGCAACCTGATGGCGCTGGACACCGAGGAAATGCTCCGGGCGCAGCCGGTCGACGCGGTCGTGCTGATCGGTGGCTGCGACAAGACGATACCGGCACAGCTGATGGCGGCGGCGTCGGCGAACATCCCGGCGATCGTCGTGCCGACCGGTCCGATGCTAACCCGCACGCATCATGGCGAACGTCTGGGGGCGTGCACCGACTGCCGCCGCTTCTGGGCACGATTCCGCGCCGGCGAAATCGATCAGGACGAAATCGACACCGTCAACGCGAGGCTCGCGCCGACGGCCGGCACCTGCATGGTGATGGGAACGGCAAGCACGATGGCCTGCATCACCGAAGCGATGGGGATGAGCCTGCCGATGGCGGCGACGATACCGGCGGTGCATTCCGAGCGTCTGCGGCTCGCCGAAGCCTCGGGGACGTGCGCGGCTGCGCTGGCCCTCACCGGGCCGCGCCCCGACGCGATCCTCTCGGCCGGGGCGTTCAGCAACGCAATGGTCGTGCTGCATGCGATCGGCGGCTCGACCAATGCGCTGATCCACCTTACCGCCGTTGCCGCGCGACGCGGCATTAAGGTCGATCTCGACGCGTTCGATGCGCTCGGTCGCAAGGTTCCGGTCCTGGTCGATCTGAAACCATCCGGCCTGCACTACATGGAGCACCTGCACGAGGCCGGCGGCTTGAGTGCGGTATTGCGCGAACTGCGGCCATTGCTCCATCTCGACGCTGCCGACGGTATCCGGCAGGACGCTCGGCGAGGTGATCGCCGCCGCGCAAGTCAATCCGGCGCAGCAAGTCGTTCGGCGCGTCGACGATCCGGTCCATGCGGGTGGCGCGATCGCCGTGCTCAGGGGAAACCTCGCACCCGGCGGTGCCGTGATCAAGCATGCGTCAGCGAGCAGGGCGCTGCTTGCCCACTGCGGCCGCGCCGTCGTGTTCGACTCGCTCGACGATCTCGCGGCGCGGATCGACTCGCCCGACCTCGATGTCGCGGCCGACGACGTGCTGGTGCTGCGCAACGCGGGCCCCCGCGGCGCGCCCGGCATGCCGGAGGCCGGATACATCCCGATTCCGCTGAAGCTCGCCCGGCAGGGCGTCAAGGACATGGTGCGCATCTCGGATGCGAGGATGAGCGGCACCGCTTTCGGCACCGTGGTGTTGCACATCACGCCTGAAGCCGCGGTCGGCGGCCCGCTGGCGTTGGTGCAGACCGGCGACGCGATCCGTCTCGATGTCGGGCAGCGGCTGCTCGAGCTATGCATCGGCGCCGACGAGCTCGAACGGCGTCGTGCAGGGTTGGTCGTCCCCGGGGCGGCCGAGGGCGCGCTCGGTTACCGCCGTCTCTATCTGGAGCATGTGCTGCAGGCCGATGCCGGTTGCGATTTCGACTTCATGTGCGCCGACACAATGACGGGAACGGCGCCGGTCGATGCGCCCTGATCGAGGATCGCGTCGCGCGTCGATACGGCCTACCGCGTCGGTTGCAGCTCCAGCATCGCCTCGAACAGCTCCGGCTCGTCCCATGGCACGTCGACCGGATGATCGCGCAGCCACGTGCTTTCCGGATCGCGCAGCCACTCCTGCGGAAAGGAGACGCTCACATGCTCCTCGCCCGGATCGAGGTCGGTGCGGCCCGACTGCGGCAGACCCTCCAGCGCCGCATGCAGGGCCGCGCAATGATCGACGCCGATGGCGCTGCCGCGATGCGCGCCGCCAAGCAGGCGGCGGTTGATCTCGAGCAGGTGGAATTCGCCGCCGCCTTCCGCGACGACGCCTTCGAGAGAAAAAAACCCGCTGATACCGAACCCGCGTGCGAGCCTGGCCGCGATTTCGCGGATCGGGTCGCTCCGGTAATAACGATTGACCGCGGGGTTTGCCCGGCCGCCGGCCGGGTCGCGGACCTTCTCGCCGCCGAAGCCGGCCAAAAGCTCGCCTTTCCACGCCGCCGCCTGGTAGAACTGCGCATGGCCGCGAACATGGGCTTGGACCAGGAGCGCATCGCGCGCCCCATTTTGCTCGGTCATCGCGCCGCGCGAGAGCGCTGCAATGGCCGCGGCCAAGTCGCTGCGCTTTGCGACGGTCAGGCCCTCGCTCGAACGGCGGCTTTTGAGCACGATCGGGTAGCCGTGCGCGGCGCCGAACGACTCGGCGCCGGCGAGGTCGCCGATGAAGTCGTGCGCCGGCACGCCTACACCTAGCGCGGCGGCCGCGGCCGGAAGCAAGGTCGGATCGACGCTGGCGGCGTAGTGCGCCGGGTCACCGAGCGATTCGGCGATCAGCGTCGCCAGCTCCTGGTGCAGCGCCGGCTGCAGGCCGGCCGGCGGCGCCTTTGCGAGCATCTGCACCAAGCGAAATGCATTGTCGTCGGAGGGCACGACCAGGCGCGCCCCCGATGCCTTGGCTGTTGCGGCAAATGCATGCACCCAGGCTTCTGGTGTCGCCTTTTCCGGCACATAAGCGATCTTGGCGACGTAGCCACTTTTTTCGGCCAGCGATCCCTTCGGCGTCAACAGCGTCACCTCGAACCCCGCCTGCGCCAGGGCCCGCGGCATGCGCGCGGCACCGACCCAGCGCAGCGCGGTCAGGACCAGCAGTAGCGGAGTTGCCATCGACACGAAGTCTAGCGGCTTCCATCGGATCACGCACTAGCCGCGGCGGTTGCCGCAATGCCGTAGAATCGCCTGCAAAAGGGCCGGACGCTCTGCGTCTGGCCGCTCGATCCGCCTGCATGCAAACTCCGCCACGACTTTCGCTGATCGTTGCCACGCTGGGCCGCGAGGCGGAGCTCGCCCGCTGCCTGGCGAGCCTGGTCGCGCAATCCAGCCACGACTTCGAAGTCGTCGTGGTCGACCAGAACGCCGACGATCGCGTTGCCGCGCTGCTCGATCGCGTGCAGGCACCGTTCCCGCTCAGACATGTGCGCGCGTCGCCGGGATTGTCGCGCGCTCGCAACGTCGGACTGCAGCTGGCGCGCGGCCGCATCGTCGGCTTCCCGGACGACGATTGCTGGTACGATGCCGACATCGTCGCGCGAGTTCTGCAATTTTTCTCCGAACAGCCTGCCGCACAGGGCTTGAGCGGTGGCGGCGCGGCAGGCGCCGGCGGCGTGCCGCGCGCTCGCTTTGCCCGCGGCGAACAGTGGATCAGCGCGTCACGCGTGTGGACGCAGGGCATGTCGAGCGCGATATTTCTGCGGCGGGAGCTCGTCGCTGCCGTCGGCCCCTTCGACGAAGCGCTCGGCGTGGGTTCGGGCACGCCCTGGCCCGCTGCCGAGGAGACCGACTATCTGCTGCGCGCGATCGCCAAGGGCGCGCGCATCTGGTACGACCCCGGCTTCGCCGTCCATCACCCGGGCAATCCAGGACAGTCGGCGCAGAAGATCCTCGATCGCGGCCGCCGCTATGGACGAGCAATGGGCTACGTTCTGGCCAAACATAGGCGCAGCGAGGTCGAGATCGCCTACCATGTCGCCCGGGCCGCGACGGGTGCGATGGCGGCGCTAGTGCGCGCGCGCTGGAGTGAAGCGCGCCTGTACGCCGCCGTTGCGCGCGGTCGGATTAGCGGGTGGCGCGATGGCGTTGCCGCGCGCGGGAGCGCGCCTGCCTTCGCCTCGCGTCGGCGCGCTTCATCCGGTACCAAGCAGCCGACGTGAGAGCCGGATGAGCGCCCGCGTCCTCGTGATCGGATTCGATGCCTGCGAGGCGACCCTGGTTCGGCGCTGGGCTGACGAAGGCAGGCTGCCGAATTTCGCCGCCCTCGCGCGTTCGAGCCGAACCTTCCAGCTCGACAACCCGATGGAAACCCTGCCCGGGGCCATCTGGCCGGAAATCAATACCGGGTGCTCGAGCGGCAAGATGGGGCACTTCTATATCCCCAATCAGCTGCACACCGGTGAAGCGGTTCTGCGCGGGGCGAAACCGGACGACATCGATCCGGACTTCTATTACTGGACACAGGCAAGCCGCGCCGGCAAGCGCGTGGGCGTCATCGATCCGGTGCAGGCTGTCGCCGCGAGCGGCATCGACGGCATCCAGCTGATCGAATGGGGCTTGCACGATCGTACGTTCGAGATATGCAGCGAGCCGCCGCAGCTCCTCGAGGACATTCGCGCGGCCTATGGCGACCATCCGGTCCGAAGCTGCGACGTGCACGGCGAAACGACCGAGGGTTACCGCCGGCTGCTGCACGATCTGCTGCATGGCGCGCGCACCAAGACTCGCTTCGTTTCGGAGCTCCTTGCACGCGAACCCTGGGATCTGTTCAGCGTGACCTATTCGGAAAGCCACTGCGCCGGCCATCAGTTCTGGCATTTCATGGATCCGCGGCACCCTTGGCATGATCCGGACGCTCCGCGCGAGTTCCAGGACGCCTTGCTGAACGTGTACGCGACGATCGATGACGCGCTGCCAGCGCTGCTCGCTACGGCGGGACCGGAGGCCCGCGTCTTCGCCATATTCAGCCATGGCATCGACTTGTATTACGACGGTCCGCAATTGCTGCCTGAGGTGCTGGTGCGCCTCGGCCTGGCCGCGGGGAGCCTGGGGACCGCGGGCCGGTTTCTGCGTCGCGCCCGCACGCGGGTGACCTATCTGCCGCGGCCGGTGAAGGCGTTGATCAAGCGGCTCGCGCGTACGCGCGCCATCGCCGCGTCGACCGCGGCCGCCGGATGCGCGGTCGACCCGTTCGCCTCGCCGAAGACGCGTGCGGCATTCGTCAACAATAATCGTTGCGGCGGCATCAGGCTCAATCTGCGCGGCAGGGAGCCCTTCGGCAGCGTCGAGCCTGGTCCGGAGGCCGCCGCGCTATTGCAGATGCTGCGGCGCGAGCTCTCCGCCTTGCGCGATCCTGCGTCCGGCGAGGCGATCATTCGTCGCGTGCAGACGGCGAGCGAAGCGTTCGGCCCGGACCATCACCCCGACCTGCCTGACTTGATCTGCGTGTTCCGGACCGACCTCGGCATGCTCGAGGATTGCGCGTCGCCGGCCGTCGGCCGCGTTCATGCCCCGATCTATCATCCGCATGCCCCGCGCAGCGGCGATCACACGGTAAATTCACAGCTCTGGGTGAGTGGGCCCGGCGTTGCCGGCACTCAGCACACCGGTTCCGGCAATGTGCTGGATATCGCGCCGACCATACTCGCGGCACTCGACGTCGCCCTGCCGGCATGGCTCGACGGCCGGCCACTGCCTCTGGCCGACGCTGCGGCTGCGCCGGCGGTTGCGGACAACGGCGCCAAGGCCTCCGCGCTATCTGCCGCCGACTAGCGGACGCCGGCCGCGTCGTTCGCGCGGCCTTCGGCCAGCGCGCGCTTGGCGCGAATGCCCAGGTCGCCGGGAGCCAGCGCCGCGGCGCGCGCATAGTGCGCTGCGCTTTCGTCATACCTTCCCAGGCGGAACGCGCACAGGCCCAGCGCCGCGTGCGCATTGGCGCCGAATATCGACCGGTCGAACGCGATCGGGCCGTCGCCGAGCGCGTCGGCATCGATCGCCGCCAGCCGCGCGAACAGCGGCATCGCCTCGCCGTATCGTTCGGCCTCGACCAGGGTGCGTGCGCGCAGCCACAGCAGCGCGTAGTCGTCCGGAAAGCGCCGGCATGCCTCGTCGAGAAGCGCGGTCGCGTCGCGACGTCGGTCGAGCAGAAAATTGGCCAGATGCAGGTAGGGCAGATCGTCGGCTGCCGTCGCCGACACGCACGAGCGGACGATGTCCACGCCGCGTCGCCAGGCGCGCTCGGCACCTTCGGCGTCGCCCAGGCCGAGCAGCGTTGCGCCCAGATGCGCCCAGCTGTAGACGTGTGTCGGGTCTTGGGCGAGCCGCTTTTCGAGCAGCGGCAGGTTGCGCGGGTGCTTGTGCTGGATGTCGCCGTCGTAACCGTAGTGCTCGAGACCGATAGAGCTGGCGCCGATGCGCAAACCCTCGCGCGCGACCAGCTCGTCCAACGCCGGAATCAGCGATTCGTGAATGATGCCGCGAAAGCGCAACTCGGGCCGATTGCGAAAGACGCGGTGCTCGCGATAACGCGTGAATCCGCTCTGCGGCCGAAACAGCACCGTATAGCACGCGTGGTCGCGGGCGGCGAGCATGCGCTCGACGTCCCCGGGGTCGAACTCGACGACCCGCTCGTCGGCATCGATGTAGAGGACCCATTGCCCGCGCGAGGCATCGACCGCGGCGTTGCGCGCGGCCGCAAAATCATCGGTCCATGGAAACTCGAGCAGCCGGGCGCCCAGGTCGCCGGCAATCTCGCGCGAGCGGTCGGTCGACCCGGTGTCGACCACGACGATCTCGTCGACGCGGCCCAGCAGCGAGCGGAGACAAGCTTCGAGGAAGCGCTCCTCGTCGCGAACGATCAGCGCCGCGGAAAGCAGCGGACGCGGCAATGCCGGAGACGGAATCCGGTGTGACTAACGGCTACGGCGGCGGCGCAGCAGCACTGCGCCGGCAGCGGCGATCATCCCAGTCAGCGCGGCAAGGCTCCATCCGGAGCTGGCCGGGATCGATGTCTGATTCGGTACCTGCGCTTGCGCTTGTCCGTCGAGGCTGTCCATCGTGAAAGATGCGACGACGGGCGCCGTGTACACCGCCGCGCCGGCGATTATCTTGCGCAACGCGTCGCGGCGTCCCGGTTCGACGCGTTCGAGGAAGCGTTCGAGGGAGGGATTCTTGCTCATGGGCTTGGCCTCGTCGAATGGTCGAATGGTCGATGGAACAGATGACAGGCGCACTTTACACAACAAGTCGGCGGCCGTACAGCGGCGACTTTCTCAATCCGCTGGCGCCGCGACCAACAGGCCTTCGTGGAGCAGTTTGGCCAGGCAGGCCTCCACTTCGCCGGTCGGCGGCGCGTCGAGGTTGAACACCGCCGCGAGCAGGGCCGGAATCTCGGCGGCCGGCAGCGTGCCGTCGCAACTCTCGAGCAGAAGCGCCGCGGTGCGATTCAGGTAGTGAAGACGATCGCGCTCGGCGTCGTAGACGACGAAGCCGTCCGGAGCCTCGCGAATTTCGATCCTTGGCGCCCGTTCGAGGCGAATGTTCCAGTCCATCGGATCAGCGCACGAGCAGGACGGCGAGCTCGCTCGCCGCGGCTTGCAACGGCGCCAGAAATCGCGCCTGCATTTCGGCGACCGAGACGCGCGCCGATTGCGTCCCGACGTTGATTGCGGCCACGCACCGCCCGGCGGCATCCCTCACGGGGACGGCCATCGAGCGCAGGCCGATCTCGAGTTCCTGGTCGACGAGGGCGTAGCCGTCGCGCCGGACCTCGGCCAGCACGCGCTTCAATTCGGCGGCGGTCGACACGGTGCGAGTGGTCAGTCGGGTCAGCTTGACGCGGGACAGGTACTGGTCGAGATCTCCCGGCGGAAGGTCGGCAAGCAGGACGCGGCCCATCGACGTGCAGTACGCGGGCAGGCGGCTGCCCAGACCCAGATCGATCGACATCAAGCGCGTGGTAGTCGATGAGCGCGCGATGTAGAGAATCTCGTCTCCTTCCAGCACGGCCATCGAGCTCGATTCGTGCAGCACGTCGCTGATCTGATCGAGCAGCGGCTGCACCGCAGTCGCGAGCGGCGTCGATGACAGGTAGGCATGACCCAGCGCAAGAATCCTGGGCCGCAGTGCATAGGTCCTGCCGTCCTCGGTCCCGACGTAGCCGAGCTTGCCCAGCGTGTACAGGCAGCGGCGCACGGCCGCACGCGGGATATCGGTGCGATGACTCAACTGCGCGATCGTGAGTTCGCGCCGTTGCTGCGAAAAGGCGCGGATGACGGCCAATCCGCGTGCAAGCGAACTCATGAAATTCGGATCGCCGGTCAAAGCCTCGATTTCGGACGCGGGCGTGACGACCGTCGGATTCGGCGCGACAATGTCTGCATTGCCGGCGGGCGATCGGCTGGGCGTGGCGGAAGCGACGGCGGGTTTGGCGGCTCGCGGCATGCCGTGGGGTTCGGAACGGGCGGATCGAAGCCTTATGCTAGCAGCTGGGCGGTAACCGCACAACAATGCGATTATCGCCCTTGACCGGGGCTCGCCAGCGTGTAAGACTTTGTTCGTTCACCGCACGTTTGTGCGATAATCGCACAATTGTAGGAGCGGCGATCCCATACCGCGGAGTTGGAATGATCGATAAGACCGTCGCATCGCTGTCCGCCGCCGTGGCCGACGTGCACGATGGCGCGACGGTGATGATCGGCGGATTCGGCACGGCGGGCATGCCGTCGGAGTTGATCGACGCGCTGATCGCGCAGGGCGCCCGCGACCTCACGATCGTCAATAACAACGCGGGCAACGGCGAGGTGGGTCTCGCCGCTCTGCTCAAGGCACGTCGCGTGCGCAAGATCATCTGCTCGTTTCCGCGTCAGACCGATTCGTACGTGTTCGATGCCCTGTTTCACGCGGGCGAGATCGAGCTGGAACTGGTGCCGCAAGGTAATCTCGCCGAGCGCATACGCGCTGCGGGCGCCGGCATAGGCGCCTTTTATACGCCGACGGCGTACGGTACACCGCTTGCCGAAGGCAAGGAAACGCGGATCATCGACGGCCGCGGCTACGTGCTCGAATATCCGATCGCCGCCGATTTTGCGCTGATCAAGGCGGAAAAGGGTGACCGGTGGGGCAACCTCGTCTTTCGCAAGACCGCGCGCAATTTCGGACCGATCATGGCGTCCGCGGCCAAATGCGCAATCGCACAGGTGCGCGAAATCGTGCCGCTCGGCGCGCTCGATCCCGAAGTCATCGTCACTCCCGGCATATTCGTCCAGCGCGTGGTCGCAGTCGATGCGCACACGGCGCGCGCGCAGCCGCAGGCGGCTGCATGAGGATCGCGCGTTTCAGCCGCGACCAGCTAGCCGCGCGCGTCGCGCGCGACATTCCGGAGGGCGCATACGTCAACTTGGGCATCGGCTTGCCAACGACGGTTGCCAATCATCTGCCCTCGGATCGCGAGATCTTTCTGCACAGCGAGAACGGGCTCCTCGGGATGGGGCCGGCGCCGGCGCCGGGTGCGGAAGACCCGGACCTGATCAACGCCGGCAAGCAGCCGGTGACCTTACTCACCGGTGGGGCGTATTTCCACCATGCCGACTCGTTTGCGATGATGCGGGGAGGTCATCTGGACATCTGCGTACTTGGTGCGTTTCAGGTGTCGGTTGCGGGCGACCTCGCCAACTGGCACACCGGGGCCAAGGACGCGATTCCCGCCGTCGGTGGCGCGATGGATCTGGCGATCGGCGCCAAACGCGTATTCGTGATGATGGACCACCAGACCAAATCCGGCGCATCCAAAATCGTCGAACGATGCAGCTACCCGTTGACCGGCGTTCACTGCGTCAATCGCATCTATACCGATCTCGCGGTTATCGACGTCACGCCGCAGGGCCTGCGCGTGGTCGAGATGGTCGACGGCTTGGCCTTCGACGAACTGCAGCGGCTGACCGGCGTGCCCCTGGCGAACATTGGAGCGAATCCGGCCGCGCCGGCCCCACGCCATTCGGCGGCCTTTTCGGAGCGATGATGCAGCAGGCATGGATCTGCGATGCGGTGCGCACCCCGTTCGGGCGCTACGGCGGGGCGCTGGCCTCGGTTCGCGCCGACGATCTGGGCGCGGTGCCGATCAGATCGCTGGTCGAGCGCAATACCGGGGTCGACTGGTCGGCCGTCGACGACGTGGTCTACGGCTGCGCCAACCAGGCGGGTGAGGACAACCGCAATGTCGCCAGGATGTCGCTGCTGCTGGCCGGGCTGCCGGTCGAAGTGCCCGGGTCGACGGTCAACCGTCTCTGCGGATCGAGCATGGATGCAATCGCGGTGGCCGCGCGCGCGATCAAGGGTGGCGAGGCGGCCTTGATAATCGCCGGCGGCGTCGAAAGCATGACTCGAGCGCCTTTCGTTTCCGGCAAGGCCGACGCCGCTTTTTCGCGCGCGGCCCAAATCTACGATACGACCATCGGCTGGCGCTTTGTCAATCCGTTGATGAAGGTCAAGCACGGCATCGATTCGATGCCCGAAACCGCGGAGAACGTCGCGGTCGATTTCAAGATATCGCGCGCGGACCAGGATGCCTTCGCGCTGCGCAGCCAGCAACGCGCTGCCGCGGCCATCGCCGCAGGCCGGCTGGCCGAGGAGATCGTGCCGGTGTCGATCGCGCAAAAGCGCGGCGAACCGCTTTCGGTGAGCAAGGACGAGCATCCGCGCGCCGACACCACCCTCGAGGCGCTGGCCAAGCTCAAGGGCATCGTCCGGCCCGACGGCACGGTAACCGCGGGCAACGCATCCGGCGTCAACGATGGCGCCTGCGCCTTGCTGGTCGCCTCGGACGAAGCCGTCAAGCAATACGGACTGCAGCCCAAGGCGCGCATCGTCGCGGCTGCGGTCGCCGGCGTGGCGCCGCGTATCATGGGCTTCGGCCCCGCGCCGGCGATGCGCAAGGTGCTCGCAAGATCGGGGTTGAGCCTCGCCGATATCGACGTCATCGAACTCAACGAAGCGTTCGCATCGCAGGCGCTGGCGGTCTTGCGCGACCACGGCATTCCGGACGATGCGGCGCACGTGAATCCGAACGGCGGCGCGATCGCGCTCGGACATCCGCTCGGCGCCAGCGGCGCGAGGCTGGTGACCACCGCGCTATACCAGTTGCGGCGCACGGGCGGGCAGTATGCGTTGTGCACGATGTGCATCGGGGTCGGGCAGGGTATCGCCATGATCATCGAGCGCGTTTGATCGGCTGGCAGCGCACGGCCGGACTGAATTCTTGACGCCTTTCGATCCGGCCGTGGCGGCCGATCGATCCGGCGCGACCGCAGGAGGAGCGACCGACATGAGGGAGATCGCCGGCTATCGCCGGCCCCATTTCAACACGCAGCCGCCGTACTTGTATCCCGGCTACCACTCGACGATCAAGCGCTCGCCGACGCGGCCGCTGATACTGTTGCCGCATACGCTGTCCGAAGTGACCGGTCCGGTATTCGGCGTCGATGACGTCGGACCCGGCGATCACGATCTGACCGCACAGCACACGGGCGAGCCGCTGGGCGAGCGCATCGTCGTTTCAGGACGGCTGCTCGATGAAAACTCCCATCCGGTGCCGCACGCGCTGATCGAGATCTGGCAAGCGAACTCGGCAGGACGCTACCGGCACGACGTCGACGACCACGACGCGCCGCTCGATCCGAATTTTACCGGCGGCGGCCGGGTCCTGACCGACGCCGACGGCAATTACCGCTTCCTGACGATCAAGCCTGGCGCGTATCCGTGGCGCAATCACTACAACGCCTGGAGGCCTGCGCACATTCACTTTTCCCTGTTCGGCCTCGGGCTGGTGCAACGGCTGGTGACGCAGATGTACTTTCCGGGCGATCCGCTGCTGCCCTACGACCCGATGTACAACAGCGTTCCCGACGACCTCGCGCGCCGCCGCCTGATCGCCGAATTCGACTGGGAACGCACGATTCCCGACATCGCACTCGCCTATCGCTTCGACATCGTGCTGCGTGGCCGTGACGAAACGCCAATGGCGACCAAGAGAAGCTAGGAATTCATCGTGAGCCTTCTGACAACGCCCTCGCAAACCATCGGCCCTTATCTGAAAATCGGCTTCACGGCGCTCGCTGTCGATGCTATCGCGCCCCCGCGGGCACGTGGCGAGCATCTGACCATCGAGGGCCGCGTCGTCGACGGAGACGGCAAGCCGGTCAACGATGCGGTGCTCGAAATCTGGCAGGCCGATGCCGGCGGAAAGTACGCGCACGCCGAAGACAAAGCCAAATCGGTCACGGCGGGGCAATTCCGCGGCTTCGGCCGCATCATGACCGATGGCAAAGGCGCGTTTCGCTTTACGACCGTCAAGCCAGGGTCGGTGGCGGGTCCGAAAGGGGCAATGCAGGCGCCGCATCTGGTCGTCACAGTTTTCATGCGCGGCCTCCTCAAGCATCTGCTGACGCGCATCTACTTTCCCGACGATCCGGGCAACGCCGGCGACCCGATCCTGCTGTTGGTCCCCGCAGAGCGTCGTGCGACATTGGTCGCGAAGCGCCTGCCGCAGGCGAAGGCAGCCCTGCAATGGAACCTCGTCCTGCAGGGCGACAACGAAACCGTGTTCTTCGATTATTGAACGCGGATCGGGAGGAGCGGGGGCCTTGACAGCGTCACAGTCGCAGCCAAGCGCGGCGGGTTACTACGCGCGTCCTGCCGACGCAACCGCAGGTTCGATCGATGTCGCCGGCGCGCAGTGTGTCGAACTCGATGCAGCGCACATCTCAAACGTCGAGGCGGCCGATCGCTTCAACGCCGAGGTCATGCAATTTCTCGAGAACTAAAGGAGTGTGGCCATGGACGAGCGTGAACGTTACGACAGGGGGTTGAGCGTCCGGCGTGCGGTGCTGGGCGATGCACACGTCGACCGCGCGCTCGCCAAAAAGGATTCGTTCACCGAGGAATTCCAGGAGCTGATCACCCGCTACGCATGGGGCGAAATCTGGACCCGGCCCGGGCTGCCGCGTCACACGCGGAGCCTGATTACCATCGCGATGATGGTGGCTCTGAATCGGGTCGACGAATTTCGGCTGCACGTGCGCGCTGCCTTCAACAACGGCGTCACGCGCGATCAAATCGAGGAAGTCCTGCTGCAGACTGCGATCTACTGTGGGGTTCCGGCGGCCAACACCGCGTTTCATCTTGCCGAAGAGGTATTCGCGCAGATGGAACAGGCGGCGCGCTGACCACCGGCGGATCGGCCGGCTACTGATGAAGCGCGTCCGCACGCAGGTCTGCATCGTCGGCGCCGGACCGGCCGGGTTGCTGCTGTCGCACCTGCTGCATCTGGAAGGCGTCGAATCCGTCGTCATCGAAAACCGGAGCCGCGAGTACGTCGAGCACCGCGTGCGCGCCGGCGTGCTCGAGCAGGGGACGGTGGACCTGCTCGACGCGTCCGGCGTCGGCATGCGTCTTAAGCGCGAGGGGCTCGTCCATCACGGCATCGAGTTGCGCTTCGACGGTCGTGGCCATCGCATCGCCATGACCGAACTCACCGGTGGCCGCTCGATCACCGTCTATGGGCAGCAGGAGGTTGTCAAGGACCTGATTCGCGCCCGGCTCGCCGACGGCGGCGATATCCGATTCAGCGTCAGCGATGTCACTCTGCACAAACTCGAGACGAGCACTCCCGGAGTTTCGTTCCGCCACGAGGGTGAGCCGCTACGAGTCGATTGCGATATCGTCGCCGGCTGCGACGGCTTTCACGGCGTCTGCCGGGCTGCGATCCCTGCCGGCGCGCTGCGTAGCTTCGAGCGCGCCTATCCGTTTGCCTGGCTGGGCATCCTGGCCGAGGCGCCACCGACGCACGACGAGCTGATCTACGCGTACCACGATCGTGGATTCGCGCTCTACAGCATGCGTTCGCCGGAAATCACTCGCCTGTACCTGCAAGTGAGTCCCGACGAGCACATCACTGCGTGGCCCGATGATCGGATCTGGCAGGAATTGCATGCGCGGCTGGAGACCGACGACGGCTGGACGCTGCGTGAGGGCGTGGTCATCGAAAAAGGCGTAACCGGCATGCGCAGCCACGTCGTCGAGCCGATGCAGTACCATCGTTTGTTCCTCGCTGGCGACGCGGCGCACATCGTACCGCCGACCGGAGCGAAAGGCATGAATCTCGCGGTTGCCGACGTTCGCGTTCTGGCGGGGTCGATAGTCGCGTTTTGCAACGGCGAAGGCAGCGATTTGCTCGACCAGTACTCGGCGACGTGCCTGAAGCGCGTCTGGCGCGCCGAGCATTTTTCGTGGTGGATGACATTGATGCTGCACCGCTTCCCCGACGACGACGGCTTTCAGCACCGGCTGCAACGATCGCAGCTCAACTACGTCGTCGGCTCGCGCGTGGCAGCGGCGTCGCTCGCCGAAAATTACGTGGGACTGCCGTTCGAATGAACATAGCCGTGGTCCACCATCTGATACAGGTTGCGTCGTCAACGCGGCATGCATCCGCCACGATCCGGCTGAAAAGTCATTGCAGGTCGATGTTCAATAGGAGGAAAAGATGTCAATTGCATCCAGCACAAGAAAACTACTGATCGCAACCGCGGTCTTCGCCGTCGCCGGGCTCGCGCAAGCGCAGGACACGGTCAAGCTCGGGCTGGTCGCCGAATTCTCTGGTCCTTTTGCCGATTACGGTGGTCAGATGTACGCTGGCATGAAGGCTTACATGAAGCAGCACGGGGATACCGTCGCCGGCAAGAAGATCGAAATCATCCAGCGCGACACGACTGGGCCGGCGCCCGAAGTGGCCAAGCGCCTCGCGCAGGAGCTCGTCACGCGCGACAACGTCGACTTTCTGGTCGGGTTCGGCCTGACGCCGAATGCCATGGCGGCAGCACCTGTCGCAACCGAGGCCAAGAAGCCGATGATCATCATGAACGCGGCGACGTCGATCATCACGACCAAGTCGCCCTACATCGCGCGCGTATCGATGACCCTGCCGCAAGTGACGCAGCCGATGGCGATCTGGGCGGCGAAGAACGGGATCAAGGACGTCTACACCGTGGTTGCCGACTATGGCCCGGGACTCGACGCCGAGGCTGCCTTTACCAAGGCGTTCACCGCTGCCGGCGGGAAGATGGTCGGAAGCGTACACACGCCGCTGCAGAATCCCGACTTCGCTCCGTTCATCCAGCGCGTCAAGGACGCCAAGCCCGAAGCAGTGTTCCTGTTCCTCCCGGCGGGCGCGCAGGGCGTGGCGTTCATGAAAGCGTTCAAGGAGCGCGGACTGGCCGAGGCCGGGATCAAGCTGATCGCCACCGGAGACATCACCGACGACGGCGTGCTCGATGCGATGGGCGATGCGGTACTTGGGCTAACTACGAGCTTCCACTATTCGGCGGCGCACGATTCGCCGGAGAACCGCGCCTTTCGCAAAGCGTATGAAGACGCCAACGGCACCAAGCTGCGTCCGAATTTCATGGCGGCCGCCGGGTACGACGGGATGGCGGCGATTTACGAGGCGCTGAAAAAGACTGGCGGCTCTACGGACGGCGACAAGATCATGGCGGCGTTGAAAGGCATGAAAATCGCGAGTCCCCGCGGCCCGATCTCGATCGATCCGGAGACGCGCGATGTCGTCCAGACGGTCTACATCCGCAAGGTGGAAAAGGTGAATGGCGGGCTGTACAACATCGAGTTCGACAAGTACCCGGATCAGAAGGACCCGGGCAAATAGCTTGACCCGGGGAGTCAGCCGGCGCGCGAGCCGGCGCCTCCGGGGCGCCGCGCTACGCCGTGCCCCAGACCTCGTTCGCCGTCTCGACGACCAGGCGGAGCTTAGCCGCCTGGGCGTCGCGCGCGATCTGATTGCCATGAACCGTGCTGGAAAATCCGCATTGGGGCGACAGACAGAGCTGCTCGAGCGGTACGCGCTTGGCGGCCTCGTCGATCTTGCGCTTGAGCGCGTCCTTCGACTCCATCGTGTCGAGCTTGGTGGTGACCAGTCCGAGGACCACGATCTTGCCCTTGGGGACGAAGCGCAGAGGAGCGAAATCGCCCGAGCGCGCATCGTCGTATTCGAGAAAATAGCCGTCGACCTGCAATTCGTTGAACAGCACCTCGGCGACCGGCTCGTAGCCTCCCTCGGCAACCCAGGCGCTCTTGAAGTTGCCGCGGCAGAGATGCACGCAGATCGTCATGCCGGCCGGACGCCCCGAAATCGCCGCATTGATCAGCCGCGCGTAACGACGGGGCAACTCATTAGGGTCGTCGCCGCGCTGGCGCGCGCCTTCCCTCATCTTTTCGTCGCACAGGTAGGCCAGGTTGGTGTCGTCGAGCTGCAGGTAGCGGCAACCGGCGCCGGCCAGTGCAGCGATCTCCGCTCGATACGCGGCGGCAACGTCGGCGAAGAAGGCCTCGATGTCGGGATAAGCCTCGCGGCTGATCGCCTCGCGTCCGCCGCGAAAGTGCAGCATTGTGGGTGAGGGGATCGTGACCTTGGGGGTGTGCCGGGTGTTCGATTGCAGGAACTTGAAGTCTTCCACCTGTATCGGCTTGACGTGCCGAACCGGACCGGTGACCTTCATCACTGGCGGCGCGAAATCGACGTTGCCGGCCGTGCTGTGAAAGCTCACCGCGATGCCGCCCTTGGTTTCGACGCCGGCGAGCTGCTCGAGGAAGTCGATGTGGAAATACGTGCGGCGAAACTCGCCGTCGGTGATCCCTTCCAGGCCGAGGTCCTCCTGAAAGCGAATGATGTCGCGAATCGCCCCGTCTTCGACAGTGCGCAATTGTTCACGACTGATGGCGCCGCTGCGCTGGCGCTCGCGGGCATCGAGAAGTGCCGCGGGGCGCAGGAAGCTGCCGACGTGATCGGCGCGAAACGGGGGCTTGCTGCGAATACTCATGGCGATTCCTCCGGGGCGAATGCGGACGCGCGACGGCGTCGGACGCGCGCGGCACCTGGCAAAGCGTTTATCATGCGCGTACAGGTAGAGGCCGGGTATGCTTTGGCGCGCGGTCAATGCGCGATCGCCGTCGCGGACTGGCGGCTATACCGTCCGGCCGACAGTCGCGCTACAGCAGATTATCACGCAATGACAAGGAGGATGAACATGCAGCAAGAATTCTCGAACAAGCGCCGTCAATTGCTGACCAGCGTGGCGGCTGCGGCCGTGGCTGCATCCGTGCCCCGGTTCGCGTTCGCCGCGGATCCGTTGAAGATCGGCCTGATCCTGCCCCTCACCGGACCGTTTGCGTCGACCGGGAGGCAGGTCGAGGCAGCCTGTAGGCTCTACGTCGCGCGCAATGGCGATGTGGTGGCCGGGCGCAAAGTCGAGTTGACCGTCAAGGACGATACCGGCGCTCCCGAGGTCACCAAACGCATCGCTCAGGAGCTGGTCGTCCAGGACCACGTCAACATTCTGGCGGGGTTCGGGCTCACGCCGCTGGCGCTCGCGACGGCGCCGGTGGCGACCGAAGCCAAGGTGCCGATGATCATCATGGCCGCGGCAACGTCGATAATTCCAACGCGCTCGCCGTTCATCGTGCGTACGGGCTTCGCGTTGCCGCAAGTGACCGCGCCAATCGCCGAATGGGCGCTGAAGAACGGCATAAGGCGCGTAGTGACGCTGGTGACCGACTACGGTCCCGGCATCGACGCAGAGAAGACGTTCGTCAAGCGCTTCACCGACGGTGGCGGCACCGTGGTCGAGTCGTTGCGCACGCCGCTGCAGGGTCCGGACTACGCGCCGTTCCTGCAGCGCACCAAGGACGCCAAGCCGGACGCGCTGTTCGTGTTCGTCCCTTCCGGACAGGGAACCGCGGTCATGAAGCAGTTCGCCGAGCGCGGGCTGGCCGCTGCGGGCATCAAAATGATCAGTACCGGGGACCTGGTCGACGACGATATTCTCGATGCGATCGGTGCGCCCGCGCTGGGTATCGTCAGCTCGTTCCACTATTCGGCAGCGCATCCGTCGCCGGAGAACAAAGCCTATGTCGACGCTTTCATGAAGGCGAACGGCGGCATGCGTCCGAACTTCATGTCGGTCGGTGGCTACGACGGCATGCATCTGATCTACGAAGCATTGAAGAAGACGAATGGCGATTCGGACGGCGAGAAACTGGTCGCGGCGATGAAGGGCATGGCATGGACCAGTCCCCGCGGACCGATGTCGATCGACCCGGCGACGCGCGACGTGATCCAGACGGTATACATGCGCAAGGTCGAGATGCGCGACGGGCACTACTGGAACATCGAGTTCGACAAGATCGAGAACGTCAAGGATCCGAGCGCCTGAGCCCGCGACCGCCCGGACATCGCGATGATCGGCAACCTGATCGGGGTGCTGTTCGACGGCGTCGCGTACGGGAGCCTGCTGTTCGTCATCAGCATCGGCCTGTCGGTGACGATGGGTTTGATGAACTTCGTCAACCTGGCGCACGGCGCCTTCGCGATGCTCGGCGGCTACGTCTGCGTCGTGCTGATGACCCGGCTCGGCGTGCCGTTCGTGGCTTCGCTGCCGGTGGCTTTCGCCGCGGCTGCGCTAGCGGGTGCCGTGCTGGAGCGGACGCTCTACCGCAGGTTATATCGAGCCACGCATCTGGACCAGGTGCTGTTCAGCATCGGCGTGGTATTCATGTCGATGGCCGGAGCAACCTACGTGTTCGGCTCTCAGCAGCAGCCGATGCAGCTGCCGGCGCTGCTGCGCGGACAGATTCACCTCGCGGGAATCGATCTCGGGGTCTATCGCCTGTTCCTGATTGCAGTGGTCATCGTCGTAACGATCGCGCTGACCTGGCTGATCGAGCGCACGCGTTTCGGTGCCGCGATACGGGCCTCGGTCGATAACCAGCAAGCATCCGCCGGACTGGGGATCAACGTCTATCGCGTTTTCAGCCTGACCTTTGCGCTTGGCTCGGGGCTTGCCGGGCTGGGTGGCGGCCTGGGCATCGACGTCCTTGGTCTCGACCCGACGTTTCCGCTCAAGTACATGGTCTACTTCCTGCTCGTCGTCGCCGTCGGCGGCGCGGGGACGATCAAGGGCCCGTTGATCGCAGCATTGCTGCTCGGCGTGTTCGACGTCGCCGGTAAATACTACGTACCGCAGATAGGCTCGTTCATCATCTACGTGGTGATGGTGATCATGTTGCTTATCTTTCCGCGCGGACTCGTGGGCAGACGGGCGTGAGGACAAAGGCCGCGGCGACGGGCGTCCTCACGAGCGCGCTGCCGACGGCGCGATGGAGACCACTCGAGATCGCCTTCTGGTTTCTGCCACCGGTCGCGTACTTCCTTTTCCCGCGGTACCTGACCCTGGGGAGCCAGATCTTCATCGCGGGGCTGTTCGCGCTGTCGCTCGATCTGATCATGGGCTACGCGCGCATCATCTCGCTCGGGCATGCTGCATTCTTCGGCATCGGCGCGTATACGGCAGGACTCCTCGCGCGTCATGGATGGGGCGAGCCGGTCAGCGGTCTCGTCGCGGCGGCGGCCACGGCTGCCACCGTCGGTCTGCTCACCAGTTTTCTGGTTGTTCGAGGCCAGGATCTAACGCGCTTGATGGTGACGCTGGGTATCGGGCTGATGTTGTACGAAGCGGCGAACCAGGCGTCGTCGATCACCGGCGGCGTCGACGGTCTGTCGGGCGTCGAAATGAACAAGCTGTTCGGCCTGTTTGCGTTCGGCTTGAACGGAAAGACCAGCTATTGGTACTGCCTGGGCGTTCTCTTCATCGTCTTTTGTTTCGCCCGGATTCTGGTGCGATCACCGTTCGGCCTGAGCCTGCGCGGCATTCGCGAAGGCGAGCGACGGATGCCCGCGATCGGCGTATCGGTGCAGCGCAAGCTGATCGCGATCTACACGATCGGCGCCGGGATCGCCGGCATCGCCGGTGCCCTGCTCGCGCAGACGACGCAATTCGTCGGTATCGATTCGCTGGGGTTTCCCCGTTCGGCGGAATTGATGATCATGCTCGTGCTGGGCGGCACCGGATACCTGTACGGAGCGTTGATCGGTGCCGCGACGTTCATGCTGCTGCAGGACTATCTTTCCAACCTGAGCGCCGTGTACTGGCAATTCTGGCTGGGCCTGCTGCTGGTGCTGCTGGTCCTGTTTGCCCGCGGTGGACTGATCGGCGGGATGCTCGGCTTGCGCCGCCGACTGATGGGCAAACGCCTATGACATACGCGCTGCGAACCGAGGGACTGACCCGGTCTTTCGGCGCATTCAAGGCGAATTCGGATATCAGTCTAGCGTTCGAAGCCGGCGCACGGCACGCGATCATCGGACCGAACGGCGCCGGCAAGACGACCTTCATCAATCTACTGACCGGCGTGCTGGCTCCGAGCTCTGGCGAGGTCTACCTGGCCGAGGAAAACATCACCGGATTGGCACAGTACGCCCGCGTCAAACGTGGGATGACCCGCACGTTCCAGATCAACACCTTGTTTCCGGGCCTGACAGTGCTGGAGTCGATCGTGCTCGCTTGCTGCGAGCGCGACGGTGAAGGCAACGTCTGGTGGCATTCGGCCTCGCGTGCGCAGCCCCAGATCGACGAGGCGCGCAGCATCCTCGGACAGTTGCGCCTCGATAGGGATGCCGCGATGGAATCGCGCAATCTCCCCTATGGCAAGCAGCGCCTGCTGGAAATCGCGCTGGCGCTCGCGACCAGGCCCAGGGTATTGCTGCTCGACGAGCCGGCGGCGGGGATACCGTCGGCCGAGAGCTCCGAGCTGTTCGGTGTCATCGCGGCGCTGCCACGCGAGGTATCGATCATTTTCATCGAGCACGACATGAACCTCGTGTTCAAGTTCGCGGAGAGAATTACGGTGCTGGTCGGCGGATCGGTTCTGGTCGAAGGCTCACCGCAGGAAATTGCCCGCGACAGTCGCGTGCGCGAGGTCTATCTCGGAGAAGCGGTGCATGCCTAAGCTGCTGGCCATCGAAAGGATGACCGCAGGCTACGGGGATTCGATCATCCTCGAGGACGTTTCGCTCGACCTCGACGAGGCGGGCAGTCTTGCGCTGCTGGGGCGCAACGGCGTCGGCAAGACCACGTTGCTGCTGACGCTGATGGGCATGACGCGGGTGAAAACCGGTACGATCGCATGGCGTGGTGTGGAGGTCACCGCCCTGCCTACCTTCCGGCGCGCGCATGCCGGAATCGGCTGGGTGCCGCAGGAGCGATTCATGTTCCCGTCGCTGACCGTCGACGAGCACTTGAGCGTCGTGGCGCGACCAGGGCCGTGGACGATCGATCGCGTGTACCGGATGTTTCCGGCGCTGGAGCAGCGCAAGCGCAATCTCGGCAACCAATTGTCGGGAGGCGAGCAGCAAATGGTGGCGATCGCGCGAGCGCTGATGACCAATCCGAAGCTGTTGCTGCTCGACGAGCCTATGGAAGGACTCGCGCCGATCATCGTCCAGGAATTGATGCGGCTGATCGGCGAATTGGTACGGGCGGGGGAATTCGCGGTGGTCGTCGTCGAGCAGCACGCGCGTCTCGCCCTGCAGCTGACCCAGCAGGCGATCGTCCTCGATCGCGGCAGGATCGTGCATCGCTCGAGCAGTGACGAGTTGCTGAAAGATCCGGAATCCCTCGACCGGCTGGTGGCAGTCGCCTGAGCCGGCGCCTGGGTCGCGAACTGCGATGCGGGGAGGCATCCGCGTTGCTCAGGTCGACGCTCTCGTCTATATTCGCGCGGTGCCGCGAGCGGCGCTGATTACCGGCCATCGATTCCGATGCAGTTCCTGCTGAAGGCGCTCACGCGCGTCCCGCTGCCGCTGCTCTACACGTGGAGCGCGCTCGTCTACTTCGTGGCATTTCACCTGCTGCGGTGGCGGCGCGATCGTGCCGAGCAGGATATCGCCAACGCTTTTCCACGGCAAGAGCGCGGACGAGCGGGCCGTCATTCTTCGCCAGTCGTATCGCAATCTTGCTGACACGCTGTTCGAGGCCTTCTGGGGCTACGGTGCCAGCGCCGACGCTTTGCGGCGCCGCGTGACGGTCGAAAACCCGGAGCTGGTCACCGCCTGCGTCGACGCCAAGCAATCGGTGATTCTGCTGACGGCGCACTTCGGCAACTGGGAATGGCTGTCGCTCGCCACGGGCGCGCATTTCGGCATCACTATCGACGTCGTCTACCAGCCGCAGCGCGTGGAAGCTGTCGACAAATTCTTGCGCGAAGCGCGCGCGCGCTTCGGCAGTCGCTTCGTTCCACGCAAAGATTTCATTTTCGATTTGCTGAGCCGGGCGGGGCAGCCGCGAGTCTATGCGTTGATCGCCGACCAGACGCCGAAGGGAAACGATCCACGGCAATGGACGCATTTCCTCGAGCAGGACACGGCGTTCTTCGTAGGTGCGGGAAAGATTGCGCGATTTCTCGACGCGAAGGTTCTTTACGTGACCATGCGACGGCTGCGGCGCGGCTATTACTCGGTGCGCCTGGCGCCGTTGGCCGAGCCGCCATACGACGAGGGAGCGGATCAGACCGTCGTCGAGCGGTACGCGCGCATGCTCGAGCACGACATTCGCGAGAGTCCGGCCGATTGGCTTTGGCTCCAGAAGAAATGGAAGTACGCCAAGCCTGCGGCGATGGCCTCGGTGGGCGATTGAACGCGTCGGCCGAGCGCGAAGGGCGAAGCTCAGGTACCGCGCCAGATCGCGAGGGTGGCAATGAGGCCGAGCGGCACTGCAGCGCTCACCAGGCGCCAGCGATCGGCCATGTAAGGCGGCGGTCCAGCGATCAACTGCGGACCCTCACCGAGGGCTACGTCGATGTCGCGGAACGGCGCCGAAAGCGCATCGCCGGTGGCCTTGCTCATCGCTTCCTTGCAGGTCCACAGTCGCAGGAAGCGGTGGCGACGCGCGGCGTCGTCGAGCGATGCCATGCCTGCGCGCTCGCGTTCGGTCATGAATTTTCGCGCCAGCCCGTCGGCGTTGACGGCGCGGTCTTCGCGCTCGATGTCGACGCCGATCCGTGCGCCGGCCGGTAATCCGGCGGCGATGCCGATTAGGGCCACGTCCTCGGTGTGCGACACATTGAAGTCAAGCGCATATTCCACCGCAAGCTCGGGACGACCCCGGGTACCGCGACGCAGCGCAACTGCCGCGGGATCGACGCCGAGCGCTGCGCCGAGCAACCGGCGCAATGCCGCGCGGCCGGCGATCCAGCGGGCTCGCAGTCGTGGCGTGCCGAAACGATTGGCGCGCTCGATTTCGAGCGGTGACAACGACTGCGCTAGCACGCGCGCCTCGTCGCCGCTGCAGGTCAATTGGCACAGCCAGAGTGCGATCGCCGGGTCCGGCGCGGGCAGCGCGAGTGCCTGTGTGGAGGTCATTTGCGAAGTGTTTGAATTCACGTAACTAAGAGCGAGTCGTAGGCAGCGATTGCAATAGGCAAAATCACTCCAACGGAAGCGCTCGGCGGTTGCAATGTCGAGCTCGAATCATTATAATTGGTGCCCTCTGCTCGACCGAATCCGGCGTTGATGCTCGACCCGGGGCGAGCACGCTCTTTAACAACGTGAACAACCGATAAGTGTGGGTACTTGGGGTGATGGTGGCCTTGGGTGTTCGGGTGGGCGGGTGATTGCTGGAGGCGACTCTGGGGGTTGCTGGTTTGCCGGGGGCTCGAGGGCTCGATAAGCATCACGAGAAGTACTCATGCTGAAGGAAGCGGGTCTGGTGGCGAACAAGGCCATTGGGCCCGTGACGAAGCTGGAAGCATTGCTGGCTGGTCTGGGGAGACTTGGGTTGGTGGGTGATGCGGAAGGCTTGGTCGACGTCAGAATGAGTGAAGTCTTGTACAGGTATTGAACTGAAGAGTTTGATCCTGGCTCAGATTGAACGCTGGCGGCATGCTTTACACATGCAAGTCGAGCGGCAGCGCGGGCGGCAACCCCTGGCGGCGAGCGGCGAACGGGTGAGTAACACATCGGAACGTATCCCGTAGAGGGGGATAGCCCGGCGAAAGCCGGATTAATACCGCATATGCTCTACGGAGGAAAGCGGGGGACTCGCAAGGGCCTCGCGCTATGGGAGCGGCCGATGGCCGATTAGCTAGTTGGTGGGGTAAAGGCCTACCAAGGCGACGATCGGTAGCTGGTCTGAGAGGATGATCAGCCACACTGGGACTGAGACACGGCCCAGACTCCTACGGGAGGCAGCAGTGGGGAATTTTGGACAATGGGGGAAACCCTGATCCAGCCATGCCGCGTGCGGGAAGAAGGCCTTCGGGTTGTAAACCGCTTTTAGTCGGGAAGAAAGGGTTCTCTTGAATAGGGGGGATCCATGACGGTACCGGCGGAATAAGCACCGGCTAACTACGTGCCAGCAGCCGCGGTAATACGTAGGGTGCGAGCGTTAATCGGAATTACTGGGCGTAAAGAGTGCGTAGGCGGTTGCTGAAGTCCGCTGTGAAAGCCCCGGGCTCAACCTGGGAATGGCAGTGGAAACTAGGCGACTTGAATCTGGCAGAGGGGGGTGGAATGCCGCGTGTAGCAGTGAAATGCGTAGAGATGCGGCGGAACACCGATGGCGAAGGCAGCCCCCTGGGCTGAGATTGACGCTCAGGCACGAAAGCGTGGGGAGCAAACAGGATTAGATACCCTGGTAGTCCACGCCCTAAACGATGGCAACTAGGTGTTGGGGAAGCGATTTCCTGGTACCGCAGCTAACGCGTGAAGTTGCCCGCCTGGGGAGTACGGTCGCAAGATTAAAACTCAAAGGAATTGACGGGGACCCGCACAAGCGGTGGATGATGTGGATTAATTCGATGCAACGCGAATAACCTTACCTACCCTTGACATGTACGGAACCCTGCAGAGATGTGGGGGTGCCTGAAAGGGAGCCGTAACACAGGTGCTGCATGGCTGTCGTCAGCTCGTGTCGTGAGATGTTGGGTTAAGTCCCGCAACGAGCGCAACCCTTGTCCCTAGTTGCTACGCAAGGGCACTCTAGGGAGACTGCCGGTGACAAACCGGAGGAAGGTGGGGATGACGTCAAGTCCTCATGGCCCTTATGGGTAGGGCTTCACACGTCATACAATGGCCGGTACAGAGGGTTGCCAAAGCGCGAGCTGGAGCCAATCCCCATAAAAGCCGGTCGTAGTCCGGATTGCAGTCTGCAACTCGACTGCATGAAGTCGGAATCGCTAGTAATCGCGGATCAGCATGTCGCGGTGAATACGTTCCCGGGTCTTGTACACACCGCCCGTCACACCATGGGAGCGGGATGTACCAGAAGTAGGTAGGCTAACCGCAAGGGGGCCGCTTACCACGGTGCGTTTCGTGACTGGGGTGAAGTCGTAACAAGGTAGCCGTATCGGAAGGTGCGGCTGGATCACCTCCTTTCTCGGAGTCAGGTAACGGTGGTGAGGGCGAAGGCGCCAGCGATGGAGCCGGGGCCGGAACCGCTGCTTACCCAACGCCTGAGCTTCAAGTGCTCACGCTTATCGGTTGTTCGTCAGGTATTGACCTGAATCGGGCCTGTAGCTCAGTTGGTTAGAGCACCGTCTTGATAAGGCGGGGGTCGATGGTTCGAATCCATCCAGACCCACCACTTTGAAGTGCGGGCTCGACTGCGCCGACGCGATGCGAGAAGCAAGCGAGGCCGCGAGCAACGAAGCATCGCGACGCTTATCGGGGCTGTAGCTCAGCTGGGAGAGCACCTGCTTTGCAAGCAGGGGGTCGTCGGTTCGATCCCGATCAGCTCCACCAGTTTGGAGGCAGGGGAAGGCAGAGGGCAGAGGTAAGCGGGAGGGTTTACTTCTGATCTTTGGATCAGGGCCGAGAAGGTTCGGTGGTTCTTTAACAAAACGGAAGAAGTAAAGCGTCTGGCTCGGAAGGGCGGGATCTGTGCGCGAGCACGGGTTTCGAACGACGAGCGAGACTGGGTTAGATTGTATCGAAGCCTGCTTGGCTCTTAGTCGGGGCGAGGCGGGTGACGAGCGCGAACACCTGTAAGGCTGTGCGGAATAGTGCGTAGCGTTATGGGGTCAAGCGACTAAGTGCATGTGGTGGATGCCTTGGCGATCACAGGCGATGAAGGACGTGGCAACCTGCGAAAAGCTCCGGGGAGCTGGTAAACGAGCATTGATCCGGAGATGTCCGAATGGGGAAACCCACCCCTCCATAGATGGCTTTCAACGCGAGCGTTGGAGCGTTGCGCGCACGTGAGTGCGCGCCAAAGCTTTCAAGTCTTAAGCGAGCAGCGAGCGGCGCGAGTGAGTGCGCGCCAAAGCGGCCAGGTCTTAAGCGAGCGTTGGGGAGAGTCATGTATGGAGGGGTACTCCCGGCTGAATTCATAGGCTGGGTAGAGCGAACGCGGAGAACTGAAACATCTCAGTAACCGCAGGAACAGAAATCAACCGAGATTCCCCGAGTAGTGGCGAGCGAAAGGGGAGCAGCCGGTACCTTTTAGCTTTCGACTTAGCGGAGCGCTCTGGAAAGGGCGGCCAAAGTGGGTGACAGCCCCGTACGCGAAAGGTTGGGAGTGGAACTGAGGGTACGAGAAGTAGGGCGGGACACGTGAAATCCTGTCTGAAGATGGGGGGACCATCCTCCAAGGCTAAATACTCGTGATCGACCGATAGTGAACCAGTACCGTGAGGGAAAGGCGAAAAGAACCCCGGAAGGGGAGTGAAACAGATCCTGAAACCGCATGCATACAAACAGTGGGAGCCCTAGCTTTAATGGCTTTTAGCGAAGCCGCAAGGTTCTTTCGCCGAGCGTAAGCGAGGCAAAAGAGCCGCTCTTTGAAATTGATCCTGAACCTCGAGAAGGCAGAGGGGTCGCGTGGAGAGCCATTCAAGCTAGGGTGACTGCGTACCTTTTGTATAATGGGTCAGCGACTTACGTTGCGTAGCGAGCTTAACCGAATAGGGGAGGCGAAGCGAAAGCGAGTCCGAACAGGGCGATTGAGTTGCGTGGCGTAGACCCGAAACCGGATGATCTAGCCATGGCCAGGCTGAAGCGGGGGTAACACCACGTGGAGGGCCGCACCCACTACTGTTGAAAAAGTAGGGGATGAGCTGTGGCTAGGGGTGAAAGGCTAAACAAATCCGGAAATAGCTGGTTCTCTCCGAAAACTATTTAGGTAGTGCCTCACGTATGACTTGCGGGGGTAGAGCACTGTTATGGCTAGGGGGGCATGGCGCCTTACCAAACCATGGCAAACTCCGAATACCGCAAAGTTTAAGCGTGGGAGACAGACTCCGGGTGCTAACGTCCGGGGTCGAAAGGGAAACAACCCAGACCGCCGATTAAGGTCCCCAAGGTCTAGTTAAGTGGGAAACGAGGTGGGAAGGCTCAGACAGCCAGGATGTTGGCTTAGAAGCAGCCATCATTTAAAGAAAGCGTAATAGCTCACTGGTCGAGTCGTCCTGCGCGGAAGATGTAACGGGGCTCAAACTAGATACCGAAATCGCGGATTTATTCATCCTTCGGGGTGGGTAGGTGGTAGGAGAGCGTTCCGTAGGCCGGTGAAGGTGACTCGTGAGGGTTGCTGGAGGTATCGGAAGTGCGAATGCTGACATGAGTAGCGATAAACAGAGTGAAAAGCTCTGTCGCCGAAAGCCCAAGGTTTCCTGCGCCACGTTCATCGGCGCAGGGTGAGTCGGCCCCTAAGGTGAGGACGAGAGTCGTAGCCGATGGGAAGCGGGTTAATATTCCCGCACCGGCCTGAGATGCGATGGGGGGACGGAGAAGGTTAAGCGAGCCGGGTGTTGGAAGTCCCGGTTTAAGCGTGTAGGCGTGGTCCTTAGGCAAATCCGGGGATCTTAGCCGAGGCGTGATGACGAAGGCGGGCTTGCCTGCCGGAAGTTGCTGATACCCTGCTTCCAGGAAAAGCCTCTAAGCTTCAGTTTCAGGTTGACCGTACCGCAAACCGACACAGGTGGGCAGGATGAATATTCTAAGGCGCTTGAGAGAACTCGGGTGAAGGAACTCGGCAAATTAGCACCGTAACTTCGGGATAAGGTGCGCCCCTGGTAGGTGAAGGCGTACAGCTGGAGCCGAGAGGGGCCGCAGAGAAATGGTGGCTGCGACTGTTTAACAAAAACACAGCACTCTGCAAAGACGAAAGTCGACGTATAGGGTGTGACGCCTGCCCGGTGCCGGAAGGTTAAATGATGGGGTGCGAGCTCTTGATTGAAGCCCCGGTAAACGGCGGCCGTAACTATAACGGTCCTAAGGTAGCGAAATTCCTTGTCGGGTAAGTTCCGACCTGCACGAATGGCGTAACGATGGCCACGCTGTCTCCACCCGAGACTCAGCGAAGTTGAAGTGTTTGTGAAGATGCAATCTCCCCGCGGCAAGACGGAAAGACCCCGTGCACCTTTACTGTAGCTTTGCATTGGACTGTGATGGGACCTGTGTAGGATAGCTGGGAGGCATTGAAGCGCTGTCGCTAGATGGCGTGGAGCCAACGTTGAAATACCAGCCTGGTGTCATTGCGGTTCTAACCCAGGACCGTTTAACCGGTTCGGGGACCGTGCATGGTAGGCAGTTTGACTGGGGCGGTCTCCTCCCAAAGAGTAACGGAGGAGCTCGAAGGTCTCCTAGGTACGGTCGGACATCGTACTGATAGTGCAATGGCACAAGGGGGCTTGACTGCGAGACTGACAAGTCGAGCAGGTGCGAAAGCAGGACATAGTGATCCGGTGGTTCTGAATGGAAGGGCCATCGCTCAACGGATAAAAGGTACGCCGGGGATAACAGGCTGATACCGCCCAAGAGTTCATATCGACGGCGGTGTTTGGCACCTCGATGTCGGCTCATCACATCCTGGGGCTGTAGCCGGTCCCAAGGGTATGGCTGTTCGCCATTTAAAGTGGTACGTGAGCTGGGTTCAAAACGTCGTGAGACAGTTTGGTCCCTATCTGCCGTGGGCGCTGGAGATTTGACGGGGGCTGCTCCTAGTACGAGAGGACCGGAGTGGACGTACCGCTGGTGTACCGGTTGTGACGCCAGTCGCATTGCCGGGTAGCTATGTACGGAAGCGATAACCGCTGAAAGCATCTAAGCGGGAAACGTGCCTGAAGATGAGATCTCCCGGGGACTTGATCCCCCTGAAGGGTCGTGGCAGACCACCACGTTGATAGGTCGGGTGTGGAAGGGCGGTAACGCCTTGAGCTAACCGATACTAATTGCCCGTGCGGCTTGATCCCATAACCCTGCGTACTCAAAGCGCACGCGTTACGGTGTTGGCGCCAACGATCTAACCCCAGCTTTACTTCTTCCCTTCGCGTCGGCCAGGCCGAGACGAGTTCTCCCCCTGGTCGACACCCGTCAATGCCTGACGACCTTAGCCCGCTGGCCCCACCCCTTCCCATCCCGAACAGGACCGTGAAACGGCGGCGCGCCGATGATAGTGCGGATTGCCCGTGCGAAAGTAGGTCATCGTCAGGCACCCCTAAAACGAAACGCCCCGATCATTGTCGGGGCGTTTCGTTTTAGTGCGAGTGTGCATGCGTCGATCGGTGTCAATTACCCCAGGCTTCGATTTCGGTGATGCGGGAGAAGGAGGCGAGGGCGGAGGTGATGCGGAGGCGGATTTGGGTGGTGGTGAAGGGGGAGAAGTTGACGGTGCGCTTGACCAGATTGTTGCCGCTGACGGTGGCCAGCGTCACCCATTGGTTGCCCTGCTTGCCCTGAACGGTGAAGGCGGTGATGCCGTAGAGGCTGAAGGTCATGCTGTCGGTGGGCTCGACCGGGCTGGCGTAGTTGTCCTGTAGCGTATAGACGACGACGCGATTGATGGTCTTGCTGCCGCTGAAGTTGATCTGGACAGTGTCGGGGAAGGCGTTGCCGGTGGCGTCGTTCCAGCCGCCGCCGTTACCCCAGTTGACGCCGGCGCGCTCGTTGTTATTGACGGCGGCCACCGGGAAGGCGGCGCTGAAGGTGCTCGAGGCGCTGGCCACGGCGCCGTTGCTGGCGAGCGCGACATTGCTCGACCCGGCGGCATTGACGACTTGCGATAGAGGACTGCTGCTCGAGGCGGCATTGCCGGCGTCGCCGGCATAGGCGGCGACGATGCTGTGCGTGCCGACGCCCAGGGCGCTGCTGGTGCAAGGTGCAGTGCGGGCATTGCCGCTCCCGGTCAACGCCACGCCGCTGCAACCGCTGATCGCGTTGCCGCCGTCGGTAAAGGCGACGCTGCCGGTCGGAGCGATGCCGGTGACGGTGGCGGTGAAGGTGACCGGCGCGCCCACCGTCGACGGATTCAACGAACTGGCCAGCGTGGTGGTCGACGGCGGCGGTCCGACGGCAGCCGTGCCCCAGGCTTCGACCTCGACCAGGCGCGAATAGAGCATCAGCGCATTGGTGATGTTGACCCGGATGCGATTGGTGGTGAACGCCGGGAACGTCACCGCGCGCTTGACTAAGTTGTTGCCGCTGACGCTGCTTAAGTTCACCCAGGCCGCGCCATTCCAGCCCTGCACGGTGAAGTCGGTCACGCCGTACTGGGTGAAGGTCAGGCTGTCGGTCGGCTCGATCGGGTTCGGATAATTGTCCTGCAAGGTGTAGACGATGACCCGGTCGATGGTCTTGCTGCCGTTGAAGTCGATCTGCAGCCAGTCGGGGAAGGTATTGGCGGTGGCGTCGTTCCAACCGCCGCCGCTGCCCCAGGCGGCGCCCTTGCGGTCGTTGTCGTTGCCCGCGGTCGCCGGAAACTGGTTGCTGAACACGCTCGAGGCCGACGCCACGGCGCCGACACTGGCGAGCGCCACGTTCGTGCCGCCGGAAGCGGTGTCGATGACCTGCAGCAAGGTGCTGCTGGTCGAGCCGGCATTGCCGGCGTCGCCACCGTAGCTCGCCACGATGGCGTGGCTGCCGACGCTCAGGCTGCTGAGGGGGCATACCGCGGTCGGGGCGTTGCCCCCGCCGGCGAGCGCCACCGCCGCGCATCCGGCCAGCGCACTGCCGCCTTCGCTGAAATTGACGTTGCCGGTCGGCCCCACCCCGGTCACCGTCGCCGTCAATGAAACACTCGTCCCCGCATTCGCCGGATTGGATCCACTCCCCAGCACCGTCGTCGTCGGCGACTGCGACTGCGTGGAGCACGAGGGAAATTTGAACGATCCGATGCGCGTTTGCCAATTGCCGCTGCTACCGTTGGTCTGGCTGCTGTAGTACTCGTTGACGTACCAGAACGTGCAATCGTCGGACGGGTCGACGCTCATCGCACTGTAATCGCCCCATCGGTCGCAGGGCCCGCCACCGCAATTGTTGACCTGCGAGCCAGCGCCGGCGGTCATTTTCACCTCGGTCTGTGGAAGCGTATTCAACGGATCGGTCGCGAGCCTGCCGGAATAGGTGAGGCTCGGAAAATTCGGCGAGGTGGCGTTCGACGTCGTGTAGCCAAGTGCCATGTTGCCGCGTCCGTCGACTGCAAGGCTGCCCATGAAGCGATTGAGCGTCGAATCGGGCGCGTAAATCTGCTGCTGCACCGGTGCGGCGGCGATCGCGCCGCCGGTAACGTCGAGCTGCGCCCATTGCATCGCGGTCGTGCCCAAACCGCTGCCGACCGGATGCGTGACCCACAGAGATTCGGTTCCGCCGATCTTGCGGTATTGGACCTTTTGCATGATCCGGTCGTCGATCATGTCCAGTTTTCTCGACGTGTTCGGTTGAGGAACGATCGCACCCTGTTGGAACGTGTACTGCGTCTGACTGACGATTGTCGGCGCGCTCAGTGTGCCGCCCGCACCGCAGTTGGCGCCCGGGCTGAAAGTCCGGACCTCGAATTCCTCGACGACTCCCGATTCGGATACAAAATAATTTGGCGTCCCCGGCTGCGCGGCGTTCGCGCCCTTGCCCTGGTTGTTGCTCGGAATCAGCGTGAAAGCGTTCGTCGATGGCGGCAGATAACCGATCGAGAACGTGAGCGGCGCTCCGCTGTAAAGATCGGTCCGGCTGAACGACGCGAACGAGACGCCATCGTAGGCGCTACTCGGTGTGAACGCGTTCGCCGCCATGTACAGGCAATCGTGCCAGAGGCCGAACTTGCCGTAATCGTTGATGTCGCCGACGGGAGGCAGACCGGCGCCGCCCGGGTCCATGCGCACTGCATACAGCCACCAGCCGCCGGCGACCGGATCGCTGGTCTTCGATGCGGCGATGCACTGGTAGAACGGGCCGTTGACGGATGCAAACGCGAAATGCGTCAGCACGAACCGATCGGCCAGCCAATCGTAGATGACGACCGGATCGCCTTCGGGAGCGGACGTGCATGGCGATGCCGGCGCGCCGCTCCACAGCTGGTCTTCGGTAAACGCGGCAAGCCGCGTTCCGCTCTTGTCGTAGATGGCGTACGAGGTGTTGACCGCTTCGATATAGTGGTTCGGTCCAACGTCGCCGTTCGGGTCCGGCGGCCAGCCACCGCCGCATTGGCCTCCCGTGCATGCATCGTTGAAGCTCATCCCCGCGAAAGTCAGGATGGGGTTCGGCATCGGCGCCAGCGGACCGGACCGCGACTGTGGCGCGAGCGGTTGTGGCGTCTCCGACGGAATCTTGGACAATACCGGTCCGTGGAGCAGCGGACGGTAGATTCGCGCCGTGGCAACGGGTGTCGGCGCCAATGGCTGTCTGCGCAAATCGCCACTGAATTCCGCAGCTGGTACGGCGGGCTGCCCATAGGTTATGCCGATGCCCTGCGGTGTTCCCGCCGCGCTGGCGAGCGACGGAGCAAGGTACGCCGCTATCAGCAGAGGAAGCGCCAACAGCAGTCGCAGCAAAGCTGCGCTCGAGCGCCTGAAATTCCAGAAGATCATTGTTTCGCGTCGGCTCCTCGGTCGGCGAAACCGCGTCAAGCGCGGGCCGGACGGCGCCGCGCTGCATGGCTGCCCGCGATAGTAACAAATGCGCCGAGGTCGCGCCGGGCTTTGGCACGATACACAGCGCCTACACCGTGCAGGCCGGCGCTGTCAGCGGGGCAGACAGGTGTCGCGCTGTCAATTCCAGGCTTCGACCTCGGTGATGCGGGAGAACGAGGCGAGCGCGCTGGTGACGTTGATGCGGATCCGGTCGGTCGTGGTGGCTGAGAAATTCACCGTGCGCTTGACCAGGTTGTTGCCACTGACGCTGCCAAGCGTCACCCATGCGGCGCCGTTCCAGCCCTGCACGGTGAACGCAGTGATGCCGTACAGGCTGAACGTCGTTGTGTCCGTCGGCTCGACGGGACTGGCGTAGTTGTCCTGCAGCGTATAGACGACGACGCGGTTGATCGTCTTGCTTCCGCTGAAATTGACCTGCACCCAGTCGGGGAAGGCATTCATGGTGTTGTCGTTCCAGCCGCCGCCACTGCCCCAGTTCGCGCCGGCGCGCGAGTTGTCGATGATCGCGGACACCGGGAAGCTCGTGCTGTAGCTGCTCGAGGCGCTCGCGACGCCGCCGTTGCTTGCAAGCGCGACGTTGGTGCTGGACGCTCCGTTGACGACCTGCGACAGCGCCGCACTGGTCGATGCGGCGTTGCCGCCATCGCCGCCGTACGCGGCTGTAATGCTGTGCGTCGCCGCCGTCAACGCACTGGTGCTGCACGCAGCCGTCTTGCTGTTGCCGCTGCCGACCAATGCTATCGCGGAGCAGCCGCTGATCGAATTGGCGCCGTCCTTGAAGTTGACGCTGCCGGTCGGGCTGCTGCCGGCGACGGTGGCGGTGAAGGTGACGCTCGCGCCGGCGGTCGATGGGTTGGACGAGCTCACCATCGTCGTCGTCGATGGTCCAGGGCCGACCGACGTGCCTCCCCAGGCTTCGACCTCGGTGATGCGGGAGTAGCTTGCCAGCGCAGCGGTGACGTTGATGCGGATGCGATCGGTAGTGAACGCTGCGAAGTTAACCGTTCGCTTGACCAGGGTGTTGCCGCTGACGCTGCCCAGGCTCACCCAACTCGAGCCGTTCCAGCCCTGCACGGTGAACGCGGTGATGCCGTACAGGCCGAACGTCATCGTATCCGTCGGCTCGACCGGGTTGGCGTAGTTGTCCTGCAGCGTGTAGACGACGACGTGGTCGATCGTCTTGCTTCCGCTGAAGTTGATCTGCACCCAGTCGGGATAAGCGTTGGCGGTGCTGTCGTTCCATCCGCCGCCGTTGCCCCAGTTGACGCCGGTACGCTCGTTATTGATGATGGCGGACACCGGGAAGCCGGTGCTGTAGCTGCTCGACGCGGTGGCGACGCCGCCGTTGCTCGCGAGTGCGACATTGATCGATGCGCCGACGGTATTGACGACCTGCGACAGCGCCGCGCTGGTCGAAGCGGCGTTGCCGGCGTCGCCGCCGTAGGCGGCCGTGATGCTGTGCGTCGCCGCGGTCAGGCTGCTGGTCGTGCATTGTGCCGTCTTGCTGTTGCCGCTGCCGGTGAGCGCGACCGCGCTGCAGCCGGTGATCGAGCTGGCGCCATCCTTGAAGTTGACGCTGCCGGTCGGATTGCTGCCGGCGACCGTCGCCGTGAACATGACATTCGTCCCGGCCGTCGACGGGTTCAGCGAACTGACGACCGTCGTCGTCGACGGGCCCGGACCGACCGAGTTGACGACCTGCGACAGCGCCGCGCTGGTCGAAGCGGCGTTGCCAGCGTCGCCGCCATAGGCGGCCGTGATGCTGTGCGTCGCCGCGGTCAGGCTGCTGGTCGTGCATTGTGCCGTCTTGCTGTTGCCGCTGCCGGTGAGCGCGACCGCGCTGCAGCCGGTGATCGAGCTGGCGCCATCCTTGAAGTTGACGCTGCCGGTCGGTGCCAAGCCGCTGACGGTCGCGGTGAACGTGACATTTACGCCAACGGTTGACGGATTCGCAGAGCTGACGACGGTGGTCGTGCTCGTCACCTTGTTGACGACCTGCGACAGCGCCGCGCTGGTCGAAGCGGCGTTGCCGGCGTCGCCGCCGTAGGCGGCCGTGATGCTGTGCGTCGCCGCGGTCAGGCTGCTGGTCGTGCATTGTGCCGTCTTGCTGTTGCCGCTGCCGGTGAGCGCGACCGCGCTGCAGCCGGTGATCGAGCTGGCGCCATCCTTGAAGTTGACGCTGCCGGTCGGATTGCTGCCGGCGACCGTCGCCGTGAACATGACATTCGTCCCGGCCGTCGACGGGTTCAGCGAACTGACGACCGTCGTCGTCGACGGGCCCGGACCGACCGAGTTGACGACCTGCGACAGCGCCGCGCTGGTCGAAGCGGCGTTGCCAGCGTCGCCGCCGTAGGCGGCCGTGATGCTGTGCGTCGCCGCGGTCAGGCTGCTGGTCGTGCATTGTGCCGTCTTGCTGTTGCCACTGCCGGTGAGCGCGACCGCGCTGCAGCCGGTGATCGAGCTGGCGCCATCCTTGAAGTTGACGCTGCCGGTCGGTGCCAAGCCGCTGACGGTCGCGGTGAACGTGACATTTACGCCAACGGTTGACGGATTCGCAGAGCTGACGACGGTGGTCGTGCTCGTCACCTTGTTGACGACCTGCGACAGCGCCGCGCTGGTCGAAGCGGCGTTGCCGGCGTCGCCGCCGTAGGCGGCCGTGATGCTGTGCGTCGCCGCGGTCAGGCTGCTGGTCGTGCATTGTGCCGTCTTGCTGTTGCCGCTGCCGGTGAGCGCGACCGCGCTGCAGCCGGTGATCGAGCTGGCGCCATCCTTGAAGTTGACGCTGCCGGTCGGTGCCGTGCCGTTGACTGTCGCGGTGAACGTGACATTTGCGCCAACGGTTGACGGATTCGCAGAGCTGACGACGGTCGTCGTGCTCGTCACCTTGTTGACGACCTGCGACAGCGCCGCGCTGGTCGAAGCGGCGTTGCCGGCATCGCCGCCGTAGGCGGCCGTGATGCTGTGCGTCGCCGCGGTCAGGCTGCTGGTCGTGCATTGTGCCGTCTTGCTGTTGCCACTGCCGGTGAGCGCGACCGCGCTGCAGCCGGTGATCGAGCTGGCGCCATCCTTGAAGTTGACGCTGCCGGTCGGATTGCTGCCGGCGACCGTTGCCGTGAACATGACGCTCGTCCCCGCTGTCGACGGGTTCAGCGAACTGACGAGAGTCGTCGCGCTGCCGCCTCCCCCGCTCGTGACGACCTGCGACAGCGTGCTGCTCGAAGGGACATTGGCAACGTCACCACCGTAGAAAGCGCCGATCGCATGCGTGCCGGTGCTCAGGCTGCTGGTCGTGCATTGTGCTGTCTTGCTGTTGCCACTGCCGGAGAGTTGCACAGCGGAACAGCCGCTGATGGAACCAGCACCATCAGTAAAGTTGACGCTGCCAACGGGTGCTGCACCCGTCACCGTTGCGGTGAAGGTGACGCTTGCTCCGAAACTCGACGGATTGGTCGAGCTCACAACCGATGTGGTGCTCAAGCCCTTTGTGACGGTCTGCGCTAGTATGGTGCTGGTCGAGGCAATGTTGCCGGTTCCGCCCGCATAGGCGGCGGCGACGCTGTGTGTCCCGGTTGGCAAGGTGCTGCTCACGCACTGAGCGGTACGCGTATTGCCCGAGCCGCTCAGCGCTATGGCACCGCAACCTGCGACTGCGCTGCCGCTGTCGAGAAAGCTCACTGTGCCGGTCGGCGCGTTGCCTGTGACGCTTGCTGTGAATGTGATAATCGTGCCGAACGGCGACGGGTTGACTGAGCTCGTGATTGTCGTCGTCGTTGGAGTGCCGGCCCCGACCGCAACCGTGACATCGAGCGCGGCAGGTGACGCCGAGCCGACAGTAATAGTGATCCCGTACGTACTGTCGGTATAGCTCTGCCCCGCTATCAGCGCCGCGTCGTTGAATGTATTGGTCGCCGGCGTCATGTCGAGTAATTCCGCATCGTCCGCGCAGCCACTGCAAATCGTTGCGAAGGGACTGGCGACGCGGATTTGCGCGCCGTTGTTCGGGTAGGCGGACAGGCCGCTGTCGAAGCCGATCGGCTGCCGGTATTCGATCCAATAGGTTCGGTTGGCGGCGGCCGGAACCTTGATCGCGTAGCTCGTCCCGCCGGGTGATTCGATCGGCGACAACGTATAGGTGGCGGTGCCGCCGCCGTGCGTCTTGACCGACGTCGCCGGAATCCAGTTGAGGATCGCTTTCTGCGCGGCGTTGAAGTGCGTGACACCGCCGACGTCGATGTTCCCCATGATGTCGAAGGGATCGCCGTACTCGGTCGCACTGCACGTGCCTTCGATCACCTGGCCGGTACAGCGCAGGCTTGCCGCATGCAGCAAGCCGAAGTTGTGACCGAGCTCATGCCCGTAGACGCCGAGGCTGTTGTAACCGTTGCTATAGGCGATGCCCCAACCCACGTACGCCAGACCGGACCATCCGCAAGAATTCAGACGCGGGAAGACGTAGTAGCGATTCTGGTAGGTTGTGTGGTCACCCGGAAAGGCGGCCGCATAAGCCGCATCGGCCAAGGTGCCGATCGTCGAATAGTCGCAAGTCGACGGCGGCGCGATTCCCGACTGCACCCAGACGGTGGGAACATTGATATTCAGCTGTTCCTGACCGAACGAGACCTCGCTGTAGTAGTTGGCAACACTGCGCGGATCCGTGACCATCACCTGCTTTACCGCTGCCGGCGTGAACGGCTCGACGTTGTCGGTGAACTTGACCAGCAGCACGAGAACGTTGTTGGTTGTCAGTGACTGGATGCCAAACGCCTGCGTCGTACTTTTTTGCGGCGGCAGCGCCAGGATCTCGATGCGGCTAGTTTGGAGCGAGAGATTGTCGACGCTGGCCGTGCCATAAGCGATGACGGACATGCGGGTTCGCAGCACGTCGGGCATGACGCCCAGCTCCAATTCGGTCGCGTGGCCGTCATCGCCCAGAACAACCATCTTGAAACTACTGCGGTCGTGCGCGAAGTCGTCCGCATGCGCGAGCTGCAGCGTGCCCTGCACCTGTGCCCCGCCTGCCGCCTGGGACGCCATGCGTTGCGGCGGTCCCGACAGCAAACCGAAGCTTTCGACCTGCAGCGTATCGCCGGCGCGCCGGCCGGTTGCCGCGACGCGCGTGCCGTTCGACAGCGATTCCGAGTTTGCCCCTTGCAGCGCGACAACGCTGCCGTCGTCGCCCCGCAACAGCGTGTAGTGCGTCGTTACGCCGGATACACGGTTGTCGATGACGAGCTCGTCGATGGTTCCGGTAGTCGTCTCGACAGTCGTTGCGACGGGGGTGGACAACGATCCCGCGATCACCGCGTCGGCGCCATGGTGCGCGCGGACGGGTAGCGAGGCGGCGACAAACAGCGCAATTGCGCCGATTGTTGTCGACAAAATGGGGCTACGTGAGGCTTGCATCGGACTATGGCTCCCTGCGTAAAGCGCCGGACTAACGCAAATGGTCGTTATTTGACGCGTGACGTGTATGCTAATGGCATATGTGAGTTTTGCCAAGCATTAAATCGCGGTGGTCTTCGTTGGATGCAAGAATCGGGCTAGCGAAACCCCGCTCTTCCGGTCCTCACGGCGTCATCTGGTTTAAGCGAACGATGTGCGACAGCATCAATCTGAGAGAGGCATGTTGTCGTAAACAAAATCGGTGTCAATTACCCCAGGCTTCGATTTCGGTGATGCGGGAGAAGGAGGCGAGGGCGGAGGTGATGCGGAGGCGGATTTGGGTGGTGGTGAAGGGGGAGAAGTTGACGGTGCGCTTGACCAGATTGTTGCCGCTGACGGTGGCCAGCGTCACCCATTGGTTGCCCTGCTTGCCCTGAACGGTGAAGGCGGTGATGCCGTAGAGGCTGAAGGTCATGCTGTCGGTGGGCTCGACCGGGCTGGCGTAGTTGTCCTGCAGCGTATAGACGACGACGCGATTGATGGTCTTGCTGCCGCTGAAGTTGATCTGGACAGTGTCGGGGAAGGCGTTGCCAGTGGCGTCGTTCCAGCCGCCGCCGTTACCCCAGTTGACGCCGGCGCGCTCGTTGTTATTGACGGCGGCCACGGGGAAGGCGGCGCTGAAGGTGCTCGAGGCGCTGGCCACGGCGCCGTTGCTGGCGAGCGCGACATTGCTCGACCCGGCGGCATTGACGACTTGCGATAGAGGACTGCTGCTCGAGGCGGCATTGCCGGCGTCGCCGGTATAGGCGGCGACGATGCTGTGCGTGCCGACGCCCAGGGCGCTGCTGGTGCAAGGTGCAGTGCGGGCATTGCCGCTCCCGGTCAACGCCACGCCGCTGCAACCGCTGATCGCGTTGCCGCCGTCGGTAAAGGCGACGCTGCCGGTCGGAGCGATGCCGGTGACGGTGGCGGTGAAGGTGACCGGCGCGCCCACCGTCGACGGATTCAACGAACTGGCCAGCGTGGTGGTCGACGGCGGCGGTCCGACGGCAGCCGTGCCCCAGGCTTCGACCTCGACCAGGCGCGAATAGAGCATCAGCGCATTGGTGATGTTGACCCGGATGCGATTGGTGGTGAACGCCGGGAACGTCACCGCGCGCTTGACTAAGTTGTTGCCGCTGACGCTGCTTAAGTTCACCCAGGCCGCGCCATTCCAGCCCTGCACGGTGAAGTCGGTCACGCCGTACTGGGTGAAGGTCAGGCTGTCGGTCGGCTCGATCGGGTTCGGATAATTGTCCTGCAAGGTGTAGACGATGACCCGGTCGATGGTCTTGCTGCCGTTGAAGTCGATCTGCAGCCAGTCGGGGAAGGTATTGGCGGTGGCGTCGTTCCAACCGCCGCCGCTGCCCCAGGCGGCGCCCTTGCGGTCGTTGTCGTTGCCCGCGGTCGCCGGAAACTGGTTGCTGAACACGCTCGAGGCCGACGCCACGGCGCCGACACTGGCGAGCGCCACGTTCGTGCCGCCGGAAGCGGTGTCGATGACCTGCAGCAAGGTGCTGCTGGTCGAGCCGGCATTGCCGGCGTCGCCACCGTAGCTCGCCACGATGGCGTGGCTGCCGACGCTCAGGCTGCTGAGGGGGCATACCGCGGTCGGGGCGTTGCCCCCGCCGGCGAGCGCCACCGCCGCGCATCCGGCCAGCGCACTGCCGCCTTCGCTGAAATTGACGTTGCCGGTCGGCCCCACCCCGGTCACCGTCGCCGTCAATGAAACACTCGTCCCCGCATTCGCCGGATTGGATCCACTCCCCAGCACCGTCGTCGTCGGCGAAGACACGGATGCCGGCGCGAATGCAGTCAGATGACTGGCGCCGTCGGTCGCGTAGACAACGCCGTTGGCAACGATCAGGCTCTGCCAGTGCATGTTGCTGCCCGCGCCCGACGCGGTGCGCAAGATGCTGCCCGAGACGGGATCGAGCACGCGCACGCTGCCCCCGTTCAGGTAGAACAGCATATTGTTGGCGACGACCGGAGACGAGCCGCTGGGGCCGTTGCTCCACTGCGTGGCGAGCGAGGGATTGCCGCTGCCGTCGACGTTGAGCCGCAGCGCGGATGCACCATTGCCGTTGACGATGAATACCCAAGTGCTGCTGTCGGCAGGATTGATCCAGGTCGCGGGCTGCGGCAGTACCGCGTTTCCCTGCGGAACCGCAAACGGCGCGCCGATCGAGCCGGCGAGATGGCCCGGACCTCCCAGACCGCTCAGATCGGCGAGGTTGAGCAGCCGCAGCATCCCGTCCTTGCCGCTTTGCAGTCCCAGGTGCTGCACGTTGGAAGTCGGCGGCACCGGGAGAATCGTCGGACCAGTGCTGCCGATGTCGGTATCACTGTTGTCGAGTGAAGCCCAATTCGAAGGGGTGTAGCTATCCAGTGGCTTGCCAGCGTTTGCGCCGGTGCCGCCACTACCGTCGGGCTCCAGCGCAATAACCGACTCGCTCCAGTTGCGGCTGCCATCGAATTGGCCAAGCGTGCCCGAGAAACTGTTGCCGGTCGCCATCAAAATCCGATTGGTGCCGGCGTCGTAAAAGACGCCCGGCCGCGCCCAGATCGCATTTCGCGCGGCCGCACAAGTCGTCGTCGTTTCCGGTGGGATGAAATGAGCAAGGTGCACCACCTTGTCGCTGCACGCGGTGTTGAACACCTTTTGCGCGCCGGTCGCGAGGTTGATCGCGGTGACGTGACCCTGGTAGTCGCCGTTGTCGCCCGGATATCCGCCGTGCACGACGTACAGGTATTTGACGCCGGCTGCGGTCGCGATCGACAGCGCCGACGAGCCCTTTTCGTCGAAGCCCTTGAGCGTGGTGAGCTCCGGCCAGCCGCCGGTCAGAATTTCGATTCCGTCGCCGACCTGGTACTTGTGTACGTTGCCGTCGAGGCCATAGCTGTAGACGTAGAGACGGTTCGGGTCGATCGCCGGCGACGACGTCGTGTAGCAGGCGCTGCCGCCGTTGTTGATCGTGCAAGCGCCAGGGCCGTTCGGATGGTTCCAGATGACGGCGCCGTTTTGCGCATCGAGCGCGATGATTCGTCCGTCGCGGGTCGTGACGAACAGTAGATTCTTGACGCCACCCGGCGTTGTCACGTTTTCCAGAAACACCGGCGTGCCGTCAACCGTTCCTGCCAGCGTTACTTGATACCTGACGGCGAGCGTTCCGACGTTGGCCGGGGTGAGGATCGTTTCCGAGGTGTTCCGGCCGCTGTGTTGGGCATCGCCGCCAAACTGCAGCCAGTCGTATGCCCACGCGCAGCGCGCGCCTAGCAGCAGCAAGATCGCCGCGGCGCACAGATGGCTGCTCCAAAACCGCTTTCGCGGAGTCCTCACCTCGCTGTTTCCTTTCGGGTCCAGGGGGATTGCGGCCGATCCAGCGTCAAGCGCTGCCAGGGGACAGCGTCGGCCCAGCTATGACGATAGCATAGCAGATACCAACAGCGGATCCGGCCGGCTATTCCAGCCGACGATCCGAACAGGCGGCGGAATCGCTAGTTCGAGCGCATGCGGATGCGCATGACGCGCTTGTCGTACTCATCCTCGACGCTGCGCGTGATTTCGCTGCCGTCAGCGGCGAACACCCTGCCACCGCTGCGACGACACGCATCTCGCTCGTACTGGCAGGGACCCATCTCGGGATGCTTGCGGCAAAGGTCGCCGACGCCCGCCGCAAACTCGATCGACGTCTGACGAAGTTGCGCTCCCACACCGCTGACGCAGACGTAAAGTGCGCCCGGTGGTGCGGCGATCGCCAGCATCGGCGGGCCCGGTGGGGTGACCAGCGCACCGGCGTCCGGGGGAGCGTCCGGCATCGGCCGCCGCACGACCGCTGCCCCGGCGACCTCGCCCGGCGGCGTGACTGAAACCGGCTGACGATCCGGCGCCGGCCCGCTGCAAGCCGCCAGCGCGAGCGCCGTGGCCGCCAGACGCGTCAGTCGTTGCACGTGGTGATCACCCACGCGGATTCAGCGCCGCCCGCCCAGCAGCGATCCGAGGACACCGCGCACGATCGAGCGGCCGATCGTCGATCCCACCGTTCGCGCCGCGCTCTTGGCCATCGCCTCGACCAGGCTGTCCTTGCGCCCGCTGCCGCTCATGAGGCCACCCAGCGAATCCTTGATCGTGCCGACAACGCCGCCAGCTGACGGCGCACCGATCGTCGGCGTGGATGCTGCAATCCTGCTGCGCAGCTTTTCGTACGCGGATTCCCGGTCGACGCTCTTTTCGTACACGCCAGCCACCGGAGACGCGGCAATGACCGCCTTCCGTTCCTCGGCGCTGATCGGCCCGATACGGCTCGCGGGCGGCAGGACGTACGCGCGCTCGACGATGTTCGGCCGCCCTTTTTCGTCGAGAAACGAAACCAGCGCCTCGCCGACTCCGAGTTCAGTAATGATTTTTTCGGTGTCGAGTTTAGGATTCGCTCGCATGGTGGTCGCGGCGGCCGCGACCGCTTTTTGATCGCGCGGCGTGAACGCGCGAAGAGCATGCTGGATCCGGTTGCCCAGCTGACCCAGTACCTTGTCCGGGACGTCGAGCGGATTCTGCGTGACGAAATACACGCCCACTCCCTTTGAACGGATCAGCCGTACGACCTGCTCGATCCTGTCCAGCAAGGGCTTGGGTGCATCGGTGAACAACAGGTGCGCTTCGTCGAAAAAGAACACGAGCTTCGGCTTGTCCCGATCGCCAACTTCGGGCAGCCGCTCGTAGAACTCGGCCAGGAGCCAGAGCAGCAAGGTCGAATAGAGCGCAGGCGCACTGAGCAGCTTGTCGGCCGTCAGGATGTTGACGTTGCCCTTGCCGCCACCATCGGTCTGCAGCAGGTCGTCGATATCGAGCATAGGCTCGCCGATGAACTTGTCGGCGCCTTGCTGCTGCAGCGAGAGTATGCCGCGTTGAATCGCGCCGACGCTGGCCGCGGAAATGTTGCCGTACTGGGTCTGGAAGTCATGCGCGTTGTTGCCGATGTACTCGAGCAAGGCGCGCAGGTCCTTGAGATCGAGCAGCAACAGGCCGTTGTCGTCGGCGATCTTGAACGCGAGGGCGAGCACGCCTTCCTGGGTTTCGTTCAGGTTGAGGATGCGGGCGAAAAGCAGCGGCCCTAAATCGGAGACCGTCGCCCGCATCGGATGGCCGGATTCGCCAAATACATCCCAGAAAACGGTGGGAAACCCGGTGTATGCCGGTGCGGGAACGCCGACCAGCTTCAGCCGCTCGTCGAACTTGGGTGAGGCTGCGCCGGGCTGGCTCATCCCGGCCAGATCGCCCTTGACGTCGGCCATGAAGACCGGCACGCCAAGCGTGGAAAACCGCTCGGCCAGCACCTGCAGGCTGACCGTCTTGCCGGTTCCCGTGGCCCCGGTGATCAGTCCGTGCCGATTGGCGAGCGCGGGCAGGAGGAAGAGCTCGAGGGAGCCGTGTTTTGCGATAGGCAGCGGCTGCGCCATGTCGTGTCCCGAATAAGGGGTATTGGCTGCAAGTTTAGCCCAGGGAGCGCGCCCGGGCGCCGCGTCGCGGGATTAAGCCGCCCACGGCGGGCTGCGTCGGCCCGGGCTGCCCCGCCCAGCCGGCCGCGACTGCGCCAAGCCGGTCGAACCCCTTCAAGTTGGCCGGGATTTTTGCTATACTTCGACTCGGATGTAAACGATAAGAAATGGGCTCGACAGCCCATTTTTTTTTACTTTTTTGGTTTTATGGCGATGCCATTGGTAAAGCTTGCCGACGTTCTGGAACGCACGTTGCCCCCGCTGGGCTACGAGCTGGTCGATTGGGACCACTCGGCCCGGAGCGGGCTCGTGCGCGTATTCATCGACAAGCCCGGCGGCGTCGACGTCGAGGATTGCGCGCAGGTGAGCACGCATTTGACCCATCTTTTCGCCGCTGAGCAGATCGACTACGACCGGCTCGAGGTGTCGTCGCCCGGACTCGACCGGCCGCTGAAGAAGGCCGCCGACTTCGCCCGCTTCTCGGGCGAGGAGGTGCGCCTGACCTTGCGCGAGGCTATCGATAACGCCAGGCGGTTGAAGGGCATTCTGCGTGGCATCGAGGGCGATACGGTGCGGTTGGACACCGAGACGGGTCCACGCTCGATCGCTCTCGCCAATATCGACCGTGCGCGGCTGGTGCCGAAGATTGAGTGGAGAAACGCAAGATGAACCGCGAATTGCTGCTGCTGGTCGACGCGCTGGCGCGCGAGAAAAACGTGCCGAAGGATATCGTGTTCACGGCGCTGGAATCGGCGCTGGCGTCGGCGACCAAGAAACGCTTTGCCCAGGACATCGACGCGCGCGTGTCGATCGATCGCGAAACCGGCGACTATGAGTCGTTCCGGCGCTGGACGGTCGTGCCCGACGAGGAGCACGAGGAACCGGCGCATCAGATCGCGATTACCGACGCCGCAGAGCGCGATCCGCCGCTGCAGCTGGGCGACGTGATCGAGGAGCCGCTCGAGCCCGTCGAATTCGGTCGCATCGGGGCGCAGGCAGCCAAGCAGGTGATACTGCAGAAGATACGCGATGCGGAGCGCGAGCAGATCCTGAACGATTTCCTCGACCGCGACGACAACCTGCTGACCGGGACCGTCAAGCGCATCGAGCGCGGCAACGTGATCGTCGAATCGGGGCGGATCGAAGGCATGATTCCCCGCGATCAGCTGATCCCGAAGGAGAATTTGCGCGTCGGCGACCGCGTCCGGGCGTACGTGATCAAGATCGAGGCGCAGGCGCGCGGCCCGCAGCTATTGCTGTCGCGCATCACGCCGGACTTGGTCGTGCGCTTGTTCGAGCTCGAAGTTCCCGAAATCGAGGAGGGCCTGATCGAGATCAAGGCGGCTGCGCGTGATCCCGGCGTGCGCGCCAAGATCGCTGTCAAGTCGAACGATCCGCGGCTCGACCCGCAGGGCACCTGCATCGGCATGCGCGGATCGCGCGTGACGGCGGTGACCAACGAGCTCGCCGGTGAGCGCGTCGACATCGTTCTGTTTTCCGAGGACCCGGCCAAGTTCGTGATCAACGCGCTTTCGCCGGCGGAGATCTCCAGCATCGTCGTCGACGAGGAGCGGCACAGCATGGACGTCGTCGTCGACGAGGAAAACCTGGCGATGGCGATCGGGCGCAACGGCCAGAACGTCCGCCTCGCCTCCGAGCTCACCGGGTGGGAAATCAACCTGATGGGAGTCGAGGAATCGCAGCAGAAGCATCAGGTCGAGAGCGAACGCACGCGGGCGCTGTTCATCGACAAGCTCGACGTCGACCAGGAAGTGGCCGACATCCTGATCCAGGAAGGGTTTACCTCGCTGGAGGAAATCGCCTACGTTCCCCTGAACGAGATGCTCGAGATCGATGCCTTCGACGAGGACACGGTCAACGAATTGCGCAGTCGCGCACGTAACGCGCTTCTGACCGAGGCGATCGTGCGCGAGGAGTCGGTGGGCAACGTTGCCGAGGATCTGCTGAACCTCGAAGGCATGGACAACGAGACGGCGGGCTTGCTCGCCGAAAAGGGCATTACGACACGCGACGGGCTCGCCGACCTTGCGGTCGACGAGCTGGTCGAATTGACGGGACTGCCGGCGGAACGCTCGCAGGATCTGATCATGAGGGCGCGCGCCCATTGGTTCGAAAACACGGAACACGCAGAGTAAGGCCGGGCGGAACAGCGCGGCAGGAGAAAAGACATGCCCCAGACCACAGTCGATAAATTCGCGACCGAGCTCAAGATGCCGGCAGGCATCCTGCTGGAGCAGCTCGCCGCCGCGGGCGTCGCCGGCAAAAAGCAGGGAGACAAGCTGTCCGAGCAGGATAAGACCCGGCTGCTCGACTATCTGCGCAAGCAGCACGGCGGCCTCGACCAGAAAAAGAAGATCACGCTGACCCGCAAGCAGACGACCGAGATCAAGGCCGCCGACAGCACCGGCCGCGCTCGAACGATCCAGGTGGAAGTGCGCAAGAAGCGCGTGTTCGTCAAGCGCGACGGCGCCGAAGCGGCGGCGACGGCCGAGGAGGCCGCGCCGGTCGCGCCGCAGCCGGTCGTCACGGCGGCGGAACTCGCGGCGCGCGAGGAAGAGGCGCGCAAGGGTGCGGCGCTGATCGCCAAGCAGCAGGAAGAGATCCAGCAAAAGCAGGAACAGGCGAAGAAGCGCAAGACCAAGAAGGAGAAGGAAGAGGAAGAGGCGCTGGCGAAGGCGGCCGAAGCCGAGGCTGCGGCTGTCGCCAAGGAAACGGCGGCCCCGGTCGCGCAACCGACGGCGAAGGCCGAGGCCAAGGCGAAGACCGAAGGCACGCTGCACAAGCCGGTGGCCAAGCCCGGTGCGAAAAAGGACAAGCCTTCACGCAAGCCCTCGGCAACGGCTTTCCAGGAAGAAGCGGCGCGTCGGCGTGCTCTCAAGCTGCGTGGCGATGTCACCGGCGGCGCGGCCGCCGCTGGATGGAAGCAGCCGAAGGGCGGCAAGCACCGGCATGAGGAAGGTGAGGAGGTCGAAGAAGGCGCTCAGGCGCTCGCACCGGAGCCGCTGGTCCGCGAAGTGGCGGTGCCGGAAACGATCACCGTGGCCGATCTTGCCCGCAAGATGAGTGTCAAGGCCGCCGAAATCATCAAGGTCATGATGAAGCTCGGCACGATGGTCACGATCAACCAGATGCTCGATCAGGAAACGGCGATGATCGTCGTCGAGGAAATGGGTCACAAGGCGATTGCGGCCAAGCTCGACGACCCGGACTCGCTGCTTGCCGAAAGCGCGCAGGCGACGACGGCGGAGTCGCTGCCGCGGCCGCCGGTGGTCACCGTGATGGGCCATGTCGACCATGGCAAGACCTCGCTGCTCGACACCATCCGGCGTACGCGCGTGGCCAGCGGCGAAGCCGGTGGCATCACGCAGCACATCGGCGCCTACCACGTGGAAACGGCGAAAGGTGTCATCACTTTCCTCGATACGCCCGGCCACGAGGCGTTCACGGCGATGCGTGCCCGTGGCGCCAAGGTCACCGACATCGTGGTCCTTGTCGTCGCAGCGGACGACGGCGTAATGCCGCAGACCAAGGAGGCGATCGCGCATGCGAAAGCCGGCAATGTGCCGATCGTCGTCGCGATCAACAAGATCGACAAGCCCGAAGCCAATCCGGACCGCGTCAAGCAGGAGCTCGTCGCCGAAAGCGTGCTGCCCGAGGAATACGGCGGCGACACGCAGTTCGTCCAGGTCTCGGCCAAGACGGGTGCCGGCATCGACAATCTGCTCGACGCGATTCTGCTGCAGGCCGAAGTGCTCGAGCTCAAGGCGCCGAAGGATGCGCCGGCCAAAGGCATCGTCATCGAATCGCGGCTCGACAAGGGCAAGGGGCCGGTCGCCACCGTCCTCGTGAATTCGGGCACGTTGAAGCGCGGCGACATCGTGCTTGCCGGCGCCGTGTTCGGACGGGTGCGGGCGATGACCGACGAGACAGGCAAGACGGTCGCATCGGCCGGCCCGGCGATTCCGGTGGAAATCCAGGGCTTGTCCGATGTGCCGCTGGCCGGCGAGGACGTCATGGTGCTCGGCGACGAGCGCAAGGCGCGCGAGATCGCGCTGTTCCGCCAGGGCAAGTTCCGCGACGTGAAGCTCGCCAAGCAGCAGGCGGCGAAGCTCGAGAACATGTTCGAGCAGCTGGCCGAGAGCGAGATCAAGTCGCTGGCGTTGATCGTCAAGGCCGACGTGCAGGGCAGCTACGAGGCTCTGGCCAACGCGCTGACCAAGCTGTCGACCGGTGAAGTCAAGGTCAACATCGTGCACGCCGCGGTCGGCGGCATCACCGAGTCCGACGTCAATCTCGCGCTGGCATCGAAGGCCGTGATCATCGGTTTCAACACCCGCGCCGACGTCGCCGCGCGCAAGCTCGCCGAGCATTCGGGTGTCGACATCCGCTACTACAACATCATTTACGAAGCGGTGGACGAGATCAAGGCGGCGCTTTCCGGCATGCTGGCGCCGGAAAAGAAGGAAAGCCAGCTCGGACTGGTCGAGGTGCGCGAGGTCTACAAGATCTCGAAGGTCGGTACCGTCGCCGGCTGCTATGTGCTCGAAGGCGTGGTGCGCCGCGGATCGAAGGTTCGGTTGCTGCGCGACAACGTGGTTGTCTTCGACGGCGAGCTCGATTCGCTCAAGCGCTTCAAGGACGACGTGCGCGAGGTCAAGGCGGGTTTCGAGTGTGGTCTGTCGCTGAAGAATTACAACGACATCGAAAAGGGCGATCAGCTCGAGGTGTACGAGATCGTCGAGGTCACGCGCACGCTTTGAGAAAACGATGAAGAGACACTCACAGCGCGCGCAGCGGGTCGGCGATCAGATCCAGCGCGAGCTCGCCGACTTGTTGCGCCTCCACGTCAAGGATCCGCGCATCGGCATGGTTACCGTGACCGCGGTCGAAGTGTCCGCCGACCTGTCGCATGCGAAGGTCCTGTTCACTCATCTCGCCGGCAAGGAACGAGCCGACGAAGCGGTCAAGGCGCTGCAGCACACCGCCGGCTACTTGCGGACCGAGCTGTCGCACCGGCTCAAGCTGTACTCGGTTCCGCAGCTGCACTTCGCGTACGACGACTCGATCGAATCGGGGCTGCGCATGTCGAAACTGATCGACGACGCCGTTGCCGAAGATCGGAAGCACCCGGATTGACTTGCCGCGCGTCAGTGACCCGTGGCTCCGCCCCGGGTCGCGGCAGCGTAGCGGGGCGAGGTTTCGACCAGGTGATGGCAAGCGACCCGAACCCCCGGCCGAGCCGCGTGCCTCGGCGCGCGCTCGATGGCGTGCTGCTGCTCGACAAGGGCGTCGGGCTGTCGTCCAACGCAGCGCTGCAACGCGTGCGCCGGCTCTACCGCGCCGAAAAGGCCGGCCACACCGGGACGCTCGACCCGCTGGCCAGCGGGTTGTTGCCGATCTGTTTCGGCGAGGCGACCAAATTCGCGCATATGCTGCTCGAAGGCGACAAGACCTACGCGGCGACGGTTCGCCTGGGCTTGACGACGACCACCGGCGATGCGGAGGGCGATCCCGTCGATGTGCGTCAGGTGCGCGTATCGCGGGGCGACGTCGAAGCGACGCTGCCCCGCTTCGTCGGCTCGATCGCGCAGATCCCGCCGCGCCACGCGGCGCTCAAGTACCGCGGACGCAACTACTACGAGTACGCGCGCGAAGGCATCGACATCCCTCGCATCGCCCGCCAAGTCGTCGTTCACGAGCTTGCGCTGGATGGATGGAACCCGCCGGACGTCGAGTTGCGCGTGCGTTGCAGTAAGGGGACCTATATCCGTGTGCTGGCCGAGGACCTCGGTGCAGCACTGGGCTGCGGCGGGCACCTCGGGGCGTTGCGCCGTGTGGCCAGCGGGGGTTTCGACGTCGATGCCTCGCGTTCGTTGGAAGCGCTCGAGGCGCTGGACGATGCCGCGCGCGATGCACGGCTGCTGCCGGTCGATGCGCTGCTTTCGACCTTGCCGCGACTCGACCTCGACGCTGCCGACGCGTGGCGGCTCGCGCGGGGGCAGGTAATTGCCGGTTGCGATCTGCCCGATGGCGACTACCGAGTCTATGCCGCGGGCCGGTTCGTCGGCGTGGGGAGCGGGGACGCAGGCGTCCTGCGGACGCGTCGGCTGCTCGCCACCGGCGATGCTGGCGGTGCGCCGCTTGCGCCGGTTGAATCGCTTGAATCGTAAGCATTTTTCGAGGTACAATTCCACCCTTTCGCGAGGTTTGGAGTAACTTGCATGGCAGTCACGATTCAGGAAAAGGCCAAGGTCATCGCCGACCACCAGCGGGCCAAGGGCGACACCGGTTCGCCCGAGGTGCAGATCGCGCTGTTGACGGCGCGCATCAACGGCCTCGGCGATCATTTCAAGGCGAACGTCAAGGATCATCATTCGCGCCGTGGACTGCTGCGCATGGTCTCGCGCCGGCGCAAGTTGCTCGACTACCTGAAGACGCGCAACGCGGACAGCTACCGCGGTCTGATCGAAAAGCTGGGCTCTGCGCAAGTAAGCGCACATCGGCCGACGGCCGCTGCGAATGTATCTGCTATCAGTCGATTCCGAGCAGCCGGCCGTGCCGAGCAGCCACACCCATAACCCGACAATGGCCGCAACTCGGTTGTCCACCGAAGCGGCCATTGTTATTTTCGGATTCCGAGGATAAACGTGCCTACAGCAATCAAGAAATCGATACCTTACGGCCGCAATACGCTGACGCTCGAGACCGGTGAGATCGCCCGCCAGGCGGGTGGTGCGGTGCTTGCCAGCCTCGGCGACAGCGTCGTGCTGGTCAGCGTCGTCGCGGCCAAGCAATCCAAGCCGGGCCAGGACTTTTTTCCTCTGACCGTCGACTACCAGGAAAAGACCTACGCCGCCGGGCGCATCCCCGGCGGGTTTTTCAAGCGCGAGGGACGGCCGTCCGAGAAGGAGACGCTGACCTCGCGCCTGATCGATCGCCCGATCCGGCCGCTGTTTCCCGATGGCTTCTACAATGACGTGCAGGTCGTCGCCACCGTGTTGTCGGTCGACCCCGAAATCGATCCCGACATCCCCGCGATGATCGGCGCATCGGCGGCGATCTCGCTGTCCGGCATCCCGTTCAACGGTCCGATCGCCGCGGCTCGCGTCGGCTACATCGACGGCCAGTACGTGCTCAATCCGAGCAAGACCGAGCTCACGACGACCTCGAAGCTCGATCTGGTCGTCGCCGGCACCGAAGCGGCCGTATTGATGGTCGAGTCGGAAGCCAAGGAATTGCCCGAAGAAGTGATGCTCGGCGCGGTGGTGTTCGGCCACCAGCAGCAGCAGGCGGTAATCGACGCCATTCACGAACTGGTCGAAGAAGCCGGCAAGCCGCTCTGGGACTGGCAGGCGGCGCCGAAGGACCAGGCGATGATCGACAAGGTGACCGAGCTCGCCGAGGCCCAACTGAAGGAGGCGTATCAACTGCGCCAGAAGCAGGCCCGTCAGCAGCGTCTGAAGGAGATCGCCGCCCGGGTCGAGACCGAATGCATTCCGGCCGATGCCAAACCGGGTTATGCGAACGAGGTCAAGAATTTCCTGTTCGAGCTCGAAGCCAAGCATGTGCGCAACCAGATCCTGTCCGGCGAGCCACGGATCGACGGCCGCGACACGCGTTCCGTGCGCCCGATCTCGATTCGCAACGGCGTACTGCCGCGCACGCATGGCTCGGCGCTGTTCACGCGTGGGGAAACCCAGGCGCTGGTCGTAGCCACGCTGGGCACGGCGCGCGACGAGCAGATCATCGACGCGCTGCAAGGCGAATATCGCGAGCGCTTCATGCTTCACTACAACATGCCGCCCTACGCGACCGGCGAGACCGGACGCGTCGGCAGCCCGAAGCGGCGTGAAATCGGCCATGGCAAGCTCGCCAAGCGCGCGCTGGCCGCCGTGCTGCCGTCGCCCGAGGAGTTCGCCTACTCGATCCGCGTCGTCTCGGAAATCACCGAATCCAACGGCAGCTCGTCGATGGCATCGGTCTGCGGCGGAAGTCTTGCGCTGATGGATGCGGGGGTGCCGCTCAAGGCGCATGTCGCGGGTATCGCGATGGGCCTGATCAAGGATGGTAATCGCTTCGCGGTGCTGACCGACATCCTGGGTGACGAGGATCACCTGGGCGACATGGATTTCAAGGTCGCCGGCACCGACCGCGGCGTCACTGCGCTGCAGATGGACATCAAGATCCAGGGCATCACCAAGGAAATCATGGCGGTCGCGCTGTCGCAGGCACGCGAGGGACGGATGCATATCCTGCGCCTGATGCACGAAGCGATGCCGCATGCTCGCACCGAGATCTCGCAGCACGCACCCCGGATGATGACCTTCAAGATCAATCCGGAGAAGATCCGCGACGTCATTGGCAAGGGTGGTGCGGTGATTCGCGCATTGACCGAGGAAACGGGGACGACGATCGACATCCAGGACGACGGCATGGTGACGATCGCATCGGTCAACGCGGATGCGTGCAATGCGGCAAAGAAGCGCATCGAGGAAATCACCGCCGAAGTAGAAGTCGGACGCATCTACGAAGGCACGGTGCTGCGCCTGCTCGATTTCGGCGCGATCGTGCAGGTCCTGCCCGGCAAGGACGGCCTGCTGCATATCTCGCAGATCGCCAAGGAGCGCGTCAATCAGGTCTCCGACTACGTGAAGGAAGGCCAGATCGTCAAGGTCAAGGTGCTCGAGGCCGACGACAAGGGCCGGCTGCGCCTGTCGATGAAGGCTGCCGCCGAGGATGCCGCGGCTCCCGCGCCCGCGGCGCACAATACCCCGTCGGAGCAGACGCCGGCGGCGTGAAGAAACGCATGCCGCAGCATTGAAAAAGGGGGCGCGCGGCGCCCCTTTTTTTGCACGCTGGAGACCATGATGAGCCAATCCGCGACACGGATCGAGCGCGACACGTTCGGACCGATCGAAGTTCCCGCCGACCGCCTCTGGGGTGCACAAACACAGCGCTCGCTCGAGCACTTCCGAATTTCCACCGAGAAGATGCCGGCAGCGCTGATCCGTGCGATGCTGATCGTCAAGCGGAGCGCCGCCCGGGTCAACGTGGGCCTGGGCATCCTTCCGTCAAAAATCGCCGATGCCATCGTCGCCGCCTGCGACGAAGCGCTCGCGGGGGCGCACGCAACCGAGTTTCCGTTGGCGGTATGGCAAACTGGATCCGGCACGCAAACCAACATGAACGTCAATGAGGTTCTTGCCAATCGAGCATCGGAGCTCTTGGGCGGCGAGCGAGGTGAGGCGCGACTCGTGCATCCTAACGATGACGTCAATCGCGGCCAATCTTCCAACGACGTATTTCCGACGGCGATGAACGTCGCCTCGGCGGAAACCGTGTCGCGCGATCTCTTACCCGCGCTCGACGCGCTCCGGGGGACGCTCGCGGCGAAGGCGGAAAAGTTCGCCACCGTCGTCAAGATCGGCCGCACCCATCTTCAGGACGCAACACCGCTGACGCTCGGTCAGGAGTTCTCCGGCTATGCGTCGCAGCTCGCCCATGCGCGTGCGCACATCGACGCGGCCTTGCCGCACGTCTGCGAGCTGGCGCTCGGCGGAACGGCGGTTGGAACGGGCCTCAATACGCATCCGGAATTCGGCACACGCGCGGCGGCGGATATCGCCGACTATACCGGCCTGCCGTTCGTCGGCGCGCCGAACAAATTCGAAGCGATGGCGGCTGTCGATGCGCTGGTCAATCTGCACGGTGCGCTGAAGACGCTGGCGGCAGCGTTGACCAAGATCGCAAACGACGTGCGCTGGCTCGCCAGCGGTCCCCGCTCGGGCCTCGGCGAAATCACGATTCCGGAGAACGAGCCGGGCAGCTCGATCATGCCGGGCAAGGTCAACCCGACGCAATGCGAGGCTCTGACGATGCTTTGCGCCCAGGTGCTGGGCAATGACGTCGCGGTCAACATCGGCGGCGCTTCGGGCAACTTCGAGTTGAACGTCTATCGGCCGCTGATCATCCACAACGTGCTGCAAAGCATCCGTCTGCTCGGCGATGGCATGGCGAGCTTCGACGCCCATTGCGTCGCCGGCATCGAAGCCAACCGTGCGCGCATCGACGAATTGCTCGAGCGCTCGCTGATGCTGGTCACCGCACTCAATCCGCACATCGGCTACGACAAAGCGGCGGCGATCGCCAAAAAGGCGCATCGCGAGGGAACCACGCTTAAGGCGGCTGCGCTCGCGCTGGGCTACGTCAGCGCGGAGCAGTTCGACCAGTGGGTGCAGCCACAGAGGATGACCGGGCCGCAGCGTTGAATTTGCGCCGGCCGATCAGCGCATCGGCATTTTCGCGGCCTCGAGGATTGCCTCGCCGTTTACCGTGACGGTTACGTCGGTGGTTCCGGCTTCCAGTGCGACCGGTGCGGGCGCAAAGCCGGTCGCCGCCTGCGCCCGCATCGTCGGATATACTCGGCCGCCGTCGCCGGTTTGCACGGTCAAATGCCCGGGATGCCAGCTGGCGAATCCCAGGGCCTGCGCGGCCTGCTCTGCGCGCGACTGCCAGCTTCGGATGGCTTGCCGGGTAACGCCGTCTTCGGCATCGCGCCGCGTTTTGTCGGCCAGCGAAAAGCCCATGCTCGACAAGAGAAGTCCATCCTCGTCCTGCAGCTTGGTAATCAAGGTCGCGGCGGCTGTGAAATCGGCCGAATCCAGGCTGACAGTTTGTGTGACGTGCCATCGGCTCGCCTTGCCCTTGTCGGTGATTTGCTGCGTCGAGTAGCCGGTTGTGGCGACCTTGACGGCAGGATACGATCGCGCGCCAGCGAGCGCCTTGGCGACGATCGCGTTGACCTGGCTTGCCGCTGCGGCCGGACTCGGATTTTCGGCTTCGGCGCGCAGCCACGCCTGCAGGCGGTCGTTGCTGACGGTTGCCGTGGCGGACGCCGAGACGCTAACGACAGGTTGCGTCGGTACCGCGGGAAGCTGTGCGCCGGCTGGGGCCGCCGCGCCGGCTGCAACGAGCACCGCGATCGCGGCCGCACGCCATGCTTGCCACGACAGGGATAGCGGGATCATGGAGTTCTCCTTGCGCGGTCGGCGGCCCGCTGCGGCAGCAATTCGATCGCCGCGCGATTCGACCACGAGAAACACTTGCGCGACGCTTCCACCCAGGGCAGCCAGGCGTACGCGAGATGCTCGCGCGGGTTAAGGGTCACCGGCACTGGTTCAGGAACCTGCAGAGAGAATACATGCTCGGTATTGTGCGTGGTTCCCTCGGGATAGCGAAAGCGCCACTGCGGGTAGATCTCGTAAACATTGGAGAGGTTCCAATCGCGGACGCCGCCGTAACTTCCAGCATCGATCGCGGTCTCTTCGTATAGTTCCCGCGTGGCCGTTGCCGCAAGCGTCTCGCCGGGCTCCTGGCTGCCGGTCACCGACTGCCAGTAGGCCGGAAAGTCTGCCCGCTCCAGCACCAGAACCAAGAGATCCGGCGTGTGTACCAGAACCAGCGTCGATACGGGGATCTTGTGCGGCAACGAAAGCGGGCCGATCGAATTTGCTGCAACTTGGTGCAGTGCTCTAACTCACGAATACCCAGAATGGCTTGTGCCTCTCTTGCCAGTACTCGGCGGCCTCGCTCAGGATGTCGGACAGAGTATCCCAATCGGTGGCGTGCGCCTTGCGATAGGGTGCGCTGTGTCGCAGGACGATCGCGATGCCGTGACCGCCGAGCCAGTCGCTATCCTCGAGGCAATCGGCGAGTGCATCCCAGTTGTTGCCGAAGTGCTCGGGCAGTCTGAGGCTCTTGCCGAGCGCGGCCAGCAATGCGGCCTTACTATCGATGCTGTGGAGGTCGAGGCTGCAGAACTTGAGCTTCGCGGCGACGGCCGCGGTCTTGAGCGCGTCCGGCGCGCCCGACCAATCGCGCATACCGGCGTCGGCGGCCGCGGAGAGGTCTGGAAGCTTCATTGCCTTATTCTCTTGAACGAACGGTAGTGGTCGTCGGAATAGTAGCATTCCGCCGTTGAGTCGATTGCGCCGCCGCAGACGATGCGCCTTGCCCCGCGGGTGCGCGCACCCGGCGTTTTCACCGTGTATTCATGATAGTAACCGCGGGGCTTCGCCGGAAGCAATCGCTCGCGATTGCCGAACACGACGCCGTCGCGCTCGTAGGGCAGACGATCTCCGCTTCGGATGCGTACGAGCGTCGCCCGCGCCTCGAGCGGCAGCGCGTCGCTGCGGATCTCCTCGGGCGCATACGGTGTTCTCGCCGAGGCGTGCGGCATCGCGAAGCCCCCGCCGAGCGCAACGATCACCAGCATCGCTGCGAGCCATGAATCGGGGCGTGAACGGGCCTCCATCGGCGCATTGTAACGCCGGCAGGAAAGGCGGGAAGACTTCGGCGCGCAATCGCTGCTTGACGGGTGCGTGCGCCGATCAATAGAATCGCGCACGACGGCGAAGTCAGCGAAGCGGCATCGGCGCGTTGCGGTCGCGGCCGTCTTCCATATCGATGCCTTCCCACCCGGAAAGATCTCCCTCCGACTGGCAATTGCGTGATCAGGCTCTCGTTGCCGATCGTCATCAGCGTGAAGGCGATGCCCTGGCGCTCGAACACCAGCAGCGAGCTGACATAGTCGACATGTACCTGGCCGCCATACGCCGGCGTGCCGATCAGGAGATTCGCGGACGGGCCCATGCGTGACGGCGTGCGATGACCATCGGCGTCAAGTATATCGCGTACGCGAACAGCAGCGGCTATGGCCTGTCGGGCCTCGCCTACGTCCGCGCGCTGCACAACGTGGGGGTGCCGGTGTGGTGGCAGCCGTCGCTTCTCGGCGGGCCTATCGACGTGATATGGCGTTCCGAGCACGGGTTGGCTGCGCTGCCGCTCTCGCGCGCCGCAATGGGCGACGCAGCGCTTTCCGACCTGCCTGCGCTGACCGAGCGGCTGTGCCGCCCGATCGAATACGACACGGTGATCATGCACTCGGTCCCGGAGCACTGGCCACGCATCGCGGAGCGCGGCGTGCAGAATATCGGCTACACGACATGGGAAACCGACGCGCTGCCGGATCACTGGCCACCGCTCCTCGCGGTGCCGGACAAGTTGCTTGTGCCCAGCAAATGCAACGGCGAGCTGTTCTCGCGCGGCGCCGGCGACAAGCCGGTGCACGTCGTGCCGCACATTCGGCGGCATGCATGGAACACGCCGACGCCGGACGAAAAGGTAGCGCTGCGGCGAAAGCTCGGTATACCCGGCGATCATTTCGTCTTCTACACGATCGGCGTGTGGGACCCGCGCAAGGCGCTTGGCGACCTGGTCGCACTGTTCGCCCGCGAGTTCAGCACCCGCGACAAGGTCACGTTGTTGATCAAGACATCCGCCGAGCCGAGCTCGTTTGCCGCAGGCGCCCAGCCCGGCGCTCCGATCCCGGCGTTGGTGCGCGCAGAGGTGGACGCGGCCCATGCCGAGACAGGTGTGTCCGCGGCCCCTGTCGCGCTAGTCGCGGCCGAGGACGTCAGCGGCCGCACGATCGACGTGCTCCATGCGGTCGGCGACTGCTTCGTCTCGCTCACGCACGGCGAGGGTTGGGGCCTGGGCGCGTACGATGCGGCGACGATCGGCAAGCCGGTCCTCATCACCGGATGGGGAGGGCATCTCGACTTTCTCGGCGCCGATTATCCCGGCCTGATCGCCTATACGATGGGTCCGGTGTCGGGCTGGTTGCACGGCGCATCGTATCGGCCCTCGCAGCGATGGGCGGTCGCGGACACGCGCGACGCGGGTCGGCTCCTGCGGCGGATGGTGTCGCGTTACGCCGATCAGATACCGGCGGCGACCACGGTGCGCGAGCGCATCCTCAACGCGTTCGCTGAACCGGTGATCGCGCGCCGACTGCTTGCCGCGATCGATGGCTGACATCCCCAACGAATATCATTTCGTGTTCGGCCTGCGCCCGCAGACCGAGCCGCTGCACGTCGCGCACTACCTGTGCCTCGAATCATGCCGACAGGTCAACCGTCCGGACCGCATGCATTTCCACTGCCGGCACGAACCCCATGGCCGATGGTGGGACCGCATCAGGCCGCACCTGACCTTGCACCGTATCGGCAAGACGCCGCAGGCGCCGATCGTTCGCGCCGGCGACGAGTCGGCCGAAGCACGGATCATCCGCGAGTCTGGATGGCTGTATGCGCACGAGGCTGATTTCGTCCGGCTCAAAGTTCTGCTCGAATCCGGCGGAATCTATGCCGACATGGACACGCTGTTCGTTCAAGCGCTGCCGCAACGGCTTTTCGATTGCGACTTCGTATTGGGCGAGGAGCCTCCGCAGGCAGGTGCACTGGGCGTTCTGCGGCCTTCGCTGTGCAACGCGGTGATCATGAGCCGTCCGGGAGCGTCGTTCGCGGCGCGCTGGCTGGCAGAGATGCACCGCGTATACGATGGCAGCTGGGATCGCCACTCGACCAGGGAGGCCGCGAGGCTTTGGGGCGAAATGCCCGCCGCGCTGCACGTCGTGCCGCAGCGCTTCTTCTATCGCCACGCGTTCACGTCCGACGGCCTGCACGCGCTGCTCGGAGGCTTCGATCCCGACTACACCGATGTCTACAGCATGCACCTGTGGGCGCATTTGTGGTGGGACGAGGCACGAACGGATTTCACCGACTTTCACGCGGGCCTGCTGACCGAGGCATTCATCCGCTCCGAGGACACCACCTACAACGTCATCGCCCGGCAGTTCCTCGACTAGCGCCTCATCGATCGGGCACCGCGTTTCCGTTGGCTGCAGCCCCGATCGGCGCTCTGGCGATCGCCATGCCCCTTTCGATCCTGGGTGGACTTGCCAAGGGTCGCATCGAGAGACGCGAAGACGTCACGCGAGCGTTTCGATCGAGAACGACAAGCTTATTCGGGCGACGGCCTTGCAGCAACGAAAGGATGCCCGCGAGTCGCCCGAAGAGGTAGTTGCGCCGGATGGGCGACGGCGCGTCGACAGGCTCGACCGGCCGAAAGCCCCATCGCTCGTAGTGTGTGGCGAACGCTGCGCGCGTGATCATGAAAATGCGCGCAGTCTGCGTCGAAAGCAGCGCGTCGATCAACCGCGCCGCGATACCGCGCCCGCGCGCGCCCTTGCGGACGACGAGCGAACCAAGCTCCCGCGAGCCGTCGAAGTGTTTCCGCAACTGGACCGCGCCGACGACGCCTGCATGGTCGGTCGCGACGACGAAGCGGTGCCAGTCGAGGTCGAGCGGATTCAGGCGCTCGCTGCGTACGAGCGCGGTGATCGAGAGCTGGTCCTGCTCCGTCGCGGAACAAATCCTTATCGGGACAGGGTTCGAATCGGACCACACGTCGACCTGGGCCGGTTGCACTTGAATCTCCATGAAGCCGGGACTCGATGAACTCTACTAGGCATGTGCGTCAGGGAAACTTCACCAGGCAATCAGTTTTGTTTCGAGTGTTGCACCACGGCCAAAGTCCCGACGGCCCCCAGAGAATCCTGTTTGGGCTCGGCCGCATCAGCGGGGGCTGCCGGCGGCGGGAAGGTCCCCGTTCCGATCCGGCCGCGCGGCGCCATCGAAGACCAGTTCGCCGACTTCGTACGGCATCACGCAGCGCCCCAGCGGCGGATCGTATTCGGCGAGCCGGGCGCGCAACGTCGGCTCGAGCGCCAGCAGGCGAGCGCCGCGAAAGCGCTTCCAGGCGCTGATCGCCGCGTGGTGCTCGTAGTCCCAGGCATTCTGCCCGTCGAAGACATAAATGTAGAGGTAGCCGTGCTCGCGCAGCCGCGTGATCCGGCGGCCGCGGCGCAGCAGATCGAGGATAAGCGGCGTGTCCTCGCCGCGAGCGAGCGGCGGATAGCGGCCCAGCGCGGCCTTACTGCCGAGCAGTGTGCCCTGGACCAGGTTGAGCGGATGGACTTCGAGGTTCCAGTCGTCCCAATACATCGTCCGATCCGCGGCGAACAGGTGCAGCTGGTCGGTGAGAAAGCAGAATTCGCTGTTCTCGACGCGCATCGCCGCGAATTGCAATTCCAGGCGGCGGGGATGGTAGCGGTCATCGTCGTCCCATTGGCAGACGACCTCGCCACGCGCCGCGTCGACCGAGACATTGCGCAATTCGCCCAGCGTCCGCGTCCCGGTTTGGCGATAGACCTTGATCGCAGCGGTGTCGTGCGCGGTTGCCAGCGCTTTGAGCCGCGCATCGAATGCTGCGTCTCCGTCATGAACGATCACCAGCTCGCGATCGGCCCAGGTCTGCCGCATGAAATCGGCAACCGCCCGCTGGAGGCTCGCAAATCGTGCTTCGCGCGTTATCGTCAGACAACTTATCATGGCGCTACCGATGCAGGACACCGCATATCGAAGTGCAGCGCCAGGTCATCGGCAATGCTCACAAGTATTCGCCCCCGCGCTGACAGCGGCGGCTGGCTCGGAGCGGCGCGGCGCGGCGCGGGTCGTGCCGTCACACTACGATTCGACTACGGCATGCGCCGATTCGCGTTACGGTTTTGCCGCGTCGCTGGCGCGGATCCGGATATGCAGCTCGCGCAATTGCTGCTCGGTGACCGGCGACGGCGCGTCGATCAGCAGGTCCTGCCCACGTTGCGTTTTCGGGAAGGCGATGACGTCACGGATCTGGTCGACGCCGGCCATCATCGCGGTCATGCGGTCGACGCCGAACGCGATCCCGCCGTGCGGCGGACGCGCCGTACTGCAGCGCGTCGAGCAGGAATCCGAATTTCTTGCGCTGGTCCTCGACGCTGATGCCGAGCGCGCTGAACACCTTGGCCTGCACGTCCGGCCGATGGATGCGCACAGATCCGCCGCCGATTTCCCAGCCGTTCAGCACGACGTCGTACGCCTTGGCGATCGCGCCGCCCGGGTCCGTCTGGAAAAAGTCTTCGTGGCCGTCTTTGGGCGCGGTGAACGGATGGTGCCGCGCGCCCCAGGTCCGAGACTCGTCGTTGAATTCGAACATCGGAAAATCGACCACCCACAGCGGACGCCATCCGGTCGTCGCGAAACCGCGCTCATGGCCGATTTTGGCGCGCAACGCGCCGAGGGCGTCGCAGACGACTTTCTCGCGATCGGCGCCGAAGAAAATGAGGTCGCCGCTCGCGGCGCCGGTGCGGCGAAGGATTTCAACCAGCGCATCGCGGCTCAGGAACTTGACGATCGGCGACTGCAGTCCCTGTTCGTTCGGTTGCGCGGCATCGTTAACCTTGATGTAGGCGAGCCCCTTGGCGCCGTAGACTGCGGAAAAGGCCGTGTAGTCGTCGATCTCCTTGCGCGAAAGCGAGCCGCCACCCGGTACGCACAGCGCGGCGACTCGCCCTCCGGCCAAGTCCGCGGCGCCGCGGAATACCTTGAAGTCGACCGTCTTCATCAGATCGGTCAACTCGGTAAGCTTGAGCGGGACGCGCAGGTCGGGCTTGTCCGAGCCGTAGTCGCGCATCGCGTCGGCGTAGGTCATCACCGGGAACGGATGCGGCAGCTCGACGCCGAGCGTTTCCTTGAACATCGCGCGCACGAGCCCTTCCATCAGGTCGCGAATCTCGAGTTCGTCCAGGAACGACGTCTCGACGTCGATCTGCGTGAATTCCGGCTGGCGGTCGGCGCGCAGGTCCTCGTCGCGGAAGCACTTGACGATCTGGTAATAGCGATCGAATCCGGCCATCATCAAGAGCTGCTTGAACAGCTGCGGCGACTGCGGCAGCGCGTAGAACTGGCCGTGATGGAGCCGTGAAGGCACGAGGAATTCGCGCGCACCCTCCGGCGTCGACTTGTAGAGGATCGGAGTCTCGATGTCGATAAAGCCGTGCGAGTCGAGATAGCGCCGCGCGCTCATCGTCGCCTTGTGCCGCAACATCAGGTTCTTCTGCATCGCCGGTCGGCGCAGGTCGAGCACCCGATTCTCCAGCCGGACGCTCTCCGAAATGTTGTCGTCGTCGAGCTGGAACGGCGGGGTCAGCGCCTGATTGAGGATGTCGATGTCGTGGGCGAGGATTTCGATCTCGCCGCTGACCAGGCCGGTATTGACCGTGCCTTCGGGACGCGGCCGCACGCGGCCGGTGACCGCGATTACGAATTCGTGGCGGAGCTTTTCGGCGATCGCGAACGTGGCCGCGCGGTCTGGATCGCAGACGATCTGCACGAGACCCTCGCGGTCGCGCAGGTCGACGAAGATGACGCCGCCGTGGTCGCGGCGGCGATGGACCCAGCCGCAGACCTTCACGGTTTCGCCCAGTCGCTTGCGGTCGATAAGCCCGCAATAGTCGGTGCGCTTCACGCTGTTCTCCAAAGACGTCTGGTGACCGGCGCCGGCCGATGGGTCGGCGATACGCTGCGGCCTTGTCGCACCATTCCGGAGGCTATTGCCAGGCGCTGCGCAAACATGCGGTCGCGCGCCATTGCCGGCCGGCAATGGGCAAGGTGATGCGGTCCGATCAATTTCGGCGATCGAGCGCGGGCGTGACGGCGCCCACGCGGACGTTCGTGTGCGGTCGCGGCGCGACGACGCCCATCGAGATGATGTACTTGAGCGCCTCGTCGACGGTCATGTCGAGCTCGTGCACGCGAGAACGGGGCAGCATCAGGAAGAAGCCCGACGTCGGGTTCGGCGTCGTCGGCACGTAGACGCTGACGTGCTCGCTGCCGAGATAACCGGCAACCGACGCGGCGGGAACGCCGGTCTGGAAAGCGATCGTCCAGCTTCCCTGATACGGATATTCGACCAGCAGCGCCTTGCGGAACGCATTGCCGCTGTCGGAGAGCAAGGTGTCGCTGACCTGCTTGACGCTCGAATAGATCGACTTGACGACGGGAATGCGGCCCAGCACCGACTCCCAGATGGCGATCAGCCGTGCGCCGAAAAAATTGGCGGCGACGACGCCCGTCAATAGCAGGATCGCAAAGGCCAGCAACGCGCCCAGCCCCGGGATATGGAACCCGACCAGCGCTTCGGGGCGCGCACTGGCGGGCACCAGCAGCAGCGTCTGGTCGAGCGTCGATATCAGCAGCTGCAGCACCCAGATGGTGATGCCGAGCGGCACCCACACGAGAAGCCCTGCGATCAGGTAGCGCTTCAACGCTTCGACCGTTTGCTTGCGCGAGGTCACGAGCCGCCGGATGTCTTGCCAGCCGCGGTCGCGGCCGGCTTGTCGCTTGCGGCGCGGGTTTCACTCTTGCCTTGGTCGCCGGTCTTGGTGCTGGACGACGCGGCAGGTACGTCGGCCTTCGCACCGGCCGAGGTATCGGACTTGGCGTCGCTGGGCGCGCTGGCCGATGCATCGGTCTTGGTGTCCGACTTGGCCGCTTCCTTCGCCGCAGGCTTGCTGCCCGAGTTCTTGAAGTCGGTGGCATACCAGCCGCTGCCCTTGAGCTGGAAGCCCGCGGCCGTCACCAGCTTGGTCAGCGCGTCCTTGCCGCAGGCGGGACAGGCGACCAGCGGTGCGTCCGACAATCGCTGCAGCGATTCCAGCTTGTGCCCGCAAGCGTTGCAGCGGTATTCGTAAATGGGCATGCCGGACCTCCGGTGCGTCGCGAAACGTCTGAAAAGAAAGAAGTAATTATAGCTCAATGTCGGGGCGGCTCGGCGTCTTGCAAGCCCGTGGCGCCGGTGCGCCTAAGCTCGACGTTCCTTGCTATCCTTTGCCGCGAGGGGGGCCGATGACCGATTATTGGATGTGGTGGATCGCCGGCGCGGCGCTGATTGCCGCCGAGCTGGTCACCGGAACGTTCTACCTGCTGGTGATCGGGCTGGCGCTCGCATGCGGCGGGGTCGCCGCGTGGCTCGGCGCGGCGATTCCGGTGCAGTGGCTGATCGCAGCCGCGCTCGGCGTCGTAGGCACCGTCCTGTTGCAGCGATGGAAACGCGGCCTGGTGGCCAGCACCCCGCCGCAAAAGGGCCTCGACATCGGCCAGATGGTGCAGGTGCAAAGCTGGGGCCCGGCCGGCAGCGCACGGGTCGCCTATCGCGGCAGCACCTGGGACGCCGAAGTTGCAACGCCGGACACGCCGCACGCCAAGACGATGTACATCGCCGGCATGCGCGGGTCGGTGCTCCTGCTGTCCGACCGCCGCCCCGAAAGCGCCTGAACCATGGAGAACATCATGACCGGATTTTCGGCCCTCACGCTGGCGCTGTTTGTCGTGGCGATCATCGTCATCATCAAAACGATTCGTATCGTGCCGCAGCAAAAGGCGCTGGTGATCGAGCGCTTCGGGCGGTTCCATGCCGTCTTGGCGCCGGGGCTCAATTTCGTGTTGCCGTTCGTTGATCGCGTCGCCTATCACCATGACTTGCGCGAAATCCCCTTCGACGTTCCCAGCCAGATCTGCATCACCAAGGACAATACGCAGCTCCAGGTCGACGGCATCCTGTACTTTCAGGTCACCGATCCGCGCCTCGCGTCGTACGGATCGAGCAATTTCATGGTCGCGATCACCCAGCTCGCGCAAACCACGCTGCGCAGCGTGATCGGCAAGATGGAGCTCGACCGCACGTTCGAGGAGCGCGACCACATCAACGGACTGGTCGTCGCCGCGCTCGACCAGGCTGCCGCCAACTGGGGCGTCAAGGTGCTGCGCTACGAGATCAAGGACCTGACGCCGCCGAAGGAAATCCTCCATGCGATGCAGGCGCAGATCACCGCCGAGCGCGAAAAGCGCGCGGTGATCGCGACTTCGGAGGGCGCGCAGCAGCAGCAGATCAACCTGGCGGCAGGCGCGCGCGCCGCGGCCATCGCCCAATCCGAGGGTGTCAAGCAGGCGGAGATCAACACCGCGCAAGGCCAGGCCGCGGCGATCCTGTCGATCGCGGAAGCGAACGCCAAGGCGATCCGCCAGGTCGCGGAGGCGATCGTCTCGCCCGGCGGCATCAACGCCGTGAATCTGAAGGTCGCCGAGCAGTACGTCGCGGCATTCGCCAATCTCGCCAAGACCAACAATACGTTGATCGTGCCCTCGAATCTGTCCGACCTGGCAGGGCTGGTCGCGACTGCGACAACGGTATTCAAGGCGCAGGAGAAATAAGGCGCGACGCCGGACAGCGCCGGCGTACCCTCGCGCACGCGGCGGCGGCCGATCCATAACAACGGAGTAAGACGATGCAACTGGGCGGCAGTGTCTTCCTGATTACCGGCGGCGCTTCGGGTCTTGGCGCCGCGACGGCACGCATGGTCGTCGCCGGCGGCGGCAAGGCCGTGCTGGCGGACGTGAACGAAACCGACGGCAACGCACTGGCGAGCGAGCTCGGGGCGTCGGCCCGATTCGTCCGCACCGACGTCACCGACGAGGCGAGCGGCAAGGCGGCGGTCGGCACGACGCAAAGCGTCTTCGGCGCGCTGCACGGCCTGATCAATTGCGCCGGCGTCGTCCTCGGCGAGAGGATCCTCGGCAAGGATGGACCGCACAACCTCGCCGCCTTCGCGCGCACGATCAACATCAACCTCGTCGGCTCGTTCAACATGACCCGGCTGGCCGCGGAAGCCATGTCGCGCAATACCCCGAACGCCGGCGGCGAGCGAGGAGTGATCGTGTTCACGGCGTCGGTCGCTGCGTACGACGGGCAAATCGGCCAGGCGGCATACAGTGCATCCAAGAGCGGGCTGGTTGGCATGACCCTCCCCATCGCGCGCGAGCTGGCGCGTCACGGCATTCGCGTCGTCGCGATCGCTCCGGGTCTGTTCGAGACGCCGATGATGAGCGGCTTGCCGAAGGAAGTGCAGGAATCGTTGGCCAAGATGGTGCCGTTCCCCCCGCGACTGGGCCGACCGGCGGAATATGCATCGCTGGTGGCGGAAATCGTCCGCAACGAAATGCTCAACGGCGAGACGATTCGTCTCGATGGCGCGATCCGGATGGCGCCGAAGTAGCGCGGCGTTCGCGGCGAGTGCCTCGCCCATCCGCATCACTGCCCGTGCTGGAAGACAACTTCCTGATCGATACGCCGCGACTGCGCTTGATTGCGGCGCAGCTCGCGCATTTGCGCACCGAGCTGGGCGACCCGGCGCAGCTCGCCACGCTGCTCGGCGCCGAGGTGCCGGCGAGCTGGCCTCCGGGCGAGTACGATCGCGACGCGATCGCATACTTCCTGTCGCAGTACGAAAGCCGCGGGGCAGAGGCGGTCGGATGGTACGGATGGTACGCGGTGCTTCGGGCGGAAGACGCGGGTCCGGCGCAGCTGGTCGGTGCCGGCGGCTATTTCGGGCCGCCGAGCATGGACGGCACAGTCGAGATCGGCTACTCGATCGCGGACGAGGCGCGTGGTCATGGCTATGGCACGGAACTCGCGCGGGCGCTTGCCGACCGTGCGCTGCGGAAGCCGCAGGTGCACCGCGTCATCGCCCATGCGGCGCCCGATAACGTGGCGTCGCGTATCGTGTTGCAACGGGCTGGATTTCACTTCGCGGCTGCCGGAGCGTCAGGCAAGTGGCGCTACGAGCGCGCGGCGAAGCCGCGGTAATGACGGCGCCCTTGCGTGCGATGAAGGTTGCGCGCGCACGAACTCCGGAGGCTGACATATGGCACAAGTAATCGCGCGGCGGATGACTGCGGACGTCGACGGCGAAGTGGTCGTTTTCCTCATCGGCATGCGCATCAACCGCTTCTGGAAGATCCACAAATGGCTGCCGGTCGCGCTGGCGATGCCGCGCATGCTGCGCGGGCTGCAGGCCGACCGGGAATCCGGATTCCTGAGTGGAGAGTCGTGGCTCGGCAATCCGACGATCATGCTGCAGTACTGGCGATCTTTCGACGACCTCGAACGCTTTGCCAAGGACCCTTCGCGCGAGCATCGACCGGCGTGGGCGGCGTTCAATCGCGCGGTGGCGAGCAATGGCGACGTCGGCATCTGGCACGAGACGTATCGGGTCCGGCCGGGTGACCTGGAATGCATTTACAACAACATGCCGCCATTCGGACTGGGCCGCGCGACGCGACAAGTGCCGGCGCAGGGCCATCGCGAAACGGCGCGCGACCGGATGTCGATCACGGCTCCTCCGATCATCGAGACGATGCCCGAGAATCCGATGTTCGATCCGGATGTTCCGCCGGCCGGAGGTTGACCGCCGCGCCCTACGGGCGCGCTTCGCGATCTTGTCGCGACCGGCGCGAGTCCATGGCGGGGACGTCAGACATCTGACAGACCGCCGTCAGCGTCAAGCAAGGCGCGGAAGATACCATCGAGCAGACGTGGAACTGGATGGTGATGTCGGCATATCACCGTCGATTGTCCGTCGCTGCACCGGCCAGATGTGCGTCCCGCCTGCAGCTTTCAGCCCGAAGAAGATTGTGCCTATCGGTCTCCGGGCGAACCGCGCGGAATCGGTCGCGCTTGCTGAAGAGGACCAGAGGACGTGGAAGTGGTCGACGCCGCGTATGCGGCAAAGCTCGATGTCATTCGATTGTCGATCGACAATTCGAGTCGCATGTTTTTTTTCAGAAAATCGAGCAAATCCGACCGGGCAGTCATCGAGCAGGTCCTGTCTCAGAAGTGCTACGAGATGCGGATATTTCGCCAGAGCACGCTGCTGGGAGCGTATTACGCGAAGCTGATCGAGCAGAAGGCGACGCCGCTGATCATCGACGCCGGCGCGAACATCGGCGCCAGCACAGTCTGGTTCGCCAGCAATTTTCCCGGCAGCCACGTGGTCGCGATCGAGCCGGACAGGAACAACTGCGAGCTGTTGCGGAAGAACTGCCGCGGCCTTAACTACAACTTGCTGGAAGGAGCGGTCAGCTCGCACGAGGGCGACGGATTCCTGCATGACCCGGGCGGTGGCGAGTGGTCGTACCAGGTCCGGCCGACTGGCAACGGCTGCCGCGTGCCCTTGTACACGGCCGCCAGCATCGTCGACCAGTGCAAAGCGTCCGGCATGCGGCCCTTTCTGTGCAAGATAGACATCGAGGGCGGCGAAGCCGAGTTGTTCCGGGACAACCTTTCGTGGGTCGGCGAATTTGCGGTCATCGTGATCGAGCTGCACGATTGGCTGTTGCCGGGCACGTCCAATTCGAGCAACTTCCGGCGCGCGATAAGCGATCTGGCCGTGGATTTCGTCTACCGCGGCGAGAATGTCTTCGTGTTCAATCATGGGGTTTATGCTTGAAGCGTCGACCTGGTTACGCAGCAGTGCATTAAGAGTCGACTCGTCGCCCGGCGCCAGGCTGGGACAGGAAATACGCTACCGCGGCTTTCTGCTGCTGCTCGTAGTCATCTACATCTTTCCGGGACTCGTCGGACACGATCCCTGGAAGCAGGACGAAACCTATGTAACCAGCATCGTCGCCCATCTCGAGCGAACGCACGACTGGATCGTCCCTCGTTCGGCGGGCTTGCCCTTCCTGGAAAAGCCGCCCCTGTACTTCGCAGTGGCCGAAGCCTCTGCGGATCTGTTCGCAGGTCGATTGCCGTTGCACGAAGCAGCGCGGCTGGCCAACGCGCTATGGATGTCGATCGCGTTTGGCTGCCTGGCGCTCGCGGCTCGACGCTCATGGCCGCAGGGCGCGCATGCCGGCGCGACGGCGGTCCTGATCCTTATGGGGTCCTTCGGGCTGGTCCTGCACGCACATCTGCTTGTCGTCGACGTGGCGCTGCTCGCCGGCTTCGCCGTTGCGCTCCTCGGATTTGCCACGATGGCCGACCGGCCGATCTGGGGAGGCATCCTGCTTGGTACCGGCGCCGGCATAGGATTTCTCGCCAAGGGATTGCTCGCACCCGGCTGCCTGGGCTTGACGGCGTTGGTGCTGCCGGTTTTGTTCCGGACGTGGCGAACCCGCGCCTATGCACGCGCTCTCGCTCTCGCATTCCTCGCATGCCTGCCGTGGATGGCCATCTGGCCGGCAGCGTTGTACCTGCGCGCGCCTGATCTGTTCGATGAATGGTTCTGGCAGCAAAACCTGGGACGGTTTTTCGGATTCGCGGATCTCGGCGCGAGCCCCGAATCCTGGTATTACGCCAAGACACTGCCGTGGTTTGCCTTCCCTGCGCTGCCGTTCGCGGCATGGGCGGTGTGGCGACGCCGCGCCGGATGGCGCAACGATCGTCCATTGCAGCTCTGCGTGGTGCTGACGATGGTCATCGTCGCTGCGCTGTCGGTCGCCGGATCGATGCGGGCCCTCTACCTGTTGCCGGCGCTACTCCCGATGTCGCTGCTCGCGGCGGCAGAAGCAGTGTCGTTGCCGGGCAAGTTGCAGCACCGTCTTGCCGTAACCGGGTATGCCTTGTTCGGCTTGGCTGCTATCGCGTTGTGGGGCCTGTGCCTCGTAATCGCGGTTACCGGATTGCCGCCGGCGTGGCTTCCGCTCGGCGACTGGCTGCCGCTGGAATTCGAGCCGCGGGCCAAGCCGCTGGTGGTCGGGCTCGCCGCCGTGGCGACAATCGCCTGGGCACTCCTTTGCCCGCATGTCGTTCGCAGTCGCATCGCGAGTGTGGCGACTTGCGCGCTGGGTGTGACGCTGGTCTGGCTTCTGCTCGCGACGCTCTGGATGCCGTGGATAAATGCGGCAAAGAGTTATCACGCGATGTTCGACGATATGCGGCTTTACCTGCCGCGCGACTTCAATTGCGTCAACAGCATCAGGCTGGGCGAATCGGAGGCGGCGATGCTCGACTACGAAGGCGGGATCGTTACCGTGCCGCTGGAGAAGATCCCGAGCTCACGGTGCGAGCTGGTCTGGGTGCAGGATATTCAGGCCGACCCTTCCGACCCGCCGGACCCGACGTGGACGTTGCTCTGGTCAGGACATCGTCCGGGCGATACCAAGGAGCGACACCGGTTGTTTTCGCGGTGAACAATATTCAAGTTGGAGGATAGGTGGCTAGACGGCGCGCATCGGACGTCGATCATGTCCCTTCATCATCGGGACGATGCCTGAGAATCCGATGTTCGACCCCGGCCTGCGGCCGGTGGGAGAGTCGATCGTCAAAGTTGATTCTCATTACAACCGACGTGAAGGTTATGACCGCTTTTCGACAAGTAAAGGAATACTGCGTCCCACAAGAATCATCGGCGCTGAAATCGTCGAAAGACAAAGGAAAGAGATTTTCGGTGGCGCCACTGTTCTCCGATAGCGAACAAAAGGGATGAGAAGACGCCGCTGCCGATAGCCAGTATCCTGCGGCTTGCTTCGTAAACAGTGCGAGTAGCGCCGCAGGAAGAGTACACGCCGGACCAGTCAATAAGACGATCCAGGACAAAACCGGTTCGCCAGTACGAAATACAAAAATCGCCTAGCAGCGCTAAATTGAAATGCCACACACCAAGTACGATTGAGCGACTCAGATTGCGATGCCGGAAAGTGGATTCACCACTTCGAAGAAGGTTGTTTTGGTTTTTGATTGGCGGTCGGAAGTCGCGTGCATTTGAAGAACCAGCTCACCCGTTCCTTACCCCGCCTTTCCCCATCGTTCTTCGGTCGTATCGTGTCAAGACAAGAACACACTCTCTTGTCAGCACGACGCAATTTCCGCATTGCATACTTTGCCCGCCTGTTCCGAAGACCTTGTTTTTCCAGTCCGCCCTACATCCGTCATAACAGGCGTCATGATCCTTGCAACATTGATCGACCCCATCCTGTATTGGGCCACCACCACCTGGTCCACACCAATTCCCGTGGACTATTTTCGCCCGTTGGATCGTAGCAAATTAAAGGGCCGTTGGCCACATATACATATGTATTCAGGTCGCTCCAAATGCCAACGGGATCGCTCTCCGTGTACCTTCCGATTTGTGGATCGTAATCGCGGAAGTAGTTGTAATGCGTCCCGGTCTCGGCATCGTAGTACTGCCCCGGAAATCTAAGGTTGTACCTGAAGGTTCCTTGGCCGGCCGGGCTTTCGTCGGGCAGGTTGGCGCCGAAAGGATCTAGATTGTCCCATTGCCACATAAGCTTGTTATCGCTCGGCCGTGTGACTGCGCGCGCGCTGCCAAGGTGATCGGCGTGCACGTAGTAGATGTTAACCGGAGTCGGTATTCCGCCTGCGCCGGTCGGTCGCAGCGTTGCAACGGGCAAGTCCTCGAGCCAAATAGTTTCCTCGATGAGTCTACCGGTACCGTCGTATTCGCCGAGGATGCGCCCTTGTTCATCGTAGAAGAAATATACAATCGCGCCGCCAACGTTCTTGCTTACGCGTTGCCCTTGCGCATTTACGCGATATGTCGCGACAACTGTGCTTCCACTAAGCACCGTAGCCAATCGATCTGCATTGCTGTACTTGAAGGTCCATGTTCCACTTCCGAGCAAGTAACCTCCCGCGGATGAGCCTGAAAGCATTTGCAGTTGATTGCTGCTCGCGCCGAACGTGGAGTTCATAACGGCGCCATCAACCGTGATGTTTAATCGGTTGCCGACGGAATCGTAAGCGAACTGCTGGGTGTGCGTAGGCGGGTAACCGGTCTGAGCGACAGTAATCCTGTCCAACAGATCGTACTGGTAAGTCTGGTTCGCTGCGAAATGATTTGGGTCGTTGATGGCAGTGATTCGGCTCGCCGCATCGAAGGTTTGCACTTTGGCAAGGACACTCACGCCATTGCGGAACTCCCAACTCGCGATGCGACCGTCCCGATCGTAGTTGCGAAACGTGAACAGGCCATTGCCCCAAAGCCAGCTTGAGATCCGGCCAAAAGGAACAGTGACCACGCCGTGAAGAAGGGTTTGCCCGTTAACGATGATCGCGGACACGCGATTATTGATGTAGGCGTACGCGATTCGCTGACCCGAAGGCGTCGTCATCGCAACAAGCTGGCCGGCGTTGTTATAGCCATACGCCACGATCTTTGTAAAGGCGTCCACCGTCTGCGCTTTGCTCGCCACGCGGCCTTGCGTGCCATAGGTCCAGGTCGTCACCGCTGCCGCATCCGCTATCTTAGTTAGATGGCCCTTGCCGTTGGCGCCCGCGTCGTACTGGAATTGGTGTGTATCGCTCGAATTGCCTTGGTGAAAGACGATTTGCGATACGCGGTTAATGCCATCGTAGCTATAACTTGCAGTAACACCACGTGCATCCAATTTTGTAAGGAGATTGCCGACCGGATCGTAAGTGCTGAGTGTCGTCCCAGTATCGGGGCTTTGGATTTGGATCGGATTGTTCAGCCCATCGTAAGTGTAGGCTGTAACAAGGCCGCGCTGATCCGTTACTTGCGACAGATTGCTGGCTGCGTCGTAGGCATAACGGACCGTTCCGAGATTGGGATCCACGGCGGCGGTTAGCCGATTGAGTGCGTCGTAGATATTGCCATTCGAATGTCCCAATGGGTCAGTCGCGGTGGAAAGGTTGTTGTTATTGTCGTAGGTATACGACGTGGCCTGAGCCTGCGCGCCGAGATCGGACGCCAGCTGATTCAAGCTGGTAAACGAGCGTGACCGCGAGCGGGTCAGATTGTCCGACGGATCGAACACCTGCTCTCGGATCCGATTACCCATGGCGTCCAGAGTGTACAAAATGGTGTCACCAAGTGCGTCAGCTACTTCCTCGAGGCGACGCGCATCGTCATAGGTGTACTGCAGGTAAGAGGCATCGGGAAACACGACTTTGCTTAACTGTCCAGCGCCATCATATTCATAGACGGTTGTTTCAATCCCGACTTTGCGCGCCGTTATTCGGCCCCGCTCGTCGTAACTCAATGCTGTCGTCAGTCCGTTGGCATCGCGACTGACTGTTGGCCGGCCTGCGGCGTCGTATCCGGTGATCGAAGTGGAATGGCCAACGGGACTGATACTAGAAGCCAGGTTGCCCCGTCTACCAACGTTCGCATCTGAATCGGGATAATAGGTAAATGTCGTTATTTTTCCATTCGCATCTGTTTCAGTCAGCGTCCGACCGAAAGTTCCATAGGTCCAGGCCCAGCTGCGCGACGTCGTGAGGCCCGTGCCGTCATTTCTCGGCGCGATGATTGTCTTGGTCAGCAGATTTCCCGATGAATCATAGGTGAACGTCGTTGTTCTAGTGCCACCCGGTGCCGGTTCGGTTATTTGGGTCGGGAGGCGATACGTCGGATGCCATCGCGTAGTAATCGTGCGTTGTTGCGAAGTACCGCTGGCTTCGGTCCGCGATGTTTCGAGATTGCGCGTCAAGTCGAATGCGAAGGTTGTTTTTATACCCTTGAAGTCAGTAATTGCAGTCGCGTTGCTGTTCTTGTCATAGGTAAGAGAGCGGCCACTCTGGCCGCCACATGAAACGCATGGTTGGGATAGTGCGGTATTGGAATAGTGGTTATTCAAATACGAATAGTCGTACTTGCGTTGAGTCCCGAATGGATCGGTCACTACGGTACTCACCGCCGGGATTGTGCCCGTGAAACTAAATTGGTATCGATCGACGCCACCAGCATGCTCGGTCGCGATCGCGCGACCCTTAGCATCGTAGGAGAAGGTTGCAAATCGAGCCCCATTCTCGTCAACGATTCCGGTCAACAGCCATGGCGCGTTAGCGTTCTGGACATACGCCACTTCGTTATACAGATACTGGCGTTGCATCAGATCCGGATACGTCACGGTCGCGAGGTTGCCTGCTTGGTCATAGCTGTACAAGTACGGCTGGCCCGACTGATCCGTTACTTTTGTGATGCGTGCTTGCGCGTCATACGCGAAGGCGAGGCTTCGGCCCAGCGAATCGGTTACCTTCACCAGCAAGCCGGCTTTTGGTACACCTGGCGTCGAGTCGTCGCTGTAAGCCAGAGTCTGCGTCATTCCATTGCGAGCCGTGATCGACTGCAGCTTGCCAGAGGCGTCGTACATCTCAGTGTCATCGCTTGTCGTAACATAACGCCAACCCACGAGCATGCTGTAGCTATCAACGATCGGCAGCAATTGATCAGCAACATCGCGTTCCGCGGTCCACGTCGCGCCGGTACGCGAGAAAACAAATTGCTTGCCGTCAGGGCGACTCACTTTGGCGATCGCTCCGGCGGTCGCTAAAGCCGCCGGGGTCGCGACGCGATCGTAAGTGTGTCGCCACTGCAGACCGAGCTCGTATGAACCGATTCGCACGGAATTGTAGTAGCGCTGGAAGCCGAGCGTACCGAAGGGTCCTGGAGCGATGTCGCCTTCCTGCTGGAACTTGTTGCCGCTAGCGATGCTTACCGGATTTCCGGCGATCTGGTTGGGTCCAGTACAGGCCCCGAGGTTTTTGGCATCTACGGACAACGCCGTAACGCAAGCTTCGGGATTCTGCAAGAACTCTGAACCCGTCAGAGAAAGAGGTGGAGCAAACTTGAATCCTGCCGGGCAAACGCCGATGCGTCTTTGATATGGAAGAATGTCGATAGTTTGGACGCAAGGTCCGGGCGCGCCACCTATTGGTACGAGCCATTTGTACCAAAGCGAACCCTCTTCGGGTTGTCGGTCCGCGGCAAAATCCGGCGAGATGCCGTCCGCGTAGCTCATCGGAGAAGTCACTGGATAGACGTTGTTATAGTAGCCAGCCAAACGATATTCGTACGCGAATCCTCGATATAGATAAGGTACCGTGCCACAAGTGGTGGCAGCGGGATTAGCCGCGACGAAGGCCCGGATTAGCGCTTCTGGGCTGGAAAAATCCGGCCAAGGGCCAGGCAAGTACTGATAGTACGCATTCCAGCTTGCGCCCGCGCCCAGGCCCCAATGCGGCGCCGTAAAAGTTTCCATCGGCGCACACAACCCAACGCCACGATCGGTGCGCGTGCATAAAGCTTCGGTGGCACTCGAAGGGGTCGCGTTCGCTAAGATGGCGAAAAGCACGTACACAAAAAATAGTTTCCTGTTCGATCGACGACGCCGTACGATGCGCCGCTCATTGCGCTGTTCGAGATGCGACACCGGACGTGTATGTGAACTAGGCTTCATCTGCCAAACCTTGCAATCGCACAACGGATGCATTCCAAAGCTGCCCCGGTTTTCCCACCTAGGGAGACCCGATACGTTGAATCTTGAGAATGTTGCCGGCCGCATCATAGGTATATTGGATGACTGCGCTTACGGTAATGCTAAAGCTCCGATCGACCGGCGGTGCGGCAGCGAACGAGGCATTACCTGCTTGCGAAGCCCGAATCGTGCATGTCCCCGCGGCGACGATCGTGACGGTGGCGCCGCTGACCGTGCACGTCGTCGCGGTCAGCGTCGCAAAACTGACGGCGAGACCGGAAGACGCCGTGGCGCTGACGGTGAATGGCGCGGCACCGAACGTCTTCCCGCTTATCGTGGCGAAGCTGATGGTCTGAGTGGTTAGCGCACTCGCGCCGGACGAAGCGGCAAGCCACCCGATCTGCATCAGCGCGAGCATCGCTGCGTACGCCACTGCGCGGATGCCGCGGTGGTCCGACTTGTTTCGCGAATGCGTCCACGCCATCGAGGACTTCTCCTGTGTCGCCCGGGTCAATTTGTCGGCGCGAAGTGCCGGGACACCGTGGCAATTTCAGGCACGCTACGCTGGTGGTCGCTGTTAGCGCAGCTGTCACTTCCTACAGGAACGAGACGATTTCGATCGACGATCGGTGTCATCGCGGGCGCATGCTACAGAGTAGAAAATGCATATAACTCTTGCTGCGCTGACTTCGGTGCACCTAGGTCAAAAGTACTAGGACGGTCGATGTAGGAAGGTGGAAGCCCGTGGCGATTTCGTCCCGTCGTGGCCTGTGCGAGATAATGGGTTCCGGTATCGATCTTGCTGTACGCATGCTGTGCCGACTTCGATCCCAATGGTCAAACGCTCGCCTCGAAAGTCCGATGAGCCCCAGCCTTCGTCGCTGTCCGAGCTCGCGCAGGCTGTCAACGATTGCCGGCGCTGCGAGCTCTGGCGGAACGCGACGCAGGGCGTGCCCGGGGAGGGCGCCGCGCACGCGCGCATCATGCTGATCGGCGAGCAGCCGGGCGACCAGGAAGACTTGAGCGGGCGTCCATTCGTCGGCCCGGCGGGCAAGCTCCTCGACAAGGCGCTGGCGGAAGCGGGTGTGGACCGCAAGCAGGTCTACATCACCAACGTGGTCAGGCACTTCAGCTGGTTCCCGCGCGGCAAGCGCCGGATGCACAAGACGCCGACCCAGCAGCAGGTCGCGGCATGTCTCGACTGGCTGCGCCAGGAGTTGCAGCTGGTCAAGCCGCGCATCGTCGTGTGCCTCGGCGCAACCGCCGCTCAGGCCCTGCTCGGCCCTTCCATCCGGGTCAGCGTCGATCGCGGGCGCTGGCTGGAGAGCGACTTGGCCGAGCACGTGATGGTGACCGTGCACCCGTCGGCCGTCCTGCGCGCGCCCCGCGAGGAGTTCGCCGATGCTTACGCTGCGCTGGTCCGCGATTTCACGCTACTCGCGCGCTCTCCCTGAGACGCAAGAAGTTCGTTCGCGTCGCATCACGTGGCCGCGCCCTGGATGACAGCGTGCGTCTTACACCCATCGCTGCCGGCGCCTACACCAAAATAGGACGCCCACGGATTGGATCGGCTGACGCTAACGGCGACCATGATTGCCGGGACCGTAAGTGCGACACGCGAAATCGCAATGCAACCTCGCGCGCGTCGCGACTGCGGCTAAACCCGTGGACCGTTTCTTGTCGAAGGATTTTCTTTCAGGAGTTTTTATGGCCACGCAATCGAACCCGTACGGCTCGACCGCTCAGGCACGGTCGGGCGCGCAAATCATTCCGTCCGACAATCCGGACAACAGCGGTCCCGGCCCGGAAGTCATGGACGCCGCGACGCTGCAGGGCGACAACGTCGTCAATGCCGCGGGCGAAGATCTGGGAAAGATCGAAGCGATCATGCTCGACGTCACCACCGGCCGTATCGCTTACGCAGTGCTGTCATTCGGCGGTTTTCTGGGGATGGGTGCCAAGCTCTTCGCGATTCCATGGGGCGCGCTGACGCTGGACGCGCGGGAACATCGCTTCATTCTCGATGTGAGCAAGGAAAAGCTCGAAAACGCCGAGGGCTTCGACAAGGATCACTGGCCGAGGATGGCCGATCAGAACTGGGCGTCCGAGCTGCATGCCTATTACAACATCACGCCGTACTGGGAAGACGATGAACGCGAGTTTCGCGATCGCCGCTCGACCAGCGACGTCGCCGCCGGCGAGCCGAAGGTATATTGACTGGGCCGACTATGCGCCGTCCGGCAAGCACATGCCGGACGGCGCCGGGACGCCTCGCCGCGGACGCTGTGGGGAGATCGTACCGACGCCGCCCGGATGCCGGCGGCACTAAGGTGGGACGATGTCGCTGAAAGAGGAGATACGCCTCAAAGCAGAACTCAGGGCTGCATCCGTTTTGCTGTCGGCGCTTATGCGCCAGACCCGCGCGAAGGATCTGCGTCGTGTGTTCGAGAACGCCGTCGTCCGCGAGACCGCCCATATGCTCGAGCGCGGCGCGCGCAGCGAGGCGATCCGGGCTTTCGAAGATGCCGCCGGGGAGTGGGCGATACGCTCGCGCGTGGCTCCGCAGCAGGAGGACGAAGAGTCCCCTGATACTGCGCTGCAAGGTCGTACCAGCGATCCGGCGCTCTGCCACTGAAGACGCCGCCGGCCCACCCTTACGCTCGGCAGCGTCGGGAATCGCCCGGCTTCCTCGTTTTTTTGCGATACTCGTACCGGCGCTGCGGCCACGCCGTTATTTCGGCCCCTGCAGCGATGGGGGCCGATGCGATGGGCGAGACAAACGGGCGGGATGTCGATGCGATCCGGTACGCGGTGCTGCGCAAGCTCGCCTCGGGGATACGCCATAGCCTGATGGGCGAATTGCAGACGATACAATTTTCCGCCGAGCTGGCAGCGAGAATGATCGACAGCGGTGCAGGCGGCCCGAAGCTCGACGAGTGCATCAAGCAGTTGCCCGATCAGGCGCGCGGTGCGGCGAACAGCTGCAAAGCGATGCTCGAATGGCTGCGACCGGACGACAAGGCGAGCACGACGGTCGACGAAGCGCTGCAGCAGTGCCTGAAGCTCGCTGGCGACGACTGGACGCTGCGCGGCATCGAGGCATCGACCGACCTCAAGAGCGGTGCCGCGCGGGTCTCGAAGGCGGCGGCGTGCGAGCTTCTGGTCACTTCCCTCCTCGCGCTGACCGACTCGCATCCGGGCCCGCTCGATATTGCAATCGTGTCGCAATCGACGGGCGATGAAGTGGTCATCGGCTTGTCCGCCAAGCGGGCGGAGCGCAAGACGCCGTTCCCACCGTTGACGTTTTACCGTTCGCTGACTTACGACGACGTGGTCGTCGTCGGCAAAGCCAACAATGTGTCGTGCTCTTGCGCGGACGGGACGATAAGCTTGCGCCTGAGGGTTCTGCCCGCTGGCGGCTAGTCGCGCCGCAAGCAGCGGCGCGCTGCGGTCAGGATGCGATCGATCTGACCTGCGTGCGCGTATTCGACGTCAACAGCCGCAGCAGCGTCGCCGGCTCGAGCGGCTTGACGAGATGGTGGTCGATGCCGGCCTGGTTCGAAAGACCATCGTCCCCAGCGCATAGTCGAATCTGCAACAGGTCTCCAGCGGTCTTCCCGGGAGTCGTGCCCGGCCGGCGTCGGACGGGCTCCTACAATGACACTGTGGTGCGCCGACGCCAGAACAAGACGCCCGCTGATGGCCAATTTGCGGCCGACGTTGCAAGAATGCGACTGCTCGATGCAGGGAGATGCGATGCTCGTTTGCCCGTTCGACATGCACTGGTGCGATCGCGCCGGCTGCAAGACCGCATGCGAGCTCTCCGGAGAGAGACCTTTGCTGCAATGCGTCGGCTGCGGCATCTTGATCGTGTGTCCGGTAGCGCATGGCCTTTGCGTCGACTGCGTTGCCATTCACGTCGCCGAGCAGGAGAAAGGGTAGATCATGGCTCGCTCGCTCTGGAAGGGTGCTATCACGTTCGGCCTGGTCAACATACCGGTCGAGCTTTTCCCTGCGGAAGAGCGCAAGGGGTTCCAGTTTTCGATGCTCGACAAGCGCGATTTCTCGCCGGTCGGGTACAAGCGCTACAGCAAGAAGACCGGCAAGGAAGTGGAATGGAGCAACATCGTCAAAGGGTATGAGTACGAGAAGGACCAGTACGTGGTCCTGTCGGACGAGGATTTTCGCCGCGCCAACGTCAAGGCCTCGCGGACGATCGACATCAAGGCTTTCGTGCCCGTCACCGAGATTCCCGCGCAATATTACGAGACGCCGTATTACCTCGCCCCGGCCGACGGCGGAGAAAAAGTCTACGCGCTGCTGCGCGAGACGCTGCGCGCAACTGGTCGTGTGGCCGTGGCGCAGGTCGTCATACGTACGACACAGCACTTGGCGGCGGTCGTCCCCTCGGGTCGCGCGCTGATGCTGATCACGATGCGCTATGCCGATGAGTTGCGGGGCAGCAGCGGCTTCGAGCTGCCGGCGGAAGGTCTGAAGGGGGCCAGGGTGAGCAGCAAGGAGGTCGACCTCGCTAAGCGCCTCGTCGACGACATGACCGAGCACTGGAAACCGGGGGATTTCAAGGACACCTATCACGAAGATCTGATGCGGCGGATCCGCGAAAAGATCAAGGCCGGAGAGACCAAGGAGATCACCAAGCGGTCGGCGGAAGAAGGCGACGAACCCCGTTCGGCGCAGATCATCGATCTGGCCGCGTTGCTGAAGCAGAGCCTCGGCAAGGGATCGACGCGGCGAAAACCCATTGACGTTCGCCGTGCCAAATCAGAAATCGCCAAGCCGGCGCTGCGCGTGGTCGCCGCATCGCGCGGATCGAGCCGTTCGGCCGCCAAGCGGAAGCGGGCCTGAGGGGTGGGATTCGGGCGAATGGGGCTGCAACGATACCGAGAGAAACGCAATTTTCGGGAGACTCCCGAGCCGCGCGGCCGTGCAGTTCGTGGGAAGGCCAAGGCTCTCAGCTTCGTCATCCAGAAACACGCAGCGAGCCATCTGCATTACGACTTCAGACTGGAGCTTAATGGCGTATTGCTCAGCTGGGCGGTTCCGAAGGGGCCGAGCCTCGACCCTCAGGACAAACGCCTGGCGATGCACGTCGAAGACCATCCGCTCGAATACGGCGGCTTCGAAGGCATTATCCCGCCGCACCAGTACGGCTCGGGCACCGTCATGGTGTGGGATCGCGGCACCTGGCATCCGATCGGTGATCCGGTTGCCGGATACGCGAAAGGGCATCTGAAGTTCGAGCTCGACGGCGAAAAGCTCAAGGGTGGCTGGGCGCTGATTCGCGCGCATGGCAGCAAGTACGGTGGAAGGTCGGGCCAGCAGGCGTGGCTGCTGATCAAGGAGCACGACAGCTACGCGAAGCAGGGGCGCGCGGCCCGTATCGTCGACGAGGAGCCCGACAGCGTCGTCTCGGGCCGCAGCCTGGAGGCGATCGCGGAGGACAAGGCGCACGAGTGGCATTCGAATCGGTCGGTCCCGGCGAATGTGCGCGGCGGGGCGCTTGCCGATGTGGCCTCGATCAAAACTCGAAAACTCCCGGCGGCGTCGGCCCGCAAAGCGCGATCTCGCGGTGCCAACGGCGGCAACGGTGGAGTAGACATCTCGCCGGCATCGGTCACCGGCGCAAAAAAAGCCAGGATTCCTGCCACGCTCTCGCCCACGCTCGCCACCCTGGTCGACAGCGCACCAGCCGGCGACGATTGGATTCACGAAGTCAAGTTCGACGGCTACAGGATGGTTTGCCGGATCGACCACGGTGACGTGCACATCTATTCGCGCAATGGCAAGGAATGGACGTCCGCGCTGCCGTCGATTGCCGCCTCGCTGCAGCACCTCGATGTGGACCAGGCATGGCTTGACGGCGAGATTGCCGTCGCGGATGCCAAAGGCGTGACCAGTTTCCAGCAGCTGCAAAACGCGCTGTCCAATCCCCGCGCCAGGAACGTCACCTATTTCGTCTTCGACCTGCTCTATCAGGACGGCTATGACCTGCGCGGCGTCGCGTTGACCGAACGCAAGCAGTTGCTACGGGCATTGGTCGGAACGTCCGACCCCGTTCTGCGCTACAGCGTCGACGTGCGGGGCTCGGGCGCCGAATTCTTCGCACAGGCCTGCGCGCTGAAACTCGAGGGGGCGGTATCGAAGCGCGCCGATTCGGTGTATCGCGAAGGTGTCCGCACGCGCGAGTGGCTCAAGGTCAAGTGCGGACGTCGCCAGGAAATGGTGATCGGCGGATTCACCGATCCGCAAGGCAGCCGTAGCGGCTTCGGTGCGCTGCTGCTCGGCATCTACGATGCGGGCAAGCTCCGCTATGCCGGCAAGGTGGGGACCGGATTCGACGACAAGACGCTGAACAAGCTGCGGCCGATCCTCGGCAAACTCGAGCAAAAGGAAGCGCCGTTCGTCAACCCGCCGCGCGGCTTCGAAGCCAAAGGAGCGCACTGGGTCAAGCCGCAGCTCGTGGCCGAAATCTCGTTCACCGAGTGGAGCAACGACGGGGCGCTGCGCCATCCGTCCTTCCAGGGACTGCGCGAAGACAAGAAGGCGTCCGAGGTCGTGCGCGAGGGGGCGGCGCCGACCAAGGCAAACGATACCGACGCCGCGCTCCCGTCCCGCGCGCGGGCGGCAGCACGCGCCGCGCCGGGCCGTAAGGTCGCGCTCACCGCGGGGGGCTCGCCGGACACCGTCGCCGGGATCAAGCTCTCGAATCCCGACAAACAATTGTTTCCCGAGGCCAGGCTCGGCAAGCGCGATCTCGCGCAGTATTACGAACAGATCGGCGACTGGATCCTGCCGCATCTGCGCGACCGTCCGCTGGCGCTCGTACGCTGCCCCGACGGCTGGCAAAGGGAGTGCTTCTTCCAGAAGCACGCCGACAAGAGCGTCAATGCCGCGGTGACACGGGTCGAAGTTCCGGAGGGCAAGGGCACGGCCACCTATTTCTCCGCCAATTCGCTTCCGGCGCTGGTCGCACTGGTGCAATGGGGCGTGGTCGAGCTGCATCCCTGGGGCTCGAGGGCGCCGAAGCTCGACCGCCCCGACAGGTTGATATTCGATTTCGACCCCGACGATGGCGTGGGTTGGAAACAGATCGTCGAAGGGGTCGGCGTATTGCGCACGCTGCTCGACGATCTCGGGCTCGAGGGGTTCCTCAAGACGACCGGCGGCAAGGGTCTGCACGTCGTCGTGCCCATTCGCGCGACGCTCGATTGGGCCCATGCGAAAGGCTTCACCAAGGCGGTCGCCGATTTGCTGGTCGAAACGTTTCCCGATCGCTTTACCGCAACGCTCTCCAAGGCGCGGCGCAAAGGCAGGATATTCATCGATTATCTGCGCAACGCCGAAGGCGCGACCGCGATCGCGCCCTATGCGATCCGCGCCCGCGCCAACGCGCCGGTGTCGACGCCGATCGCATGGAAGGAGCTCGCCACGGACGTCCGCTTCGATCACTTCAACGTCCGCAACATTCCGGAGCGTTTGGGTAGCCTGCGCGAGGATCCATGGGCATCGATCGGAGCGACGCGCCAAACGGTGACACGCGCGATGTTCAAGCGCGTCCGTTACGCGGATTAATGGCCATGAGCGAGCCGAGCGAACGCGCAGCGGAGTCGGACGCGATCCTGGCCGCGGCGGGCCTGGTCTACGTATCGGACGGGACCGCTGGCATCCACCGCATTCGCCAGGGCGACAAGTTCGTCTACATGCGCGGCGACGAGCAGTTGACCGACGAAACCGAGCTCAAGCGCATCGCAAGCCTCGCGATCCCCCCGGCTTACGAAGACGTGTGGATCTGCCGGAAGCCCAACGGACACCTGCAGGCGACCGGACGCGACGCGCGCGGCCGCAAGCAGTACCGCTACCATCCGAAATGGCGCCTGCTCCGCGACGGCGCCAAGTTCGAGCGCATGCCGGCGTTCGGCGAGGCCCTGCCGCGGCTGCGCCGGCGGCTCAACCGCGACCTCGCGCTGCCCGGCCTGCCCAGGGAGAAGGTGCTCGCGGTCATCGTCAGCCTCCTCGACGCGACACGTGTGCGCATCGGTAACGCCGAGTACGCGCGCGACAACGACAGCTATGGCCTGACCACGCTGCGCAATCGCCACGTGCAGTTCGTCCGCGACGGCCGCTTGCTATTCCGCTTCCGTGGCAAGGGCGGCGCCGAGCACGAGATCGTCGTCGACGACAAGCGCCTCGCCCGGCTCGTGCGCCATTGTCACCAGCTGCCGGGCCAGCGGCTATTCCAGTATGTCGACGAGACCGGGGAGCGACGCCCGATCGATTCCGACCAGGTCAACATGTACCTGAAGGAAGCGATGGGCGACGACTTCACGGCCAAGGACTTTCGCACCTGGGGTGCGACTTTGCGCGCCATCGCTATCATGCATTCGACCCCGCTGCCGGAGCCGACCAGCGAGCGGGCATTGAACGCGTGCATCGTCGAGGCGGTCAAGCAGGTGGCGAGGGACTTGCGCAACACACCGGCCGTATGCCGCAAGTCGTACATCAATCCCTTGGTGTTCGACGCCTGGCGGAGCGGGGCGCTGCACAAGGGCATTGGTGAAAGAATCGCCGGCGCGCCGCGACGAGCCGAGCGGCTCGTGCCCGCATTTCTGCGACGGCAGGCGCACAATGCCAAGCGGGCTCCGGCGACATCGCTTGGCGCGATCAAGTCTTCGCCGCGACCGCGGCGCGTCAAGCCCAAACGTCTCGACCCCTCGGAATTGATGCGCGCCGCCGCCTGAAGGCACAGCCGCCCCGCCGGCTGTTTGTCACTGTTGCCGGCAGGTTTGGAGTTGCGCCGGTAATTCGTACATCGAACGCAGCGCGAACTGGAATCGATGGCCGGCAACGCGCGGATTTTGCGTGGCACGCGACTTGCATTGCATGGGCGTTCGCGGCGACTCGCCGCACCCACAAAAAAAGGAGGCGCCATGCAAGCTTCAGCTCCGCAAGCCGCGATCTACCGGCCCGAAACGGCGGTCGTAGCGGTCGGGACGGCGGGCAATGAATCCGCGGCATCCGCCGTTTCTTGGGCGGCCATCATCGCCGGTGCATTTGCCGCGGCAGCGATGGGACTGATTCTGGTTGCGCTCGGCTCGGGCCTGGGCTTTGCCGCGGTGTCGCCCTGGTCGAATTCGGGCGCATCGGCGACGACGATGAGCATTGCCGGCGCAATCTGGTTGCTGTTGATGTCGGCTATCGCGTCGGGGATCGGCGGCTATCTCGCCGGACGGCTGCGCACCCGCTGGATCGACGCGCACGGTGACGAAGTCTTCTTTCGCGATACCGCACACGGCTTTCTCGCCTGGGCGGTGGGGACCGTGCTCACAGCCGCCGTCCTGACCTCGGCCGCCGGCGCGCTCGTCGGCGGAACCGCGAAGGTCGCGGTCACCGGCGCGGCGGTGGCGGGAGCGGGTGCCACCGGTGTGGCGACGGCCGCATCGAACCTCGCCGGGTCGGGGCGCGCGCTTGCGCCTGTCGATCCCAATGGCTATTACGTCGACAGCCTGTTTAGGTCTGACAAGCCGGCCGAAGGGCCTGCCGCCGACGACACGGCGACGCGTGCCGAAGTGGGGCGCATCTTCGCCAATGGAATTCGCAGCGGCGACATTCCGCCGTCGGATCGACTATATCTCTCGCAGCTGGTCGCGGCACGAACGGGCCTGAGCCCGGAGGATGCCGACAAGCGGGTCAACGACGCGTATTCGCGTGCCCAGGCCGTCGCCGCCGACGCCGAAGCCAAGGCGCGTGAAGCCGCGGACGCCGCACGCAAGGCGGCGACCTACACGTCGCTGTGGATGTTCATCGCGTTGCTGGTCGGCGCTTTTGCAGCAAGCTATGCCGCGACTTTAGGCGGCCGGTTGCGCGACGGCACGTACGCTGGGTAGGAAATCGCAAGCAAGGTAGAGACCCGCTGCGGGCAGGACGCCGCGGCGGGACGGTCAACTCGCAAGGAGATCCAATCATGCGCTCGATTCTGTTGTGGCTGCTCGGTGTCCCGATACCGATCATCATGCTGATCGCACTGTTCATGCGGTAGGACTAGAGCTTCGCGGGGCGTCGCCCACCGCGGCGCCGGCGCCGCCCGTCCGCCAATTACTTGTCGGGCGAAGCGCGAACGGTCTTCGGGGCCGCGCGTGGAGTTTGCGCCGCAAGTTGCTTCTTGCTGCTCAGCTGGGCGCGAAGAATCGCCCACAGCGAAAGCTGCTTGGAAGAGCTCATCCGGGCGAAATCGGCGGTTCGTATTTGCGACATGATCAGCCCATCATCCGGATATTCGAGCATCGTGCTTCCCTCCGCCTCGATCAGCCGGGGCGCGGCTTGCTTGGCGGTATCGCGGTACAAAACGACCCCCTTGCCTGCCTAGCCCGGCTTTTCGGGCCCGTTGTAGGGCCCATCCGTGGCAAGGACATGTCGGCGCGCCTGACTCGCAAGAGGCGTTCCACTTTCTCCCCGAGCTACGGTATCAAGCACTTAGTTGCTGCACCGTTCGTCTCGTCCCCGAAACCGTAAAATTCGTTGACAGGGGTGGTTCGCGTTCGCGGAAGCGCTTGCGCACCTGGCGCGAATCGCACGATTGGTGCTGCCGCCTGCAGCGGAACTATTCGTTGCTTCGCTCACCCTTCGCTATCGGACGCGGTTTGATTCGTCCGCAGAACGCTCTCCAGCTGATCGAGAAATCTGCGTTGCCCCGGCAGCAGCTTTTGTCGCGCGGTCGGAACGTCGAACCAGCCGGCCCGGTCTACCTCGGGGAATTCCTGCGTCCTGCCTGACCGCGGCGGCCATTCGATCGAGAAAACATTGCTGCGAATCGACGCGGCATCGATGTCGCCCCGCACCGCCCAGGCATGCACCAGCTTGCCGCTAGGCTGCTTCAGCGGCGTGAGCGGTACCGGTTGGCCCCGCACGTGCGAACCGGTTTCCTCGTGGAATTCGGAATACGCCGTCGTCAGCAGGTCGGCCCCTTCCGCCGCCTCGCCCTTCGGAATCGACCAGGCGCCATCGTCCTTGCGCGCCCAGTAAGGGCCGCCGGGGTGGACAAGGAAGACCTGCACGCTATCGTCCCGAAAACGGTAGAGAAGGATCCCCGCGCTGATTTTCTGCGCCATTATTTTTCTGCGATGATGAGACTCACGACGGATCGCGAACGAATGTATCCGAGGCTGCTCTAAACGCGGGTGTGCGCCAACATGCGCACCATACATACGCCAAAACAATCGAAGGAGATCCAACTGGCTAGATATGGCAAGAAGGCGCAAAGCAAGGTCAAGAAGGCAATGCATGAGCGTAAGGCCGGCACGTTGAAGAGCGGCCGGTCCGGCAAGAAGGTCAAAAGCCGCAAGCAGGCAATAGCGATCGGACTCTCGAAGGCCCGGAAGGCAGGTGCCAAGGTCCCTAGCAGGAAATCGTCGGCAAGCAAAAGGAAGTCTTCTTCCAGCAAGAGAAAGTCGTAGCGAGCGGCGACGCCGGGCCCGCCCGGCGATCGCGTCGGCGCAAATTGCGTCTATGATAGATGGCCGCGTAGGCCGTGTCTTACAACAAAATCAGCCGGCGTCCGATAGCCTGTCATGCCTTTAATTCGCGATAGTCTGTCCGGCGTCGGATTACCGGCGCGTCACCCAGCAGAGAGCGCGCGCAATGGCCACGCACATAACAAAACAGCGTCACAGCAGTTGGCAGAACCTGATGCAACCTCTGAAACTCAACGCGCGAAAACGAGCCGATTGCGTGCTCCGCGAGGCGCGGTGCGGAGCCAAGACTGCCGGACTTCGCAACGCGCTGGAGCGGGCGGTCGCCGTCGAGATCGACCGCATGCGTGCATTGAACGAGAGCGAAGAAGCTGTTCGCGCATTCCAGGCAGCAACTGAAGTTCACATCGCGCTTTGCGGGCCCGAGGCGGGCGAGCACTAGTCATCATCGACGATCGCGCGCGACGCTCACCAGAAGATCGCGCCGAACGTTGCGTATTGCAGGAATTACGCTGGATTGTAGAACGGATGCAGCTCGTCTGCGACGCGAGGACGGAACGCGACGGGCAGCGTGTCGAACAAGTCGCCATGACCAGGCGCGAAGCCTCCGTCCTTGGTCGGCGGGCACGTATCTCGCCAGTAAGCACGCTCGACCAAACTAGGTCGACCGCGAGAATCGCTGCTGCTAAGCTTGCCGGTATGAAGGACGGACCCAAGCGCCGTTGCAAGCGGTGACGGCAACCGCTGTCCAAGTCATCGCAAGTGACAATGACGACTGGCATTCCCCCACCTCGCGCAGAGACCGCCGCCGATCTGCTCGGACGCCCGGCGCCGGCGCGGCTCCGACGCGCGCCAGGCGTGCAAACGGTCTGGCTGCTGATACGCGAAGCAGTCTCGGCCTGGGTCGCCCATCGTGCGTCGAGCCTGGGCGCGGCGCTCGCCTACTACACGGCGTTTTCGCTGGCGCCGCTGTTGCTGATCGCGATCGCGATTGCCGGGCTGTGGGTCGATTCGGATGTCGCCGCTCGCGCGATCGGCGCGCAGGTGGCCGCGTTGCTGGGGCCGCGTGCCGCGGAAGGCGTCGAATTCATGCTGCACGAGGCGCCCCATGCCGCGAGCGGATGGTTGGCCGGCGCTGTGGGTCTGGCGGCACTGATCGTGGGCGCGACGACGGTGTTGACCGAGCTGCAATACGACCTGGATATGATCTGGCGGGCGCCGCCCCGGCGCTCCAGCGGGTTCGTCGCCGCAGTTTGGTCGCGGCTTTTGTCGTTTTGCCTCGTAGTCGGCATCGGCTTTCTGTTCCTCGCTTCACTGATCGTCAGCACTACGCTTTCGACGCTCGCGGCGAAGGGCATCGAGATCCTTCCGGGATCGCCTGCATTGCTGACCCTGGCGCATGTTGCCGCCTGGGGCGTGATGCTGACGCTCTGCTTCGCACTGTTGTTCAAGTGGCTGCCCGACATCCGGCTCGCATGGAGCGATGTCCTGGCCGGCGCGCTGGTCACAACGCTGTTGTTCAGCATCGGCAGACTGCTGATCGGGTTCTACCTCGCTCACAGCGCAAGCGCGTCGATGCATGGCGCCGCGGGCGCACTGATCATCCTGCTGCTCTGGTTTTACTATTCGTCGCAGGTGTTCCTGCTGGGCGCGGAATTCACGGCGGTCTACGCCTATCGCGTCGGCTCCCTGTCCCGGCACCCGCCGCCGATCGGGACAGGCAGCGCTGCGTAAGACGAACGCCGACGCGGCGCGCCGATCGCGCCTAGGTTGAATCGCCGCCGGTGATCAATGCGACCTTACCTTCAAGTTTGCGGGCTGCGCGGTAGCGATCGGCGCGATAGCGCGGACGCGGATCGAGAGCGAACTCGAGGCCCGGCGCTCGCTGGTGCTGTTCTGCAAAAGGGGGCCTCGGCTGCTCCAGAGCCGGAGGGGCGAGTTCGGGGGATGCCTTAAGCGGCGGTTCGCCGGCTGCGGCGAGATCTTGGCCGTGGCCGCGTCGTTCATTGGGCAGATTCCGTGTCGTCGGAACTCCGACCGCCGGCGAGGTGCCGGCGGTGGATGCTACTTGTGTGCCAGTTTTTGCTCGGTAAACAGCACCGCGATGTTATTCGCAGGCGGCCGCGGCTCATCGCGTTGCGTGGCCTGGGCACGAGCCTCGCGCTTGAGCCGCGCAAAGGTCTTGCGCAGGTCGGTATGAATGCTCGGCGTGTAGCGGAATGTCGGGTCGAGAACGGATTTCATGATGTCTCCTTGTCCGGCCTGGCAACATGGCGAACGTTACACAAAGCGAGTCGCAATCGCTGTCGGTGTTTGTCTGATTTTTGATGCATGATGCGTGCCACCGTTATAGGACTTACTCCTACACTTCGGCTGCGGCATGGGTCTTGCTGACCGGCTTTCCGGCGAGACCGGAAAGGGCGCATCGCGCCGCCAATCATAGAACCGATAGACGACGAGACATGAAGATCCAACCGCAACGCTGGTTGCGCAAGCTGGGCCCCGGGGTCATCACCGGCGCGGCGGACGATGATCCGAGCGGCATCGCGACCTATTCGCAGGCCGGAGCGCAGTTCGGTTTCGGACTCGGCTGGACGGTGGTGCTGACCCTGCCGCTGATGGTCGGCATCCAGATGATCAGCGCGCGCATCGGCCGCGTCACCGGACATGGGCTCGCGAGCAATATTCGCCGTCGCTATCCGGCCCCGGTGCTGTATGCGGTGGTCGCCATGCTGTTCATCGCGAATACGATCAACGTCGCGGCGGACATCGCCGCGATGGCGGAAAGCGTGCGCCTGGTCGCCGGCGGCAGCACCCTGTTGTACGCGGTCACCTTCGGCGCGGTATGTCTGGGGCTCGAGGTCTTCATGTCGTATCGCAGGTACGTGCGGTACCTCAAATGGCTGACGCTCGCGCTGTTTGCCTACGTCGGCGTCGTATTGTCGGTCGATGTGCGTTGGACCGAGGTGATCGCGGGCATCGCGCTGCCGCGCATGGACCTGTCGGGCGCCGCGGTGACACTGGTCGTCGCGATTTTCGGCACGACGATTAGTCCCTATCTTTTTTTCTGGCAGGCGGCACAGGAAGTCGAGGACGCCGCCGCGGCGGCCGGCGGCGGACGGAGAAACCCGGCGTCGACCGGCCGTCAATTGCGTCGGATCGAGTTCGATACGATCGCGGGTATGGCATTCTCGAACCTGATCGCTCTGGCGATCATCGTCAGCGCGGCGGCCACCCTGCATCCCGCCGGCATCACGCATATCGAAACATCGGCACAGGCGGCGGAGGCGTTGCGCCCGATTGCCGGGCCGTTTGCTTTCCTGCTGTTCTGCCTCGGTATCGTCGGCACCGGCATGCTTGCGGTACCGGTGCTCGCCGGATCCGCCGCGTACGCCGTTTCGGAAACGTTTCGCTGGAAGCATGGCCTCGACCTGAAGCCGCATCAGGCTCGCGGCTTCTATGCGATCGTCGCATTGGCCACTGCCGGCGGCGTCGCGCTCGACTTCACCGGGATCGATCCGATTCGCGCGCTCTTCTGGGCGGCAGTCATCAACGGCGTCGCAGCCGTGCCGATCATGGCGGTGATGATGCTGCTCGCCACCGATCCGCGGGTACTCGGCAAGTTCGCCGTGCGGCGCTGGCTGAGGCTCACCGGCTGGTTGGCAGTGGCTGCAATGGCCGCAGCCGTGGTCGCGATGCTGGTGCTCTAGAACGATGCGGCGATACGGGTTGCGGCCGCAATTCCCGCACCGACCGCCTGGTCGATGTTGTAGTAGCGATACTGCGCGAGTCGGCCGACGAACGTGACATCGACGCACGAATCGGCAAGGCCGCGGTAACGCCGGTACAGGACATCGTTCTCCGGCCGCGGGATCGGATAGTAGGGGTCGCCCTGCGCGCGCGGGAATTCTCTCATGATCGACGTTCCGGTGTGGGTCTGGCCGGTCAGGTGCTTGAACTCGGTAATGCGCGTGAATTCCTGGTCGTTCGGGAAGTTGACGACGGCGACGGGCTGAAACTCGGCGACGTCGGCGAGATGCTCGTGCCGAAATTCGAGTGAGCGATAAGGCAACGCGCCGAAGCGATGGGCGAAGTAATCGTCGATCGGTCCGGTGTAGACCAGATGTTTGTAGCCCATCGGCGGTCGTGCTGCGTCGAACTCGACCCCTAGCTCGTAATTGATCAGCGAATGGTCGAGCATACGTTCGACCAGCGGCGTGTAGCCGTCGGCCGGCATGCACTGATGGCGGTCGGTGAAATAGCGGTCATCGTCGCTGGTGCGGACCGGAATGCGAGCCGCAACCGAGGCATCGAGCTCCGACAGGTCGAGTCCCCAATGCTTCCGGGTGTAACCGCGATAGATCTTGTCGCACAGATCGCGGCCGACGCGATCGAGCACGACATCCTCGCTGGTGACGATGGGCACGCGACGCTCGCACGCGCGGGCGAAGAACTCGATGGCTTGGGCTTCGTCCAGCGCAAGACCGTAGAGGCGATTGATCGTCGTCCGGTTGACCGGAACAGGCACGAGGACGTCACCGACTTTGGCGAGCACCTTGTGCTGGTAAGGGCGCCATGCCGTGAAGCGCGATAGAAAAGCGAATATGCGATCCGAGTTGGTGTGGAAGATATGCGGACCATAGGGATGAATCCGGAGGCCGTGGCGGTCGACCTCGTCGAATGCGTTGCCGCCGACATGCGGTCGGCGATCGATTGCGACGACCTGGCGGCCGCTCTCGGCCAGCACGCGGGCGGCCGTGGCGCCGGTGAAGCCCAATCCGACCACGAGAACGTCGACTCGCACGGCGGGTCCGGGCTACCGCCGGTGCGGCGCCCAATGGGAGGAATCGTGTTTCCGCCCGCTAAACATGACGGTTGCGCGATGCTACCATCGGTGCATGGACGAAGACGGAAAGCGCTCCGCCGAGCTCAGCTTCCGATGGACGATGCGGCAGGGTCGCCGCGCGCCGGCGCGGGAGGGCCATGCCGCAGCCTTCGCGCGCCGGGCCGACGCGATTTGCCTGCGCCATCGGTCTCAGACGCCGGAGTCCGTGGCGGCGCTGCGCCGGAAATACGATGCGCCGCTGTTCGGCCGCGTCAGCGTGTGGAGCCTCGTCGAAAAGCTCGCGCAATGCGTGGATCCTACGGACATGCGCCTGTACACCGTCAGCCAGCAAATGCACGTCCTGCAAGTGATTGCCGGGATGGAAGCCGACAACGTTGCCAACGACGAATTCATCGTCGCCGCTCTCGTGCATGATCTGGGCAAGGTGCTGCTGCTGACTGATGAGGCGCCGGAGAACATAGTCTGCTTCAACGAGCCGATCGGTACCTTTGAGCCCGGAGTCGGACTGGATAATTGCATGCTGCAATGGAATCACGATGAATTCGCCTATTCGCGCCTCAAGCATCACCTTCCGGACGGAATTGCATGGTTGGTCCGCTATCACAGCATCGTCCGAACGAGCTGCGAACCCTACATGAATGCCAGCGATCGCGAATACGCGGCGCGATACCTCGACGTGTTCGAACGCTACGACCATGGCACCAAGTCGCCGTACTTCCTGCCGCGCCAGCGCATCGAGGACTACCGACACGTGCTCGACGCGTGGCTGCCGGAGACGATCGTGTTCTAGTGCGCACCGGGCGCCGGCGCGCTGGCACCGCCAGGAAGCGGCATGCGCGCGACCAGCGTGCGTGGCAGGTCGAGGCGCAGTCGGGACGCGACAAACATGCGCAAGTCGCGGGCGTGGACGGTGCGCAGAGTGTCCGCCTCGGCTGGCGATGCGTCGGTCAGCAGGGCGCCGTGCGCATCGATTGCCGCGAGAATCACCGGCTCGATATCCAGTGGGATGCCGTACTTGCGGAACAGCCGAGCCTGCTCCTGCCTGGGAGCGGTGCCGAGCGCGCGCAACTCGTCGTAGTTAGGCCCTCCGAGCGGACGCGTATGGGTGATCTCCACTTCATCGAGGATCGCACAGCGGCGCTGTCCGCTCGGCAACAGGCGGGGCCATAGATAATCGAGGCCCCAGCCGCTTCGATTTTCGGCAAATGTCGGAAGGCAGGTAGCAAGAAAGTCCCGGCTGAAGCAGGGCGCCATGATTTCGACAAAGTTCGTGTAGCGCAGCCGGAAACTCGGGCTGCGCAAGGTCAGGTCGTGACTGAAAAAACTGACCCAGGACAGCGCGGGTTGCACCAGGGCGAGACCAAGCGACGAAGCTTGTTCGAACAGACGATTGATCGCGGATTCGCTTACGGCGAGGTCGTCGTCGGGAAGCCAGACGTAGTCGTAGCTGCGCCAGAAGGTTTCTCTCGCCAGCAACGCGTGGAGCCCGGGCAATTTCGGCCCGAGATCGTCGATCCGCCGTTCGCCGAGGCTGCGATAGCGGGTGGCGTCGGCCCCGTAATAGCTGACGACCAGATCCCACGTCCGCGTTTGCTCCGACTGCGTCCACATCGGATGCAGCGAACGATCTCCGGCGCGAACGATAACGAGGAAACGCTTGGGCGGAGGCATGGGATCGCAATCTTGCCATGCGGTAGCGTCGTGGCATAGCGTGCATTCGCGCCACGAAGTGCGCGTGAATACCCGACGGGCGGCGCAGTGTCCCCGTGGCGTTCGGGTGGTAGGCGGCGCACCGGCCTTGTAAGCGACGCGCAGGGCCGGTAGCATCCCCGGCAGCGGGGCGGCCGATATCCGTGGGCCAAGCGGCACCGGTGCGGCTCGCGCGCGGCTCGATCGCTCGGCGCCACGGCGCTTGCCGTGTGGCGTCGCCATCGAGCGGGGGACAGTGTGATGAGTACCGGGTACGCGCGGCACGACGCAGTGGCGGTGATCACGCTCGACAACCCGCCTGTCAACGGCATGAATCATGCCGTACGCACGGCGATCGTCGCAGGCATCGATCGTGCCCAGGCCGACCCCGGGGTCAACGCGATCATCCTTACCGGCGCCGGAGGCTTGTTCTCGGGCGGCGCCGACATTCGCGAGTTCAGCACCCCGCAAGCGCGAGCCGAGCCGACGCTGCCGACGGTCATCGCCATCGTCGAAGCGAGCGGCAAGCCGGTCATTGCAGCCATCGGCGGCAACTGCATGGGCGGCGGACTGGAGCTCGCGCTCGGCTGTCATTTCCGCATCGCCGCGCCCCATGCGCAAATCGCGCTGCCCGAGGTCAGGCTGGGTCTCCTGCCCGGCGCCGGGGGCACGCAGAGACTGCCGCGGGCGGTCGGGGTCGAGGCGGCATTGAACATGATCGTTTCCGGCGCCAGCGTGCCATCCGAACGCTTCCGCGGCACCGCACTGTTCAGCGAGATCGTCGACGGCGATCTGCTGCACGGCGCGCTGGCGTTCGCCTCCGGCGCCGGTGCCACGCATCGCCCGCTGCCGCGTGTGCGCGACATCGTCATCGACTACCCGAATGCCGACGCGCTGTTTCAGTTTGCACGCAACACCGTCGGTGCGCTTACCCGCGGTTTTCCCGCGCCGCTCAAATGCATCGACGCGGTCGCGGCGGCCGTCACCATGCCGTTCGAGGAAGGCTTGCGTTATGAGCGCGAGCTGTTCTTCCAGCTCGCGCAAACGCCGGAATCCCGGGCGCTTCGCCACGCTTTCTTCGCCGAGCGAGCAGCCGCCAAGATTCCCGACGTCCCTCCCGGAACAACGCCGCGCGCGATCAACGCCGCAGCGGTAATCGGCGCCGGAACGATGGGCGGCGGCATTGCCATCTGCCTGCTCGACGCCGGAATCCCGGTTGCGCTGCTCGAGACGAAGCAAGAAGCCCTCGACAAGGGCGTCGCGACCATCCGCAAGCACTACGACAAGGCGCTCGAAAAAGGACGTCTCACCGCCGGCGAGCCCGAGCGCAAAATGGGCATGCTCAAGCCGACGCTGGCCTACGATGATCTTGCCGGTGCCGACCTGGTCATCGAGGCCGTGTTCGAGGACATGGCGGTCAAGAAGCTGGTGTTCGAGCGTCTGGATGCGGTGGCGAAGCCCGGGGCAATCCTCGCCAGCAACACTTCAACCCTCGATCTCAACAAGATCGCGGCTTTCACCGCGCGGCCGCAAAACGTGGTCGGCATGCATTTTTTCAGCCCGGCCAACGTGATGAAGCTTCTGGAGGTCGTGCGCGGCGCCCGGACCGGAAACGATGTTCTGGTTACCGTCATGAACGTCGCCAAGAGGATGCGCAAGACCGCGGTCATCTCCGGCGTATGCGACGGCTTTATCGGCAACCGCATGATCGAGCAGTATCTGCGCCAGGCGCTTTTCCTGGTCGAAGAAGGTGCTTCACCGCAGCAGGTCGACCGTGCGCTGGAGAAGTTCGGCATGGCGATGGGGCCGTTCCGAATGAGCGATCTTGCCGGCAACGACGTCGGCTGGTACATCCGCAAGCGTCGCTATATCGAAACGCCGCAGCTCGTCTATTCGCGCATCGCGGACAGGCTTTGCGAACTCGGCCGCTTCGGCCAGAAGACCGGCCTGGGCTGGTACCGGTATGAACCGGGCCGCCGCGATGCGCTGCCCGATCCGGCGGTCGATGCGCTGATCGCTGCATACCGGGCCGAACATGGCGTGACGCCGCGCACGGTCGAAGACCGGGAGATCGTCGAGCGCTGCATTTACGCGCTGGTCAACGAAGGCGCGCGCATACTGGAAGACGGCATAGCATCGCGCGCTTCCGACATCGACGTCGTCTATCTGACGGGTTACGGCTTTCCGCTCTATCGCGGTGGCCCGATGCACTATGCCGACACGGTAGGGCTGTTCAACGTGATTCGCACCATGCATCGGTTCGCCGCCACGGGCCGCGGCGATCCGGTTTTCTGGCAGCCGGCGCCGCTGCTCGCCCGGCTTGCCGCCGAAGGCAAGACATTCGATAGCTGACGAGGCACGCGGCCATGACCGACGCAGTCGTCGTATCCTACGCGCGCACCGGGCTCGCGAAGTCCTGGCGCGGTGCGCTCAACATGACGCACGGCGCGACGATGGGCGGCCACGTCGTCCGGCACGCGATCGAGCGCGCAGGGCTCGGGCTGGACGAAGTCGACGACGTCCTGGTCGGATGCGCGTTTCCCGAAGGCGCGACCGGCTACAACATCGCGCGCCAGATCGCCATCCGCGCCGGGCTGCCCGGTCACCGTTCCCGGCGCGACGGTCAACCGCTTCTGCTCGTCGGGGCTGCAGACGATCGCGCTGGCCGCGCAGCGCATCATCGCGGGCGAGGCCGAGGCGTTCGTCGCCGGCGGCGTCGAATCGATATCGTGTGTGCAAAACGAAATGAACAAGCACATGCTGCGCGAAGCATGGCTCGCTGAGCACAAGCCCGCCGTGTACTGGCCGATGCTGGAGACCGCGGAGAATGTCGCGCGGCGCTACGGCATCTCGCGCGAAAAGCAGGACGAGTACGGCGCGCGCAGCCAGCAGCGGGCGGCGGCGGCCGCGGCAGCCCACAGGTTCGACGACGAGATCGTTCCGCTGACGGTGACGATGGGCGTCGCAGACAAGGAGTCCAGTCGGATTTACTCGCGCGAATTGACGCTCGCATCGGACGAGGGCATTCGCGCCGACACGACCTACGAAGCGGTGGCGCGGATCAAGCCCGCGCTGCCGGGTGGCGTCATTGCCGCCGGCAACGCCAGCCAGTTCTCCGACGGTGCGGCGGCATGCGTCGTCGTCAGCGACAAGCTCGCGGCAAGGCGCGGGCTCAAGCCGCTGGGCATATTCCGCGGCTTCGCCGTCGCCGGCTGCGAGCCTGACGAAATGGGAATCGGCCCGGTCTTTGCCGTGCCGAAGCTCCTCGAGAGGACCGGCGTCAAAATCGACGACATCGGCCTGTGGGAGTTGAACGAGGCGTTCGCGGTGCAGGTAATCTACTGCCGCGACAGGCTGGGCATTCCCGACGATCGTTTGAACGTCGATGGCGGTGCGATCGCCGTCGGACATCCTTACGGCGTCTCGGGCACGCGGCTCACCGGCCACGCGCTGCTCGAAGGCAAGCGGCGCGGCGTCAAATACGTCGTCGTGACGATGTGTATCGGCGGTGGGATGGGCGCAGCGGGTTTATTCGAGGTCGCGTAAGTGTCGTCGGACAGGCTAAACGCCGGTCGAAACTGGCCGCTAAAGCCGATTTTTTGACCGGTCAGGCCATTTCAAGGGCCTGAGCGTGTGCGCGACGGCCTGCCGCCGCTACTCCGGGATCGTCGCGTCGGGCGGGGCCGAACAGGCTGGCCGCATCCAAGTTCGCCCCCGCCGCGTATGTCGATCCTGTCTCGCTCCGAGACCCCCCGATGGAGGAATCCCATGAACATCAGGACAGCTTTTGCCGCCGGCCTGCTCGCGCTGGCGGTTTGCGCGCCGGTCCACGCCCAGCAGACTGCCACGCTGTACAAACGGCTCGGCGGCTACGACGCTCTGGCAGCCGTCACCGACGATTTTCTCGGCCGTCTCGCCGCCGACCAGCAGTTCGGCCGGTTCTTCGTCGGCCACAGCGCAGACTCGATCAAGCGCATTCGCCAGCTGATCGTTGATCAACTGTGTGCGGCGACGGGCGGACCATGCGTCTACACCGGGCGCGACATGAAGACTGCCCACGCCGGTCTCGGCATCACCGACAAGGACTGGGATGGGTCGGTCAGGCTCCTGGTCGCGACGCTCGACAAGTTCAGCGTTCCGGCTACGGAGAAGGAAGAGGTCCTGGGCGCAATCGGCGGGCTGAAGAAGGACATCGTCGACAAGCCGTAACGCGCCCATCGCGGCCCAGCTCCGTCCAGGGGCTGCCGCCAGGCGTTCGCCCGGGCCGCACAACCCTTTGGCGCTGGCTGGCGGCCGTCGTTTGACCCAGGTCAATCGGAACGCCGCAGGAAGGCATATGGTGAATGCATGTCTTCTTCCTCCCCGCGCTCCTGGGTAATCGCGGCGGCCTTGCTGGGAATGGCGTTCGCCTGGACACCGGTGGCCGCGCAGCAGACCAAAACGGTCGCCGGGATCGTGATCAATTTCGGCATGATGCCAGCCGAGGCCGCCTTGCTTGCCAACGGCCATCGCGATGCGCATCCGCTGCACCCGCCCGGGGGCTCGCAGCATTTTCTGATCACGCTGGACGACCAGAAGAGCGGCAAGCGGATAGGCGACGCCGAAGTGATCGTCGAAGTGACCGATCCTCGCGGCCGCGTCGAGAAGAAGCCGTTGCTGCATACGCAGGCCGGCGGCTTTCCCGACTATAGCGAGCTCTTTGTGTTCGGCTGGTCCGGCGAGTACGCAATCCGCGTCATCGTCACACCGCGGCCGGGCGCGAAACCGATCGAAGCGCGGTTCACGGTCAACCACGCCATCTGAAGCGCCGTCCCCGTGACGTGTGCCCGGATGCCCGGACGTCCCTGCATCGCCGCAACTCCAAGGAACCGCCGCATGACCAGGCGATCGCTGCCCCTATCCCAGGTCTATCGCCTGCTCGAGCCCGGCCCCGTGGTGCTGTTGGCCACGGCGCGCGACGGCAGGCCGAACGTCATGGCGATGTCTTGGCACACGATGCTCGAATTCGAACCGCCGCTGGTCGGGTGCGTCGTGAGCAATCGCAACTATTCGTTCGCGACACTGAAATCCACGCGAGAGTGCGTTATCGCCATTCCGACGGTCGAGCTCGCCAGAAAGGTCGTCAAGTGCGGGAACAGTTCCGGCCGCGGTGTCGACAAGTTCGGCAAATTCGAACTGACCCCCGTGCCTGCCTCGCAGGTCGCTGCGCCGCTGATCGAGGAGTGTTACGCGAACCTCGAGTGCCGGGTCGCCGACACGGGGTGGGTCGCGAAATATTGTTTCTTCGTGCTCGAGGTCGTGCATGCCTGGATCGATCGCACGCGGAAGGACCCGCGAACGATCCACCATCGCGGCCTCGGTCATTTCATGGTCGCCGGTCCGACTATCCGGCTGGCGTCGAAGATGAGATGACATATTCGTCGTGCCGACGCACCCAGAACGGGCCACGGTCGCCTTCGTCACGTCCCTTGGGCACGAGGTCGAGGTAGTGGTAGTCGACGTTGAGCATGTCGATGCCGCGGGCGTAGGTTGAGTAGGTGTGGAACAAGCGCCCATCGGGGTCCTTGCAGAAGACGCTGACGCCTTCCCGCTCCGTAGACGCCCGGATCCTGCATCGTAAAGTTGTAAAACGCCTTTTTCGCGGCCGCTTCCTCCGGCGTGAACGACACGTGGTAGTCGAAATTGAAGTCGCTCCCGAACGACGACAACCACTTGAAACTCCAGCCCATGCGTTTCCTGTAGGCCGCGAGTTTCTCGTAGGGCGCGCGCGACACCGCGATCATCGTCACGTCGCGCTGGTTGAGATGCACGATGATGCCGTTGAAGTTGTCGGCCCAGCGCGAGCAGTGCGGGCACCCCGCGTCCCAGTCCGGACCGAACATGAAGTGATAGACGATGAGCTGGCTCCGGCCGTCGAAGACCTCGGGCAAGGATTGCTTTCCGTCCGGGCCGTCGAAGACGTAGTTCTTCGATACCGCTTCCCACGGCAGATCGCGACGTTGCCGGCTTAGTTCGTCGCGCAGGCGCGTGAACTCCTTCTCCTTGGCCAGAAGCGCCTTGCGCGCCTCGATCCACCGGTCGCTTGTCACCACTTCGTGCGGTTTCGCCATGACGGCCTCCTGTCGAGACGCCGGGCATCGTGCGCCCCCGGCTTGACATGCAAGCATTTACTTGCATAATATGATTGTGACGGATGTCGACAAGGTATTCAAGGCCCTCGCCGATCCGACCCGCAGGCAATTGCTCGATCGTCTGCACGCGGAAAGCGGCCAGACCTCGGGTCAATTGTGCGAGCACCTCAAGATGACCCGGCAGGCCGTCGCGCAGCATCTCGCCTTGCTCGAAGCAGCCAATCTGGTCGCCACGGTCTGGCGCGGGCGGGAAAAGCTGCATTACCTCAATCCGGTGCCGGTGCACGAGATCTATCGGCGCTGGATCAGGAAGTACGAACGCAAGCGCCTCGCCGCGCTAAGCGGCCTCAAGAAGCGCCTCGAAGGAGACGACGGTGAATGACGCGAGATTCGTGTACGTGACCTATATCCGAACGACTCCGGAACGCGTCTGGAACGCCTTGCTTCAGCCGGAATTCACCCGGCAGTACTGGGGCCACGACAACGTGTCGGACTGGAAAGCGGGGTCGAGCTGGGAGCATCGGCGCACCGACGGATCGGGAGCGGTCGATCTGGTCGGGCAGGTCGTAGAGAGTGCGCCGCCGCGGCGATTGGTCATCACCTGGGCGTTTCCGGCCGACGCGGCGGACAAAGCCCGGCACTCGCGCGTCACCTTCGAGATCGAGCCGGTCGAGGACATGGTGCGTTTGACCATCACGCACGACAAGCTCGAGCCCGGCTCCGACATGCGGCGCGGAATCACCGAAGGCTGGCCGCGCGTGCTCTCGAGCTTGAAGACGCTGTTGGAAACCGGGAAGCCGCTCCGGACGTGGGCGAAGAACTGAAGGTCAGGGCTCGGGAATGAACAGGCCCGCGGTACGCGGGCCGGCGCCCGCCGTGCACCGGCCTCCGATTACGTTTTGGCACCTACGGCGACGACCTCGAGCGTCTGATTCTTCACCTGCTTGATCAGCGGGCCGGTGACCGTGAGGAATTCCAGATTGACGTCCGCAGTCTCGTTGGGGTTCAGCACCGGACGCTTGGTCGAGGCGGTCGCGGTCCCAATAAGCTTTCCGTCGGCGTCGAACACCTTTCCGGCGACCTTGACCGGACCGACGGGCACCGCGGCGAGGTTCTGCACGGTGCCCTTGATATGGAGATGGCCTTCCGCACAGACGTAGGTGCCCGGTGCCATGTCCGCGTGCAGGCCTGCGCTCTGGATCTCGACCTTGACCTGGTCGTTCAATGCGCCGGCGGCGGATGCGCATCGTCGCGCCAAGCGCCATCAACCCGACGATCGACCATGCAATTGCCTTTTTCATCGTGCTAACTCCTGTGGTTTCCCGCCTGTAGTCGCTCGACGAAACGTTGTGCCCGAGCGCCCGGGCCGCAAGGCGTTCGATGTGAACATACGCCCTGCGCCAGGTCGGATCAAGCGAGCCTGACCGGCGACGACTGCTCCAGCCGCCTTTCCGCTTGCTCGAGCATCGTCTTGAATCGCGGGTCGTCCCGTATCGGGTCCAGATCGGAGTCGACCTTCCACCAGTTCAGACTTTGCGTCTGGGCGGCCTTGAACACCGGATCCAACAACTTGAGAGCTTCGTCGACTTCTCCCAGCCTGATCATGCTGCACGCGAGGTTGTACATCAGATTGTAATTTTCGGGATCGAGGAGCATCGCGCGGGAGGCCCATTCCTTGGCGCGATCGACCTCGCCGAGGGTAGCCAGCGCCATAACGCCGAACCCCAGCGCGACGCCATGGTCGGGTTCGGCAACGATCGACCTTTTCGACGCGGTCGAGCGTGCGCCTGGCGGCCTCCATCGTGCGCTTGCTGTCGTGCAGGGCCTCGTAGCACGAGATGCTCATGCCGAGCGCCCAGAAATCGGTTTCGATCGCGGCCGCCGCCTTTTCGAGGCACTGGATCGCCTCTTCGTAGCGCCGCACCGCGATGAAGCATCGGGCCGCAGCCGGCATTGACCTCGTAGGCGTCGGGATCGAGACGCAAGCGCGATGGCATGTTCCGCCAGCGACTCGTCGTATCGACCTGCATCTCCCAGCACGCGTCCCTTGGCCGCGTGGGCTTCGGCAAGATCGGGCGCAAGCGCGAGGGCCCGCTCCGCGGCGTTCCATCCCGTGTCCCCGGGCAGCGTGACCAGGAGCACCTTGTTCGATTGGCACACCGAGAGCAGCGCCCAGGCGCGTGCGTAGTTGGGATCGATTTCCACGGCGCGTTGGCACAGCCGAACCGTGATTTCCCGATGCCGCGTGTTCCCCGTCGCGTTGTACTGCCGGGCCATCAAGTACAGCTTGTACGCCTCCGGATTGCTGGTCGAGCGCTGCTCGATGGCTCTTTTTTCGGCAGGCAGCAAAGTCAGCTTCAGCGCTTTCACGATGGCTTCGGAAATCTCGTCCTGGAGCGCGAAAATGTCGTCGATATTCCGGTCGTAGCGCTCCGCCCAAAGGTGGCTGTCGCTGGCGACGTCGATAAGCTGCGCGGTAATGCGCACGCGGTTGCCGGACTTGCGCACGCTGCCCTCGAGCACGTGACTGACTTTGAGCTGTCGCGCTACCTGTTCGACGCCGACCGGCTTTCCCTTGAAAGTGAAGGCGGTGAAACGGGAGACGACGGAAAGCGCGGACACTTTGCTCAGATCGGTGATGATGTCCTCGGTGATGCCGTCGCTGAAATATTCCTGTTCCGGATCGCCGCTCATGTTGGCGAACGGAAGCACGCAGATCGACAGCCGCGGCTTCTGCTGCGTTGCCGGAGACGCGGTTTTCGGTGTCCCGGCGCGAACGGCGAAGACGTGCACCGGACGCTCGATGTTCCTGACGGTGTGCTCCCCCAGGTCGTCGAACTCGAGCGGCAGCTTGCCGACTGCCTGATCGCGCACGGCACGCGACACCGTGACGCCGCCCGGGGCCGCCAGCGTCTGAAGCCGGGCAGCCACGTTGACACCTTCGCCGTAGATATCGTCGCCCTCGACGATGACTTCACCCAGCGTTATCCCGATCCGGTAGCGGATGCTGTCCGGCCCGGATGTCTCGGCCTCGGTCGCGTGCTGGATTTCGTGCGCGCAATTGACGGCCGAGACGACGCTCGCGAACTCCACCAGCGCGCCGTCGCCCATCAGCTTGACGATCCGCCCGCCGTGCGCGGCCACGTGCGGATCGAAGATCGCCTTGCGATTGGCCATCAGGCGCTGCAGCGTGCCCGCTTCATCGCGCTCCATCAAGCCGCTATAGCCGATGACGTCGGCCGAGACGATGACGGTCAGTTTGCGCTGCATGATCAGCCAGTGTGCGCGCTGGATGCGCGCTGGCGGACAATGTTAACCTGAATGCGGCGGACACGGCAGCCGCGCGAGGGGTTGTCGAGCCCCCGTGTCGATCGCGCGATCGAGGCGCGCAAACCAGGCGGAGCGTCATGAGCGTCAAGCAACGATTCGATCTGACCGGCAAGGCCGCGCTGATCACCGGCGGGTCGCGTGGGCTGGGCCTGCAGATGGCCGAGGCACTGGCCGAAATGGGAGCGAGAATCGCCCTGGTCGCGCGCAAGCGCGACGAGCTCGACCCAGCCGCCGCGCAGCTGCGCACGCAGTGGGGCGCGGAAGTGGTCGCGCTGCCTGCCGACCTGTCGACCCCGGCCGCGATCGGCCCAGTCGTCGAACGGGCGATCGCGGCCCTTGGGCCCATCGATGTGCTGATCAACAACGCCGGAGCCACCTGGGGCGCGGCGACGATCGATCATCCGCTCGAGGCATGGCAGAAGGTCGTCGACCTCAATCTGACTTCGCTGTTCGTCATGTGCCAGGAAGTCGGCCGGCGATCAATGCTGCCGCGCCGGCAGGGCAAGATCATCAACATCGCATCGATCCTCGGACTGGTCGGCGGCGGAGACCCCGGGCGGCCGGCAACCCTGGCCTACAACACGACCAAGGGCGGCGTCGTCAACTTCACGCGCTCGCTTGCCGTCGAATGGGCTCAGTACAACATCAACGTCAACGCGATCGCGCCCGGGTTCTTCCCGACCAAAATGACCAAGGGCATTCTGGAAATAATGGGCGACGCCGTGGCGGCCAAGGCGCCGCTGAAACGGATCGGTGGACCCGAGGACCTGAAGGGTTTGACCGTGCTCCTCGCCTCCGAGGCGGGGGCGTTCATCACTGGCCAGATCGTCGCGGTCGACGGCGGCGTTACCGCGGTCTGAGCATTCCGGCGACGAGTCCGGCAAAAATGAGCGATTACAGCCAGTTCGCGGGCACACGGCCGGTCGCAGACACGCTTCGCTTCGACGTCGCCGCGCTCGAGCGCTATCTCATCGACAACGTCGCCGGTTTCGCCGGGCCGCTCGAAGTCGAGCAGTTCAAAGGCGGCCAATCGAACCCGACCTACAAGCTCACCGCCGGCGGAGAGTCGTATGTGCTGCGCCGCAAGCCGCCGGGCAAGCTGCTGCCATCCGCGCATGCGGTCGATCGCGAATACCGCGTGATCCGCGCGTTGGCCGGGACCGCCGTGCCCGTCGCGCGAACGCATTGCCTGTGCCTCGACGACACGGTGATCGGCACGCCGTTCTATGTGATGGATTTTGTCGAGGGACGCATCTTCTGGGATCCGCTGCTGCCGGACATGACCTCCGGGCAGCGCCGCGCGATCTACGCGGAAATGAATCGGGTCATCGCCGCGCTGCATCGGGTCGACTTCACCGCGATCGGTCTTGCCGACTATGGCCGGCCCGGCAACTACCTCGCCCGGCAGATCGATCGTTGGAGCCGCCAATACCAGGCCTCGGCGACCGAACACATCGACGCGATGGATCGGCTGATCGAATGGCTGCCGCAGCACATCCCGCCCGGCGAACGAACCGCGCTGGTTCACGGCGACTTCCGGCTGGACAACATGATCTTTGATCGGAGCGAGCCCAAGGTGCTGGCGCTGCTCGACTGGGAGCTGTCGACGCTCGGCGACCCGCTGGCAGACTTCGCCTACCACCTGATGGCCTGGCGGCTCGCACCGGACGAATTTCGTGGACTGCGCGGAAGCGATTTCGCCGCGCTGGGGATTCCATCCGAACAGGAGTACGTCGCGATGTATCTGCGCGACACCGTAACGCTCGAGCGGCCGGACGAACAGGCGTGGGATTTCTACATGGCCTACAACATGTTCCGCATGGCGGGCATACTGCAAGGGGTGCTGGCGCGCGCGCTGGCGGGCAACGCGGCGAGCGCGCAGGCGCTGGATGCCGGCCGGCGCGCGCGACCGCTGGCCGAGCTCGCGTGGAGGCAGGTTGAACAGGGCCCTGCGCGAGCAGCGCAGACCGGCTGAAGCGAACAGGCGCAGCTACATCGCGAAAGGATGGTGATGGATTTCGACTACTCACCGAAGGTCGTACAGCTGCAGGCTCGTCTCGAGTCTTTCATGGACGAATTCATCTGTCCGAACGAGCAGCGCTATTACCGGGAGGTGGCCGCCGGTGACCGCTGGCAGCCGACGCGACTGGTCGAGGAGCTCAAGACGACGGCGAAGTCCGCCGGCCTGTGGAATCTGTTTCTTCCGGAGTCGGCGCGCGGGGCCGGCCTGACCAACACCGAGTACGCCCCGCTGTGCGAGATCATGGGGCGCGTGCTTTGGGCGCCCGAAGTCTTCAATTGCTCGGCGCCCGACACCGGCAACATGGAAGTGCTCGAGCGCTATGGCACGGCCGCGCAGAAGGCGCAATGGCTGGAGCCGCTGCTGGCGGGGACAATGCGGTCGGCGTTCTGCATGACCGAGCCCGGCGTCGCATCGTCGGATGCGACCAATATCGAAAGCTCGATCGCGCGTGATGGCGACGACTTTGTGATCAACGGGCGCAAGTGGTGGTCGTCAGGAGCGGGCGATCCGCGCTGCAAGGTCTTTATAGTGATGGGCAAGAGCGATCCGCGGGCGCCGCGGCACGCGCAGCAGTCGATGCTGTTGGTGCCGCGCGACACGCCCGGCGTGAAGATACTGCGCCATCTGCCGGTGTTCGGCTATGACGGCGCGCCGCACGGCCACATGGAAATCGATTTCGAGAACGTGCGCGTTCCGCAGACCAATATCCTGCTCGGCGAGGGCAGGGGATTCGAGATCGCCCAGGGCCGGCTGGGCCCTGGCCGCATTCATCACTGCATGCGTCTTATCGGTCTGGCCGAACGCGCGCTGGAAAAGATGTGCCTAAGGGTCAAGTCGCGAACGACGTTCGGTAAGCCGGTGGCCGAACGGACCGTGACCCTGGAGCGAATCGCCGAGTCACGCATCATGATCGACCAGGCGCGCCTGCTGACGCTCAAGGCCGCCTACATGATGGATACGGTGGGCAACAAGGCCGCAAGAGCGGAAATCGCGATGATCAAGGTCGCCGCACCGGCGATGGCCTGCACGATTCTGGATTGGGCGATCCAGGCGCATGGCGCGGCGGGGGTCTGCGACGACTTCGGGCTTGCCGAAGCGTATGCGCACGCACGCACACTCCGTCTGGCCGACGGACCCGACGAGGTGCACCGCAACCAGATCGGCAAGCTGGAGCTGGCGAAGCACTGAGCTTTCGAGTCGTTGCCGCCTGCGATCAGCCTTTCCGCCTGCGCCCCTTTGCTTGCGCCGGCGCTTTCAGCAGCAGCGTGCCGCGGCAGCGCCTGGCGCCGCAGCGACAGCGCAGGGCTTCACGCGCCCGCCGGCTGATCGGGCCGACGAAGCTCAGCCGATAATCGTAGGTGAGCTCCTCACCAGCGCGAACTGTGCGCCTGGCGTGAATGAACACCCGACCGTCGTCGTATTCGATCGCCTCGCAGTTGGGATCGCAGCCGTGGTTGATCCAGCGCGCCGCATTCCCGCGCAGGCCCGCGTCGATCACCGTGCCGTCGGAAAGCTCGAACAGCAGCGTGTGGTAAGGGTCGGCAGGATCGCTGGGCGGACGCTGGCATGCCACATCCCAGCTCGAACGCGCGCCTCGGTATTCGATGATGCGTGCGCCTTTTCGTATCGTTCGCGTCGCGAATGCGCCGCGCCCGTGCGTCGGCGATTGCCGCACGACGCACGGCGGCCTGGTTCGAGCGGCAGGCATCGTCAGCCGAGCACTTTCACCGAGGAGCGCCGCGGCGCGTCCGGTGCGCTGTCGCGGCGCCTCACAGACCCAGCCAGGCGATCGCTTTCAGCTCCTCTTCTCGATTCGGCGCAACGAATCCCTGGTAGCCAAGCGTGGTGAGCGCATGCTTGCCGCCGTCGCTCTGCCCCAGCGTGGTCAGAACGGTGCGCACCTTTCTCGTCGTCGTCGGCCGACAGCTTGGACGAGGCGATGAACTGCTTGATCGGCGTCGGGCGCGACGTCAGCAGTATCTTGCCGCCTTTGGCGGTCCACGATTTGGCCACCGCCTTGGCCGCGGTCGCGCCGGCCTGCGCGAAAGCCGTATTCGACGTAGAACGGCACCGCATCCTGATAGCGCGTCGTGATCACCTTGACGTCGGCCGACCCCAGCTTCTGGTCGCGCAGCATCGCCCGCAGCATCGCTGCCGTGATCGAATCCGGGTCGGGACTTACGACCGTGTGGCCCTTGAGATCGTCGAACTTGGTGTACGGCTGATCCTTGTTGATCAGCAGGTATACCGAGTAGTCGATGAAGCCGGTCGTCCACGCGACCGAATGGTATTGGCCGGACTTGATCGCGGCGAGCGAGACATGCGCCGGATGGATGAATGCGAGGTCGTATTCCTGTTTGGCGAGACCTTCGCGCAGGTCCTTGATAGGGACTGACGACCACCATGCGTACCGGCCGCTTGAGCGCCTTCGCCAACAGATCGGCCAGCGGCTGGAATCGCGCCTGGATTTCCCGGTTCGTCTGATAGTAGGTGACGCCCTCGGTGATCGAGAAGACGAAATCCGCCGCCGCTGCGCACGGTGCGACCAGCGCGAAGGCTGCCACCAAGATCGACATCCTGCGCAACATGCTCATCCACATCATGTATCCACTCCCCCGACCGACACGGGCCGCTCGCGCGCCTGTTGGCGGCGTGTCGCCGCCGGCCCCCGAATAGCATACGCCAAGTGCCCTGCAACGCATCTTCCATGACATCGTCATCGCCCGCTGCGGAGAAGGCGCCCCGCCGCGGCGCTTTGCGCCGCAACGCGTCACCCGATTCGCGGCATCGTCCCGGAGCCAGCTGTCGCTCGACGGGCGCAGCAGCGCACCATCACTGTGAACATGCGGTTGTATGCAACTCCCGTTCCAGCCGCACGTGCGTGCAACTTGAACCTCATCTGCAATTACGCCACAATCGCCGACGCATCCGGCCACGATGTTCAAGCGCAGTCTTTGCTGCGTCGGGTGTGCCGTGATCGCGATGACCGCTTGAACGCGAATCCGTCGTACCTCTCGATCGAAGCGCTGACCGTCTCCTACGGTGCGACGCGCGTCCTCGATCGCGTCAGCCTGGGCGTCGACCGCGGCGAAATGATCGCGCTGCTGGGCAGCTCCGGCTGCGGCAAGACGACGCTGCTCCGCGCGATCGCGGGATTCGTGCCGCCGGAATCGGGCACGATCCGGGTCGGAGGGAAGGACATCACGCGCCTGCCGCCTGAAGCGCGCGAGACCGCGATGATGTTCCAGTCCTATGCGCTGTGGCCGCATATGAATGTCGCCGACAATATCGCCTACGGTTTGCGCATGCGCGGCTGGACCAGGACCGCGATTGCCGACCGCGTCGCCGACATGCTGAAACTGTTGCAGCTCGAAGGCTTCGGACCGCGGCCGGTCACGCAGCTTTCCGGCGGCCAGCGCCAGCGCGTCGCGCTCGGCCGCGCACTGGCGATCGATCCGCACCTGCTGCTGCTCGACGAGCCGATGTCGAACCTCGACTACAAGGTGCGGCTTGAGCTGCGGCACGAGCTGCGCGCGCTGCAGCAGCGCATCGGCATCACGGCAGTCTATGTCACCCACGACCGGGAGGAAGCCCTGACGCTGTCCGATCGGATCGCTGTCATCGACGCCGGTCGCATCGTGCAGGTCGGTGCGCCGGAGGAAATCTTTCATCGGCCGACGTCGGCGTTCGTCGCCGGCTTCATGGGTGCGGACAACGCGATCGAGGTCGCGCAGCGCGACGACGGCGCGTTGGTCGCGGCGCCGGCGAGCGCCGAACCGGCCCGGCGCATGCGCGCGCATTTTCGCAGCGATTCGGCCCGCCTCGGAGCGGCTGGTGCACCGTCGCCCGATGGCAGTCTCATCCTTTCGGGGACGATCGCACAGGCCGTGTACGTCGGGCAAGGCTACCGCTATCGCGTGCGGACCGTCGGCGGCGACGTGTGGGTCCATGCGCCCGATCGCGTGCCCGAAGGGGCGCCGGCCTGCGTCGTCGTCCCGCGCGAGGCGGTGCTATTGTTTCCGCTGGAGCCGTCGCACACCGCCGCCGCGGGTTCGATGCGCCCGGCGGCCTAGCCGGCGCGAAGCGATGTCGCCAGCCGAGGATTTGCGGTATTGTCGTCAGGTGACTGCACCGCGGCGGCGGTGCGGGCGGGAGCGCGGATTCGCAGTGAGACGTCCCTGACGACATCGCCGCCGGAACTGAAGCCAAGGAGGATTCGATGAAATCTCGCCTGATTGCTCTCGCTTCCGCGCTCGCCTTCGCCGGTGCGGCATTCGCTCAGACCACGCTGAACGTCATCACCGCGGGCGACCAGAACATGGTCGACTACGTCAACAACTACCTGGCGCCCAAGTTCGAGGCCGCAAACCCGGGCGTCAAGGTGCGCGCCGTCGGCACGGGCCCCGGCGATTCCGGCTCGCAAAAAATTTACGAGAAGCTGTCGGCGCAGCAGAAGGCGGGCAGCGCGGACTGGGACGTCGACGTCGCGGTGATCCACCAGCTTGCCTCGGCCACGATGGTCAATGAGAAGCTGCTGATGCCGTACCGCAACGACGTCAGCGTCGGCAAGCTCGTCTCGCGCGACACCGCCAAGAACGCGCTGGGCGCGAACGTCGACGGCTACGTGATGCCGATGTTCCACAGCCAGATCGTGTTCGCCTACAACCCCGAGCTGGTGAAGGCGCCGCCGCGGTCGTTCGCCGAGTTGAATGATTGGGTCAAGAAGAATCCGAAGCAATTCGGCTACAACGGCGTCAAGGGCGGGATGTCCGGCGTGGGCTTCGTCACCGGCTGGGTGTCGGCGTACAGCGGCATCGGCGACAGGCTGGAAAACGGGCCCTTCGACGCCTCGTCGGCCCCGGCGATCGACAAGGCGCTGGCCGGCCTGAAGGAATTCAACCAGTACGTCGTGATGACGCCGGGCAATGCGGGCACGCTGGACATGCTGAACCGGGGCGAGATCGCGATGGGCCCGGTCTGGGTCGACATGTTCTACACCTGGCAGGCCGACGGGCGCATGAGTCCCAAGATGAAGCTGGCGCTGCCGTCGCCGGGCCTGCCAGGGCAGCCGATGTATTACGTTATTCCCGCCAAGGCGGCGCATGCGCAACTCGCCAAGAAGTTCATCGAGCTGGCGGAAAGTCCCGAGGTCCAAGCCGACGGCATCATCAAGCAATTCAACTGGTATCCGGGCATCGATCCGCAGTACGTGCAACCCAAGCTCGACCAGGCAGCCTGGAACAAGCTCTTCACTGATGTCTCACCGCAGGATCTGGCGAAGTACGGCCGGCCGTTCCCGCTGTCGCCTTACTTCAAGGAAATCGTCGAAGGCTACGAACGGGTCGTGCTCAAATAGCCGCATGAGCGGCGGAGCAGAGGCCCCGCGCAGCGGGGATGCGGCCCGCGAACGCGGCAGGCAGCCGACCCGTGATGCCAAGCACGCGGTTGGAGTCAAAGGAGGCTGCGAAACCGAGCGGGTCGTGGCGCAAGAAACGCCCCGGCCCGCCCCCCACCGTGTCCGCCGCGCCGGCGTCCGATGAACGGCCAGACATCGGCGCCGCGCTGGCATGGCCTGGCCCTGGCCGCGCCCGCGCTCGCGGTCGTCGTCGCGTTCTTCATCGCGCCCCTGATGGTGTCTGCGGTCGTCGCCTTCCGAGACAAGGCCGGCGCCTTCACGCTCGAGCATTTCAGGAAGTCCTTCGACCTGTACACGACCGATCTGCTCTTTACGCTGGCGATCGTGCTGCTGTCGACCGTTCTGATCGGCCTGTTGTCGATCGCGATCGCAGGCTACCTTACCCTCGGCGAGAATCCGCGCGCGGTCGCGCTGCTGCGATGGCTGTACCGCTGGCCGCTGTTCATACCATTCGTCGTCGCTGGACAGGTGATGCGGACCTTCCTCGCCAAGAACGGCATGCTCAACCATGTACTGATCGGCAGCGGGCTGATCGAGCCGTTGTCGGCGCAAAGCCTGCTCGACTGGCGCGGCATCGTCGTCGCCTTCGTCTGGAAGCAGGCACCGTTCGTCACCTTGCTGCTGGCCGGCGCGATGGCCTCGCTTGAGTCGCAACACATCGAGGCAGCACGTAACCTCGGTGCACGCCGCCTGCGCGTGCTGCTCGACATCGTGCTGCCGCAGGTACGTGGTACGTTGCTGGTCGGATTGGTCCTTTCGTTCGTGACGATGCTGTCGGTGCTGTCGGTCCCTCTGATGATCAATCCGAATTCGCCGACGATGGTCACCGTCGACGTCGCCTACCGGATCAACACCTTCGGCGACTACGCGGTCGCCAATGCCTTATGTCTGCTGTCGCTGCTGCTCGCCGCGGGCGGGGCGTGGTTCTACCTGCGGCACGCAGCCAAGAAAGTAGAGGCAGCCGCATGAGCGGCGGAGCAGGGGCCCCGCGTGAAATGCCCATGAGCGTGCTGTCGCTGCCTCCCCCGCTGCAGGCGCTGCTGCGCTGGATGCTGCTCGCGCTTTTCGCGTTCGCGATTTTCGGACCGCTGCTCAACCTGGTGCTGTGGGCGTTCGCCGAGCGCTGGTATTTTCCGAGCAAGCTGCCGCTCGAATACGGACTGACTTTCTGGTATCGGGTGTTCCAGCCGCGCGGCAACGCGCTGGCCTCGCTCGGCACCAGCGTATGGATCGCCGTGCTCACGGTCATCGTGAGCCTCGCGGTCGCGGTGCCGGCAGGTTACGCGCTGGCGCGGCTCAAGCTGCCGTGGCGCAGCGCGATCCTGCTCGCGTTCCTGCTGCCGCAGGCAGTCCCCAACCTGCCCGTCTACGTCAACATCGCGCAGGTCTTCTATCAGATCGGCCTCAACGGCACGATCCTCGGCGTCGTGCTCGTACATGCCTCGCACGGACTTGTACTGGCGGTGTGGATCGCGTCGGCGGCATTCGCCTCGGTCGACGTTTCGCTGGAGGAGGCCGCGCGCAACCTCGGCGCCTCGGCCTGGACCTGCTTTCGCACCGTCACGCTTCCGATCGCGGCGCCCGGACTGATCGCCAGTGCGATTTTCGTGTTTCTCGAATCGCTGGACGAATTCACAGGCACGTATTTCGTCGGCGTTCCGGACGTGACGACGCTGCCCCTGCTGATGTTCAACGCCAGCATGGGCGGCAATTACCAGATCGCGTCGATCACCGCGCTGCTGCTGCTGATCCCGTCGATCGGATTCATGCTGGTCGTCGAACGCTTTCTCAAGGCCGACGTGCTGGCGATGGTCGGCCGCTGAAACGTGCGGGCGGAGGTCGGCGGCCGAACCGCTCAGGGCTTGCGCCTCAACCCCCACCACAGGACGATCAGGCCGAACGCGAGCAGCAGCAGGGTTGCCGGTTCGGGGACTGTCGCCGGCCAGTGAAAACGCCGCGTTGAACGTCGGGGCTGCGCCACCCTGCGGCGGCGGTCCCACGATGTCGGTGCCCACGCGCAGCCAATCCGGATCGAGGTTGGCATTGCGGATCCAGCTTTGCAGATCTGGGGCGAACGGTCCCGTGCCTCCCACGATGGGTTTCGGTGCCGACAGCCACAGAAAGTCGCCGCGATCTAGCTCCACCTGGGGGATGAAAAAGTAATGATCGGGGCCGAGGCTGAAAGGCATGATGAAGTTCACGCTGAACAGAACCTCCTGGCCGGTCACCGGCCCCTCGCCATCGGTCTGCTGATTGGGTTTGGGGTTGATGCCGTCAAGGACGCTGTTGGCTGCAGTGAAATCGGCGCTGAGGATCGAAGTAGTGAATGAGAGCTTACCGTCCGCGAAGTCGCGGGAGTCGAATGCGACATCCGAAGGCGAGTTCGTGCGCGTCGGAACATTCGGCGTCCGCACAGTATCGGAATCCTTCGGGAAGACCCGGTAGATTTCGACGACGACATCGTTAACGTTGGCGCCCGAGGGAATCAGCCCAGTGAAGGTCGCGCCGGTGATCGTCGTCGGATTGGCCAGGATGAAGTCGTCCGCAGATTCGATTTCTATCTTGCCCTGACTGTCCGGCCGCGACGCGGTCGCGATCTTGCCGTCGGGATCCCCGGTGCTGAAGACGAACGGGCCGCCGACTGCCGGCGCCGCCAACATCGATAGCGCGGCGGCGGCGAGCGCCATTCGAGCCGCCGTGCAGGACAAGCGCGTGATCATTAACGCCATGGAACTCTCCCTGCGGCCGACACCAAGGCCAATGAACAAGCTGTACGCAACAAACATACCCTTTTGCAGGTCTCCTCGGTAATTCAAGCAGTTATCTCGCATAGTGCCAGCCCTGGGGTCGCGATCGTAAGGATTTCCGACAGGAGCATTCGCGCATCTCGGCCGGAATCGGGGGTGTGCGGCGCTCACGGCAGCGTGTAAGCGGTCTTGACGACCGTGAAGAATTCCCGCGCGTAGCGCCCTTGCTCGCGCGGACCGTAGCTCGAGCCTTTCCGGCCGCCGAACGGCACGTGGTAGTCGACCCCGGCGGTAGGCAGGTTGACCATGACCATGCCCGCCTCGCTGGCGCGCTTGAAGTGCGATGCGTGCTTGAGCGACGTGGTCACGATACCTGCCGACAGGCCGAAGTCGGTGTCGTTGGCGACCGAGAGCGCCTCCTCGTAGTCCTTCACCCTGATCACGCTCGCGACGGGCCCGAAGATTTCCTCGCGCGAGGTGCGCATCGAATTGGTCGCCTCGGTCAGCAGGGCCGGCGCAAGGTAATGGCCTTTTTTGCTCCGCTCGAGAACCTCGCCGCCGGCGACCAGCTTTGCCCCTTCCTTCCGGCCGATGCCGATGTACTCGAGGTCCTGTTTGAGCTGCGTCTCGTCGACGACCGGTCCGATGTCTGTCCCGGGCGCGAGCGCATCGTCGACTTTGAGCTTCGCCAGACGCTCCGACAGTCCGGCGACAAAGCGATCGTGGATGCCATTGCCGACGATCAGCCGCGACGAGGCGGTGCAGCGTTGTCCGGTCGAAAAGTAAGCGCCGTTGATGGCACAATTGAGCGCCACGCCCAGGTCGGCATCGTCCAGAACGACCAGCGGATTCTTGCCGCCCATTTCGAGTTGCAGCTTGGCCATGCGCTGGATCGCTTTGGCGGCAATCGCGCGGCCCGTCGCGACCGAGCCGGTGAAGCTGATTCCGTCGATGCGCCTGTCGCTGATCATAGCCTCGCCCACGACGCTGCCTCGTCCCATGACCAGGTTGAATACGCCCTTGGGCACGCCGGCGTTGACGATGATTTCGGCGAGCGCCCATGCCGACCCGGGCACGAGTTCGGCCGGCTTGAATACGACGCAGTTGCCGTACGCCAGCGCCGGCGCGATCTTCCACGCAGGGATCGCGATCGGAAAATTCCACGGCGTGATGATGCCGACGACGCCGATCGGCTCGCGCGTCACCTCGACGTCGATGCCGGGACGGACCGAAGGTATCTTTTCGCCCGCCAGGCGCAGCGTTTCGCCGGCGAAGAACTTGAAGATCTGACCGGCACGAGCCGCTTCGCCGACGCCCTCCGGCAGCGTCTTGCCTTCCTCGCGCGACAGTAGACGTCCGAGCTCGTCTTTGCGCGCGAGTATCGTGTTGCCTATCGCGTCGAGCCAATTGGCCCGATCCTGCACCGACGATACGGCCCACGATGTAAAAGCCGCCCGTGCGGCACCGATCGCCGCCTCGGCCTGAGCCGGGTCGGCGCGCGCATAGACGCCGATGACGTCGCTCAAGTCGGACGGATTGATGTTCTTCGCGGTGTCGGCGCCGGCGACCCATTCGCCGGCGATGTAGTTGCGGTGCAGATCGTTCATTGTCTTTTCCTCGTCATCATCCGGCGCGCAGCAGCCCGCGCGCCGAAAGGTTGCGCATCAACTCGCCGGCGCCGAATGTCCATCGCGGCGCCCGGTCACTGGTCGTCACCTGGTTCGCCAGGGCGCCCAGGCGCGCTGCGGCGATGACGACCCGATCCCCGGGTTTGTGCGTGAAGCCCATGCCGGGCGCACCACGATCCTCTACCGGCGCGAACATCGTGCCCAGGAACAGCATGAATCCGTCGGGATACTGGTGGTTCGCGCCGATCGCCTGCGCGACCAGGTCCTCGGGATCGCGGCTGATCTTGGTCATCGAGCTTGCGCCGCGCAAATGGAAGCCTTCGGGACCGTGCACATCAAGCGTGATCTCGGTGCGCCGCACGTCGTCGAGCGTGAAGTTCTCGTCGAACACCCGGATGAACGGGCCGATCGCACACGACGCATTGTTGTCCTTCGCCTTGCCGAGTAGGAGCGCGCTGCGGCCCTCGAAGTCGCGCAGGTTCACGTCGTTGCCCAGCGTTGCGCCGCGGATCCGGCCGCGCGAGTCGACGGCGAGGACGATCTCCGGTTCGGGATTGTTCCAAGTCGATTTCGGATGCACACCGATCAGCGCGCCATGGCCGACGGCGGCCATCGGCTGCGACTTGGTGAAAATTTCCGCGTCGGGGCCGATTCCGACTTCCAGGTACTGCGACCATGCGCCCTGTTCGACCAGAATCTGCTTGATGCGTGCCGCTTCGTCGGAGCCCGGACGCACACTCGCGAGGTCGTCGCCGAGGATGCCCTGCAGCCGGGCGCGTATCGCTTCGGCGCGGCTCGCGTCACCGCGCGCCTGCTCCTCGATCACGCGCTCGAGCGTGCTGGCGACGAAGGTCACGCCGGCCGCCTTGATCGCCTGCAGGTCGCAAGGGGCGAGCAGGCGAAGCGCGCCGGCGTCTAGATCGCTGCGGCTATTAGCGAGGAGCTCGTCGATCCGGCCGACGACGGGTCCGTGCGCCGCGCGGATCGCCGCCGCCAGGTCGTCGCGCTCGAGCCAGGCGCTGGCGGTCGGCGCGATCGCACCGAGATCGACGACGGCACCGTCGGGCCGCACGGTGATCGGCGCCGGACCGCCGGAATGGCCGGGAAGCCAGGCGCGGCCGAGCAAGGTCGACGTCTTCCAATCGGACGGCAGGGCATCGAGCGGTGAAGGTGACATTGCGAGCGAGAGGTTTGAGATAATCGAAGCGTCGGCGCGCCGGCGGACGTGCGGCCGAAGCGGGCAAACGCGTGCACCGCCTGCGATAATACCCGTTGCCGCCCGATTACAGGAGGCTCGCCATGAGTGCGCCAATGACTGCTCTCGACACGCCGGAGCGCGAGCCGTTCTGGTCGTTCGACTCGATTGCCGGCGCAGCGTCGGCGCCGTTGCTGCTGCACACCCCGGGGCCGATTCCACCGATCGACGATGACGACGACGACGAGGATGACGACGGGCGCGGCGGGGGACCGGGCGGCGGAAACATCGATCCGGACGACGACGAAGACGTCGACGACGATGAAGAGGACGATGACGATGACGAAGCCGACAAGCAGTGGGCCGGTCAGGTCACCCTTCGCCCGGCGACGCGACTACGCGTTTCGTGCTATAGTCTCATCTGTACGGCGCTACGCGAGCGTGTTTTTGCTTAAGCGTACGATTGCCCGCCGCGTCCGGAAGCAATTTTCCGCACCGAATTCAGGCAGTCCGATCATCGGCTTCTAATCCTTCGCTCTCTTCGTTTATCCGAGCGGCACTCCCGGTTAGAGATGATGGTTTCTCGACCCGGTTGCGGCCGTTTGCGCACGGTGACGTCTGCCCGGCGCTGTCCGGACGCAGACGATCCGCGCCATTTCCGCTTTTCCGGAATTTGAGCTGGCACCGGCGCTTGTCGCTGGCGCGGCTTTGGTTTTGTCGCGACGCCAGTGATGGCGGCGCGAAGCTAGGAATGGGACGAACGATGAATTTCGAATCATTGCAACTTGCGCCGGCCTTGCTGCGCGCACTGGCCGACTGCGGCTATACCGAGCCGACGCCAATCCAGGCCCAGACGATCCCGCCGCTGCTGCAAGGGCGAGATGTCGTCGGCTCCGCGCAGACCGGCACGGGCAAGACTGCGGCATTCGTGCTGCCGGCGCTGCAGCGCTTTGTCGACCGGGACGGCGGCGTCGCGGCGCCGAAGCGTCCGTTCGGTCACGGACCGCGCGTCCTGGTGCTGGCGCCCACGCGCGAACTGGCGCAGCAGGTCGCCGAGCAGGCGGTGCGCTACGGAGCGCATTTGCGCGTCAAGACCGTCTGCATCTACGGCGGCGCGCCATACCCGGTGCAGAACAAGGAGCTTGCGCGGGGTGTCGACATCCTGGTGGCGACGCCGGGCCGCCTGCTCGATCACATGGAACGCGGCCGCATCGATCTATCGCAGCTCGACATGCTGGTTCTGGACGAGGCGGACCGGATGCTCGACATGGGTTTCATCGAGGACGTCGAGCGGATCGCCGCGCGCACGCCAGCGAAGCGCCAGACGGTGCTCTTCTCGGCGACGCTCGACGGCGCGATCGGCCGTCTCGCCGGCAAGCTGTTGCGCGACCCGGTGCGCATCGAAGTCGCCGTCGGCAAGGCCGCGCCGATAGCGATCGAGCAGCGCGTGCATTTCACCGACGACCACGCGCACAAGCACCGCATACTCGATCATCTGTTGACCGATACCACGATGACTCAGAGCATCGTGTTCATCGCGACCAAGCGCGACGCCGAATCGCTGGCCATACGGCTGCGTGGCGACGGGCACGCCGCCGCCGCGCTGCACGGTGACATGCGACAGCGGGAACGGACCTATACGCTGCAGGAAATGCGCCGCGGCCGCGTGCGGACACTGGTTGCGACCGATGTCGCCGCCCGCGGGCTCGACGTCGCCGGCATCAGCCATGTCATCAATTTCGATCTGCCGCGGCAGGCCGACGACTATGTCCACCGCATCGGCCGCACCGGGCGCGCCGGGGCGACCGGCGTCGCGATCTCGCTCGCCTCGTTCGCCGACCGCGGCACCTTGCGTCAGATCGAGCGCCACACCGGCGCCGCGATCGCCGCGCACGTGATCCCGGGGCTCGAGCCGCGCAACCGAAGCCGGACCGCGCACGACGCGCCGCCTTCGCACGCGAGGCCCCGCAGCAACGGCGGCCCTCGCAGCTACGCGCGTGATTCGCGCGGGCATGGAGGGCAGGCTTCGCGCGGATCGGGCTGGCAGGGCAAGGCTGCCGGACGCGGCCGCTAGGGACCTCGGTCGGCGCCTGCTGGATCACGGTGCTGCCAAGCCTCCGAAGCGCTCATAGAAGTAAGGCGCGGCCGGAGGCAGCGGCCCGCCGTCGGTCTCGAGCGTCGCTGCCAAGTGCTGCTCGGCGTAGCGATGCGTCAGGCGGTAGAAATCCCGACAAAGCGCGTACGCTTCGCGCGCATGCCAACGCGCGGGCAGCATTGCCCGCGGGCAGCTGCGGATCGTGCAGCGTCACCCGGCGAAATTCATGTATCAACAGCGTGCGCACGACAAAGCATTGCCCGGGGTCCGGCGCGGCATCGTCGCGGAAGCGTTCGACCACCCGTCCGAAGCGGCCGATGAAGCGCCGGTAATCGGCATCGAGGCTCTCAAGATCCCAGCATTGCCGAAGCAGCGATTCGAGGGGCATCGCGGCGGGCTCGATCTCCCGACCGCGGAGCAGAATGACGTCCATCGAATGCTCGAGCGCCGCGACGATTTCGGTTGACCCCGTCTGGCCCGGCTGGGCCGGCCGCGCATAGACGCCGGCGGCGATCGCGCCGAAGCCTTCCCAGGCCAGTTCTCTCCGGAACTCGCTTCGCCGGCTCCCGGCGCCTGACGACGTGGCGAGGATCAGGTCCCAGTTGCCGTCCCACGCCTCGGACGGGGCTGCATAGATGCGCCGGTAGGCGCTTTCGAAGCGCCGCCGTCCTTGGGCCGTCAGCCGGTAGAGACTGCGCCGCCCGGCCTGGCGGCTGGCGAGCCACCCGTCCCCGGTAAGCCGATACACGCTGGTCCGGACCAGCCGCTCGTTGAGCCGGAGCGGTGCCAGCAGGCGAATGAGGCCCGTCAGCCAGACGGCCCCGCCGTGCGGCGCCAGCGCGTCGCCCCAGACGGTCACGACCAGCGACTTGGCCCGCGGCGGGGCCCTGTCCAGCTCGCTTCGGATCCAGCGGGCGATCGCCGCATGCGATCGGCCTTTCATCGCCACCCCCACGCCGGACTATTCGATACAGAAATTGCCACTGACATCGCAAAAGTGTATCGTATTAGATTGCCCGCGGCCAGCCCGGGATCGCGGCGAAAAGGAGCAGCGATGTACGCGCAGATGGTCGACACCGGAGCCAAGAAGCTTCGCTCGCTCGAGGAGATGTCGCCGGAGGAGCGCGCGTTCCAGGCGCGGGTCGACGCCGACATCAAGGTCGAGCCCAAGGACTGGATGCCGGAAGCCTATCGCAAGACGCTGATCCGGCAGATCTCGCAGCATGCGCATTCGGAGATCGTCGGCATGTTGCCGGAGGGCAACTGGATCACGCGCGCGCCGACATTGAAGCGCAAGGCGATACTGATGGCCAAGGTGCAGGACGAAGCGGGGCACGGGCTGTATCTGTACTGCGCGGCGGAGACGCTCGGCGTGTCGCGCGACCAGATGGTCGCCGACCTGCATTCGGGCAAGGCCAAGTATTCGAGCATCTTCAACTATCCGACGCTCTCCTGGGCCGACATCGGCGCGATCGGCTGGCTGGTCGACGGCGCCGCGATCATGAATCAGATTCCGCTCTGCCGCTGCTCGTTCGGCCCGTACTCGCGGGCGATGATCCGCGTCTGCAAGGAAGAGAGCTTCCACCAGCGGCAGGGCTTCGACATCATGATCAAGCTCTGCCAGGGAACGCCCGAGCAGAAAGCGATGGCGCAGGACGCGCTCAATCGCTGGTGGTGGCCGTCGCTGATGATGTTCGGTCCGCCCGATGCGAACTCGGTGCACAGCGCGCAGTCGGCGCAATGGAAGATCAAGATCCTGTCGAACGACGAGTTGCGGCAGCGCTTCATCGACCAGACGGTGCCGCAGGCGGATTTTCTCGGCATCACGATGCCCGATCCCGAGCTCAAGTGGAATGCCGAACGCGGGCACTACGATTTCGGCGCCATCGACTGGAACGAACTCTACGAAGTCGTCAAGGGAAACGGGCCGTGCAACCGCGAGCGTCTGCGCGCCCGCGTCGAGGCGTGGGAAAACGGCGCGTGGGTGCGCGAGGCGGCGCTCGCCCATGCCGACAAGCGCGCGGCCGCGGCGAAGCAGGCGGCCTAGCCGACAGGAGGCAACGATGAGTCGCGAATGGCCATTGTGGGAAATCTTCATCCGCAGCCAGCACGGGCTTGCGCACAAGCACGTCGGCAGCCTGCACGCGCCCGACGCGGAAATGGCGATCAAGAATGCGCGCGACGTCTACACCCGGCGCAACGAAGGTGTCAGCATCTGGGCGGTGAGGTCCTCGGACATCGCGGCCAGCTCGCCCGGCGACAAGGGACCGATGTTCGAGCCTGCATCGAGCAAGGTGTATCGCCATCCGACGTTCTTTCCGATGCCCGACGAAGTCAAGCACATCTGAAGATGAGCGACGAACGGCCTCTGTTCGAATACCTGTTGCGGCTTGCCGACAGCGATCTCATCCTGGCGCAGCGCCTGGGCGAATGGGTCGGCCACGGACCGGTGCTGGAGGAAGATATCGCGACGACCAACGTCGGGCTCGATCTGCTCGGCCAGTCGCGCCTTTGGTTCGCCTACGCAGGCGAAGTCGAAGCGCGTTTGAATGGGACCGGACGAAGCGAGGACGAGCTCGCGTTCCTGCGTGACGCCGGTGAATTCCGCAACCTGATGCTGGTCGAGCAGCCCAACGGCAACTATGCCGATACGATGGCGCGCCAGTTCTACTTCGACGTCTGGCACGAGTTGCTGTTGCGCGGTCTCGCGAACTCGACCGATGCACGCATCGCCGAAATCGCCGCCAAGGCGCTGAAGGAAGTGCGCTATCACGGCGAGCGCAGCGCCGACTGGGTGATTCGGCTGGGCGACGGCACCGAAGAGAGCCATCGCAGGATGCAGGCCGCGATCGACGATTTGTGGATGTACACCGGCGAGATGTTCGAAGCCGACGCCGTCGACGTCGCGCTGATCGACGCCGGCATCGCCTGCGACGTCCGGACCACTGGCCGCGTCCGTGGCGGCAGCGCGTCGGTGCGGTGCTCGCCGAAGCGACGCTGACGATGCCGCGACGACCTGGATGCAGGGCGCCGGCGGACGCGGCGGCCGGCAGGGCGTGCACACCGAGCACATCGGCCCGATGCTCGCGCAGATGCAGTGGCTGCAGCGCGCCTACCCGGGAGCGCAGTGGTGAGCGCGATGCGAGTCGCAGACGCAAGCCGGCCGACGATAGCCGCCGTCTGGGCGGCGCTCGCGTCGATTCCCGACCCGGAGATCCCGGTGATCTCGCTGGTCGAGCTCGGCGTCATCCGCGACGTAGCCTGGCGCGGCGACGAACTGGTCGTGACGCTCACGCCGACCTATTCGGGCTGCCCCGCGACCGAGGTGATTGCCGCCGACGTTGCCGCGGCGCTGGCGGACGCCGGCATCGTCGGCGCACGGCTCGAGACGCGCCTTTCGCCTGCGTGGACGACCGACTGGATCGCGCCCGCGGCGAAAGCGCGGCTCGCCGAGTACGGCATCGCGCCGCCGGGGCTTCGCGCCGCCGTACAGACGATCGACATCGCCGGCCTCCGTCGCCGCGAGCCGGTGCCGTGCCCGCGCTGCGGTTCGACCCACACCCGCGAGCTGTCGCGTTTCGGCGCGACGCCGTGCAAGGCGCAGCATCGCTGCGACGACTGCCTCGAGCCTTTCGATTACTTCAAGCCGCATTGACCGCGGCGGGCTCGATACAGGCCACGGCACGCCGAGTCCGCATTGAGCAAATTTCATCCGTTGACCATCGCCTCGGTGGCACGCGAGACGCGCGATGCGATCGCGCTGACCTTCGACGTGCCTGCCGTCCTGCGCGAGGCGTTTCGCTTCGAGCCTGGCCAGCATCTGACCTTGCGCACGACCATCGGCTCCGACGATGTGCGGCGCTCGTATTCGATCTGCTCGGCGGTGCAGGACGGGACGTTGCGCGTGGCGGTGAAGAAGGCGCCCGGCGGCGTGTTCTCGACCTGGGCCAACGAGCACATCGCGCCCGGGCAGACGATCGACGTCATGCCGCCGCTCGGTCACTTCAACGTGCCGCTTGCCGCCGGCAATCGCAAGCATTACCTCGGATTCGCCGCCGGCAGCGGGATCACGCCGCTGCTGTCGATCGTGAAGACGACGCTGCTGACCGAGCCGCACAGCCGGTTCACGTTGTTCTATGGCAATCGCTCGTCGAGCGCGGTCATGTTTCGCGAGGAGCTTTCCGATCTCAAGGATCGCTTTCTCGACCGCTTCAGCCTGATCTACGTGATGAGCCGCGAGCCGCAGGACATCGACATCCTGAATGGACGCATCGATCGAACCAGGGCCGATGCGCTGATCGAGCACTGGGTCGACCTTCCCGGCATCGACACCGCATTCGTCTGCGGGCCCGACGGCATGATGCGGGCGGTCGCGGAGTCGTTGCAGGCGCACGGCATGCCCAAGTCGCGCATCAAGATCGAGTTGTTCGCCGCGAGCATTCCCAAGCACGAGCGGAAGCCCCAGCCGGCGCCCGACCCCGGCCATGCCGAATGTGAGGTGACCGTCATCATCGACGGATCGGTGCGACAATATACGCTGGAAAAAACGAAGGAGAACATCCTCGACGCAGCGCTCCAGCGCGGAATCGAGCTGCCTTACTCCTGCAAGGGTGGCGTGTGCTCGACCTGCCGCGCCAAGCTGGTCGAGGGCGAGGTCGACATGGACGTCAATTTCGCCCTCGAGGATTACGAAGTCGCGCGCGGATTCATCCTGTGCTGCCAGAGCTACCCGGTCACCGACAAGGTCGTGGTCGACTTCGACCAGGGAGCGTAGTCCTGCAGGCGCGTCGGAAGGACGGCCGCATCCGTCATTTTGTTGAACATAGTTAGGAGAGCATGCCGTGTCCCATCCGATGTTCGAGCGCCACCGCGCGTTGCTGGATCAGGCGCTGAAGGCGATCGCCGAGCGCGGCTACTGGTCGGCGTTTCCCGAGTCGCCGAGTCCGAAGGTCTACGGCGAAGGCTCCGCCGATGCCGGCAAGGCGGCGTTCGATGCGCTGGCGCACAAGCCTTTTCCGATGAGCTTGCCGGGAACCGTCGGCACGGTCGGCAGTGAACGTTCGCCCTACGGGATCGCGCTCGGTATCACCTATCCCCGCGTCGACCTGGACAAGCTCTTTGCGGCCATCGCCACTGCGGAGACGGCATGGCGCAAGGCCGGGCCCGAAGCCTGGGTCGGCGTTTGCCTCGAAATCCTGGCGCGTATCAACAAGCGCAGCTTCGAGATCGCGCACGCGGTGATGCACACGACCGGACAGGCCTTCGTGATGTCGTTCCAGGCCGGGGGTCCGCATGCGCAGGATCGCGGGCTCGAGGCGGTCGCCTACGCCTGGGACGAGATGCGGCGCATTCCCGCCAAGGCGTACTGGGAAAAGCCGCAGGGGAAGAACGAGCCGCTGAAAATGGAAAAACGCTACGCGATCGTGCCGCGCGGCGTGGGCCTCGTCATCGGCTGCAACACGTTTCCGACCTGGAACGGCTATCCGGGCATGTTCGCGAGCCTCGCGACCGGAAATGCGGTGATCGTCAAGCCGCATCCGAATGCCATCCTGCCGCTGGCGATCAGCGTGCAGATCGCGCGCGAGGTGCTGACCGAGGCGGGCTTCGATCCGAACGTCGTGACCATGGTTGCGCATCCGGCCGATGACGACACGGCGCAAAGGCTGGCGCTTCGCCCCGAGGTCAAGCTGATCGATTTCACCGGCAGCAGCGCCCATGGAACCTGGCTGGAACGCAACGCGCACCAGGCGCAGGTGTACGCGGAAAAGGCGGGCGTCAACCAGATCATCATCGACTCGACCGACGATTTCGCGGGCGTCGCGCGCAACATCGCCTTTTCGCTGGCGCTGTACACCGGCCAGATGTGCACCGCGCCGCAGAACATCTACGTGCCCCGCGACGGCATCGAGACCGGCGACGGACATCTATCGTTCGACCATGTCGCGCAAGGCCTTGCCGCCGCCGTGCAGAAACTCGTCGGCGACCCCGCGCGCGCGGTGGAAATACTCGGCGCGGTAGTCAACGACGGCGTGGCCGAGCGGATCCACGCCGCGCGTTCGTTGGGCGCGGTCGTGCACGACAGCCAGGCGCTCGTCCATCCGCAGTTTCCCCAGGCGCGCATTGCGACGCCGCTCATCGTCAAGCTGGACGCCGCGGACCATGCCAAGTATCTGAAGGAATGGTTCGGGCCGATCGCGTTCGTCATCGCCACCGACGGCACGGCGCAAAGCCTCGACATCGCGCGCCGCGCCATCGTCGGCCACGGCGCGCTGACCTTGTCGCTCTATGCCAACCGGCCGGACGTGATCGAGCGCACGATCGCGCTGGCCGAGGAGGCGGGCGTCGCCTTGTCGATCAACCTGACCGGCGGCGTGTTCGTCAATCAGTCCGCCGCCTTTTCCGACTATCACGGCACCGGCGCCAACCCGGCCGCGAATGCCGCGCTGACCGATGCGGCCTTCGTCGCCGGACCGATTCAGAGTCGTGCAGCACCGGATGCACGTGGCAGCAGCGCCGCAATGAGCTACGGCAACATACTTTTCGAGGTCGCCGACGGCATCGCGCGCCTGACGCTCAATCGGCCCGAGCGGCTCAACAGCTTCAACGACGCGATGCACGCCGAAGTCCGCGATGCGATCGGTCGCGTGCGCGCCGATGCGTCGGTGCGGGTCCTGCTGCTGACCGGCGCGGGACGCGGCTTCTGCGCCGGACAGGACCTGGGCGATCGCGCGGTCGCGCCGGGTGCCGAACCGGTCGATCTGGGCGCGTCGATCGATCGCAACTACAAGCCGCTGGTGCTCGCGCTGCGCGCGCTGCCGCTGCCGGTCGTATGCGCGGTCAACGGCGTCGCCGCCGGCGCGGGGGCCAACATCGCGCTCGCCTGCGACATCGTCATCGCCGCGAAGTCGGCGAGCTTCGTCCAGGCGTTCAGCAGAATCGGCCTGATCCCCGACTCGGGAGGGACTTATTGGCTGCCGAGGCTGGTGGGCACCGCGCGCGCGATGGGCCTCGCCTTTTTGGGCGACAAGCTCTCCGCCGAACAGGCCGCGAGTTGGGGCTTGATCTGGCGCTGCGTCGACGACGCCGAGTTGCCGGCGGCTGTCGACGCGATGCTGCGGCAACTGGCCAGCGCGCCGACGCGCGGGCTGGCGGCGACCAAGCAGGCGATCTATGCCGCGTCGGGCAACACGCTCGAAGCGCAGCTCGATCTCGAGCGCGATCTGCAGCGCGAGCTCGGCAGGAGCGCGGACTACCGCGAAGGGGTTGCCGCGTTTGCCGCGAAGCGTCCGCCGCATTTCGTCGGGAAATGAGCGGGAGCTGATCCCGATGGGCGAGCATCATCCGGCTGCGAGTCCGGCCGAAGCGCAGGCGCTGGCCGAGCGCGTGGCTTCAAGCATGTATGCGCGCGACGTGGCTTCGCAGGCGCTGGGCATGCGCGTCGTGCGCGTCGGCGCCGGTCGTGCCGAGCTCTCGATGCGCGTGCGCGCCGACATGCTGAACGGGCACCTCATCTGTCACGGCGGTTTCATTTTCCTGCTGGCCGACAGCGCGTTCGCGTACGCCTGCAACAGCTACAATCTGATGACGGTGGCGTCCGGCTGCACGATTGAATTCGTCGCACCTGCGCGCGAGGACGACGTGCTCACCGCGGTCGCGCAGGAGCGTAGCGTCAGCGGCCGTACCGGCGTGTACGATATCGAAGTGACCAACCAGGACGGCGCCGCGATCGCCTTTTTTCGCGGCAAGTCGTACCGGATCAAGGGGCACGTCGTGGATGGCGCCGACAGGCCCGCCTAGTCGGCGCGAGCGCAGGAGGAGATTGGCATGGCCGTCAGGAAGCCCGCGCGGGGCGATCTCGAGCCGATCGAAACGGCGAGCCGCGACGAACTGCAGGCATTGCAGTTGCAGCGCCTGCAATGGTCGCTCGCGCACGCCTACGACCATGTCGCGCATTACCGCAAGGCGTTCGATCGGGCCGGCGTGCACCCGCGCGATTGCCGGTCGCTCGCGGATCTCGCGCGCTTTCCGTTCACCGTCAAGGCCGACCTGCGCGACAACTATCCGTTCGGCATGTTCGCGGTGCCGCGCGAAGAGGTCGTGCGCATCCACGCCTCTTCGGGCACGACCGGCAAGCCGACGGTCGTCGGTTACACCCGCGGCGACATCGACACCTGGGCGAACGTGATGGCGCGGTCGATTCGCGCCGCCGGCGGGCGCGCCGGCGACATCATCCACATATCCTACGGCTACGGTCTGTTCACCGGCGGCCTGGGTGCCCACTACGGCGCCGAGCGGCTGGGCGCGACGGTCATCCCGATGTCCGGCGGCCAGACCGAAAAGCAGGTGCAGCTGATCCAGGATTTCAAGCCCAATATCATTATGGTGACGCCGTCGTACATGCTGGCGATCGCCGAGGAAATGGAGCGCCAGGGCATCGACCCGAGGAAGACATCGCTCGAAATCGGCATTTTCGGCGCCGAACCCTGGACGGCGACGATGCGAGAAGCGATCGAGGCGAAGCTCGACATCGATGCAATCGATATCTACGGCTTGTCCGAAGTGATAGGTCCAGGTGTGGCCCAGGAGTGCATCGAGACCAAGGACGGCCTGACGATCTGGGAGGACCATTTCTTCCCGGAAGTGATCGATCCAGAGACCGGCCGCGTGCTGCCGGAAGGCGAGAAGGGCGAGCTGGTGTTCACCTCGCTGACCAAGGAGGCGCTGCCGATCATCCGTTACCGTACGCGCGACCTGACCCGGCTCCTGCCGGCGACGGCGCGCTCGATGCGCCGCATGGAGAAAATCACCGGGCGCTCCGACGACATGATAATCATCCGCGGCGTCAACGTCTTTCCGACGCAAGTCGAGGAGCTGATCCTGAAGGAGGACGCGCTGGCGCCGCATTACCAGCTCGAGATCACGCGCCCCAAGGCGCTGGACGAGCTCACCGTGCTGGTCGAGCGCGCGCCGGGAGCCGGCGGCGCCGATGGCGAAGCCGCCGGTGCCAAGCTCGCGCACCATATCAAGAGCCTGATCGGCGTCAGCGCCGCTGTGCGTGTCGTTCAAAGCGGCGGCATCGAGCGCTCGTTAGGCAAGGCGAAACGCGTCGTCGACAAGAGGCCGAAGGTTTGAGGACGGCGGCGCGGCGGCGCGCGCGGGGAGGCTGACTTGGCGATCGCCCGATCAGATTCGCCGCCGGCGGTCGAGCCGTCTGCACAAGACCCGGGATCCGCGCTGAAGATCTGCATCGTCGGCGCCGGCGCGATCGGCGGCTTCATCGGCACGCGGCTGGCGCGTGCCGGGGCGGATGTCGCGGTGCTTGCCCGCGGCGCGACCGCCGACGCGTTGCGCGCGCACGGCTGGCGGCTGCAAACGCAGCAAGGATCTGATCAGCGCCGCGGCGAATGTCGCCGAGTCGCCTTCCGCGCTCGGGGCGCAGGATCTGGTCATCGTAGCGGTCAAGGGTCCGTCGCTCGCCGGCGTCGCGGCGATCGTCGGTCCGCTGCTTGGTCCGGACACGGCGGTGCTCACCGCGATGAACGGCGTGCCATGGTGGTTCTTTCACGGATTCGGCACGGCGTATCGCGACATGCAGCTCTCGCTCGATCGATCCCAGAGGCCGCATCGACGCGGCGCTGCCGGCGCGCCGCATCGTCGGCTGCGTCGTCCATGCGTCGTGCTCGACGCCCGAGCCCGGGCTGGTGCACCACCACGGCGGACAGCGTCTGATCGTCGGCGAGCCGGCGGGCGACTGCGACGCCGCGCACCAACGGCGATCGCCCGCGCAACTCCGGCGCGCCGGCTTCGACGTCGAAGTCTCGGCCTGCATCCAGCGCGACATCTGGTACAAGCTGTGGGGCAACATGACGATGAACCCGGTGTCGGCCCTGACCGGCGCGACGCATGGATCGCATCCTCGACGACGAGCTGGTCAACGGATTCTGCCTGGCCGTGATGCGCGAGGCCGCCGCGATCGGCGCCAAGATCGGCTGTCCGATCGCAGCAGAGCGGCGAGGACCGCAATGCCGTGACCCGCCGGCTCGGAGCGGTCAAGACGTCGATGCTGCAGGACGTCGAAGCGCATCGGCCGGTCGAGATCGACGTGCTATTGAGCGCCGTGCGCGAGATCGGCGAACGGGTGCAGGTCGCCACTCCTGCACTCGATGCGCTGCTGGGCCTGGCGAGGCTGCACGCGAGAGTGCGGGGACTCTACCCGGCGTAGCTACCCCATCGCCGCGTGCGGGCCGCGGCAATCCCTCCTACAATGTGAGCATCTCCGCCGCAGCGGCAGCCCCTTCGTACCCGGGAACACGCGATGAACGACAAGAAATTCGCTTCGCAAGCCGATCTGGAAGCAAAGAAGATCAGCTTCGACAAGCTATCCGATCACGCCTACGCGTATACGGCCGAAGGCGACCCGAACACCGGCATCGTGATCGGCGACGACGCCATCATGGTCATCGACACGCAGGCCACGCCGGTGATGGCGCAGGACGTGATCCGCCGCATCCGCACGGTCAGCGACAAGCCGATCCGCTACGTCGTGCTGTCGCACTATCACGCCGTGCGCGTGCTCGGCGCCTCGGGCTACGGGGCCCAGCACGTCATCGCCAGCCGCGACACCTACGATCTGATCGTCGAGCGCGGCGAAGCCGACATGAAAAGCGAGATCGAGCGTTTTCCGCGGCTCTTCCAGGCGGTCGAATCGGTGCCCGGCCTGACGTGGCCGACGCTGGTTTTCGAAAAACGGATGACGCTCTGGATCGGCAAGCTGCAGGTCGAGATCATGCAGCTCGGGCGCGGGCATACCAAGGGCGACACCGTCGTCTGGCTGCCACAGGAACGGATCCTCTTTTCCGGCGACCTGGTCGAATACCAAACGACGCCGTATACCGGCGACGCCTACCTCAGCGACTGGCCGGCGACACTCGACGCAATTGCTGCGCTCAAGCCGGCCAAGCTGGTGCCGGGCCGCGGCGCGGCGCTGCAAACCGAGGCGCAGGTCGCGGCAGGACTCGACGGCACGCGACGTTTCATCACCGAGATGTTCGGCGCAGTGAAAGCGGGAGCGGCGGGCGGAAAGGACCTGAGGACCGTGTACAAGGAGACGTACGCGGCGTTGAAGCCGAAGTTCGGCGACTGGGTAATTTTCGATCACTGCCTGCCGTTCGATGTGACGCGCGCTTATGACGAAGCGACGCACTACCGTGATCCGCGCATATGGACCGCGCAGCGCGACAAGGAGATGTGGGAGTCGCTGGAAGGTTAGCGCTGCCGCGTCGTGCCGTTGAAGACCTACACCCATCCGGTCTACCCGTATGTCAGGCCCGCCGACGCGGGCGGGGCGACCCGCCACTGGCCGGTAGTCGTTGCCGGCGCCGGGCCGGTCGGCCTGACCGCTGCGATCGATCTCGCGCTGCGCGGCATCGATGTGCTGCTGGTCGACGAGGACAACACGGTCAGCGTAGGCTCGCGCGCGATCTGCTGGTCGAAGCGCACGCTCGAGATCCTCGACCGCCTGGGCTGCGCGGAGAGGCTGGTGCAAAAGGGCGTCGGCTGGAACGTCGGCCGGGTCTTCTTTCGCGACGAGCAGGTTTACGAATTCAACCTGCTGCCCGGCGAGGGTCACCGCCGGCCGGCGTTCATCAATCTGCAGCAGTACTGGGTCGAGCAGTTCCTGGTCGAGCGACTGGGCGAGCTTGCGCAGGCGGAGCTGCGCTGGCGCAGCAGGGTCGTCGGCGTCGAGCAGGAAGCCGACCGCGTCGCGCTGCGCATCAGCGCGCCCGACGGTGAATACACGGTGCATGCCGACTGGCTGATCGTCGCCGACGGCGCGAAGAGCCCGATCCGCAACATGTTTGGGCTCGAGTGCGAAGGTCAGGTGTTCCACGATCGCTTCCTGATCGCCGACATCCACATGAGCTCCGGCTTTCCGGCCGAGCGCCGGTTCTGGTTCGACCCGCCGTTTCATTCCAACCAGTCGGCGCTGCTGCATCGCCAAGCCGACGACGTCTGGCGGGTCGACTTTCAGCTCGGCTGGGATGCCGATCCCGAGGAAGAAAAGCGGCCGGAGCGCATCGTTCCGCGAATCCGCGCCATGCTGGGCGACGAGGCGCAGTTCGAGATCGAATGGGCAAGCGTCTATACGTTCCAGTGCCGGCGCATGCGCTCGTTCCGGCACGGCCGCGCGCTGTTCGCCGGCGACGCCGCGCACCTGGTGTCGCCGTTCGGCGCGCGGGGCGCGAATTCGCGGCATCCAGGACGCCGACAATCTGGCATGGAAGCTCGAGCTGGTGCTCGCCGGGCAGGCACCGGAGTGCCTGCTCGACAGCTACGATACCGAGCGGGGCTACGCCGCCGACGAAAACATTCGGCACTCGACGCGAAGCACCGATTTCATCACGCCGAAGAGCAACGTGAGCCGGATCTTTCGCGACGCCGTGCTGGGACTGGCCAAGCGCTATCCGTTCGCGCGGGCACTCGTCAACAGCGGCCGGCTGTCGCTTCCGGCGACGCTCTTCGGATCGCCGCTCAACACGGCGGACAGCGCGGGAGCCGTGTTCGCCGGCGGGCTGGCGCCGGGCGCAGTCGCCGTCGACGCTCCGGTCGCCGGTCCACGCGGCGGCTGGCTGCTCGGCTATCTGGACGGCGGCTTCACGCTGCTTTGCTTCGGAAGTGCTGTGCCGGCCGACGCGGCGCGTTCGCTCGCGCGAGACGGAATCGGGTGCGCGGTCGTGCAGGTGGGCGGCGCGCCGGTGGGCGGGACGTGCGGGATCGAGGACAGTCAGGGTCTCGCCGCCAAGCGATACGACGCGCTGCCCGGCACCTGCTACCTGCTGCGGCCCGACCAGCATGTCTGTGCGCGCTGGCGCGCATTCGAGCTCGGCGCGGTGCGCGCGGCGATTGCGCGCGCCACCGCTCAGCCGGCGCAAGCCGCCAAGGCGGCGGCATGACGACGCTCAACACCGAGCCCAATCTGCCGGCGCCTGACGATTTCTACCAGGAACTGATCGATGCGCACCGCGACCTTACCGATGCGCAAAGCGCGCTCTTCAACGCGCGATTGATCCTGCTTTTAGCCAACCACGTCGGCGACCCGACCGTGCTGCGCGAGGCGCTCGTCGCGGCACGCCAGGACTTGGGCGCGGTAAAATGAGCCGCGGCGAAACCTCATGACGATCAAGACCACCGAACGACGACGCCGTGCAACGGCCGCGGCGCGCCGCCGCCGCCGGCGCCGCGATCGCCGACGCCGCGTTGAGCTACCAATCGGGATTCGGCAACGAGTTCGCCACCGAAGCACTGCCCGGAGCGTTGCCCGAGGCGCAAAATTCGCCGCAGCGCGCGCCGTACGGACTCTACGCGGAGCAGCTGTCTGGAACGGCGTTCACCGCGCCGCGCGCCGCCAATCGTCGCGCCTGGTTGTACCGCATCCTGCCGGCTGCCGTGCACGAGCCTTTCCGCCGGATCTCCAACGGTCGCATCGAAAGCCGCTTCGATCAATTGGCGACGCCGCCCGACCAGCTGCGCTGGGATCCACTCCCGATGCCGTCGGCCTCGACGCCGATCGACTTCGTCGACGGCCTGGTGACAATGGCCGGCAACGGCGCACCTGCGACGCAGATCGGCTGCGGCATTCATCTGTACGCGGCGAACCGGTCGATGCGCGATCGGTTTTTCTACGACGCCGACGGCGAGCTGCTGGTCGTTCCGCAGCAAGGCCGGCTGCGCTTCGACACGGAGCTCGGGCGCATCGCGGCCGCGCCGCACGAAATCGTCGTCATTCCGCGCGGCGTGCGCTTCCGGGTCGAGCTCCTCGATGCCGACGCGCGAGGCTACGTGTGCGAAAACTTCGGCGCGGCGCTCAGACTGCCCGACCTTGGCCCGATCGGCTCGAACGGACTCGCCAATCCGCGCGACTTCCTGACGCCGACCGCATGGTACGAGGAGCGAAGCGGCCGTTTCGAGCTGATCGCGAAGTTCATGGGCAATCTCTGGACGGCGGCGATCGATCATTCGCCGCTCGACGTCGTCGCCTGGCACGGCAATTACGCGCCGTACAAATACGATCTCAAGCGTTTCAACACCATGGGGTCGACCAGCTTCGACCATCCCGATCCGTCGATCTTTCTTGTCCTGCAATCGCCCAGCGATACCCCTGGCGTCGACTCGATCGACTTCGTGATCTTTCCGCCGCGCTGGCTGGCGATGGAGCATACCTTTCGCCCGCCGTGGTTTCACCGCAACGTCGCCAGCGAGTTCATGGGCTTGATCGAAGGCGTCTACGATGCCAAGGCCGAAGGATTCCTGCCGGGTGGGGCGAGCCTGCACAATTGCATGAGCGGTCACGGTCCCGACGCCGAAACCTTCGCGCGTGCCTCCGCGGCCGACGTGTCGAAGCCACAGCGCGTATCCGACACGATGGCGTTCATGTTCGAGACGCGCGCCGCCATCCATCCGACCCGGTTCGCGCTGGAATCGGCGCAACGCCAACCCGAGTACTACCGCTGTTGGGCGACGCTGGCCAGCCACTTCGACCCGGACAAACCGTGAAGGCAAGATGAGCGACCCATACGAGAACATCGTCGTCGAGACGCGAGGGCGCGTCGGCATCGTCCGTCTCAACCGGCCGCAGAGGATGAATGCGCTCAATGACGCGCTGGCCAATGAGCTCGGTCGCGCGCTCGTCGCGCTCGATGCCGACGCTGCCGTCGGCGCGATCGTCATCACCGGTAACGACAAGGCGTTCGCCGCCGGCGCCGATATCGGCGCGATGGCCGAGTGGGACTACCAGAAGGTCTACGCCGACAACTACATCATGAGCTGGGAATCGGTGCGCGCGACGCGCAAACCGGTGATCGCCGCGGTGGCCGGCTATGCGCTGGGAGGAGGATGCGAGCTGGCGATGATGTGCGATCTGATCATCGCCGCCGATACGGCGAAGTTCGGCCAGCCGGAAATAACCATAGGGACGATGCCTGGCATGGGCGGGACGCAGAGACTGCCGCGTGCTGTGGGCAAGGCCAAGGCGATGGACTGGTGCCTGACCGGCCGCATGATCGATGCGCAGGAAGCCGAGCGCTCGGGGTTGGTGGCCCGCGTCGTCCCGGCCGACAAACTGCTCGACGAAGCGCTGGCGGTCGCCGCCAAAATCGCCGGCTATTCGCTGCCGGTGGTGCTCAAGATCAAGGAAGCGATCAATCGCGCGTACGAATCATCGCTGTCCGAAGGGCTGCTTTCCGAGCGCCGCGAATTCCATGCGACCTTCGCGCTGGACGATCAGAAGGAAGGCATGCGAGCGTTCGTCGAAAAACGGAAGCCCGACTTCAAGCACCGCTAGGCGTCGAGTCCGACACCCTGCTTCACCGCGCGGCGCGCGCCTTAGCGCGTGTCGTCGTGCGCCAGCCGCTCGACGAATGCGGCAAGCACATCGGGCGAGACGTCCGATACCCCCCACCACTCCATACCTGTGCCGATCGCATGGCTGAATCGATATATACCGATCGCGCCCTCGCTCTATTCCCGCGGGAATAAACGACGGCGACTCCCGGTATGCATTGCGGAAGGCGTCGACCGTACGCCCGTGCTGTTCAACTGCGACGACCAGGAGCCCGCCATGACCGCGCGCAACGCCAGCCTCAACTCCGTCCCCGCACGTGTCCTCGCCGCCCTGCTTGCCTTGGCGGCCGGCGCGGCGCGCCCGCGGCCACGGTCGTAGTGCAGGGTCCGGGCGAGCTCTTGCTGTTCGATCCGGCGACCAACGCGCCGCTCCGCTCGATCGCCGTCGGCAAGCAGCCGCACTGGGTGGCCGTAAGCGGCGACGGCAAGCGGGCTTACGTCACCAACGAGGGGTCGAACGACTTGAGTGTGGTCGGCCTGACTAGCGGGCAGGTGACCACAATCGCCGTCGGCAACTCGCCGCGCAAGGTCGTCGTGCAGCGGCCGGCGACGAATCCCGCCAGGGCCGCGACGGTATCGATCGCCAATTTCCCATTTACGCCGCCGAGCTGACGATCGCGGTCGGCGACACCGTGACCTGGAGCAACGACGACGGCGCGCCGCACGGCCTCGCCTACAAGGATGGGGCGCAGGGCGTGAATCCGCTGCTCCCGGGAGCGAAATTCGCGCGGACCTTCGACCAGGCCGGCAGCTACGATTACATCTGCGCCGTTCATCCCTACATGAGCGGCAGGATCGTTGTCCGGGCCCCCTGAGCGGCCGATCAAAGCAGCGGGCCGAGCAGCCGGGCCAGATTCTCGGCGACCTTCACGACCGCCGGCCGCCGCGACCACCCGGCCGGGTCGAGCATCTGTCCGTCGCGCAGATAGCGCGCCTGTTCGCGCGCCAGGCTGGCGCACACGTTGGCGTCGTAGAGCAGCACGACGATCTCGGCATTGAGCGCGAACGAGCGCACGTCGAGATTCGACGACCCGATCCAGGCGATGCTGATCGTCGATCGTCACGTGCTTGGCATGCAGGAACCGTCTTGCCATAGCGGCAGATCTTGACCCCGGAACCCAGCAACTCGTCGTAATACGAGCGCTGCGCCAGATACACCAGGATCTGATCCATTTGCAGCGGCACGACCAGTGTCACGTCGATGCCGCGCAGCACGGCGGTCTGCAGCGCCTGCAGCAAGTGCCTCGTCGGGGACCAGGTAGGGCATCGTGATGACGATGCGGCGTCGCCGCCGCATGGATCAGCGAGACGATCAGGCGCTGGTTGTTCTCGCGCGGATAGCCGGGGCCGCTCGGCAGCGTCTGCGCGGTCACGTCGCCGGCGATCCTCGGGTCCGGAAAGTAGCGCACGTCGGTCAGCGACTCGCCGGTCTCGACATACCAATCCTCGACGAAAACCGCCTGCAGCTCGAGTGCGATCGGCCCGCTCAGGCGCACGTTCAGCTCCTCATAGGTGAGACCGCGCTTGAACGTCGCGTCGACCAGGTTCTGCGATCCGGTGTACGCGATGCGTCCGTCGATCACGGCGATCTTGCGGTGGTTGCGCAGGTCGATGCGGCCGGTGCGGCGGCGGAAGAAGCCGACGCGCATGCGTCTCCTCGGCCAGAATTCCCGCCGCCAGCAAGTCGCGGCAACATCCGGCCGAAATCGGGCGCGACCCCAGCGAATCGGCCAGCAGACGGCAAACGACGCCGCGATCGACGGCGCGCGCCAGCGCTTCGATGACGCGCGCCATCGTGGCATCGTCGGCGACGATGTAGAACAGCAGGTGCACGTGGTCGTGCGCCATGTCGATGTCTGCGATCAACCGGTCGATCGTCCCGTCGTAGTCGGCGAGGATCTCCGCGGAATTGCCGCCCAGTATCGGCAGCCGGCCGAGGTTTTCCGCCAGCGTCACCGCGTGGTCGAGCGTTGGGCCGAGCTGCGGATGGAAGATGTTCGGGTCGCGGCCGAGCCGCTCGTACGACGGGCTTGGAGAGCGCAGTGAACTCGACGTGGCGCTGGATGCGCCAGGCCGGCAACGTCGGACGGCCGATCAGCAAATACAGCGCGATGCCGATCGCGGGCTCGAAAAAGATCAGCAGCAGCCAGCCCTTCGCCGCTTCGGGCGAGCGGCGGAAGGGCACGACGACGATCATCGCGATACGCACCGCCCATTCGACGGCAAAAAAAACGTTGACCCAGAAGGTGTGGTCGGTGAGAAGCGCGGGCATGTCCGAATGATACGATGCATCGTAGCGGGGAGCCTCCGGCCCCGTGCTCCGACGCCTAAATCACTTCGAACGGCGAGGACCCGGGATGAAACTCAAAGACAAGTGCGCAATCGTGACCGGTGCGGCAAGCGGCATCGGCAGGGAAATAGCGACGACCTTCGCGCGCGAAGGCGCGAAAGTGGCGATCGCCGACGTGAACAAGACCGCCGCCGATGCATGCGCGGGAGAAATCCGCGCTGGCGGCGGACAAGCGATTGGCGTTGCGATGGACGTGACCGACGAGCAGGGGGTCAACGATGGCGTCGCCGCCGTCGTCGCTGCATTCGGTGGAGTCGACATTCTGGTCAGCAACGCCGGCATCCAGATCGTCCATCCGCTGGAGGATTTCAGCTACGCCGAATGGAAAAAGCTGATGGCGATCCACGTCGACGGCGCATTTCTCACGACGCGGGCCTGCCTGCCGCACATGTACGCCTCGAAGCGCGGCGGCAGCATCATCTACATGGGGTCAGTACACTCGAAGGAGGCCTCGCTGCTGAAGGCGCCGTACGTCACCGCCAAGCACGGGCTGATCGGCCTGGCGAAAGTCGTCGCCAAGGAGGGCGCCAAGCATGGCGTCCGCGCCAACGTCATCTGTCCGGGATTCGTGCGCACCCCGCTCGTGGACAAACAGATACCCGAGCAGGCCAAGACGCTGGGCATCTCCGAAGAAGACGTGGTCAGGAAGGTGATGTTGAAGGACACCGTCGACGGTCAATTCACGACGCTGCAGGACGTCGCCCTGGTCGCGCTGCTGTTCGCTTCGTTTCCGTCGAACGCGCTCACCGGCCAGTCGCTGGTCGTCAGCCACGGCTGGTTCATGCAGTAACCACGCGAGCCCGCGGCGAGGGGCCCCACGCCTGGCGTGGGGACTTCATGCGGCTCTCCCTTTGGGTCGTACATTGGGCTTCGGAATCGCGAACAGCGCGCGTTCGGCCGAAACCTGCGGCGCGCATTCGGGGCCACAGGCGATCTGCCGATCGCTCGTCTATGACGGTGGCGCGGCAGCAGTTTTCGCTTAGGTAGGCGACCAGTTCGCGCATGGCGGCAAAGTCGGTGGAATAGTAGATATGGCGGCCACTGCTGCCGGGCCGACACCAAGCCAGCGTTCGCCAGTTCCTTGATATGAAATGACAATGTCGCCGGTGGCAGGTCGAGTTGCCTTCCGATGTCGCCGGCCGGCAGGCCTGCGGGACCCTGTTGGACCAGCAACCGGAATACGCGCAGCCGCGTGTCCTGCGCCAGCGCAGCAAGCGACCGCAGTGCCAAAGTAGTCTTCCATATTTCCAAAATAGTGGAAATATTTGGCTAAGTCAAGCAACTTCTCTCCGGACTTTCGACTTCGCCACCAGCGCCAGAACAGCCAGGGAATGCCCACGAGCGAAACGACAGCCCACAACGCAACGGCCCGCGCGCTGCGGCTGGGTGGGAGCGGAAGCAGATCGGGGTCCCGAAGCTCGGGCGGGAACGGACGGGGCGGCACCGGGATGATGACCGCCTGGCTGCGATCGGCTGGCAGTCGCGCTGCATACTCGCGACCCGTCACGACGGCAAAATCGCCCCAGACGCGGCTCGACGGCAGTTGCGGTACGCGCAGCCACACCAGCGCCTCGACGTCCTCCGCGAGCATCGCCTCGAAAGAGGTGAGATCACGCGGCGCTTGCCGAGCCGCGAGCCGTAACAGATCGGCGGCCGTTTCCTCGAACGCCGCCGCCGGGAGCATCCGCGTGCCGTCCTCGGTCAGGTAATCGAAGGCCTGGCGTGCCTTGGCAACGCTTCGGTCGCGGAGCGCGAACCAGGGCACACCCAGCCATGCCAGCACGCGGCTGGTGGGCCCGCGCGCATGGAGGTTCCAGCCCAGCGCCCGGAGCGTGTCGATGCTGATGCCGGCGCAATTCATCGTCACGTTGCCGTAGACCAGCTGATGGCGGTAGAACTGGTTGTAGACCCGGTTGAGCGCACCCTGCACGTGACTCGCCGTGCGTTCGCTACTCAAGATCGCGACGATCAGATGCGAGGGTCGGTACCAGGCCTGGCCGCTGTTCAGATCGGCGAGATAGCGGTCGAGCGGCACTGCCGCGGCGACGATGCCTTTTTCACTGAACAGATCGAGCGTGTAGAAGTTGTTGGCCAGCCAATCGTCGATGCCCCCACCGGAGCCGACGCGACCGGTCACGACCGCGAAGTGGCCGCCGTGGGCTTCGTCGTCGTCGCCCTGGGCGCCGTTGAGCATCGCGGCGAGCACCGGCTTGCCCGCGCAGCGGCGCGCCGCGCCCGGCGTTCGCTCCCACAAGCTGATGGCGGTGAAGCCGCTCGTCGCGCCGCCGCGCGGCTCGGCGCGCAACAAGCTGCGCACCGCCTCGGGCGATGCGGTCGTGACAACCGCGCGCGACGGCGCGGCGGCATCCGTATCGAGTCGAAAATCCTCGGGCCATATCGAGCGGGCGGTGAACTTGGCGCCGGTTATTTCACCCCGAAGTTTCAGCGCCCTGCCGGCGAAATAAGCGACCGAGGCCGCGTTGTAATACGAGCGGTTGAGTGGGATCTTGGGCACGACGTCGAACACCATCGTCGTCCCCGCAGCCGTGACGCGCGTACCGGTGGCGTCGAGTCGCGCACCGCGCAACACGGCAGGCGAGCCGATCCAGATCAGGGTCGGACAATCGGCGGGAGCTCCCGGCGCATGGGCCGCCGCCCAGCGCGCGACGTCTTCGAAGGTGCTCACGCCGCGGGTAAACCCCGAAACCGGTACGCCGGCCTGCGGTACGGCGATCGCCTGGTCGCGGAAATACCACAGCGCTTGTGGTATCGCGTTGCAGTCGGTGCATTGACCGTCGGTCAGGCGGAAGTCGGCGGCGCGATAAAGGCCGATATCGCCCTCGCCGGCCGCCAACTGCTGCGTTTGGCCCTCGCTCACGCCCGGATCAGACGTTGGCCGGCGATCGCATGTCGGAGCGGGCGGGGCAGGGAGGCGGCGCCGCGATGACCACGCCCGTGCGACGCGGCGATGCCATCGCCTCCCGCCACGCGACATGCGCATCCGGCGAGGTCCAGACCAGCCAATGCAGACGGGACAGCGAGACCGGATCGCCGAGAAGCCGCAGCTTCGATGGCGGGCTCAAGGCATCGGGGCCTTCCACCAGGGCGACGTCGATTTTCTGCAGCCGATTGCTTTGGTCCAGCGCGGTCCGCGTGAACCGGGTGACGGCCGCGGCGCACGCCAGCGCGTTGGTGGCCGGGTCGACGACGGCGTCGATAAAGCCCGGCGGCGTCGGCGCGATGGCGACCGCATGCATCATCGCGAGTATTTCCACCGGCGGCCGCGTTTCTTCCGGAATCAGGAACAGCCGCGCCGCACGCAGCCGGCGGCCCAGCCGGAGGCGGCTGGTGAGAACCGAAAGCGGTATCGACAGCATCAGGGCGCCGACGATCGGCAACAGCCACCACAGGAACGACGGATTGAGCCAATACACGCCCGCGGCCCAAAGCACGCCCAGCAGCGTGTGCGCCCCGTGCCTCCGCAGCGCTTCCCGCCAGCTGGTTTCGGCATCCTCGCGGGTCGGCGATTTCCACTGGATGGCCCAGCCGGCGAAGGCGCTGACGACAAATTGCGAGTGGAACAGCATGCGTATCGGCGCGAGCATCGCCGATATCAGCAACTCGCCGAGCATACTGAGCACTAGACGAGCGCTGCCTCCGTAATCGGAGGCGTCGCGCACGACGATGAGCAGAGCGCCGAGCACTTTCGGCAGAAACAGCAGGATCGCCGTGGCCGAGAAAAGGGCGATCGCCCACTCCGGATGCCACTCGGGCCACAGCGGGAAGAGCTGGAACGGCTCGATGAAATACTTGGGTGCGCTCAACGTGTGAACGGCGAGCAAGGCCGTCGACAGGATCAGCGAGACGAACCACAGCAGCGCCGAGAGATAAGCCATGACGCCGCTCATGAAGACCGCGCGGTGGGCGGCATGCAGACCGCGCATCAGGAACAGGCGGAAGTTCATCAGATTGCCGCGGCACCAGCGCCGATCACGCGTGAGTTCATCGACGAGGTTCGGCGGCATCTCTTCGTAGCTGCCGTCGAGATCGTAGGCGATCATCACCTGCCAGCCTGCGCGCCGCATCAACGCCGCCTCGACGAAATCATGCGACAGGATTTCACCGGACAGCGTGCCGTGCCCGGGCAGGCGCCCGAGCGCGCAATGCCGGATGAATGGAGCGATGCGAATGATCGCGTTGTGACCCCAATAGTGCGATTCGCCGAGTTGCCAGAAGTGCAATCCGGCGGTGAACAGCGGTCCATAGACGCTGGTTGCGAACTGTTGGACGCGCGCATAAAGTGTTTCGCGTCCGGCGGCGTGCGGCGCCGTCTGGACGATCCCCACGTCGGGATTGGCCTCGATCAGTCGCAGCAGCGCGGTAAGGCAGGGGCCGGTCATGATGCTGTCGGCATCGAGCACGACCATGTAGCGGTAACGGCTTCCCCAGCGACGGCAGAAATCGGCGATGTTCCCGCTCTTCCGCTTGATCCGGTGCTGCCGCCAGCGGTAGAAGACGCGGCCGAAGCCGTCCACGGCCCGGCACATCACGAGCCACGCGTCGAGCTCGGCGACGCGTGTGTCCGGATTGCTGCTGTCGGAGAGCACGAAGAAATCGAAGTGCTGCAATTCTCCAGTGCGCTCAAGTGATTCGTAGCTGGCGGCGAGCCCGGCGAACACCCTCGATACGTTCTCGTTGCAGATCGGCATGACGATCGCGACCCGCGCCTCGGGGTCGATCGGGGCATCGCCGGCCGCGTCATTGGTGATGGCATAGCGATCGGTGCCGAACACCAGCAGTACGAAGCCGGCCATCGCGGTCCAGAAACCCGCCGAAACCCATCCGAAGAGAATCGCGAACAGCACAAGTATCGCGATCTCCAAAGGTTGCCGCCCGTGGTAGGGCAGGACGGCGACCATGAAATTGCTAGCGATGTAAGTCTGGGAGACGATCAGGCCGGTCAGCACGACGCGCCGGAACGTCGCCGCACGACGCCATCCCGCGCGGCGCTCAGGCGCTTCCTGAACGTCATCGCGGCCGGTCGGCCGCGATCCGGGCGCAGTCGTGCGCGGCTCTTCGTGGCGCGCAAAGCGCAGGAACCAACGGGCGAGCAGGCCGCGCGGCCAGGCGCGCGGCACCATCGACGTGCGCGTCAGCGGCGGTGCGGTAACCAGTCGCTCTCGCCCGAGAGCGTCGTGAGCGAGCGGTGGCGGATGGACGGATTCGGTCGTCGCATAGGCGAGCTCGAGGCGCCGGCGGATCGACGCTACGGCGGGATTGCCGAGATCGACGTCGCCGCCGGCCAGAGCCTCGTGCAGCAACAGCATCTTCGCGCGGCGCGAGTCGCGGCCCGGTCCGGCATCGCCGGCGGCATGCCGCAGCAATGCAGCGCGCTGTTCGGGCGCGAGCGGGAGTCGATCCAGATAGCGGATACAGACATCGGCGGCATCGTCTGCGCCGTCTAGTCGGGGGGAAGAATGTAGCTCCACGTTTCCGACACCGCGTTGTTGGCGCCCCGCAGATAGGCGCGTAGCTCGACGGGCTTGCTTTGATCGCGACGTTTGACGCGCAGTGCGAGGCGCCAGCCGCCCGTGGCCTCATTTCTGTGTCCGATGAGCTCGACGACTTCGCCGTTGGCGTCGGCCGAGGCGATGCCCTCGATCTTGGCATCCGCGGGTAGCTTGCGCACCGCAGGCCCGTCGAAATCGATGATGAAGCCGATGCTGCCGTCGTCGTTGCGGACGTAGCCGCGCCCGCGCCGCGTTTGCGTCACCCACGAGGTCGGCGGCCGCGTCCAGGCGTCCTTCTGCCACAGGATGCGGTATTCGATGTTGTATGCCTGCAGGGGGACGGGCGAATTGTCGGGGACCCAGTAGGCGACGATGTTGTCGTTGGTTTCGTCGGGACTGGGGATCTGCACCAGCTCGATTCTCCCGGTGCCCCACAAGCCCTTGGGCTCGATCCACGCGCTCGGCCGAAGATCGTAGCGCGCCTCGAGATCCTCGTAGTGCTCGAAATCGCGATCGCGCTGCAACAGGCCGAAGCCGGAAGGATTCGCCACAGTGAACGACGTCACCAGCAGCCGCTTCGGGTTCACCAGCGGCCGCCAGATCCATTCGCCGGTTCCGGACGCGACCGACAGGCCGTCGGAGTCGTGCACTTCGGGCCGGTAATCGTCGCGAGCCGGATGCTGGTTGTCGCCGAAGAAATACATCGACGTCAGCGGCGCAATCCCTGGCTTGCTGACGAATTCGCGCAGGAACAGGCGGGCCTTGACGTCGACCGCGGTATCGATGCCAGGTTTGACGATGAAGGTGTAGGCGCCGGTCATGCGTCGCGAATCGAGCAGCGCAAAGATCGTGAGCTCGGTCGCACCGGGCGCGGGCCTCCTAATCCAGAACTCGACGAACTTCGGAAACTCCTCGCCCGAAGCGAGCGCCGTGTCGACGGCGAGACCTCGAGCCGACAATCCATAGCGCTGACCCTTCCCCAGCGCCCGAAAATAGCTGGCACCGAGAAACACGAGGACCTCGTCCTTGTATTTTGGCGAATTGATCGCGTAATGCACTCGAAACCCCGAAAAGCCGAGGCTGCGCATCTCGCGCGAATCGATGGCGTTGGCGCCGTAGTTGAAAAGCTCGGGGCTGAACCGCACCTCGCGCACGGTGTCGCCGACTAGCTCGTTGATCTTGACCGGGTCCCTGAAGTTGAGACCTTCGTGAAAGAAGGCGACTTCGAACGGAAGTCCTTCGGGCCGCCACAGCGAACGATCCGGCTTGAAGCGGATGTCGCGGAAATGGTCGTAGTCGAGCCGGGCCAGCGCTTCCGGCAGCTTGTCGGTCCGCGGCTTGAACGGGGTCGCCGCGCGCTGTGCAGCGGCTTTCGCGACGTCATCGAATCCGAAGGCGAATGCGGCCGCTGGCAGCAATAGCGCCGCCGCGGCAAGCAGCGCTACGATGGGGCTGCTCCGGCGTATGCCGCCGCGCTGACTCCCGATTGGCATCGAACCGCTGGCGATCATGCCCGTGTGCCCGGTCGCAAGAGGTTTATCGGCGCCGGCGTGGCGGTTCGTTCGGCATCGCTTGGCGAACGTTCGTCGACCGTCAGGCGCTCCGCGTCAAATCCCGCGCCAGGCGGAGACCGGAAAACTGCCAGCGAGCCGCTGCGGGGAAGAAATTGCGGTAGGTGGCGCGAATGTGCGAACGCGGTGTAACGCAGGAGCCGCCGCGCAACACATACTGGTTGCACATGAATTTTCCATTGTACTCGCCGATCGCGCCGGACGCCGGACGGAAGCCGGGGTACGGCGCGTAGTCGCTTTGCGTCCATTCCCAGACGTCGCCGAACATCTGCGTCAGGGTGCCTGCCGCGGCGGTCGACGGACGCGGCAGCAGCGCGCCGTCTTCGATGAAGCATCCATCGACTGAAGCGCGCGCAGCGGCAACCTCCCATTCCGATTCGGTCGGCAGTCGCGCGCCTGCCCAGCGCGCGTAGGCATCCGCCTCGAACAGGCTGACGTGACACACGGGTGCGGCAGGATCGATCGGCAGCGCGCCGCGCAAGGTGAAGCGGCGCCATGCGCCGGCGTCGCGCCGCCAGTAGAGCGGCGAGGCGATCGCGCTGGCGTTGAGCCAGTCCCAGCCTTCCGACAGCCAAAGCTCAGGCCGGCGGTAGCCGCCGTCCCCGATGAACGCCAAATAGTCGCCGTTCGAGACCGGTCTGCTCGCCAGTGCGAACGGCGCGAGATACTCGTGGTGTCGGGGCAATTCGTTGTCGAACGCGAATCCGACGCCGTCGTGTCCGATCTCCGCCAGACCGCCGTCAAAGTCGATCCAGGACGGCGCCGCTGCATCGCTCGCGGCGCGACCAGCGCCTCCAGCGAGTGCGATGTAGGCGGGCTGCAGAGGGTTGCACGACAACAGGTGCAGCACGTCGGTCAGGATGAGTTCCTGATGCTGCTGCTCGTGCTGCAGACCGAGCTCGATCAGGCCCGCGAGCTCGGTGTCGACGGCATCGGGCCTGGCCAACAATCGCTGCATCGCTTCGTCGACGTGGGCGCGATAGGCGGCGACATCGCGACGAGACGGACGAGAAATCAGACCGCGTTGCGCCCGCGGATGCTTGTCGCCGACCGTGTTGTAATAGGAATTGAAAAGAATCCGGAACGCCGGATCGTACGAACGATAGCCGGGAAGTGCTGCCTCGAGCAGAAAAGTCTCGAAAAACCAGCTGGTGTGCGCGAGATGCCATTTGACCGGGCTCGCATCGGGCATCGACTGGATGGCGCAGTCCTCGTCCGAAAGCACGGCGGCCAGCGCCTCGGTGGCGGCGCGCACGTCGCGGTACCGGATCGGCAGCGAATCCGGATGCTGGATCGCGGCCGCTGACGGGATCGTGCGTAGATGCGAGCGTTCGGTCATGGCGAGGTCCTTGGCCTTATGGCGTTTCGGCAGAGCTTTCGGTCAGTCGACGACAACGCGCGGATCTCCCGCGGTGATTGAGCCGATAACGGCGGCGTGCTCGAAGCCTTCGTCTCTGAACAGCGCGAGGACTTGCTCGACAGCGGCAGGAGCGCATGCGGCCAGCAGCCCGCCGGAAGTCTGCGGATCGGTCAGCAGAGCCTGCGCGGCGGCATCGCTGCGCGCACGCCAGGTCACTTCGGTGCCGTAACCGGCCCAGTTGCGAGCCGATCCGCCCGTGACCATTCCGGCGCGCGCCAGCGCCGGCACGCCGGGAAGTAGCGGCACCTTGTCTAAAGCAATCCGCGCACCCACGCCGGAGCCGCGGCATATCTCCAGCAGGTGCCCTAGCAGGCCGAAGCCGGTAACGTCGGTCAGCGCGTGCAACGCCTCGAGACCGCCTAGCGCGATACCGGGCGTGTTGAGTTGCGTCGCCTGCGCGACCATTGCCGCGTACTGTTCGTCTCCGAGCTGCCTTTTTTTCAGGGCGGCCCCGTAGATGCCGATGCCGAGCGGCTTGCCGAGGATCAGTGCGTCTCCCGGCATGGCGCCGACGTTGCGCTTGACTCTTGCCGGGTCCACCGTCCCGATCGCGACCAGCCCGTAGATCGGCTCGACCGAATCGATCGTGTGTCCGCCGGCCAGGGGAATGCCGGCCTTGGCACAGGCCGCCTCGCCGCCGGCGAGGATCGCGCGGATCGTCGCCACCGGCAGCCGGTCGAGCGGCATAGCGACCAGTGCGAGCGCGAACAACGGAGTGGCGCCCATCGCATAGACATCCGACAGTGCGTTGGTCGCGGCGATGGCGCCGAAGTCGAATGGGTCATCGACGATAGGCATGAAAAAATCGGTCGTGGCGACAATGGCCTGGCGGTCATTGAGCCGATATACGGCGGCATCGTCCGACGTTTCGATGCCGACCAGGAGCTCTTTCGGCAGCAGGCCCGGCGAAGATTTCGCGATCAGCTCCCGCAGCACCCCCGGGGCGACCTTGCAGCCGCAACCACCGCCGTGACTGAATTCAGTCAGGCGAAGCGGCGGCGCTGCGGTAGTGTCCATGCCAGTCGTATGTCTTTGAAAATCCGAGCATCCGTCGCTCGCATCGCTATTCTAATCGAACGCAGACCCGCGCCGGAATCGGCCGGCGGGAGGATTCGCGCGTGCATCGAGCGCGGAGGGCATTCGTCGGCCGGAAGCTTGGTCTTGTCGGGCCGAGCTGCCGCGCCTCTTCGCCGCTGGCGCGCGTTCCGCTATCCTACGGCGGGCGGATCGAGCATGTTCCAGCGTTCGCGCGAGAACACGACCCAAGCGTTTGGCCCTACGGGAGTTTTTCTGACAGTGCAGAACCGGGACGTGAAATAGTGCGCAAAGACGTGCCGATGTCACGAGGACGCTGGGCGCGCCTTGCCGCGACAATAGTGACGATAGGCGCGGTCGTCACGATGGTCCACGGCAGCGAAGCACCGAAATTCGGTTTCGACGGATTGGGATCGCGCAAGGCAAGTCCGGTCGTCGACCCATTTCTCATCGATCTTCAGGAGCGGACGTTCCGGTTTTTCTGGGACACGGCCAATCCCAAGAACGGCCTGGTGCCGGATCGTTATCCGACGCCGTCGTTCTCGAGTGTTGCCGCGGTCGGCTTTGCGCTCACCGCGTACCCGGTCGGCGTCGAACGCGGCTACGTCACGCGCAAGGTGGCGAGACAAAGGGTGCTTGCGACCTTGCGTTTCTTTCGCAATGCGCCGCAGAGCCCGCACGGGCGCGGGGTCTCCGGCTACAAAGGTTTTTTTTACCACTTCCTGGACATGAAGACGGGTGAGCGCTTCGCGGACAGCGAACTTTCCACCGTCGACACGGCCATACTGCTGGCAGGCGCGCTGTTCTGCCAATCGTATTTCGACAGCTCGGAGCCGGCAGAAGTGGAAATACGCGCGTTGGTGGACGACATCTACCGTCGCGTCGATTGGAAGTGGGCGCAACCGCACGCGCCGGCGATCAGCCTCGGCTGGTCGCCGGAAGACGGATTTCTCGAATACGACTGGCGCGGCTATAACGAGGCGATGCTCGTCTACCTGCTGGCGCTGGGCTCCCCGACGCATCCCGTGGGGCCGGAAGCCTGGACCGAGTGGACGAGCACCTACGACCGGTCCTGGGGCAATCACTTCGGCCAGGAGTACCTCGGTTTCGCGCCGCTGTTCGGTCACCAGTACACGCACGTCTGGCTGGATTTCCGCAATGTCCAGGATGCCTATATGCGGCGGCGGGGACTCGACTACTTTCAGAACACGCGCCGCGCGATCTACGCGCAGCAAGCCTACGCGGTTGCCAATCCGCGGCAATGCAAGGACTACGGCGCGACGATCTGGGGCCTGACCGCCAGCGACGGCCCGGCGGACATGGAACTCGAGGTTGCCGGGGTCATGCGACTGTTTCGGGGCTACGCCGCGCGCGGCATCGGCGCCGGCGCGGGCACCCATGACGATTGCACGCTCGCGCCGACGGCGGCGGTGGCGTCGCTCCCGTTCGCGCCGGAACTCGCGATCCCCGCCGTGCTCGAAATGAACAAGCGCTTCGGAAACTACATCTACGCGAAGTACGGGTTTCTCGATGCGTTCAACCTGAGCTTCAATTTCGACGGACCGCTGCAGCATGGTCGGTGCATCCCAGGATTCGGCTGGGTCGACGGCGACTACCTCGGCATCGATCAGGGAGCCATCTTCACGATGATCGAGAATTACCGCAGCGACATGATCTGGCAGGTGATGCACACCAATCCCTACGTCCGCAGCGGCCTGCAACGCGCCGGCTTTTCGGGCGGCTGGCTCACCACCGCTTCGCGATGAATCGTTCGAGCACACCCGCGCCATGGCGCGGGGCGGTGCTCCTTTTCGCCTTTGCCGCGGTGTCGCTGGCGTCCTGCCGCTCGCCGCCCTCCGGTGAGACCGTTTTGAGGTTCTGGGCAATGGGGCGCGAGGGCGAGGTCGTCGTCCAACTTCTGCCCGAGTTCGAGCGCACGCATCCCGGAATCCGCGTCGAGGTCCAGCAACTGCCCTGGACAGCGGCACATGAAAAACTTCTCACCGCCTTCGCCGGGGATGCGACGCCCGATATCTGCCAGCTGGGAAATACCTGGGTTCCGGAATTCGTCGCCTTGGGGGCGATCGCGCCGCTCGACCGATACGTGGCCGACTCGCCGGTGGTCGATCCCGCCGACTATTTCCAAGGCATCTGGGAAACGAACATCGTCGGCGGCACACTCTACGGCGTGCCGTGGTACGTCGACACGCGACTTTTGTTTTACCGGCGCGACCTGCTCGCGCAGGCGGGATTCGCTTCGCCGCCGGCGTCGTGGCAGGAATGGACGCGGATGATGGCGGCCATCAAGCAGCGCGCCGGGCCGGATCGATACGCGATCCTCTTGCCGCTGAACGAATTCGAACCGCTGCTGGCGTTGGCGCTGCAGCAGGACGATCCGCTGCTGCGTGACGATGGTCGCTGGGGGAATTTCGAAAGCGCCGGATTTCGCCGCGCGCTGCAATTTTATGTCGATGCATTTCGCGAAGGCTTCGCACCTGCCTCGACCGGCGTCGACATCTCGAACGTATGGAACGAGTTCGGACGCGGCTACTTCGCGTTCTACATATCGGGCCCGTGGAACATCGCGGAGTTCAAGCGCCGTTTGCCCGCAAGTGTGCAGAGCGACTGGGCCACCGCGGCGCTGCCCGGCCCGAATGGCCCGGGCGCATCGATCGCCGGCGGCTCCAGCCTCGTGGTGTTCCGCGCCTCGCTGAACAAAACCGCGGCGTGGCAGCTGATCGAATATCTTGCCCGGCCGGACGTCCAGCTCCGCTTCCACGAGCTTACCGGCGATCTTCCGCCTCGGCGCAGACCATGGAGCGAACCGCCGCTCGCCGACGACATCTATGCGCGAGCGTTCCGCGAGCAGCTCGAGCGCGCCCGACCGGCGCCCAAGGTCGCCGAGTGGGAGCGCATCGCCAACGAGATGAGGCTGGTCGCCGAGCGCGCCGTGTCCGGTCAGCTGTCGGTCGATCAGGCCGCGAAGGAGCTCGATGCGCGCGCCGACGATATTCTCGAGAAGCGTCGCTGGATGCTGGCGCGCGGGGGCCTGCGTTGAGATTCGATCGTGCCGCGTGGTGGTTTGTCGCCCCGGCGTTGCTGGTCATAGCCGTATTCTTTTTCTTCCCCGTCGTTGCAGCGTTTCTGATCAGCCTGACCGATTTCGACATCTACGCGCTGGCCGATCTGGGCAACCTGCGCTTCGTGGGCTTCGGCAACTATCTGAAGCTTGTTCAGACTCCGCTGTTCTGGCAGGCGCTGGGCAACACGCTGTACTTCGTCGTCGCCGGCGTGCCCCTGTCGATCGGTGCCTCGCTCGGGGCGGCGCTGCTGCTGCATTCCCGGCTGGCGCGATTCAAGCCGTTTTTCCGTACTGCGCTGTTCGCGCCGGTGGTGACGACGCTGGTCGCAGTCGCCGTCATCTGGCGGTATCTGTTCAACACGCGCTACGGTTTGCTCAACTACGCGCTCGGCGGCATCGGCATCGATCCGATCGACTGGCTCGGCGATCCGCATTGGGCGATGCCAGCGATCATTCTTTTCGCCATATGGAAAAACTTCGGCTACAACATGATCATCTTTCTTGCCGGCCTGCAGAGCATTCCGGAGGAGCTCTACGAGGCGGCGCAGATCGACGGCGCCTCGATATGGCGTCAATTCCGTTCGGTGACGCTGCCGATGCTGTCGCCCGTCGTGCTGCTAGTCAGCATCCTGACGATCGCTGGTTACTTTCAGCTGTTCGCCGAGCCCTATGTGATGACGCAGGGCGGACCGCTGCAGAGCACCGTCAGCGTGCTGTACTTCATGTACGAAGAAGGATTCAAGTGGTGGAACCTCGGTTCCGCCTCGGCGGTTGCGTTCGTGCTGTTTCTGCTGATCTTCGCCGTTACAGCGCTGCAGCTTCGCGGCAACAGATGGACCGGCGAGTAAAGCGCCGCGCCCAGGCGCCGCTGGTGAACGGGCTGCTCCTGGCCGTGGCCGCGGTCACCCTGTTTCCGCTGCTGTGGATGCTCTCGGTATCGCTGATGTCTCCGGGCGAGGCGAGCAGCTACCCGCCGCCGCTCGTACCGAAGCACGCGACATTGGACAACTATCGCGAGCTGTTCGGCCGTGCCGGTGTCGGCAGGTATCTTGTCAACAGCGTCTTTCTCGCCGCCGCGGTGACCGCCGTGTCACTTGTGTTCAATGTCGCCGCCGGCTATGCGTTCGCCAAGCTCCGCTTTGCCGGAAGGGATCGCATATTCAAGCTGCTGCTCGGCGCGCTGGTGATTCCTGCGCAGGTCGCAATGGTGCCGCTGTTCCTTATGCTCAAACAGTTTGGCCTGGTCAACAGCTACGGCGGCGTCATCGTGCCTGCGATGGCGGGAATATTCGGCATATTTCTGGTGCGGCAGTATGCGCTGTCGATTCCCGACGAGCTTCTGGAAGCCGCGCGCATCGACGGTGCCAGCGAGTTTCGCATCTTCGGCGCTATCGTCGTGCCCGCGCTGAAACCGATCATTGTCACGCTGGCGGTATTCACGCTGCTCGGGACCTGGAATGATTTCATGTGGCCGTTGATCGTCCTCACCGACAAGGACCTCTACACATTGCCGGTCGCGCTGGCGAGCCTTTCGCGCGAGCACGTGCAGGACAACGAGCTGATGATGGCGGGGTCGGTGCTGACGACGCTGCCAGTGCTGCTGCTGTTTCTCGCTCTGCAGCGCTACTACATGCAAGGACTTCTGGCGGGAAGCATCAAAGGGTGATACCGCTTGCTTCCAACGGCCTGCGGTGGCGCGGGCGGATCGCATTGCATGCAATGATCACGCTCGCCGCCGCGCTCGCCGCCTGGGCGCCGCCGCTGGCCGCGCAAGCGCCGGAAGCGGCGCCGCGCCTGCTCGACGACTTCGCCGAGCTTTCGGCGTGGCATGCCGATGCCTCCGACGGCGTGCGGGCATCGATCCATGCGGCCGAGGGCATCGACGGCCGTGCGCTGCAGCTCGATTTCGATCTCGCCGGCACGGCCGGTTACGCGCTCGCCGACCGCGCGCTGCCGCTCGATTTGCCCGCCAATTACGAGATCTCCTTTTACATGCGCGCCGACGCTTCGGTGAACAATTTCCAGTTCAAGCTTACCGACGCCGGCGGCGACAACGTATGGTGGTTCAATCGCCCGAATTTCGCCTTTCCGCGCCAGTGGCAGCAGATCAGGATCAGGAAGCGTGAGATCGAGTTTGCCTGGGGCCCGACGACCGAGCACACGCTCAGGCGCGCGGCACGACTGGAGTTCGTTGTGGCCGCGGGAAGCGGCGGCGGGGCAGGATCGGTCCGGTTCAGTCGGCTTGAGGTGCGCGAGCTCCCGCCGGTGCCGGCGATCTGGCCGACGCCTTCGGTGTACGCGTCTTCCCATCGGTCCGGCGCTGAACCGGCGCTCGCGGTCGACGGCCAATCGGCAACCGCCTGGCGCAGCGACCCCGCCAGCGGTCCTGCGCAAAACCTTACGCTCGATTTCGGGCAGCGGCGCGAATTCGGCGGCGTTGTTCTGCACTGGCTGGATCAGGCATTCGCTTCGCGCTACGAGGTGCAGATTTCCGACGACGCCGCGCGATGGAGGACGCTGCGCGTTGTCAGTGGAGGCATTGGCGGCAACGATGTGCTGGCGCTGCCGGAAGCCGAGAGCCGTTACTTGCGGCTCTCGTTGCAAGAAGGGCCCGCCGGCGCTTACGGCCTTGCGGAAATTGAAATCGAGGAGCCGGATTTTGGCGAATCGGGCAATGCCTTCGTTGAAGAGCTTGCGCGCAATTCGCCGCGCGGCTATTTCCCGCGCGGCTTTTCCGGCGAGCAGGCTTACTGGACGTTGGTCGGCATCGACGGCGGCAGCGACAGCGGTCTGTTGTCGACCGACGGCGCGCTCGAGGTCGGGCAGGGCGGATTCTCGATCGAACCGTTCGTCGTCGCCGCTGGCAAGCCGACCACCTGGGCCGACGTCGACGCGGATCCGTTTCTGCTGGACGGCTACCTGCCGATGCCGGGCGTGCGATGGCGGCACCCGAAGTGGGAGCTGAGGGTATCGTCGTTTGCCTCGGGGACGCGCGGCTCGTCGCGCCTCATCGCCCGGTACGAGATTACGAATCTGACCAGCGATCGACTGCCGCTGCAGCTCGTGCTCGCCGTTCGCCCATTCCAGGTCAATCCGCCGGCGCAATTCCTGAACACCGTCGGTGGGGTCAGCGCGATTCGCGATATCGCCTGGAGCGGAACCGCGTTCACGGTCAACGACGAGCGCAAGGTGTACGCACTCCAGCCGCCCGACAGGGTCGGCGCGTTCTCCTCCGACCCCGCCGCGCTGCCCAAGCTGCTGGCGCGATCGCGCCTGGTCCGACGCGGAGCGCGCACACGACGCCCTGGGCTACGCTTCCGGCGCGCTTGCCTATGAGTTCGAACTTCCGCCGCATGGTAGCCACGCGGTCGATCTGGTGGTTCCTTTGTCCGGGAGCGCGGCGCCCCCCGATATGCGCCGCATGTCGGCGCATGCCTGGGTGGCGAGCGAGCAGCGAGCCGTCGCGGCGGCGTGGCGCGAAAAGCTCAATCGCGTTTCGCTCAAGGTTCCCGCCGCGGCGCAGCCGCTGGTCGACGCGCTGCGCACTTCGCTCGCGCATATCCTGATCACGCGCGACGGCCCGATGCTGCGTCCGGGAACGAGGGCCTACGCACGGTCGTGGATACGCGACGGCGCGATGATCGCGGAGGCGCTGCTGCGGCTCGGCGATGCCGGAGTCGCCACCGATTATCTGCGCTGGTACGCGCCGCATCAATTCGCGAGCGGCAAGGTCCCATGTTGCGTCGACCGGCGCGGCGCCGATCCTGTCCCGGAAAACGACAGCAACGGCGAATTCATCTTCCTCGCCGCCGAGATTTATCGCTACACGCGCGACCGGGCGCTGGCCGAGGCGATGTGGCCGCACGTCCGGGCAGCCGCGCGCTACCTCGACACGCTGCGCCGCTCCGAGCGTACCGACGCCAATCTTGCGCCGGAGAGGCGCAGCTCTTACGGACTGCTGCCGGCGTCGATCAGCCACGAGGGATACTCGGCAAAGCCGATGCACTCGTATTGGGACGACTTCTGGGCGCTGAAGGGATACGAAGGGGCGATCGATATCGGTGACGCGCTCGGCCACGAGGCGGAAGCGGACCGGCTGCGCGGCGAGCGCGACGGCTTTCGCCGCGACCTCCTCGATTCGTTGCGCGCCACCGTCGCCGCGCGCGGGATCGGATATCTTCCCGGTGCGGCGGAGCTCGGCGATTTCGATCCGACGTCGACTGCCATCGCATTCGCACCGCGAGGCGACCCAAGAGCGCTGCCGCCCGATCTGGTGCGGCCGACCTACGAGCGCTACTGGCGCGAGTTCACCGATCGGCGCGATGGGAAGGTGGCTTGGGACGCTTACACGCCGTACGAGCTTCGCATCGTTGGCACGTTCGTGCGACTGGGCTGGCGCGATCGCGCGCAGGAGCTGCTCGACTTCTTTCTCGCCGACCGGCGACCGCCGGCGTGGAACCAGTGGCCCGAAGTCGTCGGCCACGATCCGCGTCAGCCCCGCTTCGTCGGCGACATGCCACACGGCTGGGTCGCTTCCGATTTCATTCGCGCGACGCTGGACCTGTTCGCGTACGAGCGCGATGCCGATCATGCGATCGTTCTGGCGGCAGGCATCGCGCCAGGCTGGCTCGACGCAGGCGGCATCGCAGTCGACAGGCTGCGCACGCCGTACGGCCGTCTGAGCTACACGCTGCGCCGGGAAGGCGACCGCGTGGCGCTGCGCCTGGCACCGGGATCCGGTATGCCGCCGGGTGGCTTCGTCTTCGTCTGGCCCGGCGGCAAGCCCCCGCGATCGGCGAGCATCAACGGCAAGCCGGCGCGTTTCTCCGGCGACGAATTGCGCGTCAAGGCACTGCCGGCCAGTGTACTGATCGACGCACGATGAAGACCCAACCAAAGATGGATCGAACATGAGCGCAAGAATTGAATTCCCGGCGAAGTTTCTGTGGGGCAGCGCGACTTCCGCGTACCAGGTCGAGGGTTCGCCGCTCGCCGACGGCGCGGGCCCAAGCATCTGGCAGCGCTTCTGCCACACGCCGAACATGGTCCGCGACGGCGACACCGGCGACGTCGCCTGCGATCACTATCGACGCTATCGCGAAGACGTCGCGCTGATGCGCGAGCTCGGGCTCAATGCCTATCGATTCAGCGTCTCCTGGAGTCGCGTGCTGCCGGGCGGTCGGGGAGCGGTCAACGCTGCGGGTCTGGATTTTTACGAGCGATTGGTCGATACCCTGCTCGAGCAGGGCATCGAGCCCATGGTCACGCTGTTCCACTGGGATCTTCCCGCCGCGCTCGACGATCTCGGTGGCTGGCTCAATCCGGACATCGCGGGGTGGTTTGCCGACTACGCGACGGTGCTCTTTCGCAAGCTCGATGACCGGGTCAAGCTCTGGTCGACGCTCAACGAGCCCTGGGTCGTCACCGACGGTGGCTACCTGCACGGTGCGCTCGCGCCCGGGCATCGCAACCGCTTCGAGGCGCCGATCGCGACCCACCAGTTGCTGCGAGCACATGGCGCCGCGGTAAGAGCTTACCGCAACGAAGGCCGGCATCGCATCGGCGTGGTGGTCAACCTCGAGCCCAAGTATCCGGCCTCGGAAGACCCCGCCGATCGCGCCGCCACGGCGCGTGCGGACGCTTACATGAATCGCCAGTTTCTCGATCCGATGCTGCTTGGCCGCTATCCGGACGAGCTTGGCGAGATTTTCGGCGAGGCCTGGCCGCGGTGGCCGGCCGAGGATCTGGCGCTGATCAAGCAACCGATCGACTTCGTCGGAATCAACTATTACACGCGCAGCGTCACGCGCTTCGACCGCGATGCCTGGCCGCTGCGCGCCGCGCCGGTGCGCCAGAAGCGGGCCACGTACACTGAAACCGGCTGGGAAGTCTTCGCGCAAGGCTTGACCGACATCCTGCTCTGGGTCAAGCAGCGCTACGGGAACCCTCCGCTGTACGTCACCGAGAACGGCGCGGCGTTCTTCGATCCGCCGACCGCGGAAGGCAATCGCGTCGAGGACCCCCTGCGGGTCGATTATCTGCGCAAACACGTTGCCGCGATGCACGCGGCGATCGAAGCCGGCGTCGACGTCCGCGGGTATTTTGCCTGGTCGCTGCTCGACAACTTCGAATGGTCGCTCGGCTACTCGAAGCGTTTCGGCATAGTGCACGTCGACTTCGCGACCCAGAAGCGCACGCCCAAGAACAGTGCGCAGTTCTATTCGAAGATCATCGCCAGCAACGGAGCGGTGCTGAACGAATCTTGAACCGCGGCCGCGGAGCCGACAGGAGTTCGCGCTATGATGGCGCCCTTGCTGCGACCATCACTTCTCGGGACGACGCTTCGATGCCACTGTCCGCAGAAACCCAACAGCACCTCAAGGGTGCGAGCACGGCTACGCTGACGACGCAATTGTTCAAGCGGGGCCTGCGCAACGTGTTCATCCAGGGTGTGCACAGGATGAGCGCCACGGCGGACAATCTGGTCGGAGAAGCCTTCACATTGCGCTATATCCCCGCGCGCGAAGACCTCGACCAAGTTAGCGCATTCGACAATCCGGACCACCCGCAACGCAAGGCGATCGAATCGGTTCCACCCGGCCAGGTGCTGGTGATGGATTGCCGGCGCGAGACTCGCGCCGCATCGGGAGGTCATATCCTCCTTACTCGCCTCAAGGTGCGCGGCGCGGCCGGCGTAGTCACCGATGGCTGCCTGCGCGACAGCGAAGCGATTGCGGCGATGGACTTTTCCGTCTTCGGCGCAGGAGGCAGTGCGCCGTTGAATCTAGCATGTCACCACGCTGTCGATATCAACGTGCCTATCGGCTGCGGAGGTGTCGCGGTATTTCCGGGCGACGTGATCGTCGGCGATGGCGAAGGCGTAGTCGTCATTCCGCAAGCCATCGCGGCCGACGTCGCCCGCGACGCGCATGAGCAGGAAATCATGGAAGAGTTCGTCTTGCGCGAAATCGAGCAAGGGCGCGCGTTGCCCGGCACGTATCCACCCAATGCGGCGACGCTTGCGCGCTACCGGCAATGGCGAGAGCGGCGAGACCTTGATCGCTGACCAAGGCGCGTCCCGCGGCCTGCAGGGAAGCTTGCTCCACGGTAGTACACAAGCTGCCGGGCACATGATTCGCCGCGAGGCGTACGCCCCGCGTCGAATCGCAGCGGGCTTGGTGATCCCGCCACTTCCGCCGTTGTTTAGAGGCGACATGAAAAGCCATACTGCTAGTAGTTGAAAGCAAAGGCCTTTTCATAGCTGCCGCGGAGGCGTAGTATCGGCGCCACTTAGCGGCCTTATACCCGGTACTTGCACCCGATGGTCACAAGCGAATCGCCCGGATGCGCGACGCATCCGCGCGCGCATCGACGCACTCGAATGGAGGAGCAGTATTGAAGCAGACGGACATCGCGGTCCCCGACTACTTTCACAAGGTCGTCGATTGCCAATGGGCATGTCCGGCCCATACGCCCGTTCCTGAGTACATCCGGTTGATCTCGGCGGGTCGTTACAACGACGCGTACATGATCAACTGGGAGTCGAATGTTTTTCCAGGAATTCTTGGCCGTACCTGTGATCGCCCCTGCGAGCCGGCATGTCGCCGCGGCCGGGTCGAGGAAGGACAGCCGGACGGCAGCACGATCAGGCCTGAGCCGGTCGCCATCTGCCGGCTCAAGCGGGTCGCGGCCGACCTCAAGGACGATATCCGCGAACGGCTGCCCAAACGTGGGCGCAAGAACGGCAAGCGCGTCGCGCTGATCGGCGCCGGCCCCGCATCGCTGACCGTCGCTCGCGACCTCGCGCCGCTGGGCTACGAGTGCGTCGTGTACGACGGCGACTCTCGCGCCGGCGGCATGATACGCAGCCAGATCCCGAAGTTTCGCTTGCCCGAGTCGGTGATCGACGAGGAGGTCGGCTACGTCCTCGATCTAGGCATCGAATTCCGCGGCGGATCGCGTATCGACAGCCTCAAGCAGCTGCTCGGCGACGGCTACGACGCCGTGTTCGTCGGCAGCGGCGCGCCGCGCGGGCGTGACCTGGATCTGCCCGGACGCCGCGAGGCCGCGGCGAACATCCACATCGGCATCGACTGGCTGTCCAGCGTTTCCTTCGGCCACATCGACAAAATCGGCAAGCGCGTGATCGTGCTCGGCGGCGGGAACACCGCGATGGATTGCTGCCGCAGTTCGCGCCGACTCGGTGGGACCGACGTCAAAGTCATCGTGCGCTCGGGTTTCGACGAGATGAAGGCGTCGCCCTGGGAAAAGGAAGACGCGATGCACGAGGGTATCCCGATCATCAACTATCACGTACCCAAAGCATTCACCCACGAAAGCGGCCGGCTCACCGGCGTTGTCTTCGAGAAGGTCGAAGCTAGACGCGACGGCGACGGCCGCCGCCAGCTCGTACCGACCGGCGAGCCCGATGTCCATTTCGCCTGCGACGACGTTCTGATCGCCGTCGGCCAGGAAAACGCGTTTCCGTGGGTCGAGCGCGACGCCGGCGTCGACTTCGACAAGTCCGGACTGCCGGTGCTCGACAAGCGGACCTTGCAATCGACGCTGCCGCAGGTATTTTTCGGCGGCGATGCGGCATTCGGACCGAAGAACATCATCTGGGCGGTCGCGCACGGCCACGATGCCGCAATCTCGATCGACCGGTTTTGCCGCGGCGAGGACCTCGCCATCCGTCCGCCGCCGCTGGTAAACCTGGTTTCGCAGAAGATGGGAATCCACGAGTGGAGCTACGACAACGCGATCTCGAACGATCAGCGTTTCAAGGTTCCGCTGAAGGATGTGTCGATCGCGCTGAAGAACATCAAGGTCGAAGTCGAACTCGGCTTCGATGCGGCGCAAGCATTCGCGGAGGCGCAGCGCTGTCTCAATTGTGACGTGCAGACGGTCTTCACGTCGAAGGCGTGCATCGAATGCGACGCTTGCGTCGACATCTGCCCGATGGATTGCATCACTTTCACCGGCGACGGCGACGAGTCCGATCTCCGCGCGCGACTGAACGCGCCCGCGCGCAATCTGACACAGGATCTATATGTCGCGAACGGATTGAAGACAGGGCGGGTGATGGTCAAGGACGAGGACGTCTGCCTGCATTGCGGCCTTTGCGCAGAACGCTGTCCGACTGGTGCCTGGGACATGCAAAAGTTCGCCTTCGATATCGCGCAAGCCGGCCATCGTTGTCACCAGCCGTATGCCAACGCGGTCGGCGCGCGCCCGATGCCTGCAGCGAGGGCGGCGGAATGAAGGCTTCGGCCGGCCCGATCCAGGCCGTCAACGACTTCGTCGTCAAGTTCGCCAACGTCAACGGCTCCGGGTCCGCGTCGGCGAACCTGCTGTTCGCCAAGTCGATCCTGCGCATGGGCATTCCGGTCGCGCCGCGCAACATCTTTCCGTCGAACATCCAGGGCCTGCCGACGTGGTTCGAAGTGCGCGTCAACGCGGCCGGCTGGCGCGGCCGGCGCGGCGGCGTCGACATGATGGTGGCGATGAATCCGCAGACCTGGGACCAGGACATCAAGGAGATCGAGCCGGGCGGCTACCTGTTCTACGATTCGACCAAGCCACTGCCCGAAGCGAAATTCCGCGACGATATCTCGGTCATCGGCGTACCGCTGACCGAGATCTGCAACCGCGAATACGCCGACGCCCGTCAGCGGCAGCTGTTAAAGAACATCATCTACGTCGGCGCGCTCTCGGCGCTGCTGGAAATCGATCCCGAGGAAATCGCGCACTTGATCGGCGACCAGTACAAGGGCAAGGAGGCGCTGCTCAAGCCCAATGTGCACGCGATGACGATTGGGCGGAGCTACGCGATCAACAATCTCGACTGCCCGCTGGGCATCAAGGTCAGGCGCGCCAACGCGGTAGGCGAGCGCATTTTCATCGAAGGCAACAGCGCCGCGGCGCTGGGCGCGGTGTACGGCGGGGCCACGGTGGCCGCGTGGTATCCGATTACGCCATCGTCGTCGATGGCCGAGGCGTTCGCCCGCCATTGCCGCAGGTTCCGCACCGATCCCGCCAGCGGCAAGGCCCGCTATGCGATCGTGCAGGCCGAGGACGAGCTCGCTTCGATCGGCATCGTGATCGGCGCGGGCTGGAACGGCGCACGGGCGTTCACCTGCACGTCGGGTCCGGGCATATCGCTGATGCAGGAATTTATCGGGCTCGCCTATTTCGCGGAAATACCGGCGGTGCTGTTCGACGTTCAGCGTGGCAGCCCGTCGACGGGCATGCCGACGCGGACGCAGCAGGCCGACGTGCTCTCGTGCGCCTACGCCTCGCACGGCGATACCAAGCACGTGCTGCTCTTTCCCGAAGACCCGAAGGAAGCATTCGAATTCGGCGCGCTCTCGTTCGATCTCGCCGACCGGCTGCAGACGCCGATTTTCGTGATGCTGGACCTGGACATCGGCATGCAGGACTGGCTGTGCGCGCCGCTGGCCTGGAACGATGCGCGAACGCACGACCGCGGCAAGGTGATGAGCTACGAGATGCTCGAGGCGGGCAAGGAGTTCGGCCGCTACCTCGATGTCGACGGCGACGGGATTCCGTATCGTACCTATCCGGGAACGCATCCGAATCGCGGCTCGTATTTCAGCCGCGGCACGACCAAGGACCGCTTCGCACGCTACAGCGAGGATGGGGCGACCTACGTCGACAACATGGAGCGGCTGCTGCGCAAGTTCGAAACCGCGAAGAGCCTCGTGCCCGAGCCGGTGCGGCGGGAGGCCGGCCAGGCGACCCGCTTCGGCGTCATCTACTACGGCTCGACCGCGCCGGCGATCGACGAGGCGTTGGTCGCGCTCGCCGCGCAGGGCATCCACCTCGATGCGTTGCGGGTGCGCGCCTTTCCATTCCCCGACAGCGTGGCCGATTTCATCGCCGCGCACGAGCAGGTTTTCGTTGTCGAGCAGAACCGCGACGCGCAACTCAGGTCGCTGCTGGTCAACGAGCTGGTCGTCGACCCGGGCAGGCTGATGCCGGTGCTGCATTACGACGGTACGCCGATCACCGCCCGCTTCATCGGCGGCGAAATCGCCGAGAAGCTCGCCATGTTCAACGTGACGCCGCTACGCAAGGTGGCGCCTTGAGCCGGGAGCGACCGGCGCTCCGCCGCGTCAGAATGACCGAGGATGTATGACCTACCTGGCCAAACCCAGACTCCACCATCCCGACCTGCCGAAGAACAAGCTCGGCTACACGCATCGCGATTACGAAGGAGCGGTCTCAACGCTTTGTGCAGGATGCGGCCACGACTCGATCTCGGCCGCGATCATCCAGGCCTTCTTCGAGCTCGACGTCGCGCCGCACAAGGTGGCCAAGCTCTCCGGCATCGGCTGCTCGTCGAAGACACCGACTTATTTTCTCGGCAATTCGCACGGCTTCAACAGCGTGCACGGGCGCATGCCCTCGGTGCTGACCGGCGCCAACCTCGCCAATCGCGAGCTGATCTATCTGGGCGTGTCCGGCGACGGGGACTCGGCTTCGATCGGGCTCGGCCAGTTCGCGCACTCGATGCGCCGCGGCGTCAACATGGTCTACATCGTCGAGAACAACGGCGTTTACGGGCTGACCAAGGGCCAGTTCTCGGCGACCGCGGATAAGGGCTCGAAGAGCAAACGAGGCGCGATCAACAACGACGAGGCGATCGACATGGTGATGCTGGCGCTGCAGCTTGGCGCGAGCTTTGTCGCCCGAAGTTTTTCCGGGGACAAGACGCAGCTCACGCCGCTGATCAAGGCCGCGGTCCGGCACCAGGGGGCCGCTTTCCTCGACGTGATCAGCCCCTGCGTCGCCTTCAACAATCACGCCGGGTCGACCAAGAGCTACGATTTCGTTCGCGAGCACAATGAATCGGTCAATCGCCTGGACTTCATGCCGCAGCGGACCGAAATCACGGTCGACTATGCTCCGGGCACGCTTCGCGAAGTCCGCCAGCACGATGGCTCGGTCCTGCGCCTGCGCAAGCTGCACGACGACTACGATCCGGGGGACAGGATCGCGGCGATGGATTACCTGCAGCGGCGCCATGCCGACGGGGAAATCGTCACCGGCCTGCTCTACGTCGATCCGGACGCCGGAGACCTGCATGTCGCGCTGAACACGGTCGAAACGCCGTTGAATCAGCTCGGCGCCAGGGAGCTGATCCCCGGCGCTGCCGCACTCGAGAAATTCAACGCGACGCTGCGGTAGCGACCGTTCCGGCATCTTGTCGGGCGTCAGCGACGCCTGTAGCGGCCGAAGCCGCGCTACAATCGCCGCATGCGTCTGTTCTGGCGATTGCTTGCGGGTTTCGGCGGAGTGCTGTTTCTGGTCATCGTCGCGGCCGGCATTACGCTGCGCAGATTCGACGCCAACGAGCTGATCGGACCGATCCAGCAGCATGTTCGCGATGCCACCGGTCGCGAGCTCACGATCCGTGGCGGCGCTGAGCTCAAGCTCTCGCTGGAGCCCAAGCTGGTGATCGACGATGTCGCGCTGGGCAATGTCGCTTGGGGCACATCGCCGCAGATGCTGACGGCCAAGCGCATCGAGGCGCAGGTGGCGCTGCTGCCGCTCCTCAGGCGCCGGGTCGACGTGGTCCGCTTCGCGCTGATCGAGCCGACGATTTCGCTGGAGACCGACGGCAAAGGCAACGGCAATTGGCAGCTCGGCGGCGCGCCGGGGGGAGGCTCCGGGTCGGCCCGTTCGCCGGGCGGGCTTACCTTCGGCGATCTCGCCATCAGCAACGGTACGATGACCTATCGCGATGGCGGCACCGGCAAGGTGACCAACATCACTATCGAAACGCTGTCGCTGCACGCGCGCGACCCGCAGTCGCCGATCAGCGCGCAATTCCGCGGCAAGGTGGATGACATCGCCGTGTCGGTCGAAGGGGACCTCGGACCACTCGACGCGCTGCTGCAACGCCGCTGGCCGTATCCGGTCACTTTGCAGGGCGAAGTGAATGGGCAAAAGGCGTCGGTGACGACCAAGATGAGTATCAACGGCGCCAGGATCGGCCTCGACGAACTGACGGTGCGCACGGGCGCGAGCACGATGACCGGCCAGGCGGCGATCGTGCAGCAGCCGCCCCGCAACAAGCTGACTTTCCGGTTCGCGGCCCCGACCTTCGCACTTGCCGATCTGCCGGCTACCGGCGCCGCCGCGAGAGCCGTCGCCGCCGCGCGTGCGGCATCGGCAACGCATGGCGTGGCCGATGAGCCGATTCCGATCGCGCTGCTCCGAGGCATCGACGCCGACGGCGAGATCAGCATCGGCGAACTGGCGCTCGCCGGCGGCAGCCGCCTCGACCATCTGCTGCTGCAGATCAAGTTGCAGGACGGACGCCTGGACCTCCCAACGATGCAGGGGTCGATATTCGGCGGCACGGCCACTGCCAATCTGTCGCTCGACGCTGCCCACGAACCGGCTCCCGCATTGTCGCTGCACGCGCAGATGAAGGGCATGGACCTGGGCTCACTGCTCGCCGCCGTGGGGACCAAGCGCGAGGTGCGCGGCGGCAAGACCGATGCCCGGATCGACATCGGTGCCGTCGGCAGCACGCCGCGGCAATGGGCGAGCACGATGAGCGGAAACTTTATCGCGCTGGTCGGCCCGGCGACGCTGGTTAACACGAAGATAGATCTGAATTCGCCGCTCAACAAGCTCGGCGCCGCGATCAACCCGTTTCACAACGTCGATCCGTCGACCGAGGTGCAATGCGCGGTGATCAGGCTGCCGTTGCGCAACGGCATCGCCGAAGTCGACCGCAGCATCGCCATCGAAACCAAAAAATTCGGCGCGACCGCCAGCGGCAAGCTCGACTTTCGCACCCAGACCTTGGACCTCGCCATCCGGCCGCAGGTCCGGCAGGGCATCCCGCTGGACATTCCCCAGGTTGCCGACCTCGTACGATTCCGCGGGCCGTTCGCCTCGCCTGCGGTGGCGATCGATTCGGTGGCCACGGCCGCCACCATCGCCCGTATCGGCGCGGCCGCCTATACCGGAGGGTTGTCTATCGTCGGCGAGTCGCTATTGTCGCGAGCGGGCGGCAGTCCCTGCGAGATCGCGCTTGGTCGTACGTCGGGTGCGGTGCAGACGGCGGGCGAAAACGTCGGCACGGTCGTCGAAGACATCGGCAAGGCCCTGGGCCGCGCCTTCCGACGCTGACACTGGCCGCTTGATTCGGCCTCGCGATTGCGCGCTCCCCGCCTCAGGCGGGCACCGTTAACTCTGGCGTCTCGAGCATTCCAATCGCGGTTTTCGCGACCTGCACCGTGTCGTAGTAAGCATAAGCGGCGACGGCGGCCGCGCCGATGACGGGCAGCCAACGGCTTGCCGCGGTGCCCGCGACGCGCTGCGTTACCGACATGCCGACGCTGGTCAATACGCTCCTCAGCGCGCCACCCGACATCTGCCGGATCACCAGTCGCTCGCCGGCCCGAACGACGACGTCGCGCGCCAACTGGCTGGTCGCGTGCCGGAACAGGCAATACACCATGTGCGCCCGGGTCAACTCGACCTCCCTGCCGTACAAGCCTGCGATATCGGCGACCATCTGAGCCTGGATGCGCCAGATGGCGACCAGGTCGGGAAGCACGGTAAGCATGCCGAACATGCCGGGAGGAAGCGCAAGTGCCCCCGACAGCGCCGCGGCACGCGTCGCGGACTTGCGCGCCAGAGCGCGTGCCGCGCTGCCCGGGTGACTGCTTGCAGCTTCGCGCGTCGCCGGAACGCTGGAAATGATGTTCTCGATGGCGTCGGCCACTGTGCCGGTCAGCGGCGCCGCCGACGATAGATCGGTCATCGACAAACCTCCATGATTGCGCCCGCGGCTGCGCGTTCCCGCACCCGCCGCGGCCGGGCAACGGATACGGCGAGTATAAAGGTTACAATCGCCGCAAGAACAGCAGCCGAGCGCTCGCGATGTCGCCGATACTGCCGTACGCGATTCTCCCGCCCGTGTATGTCGAATACGACGCCAGCGCACCCGATGTCGCCGGGCGGGTGATCGAGCTGGTCGGAGCCGCGGCGCCTTGGGCGCGAATCGACCATATCGGCAGCACGGCCATCCCGGGTTGCGCCGGCAAGGGCATCATCGACCTCGTCGCGCTCTATCCCGAGGGCAGGCTGCAGGCGATGCGCGACACTATCGATGCGCTGGGTTTTCAGCCGCAGCGCACCGGCCACGCTTTCCCGGACGATAGACCGATGCGCGTCGGTGCGATCGAACATCGAGGCCAGGTCTACCGGCTGCACATGCATGTGGTCGCGGCGGATTCCGACGAAGCGCAGTCGCTTTATCGTTTTCGCGACGTCCTTCGCTCCGATCCGGCGCTGCGCGATGCCTACCAGGCAAAAAAACGCGCGATCCTCCAGTCGGGAGTCAACAGCTCCAACGACTATACGCAGGCCAAGGGCGAATTCATCAACGCGGTCCTGGGCGGCAGCCTGCACTGACGGGCCGGATCGGTGCGCATCGGCGTCCCGCGCGAGCGCAAGGACGGCGAAAGCCGCGTGGCCGTCACGCCCGACGGTGCGCGAATGCTCGTCTCTGCCGGACACGAGGTCGTGGTCGAGCACGGCGCCGGCGAGCGCGTCGGCTTAAACGATGCCGCCTTTGCCGCGGCTGGCGCGAGCATTGTCGCAGACGCCGCGGCCGTTTTCGCCTGCCCGCTGGTCGTCAAGGTCAAGGAGCTGCAGCGCGACGAAATCGCATTGCTGAAGCCGGCGACGACCGTGTTCGGCTTCGCGCAGCTCGCCCGCGATCGCGCATTGCTGGATGCCGTGCTTGCGGCGCGCATCGGCGTCATCGCCTACGAGACAGTCAGCGACGGCCGCGGCGGGCTGCCGCTGCTCGCGCCGATGTCGCGCATCGCGGGACGGCTTGCGCCGCTGATCGCCGCATCGTTGCTGATGAACGATCGCGGCGGCGCCGGCGTGCTGTTCCCGGGGGTCGACGCTGTCGCGCCGGCTCGCGTCGTCATTGTCGGCGCCGGCAACGTCGGTAGCGAAGCGTCGCAGGTGGCGCTCGCGCTGGGCGCGACGGTGACCGTATTCGCACGCACGACGGCCAGGCTCGCCGCGCTGCGCACGCGCTGCGAAGCGTTGGGCGGCGGACGGCTGCGGACGGCGCTATGCGAAACGCAAGCCCTAGCCGCCGCGATCACCGAGGCCGACGTCCTCATTGGCGCGGTGCTCGATCCCGGCCGATTGTCGCCGAAGCTTGTGTCGCGCGCCATGCTGCGCGCAATGCGCTGCGGCTCGGTCTTCATCGACGTCGGCATCGATCAGGGCGGCATCGCCGAGACGTCGCGCATGACCTTGATTTCCGCACCGACTTTCGTCGACGAAGGTGTCGTGCACTACGGCGTGGCGAACATGCCGGCGCTGGTGGCGCGCACGGCGACGCTGGCGCTGGGAGAAGCGACGCTGCCTTGCGTTCGCCTGCTTGCCGACGGCGGCGTGTCGGTTGCGCTAAGCATGGACGGAGGCCTGCGCGCCGGTCTGCAGGTCTGGGACGGGGAAGTCGTGCATCCGGCGCTGGCCGCCGACGTGGGGCTGCCGGCCAGGCCGTGGCAATAGCCCTTGCCCGCGCGAACGAACTCCAGTACAAGACAGCGCTGCGAGGAAATCGGGAAAAGTAATGCAGGTATTCGGCTTCGCCGGCTGGTCAGGCAGCGGAAAGACGACGCTGATCGAGCAGCTGATTCCGCGCTTCGGTTCGCTCGGTCTGACCGTCTCGCTGATCAAGCATGCGCATCACGAATTCGACGTCGACCAACCGGGCAAGGACTCATATCGCCACCGCGTTGCCGGGTGTAAGGAAGTGTTGGTGTCGTCGGCGGCGCGCTGGGCGCAGATGCACGAACTGCGCGGCAAACCCGAGCTCTCTCTCGCGCAGGCCGTGCAACGCCTATCGCCTTGCGATCTCGTGCTGGTCGAAGGCTTCAAGGCGGCGGCAATTCCCAAGCTCGAGGTCTATCGGGCGAGCGTCGGCAAGCCGCTGCTCCATCTCGGTGATCCGCATATCGTCGCGATCGCCACCGACGCGGCCCTGGCCACGTCTTTGCCGCGCTTCGACATCCGGGATGTGGTCGCGATCGCGGACTTTATCGTCGCTTGCCGGCTCCCTGCTCCGGCGGCCTGGAACTAGACGCTCTCTCCAGGCGTCGAACCGGCAACCATGGTGGCCGGGGGTAAGTGGGCGGCCCGGCCGCGCGATTGGCGGGTCTGCAACATCGCTACGGCCCCGTCGGCCCGACCACGCTGCGGAAATTGACACGGGCTCGACCGGCGGGTAAGTTGAAGCTGTGGACATCCCGGTGGACCGAGCCTGTAAGAGGGCGGGACAACGGTATAAAAACGGATGAAAAAACAGCTACTTAGAATCGCGGTCGCTGCAGTGCTCGGCGCAGGCATTGCTCTGCCCCTGCACGCCCAGGACGCCTTCTACGGAGGCGTGTCGCTTCGCCAGGGAGTCGCGCGGTGCGACCGGCCTGACGCTGGGCGGCCCGGCGCTCGCCTGGAACCGGTTCGTGGCGCCGACAGGCGACGACGCCGCGCAGCAAACGCTGCTCTTTGGCGGTTATCGCTGGAAGAGCGATATCGCCGTCGAAGCCGCGTTCAACAGTCGTGATCAGTACGCGCTCAAACCGGGCTCCGACCGACCGGCGGGCGTGGGCTTGGGACTCGTCGACACGTCGGCACGGATCTGGAACGCCGACGTCTATACCAGCTGGGAATTCCTGCGCAGCTTTTCCTTGTATGGGCGACTGGGTTACGCGCAAAGCGATTCACGCCCGCTGTTCAGCGGCGCCTCGCTGGTGCCGGGCGACGCAAGGCGGATACGCGACGGCGTCAACTACGGCGTCGGACTGCGCTACGTTCTGAGCCAGTCGCTGGGACTGCGCGTCGAGTATTCGCGCTTCAGCCACTTTGCCGGCGAGTCGAGCAGCGTCGGCGTTCTTCCCGAGTCCGATCAGGTAACTATCGGCGTTCAGTACCGCTTCTAAGCGCCCGGATCCAGTTGACGCCGGCGCTCTCGCGCCGGCGTTTTCGTTCGCCGCGCCGCCGATGCGCTAAGATTCCACAATGGTCGAACTCGTCTATCTCGCCCGCTTGCGCGACCGCTTAGGGTTGCCCGGCGAACGGGTCGCGCTGCCCGGCGACGTCGCCGATGTCGGTGCACTGCTGGCATGGCTGCGCAGCCGCGGCGGCGCTTGGTCATCCGAGCTGGCGCCCGGGCGCGCGGTTCGCGTCGCGGTCAATCACGACATCGCGCAGGCCGACACGCCGGTGCGGACCGGCGACGAGGTGGCGCTGTTCCCGCCGGTGACCGGAGGCTAGCGCGGTGGGCGTTCGCGTTCAGACGGGGGACTTCGACGTCGCGCGCGAAATCGCGCTGCTCCGCGGCAGCGACGCGCGGGTCGGCGCGGTGGCTTCGTTCATCGGCGTCGTACGCGACGAAAACGATGCGGCGACCGTACGCACGCTAACCCTCGAGCATTATCCGGGCATGACTGAAAAGGCGCTGGCCGGGATTGTCGACGAAGCGCGGCGGCGCTGGCCGATCTATGACGCGGTCATCATCCACCGAGTCGGAGACCTTGCGCCGACCGACCAGATCGTTTTGGTCGCGGTGTCGAGTGCGCATCGTGGCGATGCCTTTGCCGCCTGCGAATTCATCATCGACTACCTGAAGACCCAGGCGCCGTTCTGGAAAAAGGAACTGACGCCCGAAGGCGAGCGCTGGGTCGAAGCGCGCGCCAGCGACGACGAGGCGGCAGCGCGCTGGTAAGGCAGGTCGCAGCTGCGAGAGACGAAGCCGCGGCATTGCCGCCCCCCGGCTTGACCCTGCGGGGGTTCGGTTCTAGAGTGCGACTCGCTGCGCGTACGGCGGTGTTCATCGCCGCAGGTCCAAGGCGTTAGGCACGCAGCGCCAAAACCTCCTCCATGCAGGACATCGCCTTGCTTGCCATCGACTGGGGCACGAGCTCGACCCGCGCCTATGCGATGGACCGCCAGGGCCGCATCCGCGACGCGCACAGCGCGCCGCTCGGCGTGCAGCGTGTGGCCAAGGGTGAATTCGCCCAGGCGCTCCAGACGCTGTGTGGCGGCGAGGTTCCCGAAGGTGTGCCCTTGATCGCCTGCGGCATGATCGGCAGCCGCCAAGGCTGGATCGAGGTGCCTTATCGCGACTGTCCAGCCGATTTCGGTGCGGTCGCGGCAGGATTGACGCGCGTTCCCGGCACGGCGCTCGCAATTGTCCCGGGCCTGATTTGCCATGATGACGATGGCATTGCCGACGTGATGCGCGGTGAGGAAACGCAGATTCTCGGGGCGCTGGACGACGGTGCGCAGACGCGGCAAGTCGTGCTCCTCCCCGGGACGCACAGCAAATGGGCGATCATCGGTCCCGATGGGATCGAGGCATTTTCGACATTCATGACCGGCGAGCTCTACGCCTTGCTGGTCGAGCACAGCATTCTCGGACGGCTGTCGACGCCCGGGAGCGACGACGAGGCGCTCGCGCGTGGCGTGCGGCACAGCCTGCGCGGCGGTGCGGCGCTGACGCACGATTTGTTCAGCGCGCGCACGCTGGCGTTGACCGATCAACTTGCGCCTTCGGGCGTGGGCGATTACCTTTCCGGCTTGCTGCTCGGCGCCGAGATCGCGGCAGCGTGCCGATGGCTCGACCGAATGCGTCTGGCCACGACACGCCTGACCCTGGTCGGTGCGCAAGCTCTGGTGAAAAAATATCGAGTCGCATTGGCGATCGCGGGGATCGATGCGGAAATCGGTGCGGACGACGCCGCGGCACGCGGCCTGTGGCGCGTTGCGCGGCATGCGGGACTCTTGAGATGACGGCGATGCGTCTGCGCGACTATCTGGTCCCGTTGCCGTTGGTGGCGGTGCTGCGCGGCATCAGACCTTCCGAAATCGACGTCGTCGCGTCCGCGCTGACCGACCACGGCTTCCGCATCCTGGAAGTCCCGCTGAATTCGCCCGACCCGTTCGACAGCATTGCGCGGCTGGCTGGCCTTTATGGCGAGCGCTGCCTGACCGGTGCGGGTACCGTCGTTAAGGTGGCCGACGTTGCGCGCGTCGCCGATGCGGGCGGGCGGCTGATCGTGATGCCGCATGGCGATGTCGCGATCGTGCGCGAAGCCAAGCGGCTTGGCTTGATCTGTCTTCCCGGCGTGGCGACGCCGACCGAGGCGTTCGCCGCGCTCTACGCCGGCGCCGACGGGCTAAAGATGTTCCCGGCCGAGCAGCTCTCGCCGGCGGTGCTCAAGGCCTGGCGCGCCGTGCTGCCGAGGGACACGCTGGTGTTTCCGGTCGGCGGCATCCGGCCCGACAACATGGCGCCGTTCTGGGCCGCCGGCGCCGACGGATTCGGCACGGGCTCGAATCTGTACAAGCCGGGGGCGCCCGCCGACACGGTGCGTGCCGCCGCCGCGGCGTATGCCGCCGGCTTTCGAGCGCTTAAGCGCGAGCGATGAGCGGCGCGCGCTTCGATCTTGTCGCACTGGGCGAACCGCTGCTCGAATTCAACCAGACTCGCGCTACAAGCGACGAGTACGTTCAGGGATTCGGCGGCGATACTTCCAACTGCGTCATTGCCGCGGCCCGGCTGGGCGCCGCGACCGCTTACGTCACGCGGCTGGGCGACGATGCCTTCGGACGAAAATTTCTCGCGCTGTGGCAGCGCGAGGGCGTCGACAGCAGCGGCGTGGGGATCGATGCCGACGCCAGCACCGGCATCTACTTTGTCGCGCACGGTGCTGGCGGGCACGAGTTCAGCTATCTGCGCGCCGGCTCTGCGGCGAGCCGCATGCGCCCATCGGATTTGCCGCTGCCGCTTATTCGCTCGACGAAAGTGCTGCATGTGTCGGGCATCAGCCAGGCTATCAGTGCCAGCGCCTGCGATACGGTTTTCGCCGCGATCGACGCCGCGCGCAAAGCCGGTGCGCGGATATCGTTCGATTGCAACGTGCGCCCTAAGCTTTGGCCGCTCGCGCGGGCGCGGGCGATCATCGTGGCCACGATGGCGCTGTGCGACTGGTTCCTGCCGAGTCTGGAAGAGTCCGCCCAGCTTTCCGGACGGGAGGGGCCCGACGCGATACTCGACTGGTGCCATGGGCAGGGCGCGCCGGTCGTCGCGCTGAAGATGGGCGCCGACGGCGTCTGGGTGTCCGACGGCGAGAAGCGCGAGCACATCGCCGGCCTGCGCGTTAACGCGATCGACGCGACGGGAGCGGGCGACTGTTTCGACGGAGCGTTTTTGGCAAGGCTCGTCGCGGGAGATACGCCGTTTGCGGCCGGACGCTATGCCAATGCTGCGGCGGCGCTGAAGACGACTGGGTACGGCGCGGTCGCGCCGCTTCCTCGGCACGCCGACGTAACCGCGTTTCTCGCGACGGCAAGCCGATGATCGCCGAAACGTTCCGCAGTGGACTCTTTACGGACAAAGTAGCGCTGGTCTCAGGCGGCACCAGCGGCATCGGCGCGGCGATCGCCGCGCTGCTGGCACGACTCGGCGCGCGCGTTACCGTCACCGGCGCGTCCGATGTCGAGGCGGCCGCGGCGCGAAGCGCGACCGGCTTTGCCGCCGAGAGCGCGATCGCGCTGGACGTGCGCGATGGCGCCGCGGTCGCGGCGTGCGTGCGCGATTTCGCGCGGCTGGACATGCTGATCAACTGCGCCGGCATCATTCGCCGCGCAGCCGAGCACGATCCCGACGTCTTCGCCGAAGTCGTCGACGTCAATCTCACCGGCACGATGCGTCTTGCCGCCGCGGCGCGACCGCTGCTGGCGAAGACCGCAGGATGCATCGTCAATACCGCTTCGATGTATTCGTTCTTCGGCGGCCCGCATGCGCCGGGCTATGCGGCCAGCAAAGGCGGCGTCGCGCAACTGACCAAGTCGCTGGCCATCGCCTATGCGCCGCAAGGCATTCGCGTCAACGCCGTCGCACCGGGATGGATCCATACGGCGATGACCCAGCCGGTTCGCGACGATGCGAGCAAATACGCCGCGGTCGTCGCCCGCACGCCGCTCGGGCGTTGGGGCGAGCCCGAAGACGTTGCGACGGCTGCGGCCTTCCTGTGCTCGCCAGCAGCCGGCTTCGTCACCGGCGTCGTTCTGCCGGTCGATGGCGGCTATCTGGTGGCGTGAGTATCATAGTGGGGCACAAGCATCCGTCCATTGAAGACCCTCCGGTGAAGCGACTTGCGATCGCATCGCCACACGGGGCCCGGACAGAAGAGGCAAGGGGGACAGTCATGCAGCTCGGCACGGCGATTCGACACCTGAAAAAGGGCGAGTGGGACAAGGCGCATGCGATTGCGCAGCAGGACGAGACCAAGCTCGGTTGCTGGGCGCACGGTATCGTGCACATCGTCGAGGGCGACCTCGGCAACGCGCGTTACTGGTATCGCCGTGCCGGCCGGCCGTTTCCCAAGGACCTCGATGTCGACAGTGAAGTCGCCGCGCTTGCCACCGCGCTGAAAAAGGCGCAGTGAGCGCAGCGGCGATCCTGCCGGCGAACGGCATCGTGCCGGAGCTGGCGATCGCGGCCATCCCCGACGACGAGAGGGTCTGGGTACCACAGGCACCTGACGTCTGGTTCCGCCCGCTTCTGCTCAACACCGTCAACGGCGGATGGTGCAATCTCCTGCGTGTGCGGCGGTCGGGCGTGCTGTCTCGGCACCGCCATCCGATGCTCGTCGTCGGCTATGTGATCAAAGGCCGATGGCGCTATCGCGAGCACGCCTGGGTGGCAGAGGAAGGCAGCTTCGTCTACGAACCGCCCGGCGAGACACACACGCTGGTCGTTCCCGAGGATTGCGCCGAAATGATCACTTTTTTCAACATTTCCGGCGCGATGATCTATCTGGACGAGTCCGGCCGTCAGACCGGGTACGAGGACGTGTTCAGCAAGATCGAAATGTGCCGCGCGCATTACACGGCGACCGGGCTCGGCACCGGATTCGTCGACCAGTTCATCCGCTGAGCGCGTAGACCGGCGATGCTCGACCTCACGATCCCCGGCTTCGGTCGGCTCGAGCTAACCGACGCCGTCTTCGACTACAACGGTACGCTGGCTGCCGACGGCCTGCTGCTCGAAGGCGTGCAAGAGCGAATCCGGCACTTGAGCTCCCAGCTGCGCGTGCACGTCGTGACCGCGGACACTTTTGGCAGCGCGGCGATGCAACTGCAACGATTGCCGTGTGCGTTGGTCATCCTGGATGCGGGGAACCAGGCCGAGGCCAAGCGCGACTTCGTGCAAAATCTGCGCGCAGACCACGTCGTCGCCATCGGTAACGGACGCAACGACCGGATGATGCTCGACGCGGCTAGACTTGGCATAGCCGTCTGCGGTGCCGAGGGTGCCGCCGCCGAGTCTGTGCAGGCGAGCGACATCGTCGTCCACCGTGTCGTCGACGCGCTCGACCTGCTGCTGAAACCGAAGCGGCTGGTGGCCACGTTGCGTGCCTAGGGAGAGCTTGCGGCGGCCGCTGCCTGTCACTATACTGCCCTGACAGGAGATGGCATTCCTCCCGGCGGTTCGACCAACCGCTGCGCCAACCGCCGCAAGGCTGATGATGCCTACACGTAGCCTCTGTTTCGCGGTGGCGCGGTAGGCGAATCGCTCGCAAGTTCCCGCGCCGCCCTTTTGCTGTCCAGAAGCCGTATCTCGATGCGGAAAGGGATTTGCATGCCTTGGGGTGGAATTATTGCAGTCGGTGGCGGCGCTGCGATCGGCGCGTGGCTGCGCTGGTGGCTAGGCATTCTGCTGAACCCGCTGTTCCCGACACTGCCGCTGGGTACGCTTGCCGCCAATCTCGCCGGCGGCCTGCTGATGGGCTTCGCCATGGAGCTGCTGACGCGCCACGCCGTCGTTCTACCCGAAGCGCGGCTGCTGATCACCACCGGATTTCTCGGTGGCCTGACGACATTTTCGACATTCTCGGCCGAGATCGTCACGCTGCTGCTGCGCAAGGAGTACTTGTGGGGATCGATCGCCATCGCGAGCCACGTCGTCGGTTCGCTGGCGATGACGATATTCGGCATGCTGCTCGTGCGCGCCCTTTACGCATGGGCGGCGTCGGCGTGAGGCCGATGACACATGCCGCGTCGCCGTCGGGCCATGAGCGGCGTGCGGCGGCATCGCGCGCAAGGAGGAGTCGCATGAAGGGGACGATATTGCGGTTCTACGTACATGAAAACCGGATTCACCATCATGTCGCGCTGTTCGAATGGCTGCTCGAGCAGGCGAAGAAGCTGGGCATTCATGGCGGGTCGGCATTTCGCGCCATTGCCGGGTTCGGCCGTCACGGCATCCTGCACGAGGAGCATTTTTTCGAGCTCGCAGCGCAAATGACCGTCGAGGTCGAATTCGTCGTGACCGACGCCGAAGCGGACGCCATGCTGGCGATGCTGGCGAAGGAGCGCGTCAGCATTTTCTACGCCCGGGTTCCGGCCGAGTTCGGAACGATCGAAGGCGACCGTTGACCAGGTGCGGGCGCGGGCGATGACCGACATCTACGCGCTGGCGGCGCTCTGGCTCGGGCTCGCGCTGGCCGCGACGATGCTGTCGATCTGGCTTCGCATCGCGACCGCCATGTCCGAGATCGTCGTCGGCACCGTCGCGCAACTGGCGATCGGCGCCGCGGTCGGCGGTGCGGTGCTCGGCACCGATCAGTCCTGGATCAAGTTCCTGGCAAGCACCGGCGCCATCCTGCTGACCTTCCTTGCCGGCGCCGAGCTCGATCCGGCAGTGCTGCGCAGCAGCTGGAAGGAGACGATGACCATCGGCCTCATCGCATTCGTCGCGCCTTTCCTCGGCTGCGCAGCAGCGGCGTATTATTTGCTGCACTGGAGCGTCGAGGCGAGCTGGCTCTGCGGCATCGCGCTGTCGACTACGTCGGTCGCCGTCGTCTACGCGGTCATGCTCGAATTCGGCCTGAACAGGACGAACTACGGCAAGACCGTTCTCGCCGCCTGCTTCATCAATGACCTCGCAACCGTGCTTGCACTCGGTCTGATGTTCGCGCCGTTCACTTATCGCACCTTGATTTTCGTCGGCGCCAGCATCGCCGCGTTCGCGGTGCTTCCCTGGGTAACGCCGCGCTTCTTTCGTCGCTATGGGGGCAGGCCTTCCGAGCTCGAAGCCAAGTTCCTGCTGCTTTGCCTGTTTGGCCTGGGCGCGCTTGCGGCATGGGCCGACAGCGAGGCGGTATTGCCCGCCTATGTGATGGGCATGGTTCTCGCCGGCACGGTCGGGCAAGGATCATGCGCTGGTGCGCCGCCTGCGTACGCTGACATTCGGCCTGCTGACGCCGTTCTATTTCATCCGCGCCGGCTCGTTCGTCTCGGTGCCGGCGCTGATCGCAGCGCCGCTGGCGTTCCTGCTGCTGCTCGCAGCGAAGATGCTGACCAAGTTCGTCGGCGTCTATCCGCTGACTCGTCTATTCGGATCGTCGCGCCCGGACGGCCTCTATACGACGATGCTGATGTCGACCGGGCTCACGTTCGGCAGTATTTCTGCCTTGTTCGGGCTGACGCACGGGATCGTCAGCGATGCGCAATACTCGTTTCTGATCGCCGCGGTGATCGGCAGCGCAGTCGTGCCGACCTTGATCGCCAATGCGTTTTTCCTGCCGCGGCATCTGATCGGATCGCCGGACAGGGCTGAAACGCCGGCCGCCGCGGGCGTCCCGGTGGCGCCGCCGCCAAGGTGATCGGACAGGGGGACCGATGAAGCACATCCTGATCGCGCACGACGGCTCGGCACCGGCCGACCGGGCCTTCGAATTCGCCCTGGAGCTCGCTCGCAAGTTCGGCGCCGAGCTCTCGGTGCTTTCGGTGGTGCGGCCGCCCGAACCGCCCGACGAGGTAGAGACCGAAGCCGTTATCGAAAGCGCGAAAGAGCACTACGAGCAGGCGTTCGAGCGACTGCGTCGCCGTGCTTCCGAGGCCGGCGTTCCCGCGGCGTTTGCCATCGTCGTCGGACATCCGGCGGAGCAGATCGTCCACTACGCCGAGAGCCACGGCATCGATCACATCGTCATGGGCCATCGGGGCAAGTCATTCTTCCGCCGCTGGCTGCTCGGTTCGGTATCGAAGCAGGTAATCCACTACGCGCATTGCACGACGACCGTCGTGCGGTAAACTCTGACGCGTCTACGGTCACGAGGACAGCAATGCCAAACGCGATTCGCTTTCACCGCAACGGCGGTCCCGAAGTGCTGCAGTGGGAAAGCGTGGAGGTCGGCGAGCCCGGCCCGGGCGAAGCCCGCGTGCGCCACACGGCGATCGGGTTGAACTACATCGACACCTATCATCGCAGCGGCCTGTACAAGCTGGCGCTGCCGTCCGGCCTCGGCACCGAGGGTGCGGGAGTCGTCGAGGCGGTCGGACCGGGCGTGACCGACGTGCGGCCCGGAGACCGCGTCGCCTACAGCGGTGGACCGCTGGGCGCCTATTCCGAAGTGCGCGTAATGCCGGCCGACCGGCTGGTCAAGCTGCCCGAAGGCGTTTCCGACAAGATTGCGGCGACGTTGATGCTCAAGGGTCTCACCGTGCAGTACCTGCTGCGGCAGACGTTCCCGCTCAAAGGCGGCGAGACGATTCTGTTCCATGCCGCCGCGGGCGGCATCGGTCTGATCGCCTGCCAATGGGCGCGCGCGCTGGGCGTCACGATGATCGGAACCGTCGGCTCGGACGAAAAGGCGGCGCTGGCCAAGGCGAACGGCTGCGCGCACACGATCGTGTACACGCGCGAAAATTTCGTCGAGCGGGTCAAGCAGATCACCGGCGGCAAAGGCGTGCCGGTCGTCTACGACGGCGTGGGCAAGGACACGTTTCCCGCGTCGCTCGACTGCCTGTCGCCCCGCGGCATGTTCGTGAGCTTCGGCAACGCGTCCGGCCCGATCGCCGCGTTCGACATCCTGCTGCTGTCGCAGAAGGGTTCGCTCTACGCGACGCGGCCGACGCTGGCGACCTATACGGCAAGCCGCACCGCGATGCTGGCGATGTGCGAGGAGATGTTCTCGCTCGTCCTGTCCGGCAAGCTCACCAACGATCCGCGCCAGACCTACGCGCTCAAGGATGCCGCGCAGGCCCATCGGGATCTGGAGTCGCGCAAGACCACCGGCGCGACCATATTGCTGCCGTAGCGCCGATCGGCGGCTGGGTCAGGCGCCGCTCGCGTCGTTGAGCAAGCGTCGTGCGGCAGGAGCCAGTTCCGACGCGGTAAGCCCCAGCGGCCCGACGCCTTGCGCGACCAGCGCATCGGCGGCGGCGCCGTGGAGGCATACGGCCAGCGGCAGGGCTGCGCCGAACACAACGCCTTGCGCGAGCAGCGCGCCCAGCATGCCGGCGAGCACGTCACCGGTGCCCCCGGAGGCGAGGCCGGGATTGCCGCTGCCGTTGATCGCCCATCTGCCGCCGGGATAGGCCAGCACGGTGCCTGCGCCTTTGAGGACGACGGCGGCATTGAGTCGGCGCGCCATCCTGAGCGCGGCTTCCAGCCGGTCCGCCTGAATGTCCGACGTCTCGACGCCGGCGAGCCGGGCCGCCTCTGCGGGGTGCGGCGTGACGACGGTCGGTGCGCTTCGCGCGGCGACCGCCGCCGCGAGCGCCGCATCGGTCGCGATCAGCGTCAGCGCGTCGGCGTCGAGCACCAGCGGCGTTGCCAGCCGTAGCGCGCCGTCCAGCAAGTGGCGCGCTCGATCGCCGGTGCCCAGGCCGGGTCCGATGACCAGCGCATCCAGCTGCCGCTCGAGCACCTCGCCGGCGGCGCGCAGCATCAGCTCCGGCTGCTGCCAATCGACCGCCGGCCGCTCGGTCGCCGCGAGGCCGACCAGAACCTTGCCGGCACCCAGGTAGAGCGCGGCACGCGCCGCCAGCAACGACGCGCCGACCATTCCGTCGCTGCCGCCGACGACGCCCAGCGTGCCGTAGGTTCCCTTGTGCACGTTGCGGCGCGCGCGCAAAAGCGCGTCCGGCAATGCAGTGCGCAGCACCGCCCAGTCGAGCAGACTTCCAGCCGTTGCCGGAATGTGCCCATCGGCAATGTCGAGCCGATGTACGCTGATCGCGCCGCAGTGGTCGGGCCCATCGAGCGTCACCAAGCCCGGCTTCAAGGCGATGAATGTCGCCGTGGCGCGGGCGTGGACCGTCGGGGTTTGCGCGACACCCGTTTCGGCATCGAGCCCGCTCGGCACGTCGAGGGCCAGGATCGGGATGCTACTGTCATTGGCTTGAGCGATCCAGCGCGCAAAGACCTCGTCGATAACGCGCTTGAGGCCGATACCGAAGAGTCCATCGACGATGAGGCCGAAATCGCGATCGTCGGTCCAATCCGTTACGGTCGCGCCGCCGCAGTCGCGCCATGCGGCGCGCGCGGCCGCGGCGGGAGGCGGCATGTGTGCGCCGCCATCGCGCGCGCAGACGACGACGTCGAAAAACCACGAGGCGAGGTGTCGGGCGACGACAAACGCATCGCCACCGTTGTTGCCCGGTCCCGCCAAAATGAGCACGCGCGCTCGACGGTCGGCGAGCATGTCGCGGGCGACAGCGGCGGCGGCCAGTCCGGCGCGATCCATCAGTGGCTGGTCTGCCGCCCGTGTCTCGATGGCGCGAATGTCCGCAACGCGATAGATCGGCTCGGAACGCATCGGCTGATTATAAGCACCGTTTCGCCTTCCCGAGCGGCGGGCGAGCGCACAAGGCTTGCCACGCTGGTGATTAGACAGGGTCCGTACCAGTCGATACACTAGCGGCCGAGGCCGCTCGGCCCGCAACAAACCCGTCCGATTCCACACGCGGGCGCGTCGCGGGTGCGTTCGACAATGCGGCGTTGCCATCATTCATTCATTGGGAGGTAGCCATGTCGCAGTTCGTCACCAGGAGCTTGTTTGTCTTGCTTCGCGCTCGGTATTGCCGCAACGGCATCCGCGCAGGAGCCGACCGGCACGCTGAAAAAGATCAAGGACTCGGGAACGATAACGATCGGACATCGCGACTCGTCGATTCCGTTCTCGTACTACGACGAGAATCAGAAGGTCGTCGGCTACGCGATGGACATCTGCATGAAGGTGGTCGATGCGGTCAAGGCCACGCTCAAGATGCCGAACCTCAAGGTGGCGCTGAATCCGGTCACCTCCGCGACCCGGATTCCGCTGATCGCCAACGGCACGATCGACCTCGAGTGCGGATCGACGACCAACAATCTCGAGCGCGAAAAGCAGGTCGGCTTCACCAACACCTATTTCGTGACCGCCAATCGCTACGTCGCGAAGAAGTCGTCGAACATCAAGACGCTGGCCGATCTGAAGGGCAAGACGGTCGTGTCGACGGCGGGAACGACCAACATCAAGTGGCTGACCGAAGAGAACGGCAAGCAGAACATGGGTATGAGCATCATTCCCGCCAAGGATCATGCCGAAGCGTTCCTGATGGTCGAAACTGGGCGCGCCACGGCCTTCTTCATGGACGACATCCTGTTGTCCAGCCTGGTGGCGAGCGCCAAGACGCCGGGCGATTATGTGATCGGCAGCGAAGCCTACAGCATCGAGCCGTACGCCGCGATGATGCCTAAAGACGACGCGGAATTCCGCAAAGTCGTCGACACGGCCACCGCCAATCTGTACAAGAGCGGCGAGATCCACACGATGTATGCGAAATGGTTCCTCAAGCCGATCCCGCCGAAGGGCATCACGCTGAATCTGCCTGAGAGCCCGCAGCTGAAGAAAGCGCTGGCCAACCCCACCAACAGCGGCGATCCCGCTGTCTACCAGTAACCGCCCGCCGCGGCGACAACGGAGAGCGTCGGCTCCCGTTGTCGCGTTCGGCACCACCCACAGTCGATGGCTGAGCCCGCCCGCCGCGGCGCGCGATGAACTACAACTGGAACTGGGGCATCTTCTGGGAGATGTCGGCCGACGGCCGGCACACCTGGTTCATGACCTTGATCATGGGCCTGGGGTGGACGCTCGCGACGGCGTTCTGCGCGGGCATCATCGCGCTTGTCCTCGGTTCGTTCATCGGTGTCGTACGCACGATGCCCCTCCGATGGGCGGTGCGCATCGGCAACGGCTACGTCGAGCTGTTTCGCAACATTCCGCTGCTGGTCCAGTTGTTTCTCTGGTTCTTCGTCGTGCCCGAGGTTCTGCCGGCGTCGCTCGGAAACTCGATCAAGCAGATGAATCCGCCGTGGGCATCGTTCGTTCCGGCGGTGCTCGGACTTGGATTGTTCACCGCTGCCCGGGTTGCCGAACAGGTTCGGGCCGGCATCCAGGCTTTGGCGCGCGGTCAGGGAATGGCCGGCACCGCCCTGGGCCTGACGCTGGCGCAGACCTATCGTACTGTGCTGCTGCCGATGGCGTTCCGGATCATCATGCCGCCGCTGACATCCGAGACGATGAACCTGATCAAGAACACGTCGGTTGCGTTGACGATCGGCCTGATCGAGCTCACCGCGGCCGCGCGCTCGATGCAGGAATTCACCTTTCAGGTATTCGAGGCGTTCACCGCCGCGACCGTCATCTACATCGTCGTCAACCTGATCGTCGTCAATCTGATGCGCTGGCTGGAGCGACGCATCGCCGTGCCTGGATTCATCGGCCCGGCCGTCGGCGGCGGAGGGCATTGAGTGGGCGACTTCGATTTCGGCGTCATCCAACGCTCGCTCGGATACCTGTTCCGGGAGGGAATGACCTTTACGCTGACCTTGACCGGGATCGCCGCCGCCGGCGGAATCTTCTTCGGTACGCTGCTCGCGATGATGCGGCTTTCCTCGCACAAGTGGCTGTCGCTGCCGGCGACCGGCTACGTCAATCTGATGCGATCGATTCCACTGCTGCTGGTCATCTTCTGGTTCTACTTTCTCGTCCCCTACATCGGCGCCTGGGTAACCGGCTCGTCGCAACCGGTCAAGGTAGGCGCGTTCACCTCGTCGGTGGTCACCTTCATGCTGTTCGAGGCGGCGTATTACTCGGAGATCATGCGGGCCGGCATCCAGTCGATCGCGCGCGGCCAGGTATGGGCCGGGTTCGCGCTCGGCCTCAACTACTGGCAGACGATGAAGGAAGTCGTGTTGCCGCAGGCCTTCCGCAACATGGTGCCGATCCTGCTGACGCAGACGATCATCCTGTTTCAGGACACGTCGCTCGTCTATGTGCTGTCGATCACCGATTTCCTGGGCGCCGCCTCGAAGATCGCCCAGCGCGACGGCCGCCTGGTCGAGATGTACACGTTCGCCGCCCTCGTCTACTTCATTGTCAGTTACCTGCTGTCGTACCTGGTCAAGCGACTGCAGCTACGCATCGCCATCATCCGCTGATGACGATGCCCGGGAGATCCGCGCCATGCCGATGATCGAGATCAATGACGTTTCCAAATGGTACGGCAAGTTCCAGGTGCTGACCGACTGCACGACCAAGGTCGAAAAGGGCGAAGTGATCGTCGTCTGCGGCCCCTCGGGCTCGGGTAAATCGACGCTGATCAAGACGGTGAATGCGCTGGAGCCGTTTCAGAAGGGCAACATCGTCGTCGATGGCACCAAGGTCAATGCCGCCAGAACGAACCTGCCGAAACTGCGCGCCCGCGTCGGTATGGTGTTCCAGAACTTCGAGCTGTTCCCGCACATGACGATCACGCAGAACCTGACGATCGGGCAGATCAAGGTCCTCAATCGCAAGCCGGACAAGGCGATCGAGCGCGGCCTCAAGTATCTGGACCGTGTCGGTCTGATCGAGCAGAAGGACAAGTTCCCGGGTCAGCTTTCGGGAGGACAGCAGCAGCGGGTCGCGATCGCGCGGGCTCTTTCGATGGATCCGATCTGCATGCTGTTCGACGAGCCGACGTCGGCTCTCGATCCTGAAATGGTCAACGAGGTGCTCGACGTGATGGTCGGCCTCGCCAAGGAAGGGATGACGATGATGGTCGTCACGCACGAGATGGGCTTTGCGCGCAAGGTCGCGCATCGCGTCATCTTCATGGACCAGGGGCGGATCGTCGAGGACGCGAGCAAGGACGACTTTTTCGGCAAACCGCGCTCGGAACGCGCGCAGCTGTTTCTGTCGAAGATCCTGCAGCACTGACGCGAGTCCGGTCGACGGCGGGCGCCGTCGCTGGCGATCCTCGTCGACCCGCCGCCGCCGATCGTGCGGCAGGCGGCGTATAATCCGGTTTTACGCCCATCCCCGTATCGATGGCCGAGCTTCTTTCGCTCCGCGGGCGCAATGCCCTGTCGTCCTTTCGCGTCGCCAAGCTGCTGTCTTCGCTCACCGGAACCCGGGTTGCCGGGGTGTCGGCCGTCTATTGGCACTTCGTACGAACTTCGCGTGCATTGACCGCTGCCGAGCGAGCGACGCTCGATCGCCTTCTGACTTACGGCCCGCGCGACGGGAGCAACGACGATGCCGGCGAGTTGTTGCTGGTGCTGCCGCGTCCCGGCACGATTTCGCCGTGGGCGTCCAAGGCTACCGACATCGCGCACAATTGCGGCCTGCGGGCGATCGAGCGCATCGAGCGCGGCCTCGCCTACCGGATCACCGTGCGCGACGGCGCTTCGCTGAGCGCCGCCGATCGCGACGCGCTCTTGCCTCTGTTGCACGACCGGATGACCGAGGCCGTGTTTCCCGCGCTGGCCGACGCGGCGCGGCTGTTCGTGAGAGTCGCGCCGCGACAGCTCGAATCGATCGATCTGACCGGCCGCGGTCGCGATGCGATCGTCGAAGCGAATGCAGCGCTGGGTCTCGCGCTTTCCGACGACGAAATCGACTACCTGGCAGCGAGCTTCCGCGGGGTTGGGCGCAACCCGACCGATGTCGAGCTGATGATGTTCGCGCAAGCCAACTCCGAACACTGCCGGCACAAGATCTTCAACGCCGACTGGACGATCGACGGCAGACGCCAGCCGCTGTCGCTATTCGCGATGATCCGGCGCACCCACGAGGCCAATCCGGAAGGTACGATCGTCGCCTACGAGGACAATGCCGCCGTGATGGAGGGTGCGACCGCCAGGCGTTTCTACCCCGGGGAGGACGGCCACTACGGTGCCCGCGCCGAGTTGACGCACGTGCTGATGAAGGTCGAGACCCACAACCATCCGACGGCGATCGCGCCGTTTCCCGGCGCGGCGACCGGCTCCGGCGGCGAGATACGCGACGAAGGCGCGACCGGCATCGGGGCCAAACCGAAGGCCGGCCTGACGGGATTCACGGTGTCGAACTTGAGGATCCCCGGGCTGCCGCAGCCGTGGGAAATCGATTACGGCAAGCCGGGCCGCATCGCATCCGCCCTGGCTATCATGCTGGACGGTCCGATCGGCGGTGCGTCGTTCAACAACGAATTCGGACGGCCGAATCTGCTCGGCTACTTCCGCACGTTCGAGCAGCAGGTCGCGGGCGAAATTCGCGGCTACCACAAGCCCATCATGATCGCCGGCGGCATCGGCAACATCGCCGCGCGCGATGCCCACAAGCGCCCTCTGCCCGGCGACGCGCTGCTGGTTCAGCTAGGCGGCCCCGGCATGAGGATCGGTCTGGGCGGCGGCGCGGCATCGTCGATGGCGACCGGCGAGAATACGGCCGACCTCGATTTCGACTCGGTTCAGCGCGGCAACGCCGAGATCGAGCGGCGCGCGCAGGAAGTCATCGACCGCTGCTGGCAGCTCGGTGACGACAATCCGATCCTGTCGATTCACGACGTCGGTGCGGGCGGACTATCCAACGCGTTGCCCGAGCTCGTCCATGGCGGACCGGGCACCGTACCGCGCGGTGCCCGCGTCGATTTGCGCGCCGTGCCGTCGGAGGAGGCGGGCATGTCGCCGCGCGAGATCTGGTGCAACGAGGCGCAGGAACGCTACGTGCTGGCGATCGCGCCGGCATCGCTCGAACGCTTCCGCGCCATCTGCGAGCGCGAGCGTTGCCCGTTCGCCGTCGTCGGCCGCACGACGGTCGAGCCGCGCCTCGTCGTCACCGACAGCGCCTTGGGCAACGAGCCGGTCGACATGGACCTGGCGGTGCTGCTGGGCAAGCCGCCGCGAATGACGCGGGAAGCGGTGCATGTCCGGCGCGAGATTCCGCCGTTCGATGCGCGCCAGATCGAGCTCGCCGACGCGGCGTTCCGCGTGTTGCAGCTGCCTGGCGTGGCCGACAAGACGTTTCTGGTGACGATCGGCGACCGTACCGTTGGGGGCTTGAGTGCGCGCGATCCGATGGTCGGGCCCTGGCAGGTGCCGGTGGCGGACGTCGCCGCAACCTTGCTCGATTTCGACGGCTATGCCGGCGAAGCAATGGCGATCGGCGAGCGCACACCGCTGGCGCTGATCGATGCGCCGGCGTCGGGGCGCATGGCGATCGGCGAAGCCTTGACCAACATCGCGGCCGCGGCCATCGACCGACTGCGCGACGTGAAGCTCTCCGCCAACTGGATGGCACCGGCTGGGCATCCGGGCGAGGACGCCGCGCTGTACGACACGGTGCGCGCGGTCGCGCTCGACCTGTGCCCGGCGCTGGGGATCAGCATTCCGGTCGGCAAGGATTCGATGTCGATGCGGACGGCATGGCGCGAGGGCGAGGTCGACAAGTCGGTAACCGCGCCAGTGTCGCTGATCGTATCGGCATTCGCCCCAATCGCCGATGCCCGGCGCGTACTGACGCCGCAGCTTCGCGCCGACGTCGCTTCGGTGCTGCTGCTGGTCGATCTCGGCAACGGCCGGAACCGGCTGGGCGGCTCGGCGCTGGCGCAGGTGTATGGCCAGCTCGGCAACGTCGCCCCGGACGTCGATGACCCGGCGGCACTCGCAGCATTCTTCGCGACGGTGCAGGCCTTGCACGCACAGCACAAGCTTTTGGCCTATCACGATCGCTCGGACGGTGGACTGTTCGCGACGCTGGTCGAGATGGCCATCGCCGGGCGCTGCGGGCTGGCGATCGCCGTCGACGAGCTGCCCGGTTCCGCAGCCGAAGCGCTGTTCAACGAGGAGCTCGGGGCGGTGCTGCAGGTTCGCACCGCCGACCGGCACGACGTCGTCGCAGCGTTCGAGGCCGCCGGCGTGCGTTGCGTTTGCGTGGGCGAACCGACATCCGACGACCGCATTCGCATTGTCGGCGAATCGGTGACGCTGTTCGAGGCGTCGCGCGTCGAATTGCATCGGACGTGGTCGGCGACGACGCATGCGCTGCAGCGCATGCGCGACAACCCGGCGTCGGCCGACCAGGAATACGAGCGGATCGCCGATGTCGACGATCCGGGTCTGACACCGATGCTCTGCTTCGATCCTGCCGAGGATATCGCGGCGCCCTATATCGCGACCGGCGTGCGGCCGCGCGTCGCCGTTCTGCGCGAACAAGGCGTCAACGGCCAGGTCGAGCTCGCGGCTGCGTTCGACCGCGCCGGCTTCGCGGCCTACGACGTGCACATGAGCGACATCATCAGCGGCCGCGAGACGCTCTCCGGGTTCGCGGGACTTGCGGCCGGGGGCGGATTCTCCTATGGCGACGTGCTCGGCGCCGGCGAAGGCTGGGCCAAATCGATACTTTTCAATCCGCGCGCGCGCGATGCGTTTGCCGCGTTCTTCGAGCGAGCCGAGACCTTCGCGCTGGGCATCTGCAACGGCTGCCAGATGATGAGCAATCTGCACGAGCTCATCCCGGGCAGCGAGCATTGGCCGCACTTCGTGCGCAATCGGTCGGAGCAATTCGAGGCCCGGCTGGTCCTGCTGGAAGTGCAGCCTTCGCCGTCGCTGTTCTTCGCCGGGATGGAGGGCAGCCGCATACCGGTCGCCCTGGCGCACGGCGAAGGCTATGCCGAGTTTCGCGATGCCGCGCAGCAGGCTGCGGCCGACGCGCTGGCGACTTTGCGTTTTGTCGACAATCGCGGTGCGACGACGGAGCGATACCCGTACAATCCCAACGGGTCGCCGCAGGGTATTACCGGGTTGACGACGGCCGACGGACGCTTTTCCATATTGATGCCGCATCCGGAACGCGTATTCCGCAGCGTGCAGATGTCATGGCATCCCGACAACTGGGGCGAGGACTCGCCGTGGATGCGCATGTTCCGCAACGCGCGGCGCTGGATAGGATGAGCGGCGTGGCTCCTAGATTCCTGCTGGTTCGCGGATGCCGGAGGGCGCGAGGCGCATGAAAGTCTGGTCGATCAACGGCGTGACTCCGGTCGTCGACCCGAGCGCCTTCGTGCACGCCAGCGCGGTGCTCATCGGCGACGTCATCGTGGGCCCAGGTTGCTATATCGGCCCGGCGGCATCGCTGCGCGGGGATTTCGGTCGCATCGAGCTTCGCGCCGGCTCGAACGTCCAGGATGCCTGCATAATGCACGGCTTTCCGGGCACCGATACGGTCGTCGAAGAGAATGGTCACATCGGGCACGGTGCGATCCTGCACGGCTGCATCGTCAAGGCCAACGCACTGGTCGGGATGAACTCGGTGGTCAACGACAACGCAGTGATCGGCGAGTCGTCGATCGTTGCGGCGATGGCCTTCGTCAAGGCGGGCATGGTCGTGCCGCCGCGAATGCTCGTTGCCGGCGTGCCGGCAAAGATCGTGCGCGAGCTGACCGAACAGGAGCTCGCCTGGAAGGTCGAGGGGACGCAGGGCTATCATCAGCTGACGCGACGGAGTCTCGCAACCATGCTCGAAACCGACGCGCTGACCGCCGTCGAGCCCGGCCGTGCGCGCATCGAGCTGCCCGAATTGCTGCCGCTGTCCTCGGTCAAGGCGCGCGGCGAACGCTAAGGCGTCCGAACCGGTTCAGTAGCCGGCGGCCTGGCCGTCGCGCCGCGGGTCGGAGCCGGCGACATAGCCGTGCTCGCCGCGGATGACGAACTGCCCGGCGCCGAAATCCATGTACGAATCGGGGATCGACGCGAACGAATGGCCGAGCGCGCGCAGACCCTCGCGCAACGAGGCCGCCGCATCGACCTCCAGGTCGACCGAGAGACCGCCGTTGACCTTCCATCGCGGTGCGTCGAGTACCGCCTGTGGATTCCCGCGGTAGTCGATCAGGCGGACCAGCGTCTGCAGATGCGCCTGCGGCTGTATCGGGCCCCCCATCACACCGAACGCCGCGTACGGCTCGCCGTCGCGCGTGGCGAAGCCGGGAATGATCGTGTGGAACGGACGCTTGCCGCCGCCGACCAGGTTCGGATGATCCGGCTGCAGCGAAAAGCCGGTGCCGCGATTCTGCAGGCTGATGCCCGTGCCCGGGACCACGATTCCCGAGCCGAAGCCCATGTAGTTCGACTGGATCAGCGACACCATCATCCCGCTGTCGTCGGCAGCGGCGAGATAGACGGTGCCGCCGGGCGGCGGCGTGCCGTAGCCGAAGTCCTGCGCGCGGGTGCGGTCGATCAGGCGCGCCCGCGCGGCGAGATAGGCGCGATCGAGCAGTTGCGCAGGTGTCACGCGCATCGTCGCCGGGTCGCTCACGTAGCGGTAGACATCGGCGAAGGCGAGCTTCATCGCCTCGATTTCCAGATGCTGCGTCGCGACGGCATCGGCCGGCTGGGTGCCGAGATCGTGGTTTTCCATGATACCCAGCGCCATCAGCGCCGCGATGCCCTGGCCGTTGGGCGGGATCTCGTGGATCGTATGGCCATGGTAATCGTGCGCGAGCGGTGTCACCCAGTCGCACCGATGCGCATCGAAATCGGCAAGCGCATGGGCGCCTCGATGTGCCCGCGCATGCGCGACCATCGCTTCGGCCAGTTCGCCGCGATAGAACGACTCGCCGCCGCTTGCCGCGATTTTCTGCAGCGACCGGGCCATCGCGGCGGAGGCGAAAATCTCGCCGACCTCCGGTGCCCGGCCGCGCGGCAGAAAGTGCTCGGCGAACCCTTCGACCTGACCGAGTATCGGCACGGCCTTCGCCCACTTTTCGGCGATGACCGGCGATACCGCATAGCCTTCGCCGGCGTAGCGGATCGCAGGCGCGAACAGGTCGGCGAACGGGAGCTTGCCGAACCGGCGTGACAGCGCAACCCAGCCCGACACGGCGCCCGGAATGGTGATCGTGTCCCAGCCGGTGCGCGGCATCGCCGCAAGGCCCGCAAAACGCGCCGGCGTCCATGCTTCCGGCGCGCGCCCCGAGGCGTTGAGCCCGGACAGCGCGGTCCCGTCCCACACGATCGCGAACAGGTCGCTGCCAAGGCCGTTGCTGCAGGGCTCGACGACGGTGAGCGCAATCGCCGTCGCAAGCGCTGCGTCGACGGCGTTGCCGCCCGCGTGCAGCATCGCGATTCCAGCCTGCGTCGCAAGCGGCTGCGAGGTCGCGACGACATTGCGCGCGAAAATCGGCTGCCGGCGCGATGCGTAGGGCAGGCTCCAGTCGAATCGGGCGCCTGGGCCTCGCGCCTCGCGCACGATCGCTTGCGGCTCCACCGTATCAGTCATCGTTTTCCCCGCCGCGCATCAGGTCTCTTCCTGGAACGCGGCGGCGCGCGTCTTGCGGAAGTTGGGAACAATGATCAGCAGCAGCAGTCCTGCCGCGGCGATCAGCATCGCTAGCGAAATGGGCCGGGTGAAGAAGACGGTAGGATCGCCGCGCGAGAGCAGCATCGCGCGTCGCAGATTTTCCTCCATCAACGGCCCGAGCACGAAGCCGAGCAAGAGCGGCGCCGGCTCGCATTCGAGCTTGACGAAGACGACGCCCAGGAAGCCGAAGATTGCAGTCATCACGACGTCGAAGCTCGCGTTGTTGGTCGAGTAGACGCCGATGCCGCAAAAAAGCAGGATCGCCGGATAGAGCAGTCGGTACGGCACCTGCAGCAGCTTGATCCAGACGCCGATCAGCGGAAGATTCAGCACCACCAGCATCAGATTGCCGACCCACATCGACGCGACCAATCCCCAGAATAGCGAAGGGTTCGACGTCATCACCTGAGGGCCGGGCTGGATGTTGTGTATGGTCATCGCCCCGACCATCAGGGCCATCACGGCGTTCTCGGGGATGCCGAGGGTCAGCAACGGGATGAACGAGGTCTGCGCGCCGGCGTTGTTGGCCGACTCGGGACCGGCGACGCCTTCGATCGCTCCCTTGCCGAAGCGGCTGGGATCCTTGGCGACTTTCTTTTCGACCGAGTAGGCCGCGAACGAGGCGAGCATCGCACCGCCGCCGGGCAGGAGTCCCAGCACCGATCCGATCGCGGTGCCGCGCAGCACCGCGGGCGCGGCCATGCCGAATTTGCTTGCCGGTCAGCCACAATCCCTTGACCCTGGCCGAAACGACATTTCGCTTTTCGGTGCTCTCGAGATTGCTCACGATCTCGGCGAAGCCGAACAGGCCCATCGCCACCGCGACGACGCCGATGCCGTCGATCAGCTCCGGAATGTCGAAGGCGAAGCGTGCCATGCCGGAATTGACATCGGTGCCGACGATTCCCAGCAGCAGCCCCAGCACGACCATCGCGATCGCCTTCAGCAGCGTGCCGTGCGCGAGCACCACGGCGCCGATCAGTCCCAGCACCATCAGCGAGCAGTACTCGGCGGGTCCGAACTTGAGCGCGACCGACGACAGCGGCGGCGAAAAGGCCGCGATCATCACCGTGGCGACGCATCCGGCAAAGAACGACCCCAGCGCCGCCATCGCCAACGCCGCGCCGGCCTCGACCCTTGAGCGCCATCTGGTGGCCGTCCAGGCAGGTGACCGCCGACGAGGTCTCGCCCGGCATATTGATCAGGATCGACGTCGTCGAGCCGCCGTACTGCGCGCCGTAGTAGATGCCGGCAAGCATGATCAGCGCCGATACCGGCTCCAGCCCGTAGGTCGTCGGCAGCAGCATCGCGATGGTCGCGACCGGGCCGATTCCCGGCAGGACGCCGATCAGCGTACCCACCAGCACGCCGACGAGCGCGTAAAGCAGGTTGATCGGCGTCAACGCGACGCCGAAGCCGAGCGCAAGATGGCCGAACACGTCCATCGGTTGGCGTCAGCCGCTGCCGGGCCAGATCGGCAGCTGCAGCTTCAGGCCGATGACGAACACGCCGACCGAAAGCGCCGCCAGTACCGCGCCGCTGATCAGCGAGTCCTTGAAACGGTATTCACGACTTGCGGTGCTGGCGATTGCGATCAGACCGATGGTGGACAGCACCAAGCCGGCATGCGTCAGCGCCAGGCCGAACGCCACGACGCTTAAGAGAACGATGCTGACCGGCCGCCATTTCCATCCCGGCAGCGCGGGGCCCTGACCGCGCAGTGCCGTCAGCGACAGCGCGGCGCCGAGGACGATCAGCAGGATGCCCAGCAGGCGCGGGAAATAACCGGGCCCCATCCGCGCGGCGGTGCCCATCGGATAGGTCCAGCCGAGGACGATCGCGAAGACACCGAACGCAACGAACAGCAGGCCGGCATAGAAATCTTTCGGACGAGGAATCTTCGCCATCGCACCCGCTCCCTGTGTTCAGGGCCGTTCCGTTTCGCGAAGGGCGAAGAATAGCATCCGGGCGAAAACGTCCGCCAGCAGCGGTGCGCCCACGCAAGAAAAAGGGCAGGCTGTCGCTGCCTGCCCTCGTCACCGGCGTTGGATCGCGCCGGTGCTAGAAGCCGTTCCTGGCGCGCAGGTCGCGCAGATACTTGTCGACTACCTGACCCTGCATGCGCTGCGTGAGTTGCGGCTTGACTTCCTCGAAGCTCGGCACCTTGGCATCGCGTATGTCATCGACCTCGATGACGTGCCAGCCGAATTGCGATTTCACCGGGGTCGTCGTGAATTTGCCCTTGGGCAGCGCCACCATCGCGTCGGCGAACGGCTTGACGAAATTGGCCGGCGCATTCCAGTCCAGATCGCCGCCGTTGGCTTTCGAGCCGGTGTCCTTCGAGCGCTCGGCGAGCTTCTCGAATTTTTCGCCCTTTTGCAGAGCTGCGATGATTTCCTTGGCCTCGTCTTCCTTGTCGACCAGGATGTGCCGGACCTTGTATTCCTTGTCGCCGATCTGGCCCTTGATGTTGTCGTACTCCTTGTGCAGCACGTCGTCCGGCACCGGATGCCCCTTCAGGTAGTCGGCCATGTAGGCGCGGACCAGCACCGTCTGCACGGTCAGGTCCATCTCGGTCTTCAGCGCCGGATTCTTGTCGAGTCCTTGCTTCTTGGCTTCGCGGACCAGCAACTCCCGCGTATTGAGCTCATCGCGCACGGCGGTGCGCAATTCCGGCGTGTCGGGCTGACCCTGGGCGGTCCGCTGCTTGAGCATGAAGTCGAAGTAGGCCTGCGAGTAGAGGTCCTTGCCCTTGGCCGGCGCATCAGCCTTGGCTGGCGCCGTCTTGCCCTTGGCATCCTGCGCGAATGCCGCCGGCGCCACGAGCAGGGCAGATGCGGCAACAACCGCAGTGAAGAGTCGAATGATCTGTGACATGAATGACAGTCCTTGTCGGTGAGTCGATGTAAAAGACGTGAAGTAAATCCGTCCGGTGGAGTAATTCGTTCCTGGTCAGGAGAATTCTTCTGGCGCCAATGCCCTGATCGACAGCGCGTGGATCGGATGCGGCAGAAGATCGTTGACGCGATTCAGCACCTGCTGGTGACGCTCGAGCCGCGGAACTCCGGAAAAGGCATTCGACACGATCAGCAGGGAAAAGTGCCCGCCGCCCCCGGCGGCGCCGGCATGGCCCGCATGTTCGGCGCTGTCGTCATGGATTTCGAGCGCGGAAGGGTCGAGGTCGGCGAGGCGCGAGCGCAGTGTCGCCACGACATCGGTCACGATTCACCGGGCAGGTAACGTGCCACCGACGCCACGGTTCCGACCGCGGCCAGCATGAACAGGCCGATGCCGCCCCAGACCTTGAAGTTGACCCAGGCGTCGGTCGTGAAATGCGCGGCGACGTAAAGATTGGCAACGCCCATCGCGGCCAGGAAAACGACCCACGCCCAGGTGAGCCGCGACCAGATCGGATCGGGCAAGGTCAGATCCTTAAGCAACGCGGCGATGAGGTTCTTGTGGAAAGCGACACGGCCTGTCGCCAGGACCAGCGCGAACAGCCAGTAGAGCACCGTCGGCTTCCACTTGATGAACGTCTCGTCGTGCAGCAGCAGCGTCGCTCCGCCAAACACCGCGATGATGGCGAAGCTCATCCAGTGCACCGCTGCAACCTTGCCGCGGCGCCAGCGAAAATACGCGATCTGCACGATCGACGCGGCAATCGCCACGCCTGTCGCCACGAAAATGCCCCGCAGCTTGAACGCCACGAAGAACAGGATCAGCGGAAAATAATCGGCCAGAAATTGCATAACCTTTAATTATACGTTGGAAGACGATCAGGGCCAAGGGCAGGGTGTTTGTCAGCCATGAGCACGCGGCGGCGGGCGTCGGCGCAGGCACTTGCTCTCGCAGCGTCGCGATCACCGGCGTCTGCGCGGGGCGACCAGGCGCCGGTAGCGCGCCCAGTCGAAAGCCGGCACCCGGATCCGTCTTGCGCCCGGGGGCAATCCGGTTGTGGCCGGCAAGATCCGAAAGCGGGTAGCGCCGCCGCAGGGCGCGGGTAAGACGGACAAGTACCGCGTATTGCGCATCCGTATATGGCAGATCGTCGGTGCCTTCGAGCTCGACGCCGATCGAGAAGTCATTGCAGCGCTCGCGCCCCCGCCAGGACGACACGCCGGCATGCCATGCGCGAAGCGAGCAGGGGACGAATTGAATCAGGGCGCCGTCGCGGCGAACGAGAAAATGCGCGGACACACGAATCGCAGCCAGTGACGCGAACGTCGGGTGCGCCCTCGGATCGAGGCGATTCGTCAACAGGTCGATGATGGCGTTGCCGCCGAATTTTCCCGGCGGCAGCGATATGTTGTGGATCACCAGCAACGTCACGCGCGCGCCGGCAGGCCGCGCGTCGCAGTTGGGTGAAGCCATCTGGGTCGCGGCAGCCACCTTGCCCGCCAGATCGACGTACAGTCGACGGGCTGGCGCCCCCGGTGGCGGGCGCGGAGAACGGGAGCGTATGGGGCGTGGAATCGGTGTCGAGGAGGGCGCGCGCAGCCTACATTATAAGGGAGGCGAAGAATACGCTCGGCGGATGCGTCGGCGTGGCCGGGCCGGGCTTGAAATCCATTTTCGACTGGTCGTAAGGGTCGCTCGCGGCCGTCGGCGCTGTCGGAGACGGCGTTGAGCTGGTCTGTTTGTCGAGATTCTGCTCGCAGCCAACGAGCCATAGCGCCGCGAACGCGAGGGTGAAGAGACCAAGCGGGGAATACAAGCGTCTATGGAGAGGCATGGCGAGGAGCTGGCGTAGTTGACGCAACGCGACGTTTTACCTGCGCATCGACGCGATGTCCAGCCACATTTGTCTTCGCGCGCTCAGCGCGGGAGAGTCGAGCCGTCGCCCTGCAGCTCCTCGCTGCCGATCGCCGCCAGCACCCTTCGCGCCTGCTCTTGCATCACGCGATAGGACCGTTCCCACTCGTCATTGTGCGGTCTGGTCGATGCGAGCGTCCGGAGCACCGCAGCCGCTGTGCGCAGGTGTCGCTGCGTGGCGCGCAGCTGCGCGAGAACCTCCTCGTGGTCCGACGCATAGACGAATTCGACCCGCCGGTCCCGGCAGACCCCGATGCAGGTTTGCGGCGCCTCGATCTTTCCGCAGCCGATGCACTGCCATGCCTTGACGTACTCGGTCATAGTCGCTCTTCGCGTCTGCGCAGCGGCAGTCGGGCAATCATCGCGAAGTCTGCGGGGGCCCCAGTCCGATAGGCGCCGGCGCGAGCCAGGTGATGCGCCGGAAGAGCTCGTCGTACTTGGCTCCCGCTTCGACGCCGAGGATCGGATCGGTGTGCCCCAGGAAAGCGGCATCGATCGACTCCCAGTCGTCGGCGGTCAGATATTTCTCGGCCAGCGGCAACACCACGTGCTCCTCGGTTTTCATGTGCGTCCAATGGAATGCCGCGTAGGCTTCCACCGCCGTGAGGAAGTTGGAGAATTCGCCGGCGCCGCCCTGCTGGTAGCGCGCGAGTGCCTGCTCCAGCGTGCGGATCTTTTCGGCGCTCGCGCGATGTTCCTGCTTCAACCGGTCGAGAACCTCGCTCGCATCCGGGTACCGGATTCGCAACAACCGAAACAGATACTGGTCCTCCTTCGGATGATGAAAGCGCTCGGGAAAGGCATCGATGTAGTAGACCATCGCGCCGAGAAGCTCGAAATTGGGCTTTTCACCGCGGTCCCTGGTCCGGTGCACGAGATAGAGCATGCCGTGCAGCACTGCGCCGAGCGAACGGTGCTCGTCCTTGATGATGCGGATGGCTTCCATGCGTTTCTCCCACTCGCCCCTTCCGCCCACCACCATGGCGGCAATCGCATGATCGCAGTGTACACAATAGCCTGAGGGCTTGCCGCGTCGGCGCCTGCTGCGGAAGTCAGCGGTTTTTCGTCCCGTCGCGCGCACTCCACGCCGTCTTATTGCGCGCAGCGGGTTTCGGATGGAAGCTCGCCAAACATGCGCTTGTAGTCGGTGACGAAGTGGCCAAGATGCCAGAAACCCGATTTTGCCGCGGCGTCGCCGACGGCAAGCGCACCGCGTTTCGCCGCCCTTAGGTCGCGCCGCACCTGGTTGAGTCGCATGGCGCGCAGAAAACGCACCGGATTGATCCCGAGCAACTCCTGGAAACTGTACTGTAGCGTGCGCCGGCTGACGCCCAGGTGAACGCACAGGTCGGCCACCGTGATCGTTTCGTCGAGGTGCCGTGTCATGTACGTCTTGGCCTGTTCGACGATGTGGCGGCGGTTGGGACACGGGGCTCTCGGCGTCGAAGCCTCTTCCCGCTCTCCCGCCAGAGCGAGGATCGCGCCCATCATCGATTGCTCGAGGAGGCGTTGCGTTTGGTGAAAGCGCAGCACGCCAGGATTGAGTTGCAGCGATTGCAGAATGGAGAGCAGTAGGCGACGGAACTCGTCCAGACGCGTGCGTTCAGTCGCCAGGACGCGCCTTGCGCCGAATACCCTGTGCACATCACGATGTTCGATCTGCGCCGCGTAAACTTCGAGCGCGCGTTCGTCGACCGACAGGCCGAGTATGTCAAATCCCTTCGGAACGTAGAAATCGAGCTCGTCGTCTCCGCTCAGCGTGACTATCGAGTCCTCGTGCAGCGGCTCGCCGCGAAACAGCGCGCAGCCTGCCAAGTTCACGGGAACCCCGATCGCGCGTGCTCCGGGACAGGACAACCCCGCTTCGTGAATGGAGTGGTTGGTTGTTTCCCTGAATAGCTGGATACCTCGGAAGGAAATTTCGTGCAGATGGCCGACGAAACGGCCCGGGGTCAGCTGCTCGTAGACCTGGTCCCATTTTCGCAGGCTCGCCGCCTGTTCTTCGATATCTCCGGTCGTGACTTGCACCACCGAAAAAGGTGCGGAGTCACGGCTTTCCGGTAGTGTCGTCTGTTCCTCACCCATGAGGCGGGCAGCGAGCGATTCGACATAAGAAGACCGTGTCACGCCTTCGCTCCTTGGTGCGGGTATCCGCCCGCCGGCACCTGTCGGCTGGGTCATCGTATCCGCCGACGCCAGAATACGAGCGGCAGCGGCGCATTTGCTTGATCTATGACAAGTTTTGCGATGTGAATTGCCGATTTGGGATAACGTCGCGGCACGAACCGTACCTAGACTTCCCTCTTCGATGGATCACCGCCCGCCGACCCCTGGGCGAGCTGGTGGCCGGAGTGGAGGAGGTGCGGACGATGCGACGCAAGAGCTTCGCGCCGTGGATCGCGGCGGCCATGGTCGCGTTCACGCCGGTGTTTGCGGCCGACGAGCCGGATGAGCAAGTGACGACCGCAACGCTGCCGCCGTCGACTCCCTATCGTTTGTATCTCAGCGACTTCACGATTAGCCACGTCGCCGACGGCAGGCTATACCTGATCGACGGCGACGCGTTGAAGTTGCAGGGAATGGTCGCAACGGGCTTCGCCGGCTTGCCGGCGTTGTCGCCGGATCGCTCCGAGCTGTACGTAGCCACGACCTATTACACGCGCCTTGGGCACGGCGAGCGTAACGACGTCGTCGACATTTACGACCTCGCAACGCTCTCGCACAAGGGCGAGATCGCGATTCCGCCCAAGCACGCACAGGCGCTGCCTTATCGCGGCGTCGTGCGCACCTCCGCGGATGGACGCTGGTTGTTCGTGCAGAACGCGACACCCGCATCGTCGGTGACTGTCGTCGACCTCAAGGCACGCAAGTTCGTCGCCGAGGTGCCGACGCCCGGCTGCTGGATCATCCTGCCTTCGCAGTCCGTTTCGCCCCGCTTCTCGACGTTGTGCGGCGACGGCACGGTCCTCACGATCACGCTCGACGACGAGGGCAAGCCCAAGGCGCCGAGGCGCAGCGCGCGTTTCTTCGACCCCGACGACGATCCTTTGTTTGTGCACGCCGAGAACATCGGCGATCGCTTCATCTTCGTCTCGTTCAAAGGCAAGGTCTACACGGCGAATCTCGGCGGCGAAGTGGCGACGTTCGAAGATCCATGGTCGTTGCTGACGCGCGAGGACTTGCGGGCGGGTTGGCGTCCAGGCGGCTACCAAGTCACCGCGCTGCACGAGGCGACGGGACGGCTCTTTGTGGCCATGCATCCGAAAGGCAGGGAAGGCAGCCACAAGGACCCGGCAAAGGAGATTTGGGCGTTCGATCTCGCCGCCAAGCGACGCATCTCGCGTGCGCCGGGCAACAACGCCATAGCGATCGCGGTAAGTCGTAACGATCAGCCGCGGCTGTATGCGATCGATGGAGTCAAGATGGCGCTCGTGGTTTACGACGCCGCCGGCAAGCTCGCGTTCAGGCGGCGGATGGAAGGTGTCGCCGAAGTGGCGACCTTGATCGAGATGCAATGATGGAGGCCGCGCTTTCCGGCCTCGACCCCGTGCTCGTACGTGCGCTGGCGACCGCGGTCAGCTTGGTCCTGCTCGTCGGTGCGGTTCAGAAGGTGCGGAACTGGGAGCAGTTCCGTGCCGCGCTTGCGAATTACCGCCTGTTGCCTGACGCGCTGGTTTTGCCCGCCGCGCTCGTCCTGCCCATGCTGGAAACGATCGCCGGCATCGCGCTCTTGGCTGGTCCCTTCCGCGCCGCCGGTGCCGTGCTCGCGCTGGGCGTGCTGTTAGTAGCGACTGGGGCTGTCGCGATCAACCTACGGCGCGGCCGCGCCCACATCGACTGCGGATGTGGCGGCGCCGAGGGCCGTCAGCCGCTGTCCTGGGGTCTTGTCGCGCGGAATTGCGTCGTGATGCTCGCGGCCGCGCTCGGCGCGCTCGATGGCCGAGCGCGCGATCTGCAGTGGATCGATTACGCCGTCCTCGCGTTAGCCTCCCTCGCGCTATACGGGCTCTACGCCTGCGCAAGCCAGCTTCTATCGAATCATCCCCGCCTTTTCGAGTTGAGGAACCGCTGATGGCCGAAGCCCTTGTCGTTTCGAATTTCGTGCTCTGGGTCGTCGTTCTGGCCCTGCTCGTCGCAGTGTTCGCGCTCGCGCGCCAGATCGGAGTGCTCTACGAACGGGTCGCGCCTATGGGTGCGCTGGTGATGGATAACGGCCCGAAAGTCGGCGCAGCCTCGCCCGTATTCGCGTTGACCGATCTCGAAGGCTTGTCGGTCAACATCGGCACGCCGTCGCCGCAAAGCACATTGCTGTTCTTCCTTTCGCCCACGTGCCCCGTCTGCAAGAAGCTGCTTCCGATACTCAAATCCGCGGCGGCGACTGAAAAGCGCTGGCTCTCCGTCGTGCTCGCGAGCGATGGCGACGAGGCGGAGCAACGCGCATTCATTCGTCGAGCGGGGCTCGAAGCGTTTTCGTACGTACTGTCCACGCCGCTCGGCGTCACCTATCAGGTGAGCAAGCTGCCGTACGCCGTATTGCTGGACGAGCGCGGCATCGTGCGCGCCAAGGGCCTTGTCAACTCGCGGGAACAGCTGGAGAGCCTCTTCACGGCGAAGGATATGGGCGTGGCCTCGATCCAGGACTTCGTCGATCAACAAGCGTAGCGCGCGAAAGGCACGATCATGCGATGGATGGACGAAATCTTCGAGCAGGGAAGTCGCCAGGTTGCGCAGCGCACGTCGCGGCGTAGCGCGCTGATCGGCATCGGACGCTTCCTGGTGGGTGCGGCAGCAACGCTGCCCGTGCTGCCGTTCGATCGCGCAGCGAGCCAGGCGCGCGCCGAGGGACCGGCGAAAAAGGCCAATCCGAACGACGACACCGCGTGCGAGTACTGGCGCTACTGCGCAATCGACGGCTTCCTGTGCACGTGCTGCGGCGGCAGCGTAAACACCTGTCCGCCGGGAACCGAGGCGTCCAAGGTCGTATGGATCGGCACCTGCCGCAGCCACCTGGACGGTCGCGACTATCTGATCAGCTATGCCGACTGCTGCGGCGTCACCTCGTGCGGCCGTTGTCTGTGCAACGCGAACATCAGCGAGCGTCCGGGCTACCGGATGGGCGTCCACAACGACATCAACTGGTGCATGAGCAACAAGAGCACGATGTATCACTGCACGGTTGCGGCGGCGGTGGGCATTGCGGAGACCGGAAAGCGATGATCGAGCTTCTCGCACGCGCTGTTTGCCTCGCCGTTCTCTCGGCGGCCGTCCTGGCGGCTGGTGCGGCGAAGGCGGCCGACGGCGCCGATCCGGGCGCGGCGGTCTTCGCGGAGCACTGCGCGTCCTGCCACGATGCCGCGGGCGCCGGCATCGCGGGCTTCGGGTCGCCGCTGGCGGGCCCTGCGGCAGAACGGCTCAAGGCTCCGGGCGGTCGAGCCTACCTCGCGCAGGTCGTCGTGCATGGAATCGCCGGCGTGTTCGACCTGCAAGGGCAGCGCCAGTTCGCGGCGATGCCGGCGGCCGCGGCGCTCACGGACGAGCAGCTTGCCGCCGTGCTCAACCATGTGTTGCGCGTGCAGAATGCGAAGGCGCTCCCGGCCGATTTTACGCCGTTCACGGCGACCGAAATCGCCGCGGCACGTGGCGTTTCACGCACACCGCGCGACTTGCATCGGACCAAGGGCGAGTTGGAGCGGGCGGCAAAGTGAAGAAGAACTTCACGCAGCCCCTCTGTGGCTTGCTGGTCGTCCTGGCCGCGCTGTTCGCGGCGGCCTCGAGCGCGGCCAGCGATCTCGGGCGTCAATATTACCTGCTGAACTGCGCCGGCTGCCATCAGTTCGATGGGACCGGCAGTGCCGCCCACGAGATTCCGAAGATGAGGGGTGTGGTCGGCCATTTTCTTCGCTTGCCGGAGGGCCGCGCGTTTCTCGTCCAGGTACCCGGGACGTCGAACTCGGCGCTCTCCGACACACAGATCGCGGTACTGCTCAACTGGATGCTGCCGCATTTCAGCGGTGAGCAGATTCCACCGGACTTCGTACCCTTCACCGCCGACGAGGTGACGCGACTGCGCAATCAGCGCCTGGAAGACGTGGCGGGGACGCGCGCGGCGATCGTCAGGCGTCTAGCGAGCATGGGATATCGAGTCGAATAGAGCAAGGAGCAGAAAATGATTCACATACGTTCGCGAATGGTCCGGTTGAGTCCGATGGCGCTTGCGTTGGGCTTGCTGTTCTCATCCACCGCTGCCTGGGCCTTGGTCAGCGACCAGGAAGCGGCGAAGCTCGGCAAGGAATTGACCCCGGTAGGAGCCGAAAAGGCCGGGAACAAGGACGGCACGATTCCAGAATGGACCGGTGGCGTGACCACGCCTCCAGCCGGATGGAAGCCCGGTCAGAAACGAATCGATCCGTTCGCCGCGGACAAGCCGCTGTTCTCGATCGACGCTTCGAACATCGATAAGTACAAGGACAAACTCTCGCAGGGACAGGTCGCCCTGGTTACGCAGCTCAAGGGTTATCGCATGGACGTGTACCCGACGCGGAGGAGCTGCGGCTATCCCGATTTCGTCTACGAGCGCACTCGCATCAACGCGAAGGAAGCGCACGTCGCCGCCGGCGGCTGGGGTCTCGAGAAGGGTATCGGCGCGGCGGTGCTGTTTCCGATCCCCAAGAGCGGCGTCGAAGCCATGTGGAATTACAAGGTGCGCTACATGGGCGAGGGCCGCATCGAGCACTACTCGACCATTTTCTCGAACAAGTCGGGAGACTTCACGCCTCTCGTACAGGATCAGTGGACGACCGTCCCATTCCACAGCGTCAAGAACAAGGGCGTGGAAGAGGTCGGCGGCGTCGAAATGAAGTTGCTGAACGAGGTTGTTTCGCCGCCCGCGCATGCCGGCGAACTCATCCTCGTGCACTGGTTTCTCAATAACCCCAGCGACGCCTGGCTGTACTTTCCCGGCCAGCGGCGGGTGCGGCGCGCGCCCACATTCGCCTACGACAACCCGATCCCGGGCTACGAGAATCTGGAGACCGTCGACCAGTATCCGATGTACGCCGGCGCGATGGATCGGTACGACTGGAAGCTCGTAGGCAAACAGGAGATGTACATCCCGTACAACAGCTTCAAATGGATCGACAAGAGCCGCAAGTACAAGGACGTCTACCTGGCCGATTACGTCAATCGCGATCTCGTTCGCTACGAGCTGCACCGCGTGTGGAAGGTCGAGGCGACACTGAAGCAGGGCATGCGACACCAGTTCGCGCGGCGCGTGTTCTATCTCGACGAGGACAGCTGGGCCCTGATGGCCGCCGATCTCTACGACGCGCAGGGCAAGCTCTGGCGCGTCCAGGAGGCGAGCGTCTTCCCGGCGTACGAGATCCCGGCGTGCGTGGGGCAGGAGTTCATGTCCTACGACCTCACCGTCGGGCGCTACATCGCCGAGAACGCGACGCAGGAGCGCGCTGAAACGGATTGGCTGGCGGGCCGCGAGGGCCGGATCGACCCCAAGAAATTCAGTTCGGACGAGCTGCGCCGGGTGGGTGAACGCTGACAGTCTGCAATTGCCGGAGCCATGCCCGCGAACCCAACGATATCTAGAAGGGAGGCGAAATGAACGAACAGTGCTGCTACACGACGCCAATGGGGAGGGTGCGCGCGCTTGTCGTCGGCCTTGCGATCGGCGGCCTGGGGGCGCTCGCAGCGCCGGCGGCGATGGCGGTGGGATTCGAGACCGATTGGGTCAAGGGCAGCTTCGACTCCACCATTTCGTTCGGGATGCAATGGCGCGCGCAGGGACGCGACTGCAGCATCATCGGCAACGATAACGGCGGTTGCGTCGCGACGAGCGGCACGCTGGGCGAACGTGTCAACGGTCCGGGCCAGGGCGCTACGTCCAATCCTGACTTCAACTACCTGCAGGCCGACGACGGCAACCTCAACTTCAACAAGGGCGACGTCGTTTCCGCCGCGCTCAAGGGCACGCACGAGCTTTCGCTGCAGTTCGACCAGGGCTGGCGCGCGCTGGTGCGCGGCACGTGGCTCTACGACTTTCGGGCCGACCACACCGTGCGCACGCCGCTTACCGACGACGCCAAGGACCTCGCAGCGCGCGACATCACGCTGCTCGATGCCTGGGTGTCGAAGGATCTCGACCTGTTCGACCGGCCCGCCAAGTTCCGCGTGGGCAACCAGGTCATCAGCTGGGGCGAGGACATTTTCATTTACGGCGGCGTCAACGTCATCAACGCCATCGACCTGCGCAAGGCGCACGTTCCCGGTACGCAGCTCAAGGAAATCTTCCGCCCGGCGCCGATGGCTTCGTTCAACTTCGGGGCGACCAACAACCTGAGCGTCGAGGGCTTCTACCAGTTTCGCTGGAACGCCTTCCAGTTCGATCCTGTGGGCACGTTCTTCTCGGTCGCAGATGTGGTTGGGAAGGGCCAGCAGAACGCGTTCGTTCCGAGCTCGATCCTGGCTGCTCCGCCCGGCACTGTCGGCGACATCGGCACGATCAGTAACGGCGCGTTCATTCCGGCCGGTCAACGCTTCACGCTCGCCGACCTGCTCGCCGTAGGCACGGTCGTGCCCAAGCTCGACACCCGGACGCCGCCGAACGCCGGCCAGTTCGGCCTGGCGATGCGCTATAAGAGCGACAACTCCGAAGCGGAGTGGGGGCTCTATTACCTGCGCTACCACGACAAGATCCCCATGGTGAGCTTCGTCAACGACCCTAGCATTACCGCCAACCCGTTCGGCCTCGGCTACTTCGTCGACTACGGCAAGGATCGCAATCTGTTCGGTGTGTCGGTCAACACCAAGGTGGGCGACTGGGCCGTAGGCGCGGAGGTCTCGTACCGTCCGCGCGACAGCGTCGCGATCGACCCGACCGTCCCGCTGTCCGGACAGTACGCGGCTTTCTCGGCGCCGGGCGTCTATCCGGGATTCGTCGATGAACACAAATGGCAGGCGCACCTCACAACCATCTACCTGCTCGGTCCCAGCGGCGATCTGGGCTGGCTCCTCCGCGGCATCGGCGCCTCGGAAGGGACGCTGTTGCTGGAGGCCGCCGCGACCTACTACCCGGGTCTCGACCTTTCGGGCAGCAAGCCGTACCTGCTCACCAACTACGAGTTGCCGACCAGATTTTCGTCCGGCGTCGTCGGCGAACTGGGCGTCGTATATCCGCACTTCATGGGCACCGCGGTCAACGTTACCCCGCAGATCGACTTTGCCTACGACATATCCGGCATCAGCCCGAACACGATCCCTTTTATCAAGGGCCGCCTCGCCGTCACCCCGTCGCTCAATTTCGAGTATCTCAACAAGTGGCGGGCGCAGCTTGCCTACACCAATTTCTCTGGCGGCGGCGGCAACAATCTGATGAAGGACCGGGATTTCTACGCTTTTAGCGTCTCGTATTCGTTCTAGCGATGAACATCCGCTGGCGGTCGCGCCGCAGCTCCCTGCGACCGCCGGCGGGCCCTGACCGAGGCGCAGCGTGCTGATGCCGAGCGGCTTCGTCAGACGTCTCGAAGAGCTGCTCTTCGCGCACCGCGGCAAGACGCTCGCCGCGCTGGCGCTGCTGACGCTGGTGATGGGCGTCTTCGCGGCGCAGTTACGCATGTCGGCGGGCTTCGACAAGCAGCTCCCGCAGGGCCACGAGTACATCCAGACGTTCTACCAGTATCGCGATCAGGTCTTCGGCGCGAACCGCATCATCGTCGTCGTGCACGCGCGTCAGGGCGACATGTGGAACGCTGCGTTCCTGAAAAAGCTGAACGAAGCGACCCAGGCGGTGATGTTTCTGCCCGGTATCGACCGGCGCACGGTAAGCTCGCTCTGGACGCCTACCACCCGCGTGCTGGAGATCACCGAGGAGGGCTTCAGGGCGGAAGACGTGATCGGCGGCGATATCACGCCCGACCAGCTTACGCCTGCGAAGATCGCCCGCATCCGCAATAACGCGATCGTCGGCGGCTATGTGGGGCAGCTGGTCGCGAACGACAACTCCGGAGCGATGGTCGTTGCGGATCTGCTCGACAGCGATCCGGTCACCAAACAGAAGCTCGACTATCTCGACCTCGCGCGCAAGCTGGAGCAGGACGTCCGACAGAAGCTCGAGTCGCCCGAGTTCGACATTCAGATCATCGGTTTCGCCAAGCAGATCGGCGACATTGCCGACGGCGCGAAAAGCGTCGTTCGCTTCTTTCTGCTCGCGTTCCTGCTGACCGCCGCCGCGGTCTACGTGTATTCCCGCTCGTGGGTGCTGACCGTGCTCCCGCTCGTATGTTCGCTGACGTCGGTAGTCTGGCAGTTCGGCACGCTGAGGCTGCTGGGTTACGGGCTTGATCCGCTGGCCATCCTCGTGCCATTCCTGGTGTTTGCCATCGGCGTGTCGCATGGCGTGCAGCAGATCAACTACATTTCCAAGGAGATCTGTGCCGGCGCGGACGCCATGACGGCCGCGCGGCGCAGCTTCACCGGGCTGCTTATCCCGGGAACGATGGCGCTGGTCACCGCGTTCGTGGGTTTCGCGACCCTTACGCTGATCCCTATCCCGATGATTCGCGAACTCGGCATCACCGCATCGATCGGCGTCGCCTACAAGATCGTCACCAACCTCGTCATGCTGCCGGTCGCCGCGTCGTATTTCTCCTTCGACGAAGGCTACGTCGCGCGAGTCAATCGTCTGCGCGATCGGCGCGCCCGCCTCATGGGACTGCTCGCGCGGATCGCCGAGACAAGGAATGCCGCGATCGCCACTGTCCTGTGTGCCGTCCTGTTTGCGCTAGCCTATTTCCAGAGCCAGGGCCGCCAGATCGGCGATCTGCAACCCGGCGCGCCCGAGCTGCGCGAGGATTCGCGCTATAACCGTGACGCGGCCGATATCGCGAATAAGTTCGACCTCGGCCTCGACGTCCTTTCCGTTGTCGTCGAAACACCCAAGGACGGCTGTTACGACTACGGCACGATGGAGTACATCAACCAGTTCAGCTGGCAGATGATGAACGTGCCCGGCGTCGTTTCGGTCGCCTCCGCGGCGCTGTTCGCGAAGCAGGCGTTCTCCGGTTTCAACGAGGGCAACCCCAAGTGGGCGGCGCTGCCGCACGATCCCAAGTCGCTCGCCAATTCGGTCGAGCTCGCGCCTGAGGGTTCGGCGCTTTACAACCCCGGCTGCACGGTGCTGCCGGTGCACCTCTACCTCGCCGATCACAAGGCCGGGACGATCAAGCCCGTGGTTGAAGCGATCAAGGCTTTCCGTGCGCAGAACCCTGGCGGTGCCGTGCATGTCCGGCTTGCCAGCGGCAACGTCGGCGTTCAGGCAGCGACCAACGAGGTGCTCGAAACGACCGAGCTGCCGATGATGCTCTACGTGTACCTGACGATCGTCGCGCTCGTCTTTATTACCTATCGAGATTGGCGCGCGATGGTCGCCTGCTGCCTGCCACTGACGCTCGCGACCTTTCTCGGATACTGGTTCATGAAGGAACTCAAGATTGGCCTGACCGTCGCCACGCTGCCGGTGATGGTGCTCGCCGTAGGCATCGGCGTCGACTATGCGTTCTACATCTATAACCGGCTGCAGATCTACTTAGCCGAGGGCGTCGACATCGTGACTTCGTTCAAGCAGGCGCTGCGCGAGACGGGCATCGCCACCATCTTTACCGCGCTCACCTTGTCGGTCGGCGTGGCGACATGGTCCTTTTCGGATCTCAAGTTCCAGGCCGACATGGGTCTGCTGCTCGCATTCATGTTCATGGTCAACATGCTGATGGCCATGACATTTCTGCCCGCGCTGGCGGTCATGCTCGACGTGCTGATCCCGCGCCGGCGGCCGGTTCGCGCGCCATTCCTGAGTCACTGACCCCGGCCACCACCCGCGCGTCACTGAGGACATAACCCGATGCTCGCCCGATTCCTGTCGCTGCTCATGAACCCCCCGCCCGTTACGGCCGACACCGTCGGCGCTCCGTTCGAGCGGCGCCAGCTCGCGGTCGCCGCGCTGCTGCTCGAGCTCGCGCAGAGCGATCGCAACGTGGCACCGGAAGAGCTCGAAACCATCGAGCGTATCGTGCGTGAACGCTTCGGCCTCGCGCCGGCTACGGCCGCGCATTTGATCAAAGCGGCGCGCACCCTGTTCGATGCGTCGCTCGAGGACTGGGTCTTCGCCGCGGCGGTCCGCGAGGGCTTCAGTGCCGAGGAGCGCGTCAACATCGTCGGCATGCTATGGGAGGTCGTCTACGCCGACGGGCGACTGGCGCGGCTCGAGGATACGCTGGTAGAGCGGCTGTCGGCGGAGCTCGGGATAAGCGAGGCGGAGCGCGAAGCGGCGCGAGCACAGGCCTTCGCCCGGGTCGGGTCGCGGCGTGGCGCGGCGCTGGACACGGAGGCGGAATGAATCGTGACGGCATGGCGTTCCTTGCGCTCGCAGCCGCACTGTCGATCACCGGCGCGGCGCGGTCCGAAACGATTGCGGCGGCACCACAATCAGCATTCAAAGCGGCGTACGCCACCAAGGCGCCGCTGCTGGGCATCGCATGGGCGGGTGCGCGCCTGGTAGCTGTCGGCGATTACGGCGTGGCGATTCTTTCCGATGATCGCGGCAAGAGCTGGCGTCAGGCAAGCTCGGTGGCGACGCGGAACATGCTCACGGCGGTGACTTTCGTCGATGCCAAGACGGGGTGGGCGGTCGGCCACGGCGGCATCGTGCTGCGCACGGCCGACGGCGGCGAAACCTGGACGAAAAACTACTCCGCCGGAAACGATGTCGCGCTGCTCTCGGTCTGGTTCGAAAACGCCCGGCACGGCATCGTGGCCGGGGCGTTCGGGTTCGCGATGGCAACGATGGATGGCGGCGCAACCTGGAAGGAGTTCGCCGTCGGTGAAGGCGACGAACGTGATCGCCACCTCAATGCCATTTTCGCGCTAACCGGGGGTTCACTGTTCATCGCCGCAGAGGCCGGCACGCTGTTCCATTCGGCCGACGGTGGCGCGACCTGGACGACGCTGCGGCTGCCGTACAAGGGCTCGCTCTGGGGCGGCCTGCCCCTCAAGGATGGTTCCGTGCTTGTGTTCGGCATGCGGGGTCACGCGCTCTACAGTGCCGACCAGGGTCGCACTTGGGTCGATGCCCCCAGTGGCACCGACCAGTCGTTCAGCGGAGGCCTGCAACTTGCCGACGGCGCGATCGTGCTGGTGGGCTTGGGCGGCGTCGTCGCGACGAGCACCGATGGTGGCAAAAGCTTCCACGCGACCGTGCGTCCGGAACGCCAGAACTACGCCGCGGTCGGCGAAGGCGCGCCCGGGAAGCTTGTCGTGGTCGGCTTGAACGGCGTCACCACTTACGATCTCACGGCCAGATGAATTTTCCTGGCTGTGTCCGCTACGCACCATTATCGGAGATTTGACATGGACATGAACACCCGCCAACTCATCAGTGAATCCGCTAGCAAGTTCCTTGGAGCGCCGAAGAAGATGCTCATCGGTGGCGACTGGGTCGACTCCGCGGACGGAGCGCGGCTCGACGTGCACAACCCGGCGACGGGCGAAGTGTTCGCACAGGTGCCGGCCGGTGCCGCAGCCGACATTGATCGCGCCGTCCGCGCGGCGCGCACCGCGTTCGACGGTCCGGCATGGGGCTCGATGTTGCCGGCGCAGCGCGAACGTCTATTGCTGCGCCTGGCGGACCTGGTCGAGACCAACGCCCAGGAGCTCGCGGAAATCGAGTCGCTCGATAACGGCAAGTCGGTGACGCTGGCGCGGTACGTGGATATGGCGATGGCGGTCGACTTCATCCGCTACATGGCGGGCTGGGCGACCAAGATCGAGGGCACGACCCATGACGTGTCCGTGCCGTTCATCCCGCAGGCGAAGTTCTTCGCCTACACGCGCAAAGAACCGGTCGGGGTCGTCGGCGCGATCATTCCGTGGAACTTTCCCTTGCTGATGGCGGCCTGGAAAATTGCGCCCGCGCTGGCGGCCGGCTGCACGGTCGTACTCAAGCCGGCCGAAGAGACGCCGCTGACGGCGCTGCGCCTGGGCGAACTCATCCTCGAAGCGGGCATTCCGGCCGGCGTCGTGAACATTGTCACCGGCATGGGACCCGCGGCCGGCGCAGCGCTTGCTGCGCATCCGGGGGTGAACAAGATCGCTTTCACGGGCTCGACCGAGGTCGGCAAGCACGTGCAACGGGCGGCGATCGACAACATGACGCGGGTTTCGCTGGAGTTGGGAGGCAAGTCGCCGGTGATCGTGCTCGACGATGCCGACGCCGCACAGGCCGCTGCGGGTGCAGCGCAGGCGATCTTCTTCAACCAGGGGCAGGTCTGCACGGCGGGGTCGCGCCTGTATGTGCAGAGGAAGCTCTTCGACCGCGTCGTGGGTGACCTCGTATCGATCGCCGGCAAGATGAAGCTCGGCGCCGGGCTCGATCCGTCGAGCGAGCTTGGGCCTTTGGTTTCCGAGCAACAAATGGAGCGCGTGTGCGGCTACATCAACAGTGGCGTCGAGCAAGGTGCGAAAGTCGCGACCGGCGGCGGTCGCGCCGGCGGCAAGGGTTACTTCGTCAAGCCGACCGTACTGGTCGATGCGCGCCAGGACATGCGCGTCGTGCAGGAGGAGATCTTCGGCCCGGTCGTAGTCGCGCTGCCGTACGACGACGTCGACGAAGTCGTGCGGCTGGCCAATGACACCATGTACGGCCTCGGCGCCTCGATCTGGTCGAATGATCTGTCGCGCGTGCACCGCCTGATTCCCCGGATCAAGGCAGGTACCGTCTGGGTGAACTGCCACAGCATGCTCGATGCGAGCCTCCCGTTCGGAGGTTACAAGCAGTCAGGCTTCGGACGCGAGATGGGGCGCGCCGCGCTGGACCTCTTTACCGAAACGAAGTCGGTGATGATGGCAGTGTAGCCGGAGCGAGGCGTTGGGAATAGCGACAGCCCCGTTTCTTCGGAGTTGGCATACTTACCGCGCGCGCCGGTGACGCGGGGCAAATCTCAGAACTCTTGGCTGATCGGAGTGCCGCCCAACTAGTCATTGAATCGTTGAAGGCGGCGGTGCCACTTTATCGACGACCGCAAATGATGTCCAAACGTACTCAAACTGCTGTTGGATCGGCTCGTTTAGATGGATCCTGTGGGTTGCGTTGGACGAAAGCAATGTCACATCGCGACCGGTCCTGAATTCGCATGCAGGAAGTAGCAGCGTCTTGATCGGCATGGTCGGATGCTCCTCGCTCGGCGGTAGGTAAAGCGCTGCGAAGCACCTCGAGGCTCTGTCGGGAGCCTCGGCGATTGCCAAATCGCAATCGTAATCGGCGACCATCTTGACAAAACGAGGCTTGCGTCCGAGGTACTCCACGCCGATCTCGACATGGTCGACCATGAGCCTCCTGAACCAGCGTACCACCGACACGATCCAGGGTGATGTCTCGCTGTCGCGAATAGCGATCAGCGAGCCCGGGATGACGAGATTCAGATTGTCAATCTGCGCGCGCATGCGACAACCCGAGTCACTTCGGTCCTTGACCTGCCAGATTTGGGGAATCGCGTCGAATGGATCAGTGATCGAACCCGATACCGGACCGGCGTCGACGTTGGTAGCGAAGAGTAGCGAAAACGTAGACGCTCCGAAGGGTGAGATGGTGTCCTCGTTTCCCGATGCCGCGGCGGACGAGTTCCCGTCGTTCTGCTTCTGCCCGTTCTTCCCCAACTCCCGGACGATGTAGGGAAAGCCCGCGATGGCTTGGACCGCCAACGCAACGGGCTTGCGCTCCGCGCGGCGCTCGATGTTGACCGGGTTCGGCGCAAAGAGATTCGAGAGTTTATTCAGCAAGGCGAGTTGTCCACGCATCGCGGGCGTCCCGTGGTTAGGAAGCATGGTTCCATCCTGCAAAGAAGCTATTTCCTGGTCGATCATCACGCTCAGGGGCGAAGAGTCAAAGTAAAGGAGCTCGCCGCTTGCCGCCGAGGTCCGTTTCAGCCCATCCGAGCCGCCCATGTCGACTACGAACCCCTTCGGCTCAAACGGGACTCTACCGTTGACTTGAGCCAATTGCAGGCTTGGCCTACTGCACCAGCGCGCAAACCAGCGGTGCGCCCACAGAGCTTCACGAGGGGAGAAGTGGCCGCCGGTCATGGCCTCCAGCAACAGGATCTGGAGATACTGCTGCTCCAACTGCCCCATCAGCTGGCGCTTGCGATGAGTTTCGCCAGTCGCCTCGGGGCGACTCAGCAAAGCTCGTTCACGTGCAAGTCGATACATCTCGTTCAGTTGTCTCCACTGTTCGGAGCTGCGTTTCTTGTATCGGAGGAAACGCAGCAGGAATTCGATCTTCCTATGGTCGAACAGTTGAACCAAGACCAAAGGCTCATGTTCGGACCAGCTGTCGTCGGCCGTTTTCCGAATATGGTGCAGAAAATATTCGTAGGCTTGGAAAAGCGACCGGCTGAGCCGCAACGCGGAATGCCAGGCCTCCCATTCGAATGGACGTACCTGCCTGTCGCCTTCAACGTATCGCGCCAGTAACAGCTGAATCAGCGGCTGTGCCTGCCGCTCCAACGCAAAAAGTGCCTCGAGCTGGATGATTTCCGGTTGTCCACCTCGGATGAGCCGACTGATCGCCTCGCAAACCGCATTCTGCGTCTCGATAGGGTCGGCTTGCGGCATGAAAGGGAAAGGGGCGGCGCCCATCCCTTTGATCAGGTGATCGGGGTCCTCCGTTCCAACTGGCGACAATGCTCCAGACAAGCGCACGCTCGAAAATCCCCCAAGACGGTTCCGGCCTAGAACTGGACTCAGCACAAATTATGCCAATCGTTCAAAGCTTCTGCGGATCTTGTCCTCATGACTGACTCATGACTGCCTGATCGTCAAGTGACTGACGTCGGAAGCACGAACCCGTCGCTAGGATGTTGGTAGCGCGAGGTAATCGCTCGCCTTTCGGTGGCGCATACGTTGTAGGCCACGGCGCGTCCAACAACTGGTTTTTTCGCGCCGCTGCAAACGCAACTGGGCCAACAAGCTCAATGAGCACCCGCCCGCGCGGGGGGGTCTTCTTTTCTAGAGAAAAACTGATTGCCCGCCGTCGTTGCATGACTTTGACTTGGATCACTACGGACATTGGCGATTGGGCCAACACTACAAAACTGTAGTCTAGGCTAGAGGTGGTTAAGGATGACTTCGACCCGCAATACCAAACGGCGCCGCCACGCGGTCGGCGCAAAGGGGTCGGCCGTCACTAAACCCGTTCGCCGTATTGCGGGGCCGACTGGCGAAACAAAAGGCGCTGCTGACCGTGACGATATGGCACTCAACACGGCGCTCGAGCGCGATGTTGACAGCGATGAGGCGACCCAACTCGAAGCGATATTCGAGGAGCCGTTACATGTCGATGGCGACGCAATTATCGACGATGCCGACGGCACAGGTTCGCGCCGACGTTAGCGCCTAGGCGCGCGCTGGGCTGGGTGGCCACGCAGATAAACGAAAAGGCACCCCGTAGCGTGAGAAGCGAGGCCGGTCACCCAATCGACGATTGCTTTCCGCTCCGAGCGGACCGTTACGTCTGCAGTGGGTCGCTTTCATCCACTCGCGAATGTCTCACTTCGGCCAGCTACAGCCGTTGGGGTTGGGCACAGGCAACTGGGCGATGGTCAGACCGCCAACGCTCCGTGGATGGCCGGCAGCATTTGAGCCACGGCCTCACGGCCTTCCGTGATTGCCATCGCTGCGCGGTGATACTCAAACGGGCCTAGCTGTCCCAGACGTGGCGTAAGCAGCACCTCGGGGGGCTCGCTGACCAGCCGAGCCTGCGCGATTCGTTCCTGCATGACGTCAATCGCGCCCAGAAGCGTGTCCACGATGGAAGGCGGCGGTCGTATTTCCGGGCGCTTCGACTGACCAAGAACGTTGAACAACCGACGCCGCTGAGGTGCCGTTTTCGATGACTCCTGCGTGTCGAGCGGAAAGCGTCTATCCATGTGAGAGCCAAGATCGACCGCGATTACGACCTCTGCGCCCATGGCGCGACAGAGGGAAATTGGTATTGGGTTGACAACGCTGCCGTCGACCAGGTAGCGACCGTCATGTAACACGGGCCGGAACAATCCCGGCACCGTACACGAAGCGCGAACGGCGTCCGAAACCTTGCCTTCGCGCAGCCAAAGCTCCTTCCCCGTCGCCAGGTCGGTGGCAACCGCTGCGAACGGAAGCACCAATTCCGAAAACTGGCATTTGACAAATTGCCCTTGAAACATGTTGAGCAGGCGGTCGCCTTTAATTAGGCCACCGCGCAGTCCGAGGTCCAGCAGCCCGACGACACCTTTCCAGTCGAGAGACACCGCCCAAGTTTCCAGCTGCTCGATGCGCCCGGCGGCAAATGCAGCGCCCACCATTGCGCCCATTGAGCATCCGGCGATGAAATCGGGCGCGATGCCCTGTTCGGAAAGCGCCAAGAGCACACCAATATGCGCCCAGCCACGCGCCGAGCCGCTGCCGAGTGCGATGCCGAGTTTAGGTCGACGAATCATTGCTTGTCGCCGAAATTTGGCCGTCGATATGGAGAACGACCCTCTCCACATGCAGGCGTTTGCGCGCGTAGAATCGGAACTGACCTTAAACGGGGGTCAGCCTCGCGAGTCCCGGTACTTAGATTCGTGCGACCGAAATACCTATCCGTCGCCCCGATGAAAGAATCATTCGATCACGCAAGCGAAAAAGCCCGCTTGCGCGGGCCTTTCGCCACTTTAATCTGATCAATCGAGCGACTTGATGTTCGACGCCTGATCCCCTTTCGGACCCGTCGTTACGTCGAACGAGACCTTCTGGTTGTCTCGCAGGCTCTTGTGGCCTTCACCTTCGATCGCCGAAAAATGCGCAAAGAGATCTTTGCCGCCGGAGTCGGGGGTGATAAAGCCGAACCCTTTGCTGTCGTTGAACCATTTCACTGTACCTGTACCCATGTCTGCTGCTCCTGTGAAATACGAATGACGGGCTTTTTGCCCGAGTGCCGGAACTTCAAGGGAGAGAGACGAAGACCTGAGGAATACCGCGAAAGCGGCAACGACCGACCAGCATTTTCACTTACTTGACGAACCTGCAGTCCATGCATACACGTATGTTGCCGGCAACGCAAGGTATTTCGGCGGATTGCCGACCGCACGGCCTTTCGGCCGCGTTTTGGGGCCCGCGCCTGCCCGACTGACGGATCTTCCGGCTCGCGCTGGACCGAGCCCTATTGCGATCTTCTTGATCTGCGCCAAGGTCTTGCCCTCGCGCTGAAGCCACAATGGACGCCTTGCGTCCGCTGCGTGCGTCGGCATGCCAGCCCGGCCGTCTGGCGGGACGCCATAGGAGAACAACCCTTGCTTCAGATCATCATCCAGGGCCGAGGAGGCCAGGGCGCGCAGACCGCCGGTAGCCTGCTGGCGATGGCGTTCTTCGCCGAGGGGCGCGCGGTGCAGTCGTTCGCGAGCTACGGCGGAGCGCGGCGTGGCACGCCCGTGAGTTCCTTCCTTCGCGTCGACGACCGGCCGATTCGCGTGCGCTGCGACATCGAGCAGGCCGACGCAATCCTGTGCTTCGACGCAAGCCTGCTCGAAAGCCGGTTGCTCGCGACCGCGCGCCCCGAGACGCTGATCATCGTCAACTCGTCGAGGACACCCGAGGAGTTCGTCGAGAAGCTGCCGGGCTACCGCGTGATTCCGGTCGACGGCATCTCGATTGCTCGCCGCCACGGCCTGGGACGGATCGTCAATTCCGCATTGCTCGGCGCATTCGCACGCGCGATCGAGGCGCCGAAACTCGAGGTGCTGACCCGCACCCTCATCGAGGAGGCGCCGAAACTTCAGGACGAGAACATCGCGGCGTGCGAAGAGGGTTATCGATGGGTCGAGGCGCAGTTACAGAGCGTGGCGGCGTGAATACGAAAGATGCGCTTCCGAGCATCTGGACCACCGGTACCACCGAGGTGTTCAAGACCGGCACGTGGCGCGCCGCGTTGCCGAAGCACATCCATGCCCCTTCGCCGTGCCACGCTGCCTGTCCGGTGAGCGGCGACATCGCCGATTGGATCGGCCGTGCCCGCGCGCGCGACTTTCGCGGCGCCTGGGACATCCTTACCCGCCACAATCCCTTTCCGGCAGTGGCCGGGCGCATCTGCCACCACCCGTGCGAAGCCGCGTGCAATCGCGCCGGCTTTGACGCGTCGCTCGCGATCTGCCGACTCGAGCGCTATCTCGGCGACAAGGCCCTTGAGGAGGATTGGGCGTTTTCGCCGGTCGAAGCGTCGCACAAGGAGCGGATCGCGGTCGTGGGCGGTGGACCGTCGGGACTCTCGGCAGCGTTCCATCTGCGACGGTGCGGCTACGCCGTCACGTTGTTCGAATCGCGTCCGGAGCTCGGTGGACTCATGCGCTACGGTATTCCGTCATATCGCCTCGCGCGATCGGTGCTCGATGGCGAGATCGCGCGTATCGTGGCGCTGGGGATCGACGTGCGCCACGGCGAAGCGATGGAGACACCCGAGGACTTCGAGCGCCTGCGCGCTGGGTTCGACGCCGTGTATCTCGCCATCGGCGCTGGATGCCAGAAACGCCTGCCACGGCTCGATTACACCCGGCCTTGGGTGTTGGACGGCGCCGACTACCTGGCGCGGGCGAACAGCAGCGGCGCGCCCACACTCGGCAGGAGGGTGGTCGTGATCGGCGGCGGAAGTGCCGCCATCGACGTCGCACGCAGCGCACGGCGCGCCGGGCACGAGGTCACGATTCTGGCGCTCGAAAGTGTCTCGCAGATGCCAGCGCAGCGTGAGGAAGTCGCCGAAGCGATCGAAGAAGGCGTGGCGTTGATCGATGGCGCGATGCTGACCGAGGCCATCGACACGCACAGCGCAGGTCTTGCGCTCAAGTGCGTGCACGTGAACTTCGAGGCGGGTGCGACGCGCGGTCAATTCATCGTGACCCCGATTGCGGAGAGCGAATTCACGCTCGAGGCGGATGCCATCGTTCCGTCGATCGGGCAGGACCCCGACCTCGCGCCGCTCTCCGGCGCGGTCGAAGCCGAGGGGGCGCTGCTCAAGGCCGATCGACGTCAAGCGACGAGTTTGGAGCGCGTGTATGCCGGCGGCGACGTCGCGAGCATGGCGCGCTTCGTAACCGAGGCCATCGGCATGGGCAAACGCGCCGCGCGCGAGATCGACCGTATGTTGCGCGGGAACGCGCGAGGCGTAGATGGCGGCGGCGACGACGCCGGCGCGGAGGTCGATGCCGAGCCCGTGGTCGAGCTCGCGGCGGTCAACACGTTCTATTACCCCCGGCAGGCGCGGGCGGTCGAGCAGCGCCTCCCCGCCGCCAAGCGTCTTGCCAGCGATTGCGAGGTTCAGATCGGGTTCGATCTCGAGCAAGCGCTCACCGAAACTGAACGTTGCTTTTCCTGCGGTACCTGCATCGAATGCGACAACTGCGTTCACTACTGCCCCGATCTCGCGGTGAAGCGCGAAGCGGGCGGTTATGTGGTGCTGACGGATTACTGCAAGGGTTGCGGCCTCTGCGTCACGGAGTGCCCGACCGGCTCGATGAAGATGATCGAGGAGGCGCGATGAGCGCCGCAGGGCCGCCCCTAGGCGCGAATTGCGCCCCCTCTGGGGGCAGCGCAGCGGCCGAATTGGCCAATGAGGCCGCAAGCGTGGGGATCTACCCATGAACGCGCGCGACGGAACGATTGCCCCGGAGAAGCCGATGCTCCTGACCGGCAATCACGCGGTCGCCTGGGCGGCTCGCCTGGCGAGACCCAAGGTGGTTCCGCTCTATCCGATCACGCCGCAAACGCCGGTGCTCGAGAAGATCACCGAATTCCAGGCCGACGGCGCAGTTCGATGCCGAAGTGATCACGCCCGAGTCCGAGCACTCGGTGATGGCAGCCTGCATTCCGGCTTCGCTCGCCGGCGTGCGCGTATTCACGGCGACGGCTTCGCAGGGCCTGCTGCTCATGCACGAACTGCTGCATTATGCGAGTGGCGCGCGGGCACCGATCGTGATGGCCAATGTCAATCGGACGCTTGCGTCGCCATGGGCGTTCTGGCCGGACGAGACCGACAGCCTTTCTCAGCGCGATACCGGGTGGATCCAGTACTACGTGGAGAGCGCGCAGGAGTCGCTCGATACGGTGATCCAGGCGTTCCGGGTCGCCGAACGGGTGCTACTCCCGGTGATGGTGAACCTCGACGCGTTTTACGTCTCGCATGCGCTCGAGCCCGTGCGCATGCCCGCACAGGAACTGGTCGATGCCTTTCTGCCGCCGTACGCGCCTCCGCATCGCCTCGACACCGCGAAGGTCGAATCGTGGGGCAACGTGGTGACGCAGGACATGTTCTATCGCCACCGCCAGGCGCTCGGCGCGGCGATGGATCAAGTCCCCGCCGTCGCGCTCGAGGCGGACCGCGAATGGAGCGAGCGCACCGGCCGCGGCTACGGGCTCATCGAGCGCTACCGCTGCGATGGCGCGCGTATTGTGATCGTGACGATGGGCAGCATGTGCGGCACCGCGCGCGACGCGGTCGATGCGATGCGCGACAAGGGCTTGGCAGTCGGACTGCTGAAGGTGCGGCTGTTCCGGCCGCTTCCGGTGCAGGCGCTGCGCGCCGGCCTGGCCGGTGTTCCTGACGTGCTGGTGCTCGATCGCAACTATTCGCCCGGCCACGGCGGCGTGCTGCACCAGGAATTGCGCGCTGCGCTGTACGGCATGCCCGACGCGCCCCGGATTCACGGCTATCTCGCGGGCGTGGGTGGCGTCAATGTCTCGCCGGACAAGATCTGCGAATTCGTCCGGATGGCAAGCGCCAGCGAACCGCAGCCGGATTCGGTCTGGGTGAGGTGATTCGAATGCAGAAACTCGAGCTCCCGCAGGACCCGATGCTGTGTTCCGGGCACGCGGCGTGTCCGGGTTGCGTGGACGCGCTGTCGGTACGGCACATACTCGCCGCGCTCGGACCCAAGACGATGGCCGTCGTTCCGCCGTCATGCATGGCGATCATCGCCGGCCCACAGCCGTACAGCTCGTTCAAGATTCCCGTCTATCAGCCCACGCTCGAGGCGAGCGCCGCCGCCGCATCGGGCCTGCGCCGGGCGCTGGACGCCCAGGGCAAGCACGACACGCAGGTGATCGTGCTGGCCGGCGATGGCGGGACCTACGACATCGGCTTCCAGTGCCTGTCGTCCGCAGCCGAGCGCAACGAGAACTTCATCTACTTCTGTCTCGACAATGAAGGCTACATGAACACCGGGGCGCAGAAGTCCTCCTCGACGCCTCATCTGGCGAGCACGGGTTCGACGCCGGCGGGCAAAACCTCGCGCAAGAAGAACCTCACCGAGATCATGGCCGCACACGAGGTGCCGTACGTGGCCACTGCCAGTGTCGGCTTTCTGCCTGACCTGATCCGCAAGGTGGAGAAGGCCAAAACGATATACGGCACCCGAATCATCACACTGCTCATTCCCTGCCTCGACGGCTGGGGGCTGCCCGATGACGCGGGCCTGACCGCCGCGCGTTACGCAGTCGAGAGCGGCGCGTTCCCGCTCTACGAAGTCGAGAACGGGCGCACGTACACGCTCAACTACCCGTCAAAGACGCGTCCGGTGAGCGACTATCTGGCGCTGCAACGCCGCTATCGGCACTTAAGCTCAGCCGACGTCGAAGTCCTGCAAGCCGAAGTTGACGATGGCTGGGCGAGACTCCTGCAGCGTGTCCACACTGGAAAGCCCGCACCAAGCGACGTCGACCTGCCCGCCGCACCCGCGCCCAGCGTGTACTAGCAAAGACTACTTGATGCCCAACCGCTCCATGCGGTAACGCATCGCCGACATTCTTTAACGTCGCCAATAAGTTACGACGCACGCATGCCGGCCATGTGCCAGCGCGGACGGGGACTCAATGGGTTCGCAGGGATTCCATGCTCTACGGGGCTGCCAACATTGAAACAGGCTTGGCATGCCGCTAGCGCAACCGTTCAGCGCTGGCTGGAGGTACACTACAAGCCGTTTGCCACAGCGATTAGAATCGTGCCATGCGCCACGTAAATCCCCCAGCGGCGACGGCGAGCGAATGGCTTAACGCCGTGCGCCTGACGCGAGATCCAGTGCGATTGCATGCTGCTCCAGCCGCGGAGCTCGCCCGTGCAGCAGCGGCGTGCGCGAAAGCATTGGTCGCTGTTGCCGGGACAACCGCACACCCCGAGCAGCGCGCGTCGGCCTTTCACGTGATCGACCGTGCCGAACGCTTGCTCGAGCGAGAGCTGCGAAGGCGTGGCCCGCACAAGGACCACTGATTAACCCGCCGCGGCGGCGGGGATCGAACCCGGTCGCAGGGCCGAGTGCAAATGATGCGTTTCCGAAGTTCGCTCGCGCCCTTATTTCCGATTGGGAAGGCAATCGGCGCTGTTTGCCGTTCCCGCGCCAAGCATTCTTGGCGGTCGTAAAGTAAATCCTAAGAACGCCGACGGAGGAAAACCGTGGCAACTACCCGGCAACCTATCCATGCCAAGGACCGCGCGGACGAAATAGCCGATCTGATTTCTGCGGCCTGCGAAAAGCTCGTCCAGCTTTCAAACGAGTGGTTTGAACTGAACGACGAGGAAGGTCTATTGCATGCCCGCCGACTGTTGAAAGCCAAAGAGGTCACCCTGATGCTCTCAACCCATTTGGAAGCGAGGGGCGGTCTGGCGCATATCGCCCTCAATCTGCTCCGAACGGAATTTCCAATGCCGCGCCCGTTCTTCGAAGTCCGAGTGCCTATGCTTCCCTGGACGCTGAACTCGGCCGTGCCCATCGACGCGGCGACGCGCGCGGACGCGACAGTCCGTTCACGCCAGAACCCCGGAGCAGAGGAATGAGATAACTCACTCTACGATCGCCGGCGAGTACGAGGGGCGTCCCGCGTTTCGTGGACAGATTAAAATGTGAGGGCGGCTCATTTGATACCGAGCCTTTCCATGCGGTAGCGCATCGCCCGGAACGTAATGCCGAGCAGTTTCGCCGCCGCGGTCCGGTTGTAGCGGGTCTTTTCCAGCGCCTCGTTGATTGCGGCCCGCTCGACGCGATCGAGATAGTCCTGCAGCGGCCACTTGTCGCCCGCCGGTAGCACGGTGTCGCCTTCGTCGGGCGGTGGCGTCAGGTGGAGGTCATCGGCGGTGATTCGCTCGGTGTCGGCAGCAAGCGAAAGTCCCCGCTCGAGAATGTTTTCCAGTTCGCGCACATTGCCGGGAAACGGATACGCCTCCAGCGCGGCGGCCGCCTCGGCGTCCAGCCGGGCGGGCGTGGTGCGTGCCAGCTTTTTCAGTATCGCGTCGGCGATCGACGGGATGTCCTCACGCATTTCGCGCAAGCTCGGCATCGCCAGCTCGATTACGTGGAGCCGATAGAAAAGGTCCTGCCGGAACTCGCCGGCGTCGACCAGCGCCGGCAGCTTCTTGTGGGTTGCGCTGATGATCCGGACGTCGACCGGCTCTTCGGTCGTCGCACCGACTTTTCGGACTTTTTTCTCCTGGATCGCGCGCAGCAGCTTCACCTGCATCGGTAGCGGCAGGTCGGCGACCTCGTCGAGAAACAGCGTCCCGCCGTTCGCCGCCTGGAAGAACCCGTCGCGGTCACCCTCGGCCCCGGTGAAAGCGCCCTTTTTGTAACCGAAGAATTCCGACTCCATCAGGTTTTCGGGGATCGCCCCGCAATTGACCGGGACGAACGGATGCTCGGCACGCGCGCCTCCGATATGGATCATCCGCGCCGCGAGCTCCTTTCCGCTGCCCGATTCCCCGGTGATGAACACCGGCGCCTGGCTCTTCGACAGCCGCTCGATCATCGACCGGACCTGCATGATCGCCGGCGATTCGCCGAGCAGCTGATATGACGAAGGCGCAGCCGGCTTCTCCGGAACCTTGAGCGCCTGCTTGACCAGCGCTCGTAACTGCTCGAGTGCGACCGGCTTCGCCAGATAATCGAACGCGCCGGCCTTGAGCGCCGCGACGGCGTTCTCGGCGCTGCCGAATGCGGTAATAACCGCGACCGGTACGTCGAGCTCCTTTTCGGTGATGTGCTCGACGACGGCAAGGCCCTCGCCGTCGGGAAGGCGCATGTCGGTCAGGCAAAGGTCGAAGGGCTGGCTATCCAGCAGCTGGATCGCTTCGCCGACCGACTGTGCACGCGTCGTATCGAGACCCATGCGCGACAAGGTGAGCTCGAGCAGCTCGAGCAGGTCCGGCTCGTCGTCGATGACCAGCACTTTCGGTTGTCCGCGATCACGCGTTCTGCGCGACATAGGTGCCTCCCAAGGCAAAACTGGCTAGGCCGGCGGATTCGCCGCCCGCTTCAACGTCAATCTGAAATTGGCACCCGGACCCTTGGGCAGTAGCTCGAGCGCGGCGCCGTTCGCGTCCGCAAGCTCACGCGCTATGTACAAGCCCAGTCCCGTACCGCCCGGCCGAGTCGTGAAGAACGGCTCGAATATCTGCGCCCGCAACTCCGCCGGAATGCCCGGCCCGTCATCGGTAAGCTCGGATATTACGGCATCGCCCATATATCCGGCGCGGCCCATGATATGGATGCTGCCATCCTTCTTCTGGCAGTGTTGCCAGGCGTTGCGCACCAGGTTCCACATGATCTGGCTCAAGTGGCCGCGGTCGAAAAGCACGTACAGCTCGCTCGGGCACTGGATGATCACGCTCGCGGGCGGGATGCCTTCGGCCTGCACGACCTCCTCGACCAGCGAGTAGATGAATTCCGAATAGTCGATGACCTCCGGCTGCTGGCGGTCGCGGCGATTGAGCTGCAGCACTTCGCCGACGATGCGGTCGATGCGCTTGGCGTTGTTGCGGATCATCGACAGCAGGCGCTCGCCTTCGGGCGCGACCGAGCCGTCCTCTTCGAGGAGTTGCGCGGCCTGGTTGATCGCCGACAGGGGATTGCGCACCTCGTGCGCGATGCTAGCCGTCAGCCGGCCCATCGCCGCCAGTTTCATCTGCTGCGCGTCCGACTGGGCCCGGCCCAAGTCCTCCAGGTAGATCAGCGTGCCGCCGTTCAGGCCCGAGCCGATGCGCACATGGCGCACGCGCAGCAGGCGTTGCGTTGCCTCGACCTTGAACGGCGGCAGGACTTCGGAGAAATCCTCCTGCCAGCGCCGCCAGTAATCGTGCAAGGTCGCGCTGAACTCGGCAAGCCGCATGCCGCCGCGCATGCGCCCGAATCCGCCCAGCAGCCGGGTCACCTGCGCATTGTGGCCGCGCACCACGCCGTTGAGGTCGACGACCAGCACGCCGTCCTGCATGTCCTGGATGATCAGGCGGTTGACCTGCTCCAGGTTGGCGACGTCGATGCCTCGCTGTGCGGCCAGGTCTTCGCTCGCCTTGGTGAAGGTTCCCAGCGCGAGCGCGATCGCGACCGTCGCGAAATAGCCGAAGCCGACCAGACCCGTCTGCAGGATCTGCGCGGCGCCGACGTCGCCTTCGATCAAGCGCCAGCCTTCGAGCGCGATCAGCACCGAGCTCGCCAACGCGGCGTGAAAGAAGGCGATCTGCGTGCGCATCAGCCAGCCGCTCGCGGCGAGCTGCGGAAACAGCAGTATCGAGAGCGGTGTTCCGGCGCCGCCGGTGGCGTAGGTCAGCAGTGCGATGAAGAAAATGTCGCCGAGCAGCAGCGACAAGAGCAGGGGTGCCAAGGGGTGATCGAAGGAGTCACGCTGCACCCACCAGAACGCGGCCATGCTGAACAGGAAGTACAGGCCCGCCGCGGTGACGAACGCGTTCGGCGCCGCGATGCCGGCCGAGCGCAGGTCGAGAAACAGTCCGGTGCTGAGCAGCAGCGCGGCGCAGACGGCGCGATACACGCCGACGATCCACAGGATGCGACGCCCCGACTCGTTGATCAGCGCCGGCAGCGACGGCGGCTCGAGCGAAGGAATGGTGGAATCGGATGCCATGGACGCTAGCGCTTCACGCATTGACCTTCGGGACAGGCGTATCCACCGGCATGCTTGGTCGCTTCGGCGCGAGGCAGAAAGACGCCGCAGCGGACGCAGCGCACCATCGGCTCGACCTGGGTGCCGGCGGCGCCGGATGCGGCGCCATGTTGTCTGCGCGCTTTGCGCGCGTTGACCAGGCGCAGCGCAAGCAGCACGACAAAGATAAGGATTAGCCAGGCGACGACCTTGCCCATGACGTTATTGCCGGTTCCTCATCAGACGACCTTGCCCGGGTTGAGCGTGGCATGCGGATCGAGCGCGCGCTTGATTCGTCGCATCAGTTCGAGCTCGATCGGCGCCTTGTAACGCACCATCGCGTCGCGCTTCTGCTGGCCGATGCCGTGCTCGGCGCTGAAGCTGCCGCCGAACTCGCTGACCAGATCGTAGACGATCGTCGTGGCGCTGGCCGTCTGCTCGATGAACAGCGCGGCGTCCATGCCGGGCGGGGCCGAAAGGTTGTAGTGCAGATTGCCGTCGCCCAGATGGCCGAAGACGACATAGCGCACGCCCGGAAAGGCGGCATCGAGCGCCTGCGCCGCGCGCGCGAGGAACGCCGGGATGCGCGCGATCGGCACGCCGATGTCGTGCTTGACGTTCGGGCCTTCGCGCTTTTGTGCGTCGGGAATATGCTCGCGCAACGCCCACAGTCCGGCTGCCTGCGCCTCCGATCCGGCGATGACGGCGTCGAGCGCGATCTTCGCCTCGATCGCTTCGCCCAGCGCCGTTTCGATTTCCGCGCCCAGCGGCGAACGCAAGGCGGCGTCGTCCGCCTGGACCAGCGCATACCAGGCGTGGCCGGGCAAAGGATCGGGCAACGACGGAAATTGCGTGCGCGCGAGCGCGATGCAATCCCCCGATACCAGCTCGAAACCGGTCAGCCGGTCGCCGATCGCCTGGCGCATCGCACGGAGCAGGGCGATCGCCGCCGCCACGTCGGCAACGGCGACCCACGCGGTCACCGAAGTGCGCGGACTGGGAAAGAGCTTGAGCACCGCCGCGGTGATGATGCCCAGAGTGCCTTCGCTGCCCAGGAAGACCTGCTTCAAGTCATAGCCGGTGTTGTCCTTGCGCAAGCCGCGCAGACCGTCCCATATCTCTCCGTCGGCGAGCACCACTTCGACGCCGAGCACGAGATCGCGAGCGTTGCCATAGCGCAGGACCGCCGTCCCGCCGGCATTGGTGGACAGGTTGCCGCCGATCGCGCAACTGCCTTCGGAGGCGAGCGACAACGGGAACAGCATTCCGGCGGCCGCCGCCGCTTCCTGGACGCTGGCCAGCGGCATGCCGGCCTCGACCGTCATCGTCGCGTTGTCGGCATCGATGGCGCGCACGCGATTCAATCTCGCCAGCGTCAGGACAACCTCGTCGCCGGTCGCGTGCGGCGTGGCGCCGCCGCACAGCCCCGTGTTGCCGCCCTGCGGCACGATGGGCACCCGATGCCCGGCGCAGCAGCGCACGACGGCAGCGACTTCGGCGGTCGACCCCGGACGGACCACCGCGCGCGTGCGGCCCCGGTAGCGCTCGCGCCAGTCGGTCACATAAGACGCGACATCGGCATCGGCGGTGAGCACGTTGTTCTCGCCGACGATCGAATTCAGCGTGACGAGCAGGGACGCGGCGGCGTCAAACATGTGGGGCATAATACTGGAAATCGCGCCCGATCGTAGCGCTCGCCCAGCAGGAGATCGACATGTCGGATCAGCCATCGATGCCCTTGACGCCGCAAGAAGCGATGGAATTCATGCAGCGCATGTGGAACCCGTTCGGTATGCCTGTGCCGGGCTTTGCGCCGCCCGGGGCGCAGGGTGCCGCGGGGATTCCGTTTCCGAATCCGGCGGCAATGATGGCAACCCTCGATCCCGCCGAGATCGACAAGAAGATCGCCGAACTGCGCGTGGTCGAGAACTGGCTCGCGATGAGCCAGAATTTCATGCAGATGAGCATCAAGACGATGGAGTTGCAGAAGGCCTCGCTGGAGGCGATGCGTGCCGCGACCGCGACGACGAAGCCTGCGAAGAAGAAATCCGGGCCCTGACTCGAAGGAGAATGGATGGGTATCACGCTGTATTACGGATCAGGTTCGCCTTTTGCCTGGCGTGCCCAACTCGCGCTCGAGCACAAGGCGTTGCCGTACGAGCTCAAGGTCCTCTCGTTCGCCGCGGGCGACACGCGCAAACCGGAATTCGTGGCGCTCAACCCGCGCCATCGCGTGCCGGTGCTGATCGACGGCGATTTCGTCCTGTACGAGTCGAGCGCCATCGTCGAATACCTCGACGAAGCCTATCCGGGCCGCGGCGCGCCGCTTTTCCCCGGCGACGCCAGGACGCGGGCGATCATCCGGCGCATGATCCGCGAGGTCGATGACGATTTCGACAAGGCGCTGGACCCGCTGACGACGCAGGCGTTTGCGAAAAAGCCCGAGGAACGCGACGCCAAAGCGATCGCCGACGCGCGCAAGGCGGTGGTCGAGGAGCTGGCGCTGTTCACCCGGGCGATGCGCGGCGACTATCTTGCCGGCCCGCTGTCGGCGGCCGACTACGCGCTTTACACTTTGGTCGCTTTTCTGTGGCGGGCGGAGACGAAGCTGCCCGATCTCGACGCCAACGGCATGCTGACGCCGCAGCTCACCCGTTGGAAGGCGCGGATCGAAGCGCTGCCGTATTTCGACAAGACGATTCCGCCGCACTGGCGGAAGCCCTAGCCGAACGCGCCGCTACCGACCTAGCCACGCTGCGCGGCGCGCCGCGACTTCGGGCGCGGCCGTCTCGTCCAGGGTCAGCCAGCAGGTATCGACCCGAGCGGCGGCGAGCTCGACCGAAAAGCGCAGCAGCTCGTCGCGCCGGAACGCGTGTATCTCGATGACGTCGCCGGCGTTGCGTGTCCTCGCCAGGCCCTCGAGCCCTTCCGGATTCGCGCGCACCGCGTCGACCGCAACGATGGCGTCGCCGGGTGCGAGTCCCGCGCGCGCTGCCGGGCCGTCCGGAACCAGATGCTTGAGGCGCAGGTCCGGGCCCGCCGCCAGCGTCGCGCCCAGCCAGACGCGGGGCGTCGGGTCTTTGCCCGGAATGCCGCCCTTGTCCTTCGCCCCGGCGGTGGGCCGCAGATTCCAAGCGATGCCGAATTCCCGCAACAGCGCCGGCAGCGGCAGCTCGACCGTGCCGTGGACATAGTCGCGGAAAAAGGCGCCCAGATCGAGCCCGGAAAGCTCGGCCGCGATCGCTTCGACACCGCCTTCGGGCACGCCGACGCCGGTTTTTCCGTGGCGCTCCCATAGCGCTCGCATCACATCGTCGAGCGTGACCGCGCTGCGCAGGCGCAACTCGAGATCCAGCGCGAGCGCGATCAGCGCGCCTTTGACGTAGTAGCTGACGATCGCATTCGGCGCATTCTCGTCCTGCCGATAGTATTTGATCCACGCGTCGAAGCTCGATTCGGCGACGCTTTGCTTTTCGCGGCCCGGCGTGCGCAGCAGCGTGCTGATCTGGCGCCCGACGAGCTCCAGATAGTCCCCGACGCCGATGACCTTGCTGCGCACGAGCATCAGGTCGTCGTAGTAGGACGTGACGCCTTCGAACGCCCAGAGCTGCGTCGTGAAATTCTCGCGCGTCAGGTCGTACGGAACGAAGGCCGCCGGCTTGATGCGCTTGACGTTCCAGGTATGGAAGTATTCGTGGCTGACGAGCCCGAGCAGCGCGCGATAATCTTCGCTGACGCTTGCCGCGCCCGGGTTCGGCAGGCCGTCGCGCTTGGCGACAAGGCTCGTGCTGGCGCGATGCTCGAGGCCGCCGTAACCTTCGGCCTGCAGCAGAAGCTGGAACAGATACCCGTCGACCGGCGCGCGGCTGCCCGGCGCGCCGCCGAACAGGTCGATCTGCGACTGGCACACGCGTGCCAAATCCTGCGCCAGCCGCTCGCGGTCGCCGCGGTGGCGGCCGGTGATCGCGACGGTATGCGGGACGCCGCCGGCTTCGAAGACGACGACGTCGAATCGGCCGATCTCGACCGGATGATCGATCAGCTCGTCATAGTTGGCTGCGCGATACCGGCCGAAGGCGAAAGGCTTCGCGCCGTCGCGCGGCATCGCCGTCGCGACGCGCCAGTCGCGATAGGTCTCACCCGCCGGGGACAGGATCTCGAGCTCGCACGGCCGGTCTTCGTGTCCGACCGGCCAGACGAAAACGCTGGGGCCGTTGAAGAATGCCCGGGTCGTGTCCAGGTACGCGGCGCGCACCGAGGGATCGAACGCATACACTTCGGCGACGAGCGTCAGCGCTCCGCGGCACGGCTCGGCAAGCCAAACGTCCTTGGCCGTCTTGCGCACCGTCACCGGGGCGCCGGCGCACTCGGCGCGCACCGACACGAAATGCCGGGCGAACTCGCGGATCAGATAGCTGCCGGGCGACCACGCGGGCAGGCGGAACGCCTGTCCGCCCGGGTCGGGATCGGGGACGGTGCAGGAGACTTCGAACAGGTGCGCGTTCGGATCGGACGGAACGATCCGATAGCGGGTAGGCGTCATCCGCGGCAACTACAGCGGCGATACTTCAGCCCTGGATCGGCTTGCGATCGCGTGCTACGGCTGTCGTCTTCGCCTTTCGACCGGGCGCTGCGGGCGGCACATAGCCCGACATGCGGTACACCCAGCCGTCGATTCGCTTGCCGTTCTCGAAGCGGGTCAGGCTGCAAGCGATGAGCGCGCCCGTCGAGGCCAAACCGGCTGCTCCGGTGCGTACCGCGGCAAGCGGCAAGCCCGTTTCCTTGGCGATCTCCGAATCGAGTCGCTGACCGTGCTTCTTGAGACACTGCAGGATTTGGGTCAAGTCGGCATCTCCGAAAAACCAATAATTGTAGCAGATTGGCGACGAACCCGCTTCCCTTTGTGCGATCGTCGGATGCTACGTACTCGCGGCGCGCGTGGCGCCCTCGGCACGAATCGAACGTGCGACCCCCTTCTTAGGAGGAAGGTGCTCTATCCACTGAGCTACGAGGGCGATCGTGCGAATTCTACCCGAACGCATCGATGCGCCGCGTGGCCCTAGGACACTGCGCGGCACCGCCTATAATGCGTTGAATTTCACTCGACAATCGCCATGACCACCTCCACATCCGCGCCGGCGCGCGTGCCGGTCGTGCGCACGCTGCGGCGGCTGGGCAGCTTCCTCGCACCGTACCGGCGCCGCTTCGTGTTCGCCGGCATCGCGCTGCTGGTCGCCGCCGGCTGCACGCTGGCGGTGGGGCAGGGGCTCAAGCTGGTGGTCGACCGCGGTTTCACCGCCGGCATCGGCGCCGAGCTCGATCGGGCGCTGTTCGAACTGCTTGCCATCATCGCGGTGATGACGATCGCGACCTACATACGCTTTTACAACGTGTCATGGATAGGCGAGCGCGTAACTGCCGATCTTCGCCGACGTGTATTCAATCACCTGCTGACGCTCTCGCCCGGATTTTTCGAGGTGACTCGCACGGGCGAGGTCATTTCGCGGCTGACCAACGATACGACGATGCTCGAGAACGTCATCGGATCGAGCCTGTCGATGGCGCTGCGCAATATCGTGCTCGGTGCCGGCGCGCTGGTGCTGCTGATGCTCACCAGCCTCAAGCTGACGCTGCTGGTGCTCGCCGGGCTTCCGGTGGTCGTCCTGCCTATCATCGTTTTCGGACGCCGCGTTCGCCGCTTCAGCCGCACCAGCCAGGATCGGGTTGCCGACACTGGCGCCTACGTCGACGAGGCGATCCACGAGATCCGCACCGTCCAGGCGTATGCGCACGAGCCCGACGACCGGCGCGCGTACGGCGAACGGGTAGAGGCCGCGTTCGGCGCCGGAGTGCGTCGCATCCGTCAACGCGCGCTGCTGATCGCGGCGGTGATTTTCCTCGTGTTCGTCGCCGTCGGCATCATCCTGTGGATCGGCGGACACGACGTGTTGGCAGGGCGCCTGTCGGCGGGACAGCTCGCATCGTTCGTGTTCTACGCGGTCATCGTGGCGACCTCGGTCGGTACGGTCAGCGAGGTGGCGGGCGAATTGCAGCGCGCCGCCGGCGCGACCGAACGCCTGATGGAAATACTGGACACGCCGGCCGAGATTGCGGCGCCCGCGAATCCAGTGCCGCTGCCCGAGCCGCCACTGGCCACGGTGGCGCTCGAACATGTGACGTTCGCCTATCCGTCGCGCCGCAACGACCCCGCGCTCAGCGCGTTGACCCTGAGCATCGCGGCGGGCGAACGGGTGGCGCTGGTCGGACCCTCCGGCGCGGGCAAGACGACGCTTTTCCAGCTGCTGCTGCGCTTTTACGATCCGCAGCAGGGTCGGGTGCTGATCGACGGCATCGACGTGCGTCATGCCGACCCGCGCGCCGTGCGCGGTCGGATCGCCGTGGTGCCGCAGGACCCGGTGATCTTCGCCGCCAGCGTGTGGGACAACGTGCGTTACGGCCGCCTGGACGCATCGGATGACGACGTGCGAGATGCCTGCGAAGCCGCCTACGCCACCGAGTTTCTCACGCGCCTGCCGCGCGGATTCGATACCGACTTAGGCGAGCGCGGCGTCAGGCTTTCCGGCGGCCAGCGGCAGCGGCTGGCGATCGCGCGTGCGGTGCTATCGCGCCGCCCGATCCTACTGCTGGACGAGGCCACCAGCGCGCTCGACGCGGAGAGCGAGCGCATGGTGCAGCTCGCGCTCGATCGGCTGATGCACGGCCGCACAACGCTGATCATCGCGCATCGTCTGGCGACGGTGATGGGCGCCGACCGGATCGTGGTGCTCGAAGGCGGCATCGCCGTGGCGGAAGGCACCCACCAATCGCTGGTGCGCGACGACCCGCTTTATCGCCGCCTGGCGGCGCTGCAATTCGGATTCGATGCCGGTACGGGCGATGCGTTACCCGCGATTGCGCTGGCGCGGTAGGGAATCGCCGAGCGGTCGTCGCTGTAATCCGAGAGAATGAGTTCTATCAAACGCTACTGGCAAACCGTGCCGGGCGCGGTGAAGACCTGGCGCGTGATCGTCTTGCTCTGCGTGACGCCGTTGACGGTGTAGGTGAACGTCGCTGTGTTGCCGTCGCTAAAGGTGAAGCTCGCCGAGCCCACACCGACGCCGGTCGGCCCGCCTGGGCTGTTCAAAGGCGGAAATGGCATGGCGCTGAATGGCGGCCCGGTCAACCGATACACCGGCGATCCCGCATAGACTCCCGGCGCCGTCTTGTTCGCCGTGACCACCAGCCACATCGGTGCGCGATCGACATCGAACGTGTACCAGGTCGCGAAGATCGTGTCTCCTTCGTGCGTGAGATTGATCCCCCAGCCCGCTTCCGATCCTGGCGGCGCGGCCCACCACAGGTCGGTGTAGTTGGTCGCCAGCCGCAGGTCCGCGAGCGCGCCGAACAGGCACGTCGGCTGCGGGCCGATCAGTTCGCGTGTGATCGCCTTGGTTTGCGAAATGCCGCCGAGGGTGTAGGCAAACGTGGCGTTATTCGCGTCGCTGAACGTGATGGTCCCGGTGCCACCGAGGCCGGACACGGTTGCGCCACCGGGACTTCCCAGCGGCGGAAATGGCACTGCGTCGAACGCGGGTCCGGTGCCCTGGAGCAGGGTCCCGCTGTAGATATTGGGCCCGGTCTTGGTGGCCGTCATGACCAGCCAGGTGCCTTTGCCGGTCAAGTCATAAGTAAACCACGAGGCGAAGATGGTGTCGCCCTGGTGCGCGAAGTTGATGCCCCATCCCGCTTCCGAGCCCGCGGGCGCCGCCCACCATAGCCCCTGATAGTTGGGCGGAAACACGGTCGGCGAACCAGGGTAATAGACCATCACATAGAAATTGTTCTTCAGAACATCGGTGCCCAAAAAACCATTGCCAAAGGAGAAGCTCCACTCGAAGCCGGTGGCTGGGCCATCGATTTGACAGGCGTCTTGAATCGTCGCCCCTTCGCAGGCCCAGTAGAGATAGGGCTGCATGTTTTTGAAGGGGCCGACAGCGATGGCGGGCGTCGCGACCACGGGCGTGCCCGCGCTCAAGCCCAGCTGGTCATAGAACAATTCCGCCAAACGGGTCGCCGGCGGAACGCAGTTATAGGAAACGCCGCAGCCCGGGTCCATCGGCGGCAATTGCCAGTTTGTCTGGCCGAGGTAGCCGGTGCCGTGTTCATGTTCGTGACGAATTGGTCGGCCGAATTCCAATTCATCGCGCCGTCCTCGTTGACGCATATCTTGGGGTTCCCCTGAGCCTTGCAGGGCGGCAGCCCGAAGGCATTGGTCGCCGCCACATCGGCGTTCGCCAACCAGGTGACGTTCGTCACGGGGTCATAGACGGTTTGCCCGCCAGGATTCACTTCCAGCCCATTGCCCGTGGCGGGCGGCGTTGCAGCTATTTTGCCCTGGATCATGGGCAGCACGTACAGGTAGTTAGGCACGGTATTGCTGCCGTGGAATCCGGTGTTGAAAGAAAAAGTGCCATAGCCGAGGACGTTGGTGCTCGTTTGCGACCAGTAAAGATAAGGCTGGAAATTGCTGAATGGACCGGCTGTGTTGCTTGGGATCGGAACGGCAGTATTGGGCGCCTTAAGGCCTAATGCATTGTAGTAGAGCGACCCCAGCGCGCTCGCTATGCAATTGAACCCGAACGAATTGCCATTTGGCCCAACGAACGGGCAGCTGGTATCGGTGGATGGCGTAGTCGGGAGTTGCCAATCGGTGTGCCCCAGATAGTTGGCGGCGTTCATGGCTGCAACCCATGCCGATGCAGCCTGGTAACTCATCGAGCCGCTTGGGTTGATGCACGGTTGCGTGCCGGAACCGTCGCATACCGGGAGGCCGAAGCGGTTCTTGGCCGCGAAATCGGCGTCCGCGAGCCAGCTGATGTTATTTACGCTGTCGTAGACTGTGACCCCGTCCGCGCTGAGGAGCAAGGCCGCGCTCGCCTGTGGTGGTGACAAACCGCAGGCGAGTAGCAGAGCCGCCACTATCGTCATCCGGGCGCTCTTCATTCTGGAGCTACAAGCGGTGGTCACTCGCACATGTTCGCCATGGATTCGGCCCACGACACCTTAGCAATCAAATCTGACAGCAGGCTGACTTCGACGCCGGCAAAACGGGATTTCGTCTGCGACGAACCGAATCGGATTATCGTAAGCAGGAGTCGACCTTCGGTTCTGCTACCCAAAGTGGCGGCGGGAGAAAATCACGGAAACCCGCGTGGGAATTCCAATACTGCTGGTAGCGACGACGACGAGCTGGCTCGGCACGGCACGCATGCCGAGGGCGCTGGCGAAGGCCGGATTCGACGTGTCGCTGCTGACGCCGCGCCACTCCCTCGCCGAAACGAGCCGCTTTGTCGCGACGATCGGGTACCTCGCGGATCATGCGACACCGCGGCAGTGGGTCGATTCGTTCGCGGCCATGGTCGAGTCGACGGCGCCGCGGCTCGTGATTCCCTGCGACGACATGTCGTTCCGACTGCTCGGATGGGTCGGTCTGGCGCCTCCCGGGCAGATGCGCGCCGAGCTGCAACTGCAGCTGGCGGCGCTCGTCCGTGCCTCGCTGGGCGACCCCGCATACTATCAACCGAGCATCGACAAGACGCTGCTGCCGCCGCTTGCCGAGGCGCTCGGTATCCGGGTGCCGCCGTACGCTGTCGTTGCCGGTCTCGCCGACGCTGACGCATTCATCGCCCGGCACGCGTATCCCGTCGTGTTGAAGCGAAGTCACGGCTTCGCCGGCGAGGGGGTCGCCCTTTGTGCGGACCGCGATGAGCTCGAGCACGCGTTCGCTGCGTTTGCGCTTGCCAACGCGCACGAGATTCGCGAGGCGGCGACAGATCGCTATCTGTTGCAGGCCCACGTCACCGGGTCGGTCCGACTATTCCACGCGGTCGCCTGGCAAGGCGAACTTATCGCCGGGTGGGCGCTGGAGAAGCTGGTCGTCCATCCGGCGCCGACCGGGCCGTCGACGGTGACGCGCTATTCCTGCGGCGCCGAGCTGCGCCGGATCGTGGCCGAGCTGGCGCGCGGGTGCGGAATCAGTGGCATCTTCTTCGCCGAGTTCATCGTCGACGCGGCGAGCGGGACGACTTACCTGCTCGAGATCAATCGTCGCGTCGGGCCCGCGACGCACCAGGGCGCGCTGCGCAACGTCGATCTGTGCGCCGCGCTCTTCGGCGCGCTCGCGGGCACCGCCTCGACGTCGCGTACGGCGCTCGACGCCGAGGAAGAGGGCATCATCGTGAATTTTCCCCAGGAGTGGCTGCGCGATCCGCAGAGTCCGTACCTGTACCAGTATCCGTCCGACCTGCCTTGGGACGAGCCGGAATTGTTCAAGGCGCTGTTCGAACTCGGGCATGACCGCGCGTGACGATGCGTGCCGTTTGGGCTGCGCGCAAACTGCATTGAGGAGAAATTTCCCTTGAAGATCTCAATCCTCGACGACTACCACGACACGCTTCGCACCCTGGCCTGTTTCCGCAAGCTCGACGGGCACGACCTCAAGATTTGGAACGATCACGTGCAAGATGTCGAAACGCTTTCCCAGCGCCTGAAGGACACCGAAGCCCTGGTGCTGATCCGCGAGCGAACGCAAATCCGTGCACCGTTGATCGATCGTCTGGGTAGCCTCAGGCTCATCAGCCAGCGTAGCGTGTACCCGCACATCGACATCGACGCCTGCACCCGGCGCGGCGTGATCGTCTCATCCAGCCAGCATGCCGACACGCCTTCGTATGCCGCGGCCGAACTGACCTGGGGCCTGGTTCTCGCCGCGATGCGCCAGATTCCCCAACAGATGGCGGCGCTGCGCGCCGGGAAATGGCAAATCGGCGTCGGATCCAGCCTGCGCGGCAAGACTCTGGGGGTCTACGGGTATGGGAGGATCGGTGCCGTGGTTGCGGGATATGGGAAAGCATTCGGGATGGACGTGATGGTCTGGGCGCGGGACGCCTCGCGTAGGCGTGCGCAGGCGGACGGCTACGCGGTCGCGCGCAGCAAGGAAACGTTCTTCGGCGAATGCGATGTCATCTCGCTGCACATGCGTCTGGTGGAATCGACACGGGGTGTCGTCAGCGCCGGTGATCTGGCGAAAATGAAACCTTCGGCGCTGCTCGTGAACACGAGCCGGGCACCGCTGATCGAGCCGGGAGCATTGGTAACCGCGCTGCGCCAGGGGCGACCGGGCATGGCGGCGGTCGATGTCTACGAAGAAGAGCCGCTACTCGACACCAATCACCCGCTGCTTCATATGGATAACGTCGTATGCACCCCCCACATCGGCTACGTCTCGCGCGACGAGTACGAGATTCAGTTTGCCGACATCTTCGATCAAGTCATCGCCTACGGGGCGGGCGCGCCGATCAACGTCGTGAATCCCGAGGTGCTCAAATCCACCGCCCAGCGCAGTTCCTGACAGCTCGAGGCGCGTGAAACAAACGAAACATAAACCGCCTCGCAGTGAAGTTTCCCTGCCGCATCTGCGCACTAGACTCAACGCATATGCAGCCCCGCAGCCTCACCATGTCAGACTACGTACCGATGATGGATTTCGGGCGCCGTTTTTGGGTGATCGCGGCGCTGTCGCTCGGGCCCGCCGTTGCCAATTCGTTTGCGCGATTCGCCTACGCGCTGCTCCTGCCCGCGATGCGCGCAGAACTCGGCCTCAACTATTCGCAGGCAGGCTCGCTGAACACGGCCAACGCGCTCGGCTATCTCGCGGGCGCGCTTTTCACGGTGGGCTACGTTTCGCGATTGGGCAACCGCCGGCTCTTCTGCGTCGGAATGGTGGTGACCGTGCTGGCTCTCGTCGGCTCGGGGCTCGCCGGGGGGTTCGTTGCGCAGTTGTGCTTGCGCGCGGTCGCAGGCGTCGGCGGCGCAATGGTCTTCATCTGCGGCGCCGTCCTCGCGAGTAACGTTTTTTCCGACCGGCCCGAGCTCTCGTCCAGCGCGATCGCCATCTATTTCGGCGGGGCCGGAGCAGGGATCCTTTTGTCGGGTGCGGGGATACCCTGGCTGCTGGCGACCTTGGGCGACGACGCGTGGCGTGGCGCCTGGCTTGCCATCGGCGGCGTCTCGGCCCTGTTCGCCATCCTCGGTATCTGGGCGGCGCGCCGCATCGAGGAACCATCGAGCGGCGCGCGAACAAGTCCATGGCAAATCAGCGCGTATCAGGCAGCGCTCGGCAGCTATTTCCTGTTCGGCGTCGGCTACATCGCCTACATGACCTTCGTCGTCGCGTGGATGGTGTCGCACGGGGCATCCGCACTCGATGTCGCGCTGACGTGGGGGACGCTGGGAATAGCCACCATGCTCGCGCCGATCGGGTGGCGCGTGCCGCGCTCCCGGTGGTACGCCGCCAAGACGCTCGCCGCCGTGGGCGTAATCCTGAGCGTCGGCGCGGCCATACCGCTCGTCAGCACCTCGCGGCCCGCCATGATTCTTTCTGCGCTCTTTTTCGGCGCCGCGATGTTCACGGCTCCCACGGCCGTCACGGATCTGGTCAAGACGTCGCTGCCCAAGGCGGCATGGGGGCCCGCGGTCGCGGTCTTCACCGTAGTGTTCGCGATCGGCCAGGCGATCGGCCCGGTCTTGTCGGGATGGCTCGCGGACGCCACACAGTCACTCTATGCGGGCCTCGCGGGATCGGTCGCCATTCTGCTGGCAGCGAGTGCGGCTGCCCTGTGCCAACGGGACAGCAACGCCGAACAAACATCGTCACGCCAGCGACCATACATTACCAGGCCTTGACGCGAATCCGGGGGCAAGACCACTCTCAGTCGTCGCGAGTCGTCTTGGCGTTTCTGCGCGACCGCTCCAATCTAACACCGCGTGTTGGTCCAGGGATCATCGTCGTGATGAACGGCGTGAAGACCGGCGAGACCGACAGGGCGCACGCGCCCCGCGGCAATATCAGCCTGCAATGGGCGCAGGGCGTGGTGAAGTTCCGCAAGGTCGAGATCAAGCCACTCTAGCGTGCAGGCCCCCGGCGGAGAGCAGTCGGGCACGGCGAGTCGTCGCGGGTTAGGCACAATCGTTGCTTTAGTGACGGCAAGGACCCGTCGACGTTGCCATGATCCGCGGCGACCGGTGCGGCGCTGCCTCGCGGCGCGCGCCCGACGTGCCCGGTGCAAACTCTTGAGGGAGTTGTCCGGCCATGACGGAACGACCGCAATCGCCCGGAGAGGAGATCGCGAACAGCCTGAGCCACGGGCTCGGGTTCGTGGCGGCGGTCGCTTCGGCGCCGATTCTCGTCGTGACCACGGCGCAAACCGGCAGGGCGGTGAACGTCATCGGCGCTGCCATATTCGCCGCAACGATGGTGCTGCTCTACTGTGCGTCCACGATCTACCACGCAGTACCGCACCGGCGCGCCAAGGCGCTGCTGCGCAAGCTAGACCACGGAGCGATCTTCCTGCTGATCGCCGGCACCTACACGCCGTTCACGCTTGGCGCGCTGAGCGGTCCGTGGGGCTGGACGCTGCTCAGCTTGGTCTGGAGCCTCGCCGCCGTCGGCGTCACGCTCAAGGCGTTCGATCGCATCGAGCATCCATTCGCCTCGCTCGGCCTCTATCTGCTCATGGGATGGCTCTGTGTGTTCGCGCTTGGGCCGATCCTCGAGCGGGTCCCGCACCAGGGCCTTCTTCTGCTTGGGGCTGGAGGCTTTGCGTACATGGCGGGCGTCGCGTTCTTCGCCACTGACTCGCGGGTACGCTACGGGCACTTCATCTGGCATCTGTTCGTGCTGGCCGGGACCGGCTGCCACTTCTTCGCGGTGCTGGGGTACGCGACTTAGGAACAAAAAAGCCCGCGCGAGGCGGGCTTAGTTGAGCGCTCGAGACGCTAGTTACTGGTCACCACCGCGAGCTTCCGGTCCGGGGCGAGGGATTTCGCCTTGTCAGCCATCGGCTTCGTCGCCCTTGGCGCAAGCGCCTGCGCAACCGTACGCGCCGGGACCTTGCTCGCGGCCGGGGGCGGTGCCGACGCCAGCTGCGCAGGCGGAGCAGCAGACGCAGCCGAGTCGTCGTTGTATTCGCATGCGGAGCCCATCGCGGGCACAAGCCCGAAAACGGTCAACGCGGTTGCCGCTAAGACTCGCTTCATGGGTCAGCTCCTCTTACCTTATCGTGCTGCCAGCCAATTTGCGCTCAATGAGAAAGCTTGTCAACAAGGCGTGCACGTCGCGCCCGGGACGACGTCATCGCGTGCGTGCAGCCGTTGGTCAATGTCTGAGGTCGGCCAACAACACTGGGCCAGCGCCGCGTGGAGAATTGCGGCGTGGCAGACGCCCAAGATTGATTTGGATCACATTTGCGTTTTCGACGCGAGCGTATATTGAAAAAGGGTGCAGTTATGCGGCGAGAGCAAGACACCTTCTGTCGCATGGTATTAGCGGAAGTTCCGCCGCCGTCTCGTGTCTGGCGCTGCACGACGGAGGAACTTGGATAGACACCTGGACGCGGCACAAGGGAGCAGTCAATCAAAGTAGGGCAAGGATAGAATCGTGTTGCACCCCGGCCGGATGTTGCATATCCCGCTACAGTAGCGATGGACGTCGAACGCGGTGCCACGCCGATAGTGGCGCTGCGCTCGCCGATTGCGCTCAGAGCAAGGTGCGAGCGTGTTGCTAACGAAATTGCGCCAGGCAGTGACTACGTTCTACGGAGCGGGGGCGAGATTTTTGCGTGCGCAACCCGACCGACCCACGGGATCGGTTTCCGAATCTGGCAAGTCCGTAGCGCCGCCCTTACACCGCTGGCTTAGGCGACTGGCCTACGCGGGCAGCGCTATCGTCTTGCTCATGGCCGCGGCATGGCTCGCCGTCCCGCCTATCGTCCGCGCCCAACTCGAATCCCGCCTGACCGACGCGCTCGATCGCCAGACGACGGTCGAATCAGTCGCCTTCAATCCCTTCACGCTTAGTCTGACCATCCGCAACCTCGTCATCGCGGATCGCGCCGGATCGGTGCCGCTGCTCGCGGTCGACGAAATCGTGGCCAATGTGTCGGCGGCGTCGATCTGGCATCGTGCGCCGGTGTTCGATGCGCTCAAGGTTGGGCGACCCCGCCTGTCGCTCGCCCGCGATCGCGACAGCCGCTACAACATTCAGGACCTGATCGACCGCGCGCTAGCGGGACCCGGAGGGCCGCCGGCGCGCTTTTCGCTCAACAACGTCGAAATAAACGAAGGGTCGATCGCTTTCGACGACGGCGTGACCGGCCGCAAGCACTTCGTCGACGCAATCGACGTCGGCATCCCGTTCCTTTCCTCGCTGCCGTACGCGACGAGCATTCACGTCACGCCGCGCATCGGGGGCGCGGTTAACGGGGCGTGGTTCGCGCTCGCCGGATCGACGACGCCGTTCAGCGAGCACCGCGAGACCACGTTCGATCTTGACGTCGACGCGCTGCCGCTGGCCTCGTACGTCGTGTATCTGCCGGTGAAGCCGCGAGTCGACCTCGCCGGCGGCTCGCTCACCACGCGCCTGAAGATCGCTTTCGTCGATGGCGAGCCTAGCGATCGCCGACTCGAAGTGCGGGGCAACGCGCGCCTCGATGGGCTCGCGATCAAGCGGCGCGACGGCTCGGCGCTTGCCGCCGCCGAGCATATAGCGGTCGCGCTCGATCGCATCGACGTGACCGGCGGCGACGCCCGCATCGCGTCGGTGACCATCGACGCGCCGACCGTGAGCGTGAGGCGCCTCGCCGATGGAACGCTCGAATGGGCGCAGCCGCTCGTCGAACGGTCGGCGCCTGCGTCAAAGCCGGTGCCGCCGAACGCCGTGGTACCCGCACCATCGTGGCAGGTGTCGATCGGCAAGCTCGCAGTCGAGCGCGGTACGGTCGCGCTGGCGGACGAAACGTCGGCGTTCCGAAGGGAGTTGGTCGACGTCGCGCTCGTCGCCTCCAACCTCACGACGAGGCCGGGCGAAAAGGCGCACGTCAAGCTCGACTTCGCCAGCTCCGATCACATAGCCTCGTTCTCGGGCGAAGCCGACATCGAGCCGACGGTGCCGTCGGCGACGGGCCACTTCGCGTTGTCGAGGTTCTCGCTCGGACTGTTGTTCCCGTATTACAAGTCGGTGCTTGCTGTCGATGTGCAGAAGGGAGCGCTCGATCTCGCGTCCGCGTTCGCACTCGACGCATCGGGTGCCTTGCGGCTTACCGACGGAGAAGCGACGGTAACCGGTCTGCAGGTAGCCCTTCCCGGCAATCGCAATCCGCTTTGGCGCGTGCCGCAGCTCGCTGCGCGCGGTGTCGACGTCGATGTCCGCGGCCGCAAGGCTACGATCGGCGAAATTCAAAGCCAGGGCGCCGTGCTCCGGCTGTTGCGCGATTCCGACGGCGCGCTCGAAATGTCGAGGTTGTTGCGAACGAAGTCGGACGCCGGCCCGCCGGAGGAAGCGTGGACGCTGCTCGTCAGGAAGTTTGCGCTCGATCGCGTCGCCATCGATGTCGAGGACCGCGTGCCGAAGCCGGCCGTCAAGGTCGCCGTGCGCGACCTCGCTGTCAACGTGACCGATTTCAGCAACGATCCGCGCGCGCGGTCGAACGTCACGCTGCGCACGCGAATCGGCGACCGAGGTCGCGTTGCGTTCGCCGGGCCCATCGCCGCCAATCCGCTCAGCCTGAGCGGCCGGCTCGACGCGTCGGGCCTCGCGCTAGTGACGCTGAAACCGTACGTGGAGCCGCGGGTCAACGTGGTCTTCACCGACGGAACGCTCGCGGCGAAGGGAAGCGTTTCGGTCGATGCGTCCGACGCCGCTGCGGTTCGCGCCACGTGGAAGGGCGACGTGTCCGTCACGAATTTCGCCGCGCTCGACAAGCCGACCGAAAGCGATCTCGCGCGCTGGAAATCATTCTCGCTCGAAGGCATGGACATCGCGACAAGCCCATTCCGGGCGAGCGTGGGCCGCATCGGAATTGACGACTTCTATGCGCGCGTGATCGTGTACCAGGATGGCACGCTGAACCTCGCCCGGCTGCTCACGCCGGGCAAGAGCCCGGAGCCTTCGGCGGATGCGAAGCCGCCGGCTCCGACCGACGCCGTCCCGGCGCGCGAGGCGCTGCCGATCTCGATCGGCCGGATCGACTTCGAGCGGGGCAACGTCAATTTCTCCGACTTCTTCGTCAAGCCGAATTACTCGGCAAACCTGACCGACGTCAAAGGCAGCGTGTCTACGATGTCGGAAGATCTGGCCGGCGAAGTGTCCATAGTCGCGCGTGTCGACCGCACGGCGCCGGTCGAGGTGCAGGGCCACATCGCTCCATTCGGCAAAGAGCTTTCGCTCGACATTGCGGCGAAAGCGCACGACATCGACCTTCCGTCGCTCTCGACGTATTCGGTCAAGTACGCGGGCTACGGCATCGAGAAGGGCAAGCTCACGTTCGACGTCCGCTATCAGGTCGAGAACCGAAAGCTCACCGCCGAGAATCACCTCGTGCTCGACCAGCTGACGTTCGGCGAGCGCGTCGAGAGCCCGACGGCGACCAAGCTTCCGGTGCTGCTCGCAGTGGCGCTGCTCAAAGACTCCCGCGGCGTGATCGACATCCGTCTGCCGATCGGCGGATCGCTCGACGATCCGAAGTTCTCGGTCGGCGGTCTCGTCATTCGTGTGATCGTGAACCTCATCGCGAAGGCGGCGACCGCGCCGTTCGCGCTGCTGGCCGCCGCCTTCGGCGGCGGCGAGGAGCTGTCGACGTTGACGTTTGCCGCGGGAAGCGCGGAGCTCGCGCCGGAAGCGCAGAAGCGCATCGACACGCTCGGCAAGGCTCTGGCCGACCGGCCCGGCCTCAAGCTCGAGGTCGGCGGGCACGCGGATCCCGCCGGCGATCGCGAGGCGCTGCGCCACGCGGTAGTGGACGATGCGATCAAGCGCGCGAAGATGAAGGCGCTGGTGAGGGAGGGTACGGCGCCTGCGTCGATCGATCAGGTCACGATAGCCGCTGACGAGCGCAACCGCTGGCTCAAGGAAGCGTATCGCGATGCGCCGCTGCGCGATCGCCCGCGCAACGTGATTGGCATGCTGAAGGACGTGCCGCCAGCCGACATGGAGGCGATGCTCTATGCGAACGCGTCCGTCGACGATGACGCGCTGAGGCTTCTTGCGAACACCCGGGCCCAGGCCGTGAAGGATGCGATTGCGGCAAAGGGCGTGGCGGGCGAGCGGTTGTTCCTTATCGCACCGCGCGTCGGCGAGGACCCCGGTGGCAAGCAAGCCCCCGCAACGCTGACGCGCGTCGACTTGTCCCTCCACTGAGCGCCCCTCGCTGCAGCTCTTACCTTATTCGCCGGTTGGCCAGCGCGGCTGTAACCAGTTCATCGATTGCCCCGGTGGCCGCTTCCGGCGAAAAGTGGCGTGCCACGTTCGCGCGTCCCGCTTCCGCTACGACGGCCCACAGTGTCCGGTCGGTATGCAAACGAACGATTGCGTTGGCGAAGTCGTCGGGCGTGTCGCCAATGAGGACGTCCCGCAGGTGTTCGAGGTGCATGCCTTCGACCGCGATCGTGGTCGCCACGACCGGGACACCCCAGCTTTGCGCCAGATTGATCTTGCCCTTCACGCCGGCACCGTAACGCAGCGGTGCTATCGAGATCCGGCAGCGCTCGAGGTAAGGCGTCAGATCGGGCAGATGTCCCAGAGGTTCGATCCCGTCGCCAGCGAGTGAGGCCACGGCGGGCGGCATCTTGCTGCCGATCAGGAAAACCTTCACGTCGGGCAGCTGAATGCGCACCTTTGGCCAGATTTCCCGCGCGAACCACTGTACCGCATCCACATTGGGCGCGTGATCGTACCCGCCAACGAAGAACATGTCTCGACGCGACTCGAAATCGATCGCGGATGCGCGCACCGAGTGTATGTTGGACACGACCTTGATCGGGCGTCCCGGCAGTTCCTCCTCCAATATTGTCCGCTCGTACTCGCTCACGACGACAGTCACATCAGCCGCCCGCGCGACAGCGAGCTCCTGCTGGCGGGCGATGGCCGCCTTGCGCATGGCGTCCGGTTTGCCGGTCACCACTGCCCCGCGGTGCTCGCGGAGGTAATGCAGGTCGACCGTATCGAACACGAGCAGGGCGCCTGGCGCGTAGCGCCGAACGTCTTCCAGGATGGCTTGCGCGATGGGGTAGTGGCTTACGATGACCATGTCGAATTCGGAGCCGCGGTCCGCCAGGATTTCGGCGATCGTCCAGGTGTAGGGAAGATGCAGGACTTCGATGCCGTCCTGCTGGAGATGATCTCCGTACGGCGTCGCGAACTCCATGTTCAGCGCGGCGAAGGTTACCTTGCATCCCAACTGTCGCAGGATCCGCATGATCGCCACTGCCCGCACCGACCCGGAGTCCTTGTCGGGTGCCGGCATCCTCCCATCGACAACAAGGACTCGGGCTCTGCATCCCCGGTCTTTCTCCAGGCGCGGGTTCGTGCCCATGGAGCCGCGTGCGGCCAATTCCGACTTCCAGCGCTCCCTGAATTTCGCCTGGTTCACGAGCTGGTAGCGTTTCTGCCCGATATCCAACTCCGTTCCGGAGGTCGCACCTTCGAAGTGCACGATGGTGGCGCCCGGCTGGTAGACGACCCGCTTGCCGGTGGCGCGAACGCGCATCGCGAGGTCGGTGTCTTCGTAGTAGCCGGGCGCGAAATGCATGTCGAACCCGTCGAGCGCCAGGAAATCCTGCCGGCGGATCGCGAGACACGCACCGGAGCAGTAATCGACAGTACGAACGTAGTTGTACTCGGGCCGGCCGGGATCGTCGTTGCGGCCGAAGGTCGAAGCGCCTTCGGGCCAGATGATTCCTCCGGCCTCCTGCAGGCGCCCGTCAGGGTAGATCAGCTTCGCTCCGACCAGCCCAACCGCCGCGTCAGCGAGAGGTGCGACGAGCGCGTCGAGCCAGCCTGGAGTCACTAGGGTGTCGTTGTTGAGAAGCACCAGGATGCTTCCGCGAGCCGCCGAGCCACCCCGGTTGCAGGATGGAACGAAGCCGAGGTTCGATTCGTTGCGCAGCAATTGCCAGCCTCGAACATCCGCGAGGGCGTTTGCCACGGGTTCCGGCGAGCAATCATCGACGACGATGACTTCGTACTGGCCGGGAGAGGTGTGCGCGACGATGCTCTTCACGCAGGAAAAAGTGTGCAGGTGCTGACCGAATGCCGGGATCACGATGGAGGCCCGCGGATCGGCTGCGGCCGGAATGACGAGCGGGGCCGGGCGCTCCTCCAGGCGGTAGAGACCTACCGACTTCGATGCCTGCAACAGCTTTGCCTTCGCTTCCTCCAGCATCGCGGCCTTCGCGTCGACGTCATCGGCCGGGGAACCTCCCGACGGCGCGAGTTCAGCCGACAGCATCGCGAGCACGAGCCCGAAGTTGTAGCGCATCGATGGGACTTGCCAACCGGTCAGGTCCAGGGCGCGACGAATGTGCTGGAATGCCTCCCAGAGATACTGCGTCTGGTAGTAGATGACGCCGAGCATGTGCAGGCTGTCGGCCTCGTCCGGCTGCCGATCGAGTACCTGGCGGTAAAGCGTTTCGGCCGCGGCGAGGTTGCCCGCTCGCTGCTCGCGCAGCGCGCTCGCCATCGTCGACACCAGGGGCGCGGCCGTCCCGGACGAAATCGCGGCAGCGCCGCCGCAGCAATGCTTGAACCGCTTGCCGCTGCCACAGGGACAGGGTTGATTGCGCAGTGGTGTCGACAACTCGATTGGTCGTTAAAGTGGGGCTGACGTTGACGTTAGCGCCAAAATTCTATGCGATTGAGCGGGCGACTCCGGGAAGGGACAGTTCCGTCGCTCTATGACAGCTCACGAAGTGGTTGGGGGCAATCTCTTCCTGTACTGGCGACTTCTCTCGGCAGACGGCCTGAGCATACTTGCACCGGGGATGGAAATGGCAACCCGACGGGGGATTGGCCGGGTCGGCTACTTCGCCTTGAAGGACGATCCGTTCGGAACGAAGGCGCGGATCCGGTTTGGGAACCGCGGACATTAGGGCCGCGGTATACGGATGCTTCGGAGACGCGAATAACTCTTCGGTGGGCGCGGTCTCCACGATCCTGCCGACATACATCACAGCGACTCGCTCGCTGATGTGCTTGACAACGCTCAAGTCGTGAGCGACGAAGAGATAGGTGAGTCCGAGTTTTTCCTGAAGATCGAGCAGGAGGTTCAGGATCTGGGCCTGGACCGACACATCCAGTGCGGAAACGGGTTCGTCCGCAACGACCAAACGGGGATTCAAGGCAAGGGCCCGGGCGATACCGATGCGCTGACGCTGGCCGCCCGAGAAGGCATGAGGGTAGCGCCGCATATATTCCGGCCGGAGGCCGACGAGGCGAAGAAGCTCCACGACTCTGTCGGTTCTTGCTTGCGCGTTACCTTCGCCGTGAACGAACAGAGGCTCCCCGACGATGTCCAACAGGGTCATTCGCGGGTTCAGGGAGGAGAACGGGTCCTGAAAGATCATCTGCATCTGACGCCGAAGGGAGCGAAGGCGGTGCTTCGGAACGGTTGCCACGTCGAGGACTTCATCATTGTCGGAAAGGAGAACTTGACCGGCCGTCGGGACGATGGCTCTCAGAATGCAGCGGGCAATCGTGGTCTTTCCGCAGCCGCTCTCTCCGACGAGCGACAGTGTCTCTCCTCGATTGAGGAAGAAGGTCACGTCGTCCACGGCCTTCACGTGTCCGACGGTCCTTTGGAGAAGCCCCCTTCGAATGGGGAAATACTTCTTGAGCCCCTTGACATCGAGGAGCACGGACTTTTCCGAACCCGCGTTGTCGTTCCTCATTGTCGTCGGCTTCTTGTCATTGGTAGAGAAAACAGCTTGCCTTTCTTCCTTCCCCGGCAGCCAGAAGAAGCGGTTCCTCGGTGTCGCAGCGGCCGGGTATAAAGGAAGCGCATCGGGGATGGAAGGGGCAGCCCGTCGGTCGGTTGAACGGATGGGGAATCGACCCGCTGATGGTTGGAAGCTTCACCCTCGGCACGGAGTTGATGCTTGGAATGGACTGAAGCAGAGCCTTCGTATAGGGATGCTTCGGATCGTGAAAGATGTCGTCGACCTTTCCTTGTTCGACCACCCGGCCCAGGTACATGACGACGACGTCGTCTGCCATCTCCGCGACCACGCCGAGGTTGTGCGTGATGAGCATGATGGCCATTCCCCGTTCCTGCTGAATCTTTCGCAGCACATCCAGGATTTGCGCCTGGGTGGTGACGTCGAGCGCCGTCGTAGGCTCGTCGGCGATAAGGAGTCGCGGATCACAGGAAAGTGCAACCGCGATCATCGCCCGCTGACGGAGCCCGCCGCTCAATTCGAAGGAGTACTCGTCGATACGGCGCTCCGGGTTCGGGATGCCGACACTGCGCAACGCTTCGATCCCCCGGCGTCTTGCCCCTTTCCGGCCGACCGCATTGTGGAGGAGGATCGCCTCGATGAGCTGTGCTCCGATCGTATGAACGGGACTGAAAGAGGTCATAGGCTCCTGAAAGATGAGACCGATGTCTCCCCCTCGAATCGAACGTATCTCCCGGCTGTTGGCCTTGAGCTTGACGAGGTCGATTTGCGATCCGTCGGCGCGGGTAAGAACAATCTCTCCTTCGACGATTCGACCGGGACGATCGACGATCCGCAGGATCGAATGCGCCGTGACGCTTTTTCCGCAGCCGCTCTCTCCGACGATGCCAACGGTCTTTCCCGGGAAGACGTCGAAGGAAGCGCCGTCGACGGCCTTTGTCGTTCCCTCGTCCTGAAAGAAGCTCGTCCTCAGGTTCCTCACCGAAAGAAGCGGCTTCGTATCGGTCTGCATGATCAGTCCGCGTGTCGTGGAGGCGTCGATGGGGGCGAGAGTTGAAACGAGATCGAGCGGTCGCCCGCTGGAATCTTCCCGTCTACAAATAGGGGTCCGCCGCATCGCGTATCCCGTCGCCCATGAAATTGAACGCGAGGACTGCAATGATGACGGCAAAGCACGGGATGAGAAGCCAAGGAGAAATGACCAAGGCCTGAATGTTCTGGGCATCCTGAAGCAGGACACCCCAACTGATCGCAGGCGGCCTCAAGCCCAGCCCGAGGAAACTCAACGAAGTCTCGCTGATGATGATCGCGGGGATCGCCAGTGTCGTCGCCGCGATGATGTGACTTATGAACGAGGGCACCATGTGGCGGAAGATGATCCTCGCCTTGCTGCAACCGACGAGCTCGGCCGCCATGACGAAATCTTCCTGCTTGAGGGAGATAAACCTTCCTCGAACGACCCGAGCGAGCTCGGTCCAGCCGATGAGGGAAATGATGATCGTGATGGCGAAGTACACCTGTACGACGTCCCAGTCGTCAGGAAGGGATGCGGCAAGGCCCATCCAGAGGGGAATCGTCGGAATCGATCGAAGGATCTCGATGATTCGTTGGATCACCGTATCGATCAGGCCACCGAAATAGCCGGATACGCCGCCGAGGACGACGCCCAGCACAAGACTCAAGGCCACGCTGACAAGACCTATCGTCATGGACGTCCGCGTCGCGTACATGAGACGCGACCAAAGATCGCGTCCCTGCATGTCTGTTCCCATCAGGAAGAGCGACTCTCCCGCCTTGGCGCCCTCTACGGCCAAGAGATGGCGGTCGCTCGGGATGAAGCCCAGCACTTGCCAGGGTTCTCCCCGGCCGAAGAACTTGACCGGGATCTTCGTGGCCGTGTCGGGAACATAGACCCGCTTGAACGTGTTGGGGTCGCGGGTTCCTTTCAATGCGTACACGTAAGGTTTGAAACTGCCGTCGTCGATCCAATGGATCGCCTGCGGTGCCATCAGCGATCGCTGGGCGTCCGATTCCTGAGGATCCACATAGGCGAAAAAGTCGGCGAAAAGTGCAACCAAATAGAAGGCAACCAGGACGATGGTTCCCCCCGCGGCCAGCTTGTGCTTGCGGAACCGCCACCACATGAGCTGCCATTGCGTGGCGACGGCAATTCGCTGTTCCGCCAGGTGCCCGACTTCCTGCGCCGCGGCGTCTTCCGAGGTCACTTCCGTCTCAAACGTACTCTCGGAACCCGCAGACTTTTCCTGCGCCGCAGCGTGTTCTGCCGTCACTGCCGCCCCAACCGTATTCTCGGGTCGACCCACATGAGAAGCAGATCCGAAATGAACGTCCCGATGACGGTCATGACTCCGAGCAACAGCACGATCGTTCCGGCGAGGAACATATCCTGGGCGATCAACGCTTTAAGGAGCAAAGGACCGACCGTGGGCAGGCTCAAGACGAGCGACACGATGATGCTTCCGGACACCACATAGGGAAGGAGGTAACCGATGGTGCTCACGAACGGATTGAGGGCCACCCGGACGGGATACCTCATGATGACGTGGTATTCGGAAAGCCCTCGGGCCCGGGCCGTCATGACGTACGGCTTCCTCAATTCGTCGAGCAGGTTCGACCGCATGATGCGAATCAGCTGGGCGGTCCCCGCAACGCCGAGGACGATGGCCGGGATCGGCAGGTGCTTCGTGAGGTCCCACACCTTCGCCATGCTCCAGGAAGCTTCGACCAAATCCGGCGAAAAGAGGCCGCCCACATTTGCCCCGAAGTAGGCGAAACCCACATACATGACGATCAGAGCCAGCAAGAACCCGGGAAAAGCGAGCCCGATGAAACCGACGAACGTGAACACGTAATCCAGGAACGAATAGGGATAGACCGCGGAGTAGATCCCGATGGGCAATGCCAGGGCCCAGGTGAATATGATCGCAGCAACGGAAATGACCATGGTCAAGGTGAGACGGTCGCCGATGACATCGGAAACGGGCCGTCCCCATTCCATCGCCATACCGAAATTGCCCTGCAGCATGAGACCCATCCACTTGGCGTATTGAACCGTGATGGGCTTGTCGAGACCGAGCTGTTCGCGCAGCGCATTCGCCTCGCCTTCGGAAACCGCACTTCCCGACGCGGACATCGAGGCGATGTACGAGGTCACGTAATCGCCGGGCGGCAGGTGGATGATGATGAACGACAGGACTGAAATGGCCCAGACCGTCAGCACGGCCAGCAACAAGCGGCGAACGACGTATGCCACCATGGCAACTCCGTGAAACTAAGTCTCGCGACGCGCCGTCTGCGCCCGACTCAAAAAGCGGTCGCCCGCGTTGCGAGCGACCGCAATTCCCTTACTTGAAGTAGAACGTGATCGGCATCGAGGTATGCGGAGTGCGGGCATGCTGGGCATTTATTTGCCGTTCCGGCACGTTCCCCATGTTGTTCTTGACGATGCGCACGCCCATGAAGGCCGGTGACTGACCGACCGTTCCGATGCTCCACGTCTGTTCGACGATGATCTTCCAGATCTCCTTGCCGGCCTTGATTCGTTCCTCTTCCTTCATGCCGAATGCGTTGCGGAAGAGATCGAAGGCCCTGATCATTTCGGGATCGTCCGGCTTCTTTCCGGCGGTTCCGTTGGACGAATACCACTTGGCGAAGGCCATGCCCATGTGGCTTTCGGCCGCATCCACGGGCAGCGCATGGCGGGGGAAGAGGAACAGCATTTCCGAGCCGTCGTTCGCCCACGTGATCATCTGGTTCTCGTTGCCGTTGTCCCGCGTGAAAGCGAGATTGCGCTCGAGTTCCTTGACGTCGACGTCGACTCCGATCTTCCTCCATTGCTGCTTGACCATCTCCCCGACCTGCGTGTAGGGAACGAATTGACCGCCGACGGTGACCATTTCCAGACGCAGGCGTCCTTTTCCGTCGGTGCGCAGACGATACCCGTCGGAATCCTTCTTGGTCAGGCCGATTTTATCGAGAAGCTCGTTGGCCTGCTTCAGATCGAGGACACCCCACTTCTTGTTCCATTCGGGGCCCGGGCTGTAGATCGTGTCAGGCGCAGGAGCCACCGATCCGGCGGATCCCACGCCGAGCCAGAAGGCTTCGTTGAGCTGGTCGCGGTCGATGCCGAGCGCGAGCGCATGGCGGAAATCCTTGATCCTTAGCAATCTCGCAATCTCGGGGTCGCCTTCATAGGAATTGCCGATGTGAATCGCCGCGTCGGCTCCGTTGAGACCCGGGTCGAGGTGAACCGTGTAGTTGCCCTTCTTGGCGTTTTCGAGGAAGACCGGCAGCTTCGCCAGACCCATGTGTCGTTCCTGAATGTCGTATTCGCCGGCAATCGCCCGCAGGTTGGCGACTTCGGTGTTTTCCGCCAGGGTCATGGTGATCCGGTCGATGTAGGGAAGCTGGTTCCCCGCGGTGTCGACAGCCCAGAAGTAGGGGTTCCTTTCCATGGACCACGTCGGAGTGTTGATCGGAGAAACGGTCTTCCAGGGAGTCATCACCGGCAGTTCGTTGTTCAGCGCCCAGCTGTATCGGTTCTTGAGGAGCGACACCCAGCTATCGAAACCGAGGTCCTTGGCCTTCTTGTTCACCGCCTCCTCGGACGAGTACTTGGGCAGGAACTGCTTCAGATAGTGGGCCGGCGCATAGGCGCCGCCAAAGTTCTGGAAGGCTCCGCGCGTCGCGAACCCGGCGCCGATGGCCGTGCTCCCTGCAAGCTGATAGACGAAAAAGTCGTAGGGTTCGGGGAATTCGAAAGCGACGGTGTAGTCGTCGATCTTCCTCATCTTCCCGTCTTTGCCGTTGATCTGGAACTCGAAGAAAGGCGTGGGCACGATGTTCTTGTTGAGATAGATGTCTTCGTACCAGAACATGAAATCGTTCGCCGTGAAGGGCTTGCCGTCGGACCACTTGGCGCCTTTGCGGAGGTAGATCGTCGTCGTCTTGCCGTCGTCGCTGACCTTCCAGTCGCGGGCGAGACTCGGGATGATCTTGGTGCCCGTGTAATCGAACGTCAGGATCTTGTCGGCCGAATTGATGCGGTTGCCGTTTTCGTGGTCGGCCGGTCCGGTGAAAGCTCTTCGCCAGTTACCGCCGTATTTTCCGATTTCGTGCAGAGGCTTCACGACGAAAAGCTGCGAAGGCTCGGGCAGGCGTTTTTCGACCGCTGGCAGCTTTCCCGCTTTCACCTGCGCCGCAAGGACTGGGGCCTCCTTGAAGGTCTTCGGATAGGCCTTGGCGTCAAGGATGATCTGCGGGCCCTCGAGCTTGCCGATCAACGAGGAACCGATCTTTGGCGGTCCAGCTGCAGGCGCCGGCGATTGCGCGGCCACCCCTCCCGTCCCCATCGCAAGGCCGAGCAGTGCTAGACCCGCGAGCATACGTACCGCGCGCATCGATTTCATAAAAATCTCCTTTTCTTTTGTTCCGTTTCGGCAGCCAAGAAGCCCGCCGCTCGAGACCAATCCGGCAGCCCGATGTCGCAGGGCCACCGCCAACTCCGCGGCGACAAGGAGCACGGAATTACCCTCCCGTCCGGGCATTCTTGCGCTGTCGCCGCGGATAGACCTTGCCCTAGATCAAGGCGGCCTTTGGTAGGGCTGAGCAATGCCCCGGTGCCGATCGAGCGATGCGGGTCTCGACTTGGATCTTGGACCCCGAGGCGGCTTATCATATTGATGCGGCTGCCGCGCGAGAGGTGGGGACCTCTTAGCGCAAATCCGACGTCGCCACGCCATCCATGTCGGGAAAGACCTGGTTCTCGCCGATCATTCCCCATATGAACGTGTATGCCTGGGTACCGACACCGGTATGAATCGACCAGCTCGGGCTGATGATCGCCTGCTCGTTCCGCACGACGATATGCCGCGTTTCTTGTGGCTGACCCATCATATGGAACACAACACCATCCGATGGCAGGTTGAAGTAGAAATACACCTCCATGCGCCGGTCGTGCGTATGACAGGGCATCGTGTTCCACAGGCTGCCCTCGGCCAGCCTGGTCATGCCCATGACGAGCTGGCAGGACGGCAGCACCGTCGGCACGATGTACTTGTGGATCGTTCGCCGATTGGCCGTGCGCGCGTCGCCCAACGTCTCGGGTGACGCCTCCGCCATCGTTATCTTGCGATGCGGGTGCGTCGTATGTGCCGGTGCGCTGTTGAAATAGAGTTTCGCGGGACGCGAGGGATCCGCGCTTGCGAAGCTAACCGCGCGCGCACCCTTGCCCACGTAGAGCGCCTCCTCCGCCATCACGTCGAAGCGAGCGCCGTCGATGGTCACGACGGCGTCGCCACCGATGTTGATGAGACCCAGCTCGCGTCGCTCGAGAAAGAAATCGGTGCCCGTGTGCTTGCCAAGTTCCGGGGCGAACTCCAATGCCTCTAATGCCGGGCAAATGCCGCCGACGATAATCCGGTCAATTTGGCTGTAGGTGAGCGTGATCTCGCCGGGCACGAAAATTCGCTCAATCAGGAAGTGGCGGCGCAAGCCACTGGTGTCCAGCGTTCGCGCGTGCTCGCTGTGCACTGGTTGACGGATTTCCATTGCGGTCCTTTACCTGGCCAAACGATCGCCGGCCCGACCGGCGTCGGCAGATCCTGCAACGATACAACGAATACATATTTCATTCACGCGAACCTGCTTCTCCGGCCGAGCTCCCGTAAGCCACGCGCCGCTCCGCAGAGACCGCGCCGTTTCGTCCCTCAGGCGCGCGCTTCGCGACAGTCGCCGAGTGCTTTGTCGCGAGCCTCTTCCGCGCCCTCCGATCGCGCCCTAGCATTCCGGGCATCAACAGATAGGGCAGGGCTGTTCTACATCGTCGTCGGCCCATCCATGCGTCGAAAACGCGTCTCGGGAGCAAGACTATGGCACAAATTGTGACGCTCGACCGCGCTCGAAGAGTCATAAAATCAGACCGAACGCTGCTCGTCGCGAGCGCGATCCTGCTGCTGGCGATCTCGATCAGCCTGGCGCGCTCTTTTCGTGCCGGATGTCGCATTACTTCTTGCCCAGGATCAAAGCGCGGCACCAGGTTCAGGGATATATGAATGTCTCAAATGCCTTGCACGGTCCGGAGGAGATAGGCGCCTTGTCCAGTAACCCAAACGACGACGTATCAAGTTGCCGCGCACATTCGTTGCGCCGCATAGGTATGACGACAATCGCAGTGGCGGCGGTCTTGACGCTCGCGCTGTCGGGCTTTGTGTTTCCCGCACCTTTGGACGGCACCAACGTGGCAGTGACGCCGGAAATGCGCGGCGCAGGTGCGGTTTCCAGCGGCGTCATCCTGCCGCCGATTCCGAAACTGGCCGGCGACCACAGCAAACCGGTGCCCGCCTGGGACGGGCCACTTGCCTATCCGATTGTGATCGCGGATCGCCGCAACAACCGTCTGATTGAGGTGGCACCGAACAAGGAGATCGTCTGGGAATTTCCCTCGCCGAACCTGAAGGTCTATCGCGGGAACGACGATGTCTTCTTCTCACCAGACGGCCGATTCCTTGTGGTCAACGAGGAGGACAATTACGACATCCACATGATCGACTATGAAAAGCGAGCGCTCATCTGGAGCTATGGCGTCCCGGATGTGAAGGGCAGCAAGCCCGGTCTTTTCAATTATCCGGACGACACCCATCTGCTGTCCGATGGGAAGGTGGTGACGGCCGACATCCGCAACTGCCGCATTCTCTTCATCGATCCCGTAGACCTTAGGGTTGTAAGTCAGTGGGGCAAGCCCGGCGAGTGCAAGCATGATCCGCCGGACAACCTGAACCTGCCGAACGGGTCCACCCCGATGGACAACGGCGACATCCTAGTCACGGAAATTCCGGGATCGTGGATCTCGCGCATTACGCGCGACGGGAGGGTAGTCTGGAGCGTTCAGGCCCCACACGTTCGCTATCCGTCCGACGCTTACCCCACCAGGGACGGCCAAGTGATCGTTGCCGACTATTCAAAGCCAGGACGTGTCGTCATCTTTGATCCCATCAGCCGGCGCGTGACGTGGGAGTATTCTTTTGCGAAGGGCGAGAAGATGCTCGATCACCCATCACTGGCGATCGAGTTGCCCAACGGCAACGTCGTCCTTAACGACGATCGGCGGCACCGCGTGGTCGTGATTGACCGCAAGACCAAGGAGATCGTCTGGCAGTACGGCGTTACCGACCACCGTGGCCATGCCCACGGCTTCTTGAATTATCCGGATGGATTGGACGTTGACGTGTTTCGCGACTGGAGAGCCACCGCCAGCGGGCGATAGTCGTAGCAATGGTCGGCCATGCCGACTTTCGCTGTGAACTTGCGTCGCGATGGATTGGCCCCCCGTCCAGGCTCAAACCTAGCAATCGGATCCAAAAGGGCAGACCGCTCAGAGTCGTTCTCGGCCCATCCCCACGTCTACTTCGGCTAACAGCGGCCGTATAGCCAAGCCGCTGAGAGCGGTCATTCGACGCCGACAGCAGTCGAGACCGGCCACGCCCCATGATGACTCGTTTGGCCCGGTTCTTTCTCACGGACGACGTGCTTGCAGTGAGGAACGCAACTGCTTACGATTTGCTCGGAGGGCGTCCCGCCCGCCCGCGCCACACATCGGAGTCCCTGATGTCTGATTCTGTCCAGAACCCGCCTCAGAAGTTCACGGTTAGTCATTGGAACGAAGGCGACTTCAAGACGGGTGGGCTGCGGAGCTACTCGGCCTATCGCGATCTCGGTGTTGCGGCGGCGACCAACGGGCTTGCGACTGCGCATGTGATCCGCATGATTGCCCCCTTCGACGAAACATTCAGCCAGCGACACCATCACAACGTCGAATTCCAACTGGTGTACGTCCTCAAGGGATGGTTCAAGACAGACTTTGAGGGGCATGGCCCCGAACTCATGAAGGCCGGGTCGTGCTGGATACAGCCGCCTGGCATTCGTCACACCGTGGTTGGTTGGTCGGATGATTGCGAATTACTCGAGATCATTCTTCCGGCGGAGCATGAAACCGTCAGTGACGGCTAGTGCCGTGTCAGGAAAGGTTGATTAGCCATAACCAGTTAAGCTGGCAGCAGCATGAGTGATATCACGCGCAGTGAAGCGTCGCACTTGTGTTGGAGTTTGCTAAAGGTGAGGTAATGGCGTATCTCGATGCATCGCGTATCACGAGCTGGCATGCACATGTCTATTTCGATGCCGCCAGTCGCGATGTCGCTTGGGTATTTCGCGACACAGTGACCGCACAATTTGGCCGCCTCGTGGAGATGGGCCGCTTTCACGAACGACCGGTCGGACCACATCCGCGCTGGAGCTATCAGATTTCATTTGCGCCGGCGCAGTTTGCCGCAGTCGTCGCTTGGCTGGCGCTCAACCACGGGGACCTCGACGTGTTCGTGCATCCCAACACGGACAATGAGTTGCGCGACCACCGAGACTGCGCCATCTGGATCGGTCGAGCGTATCAACTGGACCTGAGGGCGGTGGGAGGGTAAGGGGCAGCCACAGGCTGTTCTCAGCCAATCGCCAACGTCTCAAGGCTATACCCATGCTTCGGAGAAGTACTCTGAGCGCACCTTCCCGGGGTGGTGGGCCTGCGTGACATGAACCTCAGATCGATCGCGGCAGCGACCGCGGGCGGCGTCAGGCTGCCGAGCGCCTATACGCGGCAATTTCCCAATCTCCGCTCGCCTCATCGTGTCGAAGGACGTACATGTTTCCGTCGTCGTCGTCGACTTTGAACCAGCGCTCCGTTGGGGCGAACCAGCGATCGACCACCGCGCGCACGGCGAGCCGGCGCTCCCCGAGCCAGAAAGCAAGCGGCTCCTGTTCGCCCCGATAGCCGGCGTAGCACTCAACGCGAATCGCCATGCCGTAACGATACCGCGCTACCCAGCCAAGCAGGGGTCTTTCTGCCAGCACCCACCGGAGTGCAGCGACTTATCCGTGAACGACAGCTCGGGGTCGATCGTACGCGTGGGCACGATTGCCGGCGCGCCACACTTCGCCTTACCCCCGCAAACTGGCTCAGAAGCGTTCAACCCAGGGGCGCAGGTCGATCTCCTGTGACCAGGCGGAGCGGTGCTGGCGATGGACATCGAGGTAGACTTCGGCGATCGCATCGGGCGCAAGCCGGCTATCCGGCAAGCGACCCCCGTCGTCACTCCCCGCTGTTCCGCCGATGTGCCCGTCGATGATGACGTGAGCGACGTGAATGCCGCGCGGGCCGAGCTCCCGCGCCATGCTTTGCGCCAGAGCGCGCAGGGCAAACTTTGGAGACGCGAGGTTGGCGAAGTTGGCCCCGCCCCGCAGTGACGCGGTGGCGCCCGTAAACAGGATCGTGCCGGACCCGCGCGCCACCATTCGCAGCGCCGCTGCCTGCCCGATTAGGAAACCAGCAAACGCGCCAACTCGCCAGCAATGCTCGAAATCATTGGGGGCGATGTCGAGGATCGATCCTGGCCGAAACGTGCCGGCGTTGAATACCGCGCATGCGAGCGGCCCCAAGCGCCGTTCGGTCTCCTCGAAGGCGGCGCTGACTTCGGCAGGATCGGTAACGTCGCAAGGCATCGCGACCAGGCGGTCTGGAGCCTGCGCGGCCATAGCAGCAAGCCGATCTCGGCTGCGCGCCAGCATCGCAACCCGATACCCCTCGCGCGCGAACCGCCTGGCTACAGCGATGCCAAGACCCGGGCCGACGCCCGCGATTAGCACACTTCCTTCCGCGCTCATTTCGTTATCTTAAACGACCGTGCTGCGGGTCGCTAACTGGAGCCGCGCGTGCCGCGTGGGGGTGTCGACTTGCGCGCCGCCGTGGCTGGCGCGATTTCGCCAAGTGTGTGCGTGCCCCGCCGGATTTCTTCATCACGTCCCCGAACACTCGCGATGGCGCGGAATCCAAGAACACCTTACTGACTTCAAGCCGGCACTAAAGATTGGGGGCAGGTCGCATCAGAAATAACCCTCAAGAGATACGCTTTCCGATGTCCGATCGGATGGAAGATCAATCTCTTCGCAAGGGTTTGGGACAAATTGTCGGCAACAAAGCGAGTCTGACGACGCTTAGACGAATGTGTCGACGTTTCTTACGTTACCGAGACTTTGGGCAGACGACGTTCGCGGTAAGTGGCTGAGCCTTCGCAATTTGGTCGGAGATGGAACGCCTCTTGCGACATGCATGGACGAAGCGCGTGGAATGGTGACGTATTACACAGCACGAGCGTGGAGGCCAGATGAAGTCCGTCCTTGATCCTTCGTTCCGCTACACGAAAAGTGTGGAGACCGATTTGCGAAAGACCTTTGCCAGAGTCCGCCGCGAGCTGCGGAAACAACAACAAGCACAAGAACAGTCGACGGTTAGCGTCGAAGTGATAAGAAAGGTTCTTCCCTTTCATTCTCGGAAGGCCGCGTCGTAAGAGTATTGCGTGCGAAGTAAACAACTTGCCGCTGCGGGCAGGAAGTTCAAAGATTTGTAGCCGGGACAAGCCAAGGAAGGTCGGATGGACGCGCTCAACTTCGCTGGCCAAGTGACCTTGAACGCTGAGGGTAGGCAATATGCCGCCTCGTATCAACTCCGGTGGGGGGTAATTACGGTGACATTCGGATCCGCTTCTAGAGTGATTCGAGTGGGAGAAGCGGTAGCTGCCCCGGAATCTCTGGCACGGACGATTCTGAGAACAATGGTGAGAGAAAATTGTCAACGCGCCGAACCAAAGCGAGAGACCCGCGACCATTAGATGAGCGCACAAAGGCATTGAGAGGAGGTGGCCGTTAGCGGCCTCTAGTTGGACGAATCGACGAGGTCCGGACTCGCTGACCTGACCAGTAGACGATTCGGGATGTTCATGGTGTCGTACTCGCCCCCGGCTTTTCGGGGGTTTTTTTTGGTTAGGCCGTCTCGCTCAACTAGGATTGGTGGAACCTTTTGACGCGGGCCAGCCCCTCGTTGCAAATACGCGGAGTGCTTCGGATACACACCGCGTAGTAGATCTGCAAGTCCGCAATGCCGCTTTGGGTCGATCTCAGCCGGTCGCGAGTGTCTCAGTGCGGCCATGAGCAGTCAGTCGTGGGCGCCGTCAGATTTCCCTGGAAGCGGTCGTTCGCCGGTTAAGCTACCGTCGATTTTCGTACAGCGTAGATCGCCGACGCGCGGTCGCGCGTCAATTCGCCTGCCGCCGATCACCACGCGCGCGAGGGCGCCCCGCGCAGGCAGCAACCGCGCAAGCGGGCTGGCCCGGGCTGTGGCAAGAAGAGACGCTTTAAGGAGTGGCAATGTAGCGAAATGTAACGTTTTTATAGGTGATTAGATTGTGCGGTCGATCGGTGGACCTCATGGTTTGTTGGGCACTGCTGTAAAGTCGATAAAGCCGCGCGCGACGTCAGTGTGGACAAGTTCCACGCGGATGCGGTCGCCGACGTCGACGCCCTCGAATCCACGGACGACTCTGCCTTCGGCCGTCGGCCCAGAAATGCGCACCCATGTTCCCTTGTCCGACGCACCGGTCACGATGGCATCAAAACGCGCACCGATCCGCGAGGCAAGGAGCAGTGCTGCGGCAGACTTCCCGACCTGCCGTTCCACCTTTGCTGCATTGTCCTCCTGGTCGGTGCAGTGACGCGCCAGCGCCGTGAGTCCGTCATTGGTGTACGGCGACGGTTGCCCGGTGAGCGCCACCTTCAACAGGCGCTGTGCGATAAGGTCGGGAAACCGACGGTTCGGTGCTGTGGAGTGGGTGTAGTCTTTCACGGCCAGTCCGAAGTGGCCCTCGGATGGGTGGCCGGGCACCTCGAGCGCATACTCGCCGGAACCTAGAAGCTTGACGACGGAGAGCGAAAGGTCAGGGAAGCGCTGCGGATCAACATCTCGCCGTTTGGTCAGGAAAGCATCCAGACCCGCAGCGTCCGGTATCAGCGGCAACTGCTCCCCCAACTCGGCCGCCAGCGCGACGATCCGGTCCCAGCGCTTGGGGGTATGCAGCACCCGGCGCAGCGAGGGCAAGCCCTTCTTTTCGAGATATTTTGCGGATACGCCATTGGCCGCAATCATGAAGTCTTCGATCAGTTCCTTTGCCCGGTTCTTCTCATCCGGCAGCAGATCGGCCAGCGCGCCGTCGTCAAATACGGCTCGGACTTCCAACGTTTCCAGTCGCAGCGCGCCGTGCGCGTGGCGCAACCGTTTCAGCGCCTGCGCGGCCCGATCCTGGATGCGGAGCTGTTCATCCAATCCGGGCACTGCCGCAAGCTTTGGCGGCGCGGGCGCAGCGCCTTCGAGCCATGCGGCGACCGCATTGTAGGCAAGCTTGGCGCGATTAAGAACTACTGCCCGATAAATGTCGGAAGCCGTCACTGTGCCGTCGGTTGCAATCACCATTTCCACCACGATAGCAAGCCGTTCCTGATCCTCGCTCAACGAAGTGAGGTCGGTCGACAGTCTCTCCGGCAGCATCGGAAAAATTTCTGCGGCCGTGTAGACAGAGGTCGTGTTGGTGCACGCATGACCGTCGATCGCAGAATCCTTTTCTACCAACGCGTCGACGTCGGCAATGGCGACGAGAATTTTTAGCGTACCACCCGCCACGGGTTCAGCAACCGAGAGCTGATCGAGATCGCGGGAATCGTCGTTATCGATCGACGCCCAGAGCAGGCCGCGCAAATCGCGAATAGCGGCGTCGGACGCCGTGGCGGCCTGCGTGATCTGGTTCGTCTGGGCGATGACGGCAGGTGAAAAGTCCGGCAGTAGCCCCCGCTGGAGCATCGCCTCGTGCGCGATGCTCTGGAGTTCGTCCTTGCCGGTTCTGTGTGTTGTCGCCATGAATTGTCCGCCATGCCATGAGATATGACTTCATTGTGGACTATGGGGTCACCAGACTCGGACTCTTGTGCTCCGACGTTGCGATCCTTGCAATGGCCCTGTAAATGTCGTTCTTATCCATCATGACGTCACCAATAAAGATCTGCCTTATTCACCATCTTCAAAATTTCACCCTCTTGTAAAAAACCGTCTTCATCAGTTCCGCCGAGACAATGTAAAGCACGACAATTGTTGCTAGCAGCAGAAGGGACAAAGGCGGCAGCCTGCTAAATTCAAAAATCCGACCAAGCGGCGTGAACGGTAGAACCAACGTCGCGATAACGGTGAACAGAGTTGTTATCAGCAGATACTTCGCCGGCCTGCTCCTGAAGAAAGGTTTCCGGCTTCGAATGACAAGCACAACCAGGGACGCTGAAATAACCGACTCCAGAAACCAGCCGGTCCTGAACTGATCCTGGGTCGCATGAAGGACGAACAGAAGCACGCCAAAAGTGAGGTAATCGAACACCGAGCTCAGCAGGCCGAAGGCAAACATAAACTTGCGAATCGCCTTGATGTCCCAGCGCCGCGGATGGTCAACCATCTCGCTATCCACCCGGTCGGTGGCGATGGTCATCTCGGGGAAATCGGTCATTAGGTTGGTGAGCAAGATCTGTTTGGGCAACAATGGGAGAAACGGCAGGAAGAGCGATACGCCGGCCATGCTGAACATGTTGCCAAAATTGGCGCTGGTGGCCATGAATACATATTTCAGCGTATTGGCGAACGTCGTTCGCCCCTCACGCACACCTTGCACCAAAACACCGAGATCCTTCTCGAGTAACACGATATCAGCCGCCTCCTTGGCAACATCGACGGCACTCTCAACGGAAATGCCAACATCGGCGGCATGAAGCGCGGAGGCATCATTGACGCCGTCTCCCATATACCCCACGACCTTGCCAGCCTTCTTGAGCGCGAGGATGATGCGCTCTTTTTGATTGGGCTCAATTTCGGCGAAGACGTCCACGTCAACTGCCTGCTTAAGCAGTGCCCCATCACTGAGCTCGCGGAGAGCCGGCCCCGTGAGGACCCTCGTGCCCGATAAGCCCATCTGTTGACTGAGATTGGCCGCGACCAAGCGGTTGTCCCCGGTGATGATCTTCAGTGCAACGCCCAGGTTTTTCAGACTGGCAATGGTCTCGATGATATTGGGTTTGGGCGGATCAAAGAGAACGAGGAATCCCAAGAACATCATTCCGGCTTCGTCGGCTTTGCTTATCAGTGATGCGGGTCCCATATCTCTGTATGCCACGCCGAGGGTGCGGAAGCCCTTGCTACTGAACTCCTCGAAGTGCTGCTGAATTTGGTCCTGCACCGCGGTGATATTGACCGAGGTTCCCGTTCCAGTTTCCGCCGCCGAACAGACGGCGAGTACATTTTGCAGCGCGCCTTTGGTCACCATCAGATGAGCGTCGCCATGAGCAACCAAGATGCTCAATCGCTTACGGAGAAAATCATAGGGGATCTCGTCGGCCTTCCCGTAGCCGGACAGGTCAAACTGGCGCTGGGCGCGGATGGCTTCATCGATGGGGTTCGTAAAGCCGGTCTCGTAGAACGCATTGAGATAGGCGTAGAGAAGGACCTTATCGCTTGGAGCGCCTGCAACATCAAGGGCGGATTGCAAGCGGACTATCCCTTCGGTGAGGGTGCCGGTCTTGTCGGAGCAGATTACATTCATGCCGCCAAAGTTTTCAATCGAAGCGAGCCGTTTGACGATCACCTTTTCTTGCGCCATCCGTTTGGCGCCGTGGGCAAGGTTGATGCTGATGATCGCCGGCAACAATTGCGGCGTCAGCCCAACCGCCAGCGCCAACGAAAAGAGAAGCGAATCCAGAACGGGGCGTGCCAGGTACACGTTGATAGCGAAGATAGCCATCACGAGCACAACCGTCACTTCCATAAGGAAATAACCGAAGCGCCGTATGCCTCGTTCAAAATCCGTTTCCTGCGGTCGGAGTCTTAGATGTTCCGAGATCTTGCCAAACTCGGTTTGCGTTCCCGTGCTTATGACCAGCGCCTTCGCGCTGCCGCTAACCACATGGGTGCCCATCCATAGCGCATTTGTCCGTTGGCCAAGCGGTGTCTCCGCCGCGAGCACCCCAATCGATTTCTCCACAGGGTAGGTTTCGCCCGTCAGGGTTGCTTCATCGATAAAGAGATCTTTAGATTCATCAACAAGACAGTCACCTGGAACCATGTCTCCAGCATCCAGAATGACGATATCTCCTGGCACGATCTCCTCGACTAGGATTTCGTGTGGGCTTCCGTCACGAAGCACGGTAGCCTTAATCCGCACCACGGCCAGCAACTTCTCCACAGCGTTGGTTGCACTGTGCTCCTGCCAAAACCCCAGAAGGCCGCTTACTAGGACAATGGTTAGAATGATGAGAGCGTTAACAGGATCATGGAAAAGAAATGACAACCCAGTGGCAAACAAAAGAATGAGAATGAGCGGACTCTTGAATTGGGCTAGCAGAAGCCAGAGCACATTTGACTGCTTTTGGGGTTGAAGAAGATTAGAGCCGTAGCGGGCGAGCCGCTGGCTGGCTTCCTTACTGCTCAAACCCTCCTTGGCCGTTTCAAGGTGGTGAAGCATCTCGGTTGCGGAGACACCCCAGAAGGCCAAAGGGAGTTGATCCATACGGGCTATTGAACCGGTAAGCTTATTTCCGAAAGTGCTGTCGCACTTTGCAATCTGACCGTCGGTCATGTTGTCAACTGATTTCCAGTTGGCTTGTATCGACCCGGGAACTATCGTGCGAGTCGACTCATCTCGACTTTGGTTGGTGGTGCGAAATCCACGCACCGATTTCGGGCCAGACACGCTGCAGCGTGTGCGAGCCCATGAAAAGGCCGATGTGGCCGCCCGGAACGAGTTTCTTCATGATCTCGTGTTTGGGGGTTCCGACAAGTTCCTCTGCCCTGAAGACCTGTTCCTTGGTCGTGATGTCGTCGGACTCGCCGGCAAGTAGGTACAGCGGAACCTTGATGTCTTTGAGCGAAATGGTTTGCCCTAGCGCGACGAATGTGCCTTTCGCCAGCCGGTTTTCCTTGAACAGCTCGGTGATGGCCTGAAGATACCAGCGCCCAGGCAAGTCGATCGGATTTTCGTACCAGCGCTCGAAACGTTCGGTGCGCTTGATGTAGGATTTGTCCTCGATATGCTGGTATAGATCGATGTACTTCTCGAGGTACTGCTCGTCCGGATGCATGTTCTTCCAGCCCGCGAGCATGAACTTCCCGAGCATTCGTCCCCCACCAGCGGCAACCATCTCCTCGAAGAAACTCACCGGGAGCTTTTGTGCCGCCTTCTTGATCGCTCCATTGCCGGCAGCGGTGTCGATCGGTGAGCCGGCCAGCACGAGTGTCGCCACTTTGCCGGGAAATCGGGCCGCAAACATCGCGGACATCCAGCCACCCTGGCACAGGCCGATCAGGTGCACTCTTCCACCGACGCTATCGACCGCTACGTTGAGATCGGCTAGATAGGTATCGATGTCGAAATCCTTCATCGGTTCGGTCGCGCTTTTCCAATCGGTGACGAGGACCCGTTCCAACCCGCAATCCAACAGCGTCTCGACCAGACTCTGGCCCTTGTCGTAATCGGCGATCGTCGAGCTGTGACCCGCATAGGGGGCGGCGATCAGTACAGGTACTTCATTGACCCCAGCCGCAGCCCGCGAGAAATCGCGCAGGCGCATCGTGTCGAGATCGAGCAGTACCCGGTTTCTTGTCGCCCACTCGGGCGGCGGGGGCGCTGCGATGGCCACTGCTTCGGCGGCGAATTTCAGATTGTCGGCAAACAGCTTGTCCCCTTCGTCGGCCAGTTCGATGCCTGTCGTCAAGGGCCAGAACCAGGGGACACTGTGCTCTTGCCTCGGCTGAGTCGCCAGTTTGTGCTGCTTCGTCATTGCGTTTGCTTTCAGTCAACGTCCGCCAGCCGACCAGCCTGGTGGGGGCCACTCATCCGAGAACCTTGTTGCCAAGTCCGTTGATCCGCGGCCGGCGCGAGTCTTCGCATGGTCGAGTTCGCTTTCGAGCGGTTGCGGCATCAAAGAACAGGGGAGAGCGATCGCGGAGAGTCACGCCACACCATCAGCCTCGAACAATCGGCCCGTTGCCGTGGCCAGGAACTTGCTCAGTGGTATCTCTTCCTGCTTCAGAAAGCCATGTTGCGGCAGCAGCCGGTCGCGGACCAATTCGATGACCGCGACAACTGATGCCGACGTGGTCCACGCAATCGCCGTTTGCATGCCGCCGGCCAGCTCGATCGGGCGATAAGCGCGAACGAATTCGCGGCGTTGCAGACGGGCATCGAGCAGGCCCTCCGATGAGACGTGGACGTAGACAATGTCGTTGGACACCGGGGGCTTCGCGTTCGTGAGTATTTCTCCGGCGAGCTCTCGACGTTCGCGCATCAGGAGTTCGTGAAAGAAGAAATTCATCAGGCGCATGTGTCCGGGATATCGCATGGTCTTGTAGTCGACATTAGCAACCTTCCCATGAAACGTCTCGCAGATCGTCCCGAGTCCGCCTGACGTCGTGAAGGCCTCCAGCATGACGCCTTCCACATACAGCGTCTCGTGCCACTCCATCGACGACACCATCTTGCGAACCCCGCCTTCGATCACTTCGCAGTCGTTCAGGTATTCGTTGACCACACCTTCGGGAGACCAGTTGAATGCGTAGCCCATCAGCCCGGTCGGATTCTGTGGCAGCGCACCGACGCGGAGACGCAGCGAGCGGCACTCGTCGAATGCCGCGACCTGAGCGGCGCCCACGATGCCGACGAAGCCCGGTGCCAGGCCACATTGCGGCGCCATCAGCCCGCGTGAGGTCTTGCTGAGCTCTATGATGGCCCGCGTCGTTGGAACGTCTTCGGTGAGATCGAAGTAGTGCATGCCTTGGGCATGCGCAGTCGTAGCGATTCGCTTGTTGATTCGATACGGCAGGCACGAGAGCACGGCATCGAATCCTTGCGTTGCGGTCCGCAAACCGTCCTCCGATGCAAGGTCCACGGTCTGTACGGCGAAGGGTAGCGTCTCTTGCGGCGTGCGGTTATCGAAACCGATTACCTCAAGACCGGCTCGATGAAGAAGTTTAGCAGCGAGGGTCCCCACTTTTCCGAGGCCGAGAACGGCGATCTTCTCCAGCGGCATTGTCGTCTCCTCAAATCTCGAACTTGATGCCCTGGGCAAGGGGTAATGCGCGTGAATAGTTCACCGTGTTGGTCTGGCGACGCATGTAGGATTTCCACGCATCCGAGCCGGATTCGCGGCCGCCGCCTGTCTCCTTTTCACCGCCGAATGCGCCGCCGATTTCGGCGCCCGAAGGTCCAATGTTGACGTTGGCGATGCCGCAGTCGGACCCAGCTGCCGATAGGAAGGTCTCGGCCTCGCGAAGATCGGTCGTAAAGATGCACGAGGACAGGCCTTGTGGCACGTCGTTGTGTATGGCGATGGCTCGCTCCAAGTCGCGATATTTCATTATGTAGAGTATGGGAGCAAATGTTTCTTCACGAACGATCGCAGTTTGGCTCTCCATTTCGACTAACGCTGGTCGAACATAGTAGGCATTTAGGTATGCGGTCTCCAATGTGCGTTCGCCGCCGGTAATACGGCCGCCTTGCGTTCTTGCAGCACCGAGTGCGCGCTCCATCGTATGGAACGCAGCCGCATCTATCAGTGGACCGATCAGCGTGCGATCGTCGAGCGGATCACCGATGGGGAGGCGATGATAGATGGTCTTCAGCCTGGTAACGAGCGATTCATAGACTTGTTCGTGAACGAGCAGTCGGCGCAAACTCGTGCAGCGCTGTCCCGCCGTACCTACCGCCGAGAACACGATGGCGCGCAACGCCATGTCGAGATCGGCCGACGCAGCCACGATCATCGCGTTATTGCCGCCCAGCTCAAGGATGCATTTGCCGAACCGTGCGGCAACCTTTGGGCCGATCGCGCGGCCCATTCGCGTCGATCCGGTGGCCGAGATGACGCGCACATCGTGGCTCGATACCAATACGTCGCCGATGGCTGCCCCACCGATAATTACCTGCGAAAGTGCGTCGGGGGCGTCGCCGAAATGCGCCATCGCGCGCGCGAAGATTTGCTGGGTCGCAAGCGCTGACAATGGCGTCTTCTCCGACGGCTTCCAGATCACCGGATCTCCGCACACCAGGGCGAGCGCCGCGTTCCAGCACCATGGCGCGACCGGAAAGTTGAACGCCGTAATCACGCCGCACACGCCGGCCGGGTGCCAACTTTCGCGCATCGCGTGACCGGGCCGCTCGGACGTCATCGTCAAGCCATAGAGTTGTCGCGACAGACCCACGGCGAAGTCGCAGATGTCGATCATTTCCTGTACCTCGCCGAGCCCTTCCTGGAGGATCTTGCCGGACTCGAGCGTCACGAGCGCGCCCAGATCGGGTTTGGCCACGCGCAGTTCTTCGCCCAACAGTCGCACCAATTCGCCGCGGCGCGGCGCAGGGACTGACCTCCAGGCATTGAAGGCAGCAACCGCGCGCACAACTATCGATTCGACATCGGCACTGGTGTGGGGCGCCAGCCCGGCGATGCGCGTTCCATCAATGGGCGTATTGACGTTGAGAGCGCCTCCGGAGAGATGCGCATTCGCGAATCCGAAGCGGTTCAGAATTTCGTGATACGACATGGGTGATCTCCGCTACGCAACTAGACAATGATGGATCGCTTTTCGGGACTCGCGACGGTCGCGGGTTCTTTTCACGCCAGCGCGATTCTGCCGCAGAAGAGGAAAGGTTGGTGCCGAGGGTCGCGAGCGAGTCGACACATTATCACTACTACTGAAGTTTGAGCCTTGCCCGCCTTGCTAGCTTCGTCCCCGGGACGTACGGGCCAGGATTAGCCAACTGCGAAGGGTAGGTGGGCTCGCGCCAGCGAGCCGGACGACCTGCCAGTGTCATGCATTACGAGTTGCATCTTTGACCGTCGAGCCGCTCGGCGTCATACATGCGGCTTGGCCGTGTCGTTGGGGGTGGTCTGGGCTGCAACCTCGGTTTCGCCCCTGCGGATGAAAGTTACACCGCCCACGCGCCCGGTTGCCGCGACACGCCAGTGCGTTGTATAAAACGGTATGAGAGCGAGCGACCCAAGCAAGCTGGACCGGATAGTGGCCGAGGCCCGCCGTAACGCCGAACAGCGCGAGCAAAGCTACCGGGAGCAAGCCCTCAAGATCTATCCGTGGATCTGCGGTCGCTGCGGTCGTGAATTCACCCACGCTAACCTGCGCGAGCTGACGGTCCATCATCGTGACCACAATCACGACAACAACCCGAGTGATGGCAACAACTGGGAACTGCTATGTTTGTACTGCCACGACAATGAACATCAGCGGCAATTGGAAGCGACTGGCAGTGGTAGCAACACACGCGACGGTCGCGGTAGCGCGACTCATTCGCCGTTTGCGAATCTCAAGTCGCTGCTGGCCGACAAGAAGCAGTCTTAAGCAGTAGCCTGCGTTGCCTCCAAGTATGCGGCGATCGCTGATGGGTCGGTTCGAAGCGCGGAGAATTTTGTTCGACCGCTAAGGACTCAGTGCGCCGGCTATCGACCTCGCTTCGGGTGGTTCGAAACACGACGTACTTGAGGAGCAAGGCCTAAGTGCCCCCGGATGCGGCCGGACACCAACTGTTACAAAGACTCCCGACAACTCATCTGCTTGGTTGCTGTCTAATCAGTTATTGTCGACGGAAGAATAGATATGAAACGCATTCTCATCCTTTCGCTTTTGGGCGCCTTGCTGGGCGGTTGTGTCATCGTGCCTTTGGGATACGGTCACCGAGGCGACGGTTACTATCGCGGGGACGGTTACTACCGCGGGGACGGTTACCGCCATGGGGACGGCTACTATCGTAGGGACGGCTACCAGGGTTATGGCTATCGGGATCACGGCGGCTAACGAGCGGTCGCAATAGAACCGCAGCCAGTAGGCCGCAGAACAGTCAATGATGTTTTGCGGAGTGAGCGGTTCGCGCGACCGCAGCATGCCGAGTCGAGGTACGTTTGCGGCGCAATTGCGCACCGGTGATCGCCAGCAGGAGTCCCAACAGCCACAGTGCCCACTGCTGCAACGTCGGGATCGGCGGTGGCGGAGCCGCCGCCACGACTAGCGTCGCCGAAGCCATGTTGCCGGGGAGGCTGTTGGTTGAGGTCACCGAACCGGTAGTGTTAGTAAGGGTTCCGGCACTCGTAGTTGTCACGTTAACCGTCAGCGTACAGCTGCTGTTGCTGGCAATGGTCGCTCCCGTGAGCGATACGCTGCCCGTTCCTTGAACGGCCGTTGCTACGCCGCCGCAAGTACTGGCCAGTCCGTTCGGAGTGGCGACTAGCATTCCCGCGGGAAAGTTGTCGGCGAATGCGACGCCGGTGAGCGTCGTCGCAACATCCGGATTGGCCAGCGTGAATGTCAAAGACGTGGTGCCGTTTATCTGCACCGATCCCGCAGCGAAGGATTTGGCAATCGTCGGCGGTACTGCCGTGAAGTTCGGCGTGAACGCGAAGGAGTTGGTCGACAAAGCGTAAGTGCTTACCGAAAAAAAGCTGTTGCACTGGTTGCCGACCAGGGCGGCGCATGTTGTGGCATCGAAGACCGCCTCGAAGCCGGGCCCTGAGCTGTTGATGTCGAGAGTGTTCATGACGTCGTTGATGGCGTTCGGCGGCCGCGGGCTCTCCAAATCAATTCCGAATGACGTGATGTTGCCCTTGGCGTCCGTTCCGACGGAGAAGCTGCCGACGCCGGGCTCGGGGGCGGAGTTCGCTTGGGTGAACGTGTTCACGCCGTCGAAGAACGACCAGGCCGTCACCAGTCCGGACCCGTTCGGCCCGATGTCGAGGTTGGTCATGTTTGCAGGCAGCGGGTTTGCCGTGTCGAACGTCCCGGTAACCGACATGGCCGTCGTATAGGGGCTGAAGACGGTCGTGTACGTCGACCCAACGACCGTGTAGGTCGTGGCGAAAGCCGTTCCGCTCAGCCACAGGCCTAGTATTGCAATCGCAGCTTTTCGAACCATGATGTTCTCCCGCCGACTCCGTCCACAGCTTCTCCCGGGCCCAACCAACCTGAATTTCTTGACCCGCCACCGTCGAAGAACGCTTCCGCCTACCTTGGGAGCCGTCGGCTATTAATGCGCAGATGTACTCCTAGCGCTCACCCCCGATGAGTATACCTGTGCACTTCGGGACAAAATAATTGCCGGCGCGATAGACAGGCCAATGTCGGTGCTAGAAGGGAAACGGGCGGTAACGGATTGGGAACGGATTGCCATCGCGCTGGTTCCAGGGCGTGACGCTGGGATATGATGGTCGCGTCTTGAAAGGCCCCGCCTATGGCAGCAAGACGACCCAACTTGCGCATTGCACCTGCGGCCGTGATGGGCGACAGGGCACACCGCCCCGTGCTCGCCGACTGCGCGGAAGGCGAGCGCCAGGTGCAGCGTTACGGTCTGCGCGGCCTGCGCGCGGCGCTGTCTGACCCCGGCGGCGCCGAGACGCCGACCGGCTGGTCGCATTTCTGGCGCGGCTACGCGCTTCAGTTTGAAGACCTGGCACTCGCCCGCGCCGAATGGCTCGCGGCAGAGGCCTGGTTCGCCGACGATGGTGACACCTCAGGTCTCGATTTTGCGGCTTGCGGGCTGATCCAGTGCACGCTCTTCGACACTCAATCCTATGCCGGATTCGAAGAGCGTGCGAAGCGCGTGGAACAGATTAGTCGCAGGCAGAACGAGCGCACGCCGCTCGCTTTGTTCGGCTTGGCCGCGCGGCTGATGCTGACCTCCGAGCGGCGTGAGAGCGTCGAAGGTGTAACCGACGACATCGAATGGGCCTTCGCCATACTGGGTGCGGACATCGATCGCGAGATCGCGCTGCGGGTCGCCACGGCGGCGCTGCCTATGCTGGGACTTACGCTCGATCGCGTGCGCAGCGAGGACTTCTTCCAGGCTGGCGCTGCAGTGGCCGCATCGTCGCAAGTAGGCCCGTACAGTCGAGCCCTGTGGCACTTGCTGCTGGTCGACGCACTTTTCTACGACGCCACTTGGGCATCCCGACTGCATGCGGAACTCGACGCACTTGAACGCCTGGCACTATCCAACAACTTTCGTCCGCTGCTGGCACGGACCCATCTCATTCGCGCCTCGATTGCGCTCGGTGAAGGCAACGCCGCAGCCGGCCGCGCGAGCCTGGACGCGGCCCATCCGCTGCTGAGCCCGGCCCATCCGCCCGACTACTGGGAGTTTCACTACTACAGCTCGCGCCACGCGCTGCAGATCGGCGCAGCCGAGGAAGCCTGGGAACATGCGAAGGTCTCTCTTCGCAAGATGCTCGACGCAGGCGTGACCGAAGCCAGGACGACGCCCGCTCTCATGCAGGAGAGCTTCGTGCTGGTCGCTCTCGGTCGGCTCGAGGAAGCCGCAGCGGCGTTCGCGCGGGCCGGGGCGTTGTCGCGCGGCGCGCAGGCGACACCTTGCCTGGTTCACGTTCACCTCACGCGCGCGCTGCAGCGGTGGCGCGAGGGAGCGCACGATGAGGCGCGCGCCGAACTCAATGTGGGCTTCGCCCATGCCCGTAGTTTCGACTTGACCCATTTTTTCCGCGCCCTGCCGCGCGTGGCCGCCGAGCTGTGCGGCGCGGCGCTCGAGCTGAAAGCGGACCTGCCTTTCGCAAGCAAGGTGATCGCGGCGCGCGCGCTTGCCTGCCCTGACATCGGCATCGCCTCGTGGCCTTGGCCACTGCGCGTGCGCACGCTGGGCGGCTTCGCCATCGAGCGCGACGGCGTGGCCCTGAAGTTCGCTCGCAAAGCGCCGAAAAGGCTGCTCGATCTGTTGCGGCTCATCACGGTGCTCGGTGGCCGCCATGTCGACGCTGCGCGCGCGGCCGCGATGCTGTGGCCCGATGCGGAAGGCGACGAGGCCCGCGACGCGCTCAAGACGATGCTGTACCGCACGCGCTCGTTATTGGGCGCGGATCTGCTGGTGGTGCGCGATGGCCAGATCGCCTTCGACGAGGACTTGAGCTGGGTCGACACGTGGGCCTTCGAGCATGTGTGCGGCCGCATCGAGTCGCTGCTCGGTGCCCGAACGGCGGCAGCACAGGTCGACGACGGCGAGCTGGAGACGCGGCGAGCGCAACTGTTCTCGCTCTACCGTGGCCATCTGTTCGGCGAGGCGGAGCTTCCGTCCTGGGCGCTCGCGCTGCGCGATCGGCTGCGCGCTCGCTTCATCCGCTCGGTCGACGCGCTGGGCCAGCGCCTGGAGCACATCGGCCGCCCCGAAGCCGCCATCGCGCTCTACCGCGCCGCGCTAGAACAGGACAACCTGGCCGAAGAGCTCTACCAACGCCTGATTGCGTGTCATCTGGCGCGGGGAGAGAACGCCCAGGCGCTCAATGCCTACCGGCGCTGCCGCGAGTTGCTGTCTATCGTGCTTGGCGTGCCGCCGTCCGCCCGAACCGAAGCGCTGGTGTCCAGGATCAGTGGCCGGTGAAGCGCCGCCGCTGCGAATCGGTTCCCTATTCGTTACCGCTCGCCGGGTATCTTGCTCGCATCCTCTTTCCCGAGAACGCCATGCCAATGATGCGCAAAATGGTTGCCGCCTGGGCTGCCGGCGCCATCTGGATTCCGGCCGCGATCGCCGCGGGGACGGCCGCAAATACCGCAGCAAACGCCTCCGGCGCCCTGCCGGGGGATGACGCGCTGACCTGCGAGCAGATCTATGCGCAGGGCATGGCTGAAACGCAGCGGGATCAACAGGAGCGGAGCCAAAGAAACGAGCAGATGAGGCGGCAAAGCATGGGCACTGCTGCGTTGGTAACGGGCGCGATGATGACGGGCGGGTTGGGCGGCACCGGGCCGGCGGCCCAGATGGCGGTGGAGGCCCAGACCGATAAGCAAATGGCCGAACTCGGCGCGCCGCACTCCAATCTGCGGATGGACCATCTGAAGCAGCTATGGGCGCAGAAGCACTGCGTGAAGAAGTGAGAGGAATGCCATGTCAATGATATCCAAGACCCTGGTTGCCGGTTGGGCGGCCAGCGCGGTGCTCTGGATCGCACCCGTAGGGGCGGCGGACGCACCGGCGGTCAGACCCGGTGACGAGGCGATGACGTGCGAGCAGATTGCTACCGAGCTTTCCCCGTACGTGCAGCAGATGGCACCCAACGTTCAGGCGCTGGCGACGACACAACAGCAGCTGTATGCGCAGGGGCGCCAAAAACTCGAGCAGAGGAAGACGGAGGAAGCGCTCCTGACACCGCTGGCAACGGCAGGGGCCCTCGATCCCACCGGCGCATCGACGCGGGCGTACCAGGCAGCCCTAATGGCTCAAATGGCGAAGGAAAGAGGCGAAGACGAGGCCTTTGCCAACTCGCCGCTCGCGAAGCAAAACAAGGCCCAAGCGGAGCAGCTCGCGGCGCAGGGCCAGCAGATGCAATCCAACGCGCGCTTGCAGCGCCTGATGCAACTAGTGCAGGAGAAGCACTGCGACAAGAGGTGAAGAATTGAGAGTTGGCGACGCACGAATGCGGTGACCTCGGCGGTTCACATCTGGTTACCGAGACTTGATCTGACCTCTCCCACCGAAACTCCGGCCGGCTGAGCGTCCCGGCGGCTCATCGCTTCCTTCCCGCATCGGCCATGCGTGGATCCATGCGCTCCTCACGTTCTTGAGCGTCTTGTGGGTGCGAGCCACTCCCTGCGCCAATGCATCGTCGAAACTTACTTTGCTCACGGCTATTATTCACTTACACGGACAACAGACATATCATCACTGCTTCGTAGTAACGCCTGGGCGAGTGGCGGCGTGTGGCAGTCGGCGCCATCGGCAGATGGGTCGCAACTCGCGGACCAGACTATTCAGGCACTTCGCGCAAGGGTGCCAAGGCAACGTCGAGGCCGAAGCCGGACGCGCTGGGCAGTAAAATGCTCTACGGAGCATAGTGATCTTACCCACGAACGGTGGACACCCGAATTAGGTAACCGTTGAGCGGGCAAAAGGAGAGATCGTCATTCGGTGCGTGTTGATTCCGGTCGATGGTTCTGATAATTCGATGCGCGCGGTGGATGCCGCCTGCCGGCAAGTCGCCTATGGGCAGCCGGTGACGGTGCATCTGCTGAACGTTCAGCCCCCGATCAATTCGGGGATCGTCAAGAATCATCTGAGCCAGGACCTGATCGACAAGTTCTACCAGGAACTAGGCGAAACGGCCCTGGAATCTGCCCGCGCCCGGCTCCGCGAGGCAGACATTGCCTATACCTCGCACGTCGAAGTCGGCGACGTGGCGCAGACGATTGCCCGCTACGTGCGAGACCTGCACTGCGACCAGGTCATCATGGGGACGCGCGGCCTCGGCTCCGGCGGCGTCGGGGCCATCTCCAGTCTGCTGATGGGCTCGATCGCAACGAAGGTGCTGCACCTTGTCGATGTGCCAGTGACATTCGTGAAGTGATCTCGTTCGGGTTGCCGCGCGGGTCCTAGAGGATGAGATCGGCCACAACCGGACGTTCGCGCGGCCGGCAAGTAATGCCTCCACCGCAGGATTGTCTTGGCAGGCTTCTGCGCTGCGCTTAATCTACCTGGCCGCGGCGGCGCCCCTCGGGCGCATGGTGCGCGCATCGCAGTCGCCGAGCCGGTGATCGGCCCGCTTCCTGGATGCTAAGTCATGCTGACGACCGAAGAACTCGCAACCATTCCGCTCTTCTCGAAGCTGCCGACCGTCGAGCTCGAGCACGTCGCAAGAAAAGCGGCGGACATCCACCTAGCCGCGGGAGAGTATGCGGTTCACGAGGGCGAAGAGCGTGCCCTCTTTGCGGTCCTCGAGGGCAAGATCGAGGTCATCAAGCGGATCGACGGAATCGACCGCACGATCGGCTGGCGCGTCCCGGGCAAGATCTTCGGCGAAGTCCCGATCGCCCTAGGCGGGCCGTTCATCGGCAGCTATCGCGCGGCGGAACGCTCGCGCGTCATTCGAGTGGACGCTCAGCAATACTACGCGATCGCCGCCGCGTCGCCGCAGATCTCGGAAGCGGTCGGCGCGCTCGCGCGCGAGCGCATCGGAGGGCTCCAGGGCCTCGCCGCGGAGGCACCCAAGGCGCAGGTGACGATCGTCGGGCACCGGTGGGACACGGCCTGCCACGATCTGCGCCGGTTTCTCGCGCGCAACCAGGTAACGTTTGACTGGGTTACGCCTGACGATCCGGAACTGCCGGCGCGGTGGCGCGCACCTCGTCCAGGGGAGGGGGATTGCCCTGCACTGCAGCTCGCCGACGGCGCGACACTCTTCCGCCCGCCACTGCGCGAGGTCGCCCGGTCTCTCGGACTGCAGACGAGCGGGCGCTCCACGGAATACGACACGGTCATCATCGGCGGCGGACCGGCGGGCCTCGCGGCCGCAGTGTACGGCGCATCCGAGGGCCTCAGGACGCTGGTGGTCGAGCGCGAAGCACCCGGCGGTCAGGCCGGAACGTCGTCACGGATCGAGAACTATCTGGGCTTTCCCAACGGCGTCTCCGGCGACGAACTCGCCAGCCGGGCGTTGCAACAGGCAAGGCGGCTCGGGGCGGAAATTCTGGTCACGCGCAATACCGTTCGCCTCGATCCGGCAACCCGCGCGGTCCACCTCGACGGCGACGACGCGCTTCGCGCGCGGACGATCGTCATCGCCACCGGCGTGACCTGGCGCCGCCTTGCGATCGACGGCTCCGAGCGGCTCATCGGCAAAGGCGTCTACTACGGGGCGGCGCGCAGCGAGGCGAGCAACACGCAAGGACTCGACGTGCATCTGATCGGCGCCGGGAATTCGGCCGGTCAGGCGGCGCTGTTCTTTGCCAACCACGCACGAACGGTGACGCTTCTCGTCCGGGGCAACGCTCTGGAAAAAGGCATGTCTCACTATCTTGTCGAGCAGGTTCGCAACAAGTCGAACATCGCGGTCGAACTGCGAATCGGAAGTGCAGGCAGTCTATGGAGACACGCACCTGACGGCGATCGACATTCTGGATCGCGCGAGCGGGACCGTGCGCCGCCGGACCTGCGGCGGACTTTTCGTGTTCATCGGGGCGGATGCCGAGACCGAGTGGCTGCCGGCCGAGATCGCGCGCGACGACCGCGGATACTTGCTGACCGGCGTGGACGCAGTAAAGTCCGGACGCTGGTCGCCGGACCGGGATCCGTATCTTCTGGAAACGAGTGTCCCCGGCATCTTCGCATGCGGAGATGTGCGATTCAGCCCGGTCAAGCGCGTCGCCTCGGCGGTGGGTGAGGGCAGCATGGCAATCGCGTTCGTGCACCAATACCTGCAGCACGGCAGCACGCCGCGGAAGTCTCCCAACGCCTGATCCACGACCTCCGTTTTATGGGGTAAGCTGGTAACGTCGAAGAAGAAAAATCAGGCCGTCAGATCGAACACCAGCACCTCGGCCCCGGCGCCATTGGCTAGCACGATCCGGCTTTCGCCCTCCACCAATACCGCATCCCCGGAGCTGATCCGCTGGCCATTGACCTCCAGTGCGCCGCGTACCAGATGCACATAGCCTTTGCGGGCTGGGTCGAGTGCAAGATCCGCGGTCTCGTTACCATCGAACAGGCCAGCGTAGACCGCCGCGTCGGCATGGATGGTGACCGAACCCTGCCGCCCGTCGGCCGACGCCACGAGGCGCAGAATGCCCCGCTTCTGTTCGGCCGGGATGGTTTTCTGCTCATAGCTCGGCGGGATGCCGATGACGTTCGGCTCGATCCAAATCTGGAGGAAGTGCGTAGTCTGGCCTTTGGCGTGGTTGAACTCGCTGTGCGTCACGCCGGTACCGGCGCTCATACGCTGCACGTCGCCCGGCGGAATGCCCTTGACGTTACCCATGCTGTCCTGATGGGCCAGTTCGCCTGACAGCACGTAGCTGATGATTTCCATGTCGCGGTGACTGTGCTTGCCGAAGCCAGTACCCGGCGCCACACGGTCTTCGTTGATCACGCGTAGGTTGCCCCAGCTCATGTGGGTCGGGTCGTAATAGTCCGCGAACGAGAACGAGTGGAAGCTCTTGAGCCACCCATGATCCGCGTAGCCGCGGTCCTGGGATTTGCGAAGGGTGAGCATGAGCAGAACTCCTTGTCGACGGGATCAACGCTGGCAGCGATCCGTATATACGAGCCTGAGTTGCCGCAGTCAAGGTCGCGACATGTCATAGCAAGATATAGTGTTTTGATCGTGTTCTGTACCGGAAAATGGGTTAGCCAAGACCGCAAAATCGAGGCAAACTCACATGCAATTCAACAGCTCATCGACCGGAGGCTCCATTGACTCACTCCCAGATGCTGACGACCAGGCGAAGGAAGCAGACAGCTAAAAAGCGCCTCGCGACGGCAGCCAAGCAAGAGAAGAAGCTAAGGAAGGTAAACGTCAAGGCGGCTAGTGCGGAGTCTCCGACAAAAGGATCCTCCTAAGCTTTTTCAGCGCGAGCCAGAATCCGATGCGCGCGCGACGCGCGTTTGTTTGAGAGGAGTGGCCAGGCCGCGTCGTCGGAGTGCTTTTGCCCTACGCTGTTCCACGCTGGGGCCGCTCAGCAAAAAATTGAACGGCTGCTCTAGAGTCGATACTGGCATCAACCGAAGTTCCGCATCGGTGGGCCTGCGGATCATCGCTAACGGCCAAGACCGGCCGGTCGTTCAATCACCATGAACAATTAACCCTTCCGAGCCGGGGCTGTCGTTGTTGCCGTTCGACGCCGAAGTTGTCTACGGATTGCCCAGGTAGTCGCGCTTGCCGATCTCGATGCCGTTGTGGCGCAGGATGTTATAGGCGGTGGTGACATGAAAATAGAAATTCGGTAGTGCATGGCCGAGGAGGAATTGCATGCCCTTGTAACGGGTTTCCTTGTCGCCACGTTTGATCACGATTTCCTTGTCTTCGGTGCCGTCGATCTGTCCCGGCGTCATGGTCTGGATGAAGGCGATGGTTTTGGCGATGCGCGCCTTCAGGTCAGACAGAGTCTTCTCGTCGTCTTCGAACACCGGAATCTCCACACCGGCCAGGCGCGCTACCACGCCTTTGGCTGTATCGCAGGCGATCTGAACTTGCGACTTCATAGGCAGCATGTCAGGAAATAGGCGATAGGTAGTCAGCGTGACGGGGTCGAGCTTCTTGGCATCGACATGGGCCTGCGCCTTGTCGAGGATGTTCGACAAGTTACCGAGGATGTTGACGAAACGCGGAACGCTCGCCTGATACATGGAAATACTCATGGGAAATCCTTGAGGTGGAAAACGATGGACAACGGCAAACGCGTATTGTAGCTGCAGCCGGAACGACTATTCAGGGTCGTTCTTAGCCAAGTGCAGATGTCTTCCTACGGCCAGAAGCGGTCCCCGACAACGTCACGCCACAGCGGTCAGACAAATATAGCGATCTCACATGCAGCCGGGCGAGGCGCTGATGGACGCCGAGAGCCGGGTGATTCAAGCGAAACGGATGAGCTGGGCCGGCGAGTGGGCTTGTCGCGTTCGGCTCTGCAAGAGCGCTTCGCCGAAGTGATCGAACAGCCTCCAATGCAGTATCTGACGAATTGGCTCATGCAGGTGGCCGGGGCGCTTCTGCGCAACACCAATGCAACCGTTGCCTCGGTGCCGCAGGAGGTGGGCTACGATTCGGAAGCGGCCTTCGCCCGGGCGTTCAAACGACTGCATGTTTTAGTGCACCCGGCAACCGTGCCGCATTATTTCCGGATCTCAAATCGCCTGTTGATCGCCTGAAGGAGTTACGGCGCAGATCTGGCCAAGCGAAACCTGGCCTCTAGTGCTAGCGTCCCGAAGGACGCCGCACATGCGTCACCGAGGCGCGTCCGGTTAAGCGAAGATCGTCCTCAGTGGGGCTTGGTACACGGGGGGTGCCACGGGGTACAGCCACCGACCGGCTCAGGAGATGGTGTGCCGGGGTCGCTCACAGCGATGCCGAACTTTTGCTGGCAGGCCCTCTTCTCACTCGGACTCTGCGTGGCGTTGCACTGCGCCACCTGTTCTTTGGTGGGCTTACCGCGCTCTTCGGCCGCGTTGCTTCTCGATGAGTTGAGGTTGATGGATGCTGCCGACACCGACAGCGACAATATTGCTGCGAGTAATGCGAGTATCAGACGTTTCACTTTGGGTCTCCCTTGTGCGCCGCGGTGTTGCTTCGGTGAAGTACCACGTGAAGAACACGTTGCAAACGTGGAACTTGAATAATGCGACCCGCAGCCCGATGGGCATGCGATTGTCGTCGAGACTGTATTGATCCACGCGTGCTGCCGTTGACTATCAATGTCGCCTACTTATCACCGTGAGATTTCGAAGCTCTAACGCGCCAGCGGCGTCTCTTTATGACGACCAGCGTCAGCCGGGGAACTCACACGGTAGTAAACCGCCACCTAAGGCAGCTATCCGCAAGGGGTGTGCCAAAGTCAAAAGCAAGGCGGAGGAAATTGGTCTCGATCCTGCAGCTTATGGGACGCATTCGATGCGGCGAACCAAGGCGTCGCTGATCTATCGACGTACGAAGAACCTTCGAGCGGTTCAGCTGCCCCTGGGTCATTCGAAACTTGAGAGTACGGTGCGGTACCTGGGCATCGAAGTGGATGACGCCCTAGAGATTGCCGAGCAGACTGAGGTCTGAATTACAGCCGCCAAGATACAATCTGCAGACCGGCTGGTGTATGTCGGAGTAAGGCGCCAGTCGGCCAGAAGCGGTCCATCAAGAGAGGGAGCCATGCTCGTGGAGTCCAGCGAGACCGCCTCGATCTTGATGCTGCACGACTTGAGCCTTCTGCGGTTTCTCGAACATCGGGTCGAGCGCGTCAGACTCGGTTCAGCGGTTTATCGGCGCGTAGATTCAGTGCGCAATGGCTCTCCCCGCGTCGACGGTTCGTTCGGACATGTGAGAATCGACGCCCAAGTCTGACGGGTGTGCATATGACAATGGACCGGATGCGGTTCACGAATGTCTCCGAGGTGCTTTGGCAAGGTCATGACCCGTGGGCCAGTCAGGTCGACAGGCGCACACGACGTGGTGCCATCCTGCCCCACGCCAGCAGCAGTGCCCGAGCAGCGACGGCGGAGCACGCTTGAGCTCCACAGGTTCCAGCGACGCGCCGACAGCCAACGCAAGCCCTGAGCGCAGGCGACTGACGCATGCGCTGCTGCTCTCGCTGCTGATCCACACGTTGCTGTTGAGCCTGACCTTCGGTGGCCAGGGACTGGCTTCCGGGTTTCGCCTTCCCCTGGCAGGATCGACGGATCGAGGTACCCGATCTGCGCGTCGTAGTCGTTCCGGCGCAGGTCACAGCCGCGGAGCCGGCGGTCACGCCGGTCGCGGAGCCGTCGCAGCAGGCATCGGTCGAGCAGCCTGTTGCCAGTGGGCCGGCGCCGACGCCATCCGTGTCCCGTGCGCCGACCCCGCGGCGGACTGCACCAGCGAGCGTCGCCGGAGGCCAATCCGAGGGCAGAGGTCAATCCAAGGACAGACGCCGCGACCGGTGCGGCCCCTGCGCAAACGCCTTTGCGCGCCGATCGGCCCGGTGACACGGCGCCCCCGCCGATCCCCGCGCCGGCCGTGATCGCCTTGCCGCGGACCGACGAGGCCACAGCGGTCGTGCCCGCCGCTCCAGCGATGCCAACGCCCGTCATCGCGGCAGCGCCAAGTGTCTCGATTCCGGAGGTCCCGATGCCGTCGCTTCGCGATGCTGGCGATGCAGCGTGGGCGCGAATCGACCAAGAGGCGGAGGAGCGAGTCGTTGAACTGCTGAAGCTCGATCCGTCCAAGCAGGAGGAGCAACGACAGGCGGAGCGGATGGAGGCGGCGCGGCAGGACGCCGCCCGTCAGGAAGCGGCGCGGGCCGAGAACGCGCGGCTGGAGGCCGAACGCCAAGAGACCGCACGGCAGGCGGCAGACCTGCAAGAGGCCGCGCGACAAGAGGCGGCACGGCAGGAGGCCGCACGTGCCGAGGCCGCACAGGTCGAAGCCGCAAAGGTCGAAGCCGCAAAGGTCGAAGCCGCAAAGGTCGAAGCCGCAAAGGTCGAAGCCGCAAAGGTCGAAGCCGCAAAGGTCGAGGCCGCAAAGGTCGAAGCCGCAAAGGTCGAAGCCGCAAAGGTCGAAGCCGCAAAGGTCGAAGCCGCAAAGGTCGAAGCCGCAAAGATCGAGGCCGCAAAGGTCGAAGCCGCAAAAGCCGAAGCAGCAAGAGCCGAAGCCGCAAGAGCCGAAGCCGCAAGGGCCGCAGGCCGCAAGGGCCGAAGCCGCACGGGTCGAAGCTGCGCAAGAGGAGGCCGCAAGACGGGAAGCGGCGCTGCGGGCGATAGGACGACAGCTGGACGAGGAGGCCGCCCGGCGTGAAGCTGCAACGGCTGCAGCGCGACTGTCACCCTCGTCGAGCAGCGCACGTCGATACAGGCTCTTCGGTCGCACTGACCCCAACGCGGAACTCATCCTGTACGCGGAAGCCTGGGCCCGGAAGATCCAGCTGAACATGACGTTCGACATGGTCCGCGAAGCGGCGAAGCAGCCTCACACCGATCCCCTCGTGACGGTGGCCATTCGTAGCGACGGCTCGGTGGAGTCGGTGACCTTCGTTCAATCCAGCGGCGTGGCGGCCATCGACGAAGCGATACGACGCATCGTGCACAGCCAGACGCCCTACCAGGTGTTCCCGCCGGGCCTGGCCCGCGAGTTCGACGTGATCGAGATCCGCCGAACCTGGTACTTCGACATGGCGATCCGACTGTACTGATGAGAGAGTGACAAGCGTCAGGCGATTCTCAACGCGTTGGCCTGGGTGCCCAACCCGCTACCCAAATTGGACGACCGTCACGATCAATGACCGCTCCACGGCAGCCCAATCCTCACCTAGACGGCTGCTTCGGGTCGATCTCAGCCGGTCGCGAGTGTCTCAGTGCGGCCACAACCGGACGTAAGACCTCGTCCTCCAAAGCGGTCTGTCACCGGCACGGCCCGGCCAAGACGTCGGCCGTTGACCGCTGGAGGCCGCGCATACCGACCGCCAGCCGAGCAGGATTCATGAGAATCACGCGGCGGCAAAGTGCTTTAGTGCGTAGGCGCTTCGAGTGGGTGCGATTCGTGAACGTCTACCTGGTGCGCGTCGGAAATTTCAGGCTCCACACACGCCACGGCCATGATGGCGACGCCGCACACGATGGCGACTACCAATACCCCACCGAGGAACAATTCCATGTCTTGTCCCTTTTCTGGTAACCAACGGTGCCAAGCGTGATCGACGCCTCCTTACACTTCGCCAGGCTACCGTGGGCATCTACGCGCCGGGTCTTGACCGTGAACGTCATCTTGGGTTTGGCTTCGGTCATGGAGGCGCCCATCATCGAATTCCCGCGTTTGCCCATAACGGCTGAACATCGCGTCCCGGCACAACAATTTAATCTTCCGCGATTCGCTCTTTCGCTTTGTTGATCGCGGTCAAAGCATCGCAGAATATCGGGAGATATTAGTCCAGGCGTGGCGCTCCGACCGCGACGGGAGTCGACTTGGCCAAGGGAACCGCGCCGGCGTGCCCGCCCGTGCTTGGCCGGCGGGCCTTCCTGATCTTGTGATCCTCTGAACTTTATTCGGTGAGCGTTAACTCGCGGTGATGGGTGACAATACGCATCATGCCGAGTCCCCTGAAACTCTCCGTCCTCGACCAATCCCCTGCCGCGCAGGATAAGACCCAAGATCACGCCATTCGCGAGTCCCTCGCGCTCGCGAAGCACTGCGACGCCCTCGGCTACCATCGTTACTGGGTCTCTGAGCACCACAACAGCGCGAGCATTGTCGGCACCGCTCCCGAGGTTCTGATGGCGGCCATCGCAGCGACCACGCAGCGCATCCGCGTCGGCAGCGCCGGCGTCATGCTCCCGCACTACTCGACGCTTAAGGTCGCCGAGCAGTTCCGCGTGCTGGAGGCCATCGCGCCCGGTCGCATCGACCTCGGTATTGGTCGCGCGCCCGGCTCCGACCGCATGACCGCGATGGCGCTCAATCCCAACCCCAATGCCGCGGAGAGTTTCCCTATCCAGGTGCAGGAACTGGGTTTGTGGCTGCGCGGCGAGCCGTTGGCCCCGGGGCACCCGTTCCGCGAGATTCGCGCGCATCCCCAAGGCCCCACGACCCCGGAGATCTGGATCCTCGGCAGTTCCGATTACGGCGCGCAGCTCGCGGCGCACTTCGGGCTTCCGTATGCGTACGCGTATTTCTTCACCGACGGGCGCGGCACCGAGGAGGCGCTCGCGCTCTACCGTCGCAACTTTCGCTCCAGCGCCCGTCACGCCGAGCCGTTGGCCACCATCTGTGTCTGGGCGCTTGCAGCCGATACCGAGGCCGAAGCGAGGCACCTGCTGATGACGCGCGAGCACTGGCGCGTGGGCTTCGAAAACGGGCTACGGACGCCGCTCTTGTCACCGGAGGCCGCGGCGGCTCACCCATACACCCAGGCGGAGCGGTCAATCATCGAGCGCCTCCGGGAGCGAGCCATCGTTGGCACCGCCGACCAGGTGGCATCGAAGCTCAAGGAGCTCGCGGCAGTGTTTGGCCTCGACGAAATCGTCATCAATACCTGGACCCACGATCCGGCCGCACGACATCGCTCTTACGAGCTGATCGCGCAAGCCATCCTGAACGGATGACGGGGAGCCGTAAGTGACTATGGAAAATATCAGACAAGGTGTCGCTGCAACGGCGGGTCGACGAGAGCGCGATTTTCGTTGAACTTCACCAATCCGGCGTCGGTATTGCGATAGAGCTTCTTGCTACCTTCAGCCTCGACCGTCGCGTAGCCCACCTCTCCGAGGTAGGTGAGCGCCAATACGGGCTGGCGTGGCGGGCGGGTTGGAATGTCCACTCTTACCGACCGCGAAGGTCCATTGGGTCGATTGCAGCCGTTCATCAATGTCTGAGATCGGCCAGAAGCGGACGTCGCGCAGAGAGGCGAAGTCAGTTTCGGCTATGACGGGTACTCGACCTCACGGCGGCGTCGTGACCTCGACGCTGTTCAAGCGTCTGCATGCTGACTACGTCTTTGGAGATTGCACGCTGCCTCAAGGCTCGGCTATCTCAGCCCGATGGCGTTCGAGGAAGCTGCAGAAGCTGAGGTCGGTATCCCTCGAACTGGCAGCAAGTCCAAGTCCAATCAGCCACTTCCCTCCGAACTTGACAAAGACAAGGCCAAAACGCATGGACATCGAGGTCTTCTGCCCATCCTTAGTATCCGTGGCGGTGTAATAGCCTGTGTCGACTGCGACGGCGCCATAGATGCGAATATGTTGTTCGCCAAACTCAATTTGGGCACTAGGGTGATCCGCGATACCTGCGCGAAAATATTGAGCGATCTCCGCCGGGCTCGTCGCCAGAACCTTCGAAGTCGTTCCTCAAAACACCGCGGTTTCCGCGTACGCCGCACTGAGCCTCTAGGCTTCGGCTGTTGTACGCGGACTGCCATGCGAGTGCCGCAGCAGTAATCTCTGTCTGAGTACCGTTGTCGCTCGCTGGGACAGGGGCTGCGCAAGCAGAAACGAGGGCCGAGGTCAGAGCAATTGCGAGGCACCGCGTCACCAGAATCTGCATTGAACACTGCTTGGCGGCGGGACGCGCATCATGCGCCTAAAGCGCGCATCTCAACAATGCCTCGGTAGTTGGCTCGGAAAACCGCGAAAGGCGTTGCAGCGCCGATGCGGCGCAGATTATAATCTCCTCGGTTACTAAAGCGAGGAAGAACCCATGAACGGCTGCTCGGCGTTGCGCAGGCGGCTCGGAACGGCGATGGCCGGCATGGTCATGCTTTGTGTTGTGGCACCTGCCGCGTTCGGCGCACCGGTTACCTACGTGTTTAGCGGACCAGCTACCGGGACCCTCGGCTCGACACCGTTCACCAACGCTCAGGTCACGGTCACGGGCACGGCGGATACGGCGAACATAGTCCAAATCGATGCGGTGACCCCATGTGTCAACCTAACGGGCGTCACGATCGCGATAGCTGGCGTCGGAACCACGACCGCGACCGGACCAAACTTTCTATTCGACTTCCAAGCCGGTCCAGGGTGGGGCTTCGAGAATGGCACTTGCACTGTGGTGGGACAAACCTGGATAGGCGTGAACAACGGGCAGGCCGCGACCTACGGCCTTGCCACGTCGATCGGCCCCACGACCGGGACACAGGATTTTGCCAACAGCACACCGACTGCGGCAGGGTCGCTGACATTCACCTCCGTTCCGCTCACGTTCCAGGCGACGTTTGGCCAAGCTGCGCAAATTGCGCCCGTGCCGACGTTAAGTCAGCTAGCGATCCTGGCGCTGGGCTTGATGCTCACCGCATTGGCCGCATACGTCCTCCGCGGACGAATGCCGTTGAAACGCTAGCGCGCTCGAACAGAGTGCCTTCATCCGTTCCATAAAATCACTGACAAACAGGGAAGACGTATACTTTCTCTGGCACGCCAGACAGACCGGTGGGCCCATGACCCGCAACCCGGAGCTTTGGCCTCGGCCGCCTTCAATCTCCCTTCGTGTCAAGGATGTGGAGGACGTATTTGGTTCCTTCTACAAACCCCAACTCTTTGAGCCCGTTCCGCAGCCCCTCGACCATTTGGTAATACGGTCCACCTTGCAGCACCACTCCGATGCGGTAGATTTTCGTCTGCTGAGCGCTGGCAGCAAGCGGCGCCCCGAGAAGACTTCCCGCGATCAGGCTAACGCATCGCAATGACCGCTTTCAAGAAAGTTCGATGACGGGAGTGGGTCGATTGCGGCCGATGATCAATGTCGGAGATCGGCGAACGGCAGCCGGCGAGAGTAAAGACTAGGACGCGCCTTTTTTCCCGGCGCCCGCGCTGCTCTTCTTTGCGTCTTGCCTGCCAATCTCCTCCTTGGTCAGTTTGACCTTTTTCAATTTTTCCGTCTTGACCTTTTCTTTCTGCACTTTTTCCTTCTTCACGGCCGGCCCCGCCAATGCCTGCTTCGCCAGGCGTTTGGCCTGCTTGGCTGCGACATTGAGACGTTTCTTGATTTTTTGGTGCTGCCGTCTGGCTTTCAGCATTGACGAGTGACTCATCCTTACCTCCGATGGATGAAAGATTGAATTCGACTTTAGTTTGATCCGATCTTGCGTTCTTGGCTAACTGACCGCATCAAGCCCCCGAAATGGCCCATGCGCGGGCATCCGTAGCAGGCTTGCACCGCATCCATAAATCGTCACGCCGGGTTTGTCCAAATATACGAGTTCAAATCGGTTAGCAAGGCGATGCCTTGAAATTCGGCACACACCCGGACCAAGCGACCGAACGGCTGCTATCGAGAATGTTGACCGGCAGGAAACGACCCATCTCGCTGGTGAATCTTGCGGCGCCCAGGTTGCCGCGACGCGCGACTGTCCGCTCTGTGGCAGAGGGAATGACCGGAGTGGGTCGATTCCAGCGTCAATATCGACCAGCCAGTTGGTCGAATGGGCAAAGAGGGCTGGGCACTCGCACCACTGCAGCACATCCCCGCACGGCCGCGAAGCATGGTGATCTGGAACCGGACTTGTATACTTTAGAGAGCAAGATAACTCACGGAGACATAACTCGTGAAAATTACTAAAGCTGAGGTCATCGTTACCAGTCCGGATCGCAATTTTGTATCCCTCAAGATCACTACCGACGAGGGACACACGGGCCTGGGCGACGGCACACTCAACGGGCGTGAACTGGCCGTGGTGAGCTACCTCAAGGATCACGTAGCGCCCCTGCTCATCGGCAAAGATCCTCACCGCATCGAAGACACCTGGCAGTTCCTATACCGCAGCGCGTACTGGCGCCGCGGCCCGGTAACCATGGCCGCCATCGCCGCCGTCGACATTGCACTATGGGACATCAAGGCCAAGGCGGCGAATATGCCCCTCTACCAGCTCCTGGGTGGAGCGAGCCGTACCGGATGCCTAGCCTACGGACACGCCAGCGGCAAGGACCTGCCGGAACTCTTCGACTCGGTGCGCAGGCACCTCGAGCAAGGCTACCGAGCCATCAGAATTCAAACAGGTGTGCCCGGCCTCAAGGCCATCTACGGGGTTGCGTCCAATCCGGTCGCGTTGGGCAATGTGGGCAAACGCTACGATCACGAACCGGCGCAGCGCGCGCCGCAGCCCGCGGAGGAAGACTGGGATACCAGAGCATATCTGCGGCACATACCCGGCGTTTTCGAAGCCGTGCGCGCCGAATTTGGTCCCGAACTTCCCCTCCTGCATGACGGACACCACCGGATGACGCCAATCCAGGCGGCAAAACTTGGCAGATCGCTGGAGCCGTTTGACCTGTTCTGGCTGGAAGACTGCACACCGGCGGAAAATCAGGAAGCATTGCGGCTGGTACGCCGACACACCATCACGCCGTTGGCGATCGGTGAAATCTTCAACACGATCTGGGACTATCAAACCCTTATTCAGGAGCAGTTGATCGACTACGTGCGCAGCGCGGTAACGCACACGGGCGGGATCTCTCCGATGAAGAAGATCATGGACTTTGCCGCGCAATATCAAATCAAATCCGGAATCCACGGGCCAACCGATATATCTCCGATAGGCATGGCCGCGGCCATGCACCTTGGACTGGCCATTCACAACTTCGGCATCCAGGAATATATGCAGCATGGCGAGGCGACCAACCGGGTATTCGAGCAGTCGTTCTCGTTCAATGATGGGTTGCTCCATCCGGGAGAAAAGCCTGGCATTGGCGTGGACCTCAACACCGATGAAGCAGGCAAGTACCCATACCAGACGGCCTACTTGCCGTTCAACCGGCTGAGCGACGGTACCGTCCACGACTGGTAAGTCGATAGCAAAGGGGATGGTGCACCCCATCATCGTCAGCGTCATGAGGATGCGGTCAACGACGTGCCTGCACGCGTTAGCCATTGGCGCGGCACTTCGGGGCCGTGGTCGGGTCAGCAGTAAACCCACTCCGTTGGCGCGAGCTCGAGCGGCCGCTTCGGAGCAGCGCGTGTGGCTGCTTTGGGTCGATAGCTGCCCCGCGCGATCGACCGCGATCGGCCGAGGCCGTGTCACACCCTCGGCCAGAACCGGACCATCAAGAAAGGCCAGCGAAGTGCGGCCGCGACGCGCACCCCATGGTGTTAACGCGCCGATCGGAGTCTAATGGAAACCGTCTATACACGAGCCGGATCAGCGGATCTGGACTGATGTCGAGACGGCAAATCACAAGGAGGAGCGAATATGCATGCGGTCGTAAGAAACTACTCGGGTGCCGGCGCAAAGCAGCTTGTCGACCTGTTGGAAAAGCACAAGGCCGACGTCGAAGCTACTCTCCGGAAAGTGCCTGGCCTCGTGAGCTACACGCTGCTGCGCAGTGGCGATGGCGGCATGTCTGTGACTGTTTGCAAGGACAAGGCAGGCTCCGACGAGAGCTCGAAAGCCGCGCGCGAATGGATCAAGAAGAATGCCTCGAATGTCCAAGCGAGCCCGCCCGCTGTCATGGAAGGTTCGGTCATCGTTCAGATCAAATAGCGCCAGACTTGCCGATCGGGTTCACCACAACATCGCTGCTGCAGTCATTGCCGTTACCGGCCCTCGGCAACGTCGCGCCTCGGCGACGGGTCATACGGACCGTCGAACGTCCGGTTCGGAGAGGCTCGACGGTCCGCATCGGGTCGTACTGCGACCGTCGACGATCAAACCGCTCACGTTCAGACTTGAAGGTCGCTGACCGGCCAACTCCAGATATAGACAATCTCTGCCCCAGCGGTCGTTCATTGACGGCTAGAAAATCTGAGACATAATGAATTGAGGAGCACCGCGCTCACCTTAACTGCTTCCGTTCCAGTGGATAGACGCTACGCGTTTGGGCAGCTTTGATGCGCTCCCGGGTTGACTATCGCTCGACCAAATACTCGGTCGACGGCTCGCAGAAGGATGTCTCGCACAGAGTATGCGATTAAGCCACTGCCATAACTTCCACGACTTCCGGGAACTGGCCAAGCGCAGGCTGCCCAGGCCGATCTTCGATTACATCGACGGAGGGGCAGACGACGAGGTGACGTATCGCCGGAATACGGCGAGCTTCGATCGCTGCGACCTGGTACCCGATGTCCTGCGGGGCGTGGCAACCGTCGACCTATCCGTGACCGTAATGGGCCAGAAGCTTGCGGTGCCCTTCTATTGCTCTCCGACTGCCCTCCAACGCCTGTTTCACCATCAAGGCGAACGCGCGGTTGCGGCTGCCGCATCAAAGTACGGGACGATGTTCGGCGTATCCTCGCTCGGCACAGTGAGCATGGAGGAGTTGCGCAAGTCCTACTCGACGCCGCAGGTGTATCAGTTCTATTTTCATAGGGACCGCGGCCTTAATCGCGCCATGCTTCAACGCGCCAAGGAGGCGGGTGTCGAGGTCATGATGCTGACCGTAGACAGCATTACCGGTGGAAACCGGGAGCGAGACCTGCGTACCGGTTTTTCGATTCCGTTCAGGCTAACGCTCGGCGGAATGCTTCAATTCGCGCTCAAACCGATGTGGGGCCTCAACTATGTGACCCACGAGCGTTTCAGTCTGCCCCAGCTGGACGAGTACGTGGACATGAGCGGGGATGCCATGTCGATCGGGCGTTACTTTACCGAAATGCTGGACCCTTCCATGAACTGGGGGGATGTGGCCGAGATGGTAGCGGACTGGAACGGGCAGTTTTGCCTCAAGGGTGTAATGTCAGTGAGAGATGCAAAGCGCGCAGCGGAGATCGGATGCACTGGCATTGTGCTTTCCAATCATGGCGGTCGGCAACTGGATGGCTCGCGGTCGGCGTTCGATCAGCTGGTCGAGATTGTCGATGCCGTCGGTGACCGGTTGGACGTGATGATGGATGGCGGGATACAGCGCGGAACGCACGTCCTGAAGGCCCTTTCGCTTGGTGCCAAAGCCGTGGGCGTCGGACGCTTGTATCTATTCCCCTTGGCGGCCGCTGGTCAAGCGGGTGTCGAGCGAGCACTGGGCCTCATGCGGGCGGAGATCGAGAGAGGAATGAAGCTGATGGGGAGTGCCTCGATCAGCAAACTCTCGCGCGACAACCTGCGGTTCAGATAGTTGGCCTAGAGCCGGGACGTAAGCGCCCTGGCAACGCGTACTTTGTGTTGGACCGCCACTGATTTCGGACGTTTAGCGTCCGCTTTCCTGTTCAGGCTACTTCCGCTTCGGGTCGATAAGCGCCCGTCAGCGGCAACTCAGGATCGCCTGCTGTGCATTGCCTGATAGGGGCGCTTACGGCCAAGAACAGTTGTCCAGCATCGCGGTTCAAATTGCCACAAAGCAGCGGCTCGTCGATCAACGCCGGGTGTGTCCTGCGCCGAAAGACATCATGGTGCCGAACGGCGGCGGGAATCAGATGACGGGCAATCGGAGAGCGAGCCGACCTGTGTTCAACCGCCTCGTCGGCCCGCGCAAAACAGACGAGTTTTCCCATCAGCCGATCTTGCGGCGGCTTCCCAAGAAGGCAATTGCCGCGACTCCGAGGAGTGCGGCCAGGATCATCGCTCCGATGGGGGACAGGGCGGGAATAGGCGCCGCCGGGACGCTTACCCTGATTACCATGTCCTGCATGTCGAAATCAGCAGGACCTCCACCACCTCCGTCGCTGAGTCCAATCCAAAATACGTTGCCTTGGTTGAGCGCGGTCTGACTCGCGTCGAAAAGGCTGAAGTCGGGCTGACTCCACGGCGGATTGAGTGTAGGCCTGCCATTGCCTCCGGGCACTAACGTGTTCGGCGGTGTCACGATGCCATTATTCGCGGCTATTGCGTTAGCCGGGTTAGGGTTGGGGGTGAAAGTGAACGGTATGAGCTGATTCGTCGGGAGCGAACACGTAACAGTCGCGTTAACGGGAGTGGTTGCAGTAAACCAGTTGATGGGGCAGCCCGTCACGACGAAGTTATTGTTGAACGATGCGTCGCCGTGCCCCTTGAGCGTGAAGGTGACAGGAATAGAGGTTGCGCTTGGATCGACCAGCTTGAGAAACATCCCGCCGTAGCCCTTGGTCCCGGTCGGAATGTTGTCTGGAAACGCGGGCGGCGCCTCATCCGTTCCAATTGTCAGCTGCCCCTGCGGACCGGAGTCGAAAGGCACATGGACCGATTCTATGGGCCAAGGACCGACAGCAGGAACTTGGTTGCCGTTGCCATCGACGACCACCAAAACAGCAGCACTCGCTTGTGCCGCCCCACCCAAGCCGATTGCCGCAAGGACTACCGCGATCGCAAACCTTTTCATTCGTTGTCCTACTTTAGTTTTCGTTAGATGCCTGGCAACCAATTCGGCACCGTGGGCGCGCTCCTGGTAGCAACTGACTCGGAGATGACGCATGCCGACGAAGGCGCAGAAGCACGACTTCAAGGAACTGCCGAATCCGGGTCAGGACAGCAGAGGGATCTTATCTTTTCTTCTTGAGAAGCTGATCTAGGCTCTCGACACCTTCGCGTTTGAGTACCGTGCCTAGCTGCACGTTACCTCGATACCCTTTTGCGAAATTCGGCCCGTACTCCTTTCGCAGAGTATCGACCTTCGTATCGCTACGCTTTTTCCGAATCTCACCGTCGCGATCGCGTTGGCGGCCATCAAGACCTTTGGGAAAGTGTTTCGTCGCCATATCAAATATCCTCAAGGTTGTTCCATGCACGAGGCTCTTACCCGCAACAACCAGATTATCCCCTATCGCGGGTGCATTCAACGACGTCGCCCGATTCTCGCCTCCGGCTTTGTGATGCGTGTTTGCTGAAGGCCGCAGCTCTTCGCGCTGAGTTCGTCGTAAGGGTGGCGCAGAACTCCTGCAACGGACGAAGCGCTGCGCGCGGGGTACGTCGTGTACGACTGCAATCGGCCAACACTGGTGATTCGCGACGCCACCACAAGCGTTCGCTCATTGTGAGGACGAACATTCAGCCGTGCCCGGTACGCATTGCCCGTCGGGCACCGGCCGCCAGCAGCAGGGCGAGCGCCAGCAGCAACCAACGGCTCACGGCGGGAATGGGAGCGGATGGAGTGGTTGGCGGCGGAAGGTCTGTGTAGACCTGGATGCGATTGTTGAAGCTGTCGGCGACCAGGATGTTGCTTTGATTGGCGGTATCTATAGCGACGCCGTTGGGGACGTTAAGCGCGGTGTCGTTGCCCCCGGCGCCCGTCGGGGGATCGATGATCCTGACGAGCGAGCCTGTCGACGTGAAGACAAAGATTCTATTGCTGTTGTCGACGACGACGACGTTGCTCTTGTTGGCCGAATCGACCTTGACGCCGTTGGGGGCGAACAAAGCGTTGGCACCCGATCCGGCGATGGTGCGGACATACGCACCAGTGGAGGTGAATACCTGGATTCGGCTGTTGCCGTAGTCGGCAACCAGCACATTGCTGCCGTTGGCGAGGTCCACGTCGACGTCGCGCGGGCTGTTGAGCGCATTGGCGCCGCTTCCGGTAATCGAGCGCACGAAGGTGCCGGTCGAAGTGAAAACCTGGATTCGATTGTTCCCGCTGTCGGCCACCAGGATGTTGCTGCCGTTGGCTGTGTCGACCGCATCGCCAAAACCGTTTATCAAGGCATTGCTGCCTGAGGGTATGAACGATGTGACGGGCGTACCGTCGGCCTTGAAGACAGCGACGCCGACGCCCGTCAGGACTCCCACGACGTTGCTGCCATTTGCCGCATCGACGGCAACGCCGGTCGGCGCACCTAAGGCGGTAATCGACCTCACAAAGGTACCGGTGGACGTGTAGACATCGAAACTGAACGCTGTGAAGTTGGCGTAGACGATATTGCTGCCATTCGCCTCGTCCACGGCGATGCTCTGCGGAAAATTCATCGTATGACCGGGCGCCGCGGTTATGGTGCGAACATAGTTTTGGGCATGCGAAACGCTCGCCAGCAGTAGCAGCAGAGCGCCGAGCAGACACGAAGTCGCTCGCCCCCGAATCAACTTTGACATGTCATCGCCTCCGAGCAATGCAACCATCACCTGCGCTTACGGCCAATGCCGAAGGCCTGATGGCGTTCTCCCCGCGACTATTGACCATTTCTCCACCCGACAGTATAAGCGCGCCCTCAAGAAAAGGAGATCGTTGAGCTTGACGTGCAGGCACGGCGGATCCAAGCGTAATCGCAGGCGCGCGGAAGCTATCAACATTTCTGAGGCCGCCTCGAACACCTCCTTCGTGAGAGGAAGTGCGCCATCGGCGGAGCGACAGGATGATTACGAGCGTCAATCAATTGGCTTGAACGACGGGCTCTCCGCAATGTCGCATGTCCGCTTCGGGTCGATTGCGGGCGTTCACGAATGTCTGGAACCGGCCAAGACCGGACGGTCGGCCGGGACACGAACTTAGTGCCGCAACAGGGAGAAGTCGACGCGTTAGCGCATGGTGGACGGGGAAGTCTAGCCCCCGATTGGTGCGGCACCGCTCTCGTGTACGTCGAGTTCGATGTCGACCATCATCTCGGTTGCCAACGCTTCGAGCTCGCGCTGTAGGTCGTCGTTGCCCAGTGCCTCCGGTACTGCGAGGAGAGCCTTGACCCTGAAGAGCTGGCCGGCGGACATTGCCGCGCTCACAACCTCGGTATGAAGCTCCTCGATGCTGACCCCTCGCCTGGCAAGGCTGCCTGATAGGTCGCGCACAATGCCCGGACGATCGTTCCCTACGAGTTCAAGTCTGACGATCCGGTGCCCTGCTGGCACCGCGCTCGGATCGCCCTTCGCGATGACGACATGCAATCCGGAGGAAACGAGTCCGCGGAGCGCGCTAGCGATCGATTCCGCATTCTGGTCAGGCACTTCCAAATGTACGATGCCGGCGAACTGGCCAGCGAGGCTAGCCATGCGGCTGCCGACCCAGTTGGCGCCGAAGCGCTGGGCGACATCGGACAGCAGATTGACAATACCTGGGCGATCGCTACCAATCACGGTCAACACGAGCGACGTCGTCACGGCTTCAGCCTATGGCTAGGATCATCCCAAAATAATAGCCGTTTCAGTTGCGCATCGCTCGTTATGGGGCTTCGCTCGGCGCGCCCACGCCCGTCGGCGCCGGCGAGCAGTCGCGGCGGAACGTTCAGGCTAAGAGCCTTAGCTTCTTTCGTGCGCCGTCAGTCAGCGCATCGCGTCGGGCGCATCGTGACGGGTCCCCGGCACCGCTGGCCACAGCGCCAGCAGGCCAGCCGCGACCACGACCAAGCCCTCCGGTGCATGCATCGCCCACAGCGTTGCCGCCGCGACCGCGCACCAGAGCACCGGAACGACCAGCAGCAACCATCGGAGGCGCCCGCGGACCAGTGCGAGCACCGCGACGCTCGCGATCGCCGTCGGGTCTGCCGCCACGCCGAATATCTCGGCGGTCGTCCACGGACGCCCCGTGAGCGGCGCCAATATTGGATAGCCGAGGATCGAAATTGCAACGATCGAGGTTGCGATCCAAAGTGTGCCACCGCTTGCGCGCTGCAAGGCGAGTCGGCCGGTGAGAACGCCGACAACGACGAGGAGCAACGCCTCACATGCGAACGCGAGCGCGAACCACGTCGCCGCCCAATTGATCTGGGCGTAGCGCTGGTAATGAAATGCCCAGAGCGATCCACAGCCAGCAGGCGGCCAGCAGGCCGGCGATGATGCGTTCGCGGTGGCCACGCTTCCCAATCAGCAATGCGACGATCGCGAGGCCGATCGCCATGCCTGCGAGCTGCGCCGGCCAGATCGCAAGGTTGTACAGCTCGAGCAGGCGGTAGTAGGTCCGCGGCGAGAACAGCAGAAAACTCGTGAGCCTGTACGTCCACCACTCGGACATCAGGCCCGCTCCACCGCCGCGATCATGCGCAGGCGCAACGCCTCGTCGGGCAGGCGGCCGTACGCCGCATTCATGTTCTCACGCACGTGGGCAACGCTGCTTGTCGCCGGGATCGCGCAGGTGACGGCGGGGTGCGAGACGATGAACTTCAACACGAACTGCGCCCAGCCGGTGCAGTCGATGTCCGCCGCCCAGGGAGGGAGCGGTTGGCGCGCGAGCGCGCGGAGCAGCGCGCCCTGGCGGAATGGCCGGTTCACTATCACCGCGATGCCGCGATCGCGTGCGAGCGGCAGGATGCGCTCCTCGACTTCGCGATCCACCGGGTTGTAGGTGACCTGCACGAAATCGATCGCCTGGCTCCGCATCAGCTGCTCCATGTCGCGATGGCGGCGCCCTTCCGATGTCGTAATTCCGACGTAACGGACCTGTCCTGCCCCCTTCATCGCGAACAGCGTCGGCAAATGCTCCTGCCAATTGAGCAGGTTGTGGACCTGCACGAGATCGAATCGGCCCACCTGCCATTTTCGGCGCGATCGCTCGATCTGCTCGCGCCCCTGTGCGCCGGACGAGATCCAAACCTTGTCCGCGGAGAAGATTCGCCCCGTCAGTGCCGCCTTGTGCAGGCCGTAGCCGATGACGTCCTGCGACGAGGCATACATTGGCGACGAGTCGATCATGCGGCCGCCCGCCTCGACGAATTTTCGCATGACGTCCGTGCAGGCGTCCCGCGCAACGGGATCGTCGCCGACGTTGAATGTGATCCAGCTGCCAAGGCCGACGACCGGCAGCGCCTCGCCGGTGGACGGGATCGGGCGGGTCAGGATCGCACGCGGCTGGGCTAGTGCAGTCGCGGGTCGAAGCGCCGCGTAAGCGCCCGCCGCAGCAAGCATGCGCAATGCGCGACGTCGAGTCCACATCGCAGGCTCCTCGGGTCCCATAGCGCCGATCTTACTTCGACACGAAGTCAGGGCCAACGTGCCGAGCAATCCGGCCCCGCCGATTGCTGTATTCGACGAATGGCAGGTAGCACGTTACGAGGTAAGCGACTCCGCCGGCACCGAGCAGCGACAAGCCACCCTTGTCCATCCCAGAGTGGAGCCCACCGGCGATGATCACGAGCAGCATTCCCACTCTGAAAGCTGAGCTCGCTTGGGCCGCGAATTCGCAGCTGCGGCCAAGGCTGCGAGCTATTCGATATGTTCGGCGCGATTCATGAGGTCGCGGCTTAGGCGCAGCAATCGCTCGCCCAAGACAGTCGTGCGCGTGAAATGAAGCCTAGACTCGGTTGCCACCAGGACGATCGCAGCCACGGGCCGTCCGTCGCGTTGCAGAAGTGGCACCCCAAGCGCGAAGTAGCCCGGCACCACGATCCCACGGATAACGCAGTAGCCTTTTTCTCGAGTCTCGGCGACGAGCTGCCGGACTACGTGAACTGGGGACAGTGGGTAGTTCCTGGCGATCGCGTCGGCGTTCATGGTTAGCGCCAAGTCGACCTCCTCATCGGGCAATGCCGAGAGGATTGCCACGCCGCCCGCACCAATGCCCAAGGGATGTCGGTCGCCGACCTTCAGGGCCTTTGGAGGTAGGGGCATGCCCCCCGTCTCGCGCGAGCTTGCGGTGGGACTTATCGTCGTCGCCGCGGTCCCGTGGATCTCGATCGGATTCTTGTAACGATCGACGGAGCGTCTGCCACTGAGTGTTGTAAGCAGATCGACAGGATATTGTCAGCGCGCCGCCAGCAAACTTGACGGGCTCACGCAAATCGTCTAACTCCGCCGTGACTTGCTGCCATCAGCGGGCCAGAAAGTGCGCGGCGTCTAACGACACCACCCCACATGGAGAGTCTCGATGGTAAGGATCGTTGCAACGGTACTCGGCTTCGTCGCCCTGGCCCCCATCGTCGCTTTGGCGCAAGTGCAATGCTCGACACAGACGCTTAAAGGTCAGTACATATTCACCGGACGCGGCTATATCGAACCTGGCGACCCAGGAATACAACGCGTGCACCGTGGCGCGCTTGTCTTCGACGGTGCCGGCAACGTCTCAGGTAGGCAGTCGTCGAGTCGCGGGGGCAAGATTGGCCACGAAAAATTGCAAGGCACCTATAAGCTCGAAGCCGATTGCTCGGGAACCATGACTTTCGGCTCGGTTGCAAATCCTGACGGCCAAATTCACTGGGACGTGTACGCCACCCAAGACGGCCGGATCGGCCATATGATCCGGACGGACGACGGCAGTATGGCCGTTCGCAGCTTTGAGAAATGATAAAGCCAACTGTGGCGGGTCGTGCCGGCTAACTGGTCTCAATAGCTGTCGTGTGAGCGTAGTTGCCTCGGCGTAGCAGTTTGTAACAGGAGACGAATCATGGCCAGGTTGACTCGAAGCTATCGTGGAGTTTTCTCGGCGGTGGCTATCTTGCTAGGCGCCGCCATGTCCGGGCTCTCAATCGCGCAACAGAGTCTTCAAGAGCAAATCGTCGGTACTTGGTCTGCGGTCTCTCAGTATGTCGACCAGGACGGCAAACGGCTTGAGCCTTTCGGTTCCAATCCGAAGGGAATGGCGGTATATGACAGCAATGGACGATTCATCTTCGTGCTGCAGCGCGCGACCTTGCCAAACTTTGCGTCGAATAATCGTATGGCCGGTACTGTCGAAGAAAACAAGGCAATCGTACAAGGGAGCATCGCGTATTTTGGAAGTTACTCCATTAACGAAAATGAGCGCAAAATTGCTTTTCATTACGAGGGAAGCACGTACCCTAATTGGGACGGAGAAGATCAGATCCGCCTTATTTCCATTACGGGCGACGAGTTGCAAATTATCAGCCCGGTTTCCACCGTCGGTGGTGGCACAGTTCACCTCGGGCTACGGCGCGTAAAGTAGCTTGCCAGCAGCCATGGTCATCGGATTGCGGACGGGCCGCAGGCGCTGCGATCGATAAGTCGCTTATGCCGGTCTGCGGCTAACCTGGGTCCTTGGTCAATACTTAGGGGAGGATCGTGACCAAGATACCGCTTCTGATAGCTGCACTCGTTTTGGCAATGCTAGCGACGGTTGTCGCACCGGCGGCACGGGCAGCTCCATGTCTCACGGTGACATTGACCGGCACAATGGGCGGCCCACCGGCCTTCAATGGGCTAGCTGGTCCCGGCACACTCGTGCGTTACGGTGATGATGCCAATAATTGCGGGGCCGTGAAACTCCAGTTTGATGTCGGACGTGGCACGACGATGAGGCTATCGCAGGTCGGCGTGCCGGTCGGGCAACTAACTGCGGTCTTCTTCACCCATATGCACTCAGATCACACGGACGGATTTCTTGACCTCGTACAGTTGCGCTGGCATTTCGACTCGGCAGGGCCAAAGCTCGACGTTGTCTGTAGTTCCGATATCGTTACGCCCCTGGGGTTTGCAATCAGCTGCAGGAAGTTTGCCCAACATGTGGCAGATTCATTCATCCAGTCCGGCGAGATCGAACAGCGCAAGTCTGAGGATAAAGCACGTCTAGCGGGCGGACCGGCTGATTTAATTAATGTGATCACCTTCGAACCAAAGGACGAACCACAGGTCGTTTGGTCATCCGGTGATGTGAAAGTCGGTGCAATCCGATCAACACACGTCGCTGGTCACGCTTCGTATCGCGTGGACACGCCGGCTGGGAGCGTGGTGATCGGCGGTGACGCGGGCAACGATGTATTTGCACCCCCGCGCCCATCTTCTACCTCAGACGAGGTCGAGAAGTTGGCAAAGGGGGTCGATATCATTGTTCATTCGACGATACATCCCGTCATGGGACCAGACAAAGACAGCGGAATGCCACCGCCGATCTTCTATCGGCAGAGCACTGCCTCCGACTTGGGACTAATGGCGAAACGGCTTGGAGCAAAGTACCTCATGCTTACGCATCTCATTCCGCCGATCGGGGCAGAACGCCAGGGACCGTGGAAAATTCCGGGTGGCGCTCTCACGGTCGCCGATTACAGGAAAGCGGTCGAAGAGAGCGGCTTCACTGGAAACGTTATCGTGGGGACGGACCTCGCGAGCGTTCGACTTCCAGCGAAGTGAATGCACGGAAGGCCGCCGTCCTCCTGATGCCGTAGCACCCGCCCGGGGCTGAATCGTCCGTCGGCGAGGATCAGCGCGACCGACGCGGGTGACGGAAGCAGTCGACCACGTGGTCGTTGACCAGCCCGGTCGCCTGCATGAACGCATAGCAGATCGTCGTCCCGACAAAGCGGAAACCGCGCTGCTTGAGCGTTTTGGACAAGGCGTCGGAGTCAGGCGTGCTCGCCGGCACGTCATTCGCGCGCCGCCACCGGTTGATGCGGGGTGCCGATGCGACGCTCTCCCATACAAAACGATCGAAGCTGCCGAACTCGCGCTGGACGGCGACGAATGCAGCGGCGTTGGTCACCGAGCTCTCGACCTTGAGGCGGTTGCGCACGATTTGCGGATTCTGCAGCAGCTTTGCGATACGCCGGCGATCGAATCGCGCGACCCTGGCCGGATCGAAACCGGCGAACGCCTCGCGGTAGCCTTCGCGCTTGTCGAGGATGGTTTTCCAGCTCAGTCCCGCCTGCGCGCCTTCCAGGACCAGGAACTCGAAGAGCCTGCGGTCGTCGTGGACCGGCACGCCCCATTCGTCGTCGTGATACGCGATCATCCGCGCATCGGTGCCCGCCCAACTGCAGCGCTTGTCGTTGCCCATCGAGCCTCCGCAAGTCCACCTCGGCCTTGGCGCCGAAGCCCTCCGCCACGCCCGCAGCGATGCGCCTTATCGAGGTTTCGATGCGCTCCATGACCGGGCGCGAGAAGGCGTGCACCGTGCCGGCGAGCATCGCTGACTGGGGGATCACGCGATGGCCAGGGTTGCCGGTTCCCCCGGCAACCTCGGCTCATGTCATACGCGCCAACGACCTCCGGCGGCGAGCTTACCAGTCCCAGCCAAACGGCGACTGGCGGCTCGAGACCCGGCCCGCGTCGGTGAAGAACACGGAGCCGCCGCCGGTGGCGGGGTAGTAGTAGTACCAGACGGTCCTGCCGTTAAGCGTGAACTTCCTGGACGGCGTGCCCAGCAGCCTCGCTACTTCGCCTTGGTCCATCTCCTGCACGACCTTCGACCAGTTCGCCCTTAGCGCCGCCTCCGGGCTGACGTACCCCGAGGTCGCCCCGAGCGGGGCCGCCGCGATGGGCGCGGCCTGCGGGACGGCCTGCGAAGCCTGAGTCGGGACGGGCGAGGCCTGAGGCGGGACGGGCGAGGCCTGAGTCGGGACGGGCGAGGCCTGAGTCGGGACGGGCGAGGCCTGAGGCGGGACGGGCGAGCGCCCTTCGAGCACTTTCACGCGCTCCTGCAGGTCATGCACCATCTCTTTCAGCGCCTTGACTTCCTGCTGCAGTACGGCGTTCTCCGGATCGGCGGCGCGCGCTGCAGAGACGCCAGCGAGCGCAAGGGAAACGAGTACCAGGAGCGCTATTCGCATTTTTTCCTTGCCCGATCGCAAGAAGGAACGAGACGGAAGAGCACGGGGACGCGCCCCGGGGAGACTGCGCTTCCGCCCGGCGACTTTCAACCGCCTGCTATCTCGAGGCGGCATAGATCGCCACCGCCCTGATCTGCTGGGGGCTCAAGGTGCGCACCACGTTGGTCATGATAGGCGCGTTGGCGCGGGTCCCAGACTGGAAGCCCTCAAGCTGCGCGACCAGGTAGTCGCTGTGCTGTCCGGCGAGACGCGGGAACGCGGCCGCGCCTTCCGCGGCCGTACCGTGGCACGACGCGCACGCCAGCACATTCTGCGCCGGGATCCCTTGCGTGTAGATCTTCTGCCCCTCGGCCACCAGCGCGGGATCGCCCGCGACTCCGGGCGACGGCTTCTGCGCCGAGTAGTAGTCCGCCAACGCCTTGATCGCGTCGTCGGAGAGTTGCGACGACATGCCCCACATGTAGGCCTGGGCGTTCGGGTCGCCCCGCGCGTGGCTGCGGAACGCGTCGAGCTGCAGGATGATGTACGCCGACTGCTGCCCGGCGAGGCGCGGGAACACGGGCGATACGCTTTTGCCCTCGGGGCCGTGGCAGGCGGAGCACACGCCGGTGGCGAGCGCCTTCGCGTCCTGCTGCGCCAGCGCCGCGCCCGTGCCGGCTGCGAGAATGGCGCCAGCTGCAAGTGCAATGATATGTTTCATCGTCGTTCGTCTAGAAGTTGATCCAGCCAAGGATGTAGAGCGTGTTGTTGTCCTTCGCATTCCTATTGGCGCCATCATAGTTCGTGTCCCCGCCATTAAACTTGTTGTACATCGTGTATTGCAGCGCGAGCTTGGTGTTCTGATAGGGGACCCAGTCGAGCTCCGCAGTCCAGCCGTTGCTGTCCGGCTTGTTGTTGGCGAAGCCCGTTACTGCGGCCGGCGCGTAAAGCCCCGCATCCTCGGACCCGGTGGTCGAGAAGTACCCGAGCGCGGCGCCGTACTTGCGATGGTAGTAATAGCTCGTCGCGATCCTGAACGTCTTCAGGTCGTTCGACAGATTGCTCGAGCCCCCAGCGCCGAAGGTCGCGTCGAGGGTCTGCTTCTCTTTGATGTAGGTGGCCATCACCGACAGCATGTGCTCGTCGCCGATGTACTGGTACTGCGAGTCGATCGCCCAGTCGCTGAACTTATTGGTCTGGCCCGACAGCGCGATGCCGCCCCCCGGGTACAGCCTGGCCTGCACGCCGTAGGCGCCGACCTCCCAGGAGTTGCGGCCCCACTGACGCTCGTAGGCGATCCGCCAGTATGGCGCCAGGCCTTTCACCACATTGGTGCTGGTGCTATCGATCTGGGCTGCCGCGGGTGCCGAGCGGTAGGCGCCCAACTCCACGTACACGTCGTTCCAGGAGGCGTATGCAGTAAGCCCCGCGACCCCGGCGTCCGCGAGCCCGCCGTCGATCATCGTGGTCATGCCGGGCGTCGGCGCGGTCGCGCTGCGCTGGTCAAACGGCGACTGCCAGGCCGGAGTGGTGTTCCAAAGGTCCTGCACCGTGGGGTTGTTGTTGAAGCTGATGCCCCAGAGCAAATTGTCGCTGGCCAGCATGGCGTAGCGGATGTCGGTGTTGTCCCAGCCGAATTGGCCCGCGGTGCCGTCGTAGGTCATCTGCACGAACGCGCCGAAGTTCGGCGCGATCCGGCCAGCGTAGAACAGGCTCGCCTGCTGCGGGAACAGCACCTGGCCGTTCTTGGCAAGCTCTCCGGGGAGCGCGGTGTCGGGCAGCGCCGCCTTGGTGTTGGTGTAGGAGGTCTGGAACATGAACGACAGCGGAGGCAATTGGTTGAGAATCAGCGTCTGCTCCTTGCTCGGGGCCATCCCGCTGACTTGCGGCAGGTTGTCCAGCGTGTACCCACTGAGCTTGAAGCGCCGCCCGAAAGGCGTCAGCTCGGGGAACACCGTGTGGCAGCCCTCGCAGGCCAGTCCGGTCTGGCGCGCAAAGCTCGGCACGGCCTGTGCGCTTTCCGGCCCGAGCAGCAGCAGCGCCCCAGCTGCCATCGCGAGCCCCGCGATGAACGTCCTCAACTTGCCTGGCTGCATGATTGTCTTCCTTCGAGTGGATTGAACGTGGCGCACAGGTAGCGCGTCTGACGGGCGATACCAAGCGTTGCTACTCGATTTCATTGCCTTACTCCTGATTTGCTCAGGCGACGGTCCAGAGTCGCCGATCGCCTTGCTTTGCGATTGCCCTGCGCATTTCCTCTGCAATCTAGCGTACTGAGGCCCGGTTTATTTGATCAGAATCAAGGTCGGGCATGATTGTCACGAAGGAATGATCACCCTTGCCGTTGGTCTGCGGATGATATGTTCGGGCGTGTTCTGCGGCGATGCCGCGCCAGCGGCAGGTCTTGCGAAAGGGCCGCGAGCGGTAGGCGCCCGTTGTTTGCAGTGCTCGAGCGGTCTGAATTGGAGGCCGGCGCGTGCGAGTGCTACGCCGTCGTCAAGAAACAATTAGGCCGCTTGATGTCCGACCTTCGGTACCGCCAGACCCTCCCTCTGACACCATGTACGCCCGGCTGCCGCTTGTTGCGCGTTGGCGCCACCCGCAGAATGAGACGATGATTCCGTGGTTGCGCACCGGCGCGTTTCCGCCGATCGATACCGCGCTCGTCGAGCCGAATGGCTTGCTTGCCGCCGGGGGCGATCTCTCGGCGGGGCGGCTGATCGCCGCCTACCGGCAGGGCATCTTCCCCTGGTACAGCACCGGACAGCCGATCCTCTGGTGGAGCCCCGATCCGAGGATGGTGCTGTTCGTGGAGGAGTTTCGGGTGGCGCGCTCGCTGCGCAAGCTGGTCGCGCAGCGCCGGTTCGATATCCGGGTCGATAGCGCGTTCAGGCGCGTGATCGAGGCGTGCGCCGAGCCGCGGGCCGACGACGGCGGCACCTGGATCACGCCGGCGATGGTCGACGCGTACGGCGAGCTTCACCGCTTGGGGTATGCGCATTCGGTCGAAGCGTGGCAGGGCGATGCGCTGGCCGGAGGATTGTATGGCGTGGCCATCGGCCGGATGTTCTTCGGCGAGTCGATGTTCGCGCGCGTACCGAACGCGTCCAAGGTGGCGCTTGTCCACTTGATCGACGTGCTCAAGCGGCGCGCGATGCCGATGATCGATTGCCAACAGCAGACCGAGCATCTCGCGCGGTTCGGCGCGCGACCGATTTCACGGCGCGAGTTTGCCGAGCGGCTCGCGCGGTTGGTAAACTCGACGCAGCCTGCGGAGCCCTGGAACGATGGGATGCCGGGCGAAGCCGACCGACCGTGACCAAGCTCAACGATCTCCCGCTGACTGCGCTGCAGTTCTATGCCACCGCGCCGTATCCCTGCAGCTACCTGCCTGACCGGATGGCGCGGTCGCAGGTCGCGACGCCCAGCCACCTGATCGACAGCGGCGTCTACAGCGAATTGGTGCGGCTGGGATTCCGCCGCAGCGGGGCGTTCACCTATCGCCCGTACTGCGACCGCTGCCGCGCCTGCGTTCCGGTGCGGATCCCGGTGGCGGATTTCGAACCCAATCGCACGCAAAGAAAGACCTGGCGCAGGCATTGCGAGTTAACGGGAGTTCAGCGCAGATTGGCGTTCGATAACGAGCATTACGCGCTTTACCTGCAATATCAGCGCTTTCGCCACCCCGGCGGAGGCATGGACCAGGATAGCCGCGAGCAGTACCAGCACTTCCTCTTGCACAGCAATGTCGCGACCGACCTGTTCGAATTTCGCGACCAGGGGAGGCTGCGGATGGTGAGCCTGGTCGACCGTCTGCACGACGGCCTCTCATCGGTCTATACGTTCTACGACCCGACGCCGCCCGGCGCCAGCTATGGGACCTATAACGTCCTGTGGCAGATCCAGCGTTGCCGCGAACTCGGCCTGCGCCACCTTTACCTCGGCTATTGGATCGGGCAGAGCCGAAAGATGGCCTACAAGGCAACCTTCAGGCCGATCGAGGGGTTGGGGCTGGGCGGGTGGAGAAGGCTCTGATCGGTGAGCTCCCTTTGATGGCGCTGGCTTTCCCCGCGGGCGCTTAGCGATAAGCAAGTAAGTTCCTGAAAAAATATAGAAAAGTGGCTCTTGTAGAGGGCCACAATCTCAGCGTTTGGCGATCCGACAACTTGTAGGCTACCAACCTGCGAAAAGCGTCGTTGACGCGGCAGCGTGGCAAGCCTCGGGGCACGGATGGGGAAGGGGTCTTTCAAATATAGATGCACTTGTGCCATATTGTTTGCCACAATGCGTCCATATTTGTGTTCGCGCGGCTTTCGCGTGATCCGAACATTTGTCGCGCCGAATTCAGAGTGTCTTTTGTTGTCGCGAAACCGGGGTGTCTTCTCATCAGGGAGCAGAGCTATGAACGCAATCGCTGACGTCCATTTTCTACAACCACAAACGCAATCTTCTCAGCTCGAGCGACGTTTTGACGAGGAGTATGGTGTCTATTGGGCGCTGATGAATCCGCGTTTCGGCTCGTTTAATGCGCCGTTTCTGAGTGAAGTCCGCGGTTTTATTGACGACGTCGTCGAAGCGAATGGCGTGATACGTCATAAGGGCCAGGAGCATCTGATCCAGTACGTTGTACTGGCTTCAAAAATGCCAAATGTGTTTAGCCTTGGAGGCGACCTAGCGCTGTTCCGTAGTGCAATAGTGCGTAAAGATCGGGACCAACTTCTACGGTATGGCAACCTTTGTATTAGCGATTTGTTGCCATGGCATCGGAACTTCGACTTGCCATTGACAACGATTTCTCTGGTTCAGGGCACAGCGTTCGGTGGTGGATTCGAGGGTGCACTGGCAAGCTCTGTCGTTGTGGCCGAGGAATCGGCGCGAATGGGTTTCCCCGAAATCCTTTTCAATCTATTTCCCGGAATGGGTGCATACAGTTTCCTGTCGCGGAAGGTCGGTCGGCGCATAACTGAAGAATTAGTTACTAGCGGCGATACTGTATTCCGCGCGCCAACTCTTTGACATGGGAGTTGTCGATGTACTAACGCCGGATGGCACAGGTGAAGCGGCCGTTTACAGCTATGTTCGTAAGCACGCGAAGAGTGGAAATGGTCGGCGCGGCATCGAAAAAGTGCGCACGGATCTTAACCCGATAACACACGAAGAATTGGCGCGCATTGTCGAAGTGTGGGTCGACGCCGCAATGAAACTTGAACAACGCGACCTGAAGATGATGGAGCGCTTGGTGCGTGCGCAACAGCGTAATGCCGCCGAGGCCACAGCGGAGGAAGCCTCGCCTATAACTCGCCTGGAGGCAGTTGGCGGCGCGGACTAGGAAGAGTAAGCAGAAAGCTGCGTGGCCGCCGCCTCATTTACGTGAGCGTCGGCGAGTTTGATCCTTGTAGCGCAGGCTACTAAGAAGAGGACGATTGAGACTTTCGCCTAGTCTCAAGGTACTCTTCGAGCGCCGCGTATGTGCGCGCGGCAGTTTTGACTAACTCGTCAGCCCACTGTGACGCCTTCAGTCGCAGCGTCTCATGGGTTGCCTTTTCCAGCCGAACTGCGAACTGAGTGAGTTGGGAGGCGCCGACACTGCCGGCACCGCCTTTCAACGCGTGTGCGGAATCTTTTGCGCTCTCGTATTTTCGTTGTGCAAGCGCTTGGCAGACCTCAGCGACCAGTCGTTCGCTGTCTGAGTGGAAGCCGAGAATCAACCGCTCCACAAAAGTGGAGTCCGACGATATCCGCGACAGATCTGACAGTACCCCTTGATCGATTAGCGGCGTATCCACCACTGCAAGCGCGGGCCGCTCTTCCGAGCGAACTGGCGGAGCGATGAACGTTTCCGCGTCGACAGCCAGGTGACGCTCGATTGCCTCGAGCAACGCCGAGGGGCGGACCGGCTTTGGAATGAACTCGGCGGCGCCAGCGGCCTGGCATTGAGCGACGCCTCGGTCGTAACATTTGCCGATAGCATTAAGATTGGAATCGGCTTTGTCGCGGTGAACTGATAAAGCTTTAGCGCCTCAAGGCCGCTCACTCCCGGCATTGACATGTCGAATAAGGCTATGTGGAAGCTTCCAGTTTCGAGTGCGTCTAGCGCCTCTTCGCCATTCTTAACGATGGTTGCAATATGGCCGCCGCTTTCCAGTATCAACTGCGTGACGCGTTGATTTGTTGGATTGTCTTCGGCAACTAGCACTCTGGCGCCACGCATTCTGTGGACGGTCGCTTCACGTCCCAAGTCACGTACGGCCGCGGCGCCAGTCGCCAACTTAACGCTTGCTGCCAGTTCCTCGACAAGGTCAATTCCTTGAGGCGCGCTATGTGGCAGAGGAATCTCTATCCAAAACGTCGACCCAATTCCAAGTTTGCTTTCGAGACCGATGGTTCCGCCCATCAACCCCACGAGCTGGCGAGCGATCGTCGTGCCGAGGCCTGTGCCGCCATAAACGCGAGTAATGGAGTCATCCGCCTGCGCGAAAGGCTCAAATATTGCCGCCTGTTTAGAGACATCGATGCCGATTCCGGTGTCACGAACTTCAATCCGCATCATCGAAACCGTATCGACCGTGTTAACGATCCTGGCAGTAAGCGAGATTTCTCCGCGCTCCGTAAATTTCACAGCGTTGGAGAGGAGATTTAGTAGTATCTGCCGCAAATGATGCGAATCGCCAGCAAACCAGCGAGCGGCTTCATCTGCAACATCAGTGTTAACTGTAAGTTTCTTGTACCGGGCCTGAGGTAGGATGACTTTGACCGTATCGGTCACCAATCTGCCAAAGTCGAACGGCTTCGTTTCAATGTTCACCCGCCCAGCTTGAAGCTTCGCCATGTCAAGAACGTCTTCGATTTGGGCGAGCGCAAGCTGAGCGGATGTGCCGAGCGTTTGAACAATCTCACGCTGGGATTCATTCATACTGGTCTCGCGCAATAGGTCGGCCATTGCGATGACGCCGTTCAACGGCGTCCGCATTTCATGACTGACGTTTGCGAGAAAACGGTCCTTGGACGCGTTCGCTTCGTCAGCGCGCTCTTTTTCTTTCTTGAGCCGCTGCGACAACGTTCCGACGTAAAACGGCAACACGAGCAGGGCGATAAACCAGCCGAGGCCGACCAAATGTGCTCGCGGCCAAAAGTCCGAGAAATACAGAACTAAGAGCGAAGCCAACAAGCGCGATGCCGTGGGATATGCGAAGGTAAAGCTGGCCAAAGCGGAAGCCATTGCCAAAAGCCACAAACAGATAAATAGCGACGACGATTGCTCCACTCTCTCCCATAAGGAGCATGAAGTACGTCGTGCCGGCATTGTCCGCGACGATGCCGAGGATCCGGCGTAGCGGCGATTCCTGCGGATTGGACAGGATCCGCAGGATGATGGCTATCGCGAAGGCAACGAATCCCGCCAGGAACCAGACCATGTGCGGCAACTCTGAACTAGGATCGTCTCGTCCCAGTGCTCGCCATATCAAGACGGCGAGAATTAGAGTGCCGATAATCAGCCGCAACCCAGCCTGTTCGAATTCGGCGCGCGGCGCGAGCGCGATCATCTCCGTCCACCCGGCCCGCGTGGTCCAGCGCTTGATTCCCGTGTTCACTGAGTGATTCAAGTACTTGATCCGTATAAAATCGTTATACCTAACTTCGAGTGAGAATTCTACGCCACGATAGCCCGGCGATATATATGCCAAAGCAATTATCATGCCGTAGGGTACAGGCGACTATTTCCCCTATATATCCCTCAGCGCTGGCAGCCTGTCGGTGTCGAATTCTGTCGCTCTATGGACGAAATGCGGCAGTTTCACCGACGCGATGAAAAAAGATGCTTACGTCTTAGATTGTCCGCGAGCGTCTTCAAAAAAGCGGCTGCTGCCATTCCGTTCATTAATCGATGGTCGAAGGTCATAACGACACGTGCAATGTCGGATTGGCCGGATGGCGCCCCGAGAAAAATAATTGACGACGCCGGTGCGATAAGCGTTGGAGTGGCATCGATAACGTCAAATGCGCCGAGGTGCGTCAAAATAATCTGCGTATCGTCGGTCGCCTGATCTCCGGTCCGAATAGCCGTTCGCATCTGGTGCGTGCAGGCGCGAACGAACTCCGGTAGCGTCATCCTGTCAGCTCCGCGTATCACGGCCGTGATAAGGCCGTCATTGGGCCTGCGCAAGCGCCAATCCGAGATTCACACGATCGTATTCTCGAATTGCATCGTCACCACTCATTACTGAGCGAAGCTTTGGATGTGCTTGAGCAGACTTGGCAACCGCGTGTCCGAACATTTGGAACGGCGACGGCCGTGGACCGTCAGACTGTGCTCGCGTGCGAGAGAACTCCTTCCATGGGAGCTCTATGGCAACGGTGCCAGGAATTGTGGTAGATGCGCTGCGGCGCAATCGATAAATGAACGTGCGATGTTCTTGCGTGACTTTGCGGTCAACGTAGCCAGCGCCTGGCGGTTGAATGGCGCTAAGCTTCGCTAGATAAGCATCGATATCGGACGGAAGTACCTTATCGGTTACAGAAGGAATATCTTCCAATTTTTGGTCGTCGATCCCTTTCGTCCTCGCATAAGCACGCGTTCTTGGAGGGATCAGTCTCAAGGTGGCAATCGGTGGCACTATGGCGCCCCCTTCGATGGAATCCACCAGCACGACGATCGGTGCGCCGATCGGAACAACATCGTCAGTGTTCACAAGCCACCGGTGTATACGTCCGCTATGAGGCGATTCCATTTCAACGGTCGTCTTGTCGGTCTCAATGACATACAAAGGATCGCCACGACGGACCACGTCGCCGGGTTTCGGTAGCAGCTGGACGATACGTACCTCTCTGAGTCCCTCGCCAAGTTGGGGTATGCGGACCTCAAGCATTTTCGTGGCAATCCTATCCTAAGACATCCAGAATGGCCGCTTTGACCTTGGCCAAATCCGGTAAGGTCGCGTACTCCACAGCGGGGTGAAACGCGATGTGTGCGTCTGGCCGCGCGACGAGTAGTGGTGGTGACAGGAAGCGATTGAATTGATCCTGCGAACCGACTACCTGGGCGACAATTGCTTGGCCAAAGCTGCTTGTTCGTGCGTCCTCGCTAACTACAACCAGACGCCCTGTCTTTGCTATCGATGATTCGATCATCTCCCAGTCACACGGCACGAGACTAATTGGGTCAACAATTTCGACTGAACACTCGGCGCTCATCTGCTCTGCCGCCATACGGGCAAGCTCGACGCAGTTACCCCATGCAACAACCGTGACGTCATTCCCAGGACGCACAATGCGTCCTCGGCCGAATCCAACCGATCGCGCCTCGACAGCTTCGTGGCGCACTCGCATGATGTGCTTAGGTATGAGCAACAACGTCGGATCAGTTTCATGAAGAGAAGTCCAAAGAATTCCCGCCAAGTCTTCCGGCGTGCTCGGGACCGCAATACGCAGCCCTGGGATGTGTGTCCAAAACGCCTCATTCGATTGGCTATGCCACGGCCCACCTGCGGGCAGATACGCACCGCAAGGCGCGTAGAAAACGGCTGGGCAGGTCCAATCGCCATTAGACCGCCATCGCAATGTGGCAACCTGATTTATGAGCTGGTTGAGAGCAGGAATAGCAAAGTCGATAAACTGCAATTCGAAAATAGGGCGATACCCAGACACTGCAAGACCGACAGCCGTGCCGACGATCGTCGCTTCAGCCAATGGCGAATTTATTACCCGTCCAGGATGACGCGTAGAGAGCCCTTTGGTAAATCCAAACACTCCTCCTTTGGGATCTTCAATGTCTTCCCCAAACAAGATCGTTGTAGGTAGCCGGTCTAGCGCCTCTCGAAGGCACAGATTCAGAGCTCCAACCATGGTGGAAGCCGATGAGTCCAGCGCGAAGGGCATCGCGTGCCCGTTTGGAGTCGAAGGACCGAATACGTGTGTCTCAGCAGACGTTAGATCAGGGCCCGATTCGTTTTCGGCTTCCAGATAGGCGTCGTCGATGAGCATTCCAACTTCGAGTCGCAATGCCTGGACTTCATCGTCCGTCACGTCGCCTCTCGCGACGAGCGTTTGAGCGTAAACCTCAACTGGATCTCGCGATTGCAGCGTTGCGATTTCGGTAGCAGAGCGATAGGCGCGGTGATCGTCAGAATGAGTGTGCGACGCCAGACGATCGAGTTCCACCCACAGGATCACTGGTCCATCGCCGCGGCGTGCCTGTGCGATCGCGTCGCAACTTGCCGCGTGAACAGATTCAACTAAGCGTCCGTTAACCTTGCGATAGATGTTTTCTGAAAATATGCCGAGTCGAAAAGGCAATTGCCGCGCAGTCGACGTACTGATCCCAAATCCGTTGTCTTCTATGACGAAAACGATGGGAAGGGATTCTTGGATTGCGAATGCAATCGCTTCGAAAAATTCACCCTGTCGCGTCGCCGCATCTCCAATCGTGCATAGAACGACGTTTGGCTTCCCAGCCAACTTCATAGCCCAGGCAGCGCCGACCGCTGGCAGGCACTGCGCGCCCGTTGGGCCGATCGGTGGGAAAATGCCAAGCCGACGGTACGACCCGTGGAGCGGCATCACCTTGCCCCCCGAGGATGAAGACGCCGTGGCGAATTGGTCCCGAGCTATTTCGAGCGGAGTGACCCCGCGTGCTTGCATCAACGCACGATCACGGTAGTACAGGAACAGGAGATCTTCGGAGGAAAGTGCATTCGGCGATTACGCCGAGAGCCTCATGCCCTAGGCAAGGAATGTGAAACCAGCCCTTACCTTGGCGTAACAGCCTTTCTTCCCGTAAGTCACTTGCACGCGTAAGTAAGAGGTCGCGTAGGCGTTGCCGGCTCTGCACGTTTCGCATTCGTCCGACTGAAACGAAGCGAAAAGCATACCTTAGAACGAGAAAAGCCGCGAGGAGCTGTTTTTTAGAATCCTACGCCTATCGATGTACTACGACGCAGATAAGCGTAAACAGACGACGAGGCGAGCTCAATTGTCGCGCAACTCACTCTGAATCTGTCGAATTTTCTCCCCCGCGCTCATAAATGCCTCGACACACCTCGGATCGAAGTGCTTGCCTCTCTGCGCGTTCACGTATTCGAAGCTGTCGTCGACGCTCCAGGCATGCTTGTAGGGCCTTTCGCTGACCAGTGCATCGAAGACGTCGGCCACGGCCACGATGCGGGCGACGATCGGGATGTCTTCGCCGTGCAGGCCGTTCGGATAGCCCGTGCCATCATACTTTTCGTGGTGTCCCAGCGCGATGATCGCGCCCATGCTGAGGTACTTCGACGGGCTGCCCTTCAAAATGTCGTAGCCGATGCGGGGATGATTCTTCATCGACGTCATCTCGGCATCCGATAACGGACCTTTCTTCAGCAGAATGGAGTCCGCGATGCCGATCTTGCCGATATCGTGCATCGGCGCAGAAACTTCCAGCACGTGCACGGTCTCCGGGGCCAATCCGAGCTGCGATCCGATCAGCGACGAGTATTTGCTCATGCGGATTAGATGATTGCCGGTCGTCTGGTCGCGGAATTCGCCGGCCTTCGCAAGCTTGGCCAGGGTCTCCAGCTCGCGTTCATGAATTTCGGCGATCGACTTGTCTACCTGGTACTGGAGAACGCGCGCCTGGTCTGAAAGCACGATCTTGTGCCGGCGAAGCTCGAGGAGGTTCGCGCATCGCGCCCGGGTCTCGTGCTCGTCCAGCGGCTTGATCAGGAAGTCGGTCGCGCCGGCTTCGAGCGCTTCGTAGCGGACGCGCCGGTCGTCGACCACGGTGATGACGACGATCGGGACATCGACGCAGTGGGGCAGGGCGCGTATCTGGCGGACGAGCTGCACGCCGTCGAATTCAGGCAGCTTGTAGTCGGTCAACACCATGTCGACGCGGTTGTTGCGGGCGAACTCGAGCGCCCGCCCCGGCGTGTCGAAGAGCTCGAGATTGAGCTTGCCGTCGATCTGGCGGACGATTTCGGCGAGCAGCAATCGGCTGCTGAACAGGTCGTCGATGATCAGAACGGTGTTGCGCTGCGCCCGCGCCATCGCCAGTTCGGATACGACCGGGCTCTTGCTCGCTGGACGCTGTTGCGCAGAAGTCATTGTTTTCTGCTCATTTTGATGATCGACCTGGATGTACGAAGCAAATGTTGTGCCTCGTAAACGATTTGTTCATCACAACTGATTTGGCCAGCGTGCGCTGAATCTCGCCGTTTGGCAAACGCCCGCGGCAAAGGCGTGGACATAGCCATGGGCGCCGAGTCCCGATGCGCTTGTCCAGCCCAGGGGAAATGGTCGGGGCGAAGTGATTCGAACACTCGACCCCCTGCACCCCATGCAGGTGCGCTACCAGGCTGCGCTACGCCCCGACGGATAATCATTAAATTCATCAAATTATATCGCCTTCATCCGGCGGGGGCCAAAAGCTGACGGATTTCCTCGATGACCTGACGTATTTGGGCAGACGATAGCGCCGCGTTCGGGCGAGTTGTCCGATGCCGGCTACCGTCGAAGTTTGCGGGAGGCTCGTCGCCCAGCACCTCCGATTCGAGCCGGTGCCGCGCGCCGTTGATGGTGAATCCCTGCTCGTAGAGCAAGTCGCGGATGCGCCGGATCAGCAAGACCTCATGGTGCTGGTAGTAGCGGCGGTTGCCGCGGCGCTTCACCGGCTTGAGCTGCGTGAATTCCTGCTCCCAATAACGCAGCACGTGCGGCTTCACCGCGCAAAGGTCGCTGACCTCGCCTATGGTGAAGTAGCGCTTGGCGGGTATCGCCGGAAGGTCGGACTTAGTCTGCCTGGGCTCGGCCATGGTTCGCGGCTTCGACCATTGCCTTCAGTTTCTGACTGGCGTGAAAGGTGACGACCCGGCGCGCGGTGATCGGAATTTCTTCACCGGTCTTGGGATTGCGGCCCGGACGCTGCGGTTTTTCGCGCAGCTGAAAATTGCCGAAGCCCGACAATTTGACGCTGTCGCCCGATTCCAGCGCGATTCGGATTTCCTCGAAAAAGCGCTCGACCATGTCCTTGGCTTCGCGCTTGTTAAGGCCGAGCTGCTCAAAGAGCAAATCGGCGAGTTCGGCTTTAGTGAGCGTCATCGGATTCCCTACTGGCGTAACGTCGCCTTGAATCGATTTTCGAGTTCCCGCAGCAAATCGGCCACGGTGGCGTCGATTTCGGCGTCCGTCAAAGTACGTGCAGTATCTTGCATAAGCACAAGAATTGCAAGGCTTTTCTTCCCAGGGGCGACTCCGGGTCCCCTGTAGACGTCAAACACGTCGATGCGCTCGACATGCGCCGGCCTTACGGCATTGAGCGCATCCAAGAGCGCCTGTGCCGGAACGCCGTCGTCGACGACCACGGCCAGATCCCGGCGAACCGTCGGGAAACGGGGCACCGGGCGTGCGACCGGCAGGCCGACCCGCTGGATCGCATCCTGGTCGATCTCGAAAACTACGGGCGCCTTGGGCAATTCGAAGGCACGGACCAGGCGCGGGTGTAGTTCGCCGATCCAGCCGACCGCGGTGCCGGAAACGAGGATGCGGGCCGACCGCCCCGGATGCAGCGCCGGGTGCGGCGCCGCCTCGGTGGTCACCGGCAGCGGAGCGGCGAGCGCCTCGACGTCGCCTTTGACGTCGAAAAAGTCGACCGCGCGCATGCCGCCATCCCAATGCTCGGCCAGGGCCGGTCCGAACGCGAGGCCGCCGATTCGCAGCGGCTGGTCACAGCGCTCGCCGTCGCGAACGAAACAGCGGCCGGCTTCGAACACGCGCACGCGCTCCAGCTTTCGATTGACGTTCGTACGCAGGACTTCGAGCAGCCCACCCAGAAGCGTCGTTCGCATCACGTCGAGGTTGCTGGCGATCGGGTTGAGCACCTTGATCGGGTCGGCGTCGGCGTTCAGCAGGCGCTCCGTATCGGAGCTGACGAAGCTGAATGTGATGACCTCGTGGTAGTCGCGATCGACCAGGCGGCTGCGCAGCGCCGTCGCAGAGCGAACGCTCTCGGGGGCCGGCAGCATAGCCTGGGCGTGCTTCGCCGGCCTCGCGGGGATGTTGTCATAGCCATGCATCCGCGCGACTTCCTCGATATAGTCTTCTTCGATCGCGAGATCGAAGCGATAGGACGGTGGCGTGACGACAAAGTCCGCGCCCTCGCGTTTGGCTGCGAGCCCGAGCCGCGCGAAGATCGCACCGATGGTCTCCGGCGCGATCGTGACGCCGAGGATGCGGTTGACGCGCGCGCTGCGCACGCGCACCGGGTCGCGCCGCGGCAGCGTGCCGAGAACGTCGATCAGCGCGCCGGCGCGGCCGCCGCAGACCTCGATGATCAATTGCGTGGCTCGGTCGAGCGCGGCCGGCCCGATGGCGAAATCGACGCCGCGCTCGAAGCGGAACCCGGCATCGGTGGCAAAGCCGAGCCGCCGCGCCTTGCCCTGGATCACTGCCGGATTCCAGAAGGCGCCTTCGAGGAAGACGGTCGTCGTGCCGCTGCCGATACCGCTGTGCTCTCCACCCATGATCCCGGCGAGGCCGAGCGGTTTCTTTTCGTCGGCGACCAGCAGGAGGTCGGGATCGAGATCGAGCTTCTGGCCGTTGAGCAGCGTCAGTTGCTCGCCGGGCCGTGCGAAGCGGACGACGATGTCGCCCTCGAGCAAAGCGTCGTCGTAGGCGTGCAGCGGTTGTCCAAGTTCCAGCATCACGTAGTTGGTGACGTCGACTACCGCCGAGATCGAGCGGATGCCGCTGCGCTCGATGCGCTGCCGGATCCACGCCGGCGTCGGCGCGTTGGCGTCGATGCCTTCGATGACGCGGCCGCAAAAGCGCGGACACGCCAGCGCGTCCTCGACGCGAACACCCCGGCGTGCGCTGCCGCCGCCGGGCACCGGCACGAGCGGCGGCGGTGCGAGCGGTGCGCCGGTGATGGCGGCGACCTCGCGCGCCAGGCCGAGGATCGAAAGGCAGTCGGCGCGGTTCGGCGTCAGCTTGACGTCGAGCACCGCATCGTCGAGGTCGAGGACGCGGCGCAAATCGACGCCGAGCGGTGCATCCGGATCGAGCAGCAACAGCCCGGACGCATCGTCCGACAGGCCGAGCTCGCTGGCCGAGCAGAGCATGCCCTGCGATTCGACGCCGCGCATCGCCGCCTGGCGTATGGTCAGCCCTGCCGGCAGCACGGCGCCGACGCGCGCAAGCGGCGCGAGGACGCCCGCCGCGACGTTCGGCGCGCCGCAAACGACCGACACCGGCGCGGCCTGGCCGACGTCGACGCGGCAGACGGTGAGCCGATCGGCATTCGGATGACGTTCGACCGAGAGAACCTTGCCGACCACGACGCCGGAGAACGGTGGGGCGACCGGCGCGCGGCCTTCGACTTCGATCCCCGCCATGGTCAACGCGTCGGCGAGCGCGTCCCCGCCGATCGGCGGGTCGGCAAGCGTGCGCAGCCAGTGTTCGGAGAATTTCACGGCACGACCGGCGGATCGTCTCGGCGACCCGCGCTAGGCGAACTGCCGCAGAAAGCGCAGATCGTTTTCATAGAAAAGCCGCAGGTCGTCGACGCCGTAGCGAAGCATCGCCAGCCGGTCCGGACCCATGCCGAAGGCGAAACCCTGGTAGCGCTCGGGGTCGATGCCGACCGCGCGCAATACGTTCGGGTGCACCTGTCCGGCGCCGGAAATTTCCAGCCAGCCGTCGCCGTAGCTCATGTCGATCTCCGCCGACGGCTCGGTGAACGGGAAGAACGAAGGCCGGAAGCGGACCTTCAGGTCGTCGCGCTCAAAAAAACGTTGGAGGAACTCGGTGAATACGCCTTTGAGGTCGGCGAAGGACACCTCTTCGTCGATCCACAGGCCCTCGACCTGGTGAAACATCGGCGAGTGCGTCGCGTCGCTGTCGACCCGGTAGACGCGCCCCGGAGCGATGATCTTGATCGGCGGCGGGTGCGATTCCATGTAGCGCACCTGGATCGGCGAGGTGTGCGTGCGCAGCACCATCCCGCCGTCGACATAGAACGTGTCGTGCATCGAGCGGGCAGGGTGATCTTCCGGCGTATTGAGCGCGGTGAAATTGTGGAAGTCGTCCTCGATTTCCGGGCCGTCGGCGACGGTGAAGCCCAGCGAATGGAAGAGCGTCTCGATGCGCTGCATCGTGCGCGTGATCGGGTGCAGCGTGCCGACGTCGTTGCTGCGTCCCGGCAGCGAGACGTCGAGCGCCTCGCCCGCGAGCTGCTGCGCGAGCCTGGTCGTCGGCGAGCTCGTCGCGGCGCTTGGCAAGCGCCTCCTCGATGAGCGCCTTGATGTAATTGATGCGCGCGCCGGCCGCGGGGCGTTCGGCAGCGCCCAACTTTGCCAGCGCCTTCATGTGCTCGGTCAGCGCGCCGGTCTTGCCGAGATACCGCGCCTTGGCGTTTTCCAGCGCGGCCGCGTCGTGGCAGGCCGCGAAGTCGGCGTGCGCGGCGGCGACGATGGTCTCGAGTTCGGGTCCATGGCACAGAAACAAAAAAAGGGAGGCGGTGTCGCGCCTCCCTCGTGGATTTCCGGTTCTCAGGCCAGAGAGGCTTTGGCCTGCTCCGCGATCTTGCTAAAAGCCGTCTTGTCGTGCACGGCGAGGTCCGCCAGCACCTTGCGGTCGATGTCGATCGATGCCTTCTTGAGCCCGTTCATGAACACGCTGTAGCTCATTCCCAGCTCGCGGACTGCGGCGTTGATGCGCGCGATCCACAGCGCCCGGAATTCGCGCTTCTTCTGGCGGCGATCGCGATATTGATATTGCCCCGCCTTCATCACCGCTTCCTTCGCGATGCGATAGACGTTGCTGCGCCTGCCGCGATATCCCTTCGACAGGGTCAGTATCTTCTTGTGCCGCGCCTTGGCGGTCACCCCACGCTTGACTCTTGGCATCGTGGGCTCCCGTTATGCGTACGGCAGCATGGCGCGCACCGAGTCCGCGTTGGTGCGGTCGACCGAGGTGGAGCCGCGCAGCTGCCGCTTGCTCTTGGTGGTTTTCTTGGTGAGGATGTGGCGCTTGAACGCCTGCGAGCGCTTGATGCTGCCGCTTCCGCGCACGCGAAAGCGCTTTTTCGCGCCGCTCTTGGTCTTCATCTTCGGCATGACAATTCCTATTTGCTGCCCACGGCGGTGCTCTCCGGAGGAGAGGCTTTTTGGCTCGCGCCTTTACCGGCTTCGGGCTTGTTCGGGTGATGCTTGGTTACCGCAACTTTCTTCGGGGCCAGCAGCATCACCATTTGCCTGCCCTCGAGTCTGGGAAACTGCTCGACTACGCTGTGCGGCTCCAGATCGCCGCGAATGCGTTCCAACAGGCGAATGCCGAATTCCTGGTGCGCCATTTCGCGACCGCGGAAACGCAAGGTCACCTTCGCCTTGTCGCCTTCGCCCAGGAAGCGAACGAGGTTCCTGAGCTTGATCTTGTAATCGCCTTCATCGGTACCGGGCCGGAATTTGACTTCCTTGACCTGGATCTGCTTCAGCTTCAGTTTCGCTTCGTGCTGGCGCTTGGCCTCGCGGTACTTGAACTTGCCGAAGTCCATGATGCGGGCAACCGGCGGTTCGGCCAGTGGTGCGATTTCCACCAGGTCGAGTTCCGCAGCTTCCGCCCGCGCGATCGCATCCGCGATGGGCACGATACCGAGTTGTTCACCTTCTGCACCGACCAAGCGGACCTCCGGGCAATTGATTTCGCCGTTGACCCGCTGTGCTTTGTCCTGGGCTATTGTGTTGCTCCTCAATAATCAAAAAATCGGCCGTACCGCCCGCGCTTCGCTAAAGTCCCGACGCATCAGCGACGGGACGCCATCTCGGCTTCGAGACGTCGCATCAAGGATTCCAGAGGCATCGCCCCCAGGTCCTCGCCAGCGCGGGTTCGCACGGCCACCTGTTCAGTCTGCATTTCCTTGTCGCCCAGGATAATCTGGTACGGCAACTTTTGCAGGCTATGTTCTCGAATTTTATAGGTTATTTTCTCGTTACGCAAATCGGCCAGCGCCCGGAAGCCGGCCGCCTTCAGGGCCGCGACGACCCGCGGGGCGTACGCCGCCTGGCGGTCGGTGATCGTCAGCACGGCGAGCTGGACCGGTGCGAGCCACAAGGGCAGCGCGCCGCCGTGGTGCTCGATCAGGATTCCGATGAAACGCTCGAGCGAGCCGACGATCGCCCGATGCAGCATCACCGGCACCTTGCGCGTGTTGTCCTCGGCCACATATTCCGCATCGAGCCGCGCCGGCATCGAAAAATCGACCTGCATCGTGCCGCATTGCCATGAGCGGCCCAGCGAGTCCTTCAGGTGGTATTCGATCTTGGGACCGTAAAACGCGCCTTCGCCCGGCAGCTCGGTCCATTCGACTTGGCACGCGCTCAAGGCGCGGCGCAGAGCGTTCTCGGCGCGATCCCAGGTATCGTCGGTGCCGAGGCGCTGATCGGGCCGCAGCGCGAGCTTGATCGTCACCTCGTCGAAACCGAAATCCCGATAGATGGCCAGCGCCTGCTGGTTGAAGGCCGTCACCTCGGGCTGGATCTGTTCCTCGCTGCAGAAGATGTGGCCGTCGTCCTGGGTGAAGCCGCGCACCCGCATCAGCCCGTGCAATGCGCCGGACGGCTCGTTGCGATGGCACGAGCCGAATTCGCCGTAACGCAGCGGCAGATCGCGGTAACTGCGCATGTTCGAATTGAAGACCAGGATATGGCCGGGACAGTTCATCGGCTTGATCGCGAAGTCGCGTTTTTCCGACTCCGTGGTGAACATGTTTTCCTTGTAGTTCTGCCAATGGCCCGATTTCTCCCAGAGCGAACGGTCGAGGATCATCGGGCATTTGACTTCCTGGTAGCCGTTCTCCTGGTACGCGCGGCGCATGTACTGCTCGACTTGCTGCCAGACCGTCCAGCCCTTCGGATGCCAGAAGACCATCCCCGGCGCCTCTTCCCGCAAGTGGAACAGGTCGAGCTGGCGGCCGAGCTTGCGGTGATCGCGCTTTTCCGCCTCCTCGATGCGATGCAGGTAGGCATCGAGGTCTTCCTTTTTCGCCCACGCGGTGCCGTAGATCCGCTGCAGCATTTCGTTCCGGGAGTCACCGCGCCAGTACGCTCCGGCGAGCTTGGTCAGCCTGAACACCTTGAGCTTGCCGGTCGAAGGGACGTGCGGGCCGCGGCAAAGGTCGGTGAACCTGCCCTCGCTGTAGAGCGAGATCGATTCGTTGGCCGGAATCGAGCCGATGATCTCGGCCTTGTAGTGCTCGCCGAGCGATTCGAAGTACTGCACCGCGTCGTCGCGCGCCATCACCTTGCGCTCGACCGGCTCGTCCTTTTTCGCGAGCTCGGCCATCTTCTGCTCGATGGCGGCCAGATCCTCGGGCGTGAACGGCCGTTTGTACGAAAAGTCGTAGTAGAAGCCGTCCTCGATCACCGGACCGATCGTCACCTGCGCGTCGGGAAACAATTCCTTGACCGCGTAGGCGAGCAGGTGCGCGGTCGAATGGCGCAGGACCTCGAGCCCGTCCGGATCCTTGTCGGTGACGATCGCGAGCGTCGCGTCGCGGTCGATCCGGTATGACGTGTCGACCAGCTTGCCGTCGACCCGGCCCGCCAGCGCGGCTTTGGCAAGCCCGGGCCCGATTGATGCCGCGACTTCGGCAACGGTCACCGGCGCGTCGAAATGCTTGATCGCGCCGTCTGGTAAGCGAATGTCGGGCATGGTCTATTCCTCGATGCAAAAAAAAGTGCGGACGCGCCGCACTTTTGTCGATATACACGCGTGCGAACCCGCCGAATGATCAGTCGGTCTCCTTGCGCGTTCGCGGTGTCATAACCATGCCTTTCCCCGTTCGACCTTGAGCCAACCCGTTGCAATGAATGGTAGGCGCGATTGGACTCGAACCAACGACCCCCACCATGTCAAGGTGGTGCTCTAACCAGCTGAGCTACGCGCCTGGCCTGCAAAGAAACGAGTATAGCCGAGTCGGCTTGCCGCCGCCAAGCGCCAACCCGCGCGCGCCGGCGACTTCGACTTCAGTCGCGCAGCACGCGCAACAGGCCTATCAGCACCGGCTGGTGCAGCATGTACACCAGCAGGCTATGGCGGCCGAGCCACAGCAGCCAGCGCGGCGTGACCTTCGACAGCGGTCGCAGCGGGCGGAATTGTCGAAGCGAAAGCAGGTGGCCGAGTGCAATGCCGATCATGACGACGCCCAGCCAGGGCAGCAGCGGCACGTAGTCCTCGGTCGGCGGCTTGTGCGTCATCAGCCCCAGCCATTGCAGCCACGGCGTGTCGAACAGCGGAAATTGGACGACGTTGCCGATGACGACGATGGCAACTCCTCCCGCCAGCGCCGCGAACGGAAAGCGCGTTGCCGGCCAGGCCAGCACCGACGCCACCGCAATGCAATGGAGAATGCCGAAGGTGATGAAGGTCTGCGGAAAAGTCACGTAGCTCGCGACGCTGACCAGGATCGCGCAGAACGCGATCAGCGCGATCCGTCGCCAGAAATGCCGCCGCGTGACGCCGGCCCGGCGCGCCAGCAGCAGGCTCAGGCCCACCAGCAACATGAACGAGCTGACGATCACGCCGCGGAAGCCGAGCCAGAAAGGATCGTGGTCGAAGTCGGCGCGTATGAAACCGAACCAATTGAGGTCGAACGAAAAGTGGTAGACGATCATCAGACATAGCGCGGCGCCGCGCAGGCCGTCGATGGCGCCTATGCGCAGCGTCGCCGGCGCAGCGGCTTGCGCCGGTGCGGAAGCCTTCGTCGATCGCGGCCCGGCACGCGCCGCGCGGTGCGTACGTCGGCGGGTCATCGAACGGTGAACGGCCACACGATGCGGAACCCGCCCGCGCCATCCGCTCGGCCGACGCCCGACAGCACGCCGGCGATCGCTTGGCTGCGTTCGGCAGAAAGGCCCGCGCGCGGCTTGATTCGTGCGTCGATTCGAGGGGTGCCGCGCGCCGAGAAGACCATGCTTCCCGACACGTCGACCTCGCCTCCGCTGTTGGTCAGCGTGGCCGGGATTTCGCTGCCGCTGCCGGCAGCGGTGACATGCACCTCGCCTAGCGCGATCGACGTGCCCGTCAGTGACGCGGGCAGCGCGGCGTCCTTCCAGCGCAGGTCGACGCGGCCTTCGAGCCGATCGCCGCGGCGCACAAGGTCCGCGACCTCGAGCGCCAGCGTGCCGCCGGCATCCGTCAGCGCACTCGGCGCGCCGGCGGTGCGCAACACCGCGGCGGCGGGCAGCGCGATGGCGAAGTCGTGCACGCTGAAATCCTCCTGTGCGGCGGTGAACGTGGCGGGGCGGTTCGCGTCGGCCGCGGTCAGTGATCCGGCAACCTCGCCGCGCAACAAAGGCATCGGCTCGAGACGCCACGCGATTGGAATGCGCACGCCGTCCGGCAAGAGCGTGAGTTCGCCCGCCCCGCGCCAGAGACTGCCGGTCGCCGCAGCGATGCGGATCCGCCCGTCGGTCAAGTCTGCTACCCGGCGATCGAGCAGCGCCGCCGGCGCTTGGATCGCCAGCGCCACCGCCAGCAATATTGCGCCGGCGCCGATGGCGAGCCAGCCGCGCATCGCTAGCGCCGCAACGTGAACTCGGCGCGAACCATCCCGGGCTCGACGCGCGCAGCGGCAGTGAGGTCGACCACGCGCAGCGCCGCATCGCGCTGCAGCGATTCGAGCAGTGCCGTCAAGATATCGAACGAAACGCCGTCGACGGTGACGCGCAGATCGTCGCCCGCGCGGTCGATCGCGCTTGCCTTGATGCCGGACTGGCCGAGTGCAAGATCGAGCGCAGCACGCGCGTCGCGCACCGCGGCGGGCGTCCTGCGTTCGAGCCCGGCCATGGCATCGGCTTGGCTGCGCGCCTGCGCCAGCGCGGTGCGCTGCAGGGCAAGATCTCGCGTCAGTCGCGCGATGTCGACCTGGATCGGCAGCCAGACCAGCAGCCACGCGAGCGCCGCCACGGCAAGGACCGCGCCGGCGATGACGGCTAAGCGTTCGACACGCGTGCGCAGACGCCACCAGTTCATCAGCCGGTCGCGCCTATCGAGCTCGGCAGCGGTCGCCATCAATCCAGGCCCAGGCGCAGCCGAGCGCCGGAGGTCGTCGGCGCGGCGATCGCGGTGAGCCCCCCTCCTTGCAGCTCACGCTGGACGCGCGCGATCTGCGCGGCGTCGGACTTCTGCAGCTCGAGGACGACATGCCCGTCGGCATAGCGCAGCGAGCGCACGGCGCCCGGCGGCAGCATCGACAGCGCCGGTGCCGCCCGCGCCAGCAATGGCAGCAAGTCGTCGCCCGCGGCCAGCCCCGCGCGATGGCGAAGCTCCGCATCGCGCCGCGCGATCGACTGGAGCGGCGGCATGCTCCTCGCGGCGTCCGGCGCGACGCCTTGCGCCAATGCCACGAGGTCGCGTTGCACCGCGTGCGTCTGCCATTGCAGCCACAGCCATTGCCCGAGCGTGGCAAAGATGTGAATGCCCAATGCCAGCGCCGCGATCGCCACGGCCGGCCGGAAGAGCCGCATCACCGACGATCGCGATGACGAAGAGGCTGCATCGACGCTCGTCGTCTTCAGGTCGACCGCGGAAGCGAACGCCTGCGGGTTGGCCTCGAACCAGCGCCATGGCGCGCCGGAGCTGAACGCAACGCCGGTCTCAAGCTTGGCCTGTGCGAGTCGTTCGGGACTGATGCCTCCGATGTCCACCCTGACCACGCGTGGTGCGTGCTGGCTTGCCGCCGTGATCGCCAGCACGAGCTCCGCCGGAAGGCCCGCGTCACGCGCCGCGCCGACGCCGATCGACGCGCCGCGATCGGTGACGACGAATCCCGCATCGTCAGTCGAGCGCGCGCACCAGCACCAGCCGGAGGCAGGCGCTCGCGCAAGATCGCTTTCGAGAACGATACGGTCCCAGCGTATGGCCGCGCGTTCCGATCCCGCGGTAAAGGCGCGCAGCCACGATGCCGCCACGACAGCGCCGCGCACCGTGCCGTCGGCGCTTTGCGGGCCGAACGCGGCGTGGCTGTCTTCCGGAGCGCCGGCCAGCTGATCTTCAAGTGCGAAGCCCGCGGCCGCGGCGACGCGCGGCGCGGGCAGCGGAGGCAAGGTAAGCATCACCAGCCTGCCGCACGCTGCCGCGACCACCGCTTCGATGCGGTCCCGCGCCGGCCATTCGGAAGGCCGGCCGCGGCCGGTGCGGACCAGCCGGCTGTTTGCGCCGAACAGCGCCCAGTCGGCAGCGCGGTCCGCGGCAGGCGCAGCGTCGAGCAGCACGCGCAGCGTGGTCATCGGCGGGTCGTCGGGCGCATCGGAGCCAATGTGCGCCGATTGTACGCGACCCATCGAACATGCCACGACTGCGATCCCGGCTTCATTCGACGACTTGCCATACGACCAGCGGCCAGGTGTTCGGACCCGGCGAGCGCTTTAGCAGGGCGCGCGCACGCGCCAGCGTGTCGCCCTGCCGTGCTTCGATCGATACTTCGAACCACTCGCTCCTGACGTCGAGCAGGGTCTCATCGACGACCAGGTCCGGCCGCGGCAGGCGAGCGCGGAAATCCGCAATGTTGGCGAACGGCGCCTGGGCTCGTGACGCGACCAGCGCGGCGGCGCCGGTCGCATCGAGGCCGCCGACGACGGCGGCCAGCACTTCGGGCGGGGCGGTGTTGACATTGACCGCCGTCGTTCCGTCGAGCGCGCTGAGAAACGGCAGCAGGTGCGCAAGCGAGCCCGGATCCGCACCGCGGACCGCGAGCAGTTCGCTGGTCCGTCGCACCGGAGCGTTGGCGGCGAGGCCGGGACGCGCCTGGCCCAGATACCACGCGTCCTCCGCGCCGCCGGGTTCGCTGACGCGGTCGTCCTCGTCTACCCAGTCGGCAATCGCGTTGAGGAGCGATGGCGGCAGGGCAAGCGCGAGGAACAGGCGCTGCAATGCCGCGCGCGTCGGCGCCGGCGCCGTCGGCACTCCCGCGATGTTGTTGACGTTGATCCGGCTCTGCGCGTCGACGATATAGCCGGCGATCGAACCGTTCTCGATCGGCAACGCGGGAAGCTTAAGCGCCCACGGCTGCCCCAGATGCACGATGCCGCCGCCCGTGTTGTCGTTGACGATCTGGCGCGCCCATTGCACGCCCGCCATGGCGAGCGCCTGCGCCTGCACCTGGTCGCGGCGATGCGCGTGCTCGTTGATCCAGCGCTGCTGTTGCCACAACAGCGTCGCCGCGATCGTCGCGGCCAGTGCCGCGAGCAGCATCGCCATGACGATGGCGGCGCCGCATGCGCCGCGCCGGAAGACTGCCGGCGAAATCAGCGTAGCGCGAGCCATCGCTCGATCTCCTCGCCCGAAGCCAGTGTCACCGCGACCCGGGCCGCGCGTGGCAGGTCCGCTTCGCCCGCGACCGGCCAGCTTTCGACCCAGCGTCCCGTGGCGGTCAGATACGAGAGCCGGAATTGGCGTGACACCCGAGAGCAAAGCATAGGCGGCAGGCTCGCTGTCACGCGGGTGGTCGTATCCTCCCCAGTAAAGCACTTCGATGCTGCCGTTGCGCAGGCGATAGCCGAGCCTTTGTCCGACGCTTCCCGGATCGATCGCGAATTCGGGACCGGCGCGCGAAAACGCGAGTGCACCGTTGCCGGCCGCATCGGCCGCCGCCAGCCACGCCGGCTCGCGTGCCGAACCGTTGCGCGCTGCGCGGGGCACGGCTTCGCGCAAGTCGGCTTCGAGTCGCGCAAAAAAAAGATCGAGCGTCCGCCATCTTGCCGATTCGATCGACAGGCGCGACTCGCTTTCGGACAGCGCTGCCAGCGCGCGATAACCCATCAGCGCGAGCAGTGCCACGATCGCGATGGCGATCAGCACTTCGAGCAGGGTGAAGCCGAGCTGCTTCGGGCCGCGAAACGCCGTCATCGCTGCGGCGCCTGGCCCAGGTAGCCGACCAGCCGCGCCAGCGTGTAGTCCGGCCGCGCGGCGTCGCTGACGTCGATCTCTATCTTTCGAAAGGCGGGATTCGGCGTCCCGCTGACGGTCTCGCGCCAGATGAACGCGGCGCCGGCCTGCGTCTCGGTGCCGCTGCGCTGGCCTGCCGGCGGCGACGGCGATTCCAGTTGTGCGACTGCCAGCCTGTTCTGCGCGACCCAGAGCGCCAAGGTGCGCGACTTGAGCGCGGTGGCGCTTTCCGCGCTCTGCGCCACGCTGCGAAATCCGGCCGCAAGCGCCACGGCAACGATCGCCAGTGCGACCAGGACCTCGATCAGCGTAAAGCCGGCGTGCGCTAACGCGGCGTCGGACCGGTCAGCGCGACGCGGTTCAATGGATCGGCGGCGAGCAGCGTGAGCCATTCGGGCGAAGCGATCTGGATGACATACGGTTCGTTGCGACCGCTGGCACGAAGCGGCAGGATCGCGTCCGCGGCGACGGGTAGTCCCGCGTACTCGCGCGCCATGATGCTGAGCGGCGCGGGCAAGACGCGCGGTTGCAGGACGTCGTCGTCCGACATCGCCTCCCATGTCGAGGCGCCGGGGAGTTGCCGCCAGAATCGATAGCCGTTGCCGCCCGCGGAAACGCCCACGGTCTCGTCCTTCCATTGCGCGAGCAGTGCCGCATGCTCGAGCGCCGCGCCCAGACGCAGGCTTTCGCGCTCGACCGCTTGCCGCGGATCACTGTCGAAATGCGCATAGGCGAGTCCTGCGGCGAGCCCGATCACGATCAGCACGACCAGAATTTCCGCCAGCGTGAATCCGGCGCCGCGACAGGCGCGCGATGGCGGCGGGCCTAGAGGTCCCACGAACCGATGTCGGCGTCGAATCCGGTGCCGCCCGGCGCACCGTCGGCACCGAAGCTGAACACGTCGAATTCGCCGCGCAGTCCGGGATTGATGTACTGGTAGTCGTTGCCCCAGGGATCCTTCGGCAGGCGTTCGAGGTAACCGTTCGGCTTCCAGTTCGGAGGCACCGGCGGCTGTACCGGCTTGGTCACCAATGCGGCAAGGCCCTGGTCGCCGCTCGGATAGCGTCCGTTGTCGAGCCGATAGAGCTTGAGTGCCTGGCTTATCGCGGCGATGTCGTTTTTCGCCGCAATGACGCGCGCTTCATCCGGGCGCTCGAGGACGCGCGGCACGACCAGCGCCGCGAGTATGCCGAGGATGACGATGACGACTAGGACTTCGACCAGCGTAAATCCACGCAACGATCGGATCCGATGCGGCGAATGCCGCTGCAACCTTGGGCGCATGCAGCCATTATAATCGCCCGGGTTCGCTTTCCAGGTCCGTCGCCGATGCGTTTCGTCATGGGATTGCTGCTGCTCGCTGTGGTTGTTTGCGGCGCTGCCTATTGGTGGGCGACCACGCAACCGCTGCACGTGCCGGCGGCCGGTTACGCGCTGACCGTCAGGCCCGGTGCGACGCTGCGCTCGGTGGCGCGCGATCTAGCCGCTGCCGAGGTACTGCCCGCCGACTGGACGTTGGTCGCGCTGGCGCGCATGAGCCGCGCCGACCGCACGATCAAGGCGGGCAATTACGAGATCGGCCCGGGGACGACGCTCGCCGGTTTGATGGCGAAACTGACGCAGGGCGATGTCACGCAATCGTCCATCGCGATCGTCGAAGGCTGGACCATGCGCGATCTCAAGGCGGCGCTGAAAAACGATGCCAAAATCGTCAAGCGCGTGATCGACCTGCCCGACGCCGAGCTGATGCGAAGCATCGGCGCCACCGAAACAGCCCCGGAAGGGCTTTTCTTCCCCGACACGTATTTCTTTGCCAGCGGTTCGACCGACGCCGCGCTGCTGGCGCGCGCCTACCGCATGATGCACGCGCGGCTGGACGCGGCATGGGGCTCGCGCGCGAGCGACCTGCCGTTGACGAACCCGTACGAAGCTCTGACGCTCGCATCGATCGTCGAAAAGGAGACCGGTCGCGCCGCCGACCGGCCGCTGGTCGCGGCCGTATTCATCAACCGCCTCAAGCTCGGCATGCGTCTGCAAACCGACCCCGCGGTGATCTACGGCATCGGAGAGCGATTCGACGGCAACCTCAAGAAGAGCGACCTCGAAAAGGATCACGCGTACAACACCTACGTCCGCAGCGGCCTGCCGCCGACGCCGATCGCGTTGCCGGGTCAGGCTTCGCTCGACGCCGTGCTGCATCCGGCCGCGGTGCCTTATCTCTATTTCGTCGCACGCGGCGACGGCTCGAGCGAATTCTCGAGCAACATCGCCGATCACAATCGCGCCGTGGCAAAATATCAGCGCGGCGGGCGCTAGCGCGGCTTCACCGCCGTGCCTTCCGCTGCGGCGAGCTTCGGCATCCAATTGACCACTGATCCATCCCGCGGCCGCCTGATCACCGTCGAAGGCATCGACGGCGCGGGCAAGAGCACACATCTGCCGTGGCTCAAGGAGTCGCTCGAGCGCCAAGGCCGCCGCGTCTGGTTGACGCGCGAGCCGGGCGGCACGCCGCTCGGCGAGCGTCTGAGGGAGCTGCTGCTGCACCAGCCGATGGCACAGTTGACCGAGACCTTGCTGATGTTCGCCGCGCGCCGCGAGCATTGCGAGCGCGAAATCTGGCCGCGTCTCGATCAGGGCGTCTGGATCGTCTGCGATCGCTTTACCGACGCAACGTATGCCTACCAGGGCGGCGGCCACGGCGTTTCCGCCGAATGCATCGCTGCGCTGGAGCGACTCACGCTGGATGATTTTCGACCGGACTTGACGCTGCTCTTCGACGTGCCGGTCGAGGTCGGGCGCGAGCGACTGGCCGACGGACGTCCATTGGACAAATTCGAGCAGCAACAGCACGGATTCTTCGAGCGCGTCCGCGCCACATATCTGGCGCGGGCGGCTGCCGAGCCCTCTCGCTTTCGCGTCATCGACAGCACGCGGCCGCATGCGGCGGTGCGCGCCGACCTCGCCGCCATCATCGCCGCGCGATGACCGAATCGACGTCGACGCAAGCGTTGCTGCCGTGGCATCGCGATCTCGCCACGATCGCGCTGCAGCAGCGGGCGCGATGGCCGCACGCCCTGCTGATCGCCGGAAGGCGCGGTCTGGGCAAACGCGCACTGGCCTTGCATTTTGCGCGCGCATTGCTGTGCGAAGCGCCGCGCCCGGACGGTGATGCGTGCGGCGTTTGCGCCGGCTGTGTCTACATGGCAGCCGGCGCGCATCCGGATTTGCGTCTGATCGAGCCGCTGTTGACGGATGACGAGGGCAACGTCACCGTCGTCGACGCCATCACGGTCGATCGCATTCGCGAGCTCACCGCATTCACTCAGCTATCGACGCATCGTCATCGCGCCAAGGTCGCCGTGATCGCGCCGGCGGAAGCGTTGAATGCCGCCGCCGCCAACGCGCTGCTCAAGACGCTCGAGGAGCCTCCTGCGGATACCTATCTCATGCTGGTCAGCCATCAGAGCGCGCGCCTGCCGGCGACGATCATCAGCCGTTGCCAGCGCCTGCCCGTCCCCGAACCCGACGCCCGAGCGGCCGCGGCGTGGCTCGCAGAGCAAGGTGTGACCGACGCCGACCGGGTGCTGGCGCAGGCCGGCGGGGCGCCTTTGCTGGCGCTAGAGCTCGCCGACCCGGCGCTGCAACGCGAGTGCGACCGTCTGCTTGCCGAGCTTGCGCGGCCGGAGCGCCTGTCGCCGATCGCGATCGGGGCCCGCCTCGACGCGGCAGCGAAGGACGAGCGCAAGGCGCTGCTTGCCGCGACGCTGTACTGGCTGCTCACCTGGACCGCCGATCTTGCGTCGGTGGTCAGCGGTGGCCCGCCGCGGTTTCATCCGCAGGCGCGCAACGCGTTGGCGGCGCTGGCCGCGCGTGTGGCGCGGGTCCCGCTGTTCCGCTATTATCAGTCGCTGCTGCGGCAGCGCGCGCTGCTTACGCACCCGTTGCAGCCGCGGTTGGTCGCGGAGGCGATGCTGATCGATTATCGTGATCTATTCGCGCGAGGCCGGGCGGAGTGACCGCGCCGATCGAGCGACTCAACTTCGACGCCGCGCACGCGACTAGCAGGTCAACCTGAACACGGACCATGGCGGACCGCTCTCCCAACACTGCTACGCGGGCAATGCTCAACCGGCCCGGCGTGCTTTCGCTCAACATTCGCGAGAAGGCAGCCCTGTACGCGGCGTACATGCCTTTTCTCAAGGGCGGCGGCATATTCATTCCAACCAATCGGACCTATCAGCTCGGCGAGGAAGTGTTCATGCTGCTGTCGCTGATGGACGATCCGCAGCGCATCGCGGTCCAGGGCAGGGTCGTCTGGATCACGCCCGAAGGCGTGCAGGGCAACCGGACGCAGGGCATTGGCGTTCAGTTCACGCCGGACGAGACCGGCGCGTCGGCGCGTGCGACGATCGAAAGGCTGCTCGGCGAGACTCTGGCCTCGAACCGTCCGACGCATACGATGTAGGGCCGGAACGGGTCCCAGCTGCGTGTTCGTCGATTCGCATTGTCACATCAATTTTCCGGAGCTGGCGGCAGACCTGCCGGCGGTATTCGAGGCGATGGCCGAGAATCGCGTCACGCACGCGATGTGCATCGGTGTCAATCTGCCCGATCTTCCCCAGGTGCTCGCGCTGGCCGACGAACATGCCAACGTCTATGCCAGCGTCGGCGTGCATCCCGACTACGAAGACACGCCCGAGCCTTCCGTCGATCAGTTGATCGCGCTCGCGGCGCGGCCGAAGGTCGCGGCGATCGGCGAGACCGGCCTCGACTATTACCGCGCGACCGGCGATCTCGAGTGGCAGCGCCAGCGCTTTCGCACACATATCCGGGCGGCGCGATCCTGCGGCAAGCCGCTGGTGATCCACACGCGCGCAGCGGCGGCCGACACGCTGGCCATCATGCGTGAGGAGCGCGCGGGTGAGGCTGGCGGCGTCATGCATTGCTTCACCGAAAGCTGGGATGTCGCGCAGGGCGCACTCGACCTGGGATTTCATATTTCATTTTCCGGGATCGTCACGTTCAAGAACGCCGCCGCGCTCAAGGACGTCGCGCGCCGCGTGCCGCTGGACCGCATGCTGATCGAAACCGACGCGCCGTACCTCGCGCCGGTGCCGCATCGGGGCAAGCTCAACCAGCCGGCGTACGTGCGTCACGTCGCCGAGGAAATCGCACGGTTGCGCGACGTGCCGGTCGACGTCATCGCCAGCGCGACTTCGGCCAATTTTTTTCGACTGATCCGGGCCGCCGGGCATGCCGGCTAGCATCGGGAGCAATGCGGCGCTGCGCTTGCTGCTGCCACTGATCCTGCTGCTCGGTTTCGCGCCGGCGCCGGCAAGTGCTCAGGCGCTCTACGAGCGCTTCATCCATGCCGTCACCATCGACCGGTCGGACGAGGTTGCCGCGCTGCTCGCGCGCGGCATCGACCCCAATACGGTCGATCCGAATGGCGATCCGGTGCTGCTGATTTCCGCGCGGTCGGGCTTCGAGCCCACGGTCGACGCGCTGTTGGCGGCAGGGGCCAAGGTCAACATCAGAAACCCCTACGGCGATAGCGCGATCATGGTTGCCGCCATCGGCGGACACCTGGCAATCGTCAAGAAGCTCTTTGCGCGGGGCGCCGAAATCAATCACGCGGGATGGACGCCGCTGATCTACGCGGCAACCGGCGGTCACGCCGACGTCGCGCGCTATCTGATCGATGCGGGCGCCAACGTCAACGCGGTATCGCCGAACGGGACGACGGCGCTGATGATGGCCGTGCGTGGCGGGCACGGCGCCGTGGTCGACCTGTTGCTGGCCAAGGGCGCAGACGTCGGGCATCGCAACGATGCCGGCGCGAGCGCGCTGTGGTGGGCCAAGCGCGGCGGGTTCGATGCGATCGAGAGCGCGCTGCGCAAGCGCGGCGCTAAGGACTAGAGAGTGGCGACGCCGGCGGCTGCCGGCTTCAGCGATATGACCCGGGGAAGGGGTCCGTGCTCGCCGGTGCCGCGGCTGCCGGCGGCTCGGCGTGCGCTGAGGGAATCAGCTCGGGCAGAACGCCGATCAGCCGACGCGCGCCATCGTAGCGCTGCTGCCAGTAGTGCTGCGTCAGCGCGACGATTTCGACCTCGCCGCCGCGGTGCGGGGCGTGGATGAAGCGATGATCGCCGAGGTAAATGCCGACGTGCGAAAACGGCGAGCTTCGCGTATTGAAGAACACCAGATCGCCCGCTCGCAAATCACCTGGTGCGACGCGGCCCCCCAGCCGCGCCATTTCCCGCGACGTGCGCGGCAGCGTCACGCCGACGGCCTCCTGGAATACATAGCGAACCAGCCCGCTGCAGTCCAGACCGCGCTCGGGGCTGCTGCCGCCGTACTTGTAGTCGACGCCGATCAGCCCCAGCGCATAGAGCGCGAGATCCTCGGCGCTTTGCAGAACGCCGGCGACCGGAATCTCGGCGGTCCGAGCGTGGCCCGTAGCTCCGGACTGCGCCGCCAGTCCGGCGCGGGGCAGCATCAGCAGCGGCATCGCAGCCAGCGCAAACGCCGCAGCACGGCCCAGCGTGGCGGCGATCGCGGCAGTACGCAGCGGAGGATTGGTCATTGATTGTATTTTGTTCACTAATTCAGCAGCTTGCCACCATACTCTGAGGCGCGGACTCAAGTCAATCCGCGCTGCGGCGAAAGGCGCGCCGGCGCCGGAGATCCTTCGGGTCGGCCAGCAGCGGCCGGTAGATTTCAACCCGTTCATGGTCGGCCAGCGTTCTGCCAAGGGCGACCCGAACCCCGTAGACGCCGACCGTCATCGCGGCCAGGTCGATTTCCGGATGCCGCGCGGCGATTCCCGAACGCGCCAGCGCGTCGGCGACGCTCGACCCCGCCGGCAGCTCGAGCTCGATCTCGGTCGCGCCGGTGGGCAGCGCATAGACGACGGTGACGGCGATCCGCTTCATGCGCCGCTGCCAAGGACGGCGACCGCGCGTTTGACGAAGGCGTCGATGAAGCTGTCGGCGATGCGGTCGAAGACCGGCCCGATCAGCTTTTCCAACACAGTCGTTGCGAATTCGTAGTTGAGCTCGAATTCGACCTTGCAAGCGGACTCGCTCAAAGCGCGAAACTGCCAGATGCCGTCGAGCCGGCGAAACGGCCCGTCGCGAAGCTCGACGACGATCCTGTCCGGCGGCTGGTTCCGGTTGGCGGTGGTGAAATGCGCGCGCACGCCGCGATAATCGATGTCGATACGCGCCAGCGTCTCGTCAGCGGTCTGCTGCAGGATCCGCGTTCCGCCGCACCACGGCAGGAATTTCGGATAGTCCTCGATGCCCTGGACGAGATCGAACATCTGTTGCGCGCTATACGGCACCAGCACCGACTTGTGTACGCTGCGCATTGTTACAATACGAAACTGGGAGTGGCGAGCACGTCGGCATGAGTATCGTAGAAAACAAAAAAGCCTATCACGACTATTTCGTCGAGGAGAAATTCGAGGCGGGCCTTGCACTGGAAGGCTGGGAGGTCAAGGCGATTCGCGCCGGGCGCGCGCAACTGAAGGAAGCGTACGTGGTCGTCAAGGGCGGCGAGATCGTGCTGCTCGGCGCACACGTGACGCCTTTGCCGACCGCGTCGACACATATCAAGCCCGACCCGACGCGCACCCGCAAGCTGCTGCTGCATCGCACCGAGATCAATCGTCTGGTGGGCAAAGTCGAACGCGCCGGCTATACGTTGACGCCGCTCGATCTCCATTTCGTCAAAGGCAGGATCAAGATCGAGATTGGTCTCGCGCGCGGCAAGAAGCAGTACGACAAGCGGGAGACCGAGAAGCTGCGTGACTGGAACCGCGAGAAGCAGCGGCTGCTGCGCAACCGCTCGGGAAGCGGCAAACCGGCGCGCCCGGGGTGATGGCGACGCAGGTCTCGATCATGGTGCGGACCGCCATGCCGGAAGACCTGGCGGCAATCACCGCGATTTACGCACACCATGTCGAATGCGGTACCGCATCGTTCGAGATCGCCTCGCCGGACGAGGAAGAAATGCGGCGGCGCTGGCACGACGTCGTGGAGTGCGGGCTGCCTTACCTGGTCGCGACGCTGCCACCGCACGACTCGGAAATCGCCGGCTATGCGTACGCGAGCCCTTATCGTCCGCGGCCGGCGTATCGCTACACGGTCGAGGACTCGGTGTACGTGGATCCGACCTGCATGGGGCGCGGCGCGGGGCGAGCCTTGCTGGCCGCGGTCATCGCCGCGTGCGCGCCGCTCGGCTATCGCCAGATGGTGGCCGTGATCGGCGGCTCGGACAACGCCGCGTCGATCGGACTGCACGCCGCTCTCGGCTTCGAGCGCGTCGGTTGCCTGACTGCGGTCGGTCGCAAGTTCGATCGCTGGATCGATACGGTATTGATGCAGCGCGCGCTTGGCCCGGGTGGCGCGGCGGTGCCGAGCTAGAGCGGCGCGTCGGATCAGGGCCGGGCCAGCAGCTCGCGGGCGGCCGCGACGCCGCTCCTTGCCGCCGCTTCGAGCGTGGCGGGCAGCTCCGGGTCGGTGTAGTCGCCGGCGAGATACAGCCCCGGCGCGATTGCGCCGGGGCGAGGACGCTCTAGCCCGGCACGGCAGGCATAAGTCGCGCGGCGCTCCGCGATCACCTTGAGCCACGCCGGTGGCGGCAGGGCAGGCAGCACGCGGCGCAGCTGGTCCTCGATCGCGCGCAACAGAGCAGGATGATCGCGATGCTCGCCGGGACGCTCGGTGCTGATCACGACGGCCGCGAGACCGTCCGGACCGTCGAGCTGGCCGCGGTCGAACAGCCATTGCCCGGGTGTGCCGGCGAGCTTCTGCATCGGCTGCGCGACTCCCAGCGGCCGATCGTATTTCAGATACGCGGTGACAATCGGCTCGTAGGCGAATTGCTCGACACACGCGACCGCGTGCGCGGCCTCGGGCGACTCGATCGCGCCGCCGAGAAGATGCGCGAGCTGATGCGGCCCCACGGCGATGACGGCGGCGGCGAATGACTCGTCGGTGTACCCGCTGCGCACGACGACGTGGTCGCCGCGCGGCGCGACCCCGGTCACAGTCGTACCCTGGCGGATCGAGCCGCCTCGGTCCACGACATAGGCGGCGGCCGCATCGGGAAACAGCGACGACAGATCGACCCGTGGAATCAGCGTGTCGGAATCGCCGGCCTTACGGGCGAACGCGGCCGCGAGCACGTTGAGGAAGATTTGCGCCGAGGCAGTAGCCAGCGGCGTATTGAGCGCGGCGATGCAAAGCGGCTCCCACAGATGGCGTATCGACGCGTCAGGCTGCCCATCGAGCAACTGGGCCACGGTCAGCGCGGAGGCGCAGCGAAAGCGATTGCGCCGCAGTCGGCGGACGAAGGCGACCGTCGCGCGCCGCTCGGGCCAGGTCAGGCCTCGCGCGCTCAACAGCGCGATGGCGAGGTGCCACGGTGCCGGCAGCGCTGGCGCGGCCAGGCGGAACACGCCTGGCTCGTTGAGGCACAATCGCCGCCGGTCGAACAAATCGCGCTCGGCCCCGGGACCATGCACAGTGCGCAACAGCGCGAGGAGTTTCGTATAAGCGCCCAGCAGCATGTGCTGGCCGTTATCGACGACGACCTCGTAGGATTCGATCCGCCGGGCGCGGCCGCCCAGCGTCTGCGCGGCTTCGAACACCGTCACCGGTCGCGCCGCTTTGGCGAGCGTCACCGCTGCCGCAAAGCCCGCGTAACCTCCGCCGATGACCGCAACGCGCTCGGCCACTAATACGACCAGGACGTCGTCCAGGCGATCCAGGCCTTGCGCAGCGGCGAAAGCGCGACGCGGCGGTCGAGGACCCGGAAACCGTCGCGCTCGATCGCCTTGAGCAGCGCGCGATAGATCGCCGCCATGATCAGCCCGGGACGCTGCGCGCGCCGGTCGGCGGCGGGCAGGGCGCCGAGCGAGCGCTCGTAAATGGCGCGCGCGCGCGCCACCTGGAAACGCATGAGCGCGATGAAGCCCTCCGTTTGCCGAGCGCCCAGGATGTCGGCCGCGCTGACACCGTAGCGGTCGAGCTCGTCCTGCGGCAAGTAGATGCGACCGCGGCGCGCGTCCTCGCCCACGTCGCGGATGATGTTCGTCAACTGGAACGCTAGTCCCAAGTCTCGCGCGTAGGCGCGCGTCGCCGGATCGGAATAGCCGAATATTTCGGCCGACATCAGTCCGACGCCGCCGGCGACCAGGTCGCAGTACCGCTCGAGCATCGCAAAGTCGAGGTAGCGCTGCTGCTCGAGATCCATCGCCATGCCGTCGATGACGGCCTGCAGCTGGGCCTCCCGCAGCGCAAATTCCGCAACGACCGGCTTCAGTGCCTGCGCGACCGGGTGCTGCGGCGCGCCATCGAATATCGCTGCGACCTGCCCACGCCACCAGGCGAGCTTGATGCGGGCGATGTTGACGTCGCCGGTGTCGTCGACTACGTCGTCGACCTCGCGGCAGAATGCATACAGCGCCGTGATCGCGCGCCGGCGCGCTGCCGGCAGGAAGCGGAAACTGTGATAGAAGCTCGAGCCGCTTTGCGCGGCCTTCTGCTCGCAATAGACGTCCGGCTGCATGTCAGCCCGCCAGCGTCGACGCGAACATCATCGCCCAGTCGCGCCGACGCAATACCGGCCGGCGCCGGAAGACGTCGCCGTGCGCGCGGTCGATCGCACGCAGGATGCTCAAGCCGCCGGCGACGACCATTTTGAGCTCGAGCCGCGCCCGCAGCGGCAACGCGTGCGCGAGCGGGCGCCCTGCGCGCAGCAGATCGCGCGTCCGTTCTACCTCGAACGCCATCAGGCGTCGCCAGCGCTCCTCGACCAGGCCCTCGGCGATCTGCCGCTCGCCGACGCCGAAGCGGGCCATGTCGTCCGTCGGCAAGTAGATGCGGCCCTTGGCCCAGTCGAGCGCAACGTCCTGCCAGAAATTGGCGAGCTGCAATCCGGTGCAGATCGCATCGGCTCGCTGGAGTTCGACCTCGGCGGTGACGCCGTACAGATGCAGCAACAGGCGTCCGATCGGGTTGGCGGAACGCCGGCAATAGTCGAACAACTCGTCGATGTCGGAGTAGCGCGGCTTAGTCACGTCTTGGCGGAACGCAGACAGGAGCTCGCGAAACGGCGCGATTGGAAGGGCGTGCTGGCGGATTGCCGCTGCCAACGCGCCAAACGGCGGCTCGACGGGATCGCCGGACGTATCGGCCGCCATCTCGATTCGGTCGAGCATCCTTGCATAACGGTCGAGACCGGCCAGGCGGACGGCCGGCGGATCGTCGCCTTCGTCGGCGATGTCATCGGCGCCGCGCGCGAAGGCGTAGATCGCCGAAATCGCCGCGCGCAGCGCCGGCGGGCCTACCCATGATGCGACGGGAAAATTTTCGTAGTGGCTGACAGGCACGGCAATCGGAGCTTGTTGCGCGAGAGCGTTCACAATTGTCCCGGGAAAACACGACGCCGCCCGGGCCTTTTGCGTGGCGGAGGTGGGACTTTTCGGCTATACTGCCCCGTTTCGCGAAACCGGCTGCGAAAGTGGCGGAATTGGTAGACGCGCCGGCCTTAGGAGCCGGAGCCGAAAGGCGTGAGAGTTCGAGTCTCTCCTTTCGCACCACGAAAACGATTAAGGCTAGCAAGGAATCATCGGGTATGCAAACGACACTGGAAACGCTGGGTCAGCTCGAGCGCCGGCTGAATGTGGCTGTGCCGCTCGAGCAGATCGACGGCGAAGTGCACAAGCGGCTAGCACGCCTTGCGAAGACGGTCAAAATCGCCGGGTTCCGTCCGGGAAAGGTCCCGCTGAAGATGGTGGCGCAGCAGTACGGCCCGCAAGTGCGTTCCGACGTGATCTCGGACACCGTCCAGGCGAGCCTCAACGACGCCCTTCGCGAGCAGAACCTGCGCGTGGCCGGCTATCCGCGGATCGAGCCCAAAGAGGCAGCGGCGGGCGACCAACTCGAGTTCTCCGCCGTGTTCGAGGTCTATCCGGAAATCAAACTCGGGGAACTATCGGGCGTCACGATCGAGCGTCCGGTGTCCGAGGTGACGCCCGCCGACATCGACCGGACGATAGACATTCTGCGCCACCAGAACGTTCGCTACGAGGCGGCCGCGCGGCCCGCCGGGCACGGTGACCGTGCGGTCGTCGATTTCACCGGCAAGATCGAAGGCGTGGCATTCCCTGGAGGCCAGGCCAAGGATTTCCCGATCGTCATCGGCGAAGGCCGCATGCTGCCGGAGTTCGAAACCGCGCTGACCGGCATGGTGGCGGGCGAAACCAAGACCTTCGGCCTGATCTTTCCCGCCGACTACCATGGCAAGGAAGTCGCCGGAAAAGCGGCGGAATTCACGATGACGGTGCAATCGGTCAGCGAGCCCAAGCTTCCCCAAGTCGATACCGAATTCGCCGTCAAATTCGGCATCGCCAGCGGCAGCGTCGAGGAGTTGCGCGCCGAGATCGCGGCCAATCTCGCGCTCGAGCTCAAGCGCAAGATCGAAGGCGTGCTCCGCGATCAGGTCCTGCGTGCGCTCAAATCGACTTCGGACCTGGTCGTACCGAGATCGCTCGTCGAGCTGGAAGCGCAACGCCTGCTCGAACGGGCAGTCGCCGACCTGCAGAGCCGCGGCGTCAAGGCGGAGGACATGCAGCTTTCGGTCGATACCTTCCGCCTGCAGGCCGAGGAGCGGGTGACCTACGGGCTGATCGTCAATGAGATCATGCGGGTCTACCAGCTGGCGCCCAAACCGGAGCAGGTGCTGGCGCTGGTCCGCGAGGCCGCGCAGTCCTACGAGCAACCGGAGGCGGTAGTGCGCTGGCACTATGAGAAGCCGGAGCGGCTGAACGAATTCGAGGCGCAGGCAGTCGAACAGAACGTCGTCGACTGGGCGCTCTCTCGCGCTCGCGTCGAAAGCCGGCCCACGAGCTTTGCGGCACTGATGGAGCCGGCCGCGCGCTGAAGGCGCGGCGGGCGGTACTTTCAATCGACGACAGGCAAATCCGATGACGAGTGCAGGCAGATCGCAGGAACCCAAGGCGCTTGGCTTGATCCCGATGGTGATCGAGCAGAGTGGACGTGGGGAACGGGCCTACGACATCTATTCGAGGCTGCTGAAGGAGCGTGTCGTATTCTTGATCGGGCCGGTCGACGACGCGACAGCGAACCTGGTCGTTGCGCAGATGCTGTTTCTCGAGTCAGAGAATCCCGACAAGGACATCAATTTTTACATCAATTCCCCGGGCGGATCGATCTCGGCCGGGATGGCGATCTACGACACGATGCAGTTCATCAAGCCCGACGTGTCCACCTTGTGCGTCGGCATGGCGGCGAGCATGGGGGCGTTCTTGCTGGCGGCGGGCGCCAAGGGCAAGCGCTTTGCGCTGCCGAATTCGACCGTGCTGATCCACCAGCCGTTGGGCGGCTTCCAGGGGCAGGCATCGGATATTGCGATTCACGCCAGGTACATCCTGAGCCTGCGCGAGCGACTCAACCGCCTGCTGGCCGAGCACACCGGCAAGCCGATCGAGCAGATCGAGAAGGACACCGAGCGGGACAATTTCCTCACGGCGGACGAGGCGCTGGCGTACGGCCTGATCGATAAAGTGTTGCAGAGCCGGGCTTAGGCCGGGTACAGTGTAAACGCCCCCGGGGCGCCGTAGGACACGGCACCGGAGCTTGCGGGGCGACAAAGGCGGGTGAATGGCGGAAAAAGCGACGGGCGACAAGCTGCTGTACTGTTCCTTCTGCGGCAAGAGCCAGCATGAGGTGAGGAAGCTTATTGCCGGCCCGTCGGTGTTCATCTGCGACGAGTGTATCGAGCTCTGCAACGACATCATCCGCGAAGAGGGCGCGACGGCGGACGCGACCCGCGCCGACAAGAACAAGCTGCCTACGCCGCACGAAATCCGCCAGATCCTCGACCAGTACGTGATCGGTCAGGACGTCGCCAAGAAAATCCTGTCGGTTGCAGTCTACAACCACTACAAGCGTCTCGAGACCAGCGTCAAGGAAGACGACGTCGAGCTGGCCAAGAGCAACATCCTGCTGATCGGCCCGACCGGCTCCGGCAAGACACTGCTGGCGCAGACGCTGGCGCGGCTGCTCGACGTGCCCTTCGTCATCGCCGATGCGACGACGCTGACCGAGGCCGGGTACGTCGGCGAGGACGTCGAGAACATCATCCAGAAGCTGTTGCAGAAGTGCGACTACGACATCGACAAGGCGCAGCGCGGCATCGTCTATATCGACGAGATCGACAAGATATCGCGCAAGAGCGATAACCCGTCGATCACGCGCGACGTCTCGGGCGAGGGAGTGCAGCAGGCACTGCTCAAGCTGATCGAGGGCACGATCGCTTCGGTGCCGCCGCAGGGCGGGCGCAAGCACCCGAATCAGGAATTCGTCCAGGTCGATACGACCAACATATTGTTCGTCTGCGGCGGAGCATTCGACGGGCTGGAGAAGATCATCCGCCAGCGCACGGCCAAGACCGGCATCGGCTTCGGCGCGGAGGTCGCGAGCCCCGACGATCGCAAGAACATCAGCATCCTGCTGCGCGAGGCCGAGCCCGAAGACCTGATCAAGTTCGGCCTGATTCCCGAGTTCGTCGGCCGGCTACCGGTCGTCGCCACGCTCGAGGAACTCGACGACGCGGCGCTGATCCAAATCCTGGTCGAGCCGAAGAACGCGCTGATCAAGCAGTATCAGAAGATGTTCCGCATGGAAGGCGTCGAGCTCGAAGTGCGCGAGCCCGCGCTGCGCGCGATCGCCAGCAGGGCGCTGGCCCGCAAGACGGGCGCACGCGGCCTGCGTTCGATCCTGGAGCAGGTGCTGCTCGACGTCATGTACGACCTGCCATCGCAGGCCAATCTGTCCCGCGTCATTGTCGACGAGGCGACGATCAACAACGACGGCAAACCGCTATTGATGTTTGCCGAAGCGGCCAAGGTCGCGGCGGCGCACTCCTGAGCACGCCGCGGTCGCGCCAGTCGCCCGGCAGCCGGCTTGAACTTGCCGGCCACCGGCCCCATTTCATATCTTGCCCCTTCCACCCGATCCGGACTTTAGCCGCATGGCCACTGATCTTCCAAGCGTAGTACCCGAGTTGACGACCTTTCCGCTGCTTCCGCTGCGGGACGTCGTCGTGTTCCCGCACATGGTCATTCCGCTGTTCGTCGGCCGCCCGAAATCGATCAAGGCGCTCGACGTGGCGATGGAGGCGGGCAAGCACATCCTGCTGGTCGCGCAGAAGTCCGCCGCGAAGGACGAGCCGGCGGCCGACGACCTGTACGACATCGGCAGTGTGGCGACCGTGCTGCAGATGCTGAAACTGCCGGACGGCACCGTGAAAGTGCTGGTCGAAGGCACGCAGCGTGCCCGGATCATCCGCGTCACCGACCCCGGCGAATACCTGTCGGCCGACGCGACGCTGCTGACCGGGGTCGAGAACGGCACGCACGAGATCGAGGCGATGCGCCGCGCGCTGCTCGGGCAGTTCGACCAGTACGTCAAACTGAACAAGAAGATCCCGCCGGAAATCCTGACGTCGATGTCCGGCATCGACGATGGCGGCCGGCTGGCGGACGCGATTGCCGCGCATCTGCCGTTGAAGCTGGAGCAGAAGCAGGAAATTCTTGAAATGCAGGACGTCGGCAAACGGCTCGAGCACCTGCTCGGCCTGCTCGAAGGCGAGGTCGACATCCTCCAGGTCGAGAAGCGCATCCGCGGCCGCGTCAAGCGGCAGATGGAAAAGAGCCAGCGCGAGTATTACCTGAACGAACAGGTCAAGGCGATCCAGAAGGAGCTGGGCGAGGGCGACGAGAACGCCGACCTGGACGAGATGGACAAGAAGGTCAAGGCCGCCAAGATGTCCAAGGAAGCCGAGACCAAGGCGATGGGCGAGTTGAAGAAGCTCAAGATGATGTCGCCGATGTCCGCCGAAGCGACGGTCGTGCGCAACTACATCGACACGCTGCTCGGCCTGCCGTGGAAGAAGAAGAGCAAGATCAACAAGGACCTGTCGAACGCCGTCAAGGTGCTCGACGCGGATCACTATGGTCTGGAAAAGGTCAAGGAACGCATCGTCGAGTACTTGGCGGTGCAGCAGCGCGTCGATAAGCTGAAGGCACCGATCCTTTGCCTGGTCGGAGCGCCCGGCGTCGGCAAGACTTCGCTCGGCCAATCGATCGCACGCGCAACCAACCGCAAGTTCGTGCGGATGAGCCTGGGCGGGGTTCGCGACGAGGCGGAAATCCGCGGCCACCGTCGGACTTATATCGGTTCGATGCCCGGCAAGATCCTGCAGAACATGACCAAGGTCGGTGTCAGGAATCCGCTGTTCCTGCTGGACGAGGTCGACAAGATGGGCATGGACTTCCGCGGCGACCCGTCGTCGGCGCTGCTGGAAGTTCTCGATCCCGAGCAGAACAATACGTTCGTCGATCACTACGTCGAGGTCGAATACGACCTCTCGGACGTGATGTTCGTCGCGACCGCGAATACGCTCAACATCCCCGCGCCGCTGCTCGACCGCATGGAAGTGATCAGGCTGTCGGGCTACACCGAGGACGAGAAGATCGCGATCGCCAAGCAGTACCTCGTTCCCAAGCAGATGAAGAACAACGGCCTGAAGGACCACGAATTGCACATCGCCGAGTCGGCGCTGCGCGACATCACGCGTTACTACACGCGCGAGGCCGGCGTGCGGGCGCTGGAACGCGACATCTCGAAGATCTGCCGCAAGGTCGTCAAGGCGCTTTTGCTGAAGGCGAGCGAAGGCAAGCCGCGCTCGGCGCGGCACCCGGTCGAAGTCAACGCGAAGAACCTCGACAAGTACCTCGGCGTGCGCCGGTATACGTACGGCATCGCCGAAAAGAAGAACCAGGTCGGCCAGGTCACCGGACTCGCATGGACCGAAGTCGGCGGCGATCTTGCTCACCGTCGAGGCGGTGGCGCTGCCCGGCAAGGGCAAGACGACGACCACCGGCAAGCTCGGCGACGTGATGAACGAGTCGATCGCGGCTGCGCTATCGGTCGTTCGCCATCGTTCGAAGCAGCTTGGCATCGCGCCCGATTTCTATCAGAAGACCGATCTGCACATCCATCTGCCTGAAGGCGCAACGCCGAAGGACGGTCCGTCCGCCGGCGGTGCAATCGTCACGGCGATCGTGTCGATCCTCACCGGCATTCCGGTGCGCGCCGACGTGGCGATGACCGGCGAGATCACCTTGCGTGGTGAGGTGCTGCCGATCGGCGGGCTCAAGGAAAAGCTGCTCGCGGCGGGCCGCGGCGGTATCCGTCAGGTGCTGATCCCGGAAGAGAACGTCAAGGATCTGGTCGAGATTCCCGAAGAGATCAAGAACCGTCTGGAGATCCATCCGGTGCGCTGGATCGAACAGGTTCTCGAGTACGCGCTGGAGCGTCATCCGACGCCGCTTACCGACGCTGCCTTGCCGGACGCTCCCGCGGTTCCCGCAGCGCCTGTCGAAGAGCCGGCCGCGCTGATCAAGCACTGACGATCGATTCGCGCACGGCGCAGCAAGCAAGCGCCGCGGCAGCTCGCGTTTCACAGCGCGTGCCGCGGCGTTTTTGTTCGATGTCGTGAGCGCGCAAAAGCGCTTGACACGATGAATTCGCGATTGCTATAAAGTACGCTCTGTTTCGTTCCGCAGCACCTCCCGGCTCAAATCAGCGCATTCGGCCTACTCGCGCAACAGCGCGGCACTCCACCCGGCAATGGAAAGGGGACATTCGTGAACAAATCGGAACTGATCGACGCAATCGCCCGACATGCCGACATATCGAAGGCCGCCGCCGGCCGCGCGCTGGATGCGATGGTGAATTCAATAAAGAATTCTTTGAAGAAAGGCGATATCGTCACGCTGGTAGGTTTCGGTTCGTTCTACGTGGGCAAGCGCACCGCGCGGCAGGGCCGCAACCCGCGCACGGGTGCGACGATCAAGATCAAGGCTGCGCGAGTGCCAAAGTTTCGGGCTGGCAAAGCGCTCAAGGATTCGGTAAACTAACGGGCTTTTCCGCACCGGTCGGGAGTCTCCGGCGTAAAGCGGGCGGCGACGGAGATAACGGCGCGGCCCCGGGGTGCTTAGCTCAGTTGGTAGAGCGTCGCCCTTACAAGGCGAATGTCGGGAGTTCGAGCCTCTCAGCACCCACCAACAGGAGCGAGCAAGCACATTAGGGAGTGGTAGTTCAGTTGGTTAGAATACCGGCCTGTCACGCCGGGGGTCGCGGGTTCGAGTCCCGTCCACTCCGCCACCATTCAGTAGCAAAGAAGCGCAGCGAGGGCCAGCAAGTCACCCAAGGCCCTCGCCATCAGCCAGTCTCCCTCTAGCCGCACCCCGTCCCAAGCAACAACGCAGCGCAACAGCGATTCGCTAAAGCCAGCTCCAAGCGGGGATACCAGTGGGGGTATGCGAGCCCCGTTATGAAGATGACTGCGGATTCCCTTTGACCTATGTCAATGGTCGGTCAAACCATTCGAGAATAATAATGATAATCAATACCCAGAGATCGGTAGCTGTTAAGTGTCCGCTAGAGATTTCACTGCGTCGTCCTACTTTCGCCCGCGCTGGGCGGGTTTTGCCCTCGTTGCTGGGCCTGGGATGGTGGTCATGCTGGCCGACACCGACGCCGGCAGCATCATCACGGCGGCGCAGAGTGGTGCCCAGTGGGGCTATCGCCTATTACTGCTGCAGCTGGTGTTGGTACCAATCTTGTTCATTGTGCAAGAACTTACGGTGCGGCTCGGCATTATCTCCGGCAGAGGTCACGGCGAGCTGATACGAGATCGCTTTGGGTCGGGGTGGGCGTGGGTGTCCGTCGGCACGTTAGTGCTGTCGTGCATCGGGGCGCTATTGAGCGAGCTGAGCGGCTTGGCTGGCGTGGGATTGCTCTTCGGAGTGCCGGCTTGGCTCACGATGTCGGTTGTCGTCGGCGGCTTGACGATCATGGCCTATACGGGCTCCTATCTATCAGTCGAGCGGATCGCCATGGCCATTGGCGCTTTCGAGCTCGCGTTCCTTGTTGTCGCCTGGAAGGCCCAGCCGGACTTGGGGGCGCTGACCGCGGGCGCGATAAGCATCCCGTGGCAGGAGCCGAAATACCTGTATCTGGTCGCTGCCAACATCGGCGCGGTGATCATGCCGTGGATGGTGTTCTATCAACAGTCCGCAGTAGTGGAAAAGAAACTGACGATCGCTGACTTGCCGGCGGCACGGTGGGATACGGCGTTCGGAGCCCTGGTTACGCAGCTGATCATGGTCTGCGTACTAATTGCGGCCGCTGCAAGCCTCGGCACGACCAACGCCGATGCCCCACTCGACACCGTACAGCAGATTGCCCAGGCCATCACACCATTCCTCGGTGAAGGGACGGGGAAGCTCCTGTTTGCCCTGGGTATGACGGGGTCGGCTTTGGTAGCAACTATTGTCGTTACACTCACCGCCGCACGCACGCTTGGCGAGGTGTTGGGGGTGAAGCATTCGCTCGAGCACGCACCACGTGAGGCGCCATGGTTCTATGGCATCTACACAGCGTCTTTGGTCGCAGGCGCGCTGCTGGTGGCCTCAGGCGTCAACCTCGTCAGTCTCAGCATTGGCGTCCAGGTGATGAATGCGCTGTTACTTCCGATCGTGCTCGGGTTCTTGTACCTTCTCGCGCGTCGGCTGCCGCTGCCTTATCGTCTTGACGGCGTCTACGCCGCATTCGTAGCGGTCGTTATCTTGATAAGCGCAGGATTCGGTGTCTATGCCGGTATTGCGGGCCTGGAAGGATAGTGAAATCATCCGATGAGCGTAACCTCGACGGCGAGTGACCGCTCGCATCACGCCCTGCTCGCGGTAACTTGTCGTCGGTGCCCGCTCGGAAGTCCTCCGAAAAGTGCGCGGATTAGCCCGCTGCCGCCAAAATTCGACAGTTGACCCGCACGGCCGAACCTCAAATACTCAGCTTTGCGTGATTGAAATAGCGATCCCTAGTCCCCGAACGGTCACATATGAACATTGGAAATGACGCAGGCTGGACGCCAGTCGCGAACGCATGACAAAGCGACAGTAAGCGAGAGGCTGGATCGTAGTCAGCATTGTAATCGAGGAGCAACCGCGATGAGAAAACTTCGTTACAAATCGGGCACTGGTATAAGTCTCACACTGCTTTCCCCCGCAGTGCTCGCTGCAACGCTGGAGGAGGAACTGACGACCGTTATCAAAGTGTCGATGTACGCATTCATTGTTTTCATCATTGTTGTCATCGTCGGCGTGTACTTCATGAGATCACGAGACAAGCGCCAGACTCCATTGAACAGAATATTCGAGGAGGGCGAAGCAATACACTCCGTTGGACCCGATACCGCGGTCACCGAGTGTGTGCGCTTGATGACTGCGGAGAAGATCGGTGCCGTGGTCGTCATGGATGGCGAGAGGCTGAAAGGCATCTTTACGGAGCGGGATGCGCTGAACAAAGTGTTGGCTGCCGGCCTTGATCCCGGCAGCACGAAAGTCTCCGAGGTGATGACGAAGGACCCACACTGCATCCCTCCGACGACGACCGTCGGCGACGCGATGGAGTTGATTACCAAGCGGCGATTCCGGCACCTCCCGATTGTGGAAAACGGAAAGTTGCTCGCCGTCGTATCGAGCGGCGATCTAACTCGCTGGCTGATAAAGGACCAGATGGGAGAGGTTCAAGAGCTGGTCGGCCTTGCCGCCCGGTCCTGACAGTCACGCGTTGCGGCAACACGACGCCGCAACACTAACGGGCGCAGTGCGTTCGCTTTACCCTTTGGTGACCGCGCGCAGCATCAGTGGCGGATCGGAGGGACTGCCTCTCCGGCATGCTTCTTCTGCTGTTTGATCGCCCTCTTCTCTTTCGGGGACTGCTGGGGTTTCTTCTTTTGCTGCTTCGGTGGCTGATGGGCCATGGTGCTTCCTTCTGATGAAATCGATGAACTTCGTGGAGCGGTTCAGACTATACGCGGCTCGCGTAATGCCTGGGCGAAACGCTGGGGTCAGTCGTGGTAGGGAGTCCACTCTTCGGCTGACCAAACTGCTCAAGCCCATTTCATTGCGCGCAGTGCGGCTACTAGCTCGGGGCGCATGATCCACTCCAGATGACCATCTCCCACGTCATTATGCCCATCTCGACCGGTCGAGAGCGTAAACCACCAGTGCGCCGTGGCCTTACCCTTCTGCGGAGGTGCATATCCCAGCTTGTCTGCGATCGCGTGGGCAAGCGTTCCGTATTGCAAACGCGCCGCAGCGAAGTTCTTAAAGCTGAGTTGATCCGCCAATTGCGACGCCGAAATCGTGCACTCAGGCGCTCGACATTGCGCTTGGAGCATCTGCAACTGGCTCGGCGAGATCCCAATCCAATCGCGCGTCGCAAGCAACGCGGCCTTGAACTGCTCGGTCGTCGCTATTGGTCCTGCATCACCGTGTACGTTCATCTAAGACGACCCCCGCCCGTAGGCATATGACTCGCACCCGCAAAGTGTACTCCAGACGGTGCTAGCGATTGCTACAAGCTAAAGGCGATCACAGAACTTACGGCGGATGAGCTGTCCTGACTTGGACTCGAACCGAACAAAGGACGTCCGCTCACATTTCATCCAACGGTCGCGATCGACCCACACTGAAGGATGGTTCGGCGGTGCCCGCACCACCATGTTCTGACGCACGCTTTCTATTGGCAGTTCTGGCAGTACGCTGGGGGCGCGTTTCCAGACTTTTGCGGTACAATTCACCCCCGAGCCTAGCGCCGGCAAAGCGGGGGTACAAACGAGGGTATCCTACGGGGTAATTTGACCGCACCCCGCAAAGCCAATACTGGCGCGGGTTGTGGCGGACGTCCACCCGCCAACATCGATGCAGGGCGAACGCGAGTTCGCCCTTTTTGCTCCCGGTTGCGACGCGCCGGAGGAACCGGCCGCCTGACCTGGCCTTATCAGAAACTGGAAGCCGCAGCCATGTTCGATTTCATCTACAAACAAAAGCGCCTGGTGCAATTGGTGCTGGCGCTGATCACGCTGCCGTTCGCATTTTTCGGCGTCGACTATTATTTCAGGGGAACCGCCTCGACCACCGAAGTGGCGCGCGTCGGTGGCGACAAGATCACGCAGGTGGAGTTCGCCAACGCGATCCGCGATCAGCAGGACAGGATGCGGCAGTCGCTGGGTGCGAATTACGACCCGACGGTATTCGATAATCCCGAAGTGCGCTATGCCACGCTCGAGCAGCTGATCAGCCAGCGGCTGCTCGAAGATCAGGCGCGCCGCGACAAGCTTCGGGTCTCGGACGACCAGGTGAGGCAGTACATCAGCGAGATCCCCGCGTTCCAGGTCGACGGCAAATTCTCGCCGGAGCGCTACCAGCAACTGCTGGCAATGCAGAATCCGCCGAAGTCCTCGCCGGAGTTCGTCAATGACGTGCGCCGGGCGCTGATTCAGACGCCGCTGCAGGAACCTATCGCCGCTGCCAGCATCGTCGCCAAGAGCAACGTCGAGCGTTATCTCGGACTGCTCGACCAGAAGCGCGAGGTCGCGTATGCGGTCGTCGGCGCCGACGCGTTTCGCAAGGACGTGAAAATCGACGACACCGCGGTCAAGGCCTTTTACGACGGCCACCAGGCGGCGTTCCAGACGCCCGAACAGGCGAAGATCGAGTACGTGGCCTTGACCCCGGACGCGCTGGGCTCGGACGTGAGCGTCGACCCGGCCGAGGTCCGCAAGCAATACGATAACAACCTGAAGCAGTACGCCAAGCCGGAAGAGCGGCAAGCCAGCCATATCCTGATCGCCGTCAAGCCGGATGCCAAGGACGACGAAAAGGCGGCGGCGAAAAAGAAAGCCGAGGACCTGGCGGCACAGGCGCGCCGCGCGCCCGCCCGGTTCGCCGAGCTCGCCAAGGAGAATTCGCAGGATCCGGGTTCGGCGGCGCAGGGCGGGGATCTCGGGTTCATTGCGCGCGACGGGTCGATGGTCAAGCCGTTCGAGGATGCCGTCTTTTCCGGCAAGGAGGGCGACATCATCGGGCCGGTGCAAACCGATTTCGGCTGGCACGTGATCAAGGTGACCGCGGTCAATCCGGCGAAGACGCAAAGCTTCGACGAGGTCAAGGCGCAGATCGAGCAGGACCTGAAGCGGCAGCAGGCGATGCGGAAGTTCGTCGATGCCGCCAGCCAGTTCGAGAACCTCGTCTACGAGCAGGCCGAGTCGTTGCAGCCGGTCGCCAAGGCGCTCAACCTGAAGGTACAGACGACCGATTGGTTGACGCGCGCGCAGGTGCAGTCTCTGGGACAGAACAATCCCAAGTTCGTGCAGGCGGTGTTCAGCCCGGATTCGCTGCAGGCCAAGCGCAACACCGATGCCATCGAAGTCGCGCCGAACACGATGATGGCGGCACGCGTGGTCGACTACAAACCCGCGGCGCCGCGCGCCTACGACGAGGTCAAGGCCGACATACACGGCCAGCTCGAGCAGAATGCCGCGAGTGAGCTCGCGCAGAAGGCCGGCAAGGAAAAGCTCGGGTTGCTCGAGCAGGGCAAGGACGCGGGCCTCGCCTTCGGCAAGCCGGCCACGTTGACCCGCAACCAGGCGCAGCCGGGATTCCAGCCCGACGCGCTGACTCGGATCTTCCAGGGCGATCCGGCCAAGCTCCCCGAATACGTCGGCATGCCCGCGCCGGACGGCGGGTTCATCATCTACAAGATAGTGCAGGTGATTGCAGCGCCCGCGCCCGACGCGGCGCGCCTGACGGCATTCTCGGCGCGCGTAGGCGAGCAGCTCGGCCGTGAACTCTTTGCGGCGAACCTCGCGAGCCTCAAGGCGAAGGCCGAGGTGAAGATCAATCAACTCGCGCTGGAAAAGGACTCGAGTTCCGGCGATTCGCCGGCCCCGGGGGCTCCGCCGCTTCCGGGCCGCCGCCGCTGACGCCCTCTTTATTACCCGGCGTCAGCCCGAACCGAAAAATGCAGGCGCCGGCGCGGTGCGGGCGCTTGGCGCCGGTCAGGTCGCCGGCGGCGCCGGGCAGTTCAGATCGCGCAGCATCTTCTCGTTATCGGCGATCGCTTTCTGCCGCTCGGCGGGCTCGAAAAATATCTTTTCGCCCTTTTCGTTGTAGCGGTAGACATTCACATCGTCGCGCAACGTGCGGATCCGGCCACGCGCCTGTGCGCACATGTCGAGTTTTTTCTTCGCGTCGGCCTGTTCCTTGTCGGCCTTGGCCTCGTCGTCGGCGCGCTGCTGCTGGCGCTTCCTGATCTCCGCGTCCTTGGCCGCCATGCTGCGCACGGCGCCGGGATCGGCCGGCGCGATGCCGGGATTGACGCGCTCCGCCTTCACGCTTGCCGGCGGCTGATCGCCATAAACGACGCGGCCGTTCTCGTCGGTCCACTTGTACAGGACCGCGTGGGCGGTCGCCGCCGCCAACATCGTCGCGGCGCCGCAGAAGGCAATAAACCACAGCGATTTTCGCAAGTTCATCCAGGTTCCCCGGAATACGCGAGTCGGCACAAGGTAATGCCATTCTCTCCCCAGCGTCAACCCGGAGCAGTCCAACGGTCGCTTCTGCCGTTTACCGGACACGACGAGGCGCGTATAATCCGCTTTTGCGCATAGGAGAAAAGGCGATATGCGTGTCGTTCAAAAAGCCCTCACTTTTGACGACGTCCTGTTGCTTCCTGCCCACTCTTCCGTCGTTCCCCGCGACGTAAGCCTCCAGACCCGCCTCACCAAGACCATTTCGCTGAACATCCCGCTGCTGTCGGCGGCGATGGATACCGTGACCGAAGCCGGCCTCGCCATCGCGATGGCGCAGGAGGGCGGCATCGGCGTCGTGCACAAGAACATGCCGCCTCGGGCGCAAGCGGCGCAAGTCGCCAAGGTCAAGCGCTTCGAAAGCGGCGTGGTGAAGGACCCGATTACGGTACCGCCGACGATGTCGGTGCGCGAAGTCCTGGTACTGACGCGACAGCACCGCATCTCCGGCCTGCCGGTCGTCGACGGCAAGAAGGTCGTCGGCATCGTCACCAACCGTGACTTGCGGTTCGAGACCAACCTCGATCAGCCGGTGTCGAACATCATGACCCAGGGCGACCGTCTGGTGACCGTACCCGAGGGAACCGAACTCGAGCTGGCCAAGACGCTGATGCACCAGCACCGACTGGAGCGGGTCCTGGTGGTCAACGACAGGTTCGAGCTCCGGGGCCTGATCACGGTCAAGGACATCTTGAAATCGACCGAGCATCCAAATGCCTGCAAGGACGAGCTCGGCCAGCTCCGCGTCGGCGCCGCGGTCGGCACGGCAGGAGACACCGATGAGCGTGTCGAAGCGCTCGTCGCCGCCGGCGTCGACGTCATCGTCGTCGATACCTCGCACGGCCATTCGCAAGGCGTGCTCGATCGGGTGCGCGCAGTCAAGCGGCGCTATCCGAACGTGCAGGTCATCGGTGGCAACGTGGCCACCGCCGCGGGGGCCAAAGCGCTGGCCGACCAGGGTGCGGACGCGATCAAGATCGGTATCGGCCCCGGCTCGATATGCACGACGCGGATCGTCGCCGGCGTCGGCGTGCCGCAGATTTCCGCGATTCTCAACGCGATCGACGGCGTCGCCGCGCTCGACGTCCCGCTGATCGCCGATGGCGGCATCCGCTATTCGGGCGACATCGCCAAGGCGCTTGCCGCCGGCGCCTCCTGCGCGATGCTGGGGAGCCTCTTTGCCGGAACCGAAGAGTCGCCCGGCGAGACCGAGCTCTATCAGGGCCGCTCGTACAAGAGCTATCGCGGCATGGGATCGCTGGGAGCGATGCAGCAGGGCTCGAGCGACCGCTATTTCCAGGATTCGGAAGGCGAAGGCGCCGCCGAAAAGCTGGTGCCCGAAGGCATCGAAGGTCGAGTGCCCTACAAGGGCTCGATCGCCGCCGTCATTCACCAGCTGATGGGTGGGGTGCGCGCCGCCATGGGCTATTGCGGCTGCGCGACGATAGACGCGTTGCGCACGCGCGCCGAGTTCGTCGAGATTACCTCGGCCGGCATTCGCGAATCGCACGTCCACGACGTGCAGATCACCAAGGAAGCGCCCAACTATCGCGCCGACTAGGCCGGGGAGAAGGATGGCGATTGGTCAAGCGAGCTAAGCCTGCCGCCAGGCAGGCCGGGATGCCTTTTATTCTCGTCGTTGTTTTCATCGACGTGCTGGGCATCGGCATCGCGCTTCCGGTCATCCCGATGCTGGTCGGCCTGTACACCCCGAGCCGCGAACTGCAGGCGTATTGGTACGGGTTGCTCGTCGTCTCCTACGGCGTGATGCAGTTCTTCTGTGCGCCGCTGCTGGGCGCACTATCCGATCGCTTCGGGCGAAGGCCGATCCTGCTCTGGTCGCTGCTGGGGCTCGGGCTTCATTTTCTGCTGCTGGGCCTCGCGCCATCACTGCTGCTGATGCTGCTGGCGCGCATCATCGGCGGCACGGCGGGCGCGAGCTTTTCGGTGGCCAATGCCTACGCTTCCGATGTCACGCCTCCGGAGCGGCGCGCCAAGAGCTTCGGGCTGATCGGAGCGGCGTTCGGCCTGGGCTTCATCGTTGGCCCGATGGTCGGCGGCCTGCTCGGCAGCATCGATCTGCATCTGCCGTTCTTCGCCGCCGGGGCGCTGTCGCTGGTCAATGCGGCTTACGGCTACTTTGTCGTACCCGAGTCGCTGCCGCGCGAACGCCGCGCGCCGTTCGCGCTGACCCGGGCCAATCCGTTTGCGGCGCTGCTGGCGCTGGCGCGGCATCGCGAGATCGGCAGCCTGGTGGCCGTGTTCGCGCTGGTCATCCTGGCGCAGCTGATACTGCAGACGACCTGGGTGCTCTACACGCATTTTCGCTTCGGCTGGGGGCCGCGCGACAACGGCTTCGCGCTGTTCTGCGTCGGACTGGTCGCCGCGATCGTGCAGGGCGGGCTCCTCAGCCCGCTGTTGCGGCGCTTCGGCGACGTGCGCCTGGCGCTGCTGGGCCTGACGACGGGCACCTGCGCCTATGTGCTCTACGGCCTCGCACAGCAGGGCTGGATGATGTACGCGATCATCATCGGCAACTTCTTGTCGTTCGCCGCCGGACCTGCGTTGCAAGGCATGGTGTCGAACGCCGTCGATCCGACCGAGCAGGGCGTCACGATGGGCGCGCTCAATTCGATCAACAGCATCATGTTCGTCGTGGCGCCCATGATCGGCGCGCCGCTGCTGGCGCTGGTGAGCCGCATGGCGCCGTCGGACTGGCGCATCGGCGCCACCTTCTATGTCAGCGCTGCGCTGCAGATCGTGGCATTGCTGATGGCACGACGGCATTTCGCCGCGCGTCGCATCGCCGCCGCCACATGACCGCGGCCATGCATTCGAAAATCCTGATCCTGGACTTCGGCGCCCAGTACACGCAGCTGATTGCGCGGCGCGTGCGCGAGCTCAACACTTATTGCGAGATTCATCCCCACGACGTGCCGCCCGCGTTCATCGCCGAGTTCGCACCCGCCGGCATCATCCTTTCCGGAGGCCCGGAAAGCGTGACCGCCGGAGACACGCCGCGCGCGCCGGCGTCGGTGTGGACGGCCGGTGTGCCGGTGCTGGGCATCTGTTACGGGATGCAGACGATGGCGGCGCAGCTGGGCGGTGTTGTCGAGAACGGGCTGGTCCGAGAATTCGGCTACGCCGCGGTTCGCGCGCGCGGGCATGGGCGCCTGCTCGACGGCATCCAGGATCGCACCGGGCCGGACGGGCAGGGCCTTCTCGACGTGTGGATGAGCCACGGCGACAAGGTCATCGCCTTGCCGCCGGGATTTGCGCTGATGGCGAGCAACGAAGCGACGCCGATCGCAGCGATGATGGACGAATCGCGGCGCTTCTACGGCGTGCAGTTCCACCCCGAGGTCACGCACACGCGGCAGGGCAAGTCGATCCTGGCGCGGTTCGTGCGCGACATATGCGGCTGCCCCGGCGACTGGACGATGCCGGGCTACGTCGACGAGGCGATCGCGAAAATCCGGGCGCCAAGTCGGTGGCGACGAGGTCATTCTGGGTCTGTCCGGCGGAGTCGATTCGTCGGTCGCGGCGGCATTGATCCATCGCGCGATCGGCCCTCGGCTGACGTGCATATTCGTCGACACCGGGCTGCTGCGCGAAGGAGAGGCGGCCCAGGTGATGGCGACTTTCGCCGAGCACCTGGGTGTGCGCGTCGACATGGTCGACGCAAGCGAAGCGTTCCTGCGCGAGCTCGCCGGCGTCACCGATCCCGAGCAGAAACGCAAGATCATCGGCCGCGAGTTCGTGCACGTTTTCCAGGCGGAAGCCGACAAGCTCTCCGCCGGCGGAACCGCGGCCAAGTGGCTGGCGCAGGGGACGATCTATCCGGACGTGATCGAATCCGCCGGAACGAAGACCGGCAAGGCGCATACGATCAAGTCGCATCACAATGTCGGCGGCTTGCCCGAAACGCTGCATCTGAAGCTGCTCGAGCCGCTGCGCGAGCTGTTCAAGGACGAAGTGCGCGAGCTGGGCCTGGCACTCGGTCTGCCGCGCGCAATGGTTTTCCGACATCCGTTCCCGGGCCCCGGCCTCGGCGTGCGCATCCTGGGCGAAGTCAAGCGCGAATACGCCGATCTGCTCCGTCGCGCCGATGCGATTTTCATCGACGAGTTGCGCGAAGCCGGATGGTACGATCGGGTCGCGCAGGCGTTCGCGGTCTTCCTGCCGGTCCGCTCGGTCGGGGTGATGGGCGACGGACGCACCTACGAGCACGTCGTGGCGCTGCGCGCCGTCGACACCAGCGATTTCATGACCGCGCACTGGGCGGCGTTGCCGCACGAGTTGCTCTCACGCGTGTCGAATCGCATTACCAACGAAGTTCGCGGCATCAACCGCGTCGTCTACGACATTTCGGGCAAGCCGCCGGCGACGATCGAATGGGAGTGAGGCCCACGCGATGAAACGCGAGAACTTCTCCACCGGCACGCCCTGGGAGCCGCTGGTCGGCTATTCGCGCGCGGTGCGCATCGGCAACCAGGTTTTCGTGTCCGGAACGACGGCGACCGGCGCGGGCGGCGAGATCGTCGGCAAGGGCGACGCGTACGCGCAGGCGCGGCAGGCGATCGGCAACATCGAGCGTGCGCTGGCCGCGGTGGGTGCCTGTCTCGGCGACGTCGTGCGCACGCGCATGTACGTGACCGATATCGCGCAGTGGGAAGCGGTGGGCCGTGCACACGGAGAGGCTTTCCGCGACATCCGGCCGGCTAGCGCGATGGTCGAAGTCCGGCGGTTGATCGATGCCGACATGCTGGTCGAGATCGAGGCCGACGCCGTCGTCGCCGATCCCGCCGGCTCGGCGGGGTGAATGCGATGGCCGGCCCGCGGCGCGACGCCGCGCTGTCCTCCGGGTTGCACGCCACCGATCCAGCCGAGCGGTGGATGGCCGAGGCGATTGCCCTCGCGCGTGCGGCGCAGATGCGCGGCGAGGTGCCGGTCGGCGCGATCGTGGTCAGCGAGGGCGCGATTATCGGGCGCGGTGGCAATGCACCGATTGCGAGCAACGATCCGACGGCGCACGCCGAAATCACTGCGCTGCGCGAAGCCGCGCGCGCGCTGGGCAATTACCGGCTCCCGGGCTGCGAGCTGTACGTGACGATCGAGCCATGTGCGATGTGTGCAGGCGCGATCATGCACGCGCGCATTCGCCGGCTGGTGTTCGGCGCGCATGATCCGAAGACGGGGGCGTGCGGCAGCGTCGTCGATCTCTTCGCCGAACGGCGCCTCAATCATCACACGTTGGTCACCGGCGGCGTCGCCGCCGAAGCGTGCGCCGCGCTGCTGTCGGATTTTTTCGCGGCGCGCCGGCAGGACGCGCGCCGATGAAGACCCCTTCCTACGGCATCGGTTTGTACGCGCCCGCCGGCTTCGTGCTCGAGCCCGAAGCGATATCGCGCGCGACCCAACGGCTGGAGGCGCTCGGGCACCGCGTCATCGTCGATCCGACGGCGTCGACGCGCTGGCAGCGCTTTTCGGCGCCCGACGGCGAGCGCCTGGCCGCGGTCATGCGCATGGCGTCGGATCCGCGCATCGATCTGGCGATTGCCCTGCGCGGCGGCTATGGTTGGTCCCGACTGCTGGACCGCATCGATTTCGACGCGATCGCCGCGTCCCAAACCCGCTGGCTCGGTCACAGCGACTTCACCGCGTTCCAGCTCGCGGCATGGACGCACGCTGGCATCGTGAGCTTCGCCGGGCCGATGGCCGCCTACGACTTCGGCGCGAAAGAGCCGTCCTCGTTTACCACCGAGCATTGCTGGGGGCTGCTCGCCGGTGCGAGCTACGAGGTCGAACTGCCGCTCGAGGGTCCGGCCGATTTCGCTGCCAGCGGCACGCTCTGGGGCGGCAACCTAGCGATGATCGCGCACCTGGTCGGAACCCCTCATTTTCCCTCGATCGACGGCGGCATCCTGGTCCTCGAAGACATCGGCGAGCAACCGTACCGGCTCGAGCGGATGCTCTATCAATTGCATTTCGCCGGCGTCCTCGGGCGGCAGCGCGCGCTGCTGCTCGGCAGCTTCAACGGATTCGAGCCGGGACCGAACGACAACGGCTACGACCTCGCGGCGACGATCGCTCACGCACGGGCGAGCTTCGGCGTGCCGATCTACACCGGACTGCCGTTCGGCCATTGCCGCGACAAGCTGACATTGCCGTTCGGTGGACATGGCGAGCTCGCGGTCGCTGGCGGCGTCGCGAGGCTTCGGCTGTCCGGATACGGCGCCGCGCCGCGGTAGCGCCCGGCGTCCGTAAAGATCCCGCTCTAGTCGCCCGCGTCGATCCAAAAGTCGAACGCGACTTCCCCGACGGCGTCCCCGTCGGCGTCAAAGCTTCGCTCGATGAAGCGCACGCTCCCGTCGCGCGCGATCAGCAGCACGGTCGAGGAGCGCGTCCCGTAATCCGGGCTGACGATGAACGGCGACGACAGCAGCCTTTCCCATTGCGGCGAAATGCCGGTCGCAGGCAAGGCGGTGTCGGACGCGGGCGCGCGATCGGCCAGGAACGCGAATGCCGCCTCGATCGCGGGATCGTCGTCGGAGAGCCATTCGGCCAAGCGCGCCTTGCTGCGCAATAGCTTCGGCCAAGGCGTGTTCAGCAGGTGATTCGACAGGCCGTGGATGCCTTCACCTAGGGCCAGCGCGCCGCTGGCGCGATTCGACGCGAACGCCGCGTCGCTCCCGTCGCCGACCAGCAGGTTGAAGCCGTGATAACGACCGCCCTCGGGCAAGAGCGCGGCGCTTGAGCGCAGCGGTGAGGCGGCGTCGTGCAGCATGCGTGTCACCAGCTCGCCGCGCGAAGGTGCATACGGGTCGCGAGGTATGCCCTCGCGAAAGTTGGTGATCAGCGCCCATCGGCCGGTTCGCGTCACGCCGAACCAGGTGCCGCCGGCGACCAGGTCGCGGCCGGCCAGGACGCCATCGTCCCACCAGTGCGCGGGCGCGGCGGCGCGTGCATGAAACTCGTCGCGATTGGCGGCGATCACGCATCGGTATTTCGGGTGCGCATCGAGCGCGACCAGCGCCAGGCACATCTATACGCTGTCGGCGGAAGAGGAGCCGCTGACGCGATTCATCCGGCGGCGGTATTGGCCACGAAATGCTCGATCGTGCGCGCGGAGCCCGGCGCCAGAAACTGCGAGAAGCGGTGCGTGTCGAGCAGGTCGGCGAGCGTAACCTCGAAGCGCGCCGGATCGCGGACGTTCTCGTAGACCTCCATCCACAGCATCGGCTCGTCCCGCCGCTGCAGCAGCCGGCCGGTGACGCCGACGCGCTCCTCGATCGTGGCGAGCACTCCGGCAATCGTGCGGCGCGCGGCGGCCGCGCGCGCCGGGTCGACCCGGTAGTAGACATAGCAATGGACCGGCGCGGAGGTCATGCGATGCGGCCACGGGGTGCCGCCGGTGCAGGCAGCTCGTAAGGCAGCGCGAGCAGCCGCAGCGCCGCTCCGTCGATGGCGCCAAGGTGCGCGTCGCCGCTTTCGGCAGCGGCAAGCTGCAGCACGGCCAGCAAGTCGCTGCCTCCATCGGGTGCAGCTGCTGCGTTGACGATCGTTCCGCACGCCTGCTCGCCGAATACGACGCTGTACAACCGCTCGCCTGGCGCCGGCGGTGCGGTACCCAGATGCGCGAGCGCGAGGCGCTCCTTAAGGCGCCCGAGGTATTGCGTTCGGGCGACGATTTCCTGGCCGGCGTAGCAGCCTTTCTGAAAGCTGATCCCGCCCAGCGCATCCCAGTTGGCGGCCTGCGGCACGAACAGGTCGGATGTCGGTGGGGTGATGACCGGAATACCCGCGCGTATCGTCAACCATTGCCATGCCGGGAAGCCCGCGGGCACGGCAACCCGATCGCAGGCGATCCCAGCAAGAAGCGGCGGCTTCGGGCGCGACGGCGATGATATAGCGGGGTCCCGGCAGCGCGGTGACGATGAGTTCGCCGGCCGAGGCTACATCGCCCACGGCGGGAGCCACGCCCAGCGCCTTGCCGATTGCGGCGCCGGCACCGGGGCCGCCGACGCCCAGCCGGATCGTCTCGCTGCTCGCATCGAAGACGGTGACGCGCGAGCGCAGCACGAACATGCGAAGCCGCTTGGCGATGGTGTCGCTCAAGCTCTCCGGCAGCAGCAGCTCGTAGATCGAGTCGCCGCTGCGCCGGACCACGAAATTGGCAAGCATCCGGCCCTTGGGCGAACACCATGCGCTGTATTGGGCCGAGCCAAGGCCGAGCGCGGCGACGTCATTGGTGAATTGACCCTGCAGGAAAGTGGCGGCGTCCAGCCCCGCGACCCGCAGCACCGCAAACGGCGACAAGTCGCAAACGACCGCGGCATCACTCGCGGCGGCGAGCTCCGTGGCGGGAGCGCCGAACGAGGCCACGCCGCCGCGGTCGAAGCCTGCGCCATGCGCGGCGAGAAAATCGTACCAGGATCGGTTCATCGGAGAGCTATCTAGGTGCAACGTGCCGTCGTCTGGCGTGCGGACGGCCGGCCTACCCAAAACGGTGCCGGCGCTGCGCTGGCGGAGGCTGATAAAAGCGTGTTAAAATCGAACGTTAGCTTGGATCGGCAAGTCCTCGAGCCCAAGCCGGTACCGAAAACACGGCGTCCGGCGCGGCGTCAAGATCCGGGCAATTCGCAGATCCGCACCATCAGGGTGCCTGTCGTGCCTGGCACGCGGGCCCAGTCGCGGATCGAGGCTCAACCCTGATAAAGGAGTGTAGTAATGTCGGTTACGATGCGTCAAATGCTGGAAGCGGGGGTCCATTTCGGCCACCAGACCCGCTACTGGAACCCGAAGATGGCCGAATTCATATTCGGCCAGCGCAACAAGATTCACATCGTCAATCTCGAAAAGACGATGGCAATGTACCAGGAAGCGATGAAATACGTTCGCCAACTGGCCAGCAACCGCGGCACGATCCTTTTTGTCGGCACCAAGCGCCAGGCACGCGACATCGTCGCCGAGGAGGCGCAGCGCGCCGGCATGCCCTTTGTCGACCACCGCTGGCTCGGCGGCATGCTGACCAACTTCAAGACCGTCAAGGCGTCGATCAAGCGCTTGAAGGATCTCGAAGCAATGGGACAGGACGGAACCTTCGAGAAGATGAGCAAGCGCGAAGCTCTGACCCTGCAGCGCGAGATGGACAAGCTCAACCGCAGCCTTGGCGGCATCAAGGAGATGAATGCGCTGCCCGACGCGCTGTTCATCATCGACGTCGGCTACCAGAAGATCGCGGTGACCGAGGCCAACAAGCTGTCGATTCCCATCATCGGTGTCGTCGACACCAATCATTCGCCCGAAGGTATCGCGTACGTCATTCCCGGCAATGACGACTCGAGCCGCGCGATCCGTCTGTACGCCCGCGGCGTCGCCGACGCGATCCTGGAAGGGCGCAGCCAGGTGATCCAGGAAATCGTCCAGACCGAGGAATTCGTCGAGATTTCCGGCGACGAAGCCAGGACCTGAGCGTTCAGCAAAGGGGGCGCCGCCCCCTTTTGTTTAAGTGTCGCACCGGCGCGCGGATGCAATCCGCGCGTTGTCGATCAGAAAGATGTGGAGCGGACAAGCAATGGCGGAAGTAAGTGCAAGCAAGGTGATGGAATTGCGCGGCCGTACCGGACTGGGCATGATGGAATGCAAGAAGGCGCTGCTGGAGACCGGCGGCGATATGGCCAAGGCCGAGGATCTGCTCAGGATCAAGAGCGGAGCGAAGGCGTCGAAGGCGGCCGATCGCGTCGCGGCGGAAGGCGTGATCGGTGCCATGATCGCAGCCGACGGCAAGACCGGCGCGCTCGTCGAGCTCAACTGCGAGACGGATTTTGTCGCGCGCAACTCGGATTTCGTCGCGTTTGCGAGAAAACTCGCCACGCTCGTCGTCGAAAGCAATCCCGCCGACGTTTCGGCGCTCCTCGCGCTGCCGCTGGGCGAGGGCGCGGTGGAGTCGGCGCGGCAGGCGCTGGTGCAGAAGCTCGGCGAGAACATTTCCGTGCGTCGCTTTTCGCGCCTTGCGACACCGGCGCGGCTGACGCAATACCTGCACGGCGGGCGCATCGGCGTGATGGTCGCGATCGAAGGCGGCGACGAGCAGACCGGCAAGGACATCGCAATGCATATCGCCGCGAGTGTGGCCAACGTGCGGCCCGTGTGCGTTTCGCGCGACCAGGTGCCCGCCGAGCTGATCGACAAGGAGCGCGCGATCTATAGCGCGCAAGCGGCAGACACGGGCAAGCCGGCGGACATCGTGGCGAAAATGGTCGAGGGGCGGATCAACAAGTATCTGGCCGAGGTGACGCTGCTCGGCCAGCCGTTCGCGAAGGACACCGACCAGACGGTCGAAAAGTATTTGAAGTCGAAGGGCGCGACGGTCAGGGGCTTCACGCTCTATGTCGTCGGCGAGGGAATCGAAAAGAAGAAGGATGACTTCGCCGCGGAAGTCGCGGCGATGGCGAAGGCCTGAGGACTCACCGCGGAGGACCATCCTGCCATGACACCGCAAAACATCGCGCCGCTGTCCAACGTGGCGCCGCTGTTGCGCACCGAGCCCGCCTACAAGCGCATCCTGCTCAAGCTGTCCGGCGAGGCGCTGATGGGAGATGATCCCTACGGCATCAATCGCGAGGTCATCGACCGCATCGTTGCCGAAATCGGCGAGGTTGCCAGGCTGGGGGTACAGATCGCGGTCGTGATCGGCGGCGGCAACATCTTTCGCGGCGTGGCGCCGGGAGCAGCGGGCATGGACCGTGCGACCGCCGACTACATGGGAATGCTGGCGACGTTGATGAACGCGCTGGCGCTGCAGGATGCGATGCGCCGCGCCGGCTTGGTGTCGCGTGTGCAATCGGCGTTGTCGATCGAACAGGTGGCCGAGCCGTACATCCGCGGCAAGGCGCTGCGCTATCTGGAAGAGAACAAGATCGTCATCTTTGCCGCCGGCACCGGCAACCCCTTTTTCACCACCGATACCGCCGCCGCATTGCGTGGCCGCGAGATGGGTGTCGACATCGTGCTCAAGGCGACCAAGGTCGACGGCGTCTACACCGCCGATCCGAACAAGGACGCATCGGCGCGGCGCTACCCGACGCTGACGTTCGACGAGGCGATCGTCAAGAATCTAAAGGTGATGGACGCCACTGCGCTGGCGCTGTGCCGCGACCAGAACATGCTGCTCAAGGTTTTCAGCATCTTCGCGCCCGGGGCGCTCAAGCGCGTGGTGATGGGCGAGGACGAAGGCACGCTGGTGCATTGCTAGCGTCGCTGTCGATGCGGTCCGAATACAAGGCGGCGCGCCGCGAGCCATCGGGCGGATTTGCGCAACAGGACGCCGACCGCGTGCAACCGATCCGGCAAGGAGCTCCCAATGATCGCTGACGTAAAGAAGGCCGCCGAACAGAAAATGCAGAAGTCGGTCGAGGCGCTGAAGACCGATCTCGGCAAGGTCAGGACCGGCCGCGCGCACACCGGTCTGCTCGATCACATCAAGGTCGACTACTACGGCACGATGATGCCGATCAACCAGGTCGCCAATGTCACGCTTGCCGACGCGCATACGATCACCGTGCAGCCTTGGGAAAAGAAGATGGTTCACGTCGTCGAGAAGGCGATACGCGATTCCGATCTGGGCCTCAATCCGGCGACCAGCGGCGACCTGATTCGGGTGCCGATGCCGGCGCTGACCGAGGAGCGGCGCAAGGAGCTCATCAAGGTCGTGCACCGTGAAGCCGAGAATGCGCGCGTCGCGATTCGCAACATCCGTCGTGACGCAATCAGCCATCTGAAGGACTTGCTCAAAGCCAAATCGGTTGCCGAGGACGAGGAACGCCGTGCCCAGGAGGACGTGCAAAAGCTTACCGACCGGCATATCGCCGACGTCGACAAGCTGCTGCACGCGAAGGAAGCCGACCTGATGGCGGTGTGATCGCAACCTTGTTTACCAGCTCGACTCGCGACGTTCCCGAGGTGCGCGCTATTCCGCGCCACATCGCCATCATCATGGATGGCAATGGTCGCTGGGCCAAGCAGCGGATGCTGCCGCGTGTGGCCGGCCATCGCAAGGGTGTGGAGGCGGTGCGGGCGACGGTCCGCGGCTGTATCGAGCAGGGAGTCGAATATCTGACCTTGTTTGCGTTTTCCAGCGAGAACTGGCGTCGTCCCGCCGACGAAGTATCTATCCTGATGCAACTGTTTCTGCGCGCGCTGGAACAGGAAGTAGCCAAACTCGACGACAACGACATACGGTTCAAGGTGATCGGCGATATTTCGCGCTTCGAGCCGAAGATCCGCGAGCTTATCGCGGCAGGCGAGGCAGTGACCGAGGACAATTCGCGCCTGACGCTGACGATCGCCGCCAATTACGGCGGGCGCTGGGACATCACGCAGGCGGTGCAGAAGCTGCTGGCCGCGGATCCGAAGGCGGTGCGCGGCTTCGCGCCGGAAGCGCTGGAACCGTACCTCTCGATGGCCTACGCTCCCGAGCCGGACCTGTTCATACGTACCGGCGGCGAGCAGCGCATATCGAACTTCCTTTTGTGGCAGCTTGCCTATACGGAGTTCTATTTCACCGACCTCCTCTGGCCCGATTTCGACGCCGATGCGCTGCGCGAGGCAATCGATTCATATCGACAGCGCGAGCGCAGGTTCGGCCGGACCAGCGAGCAACTACAAGCGGTCCGCGATTGAGCCGCCGGGTGCTGACGACCCGTATCATCACTGCGCTCGTTCTGATACCGCTGACGCTTGCTGCGCTCTTCGGATTGCCGCCGCGCGGCTGGGGCGCGGTGACACTTGCCGTTGTCGTAGTCGCAGCCGCCGAATGGGCGGAACTCGCCGCGCTGCGAAAGCGCGGCTGGTTGCTGTTCGTCGGCGCTACGTTGTTGACCGGCTGCGTGCTGCTCCTCGATCCCGCCGCCGGATTCAAGCCTGAAAGCGGCTGGCCCGACCCGATGGTCTCCTGGATCTGCGGCACGGCGACTCTCTTCTGGCTGCTGATCGCGCCGGCGTGGCTGGCTTCGGGTCGGCGCGTGGACTCGCGGCTCGTTCTGGCGATCGTCGGCTGGCTGGTGCTGATCGCGACCTGGGTAGCGGTGGTCGCGCTGCAGACGCGCTCGCCCGGCCTTCTGCTGGCGATGATGGCGATCGTGTGGATCGCCGACACGGCGGCCTACTTTACGGGCCGGCGTTTTGGCCGCCGGAAGCTCGCACCGGCTATCAGTCCCGGCAAGACCTGGGAAGGCGTCTACGGGGCGCTCGCCGCCGTGGTGCTGTACGCACTGCTGCTGCTGCCGTTTGCCGCGGCGGCCGGCTACTCGCGGCCACTGGACGCCGTCGCCGCGGCGATCTGGGTCGCGCTCGCGCTGATTTTGACGGGGCTGTCTATCGTGGGCGATCTGTTCGAGTCGCGGTTGAAGCGCCAGCGCGGCGTCAAGGATAGCGGCGCCATACTTCCGGGTCACGGCGGCGTTCTCGACCGGATCGATGCGCTGACGGCAGCGATGCCACCCGCTGCGCTGATCGCCCACCACCTGCTGAGATGATCATGATGCTACAGAAACTGCTCGCTTTCGCGGTGACGCTCGGAGTGCTCGTGATCTTTCACGAGCTGGGCCACTACGTCGTGGCGCGGCTCGTCGGGGTCAAGGTCCTCCGCTTTTCGGTTGGATTCGGCCGCGTCATCTGGTCGCGTCGCGTCGGCCGCGACCGCACCGAGTGGGCGCTGTCGGCGGTGCCGCTCGGGGGCTACGTCAAGATGGTCGACGAGCGCGAAGGCGAAGTGCCCGCTGCCGATCTCGGGCGTGCATTCAATCGCCAGTCGGTGTGGAAGCGAAGCGCAATTGTCGCGGCCGGCCCCGCCGCCAATCTGCTGCTTGCGGTGCTGCTATTCGCGGGCACCTACGTCGCCGGCATTCCCGGCGAGCGAGCCGTCCTGAGCTCACCGCCGGCCGGCTCAGCGGCAGCCGTCGCGGGACTCTCCGCTGCCGACGAAGTCGTCGCCGTCAACGGCGAACGCGTTCTTTCGTGGCAGGACCTGCGATGGCGTCTGCTAAAGGCGTCGGGCAACGACGACGCGGTCGTTACCGTCGATCGATCGGGCGTCACGTCGCAGCATACGCTGTCGCTTCTGGGCGTGCGTCGCGAAGAGTGGGAAGGGAACTTCGTGTCGGCGCTGGGTCTCAGGATCGATCTCGGCTCGCCGCGGGTCAACGACGTGTTACCCGGGCACCCCGCTGCCGTGGCAGGCATGCGCGCAGGCGATGCGATCGTCGCTGTCGACGGTCAAATCGTTCGCTCTCCGGCAGAGGTCGCCGCAATTACCAACGCGCATCCCGGAGAGCGCATTGCATTTACCGTGCGCCGCGACGGGGCAGAGCAGGAGATCTTCCTGACGCCCGAGGCGAGCGATCAGGACGGGCGCAGAATCGGGCTCGCGGGCATGCGACTCGCGGTCGATCCCGCTGCAATAGCGCGGATCGGGACGACGGTGCGCTATGGCGTCGGCGAGGCCGTCGTGCAGGGAGCGCGCAAGACTTGGGACCTCTCGCTGTTCACCTTCAAGATGCTCGGCAGAATACTCACCGGGCAAGCGTCGCTCAAAAACGTCAGCGGGCCGTTGACGATGGCCGACTATGCGGGACAGTCGGCGCAGGCGGGCTTGCTGACGTTCATCGCGTATCTCGCATTGATCAGCATCAGCCTCGGCGTGCTCAATCTCCTGCCGGTCCCCTTACTCGATGGCGGACACTTGATGTATTATCTCGCCGAGATTATCAAAGGCGGTCCGGTTCCCGACCGCGTGCTCGAGGTCGGCCAGCGTATTGGCATGGCCGTACTGGCCATGCTGATGGCTTTGGCGCTTTTCAATGACCTGTCCCGACTCTTCTGACCCCCCCGCTTGCCGTGAGCCGGCGCGCGCACGCCGCGGCGGCTCGAGACTCAAGGCGCTTCCGCTACTGTTCGCCGTGCTTTTCGCGCATGCCGCGTTGGCGTTCGAGCCATTCGTCGTCAAGGACATCCGCGTCGAAGGGGTGCAGCGCACCGAAGCGGGAACGGTGTTCAGCTACCTTCCGATCAAGGTCGGCGACCGTGTCGACGACGAAAAAGCCTCGGCCGCGGTCAAGGCGTTGTATGCGACCGGCTTTTTTCGCGACGTGCGCCTCGAATCCGAGAACGGCGTGCTGGTCGTCATCGTCCAGGAGCGGCCGACGATCAGCCAGATCGACATCAACGGCACCAAGGAATTCGACAAGGACACGCTGAAGAAGGCGCTGAAGGATATCGGCATCGCCGAGTCGCGGATTTTCGATCGGTCTGCGCTGGAGCGGGCCGAGCAGGAATTCAAGCGGCAATACATCAATCACGGCAACTACGCGGTCAAGGTGACGACCACGGTGACGCCGCAGGAGCGCAATCGCGTCGCGATCAATTTCACCGTCGAGGAGGGAGAAGCCTCCAAGATCGCCAACATCAACATCATCGGCGCGCGCGCGTTTCCGGAGAAGACGCTGATCAACGAGATGCAGCTGTCGACGCCTGGCTGGCTTACCTGGTACACGAAAAACGATCAGTATTCGAAGCAGAAGCTGCAAGGCGACCTGGAAACGCTGCGCAGTTACTACACGAATCGCGGCTATCTGGAGTTCGCCGTCGATTCGACACAAGTGTCGATCACACCGGACAAGCAGGACATCTACATCACGATCAACATCACCGAGGGACCGAAGTACACGATATCCGAGGTCCAGCTCGCCGGCGAGCTGCTGCTGCCCGAAGCCGAGTTGATGCGCCTGATCCAGGTCCATCCGGGCGACGTCTATTCGCGCGAAAAGCTCACCCAGTCGACCAAGGCGTTGTCCGACCGCCTCGGCAGCGATGGCTACGCATTTGCCAACGTCAATGCGGTACCCGAGATCGACCGCGCCAAACGGACCGCCGCCTTCACCTTCTTCATCGATCCGGGCCGCCGTGTATATATCCGCCGCATCAACATCAGCGGCAACAGCAAGACACGCGACGAGGTGATACGCCGCGAGCTGCGACAGCTCGAAGGTGCGTGGTACGACGCGGCGCGTATCGAGCGATCGAAGGTTCGCATCACGCGACTCAACTTCTTCGAAGACGTCAACATCGAGACGCCCGCCGTGCCTGGAAGCCCCGACCAGGTCGACATCGACGTCACCGTTACCGAGAAATCGACCGGCAACCTGCTGGCAGGCGTCGGCTATTCCAGCGCGGACGGTATCGTGCTCTCGGGATCGATCTCGCAGAACAACGTCTTCGGTACGGGCAACGCGCTGGTCGCGTCGATCAACAGCAGTCGCGTCAATCGCACCATCGCTGTCAGTTATACCGAGCCTTACTGGACCAGCGACGGCGTCTCGCGAACGATCGAGCTCTACGACAAGAACGTCGATCCATCGTCGTTGCCGATCGCGCAGTTCTCGTCGCAGACGCTCGGCGCCGCGCTCGGCTTCGGCGTGCCGATCACCGAAACCGATGCGATCAACTTCGGCGGCCGGGTCGAGCACACCAGGGTCCAGTTGTTCGCCCAGAGCCCTCCCGCCTACGTCCAGTTCGTCAAGGACTTCGGATTCGTCACCAATAGTTACATCCTGACGGCCGGCTGGTCCCGGGACTCCCGCGACAGCATCCTGTTCCCCACCAAAGGACTGCTGCAGAGCGTTCTCGGGGAGCTCGCGCTGCCGGTCGGCGACCTGACCTATTACAAGCTCAACTACCTGGTCCAGTGGTTCACGCCGATGCCGCTGAGCACGGTTCTGATGCTGCGCGGCGACTTGGGTTACGGCGGCGGCTTGGGCAACAAGACGCTGCCGTTTTTCAAGGCGTATTATGGCGGCGGGGTGGGATCGGTCCGCGGTTACGAAACTGCGTCGTTGGGTCCGCAGGACACGCAGGGCAACACGATAGGCGGGCGGGAGAAGATCATAACCAATGCCGAGCTGTTCTTTCCGCTGCCGGGCACCAAGGCGAACGATCAGTCGGTCAGGCTGTCGGTGTTCGCCGACGCGGGCATGATTCGCGACGTCGGCCTGCAGCCCGAGCTCGAATCGTTCCGCTATTCGGTAGGCGCTGGCGTCGCCTGGAACTCGCCGGTGGGGCCGCTGAAACTGAGCTACGGCCACCCGCTGAAGAAAAAGCCCGGGGACCGCGTCCAGAACTTCCAGTTCCAGGTGGGTACGATATTCTAGTCGCGAGTGAGCGTAGAGTAGCGGTGGACATGGCATCCAGCGCGACCGGGAGCCCGCAGACGCCGCAAGACTATGCGCAGGAGAGAACGTTGAAACATCGCATCCAGCAGTTAATCGTTTGTGTCGCCGGGGCATTCCTCGCGGCCTCGCTCGCCGTTCCCGGATTCGCCCAGGGCGCCGAATACAAGATCGGCTTCGTCAACAGCGAGCGCCTGTTCCGCGAAGCGGCGCCGGCCAAGCGCGCCCAGCAGAAGCTGGAGAAGGAATTTGCCGGCCGGGATGCCGAGATCCAGAAGCTCGGCAAGCAAGTGCGCGACCTGCAGGCGGCGCTCGAGAAGGACGGGGTGACGATGGCCGAGGTCGACCGTCGCGCCAAGGAGCGGGACCTCGCCAACATGAGCCGCGATCTGCAGCGCATGCAGCGCGAGTTCCGCGAGGATCTCAACCTGCGGCGTAACGAGGAGCTTACTGCCGTGCAGGAGCGCGCCAACAAGGTCATCCAGCAGATTGCGACCGATGAGAAGTTCGATCTCATCATCCAGGACCCGGTCATCTACGCCAGCCCGCGCATCGACGTCACCGAACGAGTGATCAAGGCGCTCGCCGACAAGTAGTTCCGCCAAGCCCCGGCCGCCCAAGCGCATGAGCAAAGGTCAAGACGCTCGGGGCATCGCTCTGAAGTTGCTGGCCGAACCGGCCCGCGCCGAGCTCGTGGGCGACGGCGGCGTGCTGATCGATCGCGTCGCGACGCTCGACGGCGCGAGCTCCGGCGCGATCTCATTCTTGGCCAACCCCAAGTATCGCCACCAGCTGCGATCGACGCGCGCGAGCGCGGTCATCATCGAGCCGCGCTTCGCGGCCGACACCATGCTGCCGAAGCTGGTGACATCGAACCCGTATGCGGCCTATGCGCGAGTTGCGGCGCTCTTCCATCCGCCGCGCCCCGTCGCACCCGGCATACACCGGACAGCGGTCGTTGCGGCGAGCGCGCGCGTCGCCGCCAGCGCCACGATCGATCCGTACGCCGTCATCGGCGAGCGGGCGAGCATCGGCGAACGGACCCGAGTTCATTCCGGCTGCGCGATCGGCGAGGACTGCAGCATCGGGGACGATGTCGTGCTGCATCCGCGCGTCGTCCTGTACGCGCGCACGGTCATCGGCGCGCGCACGCTGGTCCACAGCGGCGCCGTTCTCGGCGCCGACGGGTTCGGCATGGCCGAGGAGGGCGGGAAGTGGCTGAAAGTGCCCCAGCTCGGGCGCGTCGTCGTCGGATCCGATGTCGAAATCGGAGCCAACACGACGATCGACCGTGGCGCGATCGACGACACCGTCATCGAAGACGACGTCAAGCTCGACAACCAGATTCAGATCGGGCACAACTGCCGCATCGGCGCGCACACGGCGATCGCCGGCTGCGTAGGCATCGCCGGCAGCGTCAGGATCGGCCGCGACTGCCAGATCGGCGGCGCGGCGATGATCACCGGTCACCTGGACATCGCCGACGGCACGGTGATTTCCGCGGCATCGGGCGTATTCGACACGATCCATGAGCGCGGCGTCTACACCGGCGCCTTTCCGGCGCTGCCGCATCGGGAGTGGCAACACGTGGCATCGATCATAAGGCGCCTGCGCAGCTTCGCCGACAGGATTCGCGCGCTCGAGCGCGAACGCCGTGGTCAGGGAGAATAAGCATGCTGCAGATGGATATCAACGAAATCATGCGGCATCTGGCGCACCGGCCGCCCTTCTTGCTCGTCGACCGGGTCATCGAATGCGTGCCGGGGCGCAGCATCAAGGCGATCAAGAACGTGACGATCAACGAACCGTTCTTCCAGGGCCACTTTCCCGGCTATCCGGTCATGCCGGGTGTGCTGATCATCGAGGCGCTGGCTCAGGTGTCGGTGATCCTGGTCTATCAGACGCTGAAGCGCATGCCGGACGACAAGTCGCTGATATTATTTGCCGGCATCGACAACGCCCGATTCAAGCGCCAGGTAACGCCGGGCGACCAGTTGACGCTGGAATCGACCGAGATCCGGCTGGTTCGCGGCGTCGGCAAGTTCGCGGTGCGAGCCAGCGTTGGCGACGCGCTGGTCGCGGAGGCCGAATTGCTCGCCGCTCTGCGCGATCTCTGACGCTCGTGGCCCGCGTCCATCCGACGGCGATCGTTGCCGCGAGCGCGCAACTCGCCGGCGATGTCGTGATCGGTCCGTACACGTTGGTCGGCGCCGAGGCGGCGATCGGCGAGGGCACGAGCATCGGTGCCCACGTCGTAATCGCCGATAGGACCAGCATCGGACGCAACAATCGGGTGTTCCAATTCACATCGGTCGGCGAAATTCCGCAGGACAGGAAATACACCGGCGACCCGACGCGCACGGTGATCGGCGACGGCAACGTCATCCGGGAATTCGTGACCATTCACGCCGGCACGGCCCAGGACAAAGGCGTGACGACGATCGGCGACGGCAACTGGCTGCTCGCGTACTCGCACATCGCCCACGACTGCGTGATCGGCAACGGTACCACGTTCTCCAACAATGCCCAGCTTGCCGGCCACGTGATCATCGACGACTATGCGGTGCTCGGTGGTTTTGTCGGTGTGCATCAGTTCTGCCGCGTGGGTGCACACGCGATGCTCGCCGCCGGATCGATCGTGCTGCAGGACGTGCCACCCTATGTCACCGTGTCGGGGTCGCCGGCCACGCCGCGTGGAACCAACAGCGAGGGTCTGCGCCGCCACGGATTCAGCGGCGACGACATCGCCGCGATCAGGCGAGCGTACAAGACGCTCTACCGCCAGGGCCTCGCGCTCGAAGATGCGCGGGCGGAAATCGCCGCGGCGGCGACTGCGGTACCCGCGTTGCGGGCCCTGACTGCGTTTCTGGAGACACCAGGGCGCGGGATCGTACGTTGAGCGTCGCCGCTCGCGATCCCAATGGGGTGACGATAGGGATCGTCGCCGGCGAGGCCTCGGGCGACGCCCTGGGTTCGGACCTGATCCGCGCCGTGCGGGCGCGCCTACCGGGCGTGCACTTCGCCGGCATCGGCGGCCCGCGTATGGAAGCCGCGGGGTGCGCTCTCTGGTATCCGCACACCGAGTTGGCGTTGCGCGGCTATGCCGAGGTGGTCACCCATTTGCCCGCGCTGCTGCGCATTCGCGGCGACGTCTTCCGGCGCCTTCGCGCGGCGAACGCGCCGCTATTCATCGGCATCGATGCGCCCGATTTCAATCTTGGCCTCGAGGCAAAGCTCAAGCGTCGGCAGATCCGGACGATCCACTATGTGAGTCCCTCGGTCTGGGCATGGCGGCGCGAGCGCATCGGCACAATGGCGCGTTCGGTCGATCATCTGCTCGCGCTGTTTCCGTTCGAGCCGCCGCTGTACGCGGATGCCGGCATCCGGGTGACCTTCGTCGGCCATCCGCTGGCGGCGGGGGCAGCGACGGCGGCGAGCCGGCGCGAAGCGCGCGAGCTCCTGAAGTTCGAGATGGGCGTACCCGTCTTCGCGCTGCTGCCGGGCAGCCGGATGTCCGAGCTGGAGATGCACACCGAGCTCTTGTTGAAGACCGCGGCGGCCGTGTTCGAAGCGCAGCCGCAGGCGAGGTTCGTCGTGCCGCTGGTCAGCCGCGATGCGCGCGAATATTTCGAGCGCGTCCAGTACCTGTTGCAGCTGGAATCGTTGTCGCTGAAGCTGCTGTATGGCCATGCCGCCGACGCCCTGCGTGCGGCCGACGTCGGCATCGTCGCTTCCGGCACGGCCACGCTCGAGGCCGCGATGGCGCGCTGCCCGCACCTCGTGTTCTATCGCGTGCACCCGGTCACCGCGCAGATCGTCAAGCGCAAGCTCCTGCTGCCCTTCGTAGGCCTCCCCAACATCCTGGCCGGACGCTTTGTCGTGCCGGAATTCCTGCAGTGGGCGGCAACGGTGGACAACCTTTCCCGGGCGGCACTTAACCTCTACGACGACGTGGTGACGAGGCGGCGTACCGAAGCGCTTTTCGCTTCGCTTGCCGCTGCGCTGACGGCCGATGGTGCGACAATCGCGGCGGAGGTCGTGATGAACGAATTGCGAACGGCGGGCGTCGCATGCTGATCGCGGGCGTGGATGAGGCTGGCAGGGGACCGCTGGCCGGGCCGGTGGTCGCGGCCGCAGTCATTCTCGACCCGCAGCGCAAGATCAAGGGGCTGCGCGATTCCAAGCTGCTGACGCCGGACAGCCGCGCCGAGCTCGCCGTGATAATCCGCGCCCGCGCCGTGGCATGGGCGGTCGCCCACAGCGATGTCGGCGAAATCGATGCCTTGAACATCCTGCAGGCGACGCTGCTCGCGATGAAGCGGGCGATCGAGCAGCTGACGACGCCACCCGAGGTCGTCTGGATTGACGGCACGCAATGTCCGCCGCTCGACTACCCTTCTCGGGCGATCGTCGACGGCGATCGGCTGGTCGCCGCCATAGCTGCGGCATCGATACTCGCCAAGACGACGCGCGACGCGATGCTGGTCGAGCTGGACCGCAGCTATCCGCTGTACGGATTCGCCCGGCACAAGGGATATTCGACCCCGGAGCATCTGGCCGCCCTGGCGCTGCATGGCCCGTGCGCTGCGCATCGGCGCTGGTTCGGCCCGGTCCGGCAGACTCGGTTCGACTTCTGATGCCTAAGCCGACATCGGGCAAGCGGCCGGCAGCGCTTTTGTTCGACGTCTTCGGCACCGTCGTCGACTGGCGCGGCAGCGTCAGCAGCGAGCTCGCGCGCGTCGGCCGCGCGCACGGCGTTCGCGCCGACTGGGGCGAGTTCGCTGATGCCTGGCGCGCAGGCTATCGCCCGGCAATGGACCGGGTGCGCCGCGGTGAAGTGCCCTGGCAGCCGCTGGACAGCCTGCACCTGCAAATGCTGCGCGAACTGGTCGGTCGCTTCGGTCTCGAGCTCGACGCAGGCGAGCTCGACGCGCTCAATCTCGCCTGGCACCGCCTCGCGCCGTGGCGCGACGTGCGCGCCGGCCTGCGCCGGCTGAAGCGGGGCTGCATCATAGGCACCTTGTCCAACGGCAACATGGCGCTGCTGGTCGAACTGTCGAAAGCGGCGGGATTGCCGTGGGATTGCATTCTTTCGGCCGAACTCTTTCGGCACTACAAGCCCGATCCCGAGGTCTATCGCGGTGCCGCCGCATTGCTAGCTCTGCACCCGCCCGAAGTCATGCTGGTTGCCGCGCACAAGGACGATCTGGCGGCGGCGCGCAGCTGCGGCATGCAGACCGCGTACGTGCGCCGCCCGCTGGAATTCGGTCCGGACACGGCGGGCGCGAGTCGAGATCCGCGCAGTACGTTCAATGCCGACGATTTCGGGGACCTGGCCGATCAGCTCGGGCTTTAGTCTGGCGCGGCGCGCAGCGGCCGGGCGACGCGCGTAGGTTGGCGACCGTGTCGAAGCGCGCGCCGGTGTCGTCTCCGGTCCGGCCGACGCCGGCGCGATGTGCTATGTTTGATCCCGGGGCGGCGTCGATCGGGCGCCGCCACGAATCGCATTCGAAGCAGGAGGCGCTGCATTGATCCATTGTGTATTGCATGACCCCGATGACTCGGTCGCCGTGGTCGTCGTCGAAGGCATCAAGGCCGGACAGACGCTCACCGGCTTGATCCTCGACCAGGACCGGACGATCGACTTGCGCTGTGCGCAGGACATTCCGCTCGGACACAAGGTCGCCCTGAAGGACATGAACGTAGGCGACACCGTGATCAAGTACGGTGTCGACATCGGCAAGGTAGTCGCGCCGATCAAGGCCGGCCAGCATGCGCATGTGCACAACATCAAGACCAAGCGCTGGTAACGAGCGTCGCCTGCGGGCGCCATGCGGCGTTGCTCCCCGCGCTCCGGTGCTCGTGTACTGAATTTGTACATCCCGCTCGTGCGGCTCGCGCCTTGCCCGGTGCCCGCACGCTCGCTCGTCGCAACCTACTGTCGTTAGCAAGGAATCATCGATGCAAAAAAGTTTCTGGGGTTACCGCCGAGAGAACGGCCGCGTCGGCGTCCGCAATCACGTCATTGTGCTGCCGGTCGACGATCTGTCCAATGCCGCTGCCGAAGCGGTCGCGCACAACGTCAAGGGCGCGATGGCCATTCCACACCCCTATGGCAGGCTGCAGTTCGGCGCCGACCTCGATCTGCACTTCCGCACCTTGATCGGTGCAGGAAGCAATCCGAACGTCGCCGCGGTCGTCGTCATCGGGATCGAAGAGGAATGGACCAGGAAGCTCGTCGACGCGATCGCCGTGACCGGCAAGCCTGTCGCCGGCTTCGGCATCGAGCTGCACGGCGATCACGACACGATCCTGCGGGCGTCCAAAGCGGCGCGCGAATTCATGCAGACCGCGAGCGAAAAGCAACGCGTCGAATGCGGGCTCGACGAGCTCTGGGTATCGACCAAATGCGGCGAATCGGATACGACTTCGGGCTGCGGCTCCAATCCGACGGTCGGAAACGCATTCGACAAGCTCTATGCAGCCGGCTGCACGCTGGTGTTCGGCGAGACGACCGAGCTCACCGGCGGTGAGCAGATCGTCGCCGCACGCTGTCGCGACGAGAAAGTGCGTGCGGAGTTCATGCGCGTGTTCGACCGCTACCAGGAGGTGATCAACCGGCACAAGACCACCGATCTGGTTGATTCGCAGCCGACCAAGGGCAACATCGCCGGCGGACTGACGACGATCGAGGAAAAGGCGCTGGGCAACATCCAGAAGATCGGGAAAAAGTGCGTCATCGATGGAGTGATCGACAAGGGCGAGACGCCTTCCGGCCCCGGCCTTTGGTTCATGGACAGCTCGTCGGCGGCGGCGGAAATGGTGACGCTCTGCGCGGCGTCGGGCTTCGTCGTCCATTTTTTCCCGACCGGACAGGGCAACGTCATCGGCAACCCGATCCTGCCGGTCATCAAGCTCTGCGCCAATCCGCGCACCGTGCGGACGATGAGCGAGCATATCGACGTAGACACCTCCGCGCTATTGCAGCGCGGAATCACGATGGATCAGGCCGGCGACAAGCTCCTCGAGATGATGTTCCGCACGGCGAATGGCCGACTGACCGCCGCGGAAGCGCTGGGCCACCGCGAATTCGTGCTGACCCGGTTGTACGAAAGCGCATGAGCGCGACGCTTGGGATGCGCGGCAGCCGTTTCGATATTTTCGATATCACAGGACCGATGATGAAGAAAAGCATATTGGTGCAGGGCGTCCTGGCGCTGACCATGTTTCTGGCCACGATGCTGCCGCTTGGCGCGCGTGCAGAAATGAGCGAGATCAAGGTCGCGCAGCAGTACGGGATCGGCTACCTGCCGCTGATGATCATGGAAAACCAGAAGCTGATCGAGAAACATGCGAAGGCCAACGGCGTCGACGTCACTGTCGATTGGGCCAAGTTCGCCGGCGGCAACGTAATGAACGATGCGCTGCTGTCGAACAGCATGCAGTTCGCATCGGGGGGTGTCGGGCCGCTTGTCACCTTGTGGGCCAAGACGCGAGGCAATCTGGATGTCAAGGCGATCTCGGCGATCAACTCGATGCCGCTCTACCTCAATACGCGCAATCCTGCCGTGAAGTCGATCAAGGACTTCACCGACAAGGACAAGATCGCATTGCCCGCGGTCAAGGTGTCGATCCAGGCCGTGACCTTGCAGATGGCGGCGGAAAAGGCCTTCGGCGAGGGACAGCAGAACAAGCTCGACCCGCTTACCGTCAGCATGTCGCATCCCGACGCGCAGCTGGCGCTGCTGTCCGGGCAATCGGAGATCACCGCGCATTTCGGCTCGCCGCCGTTTCAGTACCAGCAGCTGAAGAACCCGGCGATCCACACGGTGCTGAGCTCTTACGAGGTGCTCGGGGGCCCGGCCACCTTCAACGTCGTGTGGACGACTTCGAAGTTCCGCAGCGAAAACCCTAAGCTCTACGACGCCTTCGTCAAGGCGCTCAACGAGGCGACGGCGCTGATCAACAAGGACAAGCACTGGGCGGCGGAGGCGTATCTCCGGATATCGAAGGACAAGGCGTCGCTGCAGGAGATCGAAGACATGCTGAACGACCCGGCGATCATCTACACGACGACGCCGCAGAACGTCATGAAGTACGTCGACTTCATGCTCAAGATCGGCTCGATCAAGGGACGCCCCGATTCGTGGAAGGACCTGTTCTTTCCCGAAGCGCACAACCTGCCCGGAAGCTGAAGCGACGATGGGGGCGACGGATCCAGCGGCGGCGCTCGAGATCGCGGTCGATCTCGCCGCGATTCGGGCCGCGCATGCTCGCATCCGTCCGCACGTGCATCGCACGCCGGTGCTGACCAGCCGGTCGCTCGATGCGGCGGCCGGGGCAACGCTGTTCTTCAAGTGCGAGAATCTGCAGAAGGTCGGTGCGTTCAAGGCGCGAGGCGCGTGCAATGCCGTGTTCTCGCTCGACGAGGCCGAAGCCAGCCGCGGCGTAGTCACGCATTCGTCGGGCAACCACGGCGCCGCCCTCGCGTGGGCCGCGGCGCGGCGGGGCATTCCGGCCTGGGTCGTGATGCCGGAGAATTCGGCGCAGATCAAGAAAGCCGCAGTGCAGGGACTGGGGGCGACGGTGCGCTTCTGCGCGCCGACGCTCGAAGCGCGCGACACGACCTGCGCCGCGGTGCAGGCCGAGACCGGCGCGTTGTTGATCCACCCTTATGACGACTGGCGCGTGATCGCAGGGCAGGGGACCGCCGCGCTGGAGCTTCTCGAACAAGTTCCCGACCTCGACGCAGTCATCACGCCGGTCGGGGGCGGCGGGCTGCTCTCCGGCACCGCCATCGCGTCGCGGGGCATCAAGCCGTCGATCCACGTCTACGGCGCCGAGCCCGCCGGCGCCGACGACGCCTGGCGGTCGCTGCAGAGCGGCCGTATCGTCCCGCAGACCGACCCGCGCACGGTCGCCGACGGGCTGCGTTCGTCGCTCGGAGTGAAGACGTTTGCAGTGCTGTCGACTCTGGTCGAGTCGATCGGCACCACGTCGGAAGAGGCGATCGTGCGGGCGATGCGGCTGACCTGGGACAAGCTCAAGCTGATCATCGAGCCGTCGGCGGCGGTGCCGCTCGCCGCGCTGCTCGAGCGCAAGCTGCCGGTCGCCGGACGGCGCGTCGGCATCGTCGTCAGCGGCGGCAACGTGGATCTGGACCGGCTTCCCTGGCAGCGCTGACCGAATACCGCGCAGCGGCGGGCGGCAGCGATTAAGGCGTCCGCGATCCGGTCCGGAGGAGGAATCATGGCTGAAACCACGGCGCCGCTTCTCGATGTGTGCGGCGTGACGCTGCAGTACAAGACCAGCGAGCATCGGGTGACGGCGACGTATCGGGTCGATTTCCAGGTCTTTCGATCGGATCGCTTCATCCTGCTCGGGCCTTCGGGCTGCGGCAAGTCGACCCTGCTCAAGGCGGTCGGCGGCTATCTCAATCCGGTCGAAGGCGAGATCCGGCTCAAAGGGGTGCCGGTGACGCGGCCGGGACCCGACCGCATGATGGTCTTCCAGGAGTTCGACCAGCTGTTGCCGTGGAAGACGGTGAAGGAGAACGTGCTGTTCGCCCTGGTGTCGAGCGGCAAGCTTTCCGGCAGGGCGGCGGAAGAAAAAGCGCTCGAGTACATCCACAAGGTGAATCTGACCAAGTTTGCCGACAGCTTTCCGCACACGCTGTCCGGCGGCATGAAGCAGCGCGTCGCGATCGCGCGCGGCATGGCGATGGAGCCCGACGTGCTGCTGATGGACGAGCCTTTTGCGGCGCTCGACGCGCTGACCCGGCGCAAGATGCAGGACGAATTGCTGCAGCTGTGGGACGACACGCACTTTACCGTTCTGTTCGTCACCCATTCGATCGCCGAAGCGATCACCATCGGCAGCCGCATCCTGCTCATGTCGCCCCACCCGGGACAGGTCAAGGCGGAGCTCAATAGCCTGCCGCGCGGCGCAATGCAAAGCGATTCGGCCCGAGAGCTGGAACGAAGGATTCATGCGATGCTCTTTGCCGAGGTCGTTGAGACCGAGGAGGCGCACCATGGCTGAAGCCGACATCGTGCGCCCGGACGTTCTGCGCCCGACCGTCGACGCCTCGCAATTCGGCGTCGTGCAACGACCACTGTCGATCGGGGAGCGAATCTACAACATCGGCGCGGTGCGCAAGCTCGCGATACTCGTGCTGCTCGCTGCTGCCTGGGAAATCTATGCGCGCTGGCTGCACAACGACCTGCTGTTTCCGACATTCAGCGCGACCTTGCAGGCCTTCGCCCAGGCGATACTGAGCGGCGGCCTCTTGGGCAAGGCTTGGACCTCGATCAAGGTTCTGCTGATCGGCTACGCGGCCGGTATCGCCCTGGCGGCCGTGCTGACCACCGTCGCGATAAGCTCGCGCGTCGGCACCGACTTCCTCGAGACGCTGACCTCGATGTTCAATCCACTGCCGGCGATCGCGCTGCTGCCGCTGGCGCTGATCTGGTTCGGGCTGGGCAACGGCAGCCTGGTGTTCGTGCTGATCCATTCGGTGCTGTGGGCGGTCGCGCTGAACACGCACTCCGGATTCCTTTCGGTGTCGAATACGCTGCGCATGGTCGGCCGCAACTATGGGCTGCACGGGCTGTCGTATGTCGGGAAGATACTGATCCCGGCCGCCTTTCCCAGTATCCTGACCGGCTTGAAGATCGGCTGGGCCTTCGCGTGGCGCACCTTGATTGCGGCCGAGTTGGTGTTCGGCGTATCGTCCGGCTCGGGCGGGCTGGGCTGGTTCATCTACGAGAACAAGAATCAGCTCGAGATCGCCAACGTATTCGCCGGCCTATTCACGGTGATCATGATCGGCCTCCTGGTCGAGAACGTCATTTTTCGCACGATCGAACAGCGCACGGTGCGCAGATGGGGGATGCAGAGTTGAGCTGGAGCAGCAATCCGGTACGGCAAGCACCATCGTCGCGGCTCGACTATCCGCGCTTTCACCTCGCGTTCCCGGTAACCGACCTCACTGCCGCACGTCGCTTTTACGGCGGCATCCTCGGCTGCCACGAGGGGCGCAGTGCGCAGGAGTGGGTCGATTTCGATTTTTTCGGCCATCAGATCGTGGCGTTCCGCGTCGGCGCCGCCGACATGAAAGTGGCGACCAGCCTCGTCGACGGCGACCAGGTGCCGGTGCGGCATTTCGGCGTCATCCTGGAAGTCGACGAATGGAACAGCCTGGCCGATCGTCTCGAGTCGGCGGGAACGCGGTTCATCATCGATCCGCATGTCCGATTCAAGGGCCAGCCCGGCGAACAGTCGACGATGTTCTTGCTCGACCCGTTCGGCAACGCGCTGGAGTTCAAGGCATTCGAGGACATCGGCCAGCTGTTCGCCCAGCAGTGAGCCCGGCAGCATGCGTATCGTCATCAGCGAATTCATCGACGATGCGGCAGTGGCGTCGCTCGCGCGGGATTTCGACGTGCGCTACGATGCGGCGCTGGTCGAGCGGCCGGCAGAGCTGGCAATCGAACTGCGTAGCGCCGACGCGCTGATCGTGCGCAACCGCACCCGGGTCGACGCCGCGCTCCTGGCCGCGGCGCCGCGGCTCAAGGTGGTCGGCCGCCTCGGTGTCGGCCTGGACAACATCGATTTGGTCGCGTGCGCGGCACGGCGGATCGACGTGATACCGGCGACCGGCGCCAACGCGCGCTCGGTCGCCGAATACGTGGTCTGCGTCGCGCTGTTGCTGCGGCGCCAGGCCTACGGCGCGACCACCGCCGTCGCGGCGGGGGAATGGCCGCGTGCCGCGCTATCCAAAGGGCGGGAGCTCGCGGGCAGCACGCTCGGGGTCGTCGGTTTCGGCAGCATCGGCCGTCTGGTGGCCGAGCTCGCGAACGGGCTGGGCCTGCGCGTGATCGGCTGCGATGCCGCGATCCCGCCGGATTCGGCATGGTGGCGGGAGCAGAACACGATCCCGCGTGCGCTGGACGACCTGCTGCGCGAGGCGGACATCGTGTCACTGCACCTGCCGCTGACCGACGAAACGCGTCGCCTTTTGGACGCACGCCGGCTCTCGCTGATGAAACGCGATGCGATCCTGATCAATACCTCGCGCGGCGGCATCGTCGACGAAGCGGCGCTGGCCGCGTCGCTGCGCGGCGGAAGGCTCGGCGGAGCGGCGCTCGACGTTTTCGAGCACGAGCCGCTGCCGCCAGGGAGCGATCTTGCCGGATGTCCGGGCTTGCTGCTCACGCCCCACATTGCCGGCGTCACGCGCGAGTCGAACGCGCGCGTGTCGGCGCTGGTTGCCGGCGAGGTTGCCGCCGCGCTGGCGCGACGAAGCATCGCGCATGCCTAGACTCGAGCTCGCCGCGCTGCGCGATCTGGCCGAGCGCGCCTTGCGCCGCGCCGGCGCGAGCGCGGCGATGGCCGCGGCGACCGCGCAGGCGCTGGCCGAGGCCGATGCGCAGGGTTTGGGCTCGCATGGCGTCGCGCGCGTTCCCCAGTACGCCGCGCATTTGAGGAACGGCCGCGCCGCCGGCGACGCCGTCGCTCGCGTGGTCAGCTCTCGTGGCGGCGCCGCCCTGGTCGATGCGGCCGGCGGTCTCGCGTTCCCCGCCTGTGCGCTCGCTGTCGAAGAGGCAATCCGGCGGGCGCGCGAATTCGGCGTGAGCTTTGTCGGCGTCAGCAATAGCCATCATTTCGGCGTCGCCGCCTACCATCTGAAGCCCGTCGCTGCGGCGGGCATGGTCGGCGTCGCGCTGGGCAATTCGCCGGCGGCGATGGCCGTCGCAGGCGGCCGGCACCCGGTGCTCGGAACCAATCCCATCGCTGCCGTTTTCCCACGGCGCAACGGCGCGCCGCTGACCATCGACTTGTCGCTTTCGCAGGTCGCGCGCGGCAAGGTGATGATCGCGGCGAAGGAAGGCCGACCGATTCCTGCCGGCTGGGCGCTCGACGCCGACGGCCGACCGACGACCGATGCGCAGGCCGCGCTCAACGGATCGATGCTAGCCATGGGCGGCGACAAGGGCGCGACCCTGGCGCTGGTAGTCGAATTGCTTGCCTGCGCGTTGACGGGCGCCGCGATGGGATTCGAAGCCGATTCGTTCCTGGTCGACGAGGGTAATCGGCCGCGCGTCGGACAGGCGTTCCTGGTCATCGATCCCGCCGCGCTCGCGGGCATGCCGGTCTATCTCGAGCGAGTCGAGACGCTGATCGCGGAGATGGAAAAGGATCCGGGCGTCCGGCTGCCCGGCTATCGACGCGACGCCCTCACCGCGGCAGCGGCCCGGGACGGCATCGAGGTCGGAGCGGCATTGCACCAGCAGCTGATCGAACTCGCCGGCTGATGCGGCGGCGGCCGGCTGGCTATCACGCCACCTTGACGCCGAGCATCATGCCGCCGTCTTCATGCTCGAGATTGTGGCAGTGGAACAGGTACGTCTGCTCGCCGGCGAAGGGCAGCGCGAAATCGATGGCGATCCGCACGCTCTCGCCCGGCCAAACCAGCACTGTGTCCTTCCAGCCCAGATCGGTCGCGAGGCGACCAAGCTCGTCGACCTTCAGCGCGGCGACCTGCGCAGGGCTCGTCTGGCGCTCGACGACCTGAAAGTGAAAGCCGTGCAGGTGCATGGCGTGCGGCATGCTGTTGAAATAATTGCGCACCAGCCACATCTCGACCGTGTCCCGCTGAACAGTGACCGGCGTCTCGCCCATCGCGAACACGCGATCGTTGATGCGCCAACGCGCCTTGGCGAAGCCCAGGCGGAGCGGGCGTTCGGTCGCCTGTGGGGCGGCGATAGGCTGAACCGTCGACAGCCGCGCTGGAATCGCGGCACGGTAGGCGACGTGCTCCCGCACGCGTAATTCCATGAGGCTCCTCGGCGCGCCCTCCGGCAAACTGCCGCCGTGGCCCATCGCGGCGTGGTCGACCGCGGGCGCCGCATTGCCCGGGGCGTCGGAGGGCGGCATCGCGTGTCCCATCGCAGTGTGGTCGACTGCGGCCGGAGCGGCATTCGTCGCCGACTCCATATGCATCGGGTCGAACGCTCGCGTCTCGAGGACGACGGCGTCGCCGACCGATGCATCGCTCAAGTCGAGCAGAATGTCGATACGCTCGGCGGATGCCAGAAATGTCTGCTCGCAACGCCGCGGCGAGGCAAGCAGCCCGCCGTCGGTGCCGATCAGCGTGAATGGCAACGATCTTCCGTCCGCGCTGCGAAAGCCCAGCAGATACGTCCGCGCGTTCGATGCATTGAGCACGCGGAAGCGGTAGATCCGTGTGGCGACGTCCAGATGCGGACAGACTCCGCCGTTGACGTAGATCCGATCGCCGAGCCAGCCATGCATGCGATCGACGTCGGTCGCCGCGTAGCCGGCGCCGCGACGATCCTGCAGGAGCAGTGCAATTTCACTGCGGCCGGGCACGAGATCGAGGGCGGCGCGCAACGCGCGCCCGTCGTCGTCCTCGACCTCGATCAGTCCGAACATGCCGGCGTGGACCTGCCCGGCGGTCAGGCCGTGCGGATGCGGGTGATACCAGTACAGCGCGCCCCGATCGCGCACATCGAACGCATAGTCATAGCGTTGGCCCGGATCGACGGGCGGGGTCACGGCGCCGTCGTTGCGGGTGGCGACGGCCAAGCCGTGCCAGTGTACGCTGGTCGGCTGCCGAAGCGCGTTGGCGAAGGCTATGTTTACCCGCTCGCCCCGCTGCAGCAACAGCGTCGGGTTGACGTAGCGCGCACCGCGGTACTCGACGTGGAAGCCTTGCGTCCAGGGACCGTTGCCGTCGGTCGGCGCGGCACGCATCGCCAACCGCGCGCCTGCGGGTGCGAGTCGTCCAAAGAGGCCTTGTCGGCCGGGCACGAACAGCGGCGGCGAAGTCACGTTCGCCGCGCAGAAATCCGACGCGCCCGTGCCGCCGGCGGGGGCAGCGCCGGGATCGGGAAACGCGCGGCGGGGTAGCGCAGAGCAAGCCAGCGCACCCATTGCCTTGAGAAAAACCCGGCGTCGACTACTCATCGTCGGCTACCTTTCGGAAGATCACACCGCGACAGCCTGCAGGTCATTATCGTTCAATCACCGACGCGGCGAGCGCCCAGCTCGTAGCGCAGGCCGATCCACAGCGTGCGCGGCGCGCCGACGGCGCGGAACTGCTCGCGCACGGGATCGATGCCGAGCGCCGGGCCGAAGCTGCGATCGGGTCCGGTGAACGCGTTGGCGCCGAGCTGGCCGAAATTCTGGTAGCGGCGATCGAAGAGATTGCCGGCGCCGGCCACTATTTGCAGCGCGGTCGACAGGTTCCAGCGCGCGTCGAGGTCGACGACCGCGTAGCCCGGAACGCGTCCGGCGGCATCGCTGTTGTTTTCATCGCCGCGCGCATACTGGCTGGAGACCAGGACGACGCTGGCGCCCAGCGCCCATTGCGCCTCGATGTCGACGTCGGCCCGCAGTTTGAGCGAGTCGGCCGGGATGCCCGGTATGCGGTCGCCGGGGCGCACGCTGATCGCGCCGGCGGCATCGGCGGAGGAATTGTTGGGACTCGCGGCGACGAACGATGAACGAAAACTCGCGTCGATATGGCTGTAGCGCAGGCTGACCGACAGTTCGCCGGCGTGCGCCGTGCCCGCCAGTTCGATCCCTTGGCGGCGCGTGCGCCCGACGTTCTGGAAAAAGCCTGCGTTGATCGCGCCCTTGCCGCTGGCGATGAACTGGATATCGTCGTCCAGATCGGTCCGGTATCCGGCCGCAGACCATTCGATCGCGGAACCCCAGCGCCCGCGCGCACCGCCTTCGATCGTGTGCGAAACGACCTTCCTGAGCGCCGGGTCGGCGACGAAAATATTGGGCAGTTTGCACGGAGCGGCGGCGTCGGCGCAGGTCAGCTCGACCGGCGACGGGGCGCGCATGCCTTCGTTGTACGTGGCGTACGCAGTCAGCGCGCGCGAGGGCTTGAAGTTGATGCCGACCGCCGGCACGAAGCGCGCGAAGACGTGCTTTCCATCGAGGCGCGGATCGGTGCCGCTGCGGTCGGCGATGCGGACGCGCGCGTAGTTGTAGCGCCCGGCGACCGACAGCGTCCAGTCGTCCGCCAGCGAAAGCGTGTCGGCGACGAAGGCGCCCAGGTACCGATTGGTCGTCGCGACATCGGTTTGCGCCGTGTAGTCCCCGGTCGCGATCGTCGCGCGATCGGCGGCAAACGTCGCCGGCTGCGTCTGCTGCCGGAAGCGTGTGTCCCCGGCGTCGATGCTGGCGCCGATGACCAACTGATTGCCGTGGCCGGCGATGCGGTGCGGCATCGTCAGCTGCAATCCGGCGCCCCAGCTTTTCTGATCCGTCTGCGAGCGATCGTTGGTCGCCTCGTTGTCTTGCGCTACGCCGGTGTCGGGATCGACCACGCCAAAGTCGTCGTTGACGTTGCTGCTGATGTTGTCGTTGCGGTAGTGGCGAACGTAGACGTTCCCGCCCAGCAGGCTCGAATCGCCGAGAAAGCGGCTCCCCTTGGCGGCGAGCAGCGTCAGCCGGTTCCGGTTGATGTCGGGAAACGTATACGCCTGGCGCGGCGTGTCCAGAAAGGACACGGGCAGCGTCTGCGCGCCCTGCAACGTATTGTCGGCAAGTGACAGCGAGACGTCGAGATCGGCGCGCTCGTCCTGGTAGCCAAGCTTGCCGAAAAACTGACGCAGGCGACTCCCGTTATGCTCGGCCCAACCACCATCGTCGGCAACATTGCCTGTCGCAAAATAGTCGAGGCGGTCGCCGGCGCCGCCGTAGGCGAAGGTCGCGCTGCGGCGCCGGAACGAGCCGGTCGAGACTTCGAGCGATGCGCCCGGATACTGGGCGCCGCTCTTGGTGTAAACCGCCAGCGCACCGCCGAGCGTATTGAGGCCGAACACCGGATTCGATCCCGGAATCAACTGCACGGTCGAAATCGCCGATCGCGGCAGGAGGTCCCAGTTGACGACGTCGCCGAACGCCTCGTTGATCCGCATCCCGTCCTGGAACACCGAGATGCCCTGCGGCGTCCCGAGCAGCGGCGAGGCGGCGAAGCCGCGGAAGCTCAGGTCCTGCTGGTAGGAATTGCCTTGTGCAGAGCCCACGCCGACGCTGTTGGCGTTGCGGTCGAGAAATCCCGAGACATCCAGCGTCGATTGCCGCGACAGTTCTCGGTTGCCGAAAACCTGCACGTTGGCCGGGACGTCGGCTATTGCCGTGCCGAGGCCCGGCAGCGGCGTCGTGCCGATCACCACGACTTTCGGCAATTCGAAGATTTCGGCCGGATTGGCCGCACGGGCGGGTGACGCCGCAACGCCGGCGAGCGCGAGCATCAGCGCCAGGACGCGACGCCCCGTTCGCCTTTTCGCGCTCGCTGCGATCAGCGGATCGCGACGCCCCAGGGCAGCGCTCCGACGGCGATATCGGCGATTTTGGCATTGGTCGCCGTATCGACGACGGCGACCGCGTTGGACCGCCCGCACGCGACATAGAGCTTGCTGCCGTCCGGCGTGATCGCCATATTCCAGGGCCGCTTGCCAACAGGAATAGAGGCGATGATCGTATTGTTCGCCGTATCGATGACCTGCACGGTCCCTTCGCCGCCGGAGGTTACGTATACGCGCCTGCCATCCGGCCGGACCGTAACGCCGTTCGAGCGGCTGCCGGCCTTGATGCGTGCGATGACGGTCATCGTCGCGACATCGAATACATTGACCGTGTCCGCGTTTTCCGCCGCGACATAGGCGCGCGTCCCATCGGGCAGAAAACCGATGCCGCGCGGACGGTCGCCGACCTTCACCGACTGCACGACCTCTGCCTTGGCGAGATCGACGATGTCGACGCTATCGGCCTCTTCGCTGCTGACGTAGAGCCACCTGCCATCGGGGCTGAACACTGCATGTTCCGGATTCTTGCCGCGCATCTTGAGCTTGCGTACGACCTTGTCGCTGCTCGTGTCGACCAGCATCACCTGATCGTCTTCCTCGACTGCGGCCGCCAGCAGTTTGCCGTCGCTCGAAAGGTAGATGCCTTCGGGAGAATTTCCCAGCGGCGTGCGCCCCAGCGGCGCGCCGGTCGCCGCGTCGACGATCAGCACCGCGTTCGCGGCCTGGTCGCTCAAGTACAGCCGCTTGCCGTCGGGTGAAAGCGCGATGCCGCGTGGTTTGCCGCCGACGTTGAACGTCGCCGTCACCTTGTCGGTCGCGGTATCGATCATCGAGACGGTGCCCGAGCCTTCGTTCGAAGCATACGCGATCGGCGCTCCCGAGACGGTGAGCGAATTTGAGGCAAACAGCGCCGCCGCGACAATGATTCCGGCAAACCGCATGATAAGACATCTCCTTGACGGGATCGGATGCGCCGCGATGGAGCCGGCGCGAACGATCGGTTATGCTACACGACTTTGCCGCAACTCCTTTAGCGCACAACATGCCAATATCGGTCTCTCGCGGCCGCCGCCGGGCGCGGCGGATCCCGCCGGTAGCGATGCTGCTCGCGAGCGCCGTGGCTCCGATCTGCGCGCCAGCGGTCGCGCAGGACGCGGCGCGCATCGATACGCTGGTCATTACGGCGACGCGGATCGAAGAGCGGGCATTCGACCTGCCGGTCGCCATAGACAGTATCGGAGCGGCCAGGATTCAGCAGGGCCAGCTGCAGATCAACCTGTCCGAATCGCTTTCTCGCGTGCCGGGCCTGGTCGTGCAGAACCGATGGAACTACGCGCAGGACCTGCAGATTTCTTCGCGCGGCTTCGGCGCACGCGCACCGTTCGGCGCACGCGGCATACGACTCTACCAGGACGGCATTCCAGCGACGATGCCGGACGGGCAGGGCCAGACGGGAAGCTTCAGTCTCGCTTCCGCGCAGCGCATCGAAGTATTGCGCGGTCCGTTCTCGACCCTTTACGGCAATGCCGCCGGAGGCGTGATCTCGATCTTCAGCGAAGACGGGCCGCCGACGCCGACGGCGCAGGCACAGGTGATCGGCGGCAGCTACGGCACCTGGAATGCGATCGCGAAATTCGGCGGCGAAGAGCGAGGCTTCAACTTCTCGGTCACCGCCAACCATTTCGCGACTAGCGGCTACCGCGACCACAGCGAGGCGTCGCGCGATCAATTCAACGCGAAGTTCAAGTTCGCGCTGGGCGACGGCACGCGGGTCACGATGATCGCCAACTCGCTCTACCAGCCTGAGGCGCAGGATCCGCTCGGGCTGACCCGCGCCGAATGGCAGGCGAATCCGCGCCAGGCCGATGCCGCGGCGACGCAGTTCAATACCCGCAAGACCGTCGGCCAGCAGCAGGGCGGCGCGACCATCGAACGAGACATCGGCGCCGACACCAGCCTTCGTCTGACCACCTACGCAGGACAGCGCGCCGTGCGGCAATACCTGGCGCTGGCCGGTACGCTGGACACGTCGTCGGGCGGCGTCACCGACCTCTCCGGTAATTTTTCCGGCGTCGACCTTCGCGCGACGACGCGCATCTCCGTCGCCGGCAGGCCGCTCACGCTGACGGCAGGCGTCGACTACGAGCGCCAGCAACAGGCGCGCAAGGGATTCGTCAACAACAACGGCGCGCTGGGCGATCTGCGCCGCGATGAGGACGACACAGTGCGCAATCAGGATGCCTATCTTCAGGCCGAGTGGTCGCCGCTGGAGGCCCTATCGCTGCTCGCCGGCGCGCGCTACAGCGACGTGCGTTTCGATTCGATCGACCACTACATCACTAGTTTGAATCCGGACGACAGCGGGCGAGTGGCGTTTTCGCATGCGAGCCCCGTCGGCGGGGTCGTCTGGCACGCGGCCGAAGACGTCAACGTGTACGCCAATTGGGGCGAGGGTTTCGAGACGCCGACCTTCATCGAGCTCGCCTACCGCAACGTCGGCACCGGCCTCAACTTCGCGCTGCAGCCCGCGATCAGTCGCTCGGCAGAAATCGGCGTCAAGGCGTACTTGGCCGGCGCGCAACGCATCAATCTCGCGGCCTTCAGCACGCACACCACGAACGAGATCATCATCGACGCCGCGACCGGCGGGCGCACGACGTACAAGAACGCCGGCAAGACCCGGCGCCGCGGCGTCGAGGCGCAGTGGGAAGGCGCGCTGGGCGGCGGAGTCACCGCATACGCGGCATACACCTATCTTTCGGCCAGGTTCGCCGACGACACGACCACCGGCACGCCGCCGCTGCTCGTGCCTTCGGGATCGCGCCTTCCCGCCGTCCCCGCAACCAGCGCCTATGCCGAGCTGGCCTGGACGCGCAGCGAATGGGCGGGCTTTTCGGTCGCGCTCGAAGCCCAGTACGCCGACAAGCTCTACGTCAACGAGCGCAACACCGACGCTGCACCCGCCTACACGGTGGCCAATGTCCGCGCCGGATTCGAGCAGCGCGTCGGCACGTGGACGCTGCGCGAATTCGCGCGCGTCAACAACCTGGCCGACCGCAACTATGTCGGCTCGGTGATCGTCGGCGACACCAACGGGCGGTTCTTCGAGCCGGCTGCCCGGCGCAATTACCTGGTCGGCGCGAGCGCGAATGTCAGGTTCTGATCGGACCACCCGCTATCCGACCGTCGTGATCGTCATGCATTGGGCGATTGCCGCAGCCGTTGTCGGACTGGTCGCGCTCGGGTGGTGGATGCAGACGATACCCAAGCAACCGGTCGGATTCCGCGCCAACGCGTACAACCTCCATAAATCGATCGGACTGGTGGCGCTGTTGCTGATGGCCGTGCGGCTCGCCTGGCGCGCCTCGCACCGCCTGCCGGAGCTGCCTCCGCTGCCGCACTGGCAGGCCCGCGCGGCGGTGGCCGTCCATCTGCTTCTGTACGCGGCCATGTTCATCGCTGCTCTGAGCGGCTACCTGGGCTCGGCGACCAGCGGCTATCCGGTGAAGTTCTTCGGATGGGTTCTTCCGGCCTGGGCAGGCGCCGACGACGCGGTCAAGGACGCGTGCAGCGTCGTCCATCTGGTCAGCAATTGGGTGCTGCTGGGCGCTATCGGCGCTCACGTCGCGGCGACGATCTACCATCAGTGGGTATTGCGCGACGGCCTGTTCTGGCGGATGTGGCCGAGCGGCGAGCGACCGCGCAACGCGCCGTCGAAGCGCGCAGCCCGGGTCGAGCGGGCAGGGGGAGCGGGCTAGCTCTTCGGCGCGGCTTCCAGGAGCTTTGCGGTGTCGGGGAAATTTCCCTCGCGCGCGATGTCCAGCGCGGTCTTGCCGCGATCGTCCTTGAGACCGGCCTTCGCGCCTGCCGCGAGCAGCGCCTGCACCGTTTCTGTTCTGCCGTATCCGGCCGCCCACATCAAGGCCGTCAGCTGGTGCGCAAGGACCGCATTGGCATCGACGCCGGCGTGCAGCAGCAGCACCACGATGTCGGTGTGTCCCTGCCCCGCGGCGTAGGTCATCGCGGTCTTTTGGAGGCGGTCGACGGCGGCGACGTCCGCGCCGCCGGTCAAAAGGCGCCGGACGATTTCGGTTTGGCCGGCATGCGCGGCCGCCATGAGCGGCGTCACGCCGTTGGCCGCGGCCAGATTGACGTCCACTCCGGCGTCGAGCATGCGCGTAGCCAGCGCCGCCTGGTCATTCTTGAGGGCGATGACCAGGCCGGTTTCGCCGATCCGGTTGCGTGCGTTGACGGCGGCACCGTCGGCGAGCGCACGAACGAGCGCGGCTTCGTCCCCGGCGCGCGCCGCTGCCAAGAGCCGCGCGTTGATCGACCAGTCCTGCGCGAGTGCGCCATGCGGCAGCGCAATAAGGGCGGCGAGGACGAGCCCGGCGATACGGCGAACGGTTGACGCGTAGCGGAGCCTCGGCACAGCAGTCATCGCGTTCTCTGACATGTCTGCCACAGATTGCTTTTCCATAGGGGTTGGACTATAACTCAATTCCGCGGCAGGCCGGCGCCTTGCGCCCGAAGGGATTTCGGGCGGTACGGGTGGGCAGACGCGAGTCCGATGGTGCGTTGAAAACAAATCTCCTGGAGGGAAAGATGATGGCGTCCCATAGCAGCATGTCTTGGCGCTCGGTCGCGGCGCTCGCGCTGGCGTGCGGCTTCACCGCATCCGTTGCGGCGCAGGAAGTCGGCGGGGGCGCAACCACGACGGCGCGTCCGATGCCGGCCCTCACCAGCGTCACCCAGTCCATGCTGGACGGCGCGGCTAACGATAGCAAGAACTGGCTGCACTCCAACGGCAGCTACGATCAGACTCGGTACTACGCCGGCAAGCAGATCAATGCCAAGAACGTCGGCCGGCTGAAGCCTGCCTTCATATTCCAGACTGCTGTGCTGGAATCGATGGAGACCGCGCCTATCGTCGATAACGGCGTCATGTTCCTGACGACTTCGTTCAACCACGTCTACGCGATCGACGCGAAGACGGGCGAGGAGTACTGGCACTACAAGCACAAGCTCGGTCCGATCGTGACCGTCTGCTGCGGCAACAACAACCGCGGCGTGGCGATCGCCGAGGGCAAGCTGTACATGGGCACGATCGACGCCAAGCTGGTGGCGCTCGACGCCAAGACCGGCAAGCTGTTGTGGGAGACGCAGATCGCCGATCCCGACAAGGGCTATTCGGAGACGATGGCCCCGGCATACGTCGATGGCAAGATCCTGATCGGCACCAACGGCGGCGAATACGGGATCCGCGGCTTCGTCAAGGCTTTCGACGCCAAGGACGGCAAGCTGATCTGGACGTTCTACACGATCCCGGACAAGGGCCACGAGGGCGTGTGGAATCCGAAGGACGCGACCGGCCGCGACATGCATCGCAGTATCGATGCCGAGAAGGCGGCGTTCGCCAAGGACAGCTCCTTCTATCAGCAGCTTGGCGGCGGTGTGTGGATGACGCCGGCGATCGACAGGAAGACCAAGACCGTGTTCTTCGTCGTCGGCAATCCGTCTCCCGACCTGTACGGCGCGATCCGGCCCGGCGACAACCTGTACACCGACTCGATGGTCGCGATCGATCTCGACAAGGGCACGTATAAGTGGCACTACCAATATGTGCCGCATGACGTGTGGGATCTCGACGCGGTCAGCCCGCCGATTCTCACGCAGGCCAAGGATTCGAACGGCAAGATGGTCGACGTGGTCATCCACGGCGGCAAGACCGGCCACGTCTACGTGCATGAGCGCAACACCGGCAAGCTGATCCGTTTTTCGGAAGCGATGATCCCGCAGGAAAACATGTGGGTGCTGCCGACCAAGGATGGCGCACGCATGCTTCCCGGCGCGAACGGCGGCGTCGAGTGGTCGCCGATGGCGGTCAATCCGACGACGCGCATGGCCTACGCGGCGAACCTGCACCAACCGATGACTTACCACGTCGAAGAGGTTCCTTACCCGGGCGGGAAGCTCTGGCTGGGCGGTGCGTTCAAGACGATCCCGAGTGAAGAGCAGTGGGGTCAACTCGCCGCCGTCAACCTCGACACCGGCAAGGTCGCATGGAAGGCGAAGACGCCGCAGCCGCTGATCGGCGGCGTGCTTGCCACCGCCGGAGGGTTGGTCTTCAACGGCGAAGCGAACGGGTGGTTCAAGGCCTTTGATGCGAAGACCGGACGTGAGCTGTGGAAATTCAACTGCGGCGCCGGCGTCAATGCGCCCGCGGTCTCCTACATGGTTGGCAGCACGCAGTACATCGCGGTCGCCGCCGGAGGCAACAACCAGATCGATTCCAAGCGCGGCAACAGCGTATTCGTGTTTGCGCTGCCCTAGCCGCACTCTCTGACTCGCACGGCCACTTTCGCTCACGCGAAAGTGGCCGTTTTTGTTTTGAGTGGACATGCTCAAATTCACCTTCCTGATTTTGATTGCCGTGGCCTGTGCGTTTCCGGCGCACGCCCAGCAGCTCGACGCGACGCAGATGGCGGCGGCGCGGACCAAGGCGGAGGTCTGCTTTGCCTGCCACGGGCCGGACGGCAATTCGACCCTCGGCGAATACCCGATCCTGGCCGGGCAGAGCTGGCGCTACATCTACATCGAGCTCAAGGATTTCAAGGAGGGACGCCGCAGTGACGAGCAGATGTCGCCGATGGCGGCGAAGCTCTCCCCCGAGGACATGACGCTGCTGGGCGAGTTTTTCGCCGCGCAGAAGCAGGCGCCGATCAAGTTTCAGGCGGACGCCGCCAAGGTCGAGGCGGGACGCAAGACGTCTGACGCCGTGCTTTGCCCGATGTGCCACCTGGGCGGCTTCGTCGGCCAGAACGAAATTCCGCGCGTCGCCGGACAGTGGCCGCAGTACATCAAAAAGCAGCTCGCCGACTTCAAAGCGCGACGGCGAACCAACGATGCGGGCAACATGACCAGCGTCGCGTCGACCTTGTCCGACGCCGACATCGAGAACCTGTCGCAGTACATCGGCAATCTGTACTAGCCCGATGCGCGTGCGGCGCCGGGCTCCCGCGCATGCCCGAACCGCGCCGGTCCGCGGGCAAGAGCGAGTACCTGCGGCGATATCTGCCGGCGGCGTTGCCGCCGGCAGCGGCGCGGAGTATCCTAGCCTCGCCGTCGCAGCCCGATCCGCCAGCGATCATTCCCCCGGCGGCGCCCAATCCGAAGGAGGACTCTCGTGCCCGTCTCGCTGTCACTCACGGTCAACGGCAACGCAGCAGCCGCGGACGTCGATGCGCGTACGCTGCTGGTCGATTTCATCCGCAACCATCTCGGTCTGACCGGCACGCATGTCGGTTGCGACACCGGCCAATGCGGCGCCTGCACGGTGCTGATCGACGGCAACGCGGTCAAGGCATGTACGATCCTCGCCGCGCAGGCGAATGGTTCGAAGATAACCACCATCGAGGGCCTCGCCGCGGCCAATGGCGAGCTGCATCCGATGCAGGCGGCATTCAAGGATTGTCACGGTCTGCAATGCGGATTCTGCACGCCCGGCATGGTGCTCTCGGCGGTCGACCTGGTGCAGCGGCATCCCGACGCGGACGAAAAGACGATACGCGCCGAGCTCGAAGGCAATCTGTGCCGCTGCACCGGATACCAGAACATCGTCAAGGCGGTGAAGCAGGGCGCGCAGGCGATGAGGAGATAGACGATGGCCGCCGACACACTGAGCAGCATCGGACAACCGGTCCGTCGCAAGGAAGACTACCGTTTCCTCACCGGCAGCGGGCAGTTCACCGATGACGTCAACCCGCAGCATCACACGCATGCCTATTTTCTGCGCTCGCCGCACGCTCATGCGCGCATACGCAGCATCGACACGGCCAAGGCGAAGAAGGCCCCCGGCGTCATCGCGATCTGCACCGGCGATGACCTGACTGGCGTCAACGGCCTGCCCTGCGGCTGGCTGATCACCGGTACCGACGGGCAGCCGATGAAGGAGCCGCCGCATCCGATATTGGCGCAAGGCAAGGTGCGCTACGTCGGCGATGGCGTCGCGCTGATCGTCGCCGAAACGCCCGATCAGGCCAAGGATGCCGCCGAAATGATCGTCGTCGATTACGAGGTGCTGCCGGCGGTTGTCAATCCGGTCGACGCGTTGAAAAAAGGTGCTCCGGCGATTCACGACGGCGCGCCGGGAAACAAATGCTACACGTGGGCGCTCGGCGACAAGGCCGCAGCCGACGCCGCGTTCGCCGGCGCCGCGCACGTGACCAAGCTGGATATCGTCAACAACCGCCTGATCCCGAACGCGATCGAGCCACGCGCGGCGGTCGCGACGCTACAGCCGTGCCGACGACGGCTACACGCTCTACGTCACCAGCCAGAATCCGCACGTCGAGCGTCTGCTGATGACTGCCTTCGTGCTCGGTTTGCCCGAGACCAAGGTGCGCGTGATCGCGCCCGACGTCGGCGGCGGCTTCGGCTCCAAGATCTACCTCTACCCCGAAGAAACCGCGCTGGTGTGGGCATCGAAAAAAGTCAACCGCCCGATCAAATGGACGGCCGAGCGCAGCGAATCGTTTCTTTCCGACGCGCACGGCCGCGACCATGTGACGCACGCCGAGCTGGCGCTGGACAAGGACGGCAAATTCCTAGGCATGCGCGTGCAGACGACGGCCGCGATGGGTGCGTACCTGTCGACGTTCGCCTCGTGCATCCCGACCATTCTTTACGCGACGCTGCTCGCCGGCCAGTACACGACGCCGGCGATATGGTGCGAAGTGACGGCGGTGTTCACCAACACCGCGCCGGTCGATGCCTATCGCGGCGCGGGACGGCCCGAGGCAACCTACGTCGTCGAGCGCCTGGTGCACGCGGCTGCGGCAGAGATGGGCATCGCGCAGGACGAGATACGTCGCCGCAACTTCATCCGCAAGTTTCCCTACCAGACGCCGGTGGCACTGCTCTACGACACCGGCGGCTACGATGCCTGCCTCGACGAAGCGATGAAGATCGCCGATGCCAAGGGCTTTCCTGCGCGCAAGGCCGAAGCCGCCAAGCGAGGCAAGCTGCGCGGGCTGGGCTATGCCTCGTACATCGAGGCCTGCGGCATCGCGCCGTCGAACATCGCCGGAGCGCTCGGCGCACGCGCGGGGCTGTTCGAGGTCGGGCAGGTGCGGGTCAATCCGACCGGCGGCGTCACCGTATTCACCGGGTCGCACAGTCACGGCCAAGGGCATGAAACGACGTTTTCGCAGGTCGTTGCGAGCCGGCTCGGCATACCGATCGAGAATGTGGAGGTCGTGCACGGCGACACCGGCCGCATTCCGTTCGGCATGGGAACGTATGGCTCGCGCTCGCTGGCCGTCGGCGGCACGGCGATCGTCAAGGCGCTGGACAAGGTGATCGCCAAGGGCAGGAAGATCGCCGCGCACCTGCTCGAGGCGGCGGAAGCCGACGTCGAGTTCGGCGATGGCAAGTTCACTGTTGCCGGCACCGATCGCAGCAAGACCTTCGGCGAAGTCGCGCTGGCGGCGTACGTGCCGCACAACTACCCGCTGGACAAGCTCGAGCCGGGGCTGGACGAAACCGCGTTCTATGATCCGACCAACTTCACCTTCCCGGCGGGAACGCACATCTGCGAGGTCGAGGTCGATCCCGAGACCGGCGTCGTGCAGATCGTCAATTTCAGCGCCTGCGACGATTTCGGCAACATCATCAACCCGATGATCGTCGAAGGGCAGGTGCACGGCGGCCTTGCGCAAGGCATCGGCCAGGCGCTGCTCGAGCAGTGCGTCTATGACAAGGAAAGCGGCCAGTTGCTGACCGGAAGCTACATGGACTACGCAATGCCGCGCGCCGACGATCTGCCGTCGTTCAAGGTGGCGACCAAGGTCACGCCGTGCACGCACAATCCGCTCGGCGCCAAGGGTTGCGGCGAGGCCGGTGCGATCGGCGCGCCGGCGGCCATGATGAACGCCGTGCACGATGCATTGTCCGCGGCCGGCGTGAAATACATCGACATGCCGGCGACGCCGCACCGCGTCTGGAACGCGTTGCAGTCGGCGCGACACTAGGAGGGACGCCTATGCGGCCGGCGTGGTGTAAGGCGCGAAGCGCGCGTGCCGGCCGCGTGGGCGGGTGCCGACACCACGGCGTGTCGAGCTCGTTGAACACATAAGGAGGCACCCCAGCATGTACGCCATCGAATACCAACGTGCGAAATCGGTCGCCGACGCCGCAGCGGCGCTTGCCCGCACCGGCGGCAAGGCGCTCGCCGGCGGCCAGAGCCTGGTCGGCGCGATGAAGCTGCGGCTCGCCAATCCGGGCACGGTCGTCGACCTATCCGGCATTGCGGAGTTGAAAGGCATCAAGAAAGAAGGCGACGCGATCGCCATCGGCGCGCTCACGACGCATGCCGAGGTCGCATCGTCCGCGGTCGTGAAGCAGGCGATTCCGGCGCTGGCCGCGTTGGCCGAGGGCATCGGCGACAGGCAGGTGAGAAACCGCGGAACGATCGGCGGGTCGATCGCCAACAACGATCCCGCGGCCGACTACCCGGCGGCGGTGCTGGGACTGAATGCGACCGTGCACACCAACAAGCGCAAGATTGCCGCCGACGATTTTTTCAAAGGCATGTACGAAACCGCGCTGGCCGCGGACGAAATCATCACCGCGGTGAGTTTCCCGGTGCCGAAGAAGGCCGCGTACGTCAAATTCCCGAATCCGGCGTCGCGGTTCGCATTGGTCGGCGTGTTCGTCGCACAGACCGGCGCCGGTCTGCGCGTCGCGGTCACCGGCGCCGCGTCGCATGTCCATCGTTCGAGCGCGCTCGAGGCTGCACTGGCGAAAAGTTTTACGGCCGACGCCGCCAAGGCGGTGAAGATTCCAGCCGATTCGCTCAATACCGACTTGCACGGCTCCGCCGAATATCGCGCCCACCTGGTCTCGGTACTCGCGGCGCGGGCGGTAACTGCCGCGGGTTGACCGGCCGTCGGGTCGGCAGAAACCCAGCCTTCGCGCGATCGCGAAGTCGCCGGACGGTTGCCGCGCCGCCGGCGGTCAGATCGCATCCCAGGCACCGTGCGAATCGCGGCGCAGATGGCATTGAACATTCGCTCCAAGCTCCCGGCCACCGGCACGACGATCTTCACGGTGATGTCGGCCCTCGCGGAAAAGCACGACGCCGTCAACCTGGGACAAGGCTTTCCCGACTACCCGATCGACCCCGCCTTGATCGATCTGGTCGACGCGGCCATGCGCGCCGGCCACAATCAGTATCCGCTGATGCCCGGCGTCATGCGATTGCGCGAGGCCATCGCCGCCAAGGTGGCGCGCCTCTACGGCCATGCCTACGACCCGGAGCGCGAAGTGACGGTCACCACGGGAGCGACGCAAGCGATATTCACGTCGATCCAGGCGCTTGCTCATCCGGGCGACGAGGTGATCGTATTCGAGCCCGCCTACGATAGCTACGTTCCCGCGGTGAGGCTCGCCGGCGCCACACCCGTCACGCTGGCGTTGACTTTTCCCGACTACGCGATCGACTGGCCGGCGCTCGCCGCCGCGATCACGCCGCGCACGCGGATGATCGTCGTCAATTCGCCCAACAATCCCGGCGCCAGCGTGCTCTCGGCCGACGATCTCGCGCGGCTCGCGGCACTGACGCGCGACACCGACATCGTGCTCGTCAGCGACGAGGTCTACGAGCACATGGTGTACGACGGTGCGCGACACCGGAGCTTGGCGCAAGACCCCGAGCTCGCAGCGCGGAGCGTAGTCATCGGCTCGTTCGGCAAGACGTTTCACGCCACCGGGTGGAAGGTCGGATACGCGCTGGCGCCGCGCGAGATCAGTGCCGAAATCCGGCGCGTGCATCAGTTCACGGTCTTCACGGTCAACAGCGCGGTCCAGCATGCGCTGGCCGAGTTTCTGCGCGAGCCGGCACGATACGAAACGCTGCCGACGTTCTTCGCCGCCAAGCGCGATCTGCTGCGGGCTGCGCTTGTCGCGACGCCGCTCGAGCTCTTGCCTTGCCGGGGCAGCTATTTTCAGCTGGCCCGGTATGGGCGGATCAGCGACGAACCGGCGCACGAGTTCGCGCAGCGTCTGGTGCGGGAGTTCGGCGTCGCGACGATTCCATTGTCGGCGTTCTATCAGGACGGGACCGATGACCGGGTGATTCGATTCTGCTTTGCCAAGCGCGAGCAAACGCTGCTGGCCGCCGCCGAGCGCCTGCAGCGTCTTGGGGCTTGACTAGTCGAACGATCGTTCGATAGACTGTCCCCTCCTGTCTGATCGGCGCCCGTCCAGGTTTTCGCCTGGGCGGGCCCGGTTTGCAGTTGGACCCCGATGAAGCCCGCCCTTGCTGCACTGCTGCACCATCCGCTCGTCTGGCGCGGCGATCAGCTGGCACGGGCCGACGATGCGGTCTGCAGCGGCTTTCCGGAGCTCGACCGCGAGTTGCCGGGCGGCGGCTGGCCGAAAAGGGCGCTGACCGAGCTGCTGCACGACTCTCAGGGCATCGGCGAAATACGCCTGCTGCTGCCGGCGCTCGGGCGGCTCGCGCGTTCCGGTGAGACGATCGTGCTGGTCGCCCCGCCGCATGTTCCTTATGCGCCCGCGTTCGCCGCCTGCGGCATCGAGCCGGCACGGCTCTTCGTCGTCGCTGCGGCGGAAGGCAAGGACCGCTGGTGGGCGGCCGAGCAGGTGCTGCGTGCAGACAGTGTCGGGGGCCTGCTTTTCTGGCCGGGAAACCTCAACGATCAGCGTTTGCGGCGACTGCAGCTTGCCGCACAGGACAGCGATACGCTGGCTTTCCTGTTCGCCGGCACGGCTGGCGCAGCACAGGCCTCGCCATCACCCTTGCGTTTGCGGCTGACGGCGGAAAAGGCCCGCCTGCGAGTCGACGTGTTCAAGCGCCGCGGCGGCGTCATGGTCCGGCCTTTGCTGCTGGACGTCTCGGTCGAGTCCGCTGCAGCGGGTCAGCATCAGACGGCGCTCGCGCTCGACGGCGACGCACAGCCGGTCATCGATCGTCCTGCGGCAGTGCGGACGGTGAGCTTCAAGCCGCGCTATCCGGTGGGCGCTCCTTCGGCGCTGATCTGGAATCGCGCGCTGGCGCGAGCCGATGAAGGCCGGAGAGGGTCGAGGCCGGATCCGCGCGAAGCGGGGTCTCGCAATCGCGCGCCTGACGACACGGTGGATCGCGCCAGCCATTGCGCCAACGCCTAGGTTTTCTGCTGTCGGGCCATGCTCTGGACCGCGCTTTATTTTCCCGATCTTCCGCTCTCCGTCTTCGCGCGCGCCGGCACGGGGAGAATCTCCGCGGTCGTCAGCAGCGCAAGCCATCGTCCCGATGTCGTGGCCGCCAACGACGCGGCGAAAAGGCGCGGCATCGTTGCCGGCCTGTCGATCGCCGCGGCGCTGGCGCTCGATCCGGAAATCGCGATTCATCTGCGCGACGAACGCGCGGAAGCCGCCGCGCTCAAAAGCATCGCCTTATGGGCCGGGCAATGGACGTCGACGATCAGCATCGAACCGCCGGCCGGCGTGCTGCTGGAAATCTCGGGCTGCCTCAATTATTTCGAAGGTTTGTCCAAGCTGCTCGCGCGCATCGATGCAGGGCTTGCGGCGCTGGGATTTTCCGGCGTCGTCGCCACCGCGCCGACCGCGCTTGCGGCGAGCCTGCTGGCGCAAGCCGGGCAGGCGATCGCGATCGAGCAGGCGAGCGAACTCGATCGGCGGCTGACAGCGCTACCTGCCGCGCTGCTCGATAGCGCACGTCCCGTTCTGGACACACTGAGCGGCATCGGCGTGCGTACGATAGCCGACGTGCTGGCGCTGCCGCGCGACGGCGTGGCGCGACGATTCGGACAGCGGCTGCTCGATGAAATCGATCGCGCTCGCGGCCTCCAGCCCGATCCGCGTCCGCTGTTCGTGGCCCCCGAGCGCTATCACGGACAACTCGAATTGCCGGTACCGGTTGCCGAAGCCGAGGCGCTGCTGTTCGCCGCCAAGCGGCTGGTCGTCGAGCTCGCCGGATTCCTGCAGGGACGCGGCGCCGGCGTCACGCGACTGCGCTGCGACCTGATTCACGAAGACGCGCCGCCCACCGCTATCGTGCTCGGCCTCGCCGCGACGCGCAGAATAGAGCACATCGTCAATGTGCTGCGCGAGCGCCTGGCGCGCGAACAGTTGCCCGACCGGGTCGAGGCGATCCGGCTGGTCTCGGAAGAAATCGCGCCGCTCCCGGGGCAGGATGGCGAGCTCTTTGCCGGAGCCCATCGCCATGGCGAGAGCGGCGCGCGGTGGATCGAGCGCGTGCGCGCACGGCTTGGCGATGACGCGGTGCGCGAGCTTCGTCTGCACGCCGATCACCGCCCCGAGCATGCCTGGCGCTATCGCGGCGCCGCTTCGGCGATGGCACGGCTTCCCGCCGATCAACCACGGCGGCCGCTGTGGCTTTTGCCCCGGCCACGCCCGCTCGGCGTCGATCCCGCCTCCGCGCAATTGAGCTTGAGCTCCGGACCGGAGCGCATCGAAAGCGGCTGGTGGGATGGCGGCGAGATCGGTCGCGATTATTTCGTCGGCAGCGATGCGCAGGGAGGCGAGCTGTGGCTCTACCGCGACCGCGGCGGCGAGTGGTTCATACACGGGATTTTCGCCTAGCGGAAATGAGCGCATGACTTACGCCGAACTGCACTGCATTTCCAACTTCACCTTCCTGCGCGGCGCCTCTCATCCGGAGGAGCTGGTCGCACGCGCCAGGGAGGAAGGCTACGCGGCGCTGGCGATCACCGACGAATGCTCGCTCGCCGGCGTGGTGCGAGCGCACATCGAAGCGAAAAAGTGCGGACTGAAGCTCGTCGTCGGCAGCGAATTCCGCCTCGACGACGGCTTGCGGATGGTCCTGCTGGCGACCGATCGCGAAAGCTACGGCAACCTGGCGGCGCTGATCACGCGCGGCAGGCGCAGCGCGACCAAGGGCTCCTATCGCTTGTCGCGCGCCGATCTCGCCGACGGCGTCGCCGGCTGTCTCGCGCTGTGGCTGCCGGGCCGGGTCCCCGATGCGGACCAGGTGCGCTGGCTCAAGCCGCGGTTTCCGCAGGCGCTGTGGATTGCCGTCGAACGCCTGCTCGACGCCGACGACGCGGCGCGTTGCAACGATCTCGCCGCGATCGCATCGACGACCGGCTTGCCGCTCGTCGCCGCCGGCGACGTTCACATGCACGGCCGCGAGCGCCGCGCGCTGCAGGATACGCTGACTGCGATCCGGCTGAAGACAACGGTGGCGCAAGCCGGCCATGCGCTCCATCCGAACGGCGAGCGCCATTTGCGGCCGCTCGCCACGCTGGAACGCATCTACCCTTCGGCGTGGCTGGCCGAGACGCTGGTCGTTGCCGGGCGTTGCCGCTTCTCGCTGGATGAATTGCGCTATGAGTATCCGGAGGAAATCGTCCCCGCGGGCGAAACGCCGGCCGCTTATCTGAGGCGGCTGACCGAAGAAGGCTTTGCGCGGCGCTTCCCTCCCGCCGGCACGCCGCCGAAGGATCGCGCCAAGGTGCGCGCGCTGATCGAGCGCGAGCTCGCACTGATCGCCGAGAAACATTACGAAGCGTTCTTCCTGACGGTCTACGACATCGTCAAATTCGCGCGCGAGAACGGCATCCTCTGCCAGGGACGCGGCTCGGCGGCGAACTCGGCCGTGTGCTACTGCCTTGGCGTCACCGAAGTCAATCCGTCGTGCACCGAGGTACTGTTCGAGCGCTTCATTTCCCGCGAGCGCAACGAACCGCCCGACATCGACGTCGACTTCGAGCATCAGCGCCGCGAAGAAGTGATCCAGTACATCTATCGGAAATACGGCCGCGACCGCGCGGCGCTGACGGCGACGGTGATCTGCTATCGCCCGCGCTCGGCGCTGCGCGACGTCGGCAAGGCGCTGGGGCTGGACCTGTCACAGGTCGACCGTCTGGCGAAGGCGGTGGGCTGGTGGGATGGTCGTCAGGCGCTGCCCCAAAGAATCGGGGATGCCGGCCTGGACGCGACGAGCCCGCTCATTCGGCACTTGTCGGCATTGGTGACGGGCCTGCTCGGTTTTCCGCGGCACCTGTCGCAGCATACCGGCGGCTTCGTGATTTCGCGCGGGCCCTTGTCGCATCTGGTGCCGACGGAAAATGCGGCGATGCCGGAACGGACGGTCATCGAATGGGACAAGGACGACCTGGACGCGCTGGGCCTGCTCAAGGTCGACGTGCTGGCGCTGGGCATGCTGACAGCGATCCGCCGCGCGCTGGACCTCCTGTCGACGCGCTACGGGCGGCGGCTCTCGCTGGCCGACATCGATCCGTGCATGAGCGACGATGCGGTTTACGAGATGATCGGCCACGGCGACACGGTCGGGGTCTTCCAGATCGAATCGCGCGCGCAAATGGCGATGCTGCCGCGGTTGAAGCCGACATGCTATTACGACCTGGTGATCGAGGTCGCGATCGTGCGTCCCGGCCCGATCCAGGGCGGCATGGTCCATCCATACCTGAAGCGCCGGCAGAACCCGGCGCTGGTCGTCTATCCGAAGCCGGAAGTCAGGAGCGTGCTGGAGCGCACGCTGGGCGTGCCGATTTTCCAGGAGCAGGTGATGCAGCTCGCTGTCGTCGCCGCCGGCTTCACCGCCGGCGAAAGCGATCAGCTGCGGCGCTCGATGGCTGCGTGGAAGCGCAAGGGCGGGCTCGAGCACCTCGAGCAGCGCCTGCTCGACGGCATGCGCGCGAACGGCTACGACGATCAATTCGCGCAGCAGATCTATCAGCAGATCCTGGGCTTCGGCGAATACGGCTTCCCCGAATCGCACGCAGCGAGCTTCGCGCTGCTGGTCTACGTGTCGTCGTGGCTCAAGTGCTACGAGCCGGTGGCGTTCACCTGCGCGCTGTTGAATTCGCAGCCGATGGGGTTTTATTCACCGTCGCAGCTGACGCAGGACCTGCGCCGGCACGGCGGCATCGTCCTGCCGGCCGATGCCTGCGTCAGCGACTGGGAATGCACGCTGGAAGCCTTAGACGAAGCGCAAGCGCCGCAGGGCAGGAAGGCAGGGGCGGACACGTTGCGGGCGTCGCGATCCCCGCAGCCGGCACTGCGCCTCGGCTTGTGCCTGGTCAAGGGTCTGTCGGAAGCGGGCGGCAAGCGGATTGCCGCGGTGCGCGGGTGCGCCCGTTCGACGACGTCGCCGATCTCGTCCGGCGCGCAGAACTCAACCGGCACGATATCGAAGCCTTGGCCGCGGCCGGGGCGCTGGCACAACTCTCCGGCCATCGCCGGCGCGCACTGTGGGACGTTAGCGGTATCGAGCGGATGCCGCCGCTCTTGGCCGATGCGCCGATCGGCGAGCCAGCGCCGATGCTGGCGCCGCCAGACGAGGGCGAGAACATCATCGCCGACTACGCGAGCCTCGGCCTGACGCTCGGGCGGCATCCGCTGGCGCTGCTGCGGGATCGGCTGCTGCGGCAGCGCATGCTGACCGCGGCCGAATTGCACGCCCTGCCGCACGGCCGCGTCACCCGCGTCACCGGGCTGGTCACCGGCCGCCAGCGGCCGGGCACCGCCAGCGGCGTCACCTTCGTGACGCTGGAGGACGAAACCGGAATGATCAACGTGATCGTCTGGCGCGATCTTGCCGAGAGGCAGCGCAGGGAGCTGTTGCGCGCGAATCTCCTGACGGTGTACGGCACGCTCGAGCGCGAAGGCGAAGTCGTGCACCTGATCGCAGCGCGGTTGCAGGATCAGACGGCGCTGCTCGGTAAGCTGGCGGCGCGCTCGCGCGATTTTCACTGAAGCCACTGCCCGCGGACAACGGTCCCGCGCGCGATCCGCGGCGCGCAGGGCATCGGCGGCACGGCGCGCGCCTTGCCGCTATAATCGACGCTCACCCGTTGCCACATACTCCTCCGCCATGACGCCAGCGCTACCGGCCAACGTCGACGCCGTCGCTGCATCTGCTCGAGCAACACGATTACTTCGCCGATCGGCGCCTGGCGACCAGCGTTTTCCTGGCGCTCAAGATGCGGCGGCCACTGTTCCTCGAGGGCGAAGCCGGCGTCGGCAAGACCGAAATCGCCAAGGTGCTGGCGAGGGCGCTCGGCCGCGCGCTCGTGCGCTTGCAGTGCTACGAAGGTCTCGACACCGCGTCGGCCGTCTACGAATGGAATTATCCGCGGCAGATGATCGAGATCCGCCTGGCGGAGGCATCCGGCAAGGTCGACCGCGAGTCGCTGGGCACCGATATTTTTGCCGAGCGCTTCCTGATCCGCCGACCGATTCTGCAGGCACTCGAGCCTCATGACGGTGCGGCGCCGGTGCTGCTGATCGACGAGCTCGATCGCAGCGACGAGCCGTTCGAGGCGTATCTGCTGGAAGTGCTCGCCGAATACCAGGTGACGATTCCCGAGCTTGGTGCGATCAAGGCGGCGGAGCCGCCTATCGTCGTCATCACATCCAATCGCACGCGCGAGATCCACGACGCGATCAAGCGGCGCTGCCTCTACCACTGGGTCGATTATCCGAATGCCGAACGAGAGCTCGCCATCGTGCGCCGCAAGGTGCCGGGTGCCGACGCGAGGTTGTCGCGCGAAATCGTCGCGTTCACGCAACGTCTGCGCGCGATCGACCTTTTCAAGGCGCCTGGCATCGCCGAGACGCTCGATTGGGCCGAGGCGCTGGTCGCGCTGGACCGCATCACGCTCGATCCCGACACGGTCGCCAATACGCTGGGTGCGCTGCTCAAGTACCAGGACGACGTCGGCGCGATCACGCCGGAAGTTGCAGCCAGGCTGGTCGCGGAGGCGCGCGCGGAAGCCCTAGCATTACCGGCATGATCGCGACGACGGAGCCGCTGTTCGGGCGCGCGAAGCTGGCCGGCAACATCCTGCATTTCGCGCGGGTGCTTCGTGCGGCAGGCTTGCCGATCGGCCCGGCGAAAGTGATCGTCGCGCTCGATGCGATCGAAGCGGTCGGCGTCGGCAACCGCGATGATTTTCGCGCTGCGCTCGAGTCGGTGTTTATCGAGCGGCACGAGCATAAGGTGCTGTTCGACCAGGCGTTCGATCTGTTCTGGCGCAATCCCAAGCTGCTCGAACGCATGATGGCCCTGCTGCTGCCAAAAGTTCGCGGTCGTGTGCCTGCGGACCAGGCGCAGGCGCCGCTGCCGGCGCGGCTGGCCGAAGCGATGGCGCCACCGCCGCGCCAGGATCTCCAGGTCGAAGGAGAAGAGATCGATCTCGACGCGGCATTTACGTTCTCGCCGCGCGAGGTGCTGCAGACGCGTGATTTCGAGTCGATGACGGCGGCCGAGCTCGGGGAAGTCAAGGCGATGATCGCGCGCCTGCGCCTGCCGTTGCCGGAGATGCCGGTGCGGCGCACGGTAGCCGCGCCGCGAGGACATGCGGTCGACCTGCGCGCGACGCTGCGCGCGATGACATCGGCGCGCGGTGTGATCGTGCCGCTGGCCTGGCGCCGCAAACGCCGCCGCCGCCCGCCGCTGGTCGTCCTGTGCGACATCTCCGGGTCGATGGACCGCTATTCGCGCATGCTGCTGTTCTTCCTGCACGCGATCACCAATGATCGCGACCGCGTGCATACCTTGCTCTTCGGCACGCGCCTGACGAACATTACCCGTCATCTCAAGCAACGCGACGTCGATGTCGCGATCGCGCGCATCAGCGCTGCGGTCACCGATTGGGCGGGGGGTACGCGCATCGGCGCCTGCCTAGGCGAGTTCAATCGCCGCTGGTCGCGGCGGTTGCTCGGGCAGGGAGCGATCGTCCTCCTGATCAGCGACGGTCTCGACAGCGATGTCGGCGATGGTCTGGCGCACGAGATGGAGCGCTTGGCCAAGTCGTGCCGGCGGCTTATCTGGCTCAACCCGCTGCTGCGCTACGAGGGATTCGAGGCGCGGCCAGCGGGCATACGCGCGATGCTGCCGTTCGTCGATGAATTCCTGCCGGTGCATAATCTGCAGAGCCTCAAGGAGCTTGCCGCGGCGTTCGCGCGCCGGCCCGCGGGGCGCGGTGGGGCAGCCGAGCGGCTTCGTGCCGCGTAACGCGCCATGGGACGCTTCAGATCATGGATATGAAAGGGAGTCGCGTCGTGCCGACCGACGTCGACACGACATGGCGGGCGCTGAACGATCCGGAAGTACTGCGTGTCTGCATCCCGGGTTGCGAATCGATCGACCGCGTTTCGGACACCGAGTACCGCCTGGCGATGACTGCACGCGTCGGACCGGTCAGCGCGAGATTCAGCGGCCGCCTCTTGCTTGCCGATCTCGTCGCACCGCAGTCGTACACGTTGCGGTTCGAAGGGCAGGGCGGCGCCGCGGGCTTCGCCAATGGCACGGCGCGCGTCGCGCTGGCGCCCGCGGAGAGCGGCACGCGCATCGACTATGCGGTGAATGCACAGGTCGGCGGCAAGCTGGCCCAGATCGGTTCGCGTCTGATCGACGGCGCCGCGGCGAAGCTCGCCGGCGATTTCTTTGCCCGATTTGTGGAGCAAGCCGGCGGCGGCGCGCGCCTGGCGGCAGAGAAGGCGGGCGCACCCCAGGCGGACGTTGCCGCTGCACTGCGGACAATGCGCATCAGGCTGCTCCTCGCGGCCTTGATCCTCGGCGGCATCGCGATCTACTGGTGGCTGCACCCGGCGTAGAATAGCTGCTAGCGGATTGCAAAGGAGCCCTGCGAACGTGGATAGCGTCGATCTCGAAGTCCTGCGCCGGAGCGCGGAATGGCTCGACGGCGGCAAGCGCGTGCTGCTAGTCACCGTCGTGCGCACCTGGGGTTCGTCACCGAGGCCGCCCGGCGCGCTGCTTGCCGTGCGTGAGGATGGACAGGTGGTCGGATCGGTGTCGGGAGGTTGCATCGAGGACGACATCGTCGAGCGGTCGCGCCGCGAAGGCGCGTACGTGACGCGGCCGCAAGCCGTCACCTACGGCGTATCGGCCGAGGATGCGCGCAAGTTCGGCCTGCCCTGCGGCGGCACGATCCAGCTGGTGCTGGAGCCGTTGCACCGCGACAGCCGGATCAAGGAACTGCTGGCCATGGTCGAGCAGGGGCGGCTGGTCGCGCGCACGCTCGACCTCGACACGGCGACCGTCAGCCTCGCGCCGGCGCGGGCAGTCGACGGACTGAGCTTCGACGGAGCCGCGCTTACGACCGTGCATGGCCCGCGCTATCGGATGCTGGTAATCGGCGCCGGGCAACTGTCCAAATACCTCGCGCAGATCGCGGTCGGCCTCGACTATCAGGTCACCGTCTGCGATCCGCGCGATGAATACAGCGAAGCCTGGGACATCGGCGGCGTCACGCTGGTCAGGACGATGCCGGACGATACCGTCGTCGACATGAAGCTCGACGAGCGCTGCGCGGTGGTCGCACTGACGCACGATCCGAAGCTCGACGACCTCGCGTTGATGGAGGCCCTCAAATCGCCGGCATTCTACGTCGGCGCTCTGGGGTCCCGCGCCAACAATGTCAAGCGCCGGCGGCGCCTGGAGGAATTCGACCTGACGCCGGCACAGATAGCGAAACTGCACGGACCGATCGGTCTTTACATCGGCAGCCGAACGCCGCCGGAAATCGCCGTGTCGATACTGGCCGAAATCACTGCAATAAAGAACGGCGTCGCGCCGTCCGATTTCTCGAGCATCGCCGCTGCGAAGGAGCGCCTCGGTCCGTCGGTCGCTTGTCCCGCGTGACGGCCGGCCGCATCGGGTTTCGGCGCGACAAGCAGCGTCGCATGTGTTAGCGTTGCAACCTTCGTAATCAGCCGCACGGCGTCTGCTGCCTTATTGCGTGGCGCCGCCTATGTTGACACGTGCCATTCCCACGCTGTAGCGACCTATCGCGCCGAAGCTGCGTCCTCCTCCTTGGTTTCCGGTCTCGTTGGCGAGCGCTGCCGCGGCGGCGCAGGGCGCCGCGTCGGATGGCGCGCAGCCGGCCCCCGAGGCCGGTGCGCCGGCGACGGTGCCCGATGAACCCTGGCGTACCGATCGGATCTATCTGCAGACGAGCCTGAACAATCTGCACTTCAATCACGATCCCGCACACGTCAAGTACCCGAAGCTCGTCTACGGCGAATATCACATGAGCGACCAGTGGCTGGTCGGCGCGGCGGCATTCGACAATTCGTTCGGCCAATCGTCGCAGGCGGTGTTCGGAGGCTGGCGTTACCGGCCGCTTCCGGAGTTGCAGCCGCTCTATGTGAAAGTCCTGGGCGGGGTCGTCCATGGGTATCGTGGTCAGTATCGCGACAAGATCCCGTTCAACCATTCGGGATTCGCCCCAGCCATCATTCCTTCGGTCGGTTACTGCTTTTCCCGCGTTTGCTCGGAGGTCGTCATCATCGGCGGTGCGGGGCTGTTGCTGACGTTCGGGGTCACGATTCCCTGACAAGTTCCTGGCGGAACGTTGCCTGCTCCGCCATTCGGTCGCGCGGCCCCGTGTCCGCGAACGCAAGCTGGGTTACTTCTGGTCGATCTTCGGATCGAGCGCGTCGCGCAGCCCGTCGCCGAGCAGATTGAATGCCAGGACGGTCAGGAAGATGGCGAGGCTGGGAAAGAGGGCGACGTGCGGCGACGTGATCATGTCGGCGCGTGCCTCGTTGAGCATGGCGCCCCATTCCGGTGTCGGCGGCTGCGCCCCCATGCCGATGAACGACAGGCTTGCCGCGGTGATGATCGAGGTCCCGATGCGCAGCGAAAAATAGACGACGACTGCAGCGACCGTTCCGGGAAAGATGTGTCGCGCGATAATCGTCCGGTCCGGAGCGCCGACGCTTCGTGCTGCTTCGATGAACGTCAGGTGCTTGAGCGCCAGCGTATTGCCGCGGACGAGTCGGGCGAAGGTCGGAATGCTGAAGATCGACACCGCAATGATGACGTTGGTCATGCCGCCGCCGAGAATCGCGACAATTCCGATTGCGAGAAGGATGCCGGGAAAGGCGAACAGGACGTCACAGACGCGCATGATGATGCGGTCCGGCCACCCTTCGTAGTACCCGGCAACGAGGCCCAGCATCGTGCCGATGACGGCACCGACCGCGACAGAGACGAAGCCGGCGGTAAGCGAGATCCGCGCCCCCATCACGATACGGCTGAAGATGTCGCGTCCGAGAGGATCGACACCGAACCAGTGCTGCAGTGAGGGCAGGGCATTGAGACTGTCGTAGTCGAAATAATTCTCCGCGTCGTAGGGAACGAGCCATGGCGCGAGGATCGCGACGACGACCAGGAACAGCACGAAAATGCCGGCCGCGACCGCGACGTGCTGCTTTTTGAACTTGCGCCAGAACTCGGTCCACGGCGTTCGCACGGCCGGGTTCTCGACGACAACTGCCTCGACGGTAGTCATCGGTAGTGGATCGTCGGATTGATCACCGCGTACAAGACGTCGACGATCAGGTTGATCAGGATGAATTCGAACGAGAACAGCAATATTTCCGCCTGGATGACCGGGTAGTCGCGCATGTCGACCGCATCGACCAGCAGCCGGCCCATGCCAGGCCAGTTGAAGACGACCTCGACGACGATCGAGCCGCCGAGCAGGAAGCCGAATTGCAAGCCCATCATGGTGACGACCGGAATCAGCGCATTGCGCAGGCCGTGCTTGACGACCACGGTCGCTTCGGTCAGGCCCTTGGCGCGTGCCGTCCGCACGTAGTCCTCCTGAAGGATGTCGACGAACGACGAACGCGTGAAGCGCGCCATGATCGCGGCGACCGCGGCGCCCAGCGTCAGCGACGGCAGGATGTAGTGCCGCCAGCTGTCGGCGCCCACGGTCGGCAGCCAGTTCAGCTGCACGGCGAACACCTGCATCAGCGCCATGCCCAGCGCGAAAGCCGGGAAGGAAATGCCGGAGACCGCCAGCGCCATGCCAACTCTGTCAGGCCAGCGATTGCGCCAGACCGCCGAGACGACGCCGATCGTCATGCCGAACAGCACCGACCAGGACATGGCAGCGACCGTTAGCCAAAAGGTCGGCATGAATCGTTCGCCAATCTCGACGCTGACCGGGCGCTTGGTACGAAGCGATCGGCCGAAGTCGCCGTGCACGACGCCCGACGCGAAACGCAGGAATTGCTGCAGTAGAGGCTTGTCCAGGCCGAGATCCTGCCGCACCAGCGCGACGGTTTCCGGGGTCGCATCCGGGCCGGCGGCCAGCCGCGCCGGGTCGCCGGGCAACAGGTGAACGAACAGGAACGCAAGCGCGCCGACCAACAGCAAGGTCGGGATCAGCCCGAGAAGGCGCTTGACGATGTACTGGAGCATCGGTTCGCCGCGCGCGGGCCGGTGCGACGCGGACGCGAAGGCGGGGTGGCGGCTCGTCGGCCGCCACCGCTGCGTTCAGGGCTTTAAGTCGACTTCGGTGAAATTGAACGACGCGTCCGGCATCACGTAGACGCCGGTGAGCTTTTTGTTGTGCGCCGACAGCAGCTTTTCAGTCACCAGCGGTGCCCAAGGCGCGTCGTTCCAGATCGTCTCCTGCGCATCCCGGTAGAACTTCGCTTTCGCCGTCTTGTCGCTCGTGGCCAGCGCCGACTTGATGTCGCCGTCTACCTTTTCGCTCTTGTAGTAGGCCGTATTGAATAGCTTCGGCGGCCAGGATTCGGACGCGAGCAGCGGCCGCAGCGCCCAATCCGCTTCGCCGGTCGACGCCGACCAGCCGACATAGTAGAGGCGTACCGGCGCGGTGGCGGAATCGGGCCAGCTTTCCACCTTTTCGACGCGCTGGCCGGCTTCGAGCAATGTGATCTTCGCCTTGATGCCGATCTGGGCCAGCTGCTGCTGCAGGAACTGCGTGACTTTCTGTGCGATCGTGTGGTTGTACGCCGACCAGAGCTCGGTCTCGAAGCCGTTCGGGTAGCCGGCTTCGGCCATCAGCTTTTTCGCCTTGGCGACGTCGTACGGCCAGGGTCCGAGCTTGACGTTGAATTCGACGCCGGGCGGCACGACGCCTTCCGCCGGCGCCGCGTAGCCGTTGAATGCGACCTTGGCCAGCGCCGCCTTGTTGATGGCGTAAGCGATCGCCTGGCGAACCTTCACGTTGTCGAACGGTTTCTGCAGCGTGTTCATCGACAGGTAGCGAAGGACGATAGAAGGCGCGGCGACGACCTCGAGCTGCGGCTTGGCGCGCAACACCGCATCGAGCTCGTACGGCACCGGGAAAGTGAACTGCGCCTCGCCGGTCTGCATCACCGCCGCGCGCGAGTTGCTGTCGATAACCGGCTTCCAGGTGATCGTGTCGACCTTCGGGTAGCCTTTGCGCCAGTAGCCGTCGAACTTCGCGACCTTCAGGTAATCGGTGCGATTCCATTCGACGAACTTGAACGGCCCGGTGCCGACCGGGTTCGAGGCGATGTCCTTGCCGTATTTGGCGAGCGCGGTCGGGCTTATCATCACGCCTGACGGATGCGCGAGATTGTTGATGAACGCGGAGAAGGCCGTCTTCAGCGTGATTCGCGCGGTGTAGTCGTCGACGACCTCGGTCTTGGCGATGTTGTTGTACAGACCGTAGCGCTTGAGCTTGTTGTCGGGATTGGTCACGCGGTCGAAATTGGCTTTGACGGCGTCGGCCTTGAAATCGGTGCCGTCGTGGAACTTCACGCCTTTGCGCAGCTTCACCGTGTACACCAGCCCGTCCTGGCTGACCGTGTAGCTCTCGGCCAGCACCGGAATCATCCTCATGTCCTTGTCGAAGCCGTAAAGCCCTTCGTAGAACGACTTCGCCATCGCCTGCGACAGCGTATCGTTGGCGTCGTAGGGATCGGTCGTCGTGAACGTCGACGCGACGGCGAATACGACGTCCTTCGAGGCGAGCGACGGTCCGGCGCCCAGGGCACCGAAGGCGACGATGATGGCGGCAAGCAGACGGGGCAGCGATTTCATGCGAGTTCTCCAGATGATGCGGACATGCGGCTGTACTTCGGCTCAGTAGGCGCCGGAAATACGATGGGTGGCGACAAAGTGTCCGGGGCCGACTTCGACCAGCGGCGCGACGACCGGCTCGTCGCCGACCGCGCGAATCGGGCTCGGTATCTCCTCGGATGATAGCTCGGTTTTGCGGCGCCGTCGCGCCGGGTCCGCGACGGGCACGGCGGCCATCAGCTTCCGCGTGTAGGGGTGCTGCGGGTTCTCGAACACCGCGCGCCGCGGGCCGATCTCGACGATCTGCCCCAAGTACATCACCGCGACCCGGTGGCTGATCCGCTCGACCACCGCCATGTCATGGGAAATGAACAGGTACGACAGGCCGAAGGCGTCCTGCAGATCGAGCATGAGATTGATGATCTGTGCGCGTATCGACACGTCGAGCGCCGAGACCGCCTCGTCGGCCACGATAATCCTGGGGCGCAATGCCAGCGCACGCGCCAACGCGATCCGTTGCCGCTGGCCACCGGAGAATTCGTGCGGATAGCGATGTGCATGATCACGGGAAAGGCCGACATGTTCGAGCAGTGAAGCGACGCGTTCTTCGGCGGCGCGGCCGGACGCGACGCCGTGAATGTACAGCGGCTCGGCGACCGAAAAGCCTACCGTCAGTCGCGGATCGAGTGAGGCGAACGGATCCTGGAACACCATCTGAATTTCGCGCCGCATCGGACGGAACTCATTGGCGGACAAGCGCGCGATCTCGCGGCCGTCGAGCTCGATGCTGCCGTCTTCGATGTCGACCAGGCGCAGCAGCGAGCGGCCGGTCGTCGATTTACCGCAGCCGGATTCGCCAACGAGCCCCAGGGTCTCGCCTGCGTAGAGATCGAAGCTGACCTGCTCCACCGCGTGCACGCGCCGCCGCACGCGGCCGAGGATTCCCGCCCGCACCGGAAACCGTGTCTTCAGGCCGCGCACCCGGAGGAGCGGGGCGCGGGCGCCGGTCGGCGCTAAGCGGGGCGGTACTTGCGCCGGGGCGACGTAGGCGCGCGCGTCCTGCCGGCGCAGCACGAAATGGGCGGGGGCGTCGGTCCCGCGCATCGCACCCAGCGTCGGCACCGCAGCCAGCAGCGCTTGCGTGTATGGATGCCGCGGCGCGTGGAACACCTGCATGGCGGTGCCGTCTTCGACCTTTTCCCCGCCGACCATCACCACAACGCGGTCGGCGACTTCGGCAACGACGCCCATGTCGTGGGTGATGAACAGCACCGCCATGTGCATCTCATCCTGAAGCACGCGGATGAGCTCGAGAATCTGCGCCTGGATCGTCACGTCGAGCGCTGTCGTCGGCTCGTCGGCGATCAGCAAGCGGGGCCGGCACGACAGAGCCATGGCGATCATCACCCGCTGCCGCATTCCACCGGAAAGCTGGTGCGGGTAGCGCACCAGCACGTTGGCGGCGTCGGGAATCCGGACCAGTCCGAGCATGCGCAAAGCCTCGTGGCGCGCGGCAGCAAATGTCATGTTCTGATGCAGGCGGATCGACTCCGCGATCTGCTCGCCGACGGCGAATACCGGATTCAGCGAAGTCATCGGCTCCTGGAAGATCATTGCGATTTCCGCGCCGCGAATCGAGCGCATCGTCGCTGCCGTGGCCCGTGCCAGGTCGATGCGATCACCGTCGGGTCGGGTGAACTCCAGCTTGCCGGAGGTGATCCGGCCTCCGCCGTGCTCGACCAGCCGCATCAGCGACAGCGCGGTCACCGATTTGCCGGAGCCCGATTCACCGACGATGGCGACCGTTTCGCCGCGTCCGATGTCGAATGACAGGCCGCGCACGGCCTGCACGACCCGCTCGGAAGTGCGAAATTCGACCGAGAGGTCGGTGACCGAAAGCGTGTTTGCAGCGGACGCCGCTTGCATTATGGCCGACCGGGCCGGGAGCTCATCGCGATGCCTGCGCGCGGAGTTGGTCTATCGTCGCGTTCATCGTAATCGCCTGCGGGTCGAGGTGCAGGTGCAAAAGCGACGGCCCGTCGTGCGCCAGCGCGCGCTCGAAGGCCGGCTCGAATTCCACCGTCCTGCGGACGCTTTCGCCGTGCGCGCCGTAGGCGCGCGCCAGTGCGGCGAAATCCGGATTGACTAGATCGGTGCCATAGACGCGCGCCGGATAGTGTTTTTCCTGATGCATGCGGATGGTTCCGTACATGCCGTTGTCGACGACGACGAAGATCGCGTTCAGGCCGTACTGGACCGCAGTTGCGAGTTCCTGGCCGTTCATCAGAAAGCATCCGTCGCCGTTCCATGATACGACGATGCGATCCGGGCAAACCGCCTTGGCCGCGATCGCAGCGGGTACGCCGTATCCCATCGAGCCGCTGTACGGCGCGAGCTGGGTGCGGTAGCGCGGATAGCGATACAGTCGGTGCAGCCAGGTCGCGTAGTTGCCGGCGCCGTTGACGAGGATCGCATCTTCCGGCAGGCGGTCGCGCAGAAATCCGACCACATGCCAGAGGTCGAGCTCGCCCGGCATCGGCCGCGGCGTTTGCCAGGCCAGGTACTCGGAATGCGCCTGCGCTGCGCTGCCGGCCCAGGCGGGAGCAGCGATCGGCGGCAGCGCGGCCAGTGCGGCGCAGACCGCAGGCAGCGATGCGGCGATCGCCAGCGACGGCTGGTAGACCTTGCCCAGCTCGTCGGCACCGGGATGCACGTGGATCAATGCCTGCTTCGGATGCGGCACGCTGAGCAACGTGTAGCCCGAGGTGACCATTTCACCCAGGCGCTCGCCGATGACCAGCAGCAGATCGGCATCGCGTACGCGTGCGGCGAGCTTCGGGTTCGGACCTATGCCGACCTCGCCTGCGTAATGGTCGTCGCGATTGTCGACCAGGTCCTGGCTGCGGAAAGCGCAGGCGACGGGCAAGGCGTTGGCCGCCACAAAGCGCGCGAGATCGGCGCAGGCGCGCTCGTTCCACCCGCTCCCTCCGGCGATCACCAGCGGTCGCCGTGCCGTCTGCAGTCGCGCGCGCAACGCAGCGATCGCTTCCGGCGCAGGGTGCAGCAGCGTCGGCTCGACGCGCGTGGCGTCGTCGACGGCGGCGCTGGCGACGAGCATATCCTCCGGCAGCGCCAGCACGACGGGGCCCGGGCGACCGGATTGGGCGACGCGAAATGCGCGCGCGACGTATTCGGGAATGCGGTCGGCGCGATCGATTTGCGCGGCCCACTTGACGCTGCTGCCGTACATCCGGCGATAATCGATTTCCTGGAAGGCTTCGCGATCGGCGAAATCGCCGCCGACCTGACCGACGAATACGATCATCGGCGACGAATCCTGCGCCGCAGTGTGGATGCCGACCGCGGCATTCGATGCGCCCGGCCCGCGCGTGACCAGCGCGATCCCGGGCCTGCCGGTCAGTTTGCCGTAGGCCTCGGCCATGTACGCGGCACCGCCTTCCTGCCGGCAAACGATCAATCGCAGTCGGTCGCGCGCGTCGTACAAGGCATCGAGCACCGGCAGATAACTTTCGCCGGGAACGCAGAAAGCCAGATCGACGCCCTGGGCAAGAAGGTTGGCGACCAGAATCTGGCCGCCTGTGCGTGGCGAGGACATGGGCGGCGTCATTCTAGTGTACCGGGACGGCCCATGGCGATTCCGGCCGGGAATGCGCCTCGGTACGGCGCGCGCGGGCTGTCGTAGGGCTCTATAATCACGCGACGCCGGGGCGGCCCGGACAAAAATCCGATTGCGAGTGATGAACATCGCCGCGACGCTTCACGAAGCGCTGCTCTTCGCCGCTGCCGGCGGTCTGCTGGCGCTGGCGATGATGCGCTGGAAGCCGGAATCCCGGCCCGGCCTGATCCCGATGCTGAGCATACTGGCCATCGGCGTTGCCGGTCTCGCCACTCTGGCGCGCTTCGGCGTCGAGCTCGAAGGGACGAAGGCCGGCATCGCGCTGCGCGAGGGCATGCTCGTCATCGCGACGATCGGGTTCATCCGCATCCTGCTGGTATTCGTCTTCCAGGGCGTGCTGGCGCGCATGGCACTTCCGCGCATCCTCGGCGATGTCACGTTTGCGCTCTCGCTGATCATCTATGCGATCTACCGGATGGACGTGCTCGGCGTCAATCTGGCGGGCATCGTCACGACGTCTGCCTTCGCCGCCGGCGGCATCGCGCTTTCGCTCCGGGAAACGCTGTCCAACCTCTGGGGCGGACTCGCGTTGCAGCTCGACAACACTTACCGCATCGGCGACTGGGTGCGCGTCGAAGGCGCGATGGGCCAGGTCGTCGGGATACGCTGGCGGTACACGTCGCTCGCGACAAACAGCGGGGAAACGCTGATTATTCCGAACTCGACGCTGGTCAAGAACCGCGTGCACGTCCTGGCACGGCGCGGCGATCTGCGCATCCCCTGGCGGCGGCCGGTCGAGATCAACGTCGGTTACGAATGGCCGCCGAGCCGTGTGATCGAGGTCATCGAGTCCGCGCTCGCCCGCGCCGACATGCCCAATGTCGCGCGTGCTCCGGCGCCGTCGTGCATCTGCGCCGCGTTCGAGGCGAGCTCGATCAAATACGTCGTCCGCTACTGGCTTACCGATCTCAGCGTGGAGGACCTTACCGATTCGGTCGTCCGGCTGCACGCGTACGCGGCGCTGTCGCGCGAAGGCATGGAGGTGCCGATCACGCGCGCCGAAATCTTCTGGAATCCGGCGAGCGACGTCCGCGCCGAAGAGGCGCTGCGCGAGCGCGACGCCCGGATCGCGCTGTTGGTGTCTTTAGAGTTGTTCCGGCCACTGACCGATCCGGAGCGCAAGGCGCTGTCGGCGGAGCTCAAGCCCGCGCCGTTCGTCACGGGCGACGTCGTGACGCGGGAAGGCGAGCCGGCTGAATCGCTGTACATTCTTGCACGCGGCCAGGTCGGCATCTTCCGCGACGCGGCGCAGCCTGCCGAATCACCGCGACAGCGGCTCGCCACGCTGTCGGCACCCGGCTATTTCGGCGAGATGGGCCTTTTGACCGGCCAGGCGCGGACGGCGACCGTCGTGGCCGAAGGCGAGGTGCTTTGCTACCGGCTCGACAAGCCGGGTTTCGAGGCCATCCTCAAGGCGCGCCCGGAGCTCGCCGAGGGCTTGTCGCAGACGCTTGCCGCGCGGCAGGCCGCCAACGATGCGACGCTTGCCTCGCTTTCCGCCGAGGCGCGCGCCCGCGCGACAGGTTCGCGCGCTTCCGATCTGGTGCAGAAAATCCGGCAGTTCTTCGGCATCTAGCGATCACGTGCCGGCGACGAGCTCTTCGCGCCGCAACATCAAAACGCTGTCCTCGCTGCCGCCGGTCGGCAGCCAGGTGAAGGGCAGCCGCGGGAACGCTTTTTCGGCGGTGGCCCGGTTGTGGCCGATTTCGACAACCAGCAAGCCATCCGGCGCGAGGAATTGCGGCGCCTTGTCGAAGACGATCCGAACTGCATCGAGGCCGTCGTCGCCGCCAGCCAGTGCGATTCTCGGTTCATGCCCGTATTCCGGCGGCAGTTCCTCCATCGCCATCGCGGTGACGTAGGGAGGATTGCAGATGATCAAGTCGTAGGTCTTTTCGGTCAGGTTCGACAGCAAGTCGGATCGAATCAGGTTGATGCGATCCTGATAGCCGTGATCGGCGACGTTGCGCTGCGCCACCGTCAGCGCATCGGGAGAAATGTCGGTGGCGTCGACCTCGGCGTTCGGATAGTGGTGCGCGAGCAGCACCGCCAGGCAGCCCGACCCCGTGCACAGATCGAGGGCGCTTTGCACCGCGGCGGCGTCGGGAATCCAGGGCGCGAGCCCGTCGGGCAGCAGCTCGGCGATGAACGAGCGGGGGATGATGACACGCTCGTCGACATAGAAGCGGAATCCGCCGAGCCACGCTTCGTGCGTCAGGTAGGCGGCAGGCACGCGCTCGTCGACGCGGCGCTCGATGACCTGAAGCAGCTGTGCACGCTCGGCCTGCGTCACACGGCCGTCCAGGAACGTCTCGATCCGGTCCGACGGAAGCGACAGCGTGTGCAGCACCAGGTACGCCGCTTCCTCGTAGGCGTTGGGCAGGCCATGGCCGAAAGAAACGCCGGCGGCATTGAAGCGCGACACAGCGTAGCGCACCCAGTCGCGAACGGTCTCCAGTTCCTGCATGACGGTGCTCATCGGCTATCGGCGGCGCGTGGCCTTCAGGTCAGCAACCGCTCGAGTATGCCACGGTAGATCGCCGCCAAAGGCTCGAGATCGGCCAGCGCCACACGCTCGTTGAGCTTGTGGATAGAAGCATTGACCGGGCCAAGCTCGACGACCTCGCGGCAGATGTCGGCGATGAAGCGTCCGTCGGACGTGCCGCCGGTGCAGGAGAGCTCGGGTGCGATGCCGCAGACCTCGCGTATGGCTGCGCCGGCGACGTCGACCAGGCGCCCGCGCGCGGTCAGGTACGGCTTGCCCCAGCCGGTCCATCGGATCTCATGGTCGAGGCTATGTCTGCCGAGGATGGCCAGAAAGGCGCGCTCGAGATCCTCGCGCGAATTGAGCGGCGCGTAGCGGAAATTGAAATCGAGCTCGAGCGTGCCTGGAATGACGTTGGTCGCACCCGTGCCGGCATGAATGTTCGACACCTGCCAGGTCGTCGGCGGAAAGTGGGCATCGCCTTCGTCCCAGCGCGTCGCCGCGAGCTCGGCGATCACGGGTGCGACGAGATGGATCGGATTCCGCGCCAGATGCGGATAGGCGACGTGCCCTTGCACGCCGCGCACGATCAGCTTGCCCGACAACGTGCCGCGGCGGCCGTTCTTGATCATGTCGCCCAGTCGCTCGACCGACGAAGGCTCGCCGACGACGCAGTAGTCGAGCGTCTCGTCACGGCCGCGCAGCCACTCCACCACGCGGACCGTTCCGTCGACGGCCGGACCTTCCTCGTCCGAAGTTATCAGCAGCGCGATCGAGCCCGGATGGTCGGGCCGCGCGGCGATGAATTGCTCGATGGCGACGACGAATGCCGCGAGCGATGACTTCATGTCCGCCGCGCCGCGGCCGTACAGGTAGCCTTCGCGCAAGCTGGGGTCGAACGGATCGGAATCCCAGGCGTCCAGCGGCCCGGGCGGCACGACGTCGGTGTGTCCGGCGAAACAGACGACCGGATGCGAGTCGCCACGGCGCGCCCACAGATTGCTTACCCCGTTGCCGACAAGGCCTTCACAGCGGAAGCCGCTGCGGGCGAGGCGGGCGCCGAGAAGGGCCTGACAGCCGGCGTCGTCCGGTGTCTGCGAGCGGCGCGCGATCAGTTCGCGCGCCAGATCGAGCGTCGGCGCGTTGGACGAACTCGTCGCCACGCTCAAGCGTCGCTCGTCACTGCGGACGGTTGAGGAATTCCGGGTCGATTTCCAGCTTGACGAAATCGCGAGAGAGGGCCTCCGCGGGTTCTTCATCGCCTCCGGTGTCAACGCGCGTCGTCGTCGCTGTATTCTGATTGACCAGCCACGCCAGGTTGGTCGGCGAGTCGGCCGCGCTCAGGGCTTCGTCATACGAGACGACGCCGTCCAGGTAGAGGCGGCACAGCGCCTGCTCGAAGGTCTGCGACCCCGGATACAGGCTTTGCTCCATCGCCTCCTTAATCTGAGTGATCTCGCCGTTCTTGATCAAGTCGGCGATCAGCGAGGTGTTGAGCAGGATTTCGACCGCAGGCTGCTGCTCGCCTTCCTTGTTCCGCACCAGCCGCTGCGAGATGATCGCGCGCAGGCCGATCGACAGGTCCGACAGCAGGCCCGAGCGGGCATCGTACGGAAACATGTTGATGATCCGCGACAGCGCGTGGTAGCTGTTGTTCGCATGCAACGTCGACAGGCAAAGGTGGCCGGTCAGCGTATGCAGCAGCGCGTGCTGCATGGTTTCCCGGTCGCGCACTTCGCCGATCATGATCAGGTCCGGCGCTTCCCGCAGGGCATTCGGCAGCGCCCTGTGGTAGCCCTGCGTGTCGATGCCGATCTCACGCTGGTTGACGATCGACTGCTTGTGCTCGAACAGGTATTCGATCGGGTCTTCGAGCGTCAGGATATGACCTGACCGGTTGCTGTTCCGGTAGTCGATCATCGCCGCCAGCGTGGTCGACTTGCCGGAGCCGGTCGCTCCGGCGATCAGCACCAAGCCGCGCTTTTCCATCACCAGGTTGAGCAGCACCGACGGCAGCTTGAGCGCCTCGAACGGCGGCACGCGGCTCCTCACATAGCGGATGACCATCGAGATGGTTCCGCGCTGCCGGAAGATGTTGATACGGAAGTTGCCGACGGCGCGATCGAGGTACGAGAGGTTCATTTCCATCTCGTTCTCGAATTCGCGCGCCTGCTCCTTGCTCATCAACTCGTAGGCGATGCGACGAACCGTCTCGACGTCCATCGGCTGGGTCGAGATCGGCGAGACGACACCGTTGATCTTGATGTTTATCGGAGCACCGCATGAGATGAACAGGTCGGAGGCCTGTTTCTCCGCCATCAGCTTGAACAATCGGTCGAGGTACATGGTTCGGTCCCGGTATCAGCAATAGGGTGACCAGACGCGCGTTTTACCTGTCGACAACAATCTTGACAATGTCATTAATTGACAAGAATAACCAAGGTCGAGCAAAGTAACAACTGGCACGCGGCCTGCCGAGCGTTCGACTGGGGGCGGCCGCCGGGCCGCTTTTCGATCGCCAATCCATGCTCGCCATCATCGGTGGCAGCGGGCTTACCCGCCTGTCCACGCTCGCCGTCGCCCACCGCGAAGTCGTTCGCACGCCTTACGGCGAGCCGTCGTCGGCGCTGCTGTTCGGCCAGATCGGCGGACGCGACGTCGTGTTTCTGGCGCGACACGGGCATGGTCATACTATCCCGCCGCATCGGGTCAACTACCGCGCCAACCTTTGGGCGCTGAAGGACCGCGGCGTCAGTGCGATTCTGGCCGTGGCCTCCGTCGGGGGGATCGCGCCGGGCTATCGGCCGGGCGATCTGGTTCTGCCGCATCAGGTGATCGACTACACCAGTGGCCGGGAAACCACGTTCTTCGATGGAAGCGACCGGGTGGTGATCCACGTGGATTTCACCGAGCCGTATTCGCAAGCGCTGCGCGAACACTGCCTGGCTGCGGCGTCGGCCGCGTCCATTGTGCTTCGCGATGGCGGCGTCTATGCGGCGGTATCGGGGCCGCGGCTCGAGACCGCCGCCGAGATCGACCGGATCGAGCGGGACGGCGCCACCATGGTCGGCATGACCGGGATGCCCGAGGCGGCGCTGGCGCGCGAGCTCGGCGTCGATTACGCGGCCATTGCCGTGGTGGTAAACCAGGCGGCGGGGCGCGGGGAGAGCGCGCGCGCGATCTCGATGTCGAGCATCGTCGATGTGCTGGAGACTGCGATGGACAAAGTCCGATCTCTGATCGACGGCGTGGTGGAGCGGGCGCCGTGATCCGCGACATCCTTCGCATGGGCGACCCGCGGCTGCTGCAGCGTTCGACCGAAGTCGAGCGCTTCGGTACGCACGAGCTCGCTGCGCTTGTCGCCGACATGCGCGAAACCATGATCGCCGCTACCGGCGCCGGTCTCGCGGCGCCGCAGATCGGCGTCGGCCTGCGCGTGGTTATTTTCGGCTTCGAGCACAACGACCGCTATCCGGATGCCGAGCCGGTTCCCTACACCGAGCTGGTCAACCCGGTGCTGACGCCGCTCTCGGACGAGACCGAGGAAGGATGGGAAGGCTGCCTGTCGGTGCCGGGCTTGCGCGGCCGCGTCCGCCGCTATACGCGCCTGCGCTACACGGGTTTCGATCCTCAGGGCAGGCCGATCGAACGCGAGGCGAACGGATTCCATGCGCGTGTGGTCCAGCACGAATGCGACCACCTCGACGGCATTCTGTATCCGATGCGAATGGAAGACATGCGCATGTTCGGCTACACCGACATCCTGTTTCCCGATGTCGATGCCCGCGACGAGTGACCGCCGCCGGCGAGGCTAGATGCGCAGCTGCTCGTAGAGCGCGGTCTCGAGCTTGAGCCGCGCCGCCTCGTCGTGCAGTCGCGCGCCGTCGAGCAGGAAGACGTCCTCGGCGCGCTCGCCCAGCGTATTGATCTTGGCGCTTTCCACGTTGACGTTCGCCTTGGCCAGCGTATAGGCGATGCGCGCCAGCAGACCGGGGCGGTCGCCGGCAACGATCTCGAGGATGAAGTGGGTCCCCTTGTCGTCGGCGAAGATGCTGACCTCGGGAGACAGCGGAAAATGCCTCAAGTGGCGGCTGACCCGTCCCTCCGCCGGCAGCTCGAGCGGCGGCCGCTCGGTCAAGACGCGCTGTAGCTCGAATTCGATGTAGTTGATCGCCTCGCGGTAGCCGGCGCTCGGGTTCGCCGGATCGTGCACGACAAACGTGTCGAGCGCATAGCCGTGCCGCGTCGTATGGACCTTCGCTTCGAGAATCGACAGGTGGGCGCGCCCCAGAAAGCCGCAGATGCGCGCAAAAAGCTCCTTCTGGTCCGGCAGATAGACCATCAGCTGCAACCCGGCGCCGTCGCGCGCCAGCCGCGCCTTGACTACCGCTTGCTCGCCGTCGACCCGGTAATACAGCTGGCGCGCATGCCAGGCGATGTCATCGGCGCTGTGCCGCTGGAAATAGACGATGTCGAGGCGCTGCCAGAGTTTGGCCTCGGCGCCCTCGGGCACCGCGTACAGGCGCAACTGGCGCGCGGCCTCGGCGCGGCGCGTTTCCAGGCTGTCCGGCGCCCTCGCGTCGGCGCCGCCGAGTTCGGCGTTCGCCGCGTTGTATAGGTCTTCCAGGAGCTTGGCCTTCCAGGCGTTCCAGACCCGCGGGCTGGTGCCGCGAATGTCGGCCACCGTCAGCAGATACAGCGCGGCAAGGCGCCGGCCGGTTGCGACCCGGGCGGCGAACGCGGCGACGACCGCCGGGTCGGCGATGTCCTGCTTCTGCGCGGTCGCCGACATCATCAGGTGCTGCTCGACCAGCCACGCGACGAGGTCGGTGTCCTCGCGCGAAAGCTGGTGCGCGCGGCAGAAACGCCGCGCGTCGGCGCTGCCCAAGGTCGAATGGTCGCCGCCCCGGCCCTTGGCGATATCGTGGAAGAGTCCGGCGATATACAGCAGTTCCGGCCGCGCGAAATCGGCGATCAGGCGTGAACAAAGCGGGTACTCGTGCGCGTGCTGAGCCTCGGTGAAGCGGCGCAGATTGCGGATCACCATCAGGATATGCTCGTCGACGGTGTAGACGTGGAAAAGGTCGTGTTGCATCTGGCCGACGATGCGGCCGAACACGGGCAGATAGCGGCCAAGAATGCCGTACTGATTCATCCGGCGCAGCTCGTGCGTGACGCCGCGAGGCTGGCGCAGGATTTCGATGAACCGCGCGCGATTTTCCGGATCGCGGCGGAACGTCGCATCGACGCGATTGCGGTTTCGCCACAACGCGCGCAAGGTTCGCGCCGACATGCCCTTGAGCTCGGGATGCTGCTGCAGCCTCAGGAAACTATCGAAAATCGCGGCTGGCCGACGGGCGAACAGCTGCTCGTCGACCAGGTCCAGCAGCTCGTCGACGGCCTGAAAATTGGCGTCGATCGGCCGCGCGGCGAGCTCGGTGGGGAACAGGCGGGAGTGCACGTTCTGCAGCAGCACGACGCTGATCTGGCGAATCGACTTCGCCGCCCGGTAATAGCGCTGCATCAGCAGCTCGGAGGCGCGCCGGTCCGGCGTATCGGCCAGCCCGAAGTCGCGGGCGAGTGCGGTCTGCACGTCGAACACCAGCCGGTCCTCGCGGCGGCCGGCAAGATAGTGCAGGCGGATGCGCAGGTCGGACAGCAGCCGTTCTTGCCGGACAACTTCGCGCGCCTCGAGGCGTGTCATCAAACCACGTGCCGCAAAATCGCGCCAGGAGCGACCAAGACCCGCGGCACGAGCGATCCATACGATCGTCTGCAGATCGCGCAGGCCGCCAGGGCTTTCCTTGACGTTGGGCTCGAGATTGTAGGCGGTGTCCTGGTAGCGGAGGTGGCGCTGCTGCTGCTCGAGCGCCTTGGCCTCGTAAAAGGCGCGAGCGTCGATCGCCGCCGTGACGCTGCGGCGAAAGCGCTGATAGAGCGCTCGCGACCCAGCGACCTGCCGGTGCTCGAGCAGGCTCGTGCGAATGGTGATGTCGCCGGCCATCTCGGTTTCGCACTCGGCGATCGTGCGCACCGCATGCGCGACTTCCAGGCCCGTGTCCCAGAGAAGGCCGATGAATCGTTCGATCGGAGGGGCTGCGGCCGGATCCGCCAGCGTCCGCGGCAACAGAATCAGCACGTCGATATCGGAGTGGGGGAAGAGCTGGCCGCGTCCGTAGCCGCCGACGGCGATCAGCGCACAGCCGGCAGGCGCACCGATGTCGCCCCAAAGCCCGCGCAGCACCCGGTCCACCAGCCGGGACTGCGCGGCAAGCAGGCGATGCGGCGCATGGTCTTTGGCAAACGCGGCGCGAATCGCATCGCGTCCCAGCGCCAGATCGCGCTTCCAGCGCGCCGCTGTCGCACCGGCGGCCGGCGGCAATGAGCTCGCAAGCGTTGCGGCCACGGCGCCTGTATTCAGGCCGCGACCGCGGCCGGCGGGGGCGGCGCGCCGGCGGAGAGCGTCAGCACTTCGTAGCCCTGCTCGGTGACCAGCACCGTATGCTCCCATTGCGCCGACAGGCTGTGATCGGCGGTCACGATCGTCCAACCGTCGGCGAGCCCGCGAATGCCGGCGCGGCCGGCGTTGATCATCGGTTCGATCGTGAAGATCATGCCGGGCTGGAGCTTCATGCCGGTGCCGGCCTTGCCGTAGTGCAGCACTTGCGGCTCCTCGTGGAACTGGCGGCCGATGCCGTGTCCGCAGAATTCACGTACAACCGAGAAGCCATGGCCTTCGGCGTAGCGCTGGATCGTCGCGCCGATGTCGCCGAGGCTCGCGCCAGCCTTGACCTCGCGTATGCCGCGCCACATCGCCGCGTAGGTAATTTCGCACAGACGCTTCGCCTGGATCGGCGGTGCCCCGACATAGAACATCCGGCTGGTGTCGCCGTGGAATCCGTCCTTGATCACGGTGACGTCGATGTTGACGATATCGCCGGCCTTGAGCAATTTGTCGCCGGGGATGCCGTGGCAGACGACGTGGTTGACCGACGTGCAGATCGACGCCGGATACGGCCGGTGGCCCGGTGGCGCGTAGTTCAGCGTCGCGGGCACGACGCGCTGCACGTTGACCTGGTAATCGTGCGCAATGCGATCGAGCTCGCCGGTCGTGACACCAGGCCGTACATGCGGCGTGATGAAGTCGAGCAGTTCCGAGGCGAGCCTGCCGGCTACGCGCATCTTGTCGATCTCTTCGGCGGTCTTGATGGAAACGGACATCGTCACTTCCCGGTGTTCGGTTTGCGGCGCGCGTCGCCCCGTGGCGCGGGGGCTGCGCGTCATGCGCGCAACAGCTCGTTGATGCTGGTCTTCGCCCGGGTCCGCGCGTCGACCTGCTTGACGATGACGGCACAATACAGACTGCAATTCCCGTCGGACGAGGGCAGGGTGCCGGAAACGACGACCGAGCCCGCGGGAACGCGGCCGTAGCCGACCTCGCCAGTCGCCCGGTTGTAAATCTTGGTGCTCTGGCCGATGAACACGCCCATGCCGAGCACTGAGTTCTCCTCGACGATCACGCCTTCGACGACTTCCGAGCGGGCCCCGATAAAGCAGTTGTCCTCGATAATGGTGGGGGTGGCCTGCAGCGGTTCCAAGACCCCGCCGATGCCGACGCCGCCCGAAAGATGGACGTTGCGGCCGATCTGCGCGCACGAGCCCACCGTAGCCCAGGTATCGACCATCGTTCCGCTGTCGACATAGGCACCGATGTTCACGTAGCTCGGCATCAGGACGACGTTGGGGGCGATGTACGCGCCGCGGCGAGCTACCGCCGGCGGCACGACGCGCACGCCCGCCTCGGCGAAGGCCTGCGCGTCGAACTGCGCGAACTTGGTCGGCACCTTGTCGTAGAACCGAAACGGCGCGCCCGGCGCCGCCAGCCCGATCGGCACGTTTTCCGCCAGACGAAACGACAGCAGAACAGCCATCTTCAGCCACTGGTTCGTGACCCAGTCCGCGCCGCGCTTTTCGGCGACGCGGACCCGGCCCGCATCCAAATCGGCAATGACCGCGGCGACGGCGTCGCGTACCTCGCGAGACGCCGTCGCGGGCGCAAGCTCGGCGCGCCGCTCCCAAGCGGATTCGATCGTTTGCTGCAGGGTGCTCATTGCTTTAGGCGCGCGGGGCGCCTGAGGGGGGCGCGGGCAAAACGAGCATTTTACCTGCTGGCGAAGCGGACGGGGCACGTTGCCGGGAACTCGCGCCCCGGTTGCCTTTGCAACGACTAGCGCGCTACATCGCTTTGAACAGATGGGCGAACGTGCGGCTGACCGTCAGCGGTTCCTTGCGATGCTTGAGCACGATCAACGGCTGGTCGCGATGGTCGCGCTCGACGCGAGAGATCGCCCGCAGATTGACGATCGTGCCCCGATGGACTTGCCAGAAGGATTCCGGATCGAGCTCCTCGAACAATTCCTTGATCGTCTTGCGGATCAGTGCGTCGCCGTCGGCGGTGACGACCCGCGTGTACTTGTCCTCGGCGCGGAAATAGCAGATTTCGTCGACCGGAATCAGCCGCATCGTCGCTCCCAGCGATGCCTTGATCCAGCGCAACGGGCCACTGCTCGCGCGCGCCGCGAGCTGCTGCAGCACCTGAGACAGATCGGCCGGCGGCGCCGCGAGCCGTTGCTTCAGCCGCTCGACCAGCTTGGCCACCCGCTCGGCGGTGACCGGCTTCAGCACGTAGTCGACCGCGCCCTGCTCGAAGGCGTGTACCGCGTACTCGTCGTAAGCGGTGACGAAGACCACGTGACAGGCATCGCCGATCGCGGCCGCGACATCGAGGCCATCCTTGACCGGCATGCGGATGTCGAGGAAGGCGATTTCCGGCTCCAGCTCCGCCGCCAGCGCGACCGCCTGTTCGCCATTTTCCGCCTCGGCGACGATGGCAAGCTCCGGCCACGCCTGCAGGAGGCGCGTGCGCAGCTGCGCCCGCAACATGGGCTCGTCCTCGGCGATCAGCGCCGTGACGCTTCTAGCTTGCCACTGCGGCTTCACATGGCACCTCGATCGTGGCTCGCGCGCCCTCGCGCGGCTCGGCCTGGAGGGAGAAGCGCGCCCGCCTGCCGTAAAGGGCCTGCAGACGCTCGCGAAGATTGGTGAGTCCCACGCCGCGGCCGATTTCCCCGGCGAGGCCTTGTCCGCTGTCGATGACGGAAACCGTCAGTATCTCGCCATCCTGCCTCGCTTCGATGCGGATCATGCCGCCGTCGGCCTTGGGCTCGATGCCGTGCTTGACCGCGTTTTCGACGACCGACATCAGCAGCATCGGCGGGAAAGGTACTGCGCGCAGAGATTCGGGAAGCGCGACCGAAAAACCCAGGCGCGGCCCCATGCGCATCTGCATGATCGACAGGTAGGCCCGAGCAAGCTCGATTTCCTGGCCCAAGGTCGAGCTGCCGGAGCGCAGCTGCGGCAGAGCGGCGCGCAGGTAGGCAAGCAGGTGACCGAGCATCTGGCCGGCTTTGGGCGGGTCCGTCTCGGTCAGGAACTGCACCGAAGCCAGCGTATTGAACAGGAAGTGCGGCTCGACCTGCGCCTGCATCAGTTTGAGCTGCGCTTCGATCGCCTGCTTGGACAGCAGATTACGGTCGGCGTCGGCCTTCAGCAGGTCGGCGCGCGTTCGGGCCTCGCGGAATTGAAACAGGAAGAACAGGCTGACGAAGAGTCCGTTGGAGAAGCCGCTCACCAGAGTCCAGCCGAACTTGTGGCTGTCCGAGACCAGCTCGCCCAGCGTGTAGCCCGGCTCGGCAATGATATGGCCTTTCACCAGGACGATCAGCATATAGCCCACGGCGGTGCCGATCGCTACCGCCAGCGCGAGTCGCCAGACCGGATGGGTCTTTTTCCAGGGCGAGGCGGCGTTGACCATGTAGGCGATAGCCAGGCCGAAACACTGCGTCGTGATGAACGGATGCCAAAACGGCCTCGGGTCTTCGATCGACATGATCGCGGCGTAGCCGGTATTGATCGCCAGGATCAACGCAACCGTTTGCCAGGAGACACCGCGAAACCCCGCGAAAACGGGTCCCCACCACGCGACCGGGCGACCGTCGGAGGGTGTGCTCGTTGTCGTCGTCATGGCCGCCGATTGTACGCGCGGCGGCGCCCGCGGCCCGGTCCGGCGACAGGCCGCGCCCGGGGGCGACAAAACGGCATTAGCGGGGACGGGGCGGGGAGGTTTTCAGTCGCTGCGCGCAAATCGGACCAGCCGATCGATCCCGTCGGCGCATTCGTCGAACTGGGCGACCAGCGCGATGCGAATGTAGCCGGCGCCCGGATTGACCCCGCCGACCGTGCGGCCCAGATAGCTTCCCGGCAGGACGCTGACCGCCTGGTCGGCGTAGAGCCGGCGGGCAAAGTCGGCATCGTCGCCGCCGACATTGGCCCAGAGGTAGAAAGCCGCATCGGGCAGCGGTGCGGAAAGCACCGCGTCGACGCGCGGCGCGAGCTTGTCGAATTTTTCCGCGTACAAGGCGCGGTTCGCTCGCACATGCGCTTCGTCGTTCCATGCCGCGATGCTGGCGGCCGCCACCGCGGGCGACATCGCCGAGCCGTGGTAGGTGCGGTAGAGCAGAAAGGCCTTGATCAGCGCGGCGTCGCCGGCGACGTAGCCCGAGCGCAGCCCCGGACAGTTCGATCGCTTGGACAAACTGCCGAAGACGATCAGCCGTGGGAAGCCATCGCGGCCAAGCGCTGCGGCCGACGCCAGCGCGCCGAGCGGGGGACGCGCCTCGTCGCAATAGACCTCCGAATAGCATTCGTCGGAAGCGATCACGAAGCCGTGGCGATCGGACAGCTCGAACAGGGTCTGCCACTCGTCTTGCGTCGCGACGCGGCCGGTTGGATTGTCCGGCGAGCATACGTAGACGAGCTGCGTGCGCGCCCACACGGCATCGCTGACCTCGCGCCATTGCGGCGCAAAGCCGTTCGCTGCAACGCTGTTGACGTAGTGCGGCGTCGCCCCTGCGAGGAGCGCGGCCCCTTCATAGATCTGGTAGAACGGATTGGGCACGATCACCGTCGCGCCGACGCGGCTCGAATCGACGACCGTCTGGGCAAAGGCGAACAGCGCCTCACGGCTGCCGAGCACCGGCAGCACCTGCGACATCGGATCGAGCGTGGCCAGGCGATGGCGACGCTTGAGCCACGCGGCGATCGCCTCGCGCAGCGCGGGCGCTCCGGCCGTTATGGGATAATTCGCGAGTCCGCTGCTGCCCGCAGCCAGCGCGTCGCGAATGAACTGCGGCGTCGGGTGTCTGGGCTCGCCGATCGAAAGGTTGATCGGAGACATCGCTGCGCTTGGCGTGACGCCTGCGAACAAGTGGCGCAGCCGCTCGAACGGATAGGGCTGCAACAACGCGAGCTGCGGGTTCAACGGCTTGAGACTCGAAGGCAGGCAGGATCGAATCGTGGCGAGCGAATCCGGATTATACGTGACCACCGCAGCGCTCCCGGCGTGGCGCTGGCGCGCCGGCGCGGCGGCCGCTTCGCTCGCTGCTCTGGCGCTGCTCGCGCTGATACTGGCGCACTGGGGCTGGACCTGGTTTGGGCCGCAATCGATATTCATCGCCGCACCGGCACCGGAAACCGACCTCGCTCGCCGCGCGGCGGAGTCGCACCTGTTCGGTAGGGCCGGTGCGGTGCCGGACGCTGCGCCGGCCGGCGCCGACCTCGGCGACGTTCGCCTGCTCGGTGTCTTTGCCGAGCCCGACGGCAAAGGCTATGCACTGGTTCGCGCTGGAACGCGCGCTGCGATGCTGGTGGCGGCGGGCCAGGACATCGCATCGGGCCTGCGCGTCGACAGCGTGCGACCCGACGGCGTCAGCCTGCTTCAAGGCGGGGTGCGACACGAGCTCGTCTTGCGTGCGCCGGCTGCCCGCGAGCGGACGCGCGTCGCCGTGGCGGCGGCCGCGCCCGCCGCCTGCGCAGCTCCGCCCGGCTTCAAGGGGCCAGTCGTGCGCCTGAACGCAGAGCTCCTGGGCGGCATGATCGATGCGCCCGACGCGTGGAAGACATTGGTCGCGCCGGCATCCGGAGCGCTCGTGGTGCGCGATCAAAGCGGCTTCGCAGGCATGCTGGGCCTGAAGAACGGTGACCGCGTCGAGCGCGCGAACGGCATCGCGCTGGCACTTCCCGATGACATTGCGGCAACGATACTGCGGCCGCTGACCCGGAGCCAGCCGGTTTGGCTTGCCGGAACCCGTGATGGCAAGCCGCAGCAATGGCTTTATCTGAACGCGGGTTCGTGTCCGGGCTGAGCGCGCCTTGAAGCCGCTCGCCCGCCCGGCCCGAGCCTACGCCGCCGCAATGTCGGACGCGACAGGCAGCCAGTCGAGCAATGCGGACAGCGAGTCGAGCTCGCCGTCGGCATTCCACGCCGCCGGTGTTTCGTCGGCGCCGACGTAGCCGTACGCTGCGAACAGCGTGTGCATGCCCGCGGCTCGTCCGGCGATGATGTCACGCTCGGCATCGCCGACATAGACGCATTGTGCCGGCGGAGCCGCCAGGGCCGCTGCGCCGGCGAGCAGCGGCGCCGGATGCGGCTTGCTCTGCGGGGTCGTATCGCCGCAGATCAAGGCGCCGGCGCGCGCCGCCAGTGCAAGGTGCTCGACGACGGGCAAGGTGAAGCGCGCGGCCTTGTTGGTCACGATGCCCCAGCGCAGGCCCCGGCGCTCGATTTCGGCCAGCACGCCCTCGGCGCCCGGGAAGAGTGTCGTCTGTTCGCACAACGCCTCGGCGTAGTACGCGAGGAACGCATCGCGCAGCGATGCGAAGTCTGCGTGCTCCTTGCCGATGCCAAAGCCCGCCGACAGCAGTCCGCGAGCACCGTGCGAGGCCTGCGGACGCAGCGTCGCCAGCGGCAGCGCCGGCAGCGCCCGGTCGGCGCGGACGCGGTTCAGTGCAGCGGCGAGGTCGGCGGCGGTATCGGCCAGCGTTCCGTCGAGATCGAACAAGACGGCCTGCACCGGCAGGCGGTGCGGCCGCCTGCGCGCGATGCGCCCGCGGTCCCTGCGTGCAGACTGCTCACGCATCGCGGCGGAACGTGGCGATGTAGTTGACCGACGTGTCCGGCTCGAGCCGATAGGTCCGCGCCAGCGGATGGTAGGTCATGCCGGTCAGGTCGACGAGTTCGAGTCCGGCGTGGCGGGCGAATGCGACGATCTCGGCCGGCTGCAGGAAGCGGGCGTAGTCGTGCGTTCCGCGCGGCAGCAGCTTGAGCACGTATTCGGCGCCGATTATCGCAAACAGGTAAGACTTCGGGTTGCGATTGACCGTCGAGCAGACGACGATGCCGCCCGGCCGCACGAGCCTCGCGCAGGCCGCCACCATCGATGCCGGATCCGGCACGTGTTCGAGGAGCTCCATGCAGGTCACGAGATCGAAAGTCGAGGGGCGCTCGTCTGCGAGCGTTTCGGCTGCAATCATGCGATAGGCCACCGACGACTTCGATTCGAGCTGGTGCAGCCTGGCAACCGAGAGCGCGGCTTCGGACAGATCGATGCCGACCACGCGTGCGCCAGCCTCCGCCATCGCTTCGGCCAGGATGCCGCCGCCGCAGCCGACGTCGAGCACGGACTTGCCGCCGAGGCCGCCGCATTGCGCGACGATGTGACCCAGGCGCAGCGGATTGATGTCGTGCAGGGGCTTGAACTCGCTGGTGGGATCCCACCAGCGATGTGCCAGCGCACCGAACTTGGCGAGCTCGGCCGGATCGGCGTTGTCGATGGTTTCAGCCATGTGCACGACGCGCAAAGCGTGGTTGTGGAGGCCCATTCGGCCCGCAGAACGTCGATTCTACTTCGCCGGAGCGGCTTGCTGCGGCAGCAGTCGATCCTGCCAGAAGCGGACGCGCGCGGCGAGTTCCTCGGTATCGAGGCGTGTCAATCGGCGCCCGGCCAAAACGTGCCTGCCGCCGACCCAGGCGTCGGTGACCTGATCGCGTCCGGTGACATGAACCAGGTGTGATACCGGATCGTAGCAGGGAGCGTGTGCCACCGCGCCCAGATCGACGGCGATCACGTCCGCCTGCTTGTCCGGTTCGAGCGACCCGATGTCGCGTTCCAGCCCGAGCGCGCGGGCGCCGTTCAGCGTGGCCATCTGCAGCGCTTCGGCGGCCGGGATCGCGCCCGCATCGCCGCTCACGCCCTTGGCAAGCAGCGCCGCGAGCCGGGCTTCGCCGAACACGTCGAGGCGATTGTTGCTGGCCGCGCCATCGGTCCCCAGCGCGACGTTGACCCCGTGCCGCACGAGTTCGGCCACCGGTGCGATGCCGCTGGCGAGCTTGAGATTGGAAACGGGGCAGTGCACGACGTGACAGGCTTGCGCTACGAGCAACTCGATATCGGCGGCCTCGAGATAGGTGCCGTGAACCGCTATAAAGCCCGGGCCCGTGACGCCGAGCCGATGCAACCGTTGCAGCGGGCCGATCCCGAATGCGGATTTGCTGCGCGTCCGCTCGTCGCGTGTCTCCAGCAGGTGGGTCTGGATCGGCAGGTCGAGCTGCCGCGCGTAGACGACGATCTTCCTCCAGCTCGCATCACCGACCGTATACGGCGCATGCGGCGCAAGGGAAAAACTCAGAAGCGGCTCGTGTTTCCACGTATCGCGCGCCGCGAGTCCTGCCTGAAGGTAGCCATCGGCATCGACCGCGTAGGCGGTGGGAAAATCCAGCACCGCCAGACCGAGCATCGCGCGCATGCCGCTGGCGTGGTAGGCACGCGCCGCCGCATCGGCGAAAAAATACTGGTCATTGCAGCAGGTGACGCCGCCGGAGAGCATTTCCGCAGCGGCCAGCAGCGTTCCGTCATGCACGAACTCCGAGGAGAGAAAAGCTTTCTCGCGCGGCCATACGTGGTCCTCGAGCCACGGAGCGAGTGCCACATCGTCCGCGCTGCCGCGCAGCAGGCTCATCGCCGCGTGCGTGTGCGCGTTGACCAGGCCCGGCAGCAGCGCGTGTGTCGCCAGGCTGACGTGCTCGGCTGCGTCGTAGTCACGGTCGGCGTCCGCGACCGGGACGATGGCGACGATCCGTCCGGCATCGATGATGACCGAGTGCGCGGCCAGCGCGCCGCGCGGGACCACGGGCACCACCCATCGGGCATCGAGTCGCAGGTCGACGGCTTGCATAGGAGATCTGTTCGGATGAGACGCGGCAAAGAAAAAGCCCCGCACTGGGGCGGGGCTTTTTCCGCGGGCAGCGTCGCTTCAGCGCTTGACTGCTTCGCCCTTGACTTCGACCTCGACGCGCCGATTCGGCGCGAGGCAGGCAATCAATTCCTTCAAGTTCTTCTGATTGCAGACCACGCCGGGGATCGGTTGCGTCTTGCCCATGCCGAGCGTCTCGATCTTGTCGCGTGCAACGCCACGGCTGACCAGATAGTCGCGCACGGTATTGGCGCGACGTTCCGACAGGCGCTGGTTGTACGCTTGCGTGCCGATACGGTCGGTATGGCCGGTGACGAGGACCAGTTCGAGCCTGCTGACGTCCCTCAGCTTGTCGATGACTTCGCTGTCGAGCGCCGCCTTGCCTTCAGGCTTCAGCACCGACTTGTCGAAATCGAACAGTGCCTTGCTCGCCAGCGTGATCCTCTGCACTTGAGCTGCAGGCGCGGGTGCCGGCGCCGGTGCGGGAGGCGGCGGGGCCGGGGGCGGGGTTACGGCCGGAGCGGGCGCCGGAGCCGCGACCTTGACCAGATCCGGGTCGCACTCCTTGATCGCCATGGCCGGGGTCCAGTATCCAGCGCGCCAGCACAAGCCGGTGCCGCTGCGCCACACATTGTTGTCGGGGGTGCCGTACTGCTCGAGCCAGTAACCGGTGTTCTGCGGGTTGGCTTGACCGAACGCCGCACCGGCCAACATGCCGGCGATCGCGCCGGTCACGAGGGTTGCGATCAGACGATTTTTCATCACTTTTACCTCTCTGCCTGGAGTTGTTGAGTTTTACCCGTTCATTTCGGAGCGTAACGGCAACTTTTTTTCGCGTTCGTCTGGAAACGCCGACTTACCCGTAAATATAGCATAGGGATTTTGACCTGCAAAGCGAAATTGGCCCTTCGCGAGGCGATATTGGAAGGTGTCGCGGCGATACAACGGTCATGCTAAAATTCCCTGTTTCCCGCTATGACCGGCCGCCCCGCACCGCGCGTGGCTGCGCGGGCCGATTTCAGCCTCGCGTCGCGGTCATTTGCGACGCGCCGATTGTAAACATTTCAACAGATAAAGAGCCGGCCCGCGATGGAGCAGTTCGCTAAAGAAACCCTGCCAGTAAGCCTCGAAGCAGAAATGCGGCATTCCTACCTCGATTACGCGATGAGCGTGATCGTGGGACGGGCGCTGCCGGACGTGCGCGACGGCCTCAAACCGGTGCATCGCCGCGTGCTGTTTGCGATGCATGAGTCCAATACCGTTTGGAATCGGCCTTACGTCAAATGCGCGCGCGTCGTCGGCGACGTGCTCGGCAAATACCATCCGCACGGCGACAGCGCGACCTACGAGGCGCTGGTGCGGATGGTGCAGGATTTTTCGCTGCGCTATCCGCTGATCGACGGTCAGGGCAATTTCGGCTCGGTCGATGGTGACGCTCCGGCTGCGTACCGCTATACCGAATGCCGGCTGGAAAGAATCACCGCCGAGATGCTGGCCGATATCGACAAGGAAACCGTCGATTTCGTACCCAATTACGACGGCAAGGAGCTGGAGCCCACGGTCCTGCCGACCAAGATCCCGAACCTGCTGGTCAACGGCTCGTCGGGCATCGCCGTCGGCATGGCGACCAACATCCCGCCGCACAACCTGGGCGAGATCGTCACCGCGTGCCTGACCTTGCTCGACAACCCGGACAGCACCGTCGATGAGTTGATCGAGCACGTGCCGGCTCCGGATTTTCCGACCGCGGGCATCATTTTCGGCACCGAAGGCGTGCGCGAAGGCTATCGCACCGGCCGCGGGCGAGTGGTCATCCGCGCCCGCACACACATCGAAGACCTGGAAAAAGGCGGGCGTCAGGCGATCATCGTCGACGAGCTCCCCTACCAGGTCAACAAGGCGACGCTGCTGACGCGCATCGGCGAGCTCGTCCGCGAGAAAAAACTCGATGGCATTTCGGATCTGCGCGACGAGTCGGACAAGTCCGGCATGCGCGTGGTCATCGAGCTCAAGCGCGGCGAAGTCACCGAAATCATCCTCAACAATCTATACAAACTGACGCAGCTGCAGGACAGCTTCGGCATGAACATGGTCGCGCTGGTCGATGGCCAGCCGCGGCTGCTCAATCTCAAGCAGTTCCTCGAATTCTTCCTGCAACACCGGCGCGAGATCGTCGTGCGGCGCACGCGGTTCGAGCTCCGCAAGGCGCGCGAACGCGGGCACATTCTCGAGGGGTTGGCCGTTGCGCTGTCGAACGTCGACGAGATCATCGCGCTGATCAAGGCGGCGGCGACGCCCGCCGAGGCCAAGGCGGCGTTGATGGCGAGGACGTGGCGCTCGGCGCTCGTCGAGGAGATGCTCGCGCGGTCGGCGGCCGACGCCGCCCGGCCGGAGGGGCTGGCACCCGAGTACGGCTGGCAGCGCGGCCCCGCTCAGGGTTACCGGCTCTCGGAAGCGCAGGCGCAGGCGATACTCGAGCTTCGGCTGCAGCGCCTGACCGGGCTCGAGCAGGAAAAAATCACCGGCGAATACCGCGAGGTAATGTCGCAGATCGTCGATCTCCTCGACATCCTCGCCAAGCCGCCGCGCGTCACGACGATGATCGGCGACGAGCTCAAGGCGATGCGCGACCAGTTCGGCGACAAGCGCCGCTCGGAAATCGTCGCGCACAGCGTCGATCTGTCGATGGAGGACCTGATCGCGCCGGAGGACATGGTCGTCACGCTGTCCCACGGCGGCTACATGAAGGCGCAGCCGGTCGCGGAGTACCGCGCGCAGCGTCGCGGCGGCCGCGGCAAGCAGGCGACAGGAACCAAGGAAGACGATTTCATCGACCACCTGTTCATCGCCAACACGCACGATTTCATCCTCTGCTTTTCCAACCGCGGGCGTGTGTACTGGCTCAAGGTGTACAACGTTCCACAAGGCGGCCGCGTGTCGCGCGGCAAGCCGATCGTCAATTTGGTGCCGTTGCTGGAGCACGAAAAGATCACCGCGATCCTCCCGGTCAAGGAGTTCGTCAGCGATCGCTTCGTGTTCATGGCGACGACCAAGGGCACGGTCAAGAAGACGCCGCTGTCGGATTTCTCACGTCCTCGCCCGTCGGGCATCATCGCGGTCGACCTGGACGACGGTGATTTCCTGGTCGGCGCGGCGCTGACCGACGGCAAGCACGACGTCATGCTCTTCAGTTCCGGCGGCAAGGCGGTGCGCTTCGAAGAGGGCGACGTGCGTTCGATGGGCCGAACCGCGCACGGCGTGCGCGGCATGATGCTGGACAAGGGCCAGCGCGTCATCTCGATGCTCGTCGCCGAAGACGAGCAGCAATCGGTGCTGACGGCGACCGAGAACGGATACGGCAAGCGCACGCCGATCGTCGAATACACGCGACACGGCCGCGGCACCAAGGGGATGATCGCCATCCAGCAGACGGCGCGCAACGGCAAGGTCGTCGCCGCCGCACTGGTCCTTCCCGACGACGAGGTGATGCTGATTTCGACCGGAGGCGTGCTGATCCGGACCAAGGTATCGTCGATCCGGGAAATGGGCCGCTCGACGCAAGGCGTGACGCTGATCAACCTGGGCGAGGGCGAGAAGCTCGCCGGCCTCGAACGCGTCGTCGAAACCGAGCTCGCCAGCGACGAGCAGGAGTAGATCGGTAGGGCGCTTTCCGTCTCCGGCACAGTAGCGCCGCAGGCGACCGGGCGACGAACCGAGCATGCGATGACCAACGACGACAGCGATCAGGAGTTCCGGCGCCACCGCGCAGCGATCGACGGCCTCGACCGGGAGATCCTGCTCGCACTCAATCGGCGCGCGACGCATGCGCAGGCGATCGGCAAGCTCAAGGGCGAGAGCGCCGCGTACCGCCCGGAGCGCGAGGCGCAGGTGCTGCGGGCGATGCGCGAAGCCAATCCGGGACCGCTCCCGGGCGACGCGGTCGCGGGGATATTCCGCCAGGTGATGTCGGCCTGTCTCGCGCTGGAACGGCGATTGCGGATCGCCTATCTCGGACCGGCGGGGACCTTCAGCCACAGCGCGGTCGGCAGGCATTTCGGCGACTTCGTCGACGCGGAGCCCTGCGCGTCGATCGACGAGGTGTTCCGTGCCGCCGAATCCGGGCAGACCGACTATGCGGTAGTGCCGGTCGAGAATTCCACCGAGGGCGCGGTTGGACGGACGCTGGACCTGATGTGCCAGACCGAGCTGACGATCGTCGGCGAGGTCCGTTTGCGCATCCAGCAGAACCTGTTGTCGAAGTCGGCTTCGCTCGATGCCGTGGAGAAGATCTACTCGCACGCGCAATCGCTGTCGCAGTGCGTGCTATGGCTCGCACGCCACATGCCCGCCGTACCGAGGATTCCGGTGGCGAGCAACGCCGAAGCGGCGCGGCTGGCAGCGACGGAGCCGGGCGCCGCGGCGATCGCCGGCGAGACGGCGGCCGCGATCTATGCGCTCGACGTACTGGCGCCGCACATCGAGGACGATCCGAACAATACGACGCGCTTCTGGGTGTTGGGCCGTCATGCGGTTCCGCGTTCCGGCGACGACGAAACCTCGCTGGTGATGTCCGCGCAGAACCGTCCGGGCGCCGTCCACGCGCTGCTCGAACCGCTGGCGAAGCACGGCGTCAGCATGAACCGGCTGGAATCGCGTCCGGCGCGCACCGGCCTGTGGGAATACCTGTTCTTCGTCGACCTCGAGGGCCATCGCGAGGACGCGCCGGTGGCTGCTGCGCTGGCGGAGCTCGGCGCGCGCGCACCGTTTCTCAAGCTGCTGGGATCGTACCCGGCGGCGCAATATTGAATGTCGGGCAGGCGATGAGCGCGAACGCAAGCGCAATGGCGGCGCTGTCGCCCGACTACGTGCGCCGCATCAGTCCCTACGTGCCGGGCAAGCCGATCGAGGAGCTCGCGCGCGAATACGGGATTGTGGAAAGCCAGATCGTCAAGCTCGCCTCGAATGAGAATCCACGGGGTCCGAGTCCCAAAGTTCGCGCTGCGATCGCCGCCGCGGCGGCCGGGATCACCCGCTATCCGGACGGCAACGGCTTCGCGCTCAAGCAGGCGCTGGCGGCACGCTTCGGCGTCGGTCTCGACCAGATCGTGCTGGGCAACGGCTCGAACGACATCCTCGAGCTCGCGACGCAGGCCTTCCTGCGTCCGGGCGATGACACGGTTTATTCGCAACATGCGTTCGCCGTGTATCCGCTGGCGACGCAGGCGCGCGGCGCCCGCGGCATCGAAGTGCCTGCGCGCGATCTCGGGCACGATCTCGCCGCGATGCTCGCGGCCCTGACGCCGCAGACCCGCATCGTCTTTATCGCGAACCCGAACAATCCGACCGGGACCTGGCTATCGCCGCCCGAAGTGCAGGCATTCGTCGCGTCGGTGCCGAACGGTGTGCTGGTCGTGCTCGACGAGGCGTACAACGAATATCTGGACGCGGATCAGCAGGCGAACAGCGCCTCATGGATCGCGTCGCATCCGAACCTGCTCGTGTCGCGCACATTTTCCAAGGCCTACGGGCTCGCGGGCCTGCGCGTCGGCTACGGCATCGCCGATGCCACCGTCGCGGACATGCTCAACCGAGTGCGCCAGCCATTCAACGTCAACTCGATCGCGCAGGCAGCCGCACTGGCGGCGCTCGCCGATGAAGACTACGTCGCCGAAAGCGCCCGGCTGAATCGCGATGGGCTCGTCCAGCTGATGAAGGGACTCGACGCGATCGGCGTCGCGTATCTTCCATCGCACGGCAACTTCCTGCTGGTTCGTGCGGCGGACGGCGGCAAGGGCGCCGCGCCCGTCTACGAGGCATTGCTGCACGCCGGGGTGATCGTGCGGCCGGTGGCCAACTACGGCCTGCCCGACTGGCTGCGCGTCACCGTCGGACTGCCGGAAGAGAACGCCCGCTTCCTGGCGGCGCTCACCGCCGCGCTCGGCCGATAGGCAGTGTCCTCGCGCACGCCCGGTAAGCTCGTTGTCGTCGGCACGGGGTTGATCGGCGGCTCGTTCGCGCTCGCACTGAAACACGCGGCCGCGGTAGGCGGCGTCGTCGGCGTCGGTCGCCGTCGCGACAATCTCGACCAGGCGCTTCGCCGCGCGATCGTCGACCGGGCATGCACGCTCGACGAGGATTGGACGGCGGAGCTCGCCGACGCCGCCATGGTGATGCTTGCCACGCCGGTCGGCGAAATGCCGGCGTTGTTCGCCGCGATCGCGTCGCATCTGGGTCCCGCGACGATCGTTACCGACGCCGGCAGTACCAAGCAGGATGTGATCGCCGCGGCGCGTGCCGCGCTCGGCGCCGCGTTCCCGCGTTTCGTTCCCGCGCACCCGATCGCGGGCAGCGAACGTTCGGGTGCAGCGGCCGCATCGGTGTCGCTTTTTCGCGGCCGACAGGTCGTACTGACGCCGCTGCCGGAAACGGATTCGGCCGCCGTCGAACGCGTGCGCGAATGCTGGGCGCAATGCGGGGCCATCGTGACGCTGCTTTCCGCCGAGCGGCACGACGCGCTGCTGTCGGCGGTAAGCCATCTGCCGCACGTATTGGCCTTCGCGTTGGTCGGCGAGCTCGCCGATCGCCCCGACGCCGCCGACTATTGGCGCGTCGCCGGAACGGGCCTGCGCGACTTCACACGGCTGGCGGAGAGCCATCCGGAGATGTGGCGCGACATCTGCATCGCCAACGCAGCGCGGCTGCGCACCGATCTGGGCGCTTACCGAAAAGAGCTCGATCGCATCGATGCGATGCTGGCGCGCGCCGACGGCGCTGCGCTTGGCAGCCTGTTCGCGCGCTCTCGCGACGCGCGTGCAGCGTGGCTCGCAGGCCGGCGCGGAGACGACGATGTCGACTAGCGCCTCGGGTCAGCGCGCCGCGCCTTTCCTCGAGATCAGCCCGATCGCGCGCATGGCGGGGACGCTGCGCCTGCCCGGCTCCAAGAGCATTTCGAATCGCAGCCTGCTGCTGGCTGCGCTCGCGCGGGGCACGACCGAGCTCGTCGGATTGCTCGACGCGGACGACGTCGATCGGATGCGCGAGTCCTTGCGCGCACTCGGCGTGCGGATCGAACCCGGCGCGGCGAGCGAGACCTACGTCGTGCATGGCATTGCCGGCGCATTTCCGGTGCGGCGGGCGGCGCTTTTCCTGGGCAACGCGGGGACCGCTTTCCGTCCGTTGACGGCCGTGCTGGCCTTGTCGCACGGCGACTACGAATTGTCCGGCACGCCGCGCATGCATGAGCGACCGATCGGCGATCTGGTCGACGCACTGCGTGCGCTGGGCGCGGACATCCGCTACGACGCCGTCGCCGGCTTCCCGCCGCTGACGATAGCTCCCGGCGACGTACATTCCGGGGGCAGCGTCTCGATTCGCGGCAACGTATCCAGCCAGTTCGTGACGGCGCTGCTGGTAGCACTGCCGCTCGCCGGCGGCGGTACCGCGGTCGAGGTGCAGGGCGCGCTGATTTCTCGCCCTTACGTCGACATGACCCTCTCGCTGATGCGCCGCTTCGGCGTCGCCGTCGTGCAGGAGCGGGAGGACTTGTTTCGGGTGCCTGCCGGGGCCTTCTACGCGAGTCCGGGGACGCTCGCAGTCGAAGGCGATGCCTCGTCCGCATCGTATTTTCTGGCTGCCGGGGCGATCGGTGGCGGCCCGGTGCGCATTGTCGGCGTCGGCCGCGGCAGCATCCAGGGCGACATCGGCTTTGCCGCGACCCTCTCGGCCATGGGTGCAGACGTGCGCAGCGGCGACGATTGGATCGAGGTACGCGGCAATGCGAAGCTCCACGGTATCGATGCCGATTTCAACGCGATTCCCGACGCGGCGATGACTGCTGCGATCGTCGCGCTTTTCGCCGAAGGGCCGACCTTGCTGCGCAATATCGGCAGCTGGCGAGTCAAGGAAACCGATCGCATCGCGGCGATGGCACGCGAACTTCGCAAGCTCGGCGCCTCGGTCGAGGAAGGCGCGGACTGGATGCGCGTGACGGCACCGTCGCAATGGCAGTCGGCGACGATCGACACCTACGACGACCACCGCATCGCGATGTGCTTTTCGCTCGCCGCGCTGGGCGGAGTGCCGGTGCGCATCAACGACCCTGAGTGCGTGCGCAAGACCTTCCCCGACTATTTCGCCGCGTTCGGGCGCCTTGTGCAGCGACCTTGAGCTGCGGGAGTCCAATGACAGCCGATCCGGCCGGCGAGGCGGCGCCGGTGATCGCGATCGATGGCCCTGCGGCATCGGGCAAGGGCACGATCGCGCAAGGGGTGGCGGCGGCGCTGGGCTACCGCTATCTGGATAGCGGCTCTCTCTATCGGCTGGTCGCCTTGGAGGCGACGCGGCAGAAGGTGCCATTCGACGACGAGCCGCGCTTGGCCGCGCTCGCAGACGGGCTCGATCTCGGCTTGGGCGACGGGCGGATTTTCATGTCCGGCCAGGATGTTACCGACGCGATCCGCGCCGAGGCGGTCAGTGCCGTTGCCTCGAAAGTCGCCGTGCTGCCACGGGTACGGACCGCGCTGCTGACTCGCCAGCGAGCCTTCCGCGCCCCGCCGGGGCTCGTCGCCGAGGGACGAGACATGGGCACCGTCGTGTTTCCCGATGCCGCGCTCAAGATCTACCTGACCGCCAGCGCCGAAGCCCGGGCGAGCCGCCGGTATAAGCAGTTGATCGACAAAGGAAACTCAATTACAATCCAAGGTCTTTTGCGCGACATCCGGGAACGGGACGAGCGCGACAGCGCCCGGGCGGAGGCGCCGCTGAAGTCCGCGCCAGACGCCATCGTGCTGGATACGACCGACATGACCGCCGACGCGGCCATCGCCTATGTGTTGCAGCAGTATCAGTCGCTTACAGCGGCCCGACCACCCGGGCGCGCTTGAACGCGGCGAGAGAGGTACGAGCAGCCAAGCATCAGATTCGCAAGCAGAGCGCGAACGCGCCTTGCTGCGGTAGCAGGGTCCGCCATCCGGGCGCGAGCAGGGCAGTCCGGGCGGCGGTATGACCAACGGACCCGAAGCCACGCCCGTGGCGACGGATGAAACGACAGGACGCCACCATTCATGACAACCGCAACCACCAACCCCACCGCTCCCGCCCAGGAAAACTTCGCCACCTTGTTCGAGGAATCGCTCGCACGGCAGGAAATGCGTCAGGGCGAACTCATTACCGCCGAGGTCACGCGCGTCGACTACAACATCGTCGTCGTCAACGCTGGACTCAAGTCAGAGAGCTTCATCCCGATCGAGGAATTCAAGAACGACAAGGGTGAAGTCGAGGTCAAGCCCGGCGATTTCGTGACCGTCGCGATCGAAAGCCTTGAAGACGGCTACGGCGAAACGCGACTGTCGCGCGACAAGGCGAAGCGCCTGAAGGCGTGGCACGATCTCGAAGCCGCGATGGAGCAGGGGACGATCGTATCGGGCGTCGTCAGCGGCAAGGTCAAGGGCGGTCTGACGGTCATGGTCAACGGCATACGCGCGTTCCTGCCGGGGTCGCTGGTCGACATCCGGCCGGTCAAGGACACGACGCCATTCGAATTCAAGACGCTCGAATTCAAGGTCATCAAGCTCGACCGCAAGCGCAACAACGTCGTGGTCTCGCGGCGCGCGGTGCTCGAAGCGAGCCTCGGTGCCGAGCGCGAAGAACTGCTGAAGACGCTGCAGGAAGGCGCGATCGTCAAAGGCATCGTCAAGAACATCACCGACTACGGCGCGTTCGTCGACTTGGGCGGCATCGACGGGCTGCTGCACATCACCGACCTCGCCTGGCGGCGAGTCAAGCATCCGTCGGAGGTCCTGGCCGTCGGCGACGAGGTCACGGCCAAGGTGCTCAAGTTCGACCAGGAGAAGAATCGCGTTTCGCTCGGCATGAAGCAGCTCGGCGAAGATCCGTGGGTCGGCTTGTCGCGCCGTTACCCGCCCGGCACCCGCTTGTTCGGCAAGGTCACGAACCTGACCGATTACGGCGCGTTCGTCGAAATCGAGCAGGGCATCGAGGGCCTCGTCCACGTCTCCGAGATGGACTGGACGAACAAGAACATCCATCCGACCAAGGTCGTGCAACTCGGCGACGAGGTCGAAGTGATGATCCTGGAAATCGACGAGGAGCGCCGCCGCATCTCGCTCGGAATGAAGCAGTGCATGCCGAACCCGTGGGAAGAGTTTTCGATCAACCACAAGAAGGGCGATCGGGTCAAAGGACTGATCAAGTCGATCACCGACTTCGGCGTGTTCATCGGATTGCCCGGCGGCATCGACGGCCTCGTTCACCTTTCCGACCTGTCGTGGTCGGCGACCGGCGAGGCCGCGGTGCGCGATTACAAGAAGGGCCAGGAAGTCGAAGCCGTGGTGCTCGCGATCGACGTCGAGCGGGAGCGCATCTCGCTCGGCATCAAGCAGCTCGATGGCGATCCGTTCTCCAACTACGTCGCGACGCACGACAAGGGCAGCCTGGTCAGCGGCACGGTGAAATCGCTCGACGGCAAAGGGGCCGTCATCGCGCTCGACGGCGACGTCGAAGGCTATCTGCGCGCATCGGAGGTCGCGCGCGATCGCGTCGAGGACATCCGTTCGCACCTGAAGGAAGGCGACTCGGTCAACGCGATGATCATCAACATCGATCGCAAGAATCGCTCGATCAACCTGTCGATCAAGGCGAAGGATAGCGCCGACGAGTCGGAGGCGCTGCAACGCATGACCGCCGAGAATTCCGGCACCAGCGCCGGGACGACCAACCTGGGGGCGCTGCTCAAGGCCAAGCTCGACAACAAGAACCAAGGGTAGGCGGCTCAAGTGATGACCAAATCGGAGCTGATCGACCGCTTGGCGGCGCAGTTCCCGCAATTGGTGGCGAAGGACGCCGAACTCGCGGTGAAGATGATCCTCGACGCTATGGCCGAAAGTCTGGCCAAGGGCGAACGGATCGAAATCCGCGGGTTCGGCAGTTTCGGCCTCAACTACCGGCCGCCGCGCACTGGCAGGAACCCCAAATCCGGCGAGCGCGTCCAGGTGCCGGAGAAGCACGTTCCGCATTTCAAGGCGGGCAAGGAATTGCGCGAGCGCGTCGACTTCAAGGAAATGAAAAAGGGTTGATGATGACCCGCTGCAAGAAATTTTCATTGGATCCGCAGCATGAGATTTGTCCGCTGGTTCGTCGGGTTCGTCGTCTTTGCAGGACTACTGCTGCTTGCGCTTCAGAACGCGGACCCGGTCACGCTGCATGTCTATGACGGCGTCGGTTGGCAGACGCCGCTGATCTTCCTGCTTCTGATCGTGTTCGCCGCCGGGGTCGCGGCGGGATTGCTGGCCGGTTCGATCCGCTCGGTTCGCCTCAAGCGGCAACTCGCCCGCCTGCGCAATCAGCAGCGGCGTGCGCCGGTGACGCGTCCACGCGACGGAAGCTGAGCGCTCATGCCCACCATTGAGATCGAGATCTGGTGGCTGCTGGCGCTGACCTTGCTTTTCTTTGCGCTGGGCTGGATCGCCGCCCGCATCGACATCAAGCATCTGCTGCGCGAATCGCGTGCGCTGCCGCTGTCGTACTTCCGCGGCCTCAACTTCCTGCTGAACGAGCAGCCCGACAAGGCGATCGAGTCGTTCATCGAAGTGGTCAAGGTCGACCCGCAGACGATCGACCTCCATTTCGCGCTTGGCAACCTGTTCCGTCGCCAGGGCGAGATCGACCGCGCGATACGCATGCACCAGAACCTGCTCGATCGCCCCGACCTTCCGCCCGACAAGCGCGAGACCGCGGTGTTCGAGCTGGCCCAGGACTTCCACCGCGCCGGCCTGCTCGATCGCGCGGAAGACCTGTTCACCAAACTCGACGGCAGCGCGTTCGAGCATCAGGCGCTGGGCTCGCTGCTGCAGATCTACGAGCAGGAGAAGGACTGGCCGAAGGCGATCAGCGCGACCCGGCGCATGGAAACGCTGGCCAAGCGTCCGTACTTCAAGGAAATCGCTCACTATCACTGCGAGCTGGCGCAAGGTTCGCTGCTGCGCTCGCAAGCCGACGAAGGTCGCCGCTACATCGACCTGGCGCTGGCTGAATACAAGATGTGTACTCGGGCGACGATGCTGCTGGGCGACCTCGAGGCGCAACAGGGCAACGATGCCGCGGCGATCGCCTCTTGGCAGCGCATCGAATCGCAGAACCCCGCGTTCCTCGGGCTGGTCGCCGACCGGCTGGCCGATGCATACCGCCGGACCGGTGACATTGCGCAAGGCATTCGCGTCCTGCGCAACTACGAAGACCAGTATCCTTCGCTCGATCTCTTGACCACGCTGTTCAATCAGATCATGGCGCACGAGGGCCCGGAAGCCGGAACGCAGCTGATCAAGGACGAGCTCTCGCGCAATCCGACCCTGCTCGGGCTGGACAAGCTGCTCGAAGCGCAGTTGATGGAAGCACCGGCGGAGCGCCGGCACGATCTGGAACTGGTCAAGACGCTGGTCAGTCAGCACATCAAGCGACTGGGCATGTATCGTTGCGAGCAATGCGGCTTTCGCGCCAAGCAGTACTACTGGCGCTGCCCGGGCTGCGGCAAATGGGAAACGTATTCGCCGCGGCGGACCGAGACGCCGGATGGATTTGCGTAAGTGCAACTCTCGTTGGACCGTGGGCTTCTGCACGGTGGCCACGGTGCACCGGGATAGCGATAGCATTCGATCAAGGACGCAAGACCGGTGAATCCTGCTGATCCCCGCGTGATCGTCGCGCTGGACTTTCCCGACATGCTGAGCGCGTTCGGGCTTGCGGCCAGGCTCGACCCCGCGCTTTGCGCGGTCAAGGTCGGCAAGGAGCTGTTCACGGTGGCGGAAGCCGGCCTGGTGCGCGAGCTCGTTCGCCGAGGCTTTCGCGTATTTCTGGATCTCAAGTTTCACGACATCCCGAATACGGTCGCGCAGGCCTGCGCGGCGGCGACGCGGCTGGGGGTCTGGATGATCGACGTGCATGCGGCAGGCGGCGCCGCAATGCTCGCCGCAGCGCGCGACGCCGTCGCGCGGACGGCGGCCGAAGAACGCCGATCGCGCCCGTTGTTGATCGCGATTACCGTTCTGACCAGCCTCGATGCGTCCGACTTGGCGGCGATCGGCGTCGGCGGCACACCCGAAGCCCAGGTGTTGCGGCTTGCCAAGCTCGCCAAGGCGAACGGCCTGGACGGCGTGGTCTGCTCGGCGCAGGAGGCCGCGATGCTGCGCTCGGCCTGCGGGCCGGACTTCAAGCTGGTCACGCCCGGCATCCGTCCCGAGGGCGCCGCCGCGCACGATCAGGCGCGGGTGATGACGCCGCAGGCCGCGATCGGGGCAGGCGCCGACTACCTCGTCATCGGCCGTGCGATCACCGCGGCGGCGGACCCGGTGCGGGCCTTGCGCGACATCAACGCCTCGCTGGGACTGGCGGCGTGAAGATCACGATGATCGGAACAGGATACGTCGGGCTTGTTTCCGGCACGTGCCTCGCCGAAGTCGGCAACGACGTGCTTTGCCTCGACGTCGATGCACGCAAGATCGACGTGCTCAAGGCGGGCGGCGTGCCGATCCACGAGCCTGGGCTGCAGGACATGATCCATCGCAACGTCGATGCGGGGCGCCTGCGCTTTACGACCGACATCGACGCCGCGGTCGCGCACGGCAGTCTTCAGTTCATCGCCGTCGGCACGCCGCCCGACGAGGACGGCGCGGCCGACATGCGGCATGTCCTCGACGCCGCGACCGCCATCGGCCGGCGCATGTCCGACTACAAGGTCATCGTCGACAAATCGACCGTCCCGGTCGGCACCGCCGATCGCGTTCGGGAGACGATCGCCTCCGAGCTTGCGGCCCGCGGCGCCGCGCTGCCTTTTGCCGTCGTGTCGAATCCGGAATTTCTGAAGGAAGGGGCCGCGGTCGAGGACTTCATGCGGCCCGACCGCATTGTCATCGGCGCCGACGACGAGCGCGCGATAACGCTGCTGCGCGCGGTGTATGCCCCGTTCCAGCGCAATCGCGAGCGGCTGCTGGTGATGGATGTACGCTCGGCCGAGCTCACCAAGTACGCGGCCAATGCGATGCTCGCGACCCGGATCTCGTTCATGAACGAGATGGCCAATCTCGCCGACGCGCTGGGAGCCGACATCGAGCACGTGCGCCAGGGCATCGGGTCCGACCCCCGCATCGGCTATCACTTCCTCTATCCGGGCGCCGGCTACGGAGGATCGTGCTTTCCCAAGGACGTGAAGGCGCTGCAGCATACCGCCGCGCAGCACGGCAGGCCGCTTCGCCTCCTCGCTGCGGTCGAGGCGGTCAACCAGGCGCAAAAGACGCGGCTGGTGGAAAAGATCGTCGCGCGGCTGGGCGACGACCTTGCCGGCAAGACATTCGCGCTGTGGGGGCTCGCGTTCAAGCCCGACACCGACGACATGCGCGAAGCGCCGTCGCGCGCGATCATCGCCGGACTGCTCGAGCGCGGGGCGGCCGTTGTCGCCTACGATCCGGTGGCGATCGACGAGGCCAGGCGCGTGTTCGGCGCGACCCGGGGATTGTCGTTTGCGGCCTCGCCGATGGCCGCCGTCGCCGGGGCGGATGCGCTGGTCGTGGTCACCGAGTGGAAGGAGTTCCGCAGCCCCGAGTTCGCGGAGATTCGGCGGCGACTCAGACAGCCTCTGCTGTTCGACGGCCGCAACCTGTTCGACCCGGCGCTGGTGCGCGGGGCTGGCATCGAATATTTCGGGATCGGACGCAGCTGATGCCGACGGGCACGCGGCGCTTTGCCGATTTCCGCGACGCGGTTCGTCGCGCTCGCGTGCTGGTCGTCGGCGACGCGATGCTCGATCGTTACTGGTTCGGCGAGGTCGAGCGCATTTCGCCGGAAGCGCCGGTGCCGGTGGTCAAGATCGCGCGCAGCGAGGAGCGACCAGGCGGCGCCGCCAACGTCGCGCGCAACGCCGCGGCGCTTGGGGCGCAGGTGACGCTGATCAGCATCATCGGCGACGACGAGCCGGGTCATGTGCTCGAGCGGCTGCTGCGCGGCGAGAGCGTGCACACCTCGCTGCATCGCGATGCCGCGCTGCCGACGACGGTGAAGCTCCGCGTGATCGGGCGCCAGCAGCAGCTCTTGCGCATCGACTTCGAAACCGTGCCCTCGCCGCAGGCGCTGGCGGCCAAGCTCGCCGACTACGAGCGCGCGCTGGCCGCTTTCGACGTCGTCGTGCTCTCCGATTACGGCAAGGGCGGGCTGTCGCACATCGAGCGGATGATCGCGCTCGCCCGCGCAGCCGGCAAGGCGGTGCTGGTCGATCCGAAGGGCGAAGCGTACCTGCGTTATCGCGGCGCGACGATGCTCACACCCAATCGGGCCGAATTCCGCCAGGTCGTCGGCCCATGGCGCAACGAAGCCGAGCTCGCGGAAAAGGCCCAGACCCTTCGCAGCGAGCTCGCGCTCGACGCGCTGTTGATCACGCGCTCCGAAGAAGGCATGTCTCTCTACACCGATGCCGGCGCGCAGCACATTCCAGCACAGGCGCGCGAAGTCTTCGACGTATCCGGCGCCGGCGACACGGTGATCGCGACCCTGGGCACCTTGCTCGGCGCGCACGCCGACATCGGCAGCGCCGTACGCATCGCCAACAAGGCGGCCGGAATCGTCGTCGGCAAGCTGGGCACCGCCGTCGTGCACCCCGATGAGCTCGGCTGACACGCCGCGGCGGAGCGCGGGCGCGGCGCACTGATGGCCAAGGCGAAGACGGCGTACGCCTGCACCGAGTGCGGCGGTCAGAGCAGCAAGTGGCAGGGTCAGTGCCCGAATTGCGGCGTGTGGAACACGCTGGTCGAGACGATCGCGGCGACCCCATCGTCGCGCTTCCAGGCGCTGGCCGGCGCGCCGAGCGCGGTACGCCCGCTGGCGAGCGTGGAAACCCGGGACAACGCGCGCACCCCGACGGGGATCGAGGAGTTCGACCGCGTTCTGGGCGGCGGACTGGTGTCCGGCGGGGTCGTGCTGCTGGGCGGTGATCCCGGCATCGGCAAGTCGACCCTGCTGCTGCAGGCGATGGCCGCCCTCGGGGGCTCGGGCAAGCTCGGCCGCGCGCTTTACGTCACCGGCGAGGAATCGGTCGAGCAAGTCGCGCTTCGCGCCCAGCGCCTGGGATTGGTCAACGCGACCGTCGAGCTTCTGGCCGAGGTGCAGCTGCAGGCGATCGTCGGCGCGATCCAGACCGCGCGACCCGGCGTCGTCGTCATCGATTCGATCCAGACCGTCTATACCGAAGCGCTGGAGTCCGCGCCAGGCAGCGTCGCCCAGGTGCGCGAATGCGCTGCGCAGCTGACGCGGCTCGCCAAGCAAAACGCGATCACCATCATCCTGGTCGGACACGTGACCAAGGAAGGGGCGATCGCGGGGCCGCGCGTGCTCGAGCATATCGTCGATACCGTGCTGTACTTCGAGGGCGATACGCATTCGAGCTTTCGCCTGGTGCGCGCGATCAAGAATCGCTTCGGCGCCGCCAACGAGCTCGGCGTGTTCGCGATGACCGAGCGCGGCTTGAAGGGCGTGGCCAATCCGTCGGCGCTCTTCCTGTCGCAGCATGCCGATCCGGTGCCCGGCAGCTGCGTGCTGGCGACGATCGAGGGCTCGCGGCCGCTGCTGGTCGAAGTGCAGGCGCTGGTCGACCCGGTGCAGGGCGGACTGGCGCGGCGCCTCGCCGTCGGCCTCGACCCGCAGCGACTCGCCCTCCTGCTGGCGGTGCTGCATCGGCATGGCGGCGTCGAGACGGGGCTATTCGACGTCTTCGTCAATGCCGTCGGCGGGGTTCGCATCGGCGAACCCGCGGCCGATCTCGCAGTGTTGATGGCTATATATTCATCATTTAAAAACAAGCCATTGGGAGCTAAATCTATTGTATTTGGCGAAGTCGGTCTGGCCGGAGAAATCCGGCCCGTTCAGCGCGGCCAAGAGCGCTTGCGCGAAGCGGCAAAGCTCGGGTTCAGGCACGCGGTGATCCCGGCTGCGAACAAGCCACGGCAGGCGATCGAAGGGATGGACATCGTCGTGGTGAATCGCATCGACGAGGCATTGCGCCAGCTGCAGGGCTGACCCGGGGCGCCTTAGGCTTTTCCGCGCTGTACGGCCTGAAGCTTGGTGACCCGCTTTGCCGCAATCATCGCCTCGGTCGCCGCGAAATAGGTTTTGAAGTGCGGCATTTCACGATGGCGCAGGAACGCCGCTTCGTCGTCGTACACCTCGTAGAAGCAAACGCGATCGGGCAGCGCCGGGTCCCGCAGTATGTCGAAGCGCCGGCACCCGGGCTCGTTGTCGACCGAACCCTCGGCGTCCCGCCGCGCCGCCTCGAGAAACTCGTCAACATGACCCGGCATCAGGTCGAATTCCACCCATAGTGCAATACGGTGCATTGGCTCTCCTTCGATTGCGCCGGCACTAGGCCGGGGCACTGCCGCGCGGCCAGTGTTGCGCCACGACGAATATCCGGACCGTCTCCCGCCAGATTCCATCCCCGGCCCGCTCGAGGCCGGCGACCAATTGCGCCTGCGACGAGGCCGCGAAATGCGCATCGATCCGGGCGCGGCAAGCCTCCGGCGATGCGACGGCGTCCGGATCGCGGACCGCGGCCGGTGCGATCCACGCGCGTCGCGGCAGCACCGTCCACGCGCGGGCCAGTTCCGTCCACGGCGTGCCGTGGCTGCACCAGTCGTCGCTTCGACACCACCAGCCGCGCCAATGCGCCGGCGAGATGCCCGGAATAGGCGCCGCCGGTCCCCCGCCCAGCGGGTAGAACAACCAGCCCTGGAGGCATGCTCGCGGTGTCACCGAGTCGACATTGGCCGGCAGCGCCGCGCGGCCCAGCGCGGTCTGCGACAGGGGCAGCTGTACCTCGATCATGTGCTGCCATTTGCGGTCGAGGCGATCGGCGGCGTTGGGTCCGAACAGGCGCGAGAAGTCGGCGCCCGGTGGGCAATACAGATAGAACTTGTAGCCCATCTCCAGATGCTGAACCTCGGCCAGGCCGGGCAGGGACACGATGAAGTCGAACTCCCCGCGAACCGCCAGGGCGTCCTTGACCGGCAAGCCCGCAGCGTGCAGGTGCGCCCCGGGCAGATGCGCGAACCAGAAGTGCCATAGCGCCTCCGCGTAGCGGCCGAGCTGACGAGCATTGGATCGCGCCAGGTGATCGCGCAGGCGCTGCGGTGCAGCGTCGAGGCCGAGCAACCAGTCGTGGCGCAGGCGCAGCGAGTCGATGCGCCATGCATCGGTCAGCGTCGCGATCGGCGCCGCATGCTCGGCGATCAGCAGCGGCGATGCAATCAGCGCGGCAAGCGCTCGCACGTCCGGGTCGACGAGCTCGTTCCACAACGGCAGTGCGCGCGGCGTGCCGCGTGGCCGGCCGTCATCCATCGCTTGCAGCTTGTGCATCGGAACCATGAGTGGAACGATGATTCTAACCTGTGCTCATGCCGTGCCCACCGCCCGATCCGCTTTCGGGTTGACTGAGGCGGCGGGAAGGCGTGCAATAGCGACGCATCATCAGGGCACGGGAAGTCGCCGGCGCAATCCGATCTCTCGTCGTTTTGCCATTCAGCCTCGAGGAGTTTCAACCATGGCCAACAAGTCGTCGTCGAAATCGGCACGCCGGACCACGGCCGCCGGAAGCAAACCGCGCAAGCCCCGCGCGAAGCCGGCGGCGAAGCAGACGTCGCCGTTCGACGCGCCGCACGCCGGCGCGTTCGGCGACCTGTCGAAAATGGCCAAGCTGATGACGCCGGAGCAGGCGTTCGAGCTCTACCGTGCCAACGCCAAAATTGCGCTCGACGTGATCAATGCGGCGGTCGAGAGCACGGCCAAGCTTCGCCGGCTTCAGTTCGAGGGGGAGGAGCAGGCACGCTCGATGCAGAAAAAAGCGGCCCGCCACGCCGCCGAGGCCGGCGACGCGCAGGCGCTGGTCGCCGCCGGGCAAAGCGTGACGCAGGAGGCCGTCGAGAAGGCGATGCACTATTGGGGTCAGATGTTCGAGATGATCGTCGAGATGCAGAAGCGTCTGTTTGCGCTGATGGAAGAGCAGATGAGCGGCGTGCCGGGCGCCAAAGAGGCGAAGGCTATGATGGCGATGATGCCTGACCTCAAGCAGGCGCAGAACCTGGTCAATGCCATGCAGGGTGTGATGTCGTCCGGCGGTTCGGCGTTCTCGTCGATGCAGCGCGTCATGGGCGACTTTGCGCGAAGCGCCCAACAGTCGATGCCCGGAGGCAAGCGCTAAAGCGACGCCTAGCGGCCGGCTGCCTCGGCGTTCAGGTGCGCCGCGGACCCGGCGCTGGGCTGCCGGGAGCGACCATCGCGGCTGCGCCGGAAGGCAGCGTGGCGGCTGGATGCGGCGTGCCGGCATCGACCACCGATGTGCCGCGGATGCCGATCGGAATGCAGCCGCTGAGCAGCGCAGTCAAAGCAAGGCAAATCGGAACTTTCACGCGTGCTCCGGTGGCGATGGCAGCACAAGCATAGCGCACAAGGACGTGCCGGGCGAATGAGAGGCCAGCCCGAAGGCTGGCACCGCTAGCGGCGCAGCCGCATTCGCGTGTATTCGACGGCGATCGGGGCGAGCGACAAGCCGATGATCGCAACGATGACCAGCGCGAAATTGTCCTGTACCAGCGGCAGCTTGCCGAACAGGTAGCCGAACGACACCAGCAGGCCGACCCACAGCACTGCGCCGGCGACGCTGAAGGCGAGGAAGCGGCGGTAGCTCATCCGGCCGATGCCTGCGACAAACGGCGCAAACGTGCGCACGATCGGGACGAATCGCGCCAGCACGATCGTCTTGCCGCCGTGCCGGGCGTAGAACGCATGCGTTCGCTCGAGCGCGCGCCGGTTCAGGAATCGGGAGGGCTCTTTTTTGGCGGTGTGACTTCCGAACAGCCGGCCGAGCCAATAGTTGCAGTTGTCGCCGCAAACGGCCGCACCGATCAGCGTCATCGCAAGCATGTCGACAGGCATGTCGGCGGCGGCCCACAGCGCGCCGGAAGCGAACAGCAGGGAGTCGCCCGGCAGGAACGGCGCGACGACGAGCCCTGTCTCGCAGAAGACGATCAGAAACAGGATCAGATATATCCACGCACCGTAGTCGAGCAACAACAGATTGAGCTTATCGTCGAGATGACCGATGAACTGCCATGCCGTGACCAGGAGATCCATGCGCGCCGACCTTCGCCGATGGCCGCCGGAGCCTTGTCGCGCCGGCGCGCCCGCTAGCGCGGCGCCAGCTCCGCTGCCCGGCGCTCGCTGCGCCTCAAAATTTCCGCCCTGATTTCGCCGAACTGCTTGCGCGTCTCCGCCTCGATCAGCGCCGGTCCGATCAGTGGGGGAACCCAGACCCTGGGCGTGTAGCGACCGCTGTTGACGATGTGTACAAGCCCGTCGACGTCGACGATGCGCGTCGTGAACGCCGACGCCTTGAGGTCACCGGTGATCAGCCGCGAGCGGACTTCCGTGAAGGGCAGAAGCTGCACTTCGCGGACGTTGTCGAACGAGAAGCTCAACGGGCCCCGCGTCGCCTTGCCCTTTTGATGCACCCTGAGCACGTTGTCGACCCGGCCCTGGACCACGCTGATCTCGAGATTCGAGATAAAGCGGCTCATGTTGTCGTAGTCGGTCAATACGTCCCAGACGGTGGGCACCGGAGCGGGCACCGGGCAATCGACCTCGACGACGATTTCCGCGCCGTCCTTCTTCGCATGGACAACGATGTCCTGGTCGGCGGCGGCCGCCCAGGAAGAGGCGGCGACCGTCGCCAGCCAGCACGCCAGCAACCATCGACTTACTCGCGTCACGTGCGTCGCGCGATCGCCTCGATGCGCACCCTTTCCCGGCCATGGCCGGAAGTCCGGGCGGCGGCAGCTCACAGCAGCTCGTCCAGCGGAAACATCGACAGCATGTCGACCTTCGCCCTGCGCCAGATGGAAGCATCGGGCTCCTCGCGGTATTCGATCGGCTTTCCGTCTTCGAGCGTGCGCCACGCCAATGCCGGACCGCCCGTCGCGTTCGTTCCATCGACGGCGAGGACGTAGCTGTTGGCGGGCTGGGCGATCGCTTCGAAGCGGGTAGCGACCTGTCGCGCCAGCTCGGGGCTGTCGATGATCACTCCGATTTCGGTGTTGACGTGCAGGGAGCGCTGGTCGAGATTCATCGATCCGACGAAGACGCGCTGCCGATCGAACACGAACACCTTGGCGTGCAGAGCGAACTGCCCGGCGCTCGGCGATTTCAGCTTGTCGCCGCGCACCACCGGCTTTCCGAGCACGGGCCGCACCTCGTAGAGCTGGACGCCCATTTCGAGTAACGGAACCCGGTACTTCTGATAGGCGGAATGAACTACCGGCATGTCGGTCGACGCAAGCGAATTGGTGAGCACGCGAACCTGCAGGCCGCGCTCGCGCAGCTTGGCCAGGAACTTCACGCCGGAATCCCCGGGCACGACGTACGGGGACACGACCAACAGTTCGGACCGCGTGCCCTCGACCACCTTGCCCAGCCGATGGCGCAGCAGCCGCCCGGGCTCGTCGCCGTCTTCGACTTTGCTCTTGTCCGGGCTGTCATAGATGATTTCTGCCCGCGCCCAGACCCATGGGGACTTGCCGGCGAGTATGGGCTGCAGCGGTTCGCCGGCCGACAATCGTTTCATGTAGTCCTTGGCGCTCATCGCGTCTTGGTGCAGCCCCAGCGCATCGCGATAGTCGGCCAGCGCACGTGCCGACGACTTGCCGCCGAACAAGGCCTCGATCGGGATCGCCAGCGGGCTGTTCCAGTAGGCGTCGAAGGTCGAGGACATGTTCTTGACGACGGGGCCGGCGGCGATGACGTCGTAATCGCCGAATTCGAGGTCGCGGCCCTCCTGGAAGTACGCATCGCCGATATTGCGGCCGCCGATGATGCCTGCCTCGTTGTCGACGACGAAGAGCTTGTTGTGCATCCGGTAATTCAACCGGCCCGCATCGCAGAGCAGCTCGACGTCGTGCAGGACCTCGAACGGGCCGCGATACGCCGAGGGGTTGAACACGCGGAGCTCGACGTTCGGGTGCGCGGCGAGCGGCTGGAGCTTGGCCGCGCGTCCATACGATCCCTCGTCGTCGATCAGCAGACGCACGCGCACGCCGCGATCGGCAGCCTGCAACAGCGCTTCCTGGACGAGCTTGCCGGTGTCGTCGTTTTCGATGACGAAATACTGGACATCCAGCGTGCGCTCGGCCTGCTGCGCCATCTCCATGCGCAGGAGGAAGCTGTCGATGCCGACCGGAAGCAACCGGAATCCGGAGAGCCCGGGGTGCGCGGCCGACGCTGCCGCGAACTGGCGTCCCAGGCGGGTTTGCTCGGGATGGGTCAGGGCGTTGGACGCCGCCTTCGGGTAGTCCGATCCCGGCGGGAGCGTCGCGCAACCGGCCAGAAACAGCGCGGCCAGCGCGACCAGGCCGAGCGAACAGGGCCAAGGGCGGCGTGCGCTGCTCATGGTGCCTCCCGCCGACGATCGGCGCGTGTCATTGGCATGCGAAAATTTTCGTTGGGCCGTAGCGCGACGATTCTCTCCCGCCGTTCCCAGCCTGGCCATCGGCGGACGGATGAAAGCGTTGTAGGACGATAGGCGACAGCGTCGAGATACACGGGGCGTATTCGCTGCGCTTTGCTGCATGTTGTGCGATACAGCACAGGGAATGCACCTGGCAGCGAGGTCGGCGGCTCGAGAAACGATCATGGAGGGCGACGTGGTGCGGATTGAGCTCGATCACCACAGCGGAAGGCGCGCAAAGCCTCTCGCTCGCCGGCCAACGCCGCGGTAGCCTGTAAACCGCTCGCCTGACGAGGTTGGGCGCCGACTTCGCCGACATGAGCCGAGCCGGCCTGAGGTACGCCACTCAACTCGCGCAATGGGCCGAGAGGCGCACCGCGATGCGCAGCGCCTGCGCGCTTCCCAAACCACAGCTGCGGCTTGTACCAATCGTCGTGCCCCCCCGAATACAACGGTCGTACTGGCGTTGAGCGTGTCACGCGCTCACAATCGACGCATGGCCGAAAACATCATGCCGGGATATTCCGGTTAAGTTCACGCGTTGTGTTCGGAGTGGAGCGGGATTCAGCAAGCAGTGAGCCCATGACGACTGCACGTCCGGTTTGCCCCTCCTGCGGAGGGCGGGTTATCCGCATCCGGCGGCGCAGTATAGACCGATTGTTAAGCCTGATCCGACCGATATGTCGCTATCGTTGCCGGGCTATCGGATGCGGTTGGGAAGGCAACCTGCGGTGCATTCCGTCGCCGGACTTGTCCGCCAAGTAGGCAACAAGCGCAGGACCAACAACGTCATGCGATGATTCCGGTGATACACACCCGCGACCCGGTCCCAAGAACCGGCTGGTACGTCTGCCGCTTTCACGGCGGCGAACTCAGCAACCACCATGTTGTCTGCGCTAGGCCGGACGTCGTAACGGTCTGCCGAAGAGCTTTGCCTTCCAGAGTAGAGGTGCATCATGGCTGAAGAGCAACTGCGCACTGCCGCCCTCGAATATCACGAGTTTCCCACGCCCGGGAAGATTTCGATCCTGCCGACGAAGGCCCTCGCCAACCAGCGCGACCTGTCCCTCGCTTACACCCCAGGGGTGGCCTACGCCTGCACTGCGATCCAGCAGAATCCGTACGAAGCGGCACGATACACCTCGCGCGCCAATCTTGTTGCCGTGATCACCAACGGCACCGCGGTGCTCGGGTTGGGAAACATCGGTGCCCTCGCCGGCAAGCCAGTAATGGAAGGCAAGGCGTGTCTGTTCAAGAAATTTGCCGGCATCGACGTGTTCGACATCGAAATTGCCGAAACCGATCCGGCCAAGGTCGTCGAGATCGTTGCTGCGCTCGAGCCTACGTTCGGCGGTATCAATCTGGAAGACATCAAGGCGCCGGGGTGTTTCTACATCGAACGGAAGCTCCGCGAGCGGATGAAAATTCCAGTATTCCATGACGATCAGCACGGGACCGCCATCGTCGCTGCAGCGGCCTTGATGAACGGGCTCAAGGTTGTCGGAAAGGACATCAGCAAAGTCAAACTGGTCTGCTCGGGCGCAGGTGCTGCGGCGCTGGCGTGCCTGGACTTGCAGGTGAGCCTCGGGCTCAACAAAAAGAACATCTTCGTTATCGACAGCAAGGGCGTCGTGCGCAAGGGCCGCAAGGAGACGATGGACCCCGACAAGGAGCGCTACGCACAGGACACCAAGGCACAAAGCCTGGACGAGATCATCGGCGACGCCGACATCTTTCTGGGTCTATCGGCAGCTGGGGTCCTGACACCGGAGATGGTGAAGAAGATGGCGGACAAGCCGATCATCCTGGCGATGGCCAACCCCGAGCCGGAGATCCGGCCGGAACTCGCTAAGCAGGCTCGACCGGACTGTTTGATCGGTACCGGTAGGTCCGATTACCCGAACCAGGTCAATAACTCGCTTTGCTTCCCGTTCATTTTCCGCGGTGCGCTCGACTGCGGCGCCAGCGCCATTAACGAAGCAATGAAGCTCGCGGCAGTACACGCTTTGGCCGAACTGGCACAGGCCGAGCCTTCCGAAATCGTGGCGCTGGCTTATGGCGAGCCGACGCCGGCCTTCGGTCCGGATTACCTGATCCCCCGCGCCTTCGATCCCCGACTGATCATCAATCTCGCTCCTGCCGTGGCAAAGGCGGCGATGGAAAGCGGCGTCGCCAGCCGGCCGATCAAGGATTTCGATGCCTATCACAACCAGCTCAGCCGGTTCGTTTATCAGTCCGGCACCACGATGGCGCCGGTCTTCGCTGCCGCCAAACGTGCGCCCAAGCGCATCGTGTACGCCGAAGGCGAGGATGAACGCATACTGCGCGCCGCGCAGGTCGCAGTTGACGAAGGACTTGCACGGCCGGTGCTCGTTGGGCGCACGGATGTCGTGGCTGCGCGCATCGCCAAGCTCGGTCTCAGGCTCAAGCTCGGCGAAAACTGCGAGGGCGTAAATGTTCTCGACGACCCCCGCTACCGAGATTACTGGCTCGACTATTACCAGCTCGCGAGGCGCAAAGGCGTGACGCGTGCCCAAGCGATGGAAGACATGCGCAGTCGTCCGACGCTCATCGGCGCTATGCTGGTTCGACGCGGCGATGCGGATGCGATGCTATGCGGAACCACTGGGAACGACCCGGATCACCTGAAGTACATCCGCAATGTCATCGGCATGCGTGCTGGGGTGAAGACACTCGCGGCGATGCAGGTGCTGATACTGCCGGGTCGACAACTCTTCATCTGCGACACGCATGTGAATCGCGACCCCGACGCCGAACAGATTGCCGAGATGACGCTGCTTGCCGTAGAGGAGGTGCGGCGGTTCGGGGTCGAGCCGAGTGTAGCGCTGCTGTCGCACTCGAGCTCCGGTAGCTCGGATGCGCCGTCTGCGCAGAAGATGCGCGATGCCCTGGCGATCATTCTCGGCAAGGCGCCAGGCCTCGCTGTGGAAGGAGAGATGCGCGCGGACTCGGCCCTGTCCAAGGCCATTCGCGACAACGAGTTCCCAGATTCGCGTCTTACGACGGATGCCAACCTGCTGATCATGCCCAACGTCGATGCCGCCAACATCACCTACAACGCGTTGCGGGCCACCGCAGGTGGCGGCATCACGGTCGGGGGGATTCTGCTCGGCGCGGCCAAGCCGGTCCATATCATGACGGCGTCCTCAACCGTAAGGCGCATCGTCAACATGACCGCGGTCGCGGTGGCCGACGCCGGGGCGGAGCGCGAAAAGCAACCGGTACTCGACTGACGCTGGGCTGGTGCTTGATTTCGGCGGTTAGGTATGGAGTGCGCGATACCGAAAGGCCTTCTGGTGCCCAGGGCCGGACTCGAACCGGCACGACGCCTTTCGGCATCGGCGGATTTTAAGTCCGCTGTGTCTACCAGTTTCACCACCCGGGCGGGCGCCTAGCTGCTGCGGCGCCACTCATTGTACCGGCATCTTCTCCGCCACGGGCGCAGGCCCCGCCGGACTGGCCCGGCGAATCCCCCGAGCATCGCATTCGCGCTATCACGACGAGCAGGGCCTGTCGTCACGCTGCTTGCAGCCCGAAGAGCTCTTCGCTCCGGAGACCTTGTCCTCGTTCCGGATCTAGCTCGCCGGAATGATCCTCAGCCGCCGAGCCGCGGCTCGAATCGACCGTCGATCGCGGTCCAGCCGGCGTCGGCGAATATGACCGTGCCGGTGAGATAGCTGCTGGCGTCGGAGGCGAGAAAGACGATCGGCCCGGCCATTTCTTCAGGCTCCGCCCAGCGGCCGAGCGCGCATCGGCTGGCGTAGGCGCGGTTCCACTCGGGGTTGGACATGATCGGACGGGTCAGCGGCGTTGCGACGATCCCGGGGGCCAGCGCGTTGACGCGCACGCCGGCCGGGCCGAGCTCGACCGCGAGACCGCGCGCCATTTGCACGATGCCGGCCTTGGTCGATGCGTAGATGCTCTGGCCGGGCTCGACGGTAACCGCGCGGATCGACGCCATCAGGATGATGCTTCCACTCTTGCGCTCAGCCATCGCGCGAGCGCAGGCGCGGGCGACGCGAAACGTGCCCTTGAGGTTCAACTCGATCACCCGGTCAAATTCCTCGTCCGTATAGTCGAGCAGGCGTTTGCGCAGATTGACCGCGGGCGTCGTTAGCAAGACGTCGATTCGGCCGTGGTCACGCATCACGCCGGCCGTCATCCGTTCAACCGCCGCGGTGTCGCGCACGTCGATCGGTAAGTCGCTCGCCTTGCCTCCCGCCGCGCGGATGCGCGCGGCCGCGCCCTTGGCGTCGTCGCCGACGATATCGGCGACGACGACGTGTGCGCCGTGGGCCGCGAGACCTTCGGCGCCGGCGCGCCCTATGCCGGAACCGCCTCCGACGACCAGCGCCACGCGGCCCGACAGGTCGAACAAGGCGCGATAGTCGAACTTCCGATCTGGATTCATCGCGGTAATATATTAGATATACTAGGCACGAGCAAGGGCGGGGAGGGTGCCGGTGCCACGCGTTACCAAGCCAAGACCTGCGGCCGAAGTCGCGCCGTCGCCGGAGCGCCACGCGTTCTCGGCCGGGCGCGCCGATCGGCGCCGTGCCGAAAGCGCATCGGCGACGATCTACCGGGGACTGCGCGAGGAAATCATGTGGCTCACACGCAAGCCCGGGGAGCCGATCGTCGAAAAAGACATCGCGCAGGCGCAAAACGTCAGCCGCACGCCGGTGCGCGAGGCGTTGCTCCGGCTGGCCGCCGAAGGCTTGGTCGACACCGTGGCCAAATCCGGCACGTTTGTCGCCCGCATACCGATCGGCGCCCTGCCCGAAGCCATCATCGTGCGCAAAGCGCTGGAGCAGGTCACCGCACGCGCCGCCGCAACGCGCGCGCGTCGCAGCCAGGTTACCAGTCTGCGGGCAATTCTCGAGCGGCAGCGCGAAGCTGAAGGCGCTCGCGACCGTATCGCGTTCCACCTTGCCGACGAGGCGTTTCATGCCGCCGTGGCCGCCGCCGGCGGCTTTCCTGGCATTTGGTCGCTGGTCAAGAGCGTGAAAACGCAAATCGACCGCTACCGGCTGCTCACTTTGCCACAGCCCGGACGCATGGCGCAGGTGATCCGCGAGCACGCAGCGGTCGTCGCCGCGATCGAGCGCCACGACGCCGACCGGGCTGCGGCCGCGATGGAAGGACACCTCGACGGACTCCGGATCAGCATGGAGGATATCCGGCGTATGAATCCTGATTTCTTCTACGAAGACATTCATGGAAAGGAGGATTTTCTGGCATGAACGCTCGAGACGAACGCATGGTCGCCGGTATCCGGCGGCACAGTCGTTGCAGTCCAACCACGCAGGAGGGGAGATGAAAGCTAGGCGAAATGTGTTACGGGCCGTGGTCACGGCCGCGGCGCTCGCAGTCGCCGGTCTGTTGGCGTCGGGGGTCGCGTCAGCGCAGCAAAAGCTGGTGATGAAGGCATCGGACGTCCATCCGCTGGGCTATCCGACGGTCGAAGCGGTGCAGAGCATGGGCAAGAAGCTCGAAAAGGCCACCAACGGACGGCTCAGCATCCAGATGTACGCCGTCGATGCAACTCGGCGGCGAAAAGGAGGCGATCGAGCAGGCGCAGGTCGGCGCGATCCAGTTCGCGCGAGTCAGCGTTGGCGCGCTGGGGCCGGTGATCGACGAACTCAACGTCTTCAATATGCCGTATCTGTTCCGCAGCACGGCGCACATGCAGAAGGTGATCGACGGGCCGATCGGACAGGAGCTGATGGACAAGGTCACCAACAATCCGAAAGCAGGGCTGGTCGCCCTTTGCTGGATGGATGCCGGTGCCCGCAGCCTCTACGACACTAAGAAGGCGATTCGCAACATCGACGACCTGAAGGGAATGAAGTTCCGCGTGATGGGCAACCCGATGTTCGTCGACATGATGAACGCGCTTGGCGGCAACGGCGTGTCGATGGGCTACGACCAGGTGTTCAATGCGCTGCAGACCGGCGTGGTCGACGGCGCGGAAAACAATCCGCCCAGCTTCGTATTCGACAATCACTATCAGGTCGCCAAGTACTACACGCTCGACGAGCACCTGATCGTTCCCGAGATGCTCGTCTTCTCGAAGAAGACCTGGGACACGCTGTCGAAGGAAGACCAGGCGCTGCTGGTGAAATTCGGCCGCGAGGCGCAACTCGAAGAGCGCACGCTCTGGGAGAAATACGAAAAGGATGCGATGGACAAGGCCAAGGCCGCCGGCATCCAGATCATCGAGATCGCCGACAAGAAGCCGTTCCAGGCACGCGGTCAAGCCGGTGTGGGACAAGTACGGTCCGAAGTACGCCGACATGATCAAGCGTATCCAGGCCGTACAGTAGTTTCAGTAGTTCCGCTCCATCCCGGATTCGGTCCGGGGTAGCGTTGTCCTGCATCCGGCGGGACAGGCATTCGCCTGTCCCGGGGTTTCGCGCGAGGTGTCGCGCCGGCCTGGCGCGCGGATGACGGGCCTGCAGTTTGTCGAGGGGAGGAATCGATGGCGCTTCTCTATCGAAAGGCGATGGACGCCCTTTACCTGGCGTGCGTGATCATCGCCGGGACATCGCTGGTGCTGATCTCTGCGGTGATTCCATGGGCGGTCTACACGCGCTATGTGATCAACCGCGCGGCGTCCTGGCCCGAGCCGACGGCGGTGCTGCTGACCATCGTGCTCACCTTCTTCGGCGCCGCGGCCTGCTACCGCTTCGGGTTGCACATGAACGTGACGCTCGGCGGTCGAGCATGCTGCCCAGGGTTTGGCGCCGCGTAACCGACGTCGCGGTCGAGTTGCTGATGGCATCGATGGCCTTGTTCATGGCGTTCAAAGGTACGGGGCTCGTCGAGGCGACCTGGTCGAACACGATCGCGGACTTTCCTTCGCTGTCGGTCGGTGTGACCTATCTGCCGATACCGATCGGCGGAGCGATCCTGTTCCTGTTCGTCGTCGAGCGTCTGACCATCGGGCCGCCGGTGGACAAGGTGGGTGATGCCCACTCCGTCGCCGCGTTCGAATGACCTGAAGGGGACTCACACCGATGGACATCTTGGTTCTGCTTGGATGCCTGTTCCTCCTGTTCGCGCTCGGCGTACCGATCGCGTACTCGCTGGGGCTTGCCGCGATCGCCGGCGCCGTCTGGATCGGCGTGCCGCTCGAGGCGGTGATGCTCAAGATCTCCGATGGCGTGAGCAAGGTCGCGATGCTGACGATTCCGTTCTTCGTGCTGGCCGGTGCGATCATGGCCGAGGGCGGGATGGCCAAGCGCCTGGTGGCATTCGCCAACGTCCTGGTCGGCATGGTTCGCGTGCGTGGCGGACTGTCGGCGGTGAACATCGTCGCCACGACGTTCCTGAGCGGAATCTCCGGATCGTCGGTCGCAGACGTCTCCGCGATCGGCTCGGTGATGATCCCGCAGATGGAAAGGATCGGCTATCCGCGGGCGTTCGCCACCAACGTGACCATCAGCGCGTCGGTGCAGGCGATCCTCGTGCCGCCCAGCCACAACGCAGTCATCTATTCGCTGGCGACCGGCGGCCTGATCTCGATCACCAGCCTGTTCATGGCCGGCATCGTCCCCGGCCTGCTGCTCGGCGCGGCGCTGATCGCTCTCGTCATCTACATCGGGTATCGGGACCGCCATCCGCGCGGCGAATCGGTGCCGCTTGCGCGCCGCGCTGCAGGATTTCGCTCGACGCGCTGTGGGGCTTGATCACGATCTTCATCATCATCGGCGGCATCCTTCTCGGCATATTCACCGCGATCGAAGCCGGCGCCATCGCGACGCTCTGGGCGTTCTTCGTCACGATGTTCGTCTACCGCGACTACCGCTGGCGCGATCTGCCGACGTTGATCCACCGCACGCTGAAAACTGTCGCGATGGTGATGACCTTGATCGCCTGCGCGTCGGCGTTCGGCTACGTGATGGCGCTGATGCAGCTGCCCGCCAAGATCACGGCGTTCTTCCTGACGATGTCGCAGCAACAGGGAAGTGATCCTGATGCTGATCAACATCATGCTGCTCGTGTTGGGCTGCCTGATGGACCTGGCGCCGCTGTTGCTGATCTGCACGCCGATCCTGCTGCCGGTCGTCAGCACGTTCGGCGTCGATCCGGTCCATTTCGGCATGATCATGCTGCTGAATCTGGGCATCGGCTTGCTGACGCCGCCGGTCGGCGCGACGCTGTTCGTCGGCTGCGCGGTCGGCAAGGTATCGATGGAGCAGGTGATGCGCGGCATCTGGCCGTTCTACGGTGTCATGTTCGCCGTGCTGATGCTGGTCACCTACATTCCCGCGATCTCGCTCTGGCTGCCGCGCATGCTCGGGCTGTAGACTAGTGCCTGGAACGTTCGGGGTACTGACATGACGATCAAGGCAATCAACCCGGCAACCGGCGAAGTTTTCGAATCCTACGAAGAGGCCACGCCCGACGCGGTCAAGAAGATCATCGGCAAGGTTAACGCCGCGTTTCTCGATTGGCGTCGCACGCCGATCGCAGAGCGCGCGAGGCCGATGCGCAGGGCTGCGGAAATCCTGCGCGCCGAGGCGCACGATCATGCCCGCCTGATGGCGCGGGAGATGGGCAAGCCGGTCCGCGACGGCATCGCCGAAGCGCAAAAATGCGCGCTGGGATGCGACTACTATGCCGACAACGCGGAACGGCTTCTGGCGCGGGAAACGGTCGCGACCGAGGCGCGCTCGAGCTTCGTCATTTTCAATCCGCTCGGCGTCGTCCTGGCCGTGATGCCGTGGAACTTTCCCTTTTGGCAGGTCTTTCGCTTCGCGGCCCCCGCCTTGATGGCAGGTAACGCGGCGGTGCTCAAGCACGCCTCGAACGTCCCGGGGTGCGCGCTGGCGATCGAAGACATCTTTCGCCGCGCGGGATTTCCGGAGAACCTGTTTCGAACGCTGATGATCGGCAGCAAGCGGGTCGATGCGGTGATCGAGCATCCGCTGGTGCGCGCTGTGACGGTGACCGGCAGCGGGGCGGCGGGGCGAGCGATTGCGCGAAAGGCGGGCGAGATGCTGAAGAAGACCGTCCTCGAGCTGGGCGGCAGCGACCCCTACCTTGTTCTCGAAGACGCGGATCTCGACCTCGCAGCAAAGATTTGCGCCAAGGGTCGCCTGGTGAACTCGGGCCAGAGCTGCATTGCGGCCAAGCGCTTCATTGTGGTCGAGCCGGTGCGCGCGAAATTTGAAGCGCTTTTTGTCGAACGCATGAAGGCCGCCAGGATGGGCGACCCGTTCGACGATCAGACCGAGATCGGTCCTCAGGCGCGGCAGGATTTGCGCGACGCATTGCACGACCAGGTCGAGGCCAGCCTCGCCAAGGGCGCGCGCTGCCTGCTCGGAGGAAAGGTCCCTGAAGGGAGCGGCGCATACTATCCGGCGACCGTGTTGACCGACGTGCGGCCGGGAATGCCGGCCTATGACGAGGAACTCTTCGGTCCGGTCGCGGCCATCATTGCGGTCAAGACCGAAGCCGAGGCGATCGATGTCGCCAACGATTCCGCATTCGGACTGGGCGGCGCGGTCATCACGCGGGACCTGGCCCGCGGTGAGCGGATCGCAGCCGAGCTGATCGAAAGCGGCTGCGTTTTCGTCAACGAGGTGGTGCGCTCGGACCCGCGTCTGCCGTTCGGCGGCGTCAAGGAAAGCGGCTATGGGCGCGAGCTGTCGTCGTACGGAATCCGCGAGTTCGTCAATGTCAAGACGGTGTACGTGGCCTGATCGGCACGCCGCACTCCGGAAGCGTCAGCCGATCGTGCCTCGGTGGCTTGGGATCGCGAAGCACTGCACGTCATCCGGCGACCGAGCCTGACACGCGAACGTCGGCTTAGCGCTCGAATCGATTACCCCCAGTTCCTCGTCCAAGGTCACCCCGAGGTGCGGTCGGTTCTCTATTCCGTCGTCTTGCCATCGAAGTGTTCGTCATCCGCCTCCGCGTCAACGCGAGTACGGTGGACGACACCGTCCCGATGATTAGGCGGCGCATAGAGCGTGTAGAGCTTCAGCGAAACACTGCCGGTGTTGATGATGTTGTGATTCGCTCCGGCGGGAACGAGCACGGCAAAGCCTGCGCTGATCGCGGTTCGAACGCCATCGAGAATCGCCTCGCCGGTTCCTTCCTCGACTCGAAAGAACTGGTCGAGCTTGTGGACTTCCGCTCCAATCTCCTCCTTGGGTTTTAACGCCATGACGACGAGCTGGCAGTTCTTCGCCGTGTAAAGCACGCGGCGGAAATTTGCATTCTTGACGGCGATGGACTCGATGTTTTGCACGAAACCTTTCATGACGACACCTCCTTCTTTCGATGTTTGCTGCTCTCTTCGGCGGCCCATTTTCTGGCCGCCGACATTTGCCATCCGCCTGTGCCGCTGCCGGCTGCCAGGCGCGAATGACGCCGAGCCCACGCGCGACTTCGGGCCGGCCGCTAAGGAGAGGCCCTGCGATGACGAGTGCAGGCGATCAGCCAACCCATTGATTCTGCGAGTTTGCCGTCGCTCAACGCCCAGGAATTGACTCGATGACGTGGTTTGCCGCGCGACCCTGTTGTTGCGCCGTTGCCGTAATGACGCAAGTGTGGTGACCTGACATGATCGACCCAAAAAGCGCAGGCGATCGAATACTGCGACGGGTTGATCCGCCTCAACGCGCCACGAATCCGGATCCCGGATGATGGCTGCCATCGCCGCATCAGCTGAGGAAAGGGTTTATGCGTGCTATGCGCCGAATGGCGTACCTGTCGATCGCGACGTCGTTCGTGACGATCGCGCTCAAGTTCGGCGCTTATTTCCTGACCGGGTCGGTGAGCCTGTGGTCGGACGCGCTGGAGTCGCTGGTCAATCTGGCCGCCGGTCTGGTTGCGCTCGGCGCGCTGATCGTGGCCGAGCAACCAGCCGACGACCGCCACACGTACGGCCACGACAAGGCGGAGTATTTTTCGAGCGGCGTCGAGGGCACGCTGATACTCGTCGCGGCGGTGTCGATCATTTGGTCGGCGGCACACCGGCTCATCGACCCGCAGCCGCTCGCGAGGCTGGGCCCCGGCATCATGGTCGCCTTCCTCGCCGGCGCCATGAACTTCACGACGGCTCGCATGATGCTGAAGGCTGCTCGTCAGCACGACAGCATCACCATCGAGGCCGACGCGAAGCACCTGATGACCGACGTATGGACTTCAATCGGCATCATCGCCGGGTTGGTCATCGTAATGGAAATGCCGCAGTGGGCGATCCTCGATCCGCTGATGGCAATTGCCGTCGGTGTCCATATCATCCTGACCGGCATCGGTCTGTTGCGACGCTCCGCCGACGGGCTCATGGATGCCGCGCTGCCGCCCAACGAAGTGCGCCGCGCCGAGGCACTGATCCGGGCCGAACTGCCCGCCGGTGGCAGCTTTCACGCCCTGCGCACGCGTAAGGCCGGTGCGCGGCGCTTCCTCGAGTTCCACTTGCTCGTGCCGGGCACCATGAGCGTCCTCGAATCACACACGGTGTGCGACAGAATGGAAGCGGCGCTCATCGCTCATCTGGCGAAGGCGCATGTGACGATCCACGTCGAACCGCGTGAGACTCAGGCACCGCACGCCTAGCAGTGTTCCCGGTAGTGCCTGCGCCGCTGCGCCTCGGAGGCGAACTCCTCCAGTTCTGGATCCATCGCACTGCGCGCCGACACGATTCCAATGGGCTTGCCGTGCTCGACGACCGGCAGGTGGCGGAAGCCATTTTCGTGCATCACCAGCAACGCATAACCGAACGGCTTATCGGGATGCACCGTGTGTGGTGCAGGCGACATGACTTCCGACACCGCGGTCGTGCGCGCATCAAGCCCTCGGGCCACGACGCGGAACACGACATCGCGCTCGGTGAAGATGCCCACGAGGCGGCCGTCTTCAACTACCATCAACGCGCCCACGTTCTTGGACGCCATCAGCTTCGCCGCCTTGCTAACAAGGGTCTCAGGCGGCGCCTTGAGAACCTTCTGGCGCTGCATGACACTCCTGATCGGACGGTCGAACATGGCCTTTCCGGAACTCCTCTCGGCGGCCGCACAGCGGCCGCACGTGGCCATCGCGGTCCGCGCGTGGACACAAACCAGGCTGGCACGCTACCCCAGGCGGTCCACCTCCACATTGACCATGATCAAGATGAGGGCCGCTAAGTAAGCCGTTTTGCAGTGAGGGTCGGGCATTTGCCGACCGGGACGCATGCGCAGTGGGTGTCGACGCCTTGAGGTATGGTCGAGACCGCTTCACTTCGGATGAGATCCCGCATCGACTAGGCGACGCCTGCCTGCCAATCGACACGCCGCTCCGGCAATCCGATCGGGGAGACGGCCATGGACAGGCTTAACCCGGCCGTCCTGGCGCGACATTACATGCGGCGGCAATCCAAATGCTCATGGAGGAAGGATAGTGCAAAGCAATAATTCGAGGGCTTCGATCCGCGCCTTGGGTGCTCAACTTTGCTCCCCTGTTATGTAGTGTTCGAGTTGTCGGATGACAAATTTTTGCTCCGAGATGATGTCTTTCACCAGGTCTCCGATGGAGACAAGGCCAATCAGCTTGCCGCTGTCGATGACGAGCAGATGACGCACCCGGTTTTCGCGTCATCAGCGCCATGCATTCCTCGCTCCTTTGGACGGGGCTCACATACATCGCCGACGCGGTCATGATGTCGTGCACCGCCGTATCCTTTGATGACCGTGCCATTAGAACGATTTTTCGCGCGTAGTCGCGTTCGGTAACGATGCCGATGACCTTCTCGCTCTCCATTACCACCAGCGCGCCTATGTTCTTCTCGGCCATCAGCTTGACGGCATCGAACACCGACGCCGTGGGCGCGATTGTGTAGACCGTCTGGTCAGCCTTCGCCTTGAGAATGTTAGCCACGCTTTTCATCGGTTATCCCCGCCGAAGTCCTAAAACGAAATCATATATCCGGTTCGTTGGACCGACCATTGCAATCATCGGCGTGACTTTGTGGCACGTGACCCACTGCAGCCGGCCGAGGGAATAATCAACGGGACCGAAGACGGACGGCAGATAAGGCATCGGTTGTACGGAACGCCTGCGAGGGCGCGATGCGGGCAGTGTCACGGTTCCTTCGGCGGATGCTGCGGCGCACCAAGTCCCCAATGTGGACAATCGTTGATGCTCGTCAATGAACCGGCGATGAAATGGGCGTAACCGTTTGATCGCCGGTATGGAAAAAAGGAGGGTTGTCATGAGCTTTCTAACTCTCATAGTCATGGTGGCGATGGTCGCTACGATCGGGGCACTTGTACTTGGAATTTCCTCGATGGTGCGTGACGGCGAAGTCGGTCATGTGGACAGCGAGCATTGGATGGCGATCCGGGTGTTTTTGCAGGTAGCGACAGTGGTAGTGCTGGCAGTGGGACTGTACGCTGCCATCTGACCGATGCACGAGGGATCGGTTCGATCGACGCGCGATAGCGCAGAGCCGGATCTTTCTGGGGCTCGTGCGGTGGAGCGCGTGCGGAACTCGCCACATCACGTGAAAAAGCAGGCCTCATGAAGTGTCGCATCACGAAGCAAGGCAGCGGGCTCAGCGTAGAAATCGATGACGTGTCAGGTCAGGAGCCGGCTGTCCTGCAGCAGATCCGCCAATGCAGGCCAAGCGCCTGGGCCTGTCCTTCTGGAGAGTGTCGAAACATCGGATCGATCGAGGAACACGTCGAGGACGGCAGGATTGTCCTGACTCTCACTCCTCGGCCCGGCGCACAGCTCGACCCTTCCGGAATTGAAGAGTGCCTGGGCTATATGCTGCGCACGGTCACCAAAGCGTAAAGCGAACGCACTGCGCCCGTTTGGTGCTGTGGCGCCCTGTTACCGTATGTGGACGCCCGGCTTGTCTGGCATCTATAGGTTTCTCGAGTTTCCTCCGCGCCGCGCTATTCGCCATCATCGCGAACAGAGCGGCGCTTTTTTGGGATCATTGGCGGTGGGTCATGTATAGAATTCTCGTCGCCACAGACGGTTCGGAGCACTCGCGGCGCGCGGTGGGTTATGCAGCGCGGCGTGCGAAGGGCGTGCCCTGCAAGATCTATCTGCTGCATGTCCAGAAACCGGTGATGGCCTGGGAGGTCGGGCCGGTTTCGTCAATCGAAGCTGTGTCGGCCGTGCGTGAGGCCGAGAGCAGAGAGGTGCTGGACGCAGGCGCGGATCAGTTCGATCAGACAACCGAAGTCGAAAGACATGCGGCGACAGGCGAACCGTCCGCAACCATACTGGAGCAGGCAACAAAGCTCGCTGTGGACGAAATCATCATCGGCTCGCGCGGCCTGCGGCCGGTTGGCGCGGCGCTGCTCGGCTCGGTCGCGTACAAGGTTCTCCACGACGCCAAGGTGGCAGTCGTCGTCGTGCGTTGACCTGGCGGGCGAACGTCCGCGCTGGGCCGTTCATCGAATTCCGCGAACGTCCGCTACTCCTGGGCACGATGGGCGGCGAGGGGTCGACAACGGTCTTCGGCAGCAGTCAACCACAAGCGGTCCTCTGTCTCGGCGATTATTTACGGCAGACCTGCTTCACCACCATGTCGGCCGAACTCCCGTCGGGCTCCTTCAGGAATTCGATCTTCGCCGCCTTGTTGCGCGCGAACGCTTGGTTACTTGCCTCGTTCTCGAACAGGATTACCTCGATGCCCGCCGCGGTCATGTCCTTGCAGTTGACCCGCATCTGCGACCGCATGCTAGTAATGCCGCCCTTCAGCGTCTCGATCGGCGTCTTGAGCTCCGTGCGAAACGTCACCGCGGTGGTTCCTCGGGCGGTCTTGATGCTCGCCTTGTCGATGTAGATCTTGTTGCCGTTGGCGTTCTCGCCAATAGGCTGCCAGTCGGGTTGGGCCGCCGCTACGGTGGCGGCAACGCCGGCGAGCAAAAGGGGGAGCAGTGCGCGCATGGAATCTTTCCTTTGATGGCCGCATCCGTGGATCGAGGCAGGTTGGAAGACACCATTCTAGCGCCTGCATGCCACGTTTCTCGAACGTCCGCGCTTTGGCAAGTCAAAGGACTGGTGAGGGTTGCATTTTCACCCTTGAACGCACTGGCCGATTGCGGCCATTGCGGCTGGTGGCGGCACGGTCGTGCAGGCGGCGCCGTCCAAGCGACGTGACGCTTCGCTTCGATCCGAACGACCGCGAGTACCCGTTCAAGGGCAACAGCGAAGGCGACTTCGAATGGAAGCTCACGCGGAAGTAGACGGCTGATTTCTGCATTGCTCGAGCGCGCGAGGGTTGCGGGCTCGATCGGCCTCTCATTGACAGCGGGGAGCTGAAAGCAAAGCCCCACGATGATCGCGGGGCTTCGCAGGATCGCCACATCGCTGTGGCTTCGTTCCGTTGCGTTACCGCAACGTGTGCCGGCGTTTGGCTACCGGCGTCGGGGTAGACCTGTAGTGAATGTCATCTATAGAGTACCTCCCCGTCATGATTGCCTGCAGCATCGGCGATACCTCGCGGCTACGAACTCGGGAGAGCATCCGGTTGCGGGGCACTATACCCGCGAAAACCGACACCCACGACTGCTGCCCTATCCGCGAGCACCGATCCGCCATTCGCATCACCTACTGCTTCAGGCTACGCCGAGCCGCAAAGACTTTCAAGCAATCAAGTGCAGACGTTTGAACAAACTGACGATCGACAAGGGGGTACTACGCAAGCTGTAGGCTATGACGAGAGACAGGCGCATCGATCGATCCGGGCCAACAGGCTTTCGATAGCTGCCTTGTCCGTGGCGAACACGTTTGCCTCGCCCATGGCGCCAGCAAGCCCCGTGCGCTGCATTACATCCAGCACCTGTCGCTTGACACCGCCAAGGACCAGTGACGCCACTCTGACGCAGACGCTGCGGGAGATTGCGCAGCATCTCCACTCCGGTCGCATCGAGCTGGTTTACCCCGCGCCATCGTCATGCAGAAGAAGACCCAGCGGCCGGTGCAATTCGAGGTCACCGAGCAAGCGCGGGAGGCGGTGTCGGCTCGGATCGCTACGGCAAATCTGAAACCGGAGCAGTTCCGAGCCGCGTGTCTGAGCCACCGCTTCTCACGACCCGGCAGTACTCCGGACGATAGGGGGCATCCAGGCGCTTTGCGACGATGCCTTCGTGATCCTCCGATCCGACCACGGCAAACAGCACTTCGCGCTGCGTTGAGACAGCGCCCTATTGTCCGAATCGCTAGACTTAGCGCTACATGCCTCCTATGCCGCAGCCTTGAGGAAAAGGTGGGCTACCGCGAGCAGAGCTATCAGCAGAACGATTCCAAGCCCCAGGCTCCATCCGATCAGTTTCTTCTCAATGGGGAGGAGCGGTTCATAGGCCATTTTCTGCATTTCTTCGGCAATTTTGGGCTGCTCCATTGTCTTTCCTCCTCTCAATTAGCCGGCGACCAGCGGCGGCTTCACCCCGCTGAAGAAAACCCAGGAAATGATGAGACCTGCCCAGATGATGAAGCCGAACAGGCACACCACATAGACTGCGGCTAGTTTGCCGATGCCTTCCTCCCAGAGCTTTCTGAAGTTGGACATCACGCCGATGGTGAAAAACGTCAAAACGAAAAAGATTCCGCGGAAGGTGTTCGCTTCGCCCATCGCCGATTTGATCTTGCCCATCAGCTCAGGCGTCGCTCCCAAGGCAAGGAACAAGACCAGTAGAAACGTCACGACGTAGCCGATGATGAATTTAGGGAAGCGGTTCCAGATCTCGCCGGCTTTGGCCTTGTCGCCTTCGCGCACCTCGATATGAGTGGTCCAGATGTAGGCAAGGACAAAGGCCCAGATGCCGATAAAGATGTCGATAAAGACCTTGACCGTCGCCGCGGTTCCCAATATCCACCCTTTTTGATAGTTGACGCCCTCAGCCGCCGCCTTTGCCAGGATCAAGGACTCGGTGATGGCACCGCTTGCGACCGCGGCGCCGTCGGTCTTGACCGAGAGCGCCATCCATGCACCGGCAACCAGGGGCTCGTGCGAAAGATAGGTCTGCGCAAGGAACGGAAGAAACAGCAGCTCCACGACTGCAAAGACGACCACCAACGACGACACCATGATAGCCACCACCGGCCGTGCGCGGATCGCGGCTCCAGTGGCAATGGCAGCCGATACTCCGCAGATCGAGATGCCGGAGGCGAGTGGCGCCGCCCATTCGCGGCTGAACTTGAACCACACTCTGGCCACGTAATACACCACCGACCAGAAAATCAGATACGCGACAATAATGGCTGCGAGTCCGAGGAACATCAGCGACGTCGCGAGGCTCAGTTTTTCGGCGGCCGTGACCCCCAGGAAGCCGCCGAGAATGACGATCGCGGTCTTGACGTACAATTCCGGCCGCACCGCCTCTTTCATCCAATCGGCAAACCCAGGCAGGAAGTTCCCGACAAACAGGCCCCCGAGCAGCGCCACGATAAATCCGCCCTCCGCCGTGAGTTTCAAGGACCAGCTGACCCCGAACTTCTGCATGTCAGCCGGGGTATTGACCGCAAAACTGGCCCAGCTGCCGATGATCCAACACGCATAGCTCAACCAGAAAACAACCGTGAATCCAAGGGCGAATCGCTTCAAATCGGCATGCAGTGCTGCCGCGCCCAGCGTCATTACGACGAGCAGAACGAGATAAGTGACGACAAGAGCGCCCACCCCTCCAATGCCCGCGTAGGCTTTGGAAACGGGCGCCAAGGCTTTGGAGAGGTCGGTCCACACGCTGGTCGTGACCACCCATCCCAGAATGTCTGCGCCGACAAGTACTCCCAGCGAAAGCACAAAAACAAGCAGGCCGATCCACAGCGACAGCCAATCCTCACTGATGCCTTGAGCGCGTTGGTTCATTTTGCCCCCCTCGATTTGGATACCCATTGCCTTGCCGAGGCCAAATCCTGATTCCTGCGGTTCCTCCTGTTTCCCCAACTGCGGGTAGCATGGGGTCAGCATGCGACCACATTTTTCCGACTTGGGGCTTCGCGTATCACGTTTCAGCCGAAGCCGGAGATACCAGCGACTTGGCACCGAGCACAATATTCCATTCGCTCCGGATTGCCAACAGCGCGATGCACCGCTCTCGGTAGCACATCAATTGCTCGGTTTGGGCTCCTCTATGGACACAGCGAGATCACATCGTCGACGCAATCTTCGCATTGCGGTTCTTTTCATCGGCGTAGTCGCGCTGTGCGCAAGTGCATCGGCGTTCGCGGACGATGCTACCGCAAGCCTCATGCCCTGGTGGGGCTGGGCGCTGGCGCTTTTTCTGGTGTGCTTCGTTCTCGGAATCGTGGCCGTCCCCGCGGGGGTAGGCGGGGGCGTGTTGTTCGTACCCATCGTCGGCGGCTTCTTCCCGTTTCACCTGGATTTCGTCCGCGGTGGGGGGTTATTGGTCGCCTTGGCCAGCGCCTTGGCGGCGAGCCCCGGCTTGCTGCGCATCGGTCTGGCCAATTTGCGCCTCGCGCTGCCGCTATCGTTACTTGTCGCGGCGAGCCAGATTGCCGGTGCCATGATGGGTTTGGTGTTGCCTTCATCGATCGTGCAGACGACGCTCGGGGTGCTCATCCTCGGCATCGTGGCCCTCATGTGGATGGCAAAGAAGTCCGACATTCCGGATGTCGCCAAGGCCGACACCCTGTCCATGGCGCTGGGAATATGCGGGATCTTTCACGACACGGCCCGGCGCCGTGATGTCGAATGGAAAGTGCATCGGACGCCGTTGGCACTGGCCGTCTTTGTCGTCATCGGCGCGCTCTCGGGCATGTTCGGACTGGGCGCCGGCTGGGCCAATGTCCCGGCGCTAAACCTCTTGATGGGCGTCCCGCTCAAGGTTGCGGCAGGTACCAGCAGCCTCATCCTGTCGATGACATCATCGGCCGCGTGGGTCTACATCAATCAGGGCGCGATCCTGCCAATCGTGGCCGCCCCGTCGGTCGTCGGCATGATGCTGGGCGCGAGGATCGGCGCACGATTGCTACACGTGGTTAACGCTTCCGCGATCCGCCGCCTGGTGATCGGTCTGCTGTTGATCGCCGGCGTGCGCGCCTTGCTCAAGGGTTTCGGCATCTGGAACTGAGATAGGGAGTCAGACAAGCATGGATACGCCATCCAAGTATGCCTCACCGGAGGAGCTCAGATACGCTAAGGTCCTCGACCTCAGCGTGAAGGCCGGCCTCGGGCTGCTGATCCTGAGCTTCGCAGCTTACCTGTCCGAACTATTGCCGCCCCACATTCCGTTCGACCAGCTGCCCAAGTATTGGGGTCTTCCCGTGAGGGAGTTTGTCAAAGCCACCAATACGCCCACCGGGTGGGGGTGGATGAGCCTGATCGCCAAGGGCGACATGGTCAACCTTGTTGCGATCGCGTTCATGGCGGGCGTATCCGCGATCTGTTCTGTGGCCGTGCTGCCGATATTCGCGCGACAGGGAGAGAAAGCGCATCTGGTCATTGCTGTGCTGCAAATCCTGGTGTTGGTCCTGGCGGCATCCAACATCCTGACCGCGGGACGGTGAGTCGGCGAATGGCAATCGTGTCCAGGTCCTTCGACCGGATCCTTCTTGCGACCGAGGGGACGGAGTTCGATGTCGACGCTGAGCGCGTGGCGATCGAGCTGGCAGCCAAATTCGGTTTGCCGCTGTTCGCGGTCGTGCCCGTGGTGAGCAACCCCGAATTCGAGATCGTCGCCCCGCAACTTGCCGAAAAGTCGGAAGCTCAAGCGGTAATGCATTTGGACAAGCTACGCCTGGCGGCGAAGGCGCGCGGGGTGGAACTCATGGGCTCCGTTCGAAGCGGTGAGGCACCCCACCAGGAGATCCTGGCCGAAGCACGCGAGCGTAATGCCGACCTGATCGTGTTACGCCGCCGAGGCAAACGCGGCTACGTTGCCAACCTTCTGATCGGTGCCATGGTGCACACCGTTGTCGGGCATGCGCCTTGCAACGTATTGATCGTTCCGATTGCGGCACAGATGTGGCGGCGCGGGATCCTGCTCGCTACCGACGGCTCAGCCCACAGCGACCGCGCGGTCGAGGCGGCAGCCTCCGTGGCGGTGCGTTGCGGCTTGCCCGTCACCGTGGTGTCGGTATCGGCACCTTCCCAGGAGGACAAGTCCCGAGCGAGCGCCATCGTCGAGCGGGCGCTCACGACCTTGCAAGGGGCTGGGGCGCGGGCCACGAGTCGCGTCGCGAGCGGCAACCCTCACGAAGCGATACTGGGCGTGAAACGCGAGGTCGGAGCCGACCTCATTGTGCTTGGGCGCCGCGGAATCGGCGGGGTAGAGCGTCTGCTGCTCGGCAGTACGTCGGAGCGGGTCGCCGGATATGCCGACTGTCCAGTGCTCATCGTCCAGGCTTGACCGATCGCAGAATGGGGTCGCGTCCCCCCACGCCGTTAATCCCCCGACCGTGGGCTCATTTCCCGGGGCACGTCGCCGCATCGCCGGGGACCTTGCCGACGAGGAGAAGAAAATTCTCGAAAGGGCCCATGTTGCGCATTGCTTCCATCATCGGGCCGTCAAATCCCAGGCGTCCGAACATCATCGCCCTCATCGGACCGTATTCGCCTTTGCCCATCTCGACCCAGTGGCCGGTCTCGGCCTTCATAATGTAATCGGACCCCATTTCCAGTTGTTTGGTATCTGGTCCCCCGCCGTAGACGCACATCGCTTTGCCGTCCTTCAGCGAAACCCGCAATTCAGCGCTGGGCTTATCTGCGCAATCGGAACGGTATACTTGCATCACCTTGAATCCGCGGTCCTTGTCGTTCTTCACCCATCCGCTGTCGACGAGCTTGTCGGTGAGTACCGGATCGTTGTTCCACGCCGTACACGCGTCTTTTGCCCAATCAGCAGACATCAGTACCGGAGCGCCAGACGCGGGCGCGCCAAGCATGATCGCGACCAAAGAAGCAGCCAGGGTCGGGTAGCGCATCAATCTTCTCCTTCGACGACTTGAGGAATGGAACGGCATGGGAAAGGTCGCGGCACACCTCGTGCTGCGCAGAACCCTTATCGCAACTTGTGCTTCGAGTGTCTATAGCCGGGATGGGGAGGATCGAGATAACCCCGAAGGGTAATAACCCCGGCGGCTCGCGTATGGTGAACTGAGCGCAGCCGTTGCCCGAGACCGGCGACATGACGCATCGGCGACCGTGATTGGAGCGAAAGGACACTGCACATGAAGCGCATCGCAGGCAGGTCCCTCGCGCTATGAAGATCGGCGTCGTATCGGACAGCCATGATCGTGCGCCGATGCTCGTCGCGGCGGTCGGCGAGGCCAGGCGCGCCGGCGCCGAAGCCATCATCCACTGCGGCGACGTCATTGGCGCGAACACGCTGCGGCCGCTGCTCGAGCTTGCGCTGCCGACGCACATCGTGCACGGCAACAACGTCGGCGATGCGCTGGCGTTGTGCAATCTCTGCGCCGCTTCCAGCGGACTGCTGACCTACCATGGCCAGGACGCCGACCTGCGGTTAGGAGGGCGGCGGATCGCCGCCACGCACTACCCGCACTACGGGCGAGGGCTCGCCTGCACCGGCGACTACGACATCGTGTGCTGCGGGCATTCGCACGAGGCCGCCGTCATCGAGCAGCCCAACGTCAAAGGGGGGCGAACCTGGCTGGTGAACCCGGGCACGGTCGCGGGCCTCGGCGCTCCGGCGACCTGGTTGCTTGCGGATCTGGCGGACTTTACCTTCGAGATCCGTCGCCTCGGCTAGTTCTGAATAGGCCGCTTGCAGTTGCGGCCGAGACCCTTCGGAATGGGTACTCCCTCCGGGGAATAGCCGCCGGTCGCGGGGCTGTGCCATTAATGCGTATATCTCTTCGCGGAGAGGCGGGCTATAGGCGGTGGCGAAGCTCGCTGTCGGTGACGCCGGCCGGTTCCTTTCGGCGTGAAAGTGGCTAGATCTGTGGAGGTTCGATGAAGGTGCCGGTCGCAACGAGCCAGTCCATTCTGGTGGTGGGCGGCGGCATCAGTGGCATGACCGCTGCTCTGGAGGCCGCTGAATGCGGCCGGCAAGTCGTGCTCGTCGAACGCAGTCCGACCCTGGGCGGTCGCACCGCGCTGCTCAACCGCTACTTCCCGAAGATGTGCCATCCGACCTGCGGCCTGGAGATCAACCTGCGGCGTCTCAAGGCCAATCGCAACGTGCGCGTGCTGACGTTGGCGGAAGTGGTAAGTGTCGGCGGATCGCGCGGCGACTATACCGTCACCATAAGGCTCCGTCCTCGCTTCGTGAACGAGCAGTGCACGGCCTGCGGCGAATGCGGCGAGGCAGTCAGTGCCGAAGTTGCGAATCCGTACAACTACGGACTCGACAAGATCAAGGCGGCGTACCTGCCGCATGCGATGGCCTACCCGCAGCGCTACGTCCTGGACCCATCGATCATCGGCACGGCCGATGCGGAAAAGGCGCAGCACCGCGTGCAAGTACGGTGCGATCGACCTCGCCATGCGCGAGGAGACGATTGCGCTCAGCGTCGGTGCCGTGATCTGGGCCACGGGGTGGAAACCTTACGACGCGGCGAAGATCCAGCCGTACGGTTACGATCGCTTTCCCGACGTCATCACCAGTGTCGAGTTCGAGCGCCTGGCCGATCCGCACGGGCCCACGCGGCGGCAAACTCATGCGCCCCTCCGATGGCAAGGAGGCGAAAAACATCGCGTTCATCCAGTGCGCCGGCTCGCGCGACGAGAACCACCTGCGCCACTGCTCGCGCATCTGCTGCATGGCCTCGCTCAAGCAGACGCAATATGTGACCGAGGCGTACGGCGAAGGCGAGGGCGCCGGCACGTCCACGATTTATTACATCGACATCCGCACCATCGACCGTCTCGAGGATTTCTACGTGAAGGTGCAGCGCGACCCGACGGTGAAGTTCGTCAAATCCAAGGTCGCCCGCATCGCGCAGGATCCTGGGTCGGGCAATCTCATCCTGCACGGCGTGGACACCGAGGGGTATCAGCGCTACGCCACCGAGCATGATCTGGTCGTGCTGGCGATCGGCATGGAGCCCGAGAGCAATGGCGTGCCTCTGCCGGCCGATGTCGTTCGGGATTCGAGCGGTTTCATCGAGGGTTCGACGGGCGGGGGACAGTTCGCCGCCGGTGCGGCGGCGAGTCCGCTGGATGTGAACCGGTCGACGCAGAGCGCGACGGCGGCCGCGCTGCGCGCCATCCAGGTCGTGCACCGCGCGGCGGCGTCAGCCGCAAGCGTGGAAGTCCAGCAATGAGCGAGATGAAGACCGCGGCGTACATCTGCTCGGGCTGCGGCATCGGCGAGCGCGCTCGACACGACCCGGCTCGCCAAGATCGCCCAGAAGGAAGGCAAGATGGCGCTGGTGCATGAGCACGGTTTCCTGTGCAGCGCCGAGGGCGTGCAGGCGATCCGCGACGACATCGAGAACGAGGCGGTCACGCACGTGATGATTGCGGCCTGCTCGCGCCGCGCCAAGACCGACGCGTTTCATTTTCCGTCGGCGGCCGTATCGCGCGCGAACTTGCGCGAGGGCGTGATCTGGGTGGTCGCCGACGGCAGCGCGCACGACGAAGTGCGCCAGGACATGGCTGACGACTACGTGCGCATGGGCTGCGCGGAACTCAAGAAGATGAAGCTGCCGACGGGCAATCCCGACGCCGGGGCCGACAGGCGCATTCTCGTGGTCGGCGGCGGCATGTCCGGGATGACCGCGGCGCTGGAAGCGGCGGAAGCCGGCTACGAAGTGGTCATCGTCGAGAAGAGCGGCCGCCTCGGCGGCTGGGCGGCAAAGCTTTGGAAGCGCGTGCCATTCCGCTCCCCTTATTCCGAACCGCAGGACACCGGCGTGGCCGAACTCGTCTCCCGTGTCAGCGCACATCCGCGCGTGGCTGTGCACCTCGACTCGACGCTGGCGGAGACCACCGGCGCGCCCGGCCGCTTCCGCGTGCTGATCGCGCGGGAAAGCGGGACGACGACGACCGAGCACGTCGGGGCGATCATCCAGGCCACGGGGTTCAGCACCTATGATCTCGCCCGGCTGCCGCAGCTCGGCGGCGGCACCTGTCCGCACGTCACCGATCAAGCGGGACTGGAGGCGCTGGCGCACGCGGCCCGCGGCGCGCCGATAACGCGCGCTGACGGCCACGCCGTGAATAGCGTCGTCTTTATCCAGTGTGCCGGCCAGCGCGACGACACGGGCGCGCATCTGCCGTATTGCTCCGGGCACTGCTGCGCGACGAGCATCAAGCAGGCGATGTACTTCAAGGACGCCAACCCGGCGGTGGACACGGTCGTGCTCTACACCGACCTGCGCGTGCCTGGAATGGGTGAGGACTTCTATCGCCGCGCGCAGGACAAGGGGGTAACGTTCACCAAGGGCAGGGCGTCGCGGGTCGAGACACACGGTGCGGCGTGCCGAGTCAACTTCAGGGATCTGATCCTCGACGAGGAAGTCGTCGTCGAAGCCGATCTGGTCGTGCTCGCCACCGGCCAGGTCCCGAATTCCGGCGTCGACATCGACCTGCCGGAAGACAAGCAGAGCGAGGTGAAGTCCATCTCGATCCTCAACCTGGCGTATCGGCAGGGCCGCGACCTGCCGCAGCTAAAGCACGGCTTCAGCGACTCGCACTTCATCTGCTTTCCCTACGAGACCCGCCGCACCGGGATCTATGCGGCCGGTCCGGTGCGCCGACCGATGGACATGCTGCAGGCGACCGAGGACGCGACCGGCGCCGCGCTCAAGGCGATCCAGGCCGTGGAAAACGCCGCGCTGGGTCGCGCTGCGCATCCGCGCAGCGGCGATCTGTCGTATCCGATCGTGCGGCTCGAAGGCTGCACGCAGTGCAAGCGCTGCACGGTGGAGTGCCCGTTCGGCGCGATCGACGAGGACGAGAAGCGCTTCCCGGTGTTCAACGAAAGCCGCTGCCGGCGCTGCGGCACGTGCATGGGCGCCTGCCCGGTGCGCGTCATCTCGTTCGAGAACTACTCCGTGGACACCGTGGGCGCGCAGATCAAGGCGGTCGACATCCCCGACGAGTTCTCGGAAAAGCCGCGCATCCTGCTGCTGGCCTGCGAGAACGATGCCTATCCCGCGCTCGACATGGCGGGGCTGCAGCGGCGGACCTACTCCGCTTTCGTGCGCGTGATTCCCGTGCGCTGCCTCGGCTCGGTGAGCACCATCTGGATCACCGACGCGTTGAATGGCGGTTGGGACGGCGTGATGCTGATGGGCTGCAAGAAGGGCGACGACTACCAGTGCCACTTCGTCAAAGGCTCGGAAATGGCGAGCGATCGCATGAGCAAGGTTGGCGATACGCTCAAGCAGCTCAGCCTGGAAACCGAGCGTGTGGCGAGTTACGAGGTGGCGATCACGGATATTGAACGCGTGCCGCGGCTCATCGACGACTACGCGGCGAAGATCCGGGAGATCGGCATGAGCCCCATGAAGGGTTTTGCGTGAGGCGCCGATGACCGACCCTGGCGGGCACGCGAGCCTCTACCGCAACGACTTCCTCCGCGAGGTCGAGACTAACGTCGAAGGTGGCGAATGGGTGCGGATGTGCATGCAGTGTGGCGTGTGCGCCGGTTCGTGCCCGTTCGGGCCGCACTGGACGCATTCGCCGCAGAAACTCTTCATGATGGTCCGCGCCGGCCAGCGCGAGGCGGTGCTGACGACCGACTCGATGTGGATGTGCACGTCCTGCTACAACTGCGTGGTGCGCTGCCCGCGCCAGCTCCCGATCACGACGATCATGCACGGTATCGCCGCGTACGCGCAGGGGCTGGGCCTCGCGCCGAAGATGCAGGCCACGCGGGACTTTTCGCTTCAGTTCTGGAAGAACTGCACGCATACCGGCCGCGTCAATGAGCTCGGACTCACCTTGGGGCTGTACTTCCGGGATGGCCTCATCGACGGCCTCAAGAAAGGGTGGAGCATGCGCAGGATCGCGCTCGGGCTGTTGAAGGCGGGACGACTCAATCCGTTCGAGCTCCTCAAGGGCCACCGTTGCAAGGACCGGAAAGGCATCGAAGCGATGCTGCGCAAGGCGCGGCAGATCGACGACCGGCGCCGGCAGGCAGTGTCCTGAAGGAAAACACTTATGGCCAAGAAGGAATACGCGTTCTACCCCGGCTGCTCGTCGCAACTGAGAGCGTCGGCAGCGAACTATCTGACGTCGGTGAACGCCATGTGCAAGACGCTCGACGTCAAGCTCACGCCGATCCCGGACTGGAACTGCTGCGGCGCTTCGATCAGCTACGCTGGGGGCGGCGAGCTCGAGCGACACGTGATGAACGCGCGGAACTTCGCGCTCGCCGAGACACACCTGCCGGGCCGGGATATGGTGGCCACGTGCGCCGCGTGTTGGCTCAACGCCCGCGAGTCCAAGGAGAAGCTCGATGGCAGCGCGCAGCTCCTGGCCGACACCAACGAGGCGCTGAAGGAGGCGGGCCTCACCTACAAGGGCGAGGCGCCAGTCCGTCACATGGTCGAGGTGCTGATCGAGGACTTTGGCTACGACGAGCTGGCGAAGCCTGTGGTCAAGCCGCTGGCGGGCATCAAGTTCGCGGGCTACGTCGGCTGCCAGACCAACCGCCCGTTCGGGATCGCCGGCGAATCGTTCGAGGATCCCAAGTATCTCGACAAGCTCGTCGAGATGGTCGGCGGCGAGCCGATGACCGAGTACGACCAGAAGGTCACCTGCTGCGGCGGTGCCCTCGCGTTTTCCGAACCCGAAAAAAGCCAGAAACAGATCAAGGACATCGTCGAGTCAGCCTACGACCAGGGTGCAGACATGATCGTCACGCCGTGCCCGCTGTGCCAGGCTAACGTCGAGGTCTACCAGCCGGAAATCAACAAGCGCTACGGCACCAAGCTCGCGATGCCGGTCACTTACTATAGCCAGCTCATGACCGTCGCCTACGGCGGCAGCGCGAAGGAAGCCGGCCTTGACGGGCACATCATCGAGCCCACCCGGCTGCAGGCAATCGCGGCCAAGCCGGCTGGCACGTAGAAGCTACTGTGGCTCGCGCCGTAGCCGCGAGCGCCCTCACGCGGCGCCTTGCGAGATGACCCGATGATCGCCGATCGTCAGCGCTTCGAGCGCGCCTTGGCGCGCTTCGACACCGCCAACGCCGAGGACCCCAACCGCGAGTCTGCCGATGGCCGAGAACGGCCGAAGGAGTCGCTCTACGCCGAGCGCATGACCGCGATGCTCGAGCGTTTCGCGCCTGACGCGTCGGAAGTCTTGCGTTTGGCGGCGCGTTGCCAGCACATCCAGCGTTGGAAAATTCCTCGCGCCGAATATCCGATGGACCGCATCGGCTATCTGCAGTGGCGCAAACGTCTGAACAAGTTCCACGCGCAGCTCGCCGGCGACATCCTGCGCGACGTGGGGTACGACGAAGCCACCGTCGCCCGGGTGGGCTCGCTGTTAAAGAAAGAGACGCTGAAGTCCGATCCGGAGGTTCAGGCGCTGGAGGACGTGGTGGATCTGGTGTTTTTGGAGAGTTATCTGGCCGGTTTCGTCGCGGCCCATGGCCAGTACGACAACGCCAAGTTCCTCGACATCCTGCGCAAGACCGCGAAGAAGATGTCGGCACGCGGCCGCGACGCGGCGCTGACCCTGATCGATGTGCCGGCGGCGCTGCTGCCGGCGGTGCGCACGGCGATGAGCGCGGAAGCTGCGGACACGGCGTAGCGGCGACGCGAGACCTTATGCGCACAACGCAGGGACGATCCGCCGAATGGCGAGGGTATCAGAGCTCGATATCGGCGACCGCGAGCAGAAACGCTCCAACGAGAGGAGGTCGCTTCCCGAGGATTGCCTCGGCCACCCGGGCCGCCTGCCCGCCGGCCGGAACGAAGACTCCACTGCGCAATCCGATTCCCCGAACCGGCATGCCCTCGAACAGCGCGCGCGCTTCTCGCGGTGTATGCCACCGTCCGCCGCGGTAACCACCCACGCCGCCGTCCCGTCCCTTCTGCAGATAGAGCAGGCTGTGGCGATTCAGCAGACCGAGCGCGACGCGTTTGCGGGTTACGCGGACAATCTCGCGTAGCGCCTGCCGCTCCGCACGAATGAAGCAGAGCGAGGTGATCGCGATCGTGCAATCGAAGCTCCGATCGCGAAACGGCAGTCGCTCGGCCCGTCCGCCGACGTATGCCTCGTTGCGCTCCGCTCTTTCCTGCGCGAAGCGAAGCCACGCCAAGTCGGGATCGACCCCGACGACGTGCGCGCCTAGGCGCGTTGCAAAGAAACGCGCGAAATACCCCGTTCCGCAGCCCACATCGAGCAGCGTGTCACCGGGGTGAAGTGCCAGTGCATCGGCGAGCAATCGCGACTCGATCTCGCCGATCCACGCCCCGCGAGATTGGTGATACCACGCCTCGTACTCGACCGGGGTCATTGTCCTGGCGGGCGGACCGCGATGTGTTTCCGGCATGCGCAAGCCGGGTCCAAGGAAGCCGCAGGCGCAGGTGTCGCCGGCCGAGGCCTCAGGCGTCGTCGTACAGGCCGTCTTCGTCGCGCGCTATGCGCTCGGCGGCTTCCCGCTCGAGCCGCCCTCGCTTCTCGGCAAGGTGCTCGCGCCGCGTCTCGACCGCTTCCTTGCGCAGCGCGATAGACGCCTCGCCGAACAGCACCTGGCGCAGGAAGCGGAATCCGAACAGCATCAGCTGGACGTCGTCCTCGAGCAACGCCTTGAGCTCGTCGGCGGGAAGGTCGTAAACATCGTTGAAGCCGTCGCTCGCGACGAAGGCACGAAAGCGATCGAGGTCATAGCAGGTCATGAAAAAGAGTTCGAGGCTGCGCCGCGAGGGCTTGCCGACGGTCGGGCCCGACGACTTCTTCTTGAGGATCAACTGGCGCCAGCCGCGCGCCAGTTCGTCGTATTCGGGAAGCCCCTGCTCCTGGCGGTAGTCGTCGATGGTCAGCGTGCGCGGCTCCAGGTGGCCGAGGCAGTGCGCCTCCTTGACCAGGGCATACGAACTCGAGTCGGTCGACTCGCCCTGCTTGCGCATCGATAACAGCGCCACAGGATAGTAGCGGCACGCGGTGGGCCGATCGGCATAGACGCTGCACCCGGCCTCGGTCATGAAGCGACAGGCGGTGCCGCCCTCGACGCTCTTGAGCTTGACGCCGGCGATGCCGTCCTTTTCCATTTCGTAGGGCAGCGCGTAGCGCTCGAGAAACTCGGTCGAGGAAATCCCAAGCCGCGTCTTCAGCCGCACGATGTCGTACGGTGTGAGCGAGATGTCGATGTTGCTGCAACAGGCGTTCCAGCAGGCGATGCCCTTGCGGCAGCGGAACTGGATCGCCTTGCCGCCGTCGAGCAGCGCCGGCAGCACCGGGCTCGGTGGAAACGGGTTGTCGCTCACGCCGGCATCGGTCATCGTCCAGGCTCGCTCGACCACCGGGCGCCCGTTGTCGCGGGCGCCCGATGCATATCGCATCTCACTTCAGTGCGCGTGGACAGCCGGCTTGAACAGCTTGGACTTGTCGACGAGGTCGACGTGCTTGCGCTTGAAGCACGTCCATTTCCTCGTGCTCTTGTCGTAGATCGAGTTGACGAAGCAGTGCCAGTTCTCCTCGTCGACGAAGTTCTTATCGGTGCGATAGTAGAAGCCCGGGTAGCGCGACTCCTCGCGGAACTGGATGTGCTTCATGTGCGCTTCGGCGGTGAGGATGCGGTGGTAGTTCTCCCACGCGCGCAGGAGCTCATGCAGGTCCTTGGCCCGCATCTTCGCGGCGTCCTCCTTGAGCATCTCGAGCTTCTCCTCTGCGATCTTCAGCAGCACATCGTTGGTGTTGTAGTACGTCGCCACCCCGGCCACGTACTCGTCCATGATCTTCTGCAGCCGGAACTGCAGCATCTTGGGCGTGATGTAGTGCGGGTTGATGTCGATCGCGGTGGTGTAGTCCTTGTGCTCGATGAAAGTTGCGCACGGGCTTGTAGATCTCTTCGGCGAGCGCTTCCGGCGCGGTGTCGAGCTCGGGCTTCCAGTCCTTGTTGTCGAGCGCGAACTTGACCATCGCCTTGGCCGCGAGACGCCCTTCGGCGTGCGAACCCGAGGAGAACTTGTGGCCGGATGCGCCCACGCCGTCGCCGGCAGTGAACAGCCCCTTGACGGTCGTCATCGAGCGATAGCCCCAGTTCCACCCGCGCGGCAGGTGTGCCGGCACGCCGTCGTACTCGCCGTCGACGGCGTTGGGCGCGCCCAGGTCCTCCGGACCCGAGACCCAGATGCCGCAGCAGCCCGAGTGCGAGCCGAGCAGATAGGGCTCGGTCGGCATCAGCTCGGAGTTCTTCTTGTCGGGCTCGACGTTTTCGCCGGCCCAGACGCCGCACTGGCCTATGCACATGTCGAGGAAATCCTCCCACGCCTCGGATTCGAGGTGCTTGACCTCCTTCGGCGTAAGCGTCTCGCGCAGCTTGGCCAGCGCACTGACAGTATCCATGTAGATCGGGCCGCGACCTTCCCGCATTTCCTTCAGCATCAGGTGATTGCGCAGGCACGAGGCGGGCACCGCCGCCTGCCCGTAAGGCGGGTACTGGTCGAGCAGCGCCTTGTTCTTGGTCATATAGTCTTCGCCGTAGGCGTTGGTCGCCTTGGCCTTGAACAGCAGGAACCACGCACCCACCGGGCCGTAGCCGTCCTTGAAGCGTGCCGGCACGAAGCGGTTCTCCATCATCGTCATCTCGGCGCCGGCCTCGGCGGCCATCGCGTACGTGCTGCCGGCGTTCCACACCGGGTACCAGGCGCGGCCCGTGCCTTCGCCGACCGAGCGCGGCCGGAACAGGTTCACGCAGCCACCCGCGGCGAGCAGCACCGCCTTCGCCTTGTAGACGTAGATCTTGTTCTCGCGCACCGAAAATCCGACCGCGCCGGCGATGCGCGAGGGGTCGTTCTTGTCGTTGACCAGCTTGACGATGAACACGCGCTCCTCGATGCGGGGCAGGCCGAGCGCCTTCTTGGCTGCTTCGGCGACGATCCACTTGTACGATTCGCCGTTGATCATGATTTGCCACTTGCCCGAGCGCACGGGCTTGCCGCCGTCCTTGAGCGCCGGAATGCCCTCGCGGATCGACTCGGCCCCGTCATGACGCACGCCCTCGGCGTCGGTCTTCCAGATCGGCAAACCCCATTCCTCGAACAGGTGCACGGACTCATCGACGTGACGACCCAGGTCGTACGCCAAATCGTCGCGGGTGATGCCCATCAGGTCGTTGGAGACCATGCGCGCGTAGTCCGCCGGGTCCAGCTCCGGACCGATATAGGTGTTGATGGCCGAGAGTCCCTGCGCCACGGCGCCTGAGCGATCCATCGCCGCCTTGTCGACCAGCTTGATCTTCAGTTCGACGCCGGTCTCGGCCTTGACGGCCTCGGTCCAGCGCATCATTTCGTAGGCGGCGCCGCAGCACGCCATGCCGCCGCCGATCAGCAGGATGTCGAGTTCCTCCTGCGACGATTTCGGGGTTCGCAAAGGTTCCTTGAGCCATGGTGATTCCTCAAATCGAGTAGGGGTGGCGAGCTATTTCACGTGCAACAGCTCGCCGGCCCTGCCGGGCCGGAAGCCGCCGGACTGGGTGAAGAAGCCGGGTTTGGCGACGTCGGCGAGCTTGGGCATCGACTTGCCGCCGTAGGGGTCGATCGAGCCCTCCGAGGTGGTGCGGATCGGGAACTTGAAGCGTTTGAGCGTGCCGTTCCGGAAGCTGATCGTCCACATGATCGAGTCCGAGCCGCGCAGCGGCTGCACCGAGCCGCCCAGGGGCACGATGTCGGCGTAGTGCCGCACCTCGATCGCGTTCTGCGGGCAGATCTTCACGCAGGAGTAGCACTCCCAGCACTGGTCCGGTTCCTGGTTGTACGCCTTCATCGGGTGGCCCGTGACCGAGCCGTCCTTGTCGAGCATCATCAAGTCGTGCGGACAGATGTACATGCAAGCGGTCTTGTCCTGTCCCTTGCAGCCATCGCATTTGTCGGTACGTACGAAAGTGGGCATGTGGCATCCTCAGTTGAAGAATGGGCAGGTCTCTAGCGCGCCGAGTGGCCCGCCAGCTTGATCTCCACGCGCTGGTCGCGATCGAGGCTCGCGTAGTACTCGCGCAAGATGGCGAGCACCTCGGGCCGGCTGAACTCCGGCGGCACTGGCGCGCCCTCGGACAGCCATTTGCGCAGCTTGGTCCCGGATACCAGCAGCCGGTCGGCGTCGTCGTGCGGGCAGGTCCGGGCCGAAGCCATGCCGCCGCAGCGGTAGCACCAGAAGGTCCAGTCGATCTTGAGCGGCTGCGTTTCCAGCGCGCCTTTCGGGATCTGGTCGAAGATGTGGTGCGCGTCGAACGGCCCGTAATAGCTGCCGACGCCCGCGTGATCGCGGCCGACGATCTGGTGCGAGCAGCCGTAGTTCTGGCGAAACAGCGCGTGCAGCAGCGCTTCGCGCGGTCCGGCATAGCGCATGTCGAGCGGGTAGCCTGCCTGCACCACAGTCTTTTTCACGAAGTACTTTTCTGCCAGCACGCTGATCGCCTTGGTCCGTACCGCGGCCGGGATGTCGCCGGGCTTGAGCGCGCCGAGCAGCGAGTGGACCAGTACGCCGTCGCACACCTCGATGGCGATCTTGGCCAGGTACTCGTGCGAGCGATGCATGGGATTGCGCGTCTGGAACGCGGCAATCTTGGACCAACCGAGCGACGTGAACAATGCACGGGTCTCCGCCGGCGTCATGAACAGCGTGCCGTACTTCTCGGGGAAACCGCCCGCCGAGAGCACTTTGATCGGGCCGGCGAGATTGACCTCAGGCTGCTCCATCACCATCCTGACGCCAGGATGCTCGGCGTCGGTGGTCTTGAATACCGTCGCACACTCGTGTGCTTTATCGATGGTGTATTTCTCGGTGACCTTCATCGTCGCCAACAACGCGCCGCGCTCGGAGTCGACAAGCGCGATGTCCTGGCCGGTCGTAATCGAGCCCGCGGTCGCGGTATCGGCCGAGAGCGTGATGGGAATCGGCCAGAACAGGCCATTGGCCAGCTTCATGCCGTCGCATACGCCCTGCCAGTCCGCACGCGTCATGAAGCCGTCGAGCGGAGTGAAGCCGCCGATGCCCAGCATGATGATGTCGCCCTTTTCGCGCGAGCTCACGCCGACCTTCGGCAACGTCGCAGCGCGCTTTTTCTCGGCGACCAGCTCGTCGCCTTGCAGCAGCAGCGGTCGCAAACCGCCGCCGCCATGCGGATTGACCAGCGGCATGGTGCGTTTCCCTCCTTCGCTCTGTCGAGGTATTAGGCGCTGCGGGCCACGCGAGCGTCTATAACCGAGAGGGGGGATAGCACGCTAATCCTTACGGGTGATGCCGATCCGCCTAGAGGCACCCCTGCCTCGCGCACGCGAGCTGGCAGCCGGCGCTCCAGCACGCAGAATGCCCCTCGGGCCGGCCTTCGTGCGACGTGAGAATGATTCCCGATTGACGAGAGTCAAGTTTTTCTCTTGCCGAAGGCATAGCATCTAGGGATCCTGCGGCAGGGAGGCGCGCTTGCTCTGAGGCTGCGGGTGTTGAGGAGGATGTTCGAGTGCCACTAGCTAGCGCCAACCCTGCCTTGAGCACACGCGCGACGGCGCAGCCGACGCGCGGCGGGGGCGCTGCCCCCGATATCCTGTCGGAGATCGCATCGAGTCTGTCCCGCGAGCACGACCTCGAGGCGCTGCTGCAACGGTTCCTCGGCACGATCGTCGAGCTGGCCGGAGCCAGCGCGGGGGCGGCGCGCGTGCTCACCGACGACGGCACGCGACTGCGTCTCGTCGGCGCCGTCGGCTTGCCTGAGGACGTGCTCGAGCGCGAGGCATCGGTCGACGGAGATTGCGGCATCTGCGGCGGCGCCGCACGCGAAAATCGCGTCGAGGAGACAACCGACCTCCGCGCGTGCGCGACACGCACCTCCTGCGACTATTTTGGCGGGGAATGCAGCCGGGTTCTCGCGGTGCCGCTGCGGCATCGCGGCCGGATGCTCGGGGTCTACAACTTATTTCTGGGCGCGGAGCAGCGGGTCGGCGGCGAGACCCTGTCTTTGCTGCGCTCCATCGGCGAGCTCCTCGGGCTGGCGCTCGAGAACGCGCGGCTCGCGCGCGAAAGCATGCGTGCCACGCTCACGAACGAGCGGCAGATGATGGCCAACGAGGTCCACGACGCGCTGGCACAAACGCTTTCGTACATGAAGATGCGCATGGCGCTCCTGGAGAAGGGCATCCGCGATGGCGACTCGTCGCGCTCGCTCAAGTACGCGGGCGACGTGGACCAGGCGCTGAGCAGCGCTTACTCGAGCCTGCGCGAGTTGCTGACGCACTTCCGCAAGCGCATGGATCCGCAGGGTCTGCTGCACGCGTTGAAGGAGACGGCGGATCACTATTACGAGAAGACGGGCGTGCTGCTGAATTTCGACAATCGTGCGCCCGACCTGCAGCTACCGGTGGAGCAGGAGGTGCAGGTCTTCCACATCGTCCACGAGGCGCTGGCCAACGTGAGCAAGCACGCCGGCGCGCGGCATGCACGACTGGTGGTGGACCGGCGCAACGGCCAGTTCGAGATCACGATAGAGGATGACGGCGCGGGTATCGCCAGAGGTCGGCCGCCCGTCGGTCGACCATCGGCGCGGCACGCGACCACGGCCCACCTCGGTCTCGATATCATGCGGGAGCGCGCCCGGTCTCTGAATGGCGAGGTCGAAATCGACAGCGTCGTCGGGCGCGGCACGCGGGTACGTCTGAAATTCCCGGCGAGCGCGGTGCCCGGGGAGCCGCGCGCATGACCGACGAGCTTCGTGTCCTGCTCATCGACGACCACGTCCTGTGCCGCATGGGCCTGACCGACCTCCTGCAGCACCGTGACGCGGGCATCAAGGTCGTCGGCGTAACCGGCAACGGCAACGAGGCGCCACAGCTGATCCGCGAGCTGGATCCGCATATCGTGATCATGGACCTGCGCATGCCGCAGGTGGATGGCATCACGGTGTTGCGTCGGCTCCGGGAGGAGGGCTGCCAAGTCCCGGTGGTGATCCTGACGGTAAGCGATAGTGAGGAGGACTTGGCCAGCGCCTTCCGGGCCGGCGTGCGAGGTTACCTGCTCAAGGACATGGATCCCGAGGACATCGTCGACGCGTTCTTGCGGGCGGCGCAGGGCGAGGTGGTGGTGGCCCCGGCGATGACGATTAAGCTGGCCCGCCTGCTGCAGTCCGGTGGGCAGAAGGCGTCCAAGGAGGACCTCCTAGAGTCGCTCACCGGGCGCGAGCGCGAGATCCTGGATCATTTGGCTCGCGGCGAGAGCAACAAGGCCATCGCCCGGGCCCTGGACATCAGCCACGACACGGTCAAGCTGCATGTGCGCCATATTCTGGCCAAGCTGAACCTGACCTCGCGCGTCGAAGCGGCGATTCTCGCCGTGGAGCGCAAGGCGACGCTGGCGAGTCGCCTCTGAATCGACTGCGGTCACCGGCGCGAGGCTTTCACGCCGGCCGTGCTCAGCCAGCCATTGTGGTCCGCGCGACCGGCATGCGCTCGGTGGCTATTAGCTTGGTTTCAGGATCGAACCACGCCAGCTTGGCGTGCAGCCGCGCGACCTCGCCGACGATGATGAGCGTCGGTGCCGTCAACTTCGCAGCCTCGGCCAGCGCCGGTGGCGACCCGATTCCGTGCCACGAACTGGTAGCGGACATGACCTCCGTGGCGGACATGACCTCCTAAAGCTCAAACGCCGCGGCTGAAATCTCGATGGTCAACCGTGGTCGTCGAGTTCGCAGGTGACATCTTCTTCGGCCAACTCATCTTCGAGGGCGAGCGCCGCTTCCTGAAGCCCCTCAATCCGAAGTACGGTGGCTTCGAGCTCACTGCGCCCTATACAATCCGCGGCGGCGTGGTGCAGCAGGCGGGCAAAAGGTGCTCGCAGCGCAAGCACTACCGATGACGGGCGGTCAGTACCCGCCCTTGCGCAGGCTCTCCGGCAGACCAGCGATCTTGCCCGCCTGCTTGGAGGGGTTACCCGGGTAGAGATCGAACAGCGTCTTGTTGTCCACCTTGCGGCCCGGCCATTTGTCCTGCATCGCCTTGAGCATCGCGCGGTTATTCGGCTGCTCGCCGTTGTGGTTGTAGTACGCGTCGCGCAGGTAATCGATCACGTCCCAATGGTCCGGGGTGAGCGTGAGCCCTTCCGCGACCGCGATCGACTCCGCGACATCCTTGTCCCAGTCCTCCGGCGAAACCAGATAGCCATTTTCCGTCGCCTCGAGCACCTTCCCTTTCACTTCGTACGCCATGGTTTCCTCTCTTGCGATTAATCCGATCTGGGGCGCAGGTCGCCGATATCTTTGTGGGGGATGAACACACCGCAGCCGAGCTTGCGCTCGGCACCCAATCCGTGCTGCTGCAACGCGAGCGATTGCTCCAGCGTGAGGCCGGCGAGCATCAGGCTGCGCGTTTGGTAGGTGCGCGCCGGCGTCGCGACCGGCGTCACGAGGCCGCACAGCGTTGTTCCAGGGTTGATGCCGAGCGCTCCGAGCTCGCCCGCGGCGGCATCCAGGAAAGCGGCTTCGTCGCCTGCGGCGGCGAGAACGACGCAGCGCGAGAACAAGGTCGTGATTCGTGACAGCGGTCGCAGGGAGAGCCTGTCCACGCGCAGCGGCCAGCCCGCCACCTGCAGGGTGCGGCCGAGCAGAGCGGCGGCATCGCCGAGCCGGTGCCGGGGCAGGCGCAGCGCGAGCTTGGCGCGATGCGCAAGTTGCAGCAACGCGCCCGCGCCTTCGGGCCGCATCCAGCCGCTGGCCGAAGCCGCGCCGTAAACGGTATGCAGACCGGCGCCTGGCTCCTCGGCAAACCAGGGCAGCGCGGCCTGGATCGCCTGCGACAGCGCGTAGGCATGATCGACCGGCAGGCTGCGGCAAGAGATCGCGAACACTGCGTCCACGATAGCGCCCGGTACGGCCTGTTCCGTGGCGCCGCTCTCTTCCTCCCGAAACATTGACGCCCTTCAGTCGACCGGCAGCGCGGCTTGCAGCGCTTTGCGGTCGAACCACCAGTCGTCCTGCACCAGCACATCGACGACGTTGCGCAGGCGCGGCAGGAATAGCACCGGGTCGTTCAACTCCATATCCTCGATCCACTGGTTGAAGACCTGCTGCGCGTCGACGCCGCTGTGGCGGCGCGCCACCGTCGCGAGCACCTGATTGGCGTAGATGAGAAGGTGCTCGCGCTGCGGTTCGCGCGCGCGCAGATCCACGAGGTAGTACGCCGTGACGGCGGCCACCGCCGCGCCGTCGGAGTCCGGTGGCGTGTCGTCGACGACGTGCTGCAGGAGCGCGACGCTCAGCTCGGGATCAATCGGATATGTGACCGCGAGCCAGATACCTTGACCGAGCGCGGCGAGCGACTCGGGCTGATCGGAAAGAAACAGGATGTCGCAGGCCTGGGCGGCACCTTCCCAGGCCTGCTCGGTCAGGTAAAGGTCGAACGCCTCGCGCGCTGCAGCCCACGCGTCGGGCCCTTTCTCGAGCCGCACAAGGGCGCGGCCGAGCTGCAGCAGGAGGTCCGCCCGCCGCAGCGTTTCCGCCGCGGGGGAGAACTCCGCGAGCTGACCGCGCAGGTCGGCGACCAGGCGTTCCAGCATGCCGGTCGATTCCTTGGCGTCCTCGCTGCTGTCCGCGTTGCCGACGGCAGGGTCTTCCTTGATGTACTTGAGGGGGATGTACTTCATTGGAGGCCGGCGTTTCCTTCAGGAGAGGGACCGCGTCAGAGTGCGGCGACGCCCTCCGCGATGCGATCGGAATATCGGGCGCGATAGACGAGCCTGCCCAGGCCGGGGGCGGCGACGTCGGTGAAAGCGCTGCGGTTGTGCAGGACGTTGTTGCATATCAGGCCTTGGCCGCCGGCCAGCCGCAGCGCGAATACGTAGGGCGAGTCGGCATCGAGGATGCGGTTGAGAAATTGCACCGCGGCGCGCGTCGTGGCGTCCGGCCGCCATTCGATGCTGCGCGTGCGCGCCGTGTAGCGCATATGAAGTGCGCCGGCATCGGAAGAGAACACCGGGCCGGTCCGGGCGGGACGGAATTCCGCGCCCTCCGTCGCGTTGGCGGGAATGGTCATGGCGTCAGGCGCCGAAAGGGCCTTCACGTACTCCGGGTCGGCGTCGCGCAACAAGATATAGGCGATCTCGTGATCGAGCAGGCGGTTTTCGCCGCCCGTGGCGGCAGGCCGCACGCAGTGCAGGATGAACGCGTCGATGCGCTGCTCCGGGGCGTTGTAGTAGCCGTCGGTATGCCATAGCAGGCGCCGGTTCGAGTAGGGAATATAACCGAGGGTCGATTTTCCCGGCTCCGCCTCGAGCGCGCTGATGCCGTCCTCGTCCGCGAGCGGGTTGGCACGCGGCCGCGCAAGGCCCAGGCGCGCACCCAGACGGCGCGGGATGTCCTTGTTGGCCACACCGGCGAGGGGGCTCGCATAGACGGCCATGTTCGCCGCGCGGCATACGCGCTGGATTTCCTCGACCTCGCTTTCACTGAGGTTGCGCGGATCGCGTACTTCCACGATCAAGTCCTCGATGCAGCGCGGGTAGTGCGCAAGCTTGCGCTCGCGCCAGCGCATATACGCTGGCGATTGATCCAGCGCAAACGGATGTTCAACAATTTGTGGCAGGGTGGAATTCACGGCGCATGGGGCCGGAGTCGGACGGAGTCGGAGTTGGGAAGGGTAGAACGTACCGCATCGGCGCCGCGTGGAGAATGCCGCGGCGACTTTCGGTCGACTTGCCGGGAGAGCGAAAGACCGGTGCTTGCGGAAGTAAGTTTTTGAAAACAAACTGTTTTTGTGGCGAAATCGACGCCCCGCATATCTCAAAAGGGAAGGGTGCGCGCCATCAACGCTATCCCCAAAGACCTCTAAGGCTGCGCGAAGGGGCATCGTTAAACTGTTGTCGTCGAGTGTGCATTGCCCGGAGGAGGAACCCATGTCCGATCCGCAGATCCCGCCCAAGAACCCGGAGCGTCACAGCACCTATATTCCCCCCGAGAAGAAATCGACCAAGCCGTTTCATCCGACGCCCATGCTCGACCAGCTTGAAAGCGGTCCGTGGCCGAGCTTCGTCACCGGGCTGAAGCGACTCGCGCACGAGAACAACATGATGGTCGATCTGCTCGGCCAGCTCGAGCATTCCTACAAGACGCGCATCGGCTACTGGAAAGGCGGCACGGTCTCGGTGTTCGGCTATGGCGGAGGCATCATCCCGCGCTTCTCCGAGGTCGCGAGTATGTTCCCGGAGTCCAAGGAGTTCCACACGCTGCGCGTGCAACCGCCGGCCGGCAACCACTACACCACCAAGCTGCTGCGCCAGCTATCGGGCTCCTGGAACAAGTGGGGTTCCGGGCTGATCGCGTTCCACGGCCAGACCGGCAACATCATGTTCATCGGCACGACCACCGAGAACACCCAGCATTTCTTCGACGAGATCAACGAGTACGGGTTCGATCTGGGCGGCGCGGGCCCCTGCGTGCGCACCGCCATGTCGTGCGTGGGCGCGGCACGCTGCGAACAGTCGTGCACCAACGAGCACCGCATTCACCGCACGTTGGTCAACAACTTTATCGACGACATGCACCGCCCGGCGCTGCCCTATAAGTTCAAGTTCAAGGTTTCGGGCTGCCCGAACGACTGCATGAACTCCATCCAGCGTGCCGACTTCGCCGTGATCGGGACCTGGCGCGACGACATGCAGGTCGACCAGACGGAAGTTAAGGCGTATGTCGCGAGCCATGGCCGCAAGTACATGATCGACAACGTTATCGCGCGCTGCCCGACCAAGGCGCTGTCCCTGAACGACGACGACAGCCTCGAGGTCGATAACAGGAACTGCGTGCGCTGCATGCACTGCATCAACGTCATGACCAAGGCACTCAAGCCCGGCAAGGACCGCGGCATCACGCTCCTCATCGGCGGTAAGCGCACTCTCAAGATCGGCGACACCATGGGAACGGTGATCGTGCCGTTCATGAAGATGGAGACCGATGAGGACTACGACAAGCTGCGCGAGCTCGCCGCCACGGTGATCGATTTCTGGGCGGAAAACGGCCTGGAGCACGAGCGCTGCGGCGAGATGATCGAGCGCATCGGGCTGGCGAACTTCCTGGAAGGCATCGGCATCGAGGTCGATCCGAACATGATCGCCCATCCGCGTACCAGCTCCTACGTGCGCTTGGACGACTGGGACCAGGAAGCGAAGAAGTGGACCGACCGCAAGAAGCAGGTAGTCGCATAGGTTCGAACGGAGGAGGTGCCAGTGGCACAAGCACAGGTAGCGGTGGAAAAGAAGCACATGCGGACGCCGATCGAGAGCGGGTGTCCCGACGGCATGCAGTACATGCATCCGCTGATGCTCAGAAACTTCGGCAACTGGAAGTACCATGACCGGCCCCGGCCGGGCGTGCTGCACCACGTTGCGTACTCGGGCGACGAGATCTGGACGGTGCGCGTCGGCACCCAGCGCCAGCTCGGGCCGTACGAGATCAACCTGCTGTGCGACATCATCGACCAGTACGGCGAAGGCTACGTGCGCTTCACCATCCGCTCCAACATGGAGATCATGGTTTCCAAGTGGGAGAAGGTCGGCCCGCTGATCCAGGCCTTCAACGACGCGGGCTATCCGGTCGGCGGCACCGGCAACTCGGTGACCATGATCTCGCACACGCAGGGCTGGCTGCACTGCGACATTCCCGGCACCGACGCCTCGGGCGTCGTGAAGTCCCTGATGGATGAGCTCTACGGCGAATTCATCAAGGAGGAGATGCCCAACCGCGTGCACATCACCACGTCCTGCTGCCAGATCAACTGCGGCGGCCAGGGCGACATCGCGATCAACGTGCAGCACACCAAGCCGCCGAAGATCAACCACGACCTCGTGGCGAATGTGTGCGAGCGTCCCTCGGTGGTCGCGCGCTGCCCGGTGGCGGCGATCCGTCCGGCGATTGTGAACGGCAAGCCCTCGCTCGAAGTGGACGAGAAGAAATGCATCTGCTGCGGCGCCTGCTATCCGCCGTGCCCGCCGATGCAGATCAACGATCCGGAGCACTCCAAGCTCGCCATCTGGGTGGGCGGAAAGAATTCGAACGCCCGCTCCAAGCCGATGTTCCAGAAGCTGGTGGCGGCCGGCCTTCCCAACAATCCGCCGCGCTGGCCCGAAGTCGCCGCGGTGGTGAAGAAAATCCTCTACACGTACAAGAAGGATGCGCGCGACTGGGAGCGCGTCGGCGACTGGGTGGAGCGCATCGGCTGGCCACGGTTCTTCGAGCTGACCGAGCTGCCCTTCACCAAGTTCCACATCGACAACTGGCGCGGGGCGCGCAACAGCCTCAACGCCTCGGCCCACATCCGCTTCTGAGCACGGGCGCGTCATGAAATTCGGCATCCTGGTCAATGAAGGGCCGTACACCCACGAGGCTTCGGACACGGCCTACCAGTTCGTCAAGGCGGCGCTCACGAAGGGGCACGAGATCTACCGCGTGTTCTTCTATCACGACGGCGTGAACAACGGCACGCGGCTCACGGTGCCGCCGCAGGACGACCGCAACATCGTCAAGCGCTGGAGCGATCTCGCCGCGCTGCACAAGCTCGACCTCGTGGTCTGCGTCGCCGCCGCGCAGCGGCGCGGCCTGATCGACGCGAGCGAGGCCAAGCGCCACGGCAAGGACGCCGACAACATTGCGCCGGGGTTCCGGATTTCGGGCCTGGGCCAGCTCATCGAAGCCGGCATCCAGGCCGACCGCCTCGTAGTCTTCGGCGGCTGAAAGGGTAAACGTAATGGAGAAGGAAAACGAAGGCGGTGTCGCCAAGAAGTTCCTGTACGTGAACCGCAAGGCGCCGTACGGGAGCATCTATGCGCTCGAGTCGCTCGAAGTGGTGCTGATCGGCGCAGCGTTCGAGCAGGACGTGAGCGTCGCGTTCGTGGGCGACGGCGTCTACCAGCTTACGAAGGGCCAGGACACCAAGGGTCTGGAGATGAAGAATTTCTCGCCGACTTTTCGGGCGCTGGAAGACTACGACGTGACCAAGCTCTACGTGGAGGAGGAAGCGCTGCGGACGCGCGGCCTGAGCGAGAGCGACCTGGTGGTGCCCGTCGAACTGGTGAGCGCGCAGCGCATGACCGAGATCATGGAAGGCCAGGACGTGATCCTGAGCTTCTGAAGACGAGAAAGATGCTGCATACCGTCAACAAGTCGCCGTTCGACAACGGCACCCTGGAGACTTGCCTCAAGTTCGCCCAGCGGGGCAGCGCAGTGCTGCTGATCGAGGACGGCGTATACGCGGCGGCCAGGGACACGGCCGTTTCGAATCGGATGCAGGAAGCCGCGAAGAGCGTGTCGATTTACGCGCTCAAGCCCGACGTTGAGGCGCGGGGCCTGCAAAACCGGGTGATGGATGGCGTGCGCCTGGTGGACTACGGGGGGTTCGTGGACCTCGTGGTAGACCATAACACCGTGCAATCCTGGCTTTGACCTTGAAGGGAACAACGACATGAGCATCGAAGTGAACGGCCAAACCATCGAAACCGACGAGGAAGGTTATCTTGCCGACCGCTCCGCCTGGAACGAGGACGTGGCGAAGGAGATGGCGCGCCTTGAAAGTTGCGACCTGAACGAGAACCACTGGGAAGTGATCAACTTCCTGCGCCAGTACTACGACGAATACCAGATCGCCCCGGCGGTGCGGGTGCTGACCAAGGCGATCGGAAAGAAGCTCGGCGCCGACAAGGGAAACAGCAAGTACCTGTACGAGCTGTTCCCCTACGGCCCCGCCAAGCAGGCCTGCAAGTACGCCGGGCTGCCGAAGCCGACCGGCTGCGTCTAGAATCCGCCTTGCCCGAAGACCGGAGCGACCGTTGTCGGCGCTGACCATCCTCTACACGCTGCTCTTTTACGTCGCTGCCGGCACGCTCGTCGGTGGCGTGGCCTGGAAGAGCTGGGTGTATGCGCGCACTCCGCAGCCCCTGAAGATCCCGATCCCCCCGGCGCCGACCACGCGCCGTGGCGTCGCGCTGCGCATGCTCATCGAGGTCACGCTCTTCAGGAGCCTGTTCCGCTCCAATAAGTGGATCTGGCTCTTCGGCTGGATCTTCCATGTCGCGCTGCTGGCGGTGCTCTTGCGCCACCTGCGCTATTTCACCGAGCCGGTCTGGGCCTGGGTGGCTCTCATCCAGCCCTTCGGCCTGTACGCCGGATTCGCCATGCTCGTCGGCCTCGCGGGACTCTGGGCGCGACGCTTTCTGGTCGACCGCGTGCGCTACATCAGCAGTCCCTCCGATCACCTGATGCTCGCGTTGCTCGTGGCCATCGCCGCGAGCGGGCTCGCCATGAAGTACCTCGCGCACACCGACATCGTCGCGCTCAAGGCGTTCTTCCTCGGCTTGATAGCATTCGACTGGCAGGAACTGCCGACCGACCCGGTGCTGCTCGTTCACCTCGCGCTGGTGGTGATGCTCATGATCGTTTTTCCTTTGAGCAAGCTGCTGCACGCGCCGGGGGTGTTCTTCAGCCCGAGCCTCAACCAGGTGGACGACGCGCGCGAGCGCCGCCATGCGGCAGGCTGGTCGGCGCAGATCGTCCACATTGACGGAGCGCGGGGAGGCTAGGATGAACCGCCCCCACGCGCGCTTCGTTCGCTGCCCCCGAGGAGGCGTTGCCTCTCGCAACGCCGCGGCCTGCAAGGCCTCAGTGCCCTTGGGGCGGCCCGGCGGGCACTGATATGGCCGCGTTCGAGACGCCGCCGCTGGGCAAATACCCGGTGATTCCGCGGGTGCACGAGGGGGCCATGGCGCACAGCAGGCCGTTCGTCGCCAAGGCCGAGTATCAGAAACCGCTCGGTTTTCCCGGCGAGCTGGTGCCCGACTGGGAGAAGGTCGCGGTCATCAGGCTGGGCGAGCTGGTGTCGCAGTCGCGCGCGCTGCAGGTATTCCTGGACGCCTGCGTCAAGTGCGGCGCCTGTACCGATAAGTGCCACTATTATCTCGGCACTTCGGACCCAAAGAACATGCCGGTGGCGCGCCAGGATCTGCTGCGCTCAGTGTATCGCCGGTACTACACCTTCGCCGGCAAGCATTTCCCTAAGCTCGTGGGCGCGCGCGACATGACCAAGGAGGTGCTGGACGACTGGTACAGCTACTTCCACCAATGCTCGCAATGTCGGCGCTGCTCGGTGTTCTGCCCCTACGGCATCGACACCGCCGAGATCTCGATGGCCGCGCGCGACATCATGGACAGCGTCGGCCTTGGCCAGAAGTACTCCAACGAGATCATCGGCAAGGTGCACAAGATCGGCAACAACCTCGGCCTGCCCGAACCCGCTCTGCGCGATACGCTCGACGGCCTGGAAGAGGACGTGAAGGAAGCGACCGGCGTGGACGTCAGGTTCCCGGTCGACGAGAAGGGCGCCGAAGTGCTGCTCGTCACGCCGAGCGCCGACTTCTTCGCCGAGCCGCACATCGACGGGCTGATCGGATATGCCAAGGTGTTCCACGCGGCCGGCATCTCCTGGACGCTCTCGTCGCACGCCTCCGAGGCAGCGAATTTCTCTCTCTTCATCGGCAGCCACGATAACCTGCAGAAGGTGGCCGAGCGCATCCGCGAGGCGGCGCTCGAGCTGGGCGTGAAGCGAATCGTCGTGGGTGAGTGCGGCCATGCCTGGCGCGTCGCCTACAGCTTCTGGAACACGCTGATCGGGCCGTTCGATTTCCTCGATCCGCGCTATCCGGCGCCGCAGCACATCTGCGAGCTCACTTATGACCTCATCCGCCGTGGCGCCATCACGCTCGACAAGAGCGCCAACGACGACAAGGTTGTGACCTTCCATGATTCCTGCAACGTCTCGCGCGGCTCGCGCATGGGCGACGTGCCGGGCGGGCAGTTCATCATCCCGCGCGAGATCATCCGCGCCTGCGTCAACAAGTTCGTCGACATGGCGCCCGAGACCATCGGCGAGACTACCTTCTGCTGCGGCGGTGGGGGTGGCCTGCTCACCGATGACCTGATCGAGCTGCGTGTCAAGGGCGCGCTGCCGCGCATGCAGGCGCTGCAGCAGGTCGTGGAGGAACACGGCGTCAACTACATGGCGGCGATCTGCGCCATATGCAAGAGCCAGTTCACGAAGGTGCTCCCCTACTACAAGCACCCGATGGACATGATCGGTAGCGTGCACGGCTTGGTGAGCAACGCGATTGTGCTGGGGCCGAAGCAATGAGACGGTTTAACGGGAGATAAAGATGTCAGTACCGGCGAGCAAGCCCGAGGCGAAGGGCACACGCACCGTTCGCAGATTCAAGGACGGCGACCACGAATGGGCTTCGGCGCGGGAACAGATCTTCACGGCCGACGAAACCGACAAGTGCCCGACCTACGTGCACAAGACGCCGCCCTGCCAGGCGAGCTGTCCGTCGGGGGAGGACATCCGCGGCTGGCTCAACATCGTGCGCGGGGTGGAGAAGCCGCCCAAGGGCACGAGCATGCAGGAGTACTCGTTCCGCCGCTCGACCGCCGCCAATCCGTTTCCCTCGATGATGGGGCGGGTGTGCCCGGCGCCCTGCCAGACCGGCTGCAATCGCAACGCCGTGGAAGACTACGTTGGCATCAACGCGGTCGAGCAGTACATCGGCGACTATGCGCTGGAGCAGAACTTCGCCTTCGAGGCCGGGCCCGATACCGGCAAGCGCGTTGCGATCGTGGGCGGTGGCCCGGCAGGCCTCTCGGCCGCCTATCAACTGCGCCGCAAAGGGCATGCGGTCACGCTGTTCGACGATCACGCCGAGTTGGGGGGCATGGCGAAGTATGGTGTGCCGGGCTACCGTCTGCCGCGCAAGCATCTGGATGGTGAGATCAATCGCATCATCGCGATGAGCGTCGAGGTCCGGCTCAACACGCGCATCGGCGTCGAAGTTCACCTGAACGACCTCGAAGCCGGCTTCGATGCGGTGCTGCTCGCGATCGGCTGCAAAGCCGGCCTCAGCCTGCCCGTTCCCGGAGCGAACGCGCCCAACTGTATCAGCGGAGTCGCGTTTCTCGAGGCCTTCAACCAGGGCCGCCTCCAGTCGGTCGCCGGCCGGGTGGTGGTGGTCGGCGGCGGCGATACCTCGGTCGACGTCGTTTCGGTGGCGCGCCGGCTGGGCTACGTCAAGGACATGAAGGAGACCGAGCGCCCGGAGTTCGTGGTGATGGGTCAAACGGCGCACGACGTCTCGGCCGCGGCGGCGCGTCAAGGCGCCGACGTCATGCTGATCTCGATGCAGCCGATCGAGAAAATGAACGCGGCCAAGCATGAGATCGAGGACGCCCAGCGCGAGGGCGTGAAGATCCGCGGCAGCCTGCTGGCCAAGAAAGTCCTCCTCGACGACCGCACCGGGCGCGCCAAGGCGCTGCGTGTGATCGAGCTCGATTACTCGAGCGGCAAGCCGGTCGAGAAGCCGGGCACCGAGATGGATCTCGAGGCCGATCTCATCGTCTCCGCCATCGGCCAGGCCGGGGATCTGCGGGGGATGGAAGAGCTCGACAACGGCAAGGGTCTGATCGCGGCCGACAAGTTCTACCAGGTGCCGAAGCGCCAGGGCGTGTTCGCCTGCGGCGATATCATCCGACCGCACCTGCTCACCACGGTGATCGGCCAGGGGTCGATTGCCGCCGACAGCATCGACCGCTACCTCGGCAACAAGGAGATGACCAAGCGGCCGAAGGTCGACGTGCACCATTTCAGCCTGCTCGACAAGCTGCGCGAGGTGAACCTCGAACCCAAGCAGTTCAAGCCGGTCGAGGAGCGCGATCTGCGCGAGATCGACCGGGGACTGCGCGGCACCTCGCTCGCCGGCAAGGGGGTGGGTGGCTTCGCCATCCACAACTACGAGGACCGCGGCGCCGCGGAAGTCTGCCAGTCGGATGAGCTCTTCCTCGGCCATTTCCCGAACCAGGAGCGCATCAAGCGCTCCGAGATCGGCCCGTCGGCCGAGGAGGTGCTCGGTCATTTCGCCGAGCGCATGGTCGGCCTGACGGACAAGCAGGCGGTGGACGAGGCGAAGCGCTGCATGAGCTGCGGCATGTGCTTCGAGTGTGACAACTGCGTCATCTACTGCCCGCAGACCGCGGTCAAGCGCACGCCCAAGGCGGAAGCCACGATGGGCCGCTACGTCTACACCGATTACGACCTGTGCATCGGTTGCCACATCTGTGCAGACGTCTGTCCGACCGGCTACATCAAGATGGGCATGGGCGACCACTGAGCGCCGGGATCGGGCAGATGATACGGTTTGCCGCCGCCGTGCTGGCCATCATGCTGACCGTTGCGGGCTTCGCCGACGCGGGTGAATCTCGCGCGCAGCGTGTCGCCCTGCCCGTGATCAAGATTGAGAAGGGTGCAGCCTGCGTGGCGCCCACCGAAGAGATGCGCCGCGACCACATGAAGATGCTGCTGCACCAGCGCGACAGGACCGTGCGGCAGGGCTTGCGCGAGCCGCGCTTCAGCCTCAAGAATTGCGTCAACTGCCACGCTAGCCGCGAGACCGGCAGCGTACTCGGCAAGGAAGGTTTCTGCTCGAGCTGCCACAGCTACGCCTCGGTGAGCATCGACTGCTTCGAATGCCATACGCCCCTGCGGCAGAGCGGGACCGCCGTGGTTTCTCGATGAACCCGGAGCGCCGCCAGTTTCTGGGTTGGAGCGTTGCCGCCGCCGCGGGCGCGGCGCTCGCCCCCGGGCTTCGCCTCATCGAGCTTGTCCAGGCGCGTTCGCCGCAGGAGGCCGCGTCGGCGCTGCAGCGCTGGGGGCTGCTGATCGACATCACGAAATGCGCGGATTGCGACGTGTGCGTGACCGCCTGCCGCGAGGAGAACGGTTGGACCGGCCACGGCCGCCCCACGACCGATCCACAGTGGATTCGGAAGGTTGACCTGCGCGACAAGCGCACTGGCTACGCGCAGACGCTGCCGCTCATGTGCCAGCACTGCGAGCACCCGCCGTGCGTGGACGTGTGCCCGACCGGCGCCTCGTTCAAGCGCGACGACGGCATCGTGCTGGTCGACAAGCACACCTGCATCGGCTGCCGCTACTGCGTCATGGCCTGCCCTTACGGCGCGCGCTCCTTTGTCCACGAGACCGTGAGCGGCCAGAAGGCGGACGTGCCGCGCGGCAAGGGCACGGTGGAATCGTGCACACTGTGCGTGCACCGCGTGGATCGCGGCGAGACCCCGGCCTGCGTGGAGGCGTGCAACCGGGACGGCGGCAAGGCCATGGTGTTCGGCGATCTCAATGATTCCTCGGCCGAGATCCAACGCCGCCTGCGTACCGCGCCGTCGAGTCAGGTCCGCCCCGACCTCGCCCTCAACACCGGCGTGCGCTACCAGGGCCTGTAGCCGTGGCAAGAGTCCAGTACCGCGAAATCGCCGGCCGCAGCGGTGCCTTCTATGCGCTGCTCGCGGCGCTCGGCGCCCTGATACTCGCCGGCGCCTGGGCCGCGTGGACTATGGAACACCAAGGCCACTATGTCACCGGCATGAGCAACCGGATCGTGTGGGGAATGCCGCACGTATTCGCGGTGTTCCTGATCGTCGCCGCTTCGGGAGCGCTCAACGTCGCGTCGATCGCTTCGGTGTTCGGACGGGACCTCTACAAGCCGCTCGCCCGGCTCTCCGGGCTGCTCGCGCTCACGCTGCTCACCGGCGGCCTAGCGGTGCTGGTGCTCGACCTTGGTCGGTCCGACCGGCTGATCGTGGCCGTGACCCACTATAACTTCACGTCGATCTTCGCCTGGAACATCTTCCTCTACACCGGTTTCTTCGCCGTCGTGGCGCTCTACCTGTGGACCATGTTCGAACGGCGCATGAACGGCTACAGCAAGCCCGCCGGTCTGTTCGCGTTCCTCTGGCGCCTGGTCCTCACCACCGGCACCGGATCGATCTTCGGTTTCCTGGTGGCGCGCGAGCCCTACAACAGCGCGCTGCTTGCGCCGCTGTTCATCGTCATGTCGTTCTCCTTCGGGCTGGCCATCTTCGTGCTGGTGCTGACGGCCGCCTGCCGCTGGAGCGGTCGCGCGCTGGGCGATGTCGTGCTGAATCGGCTCGGGAACCTGCTCGGCGTGTTCGTCGCGACGGTCCTGTATTTCGTCGCGGTCTATCACCTGACCAACCTCTATATCGCGCGCCAGCACGAGGTCGAGCGCTTCATTCTTCTGGACGGCGGCGCATACACGGCGGTCTTCTGGGTCGGGCAGGTCCTGCTCGGAGGCCTCCTTCCGCTCGCGCTGCTGTTTGCCCGCGTCGCGAGCCGCCCGCGCTGGGCCATCGGAATGGCGGCGCTGTGCGTGATCGCCGGCGGCCTCGCGCAGCTCTATGTGATCATCATCGGCGGGCAGGCCTATCCCCAGTTGATGTTCCCGGACAAGCATGTCGCCAGCAGCTTCTTCGACGGCGTGGTGGCCGCCTACGCGCCCAGCCTGCCGGAAGTGGCGCTCGGCGCGGGCGGCGTGGCGCTCGCGCTGGCGCTCACCGCCATGGCACTCAAAGTGCTGCCGTTCCTGCCGCACAGCCTGGCGGACGGCGATATCGATTCTGCCACGGCGTGAACCGCCTGCTCGTATCCGCCGCGCACAAATCTTCGGGCAAGACCACCGTGTGCATCGGCTTGTGCGCCGCATTGCGCGCGCGCGGGGAGGCGGTGCAGCCGTTCAAGAAAGGCCCGGACTACATCGATCCGCTGTGGCTCGGACTCGCCGCCGGGCGGCCCTGCTACAACCTGGACCCCTACTTGAGCGGCGCGGAGGAGATCCGCGCCGAGTTCGCGCGGCGCATGCACGGCGCCTCGCTCGGCATCGTCGAGGGCAACAAGGGCCTGTACGACGGGCTCGCCCTGGACGGCAGCAACAGCAACGCCGCGCTCGCCGCGCTCATCGGCGCGCCGGTGGTGCTGGTGATCGACGCGCGCGGCATGACGCGCGGCATCGCGCCGCTGATTCTCGGCTATCAGGCGTTCGACTCGGCGATTCGCATCGCCGGCGTGATCCTGAATCTGCTCGGTGGTTCGCGCCACGAGGCAAAGCTGCGCGCGGTGATCCGGCACTACACTGGCGTTCCGGTGCTCGGCGCCGTGCAGCACGATGAGCGCATGACGATCGTCGAGCGCCACTTGGGCCTTGTCCCGAGCAACGAGGCCAAGGCGGCGCGCAAGCGCATCGATGAGATCGCGGCGCTCATCGCCGCCCAGGTCGATCTCGACGAGGTGCTTGCCGTGGCCCGGCAGGCTCCGCCGCTGTCTGCTTGTGCGCCGGCCCCCGACGTGGCGCCCGGCGCCCGGGTGCGCTTGGGTATCGCGCGCGACGCCGCGTTCGGCTTCTATTACCCGGGCGATCTGGAGGCCTTGCGCGACGCTGGCGCGGAGCTGGTCGCCTTCGACGCCTTGCACGACGAGCGTCTGCCGCCGGTGGATGGCCTGTTCATCGGCGGAGGATTCCCCGAAACGCACATGGACGCACTGGCCGCAAACCGCGGCCTTTGCGCCGAGCTGCGCGCGGCGATCGATTCCGGGCTGCCGGCATACGCCGAGTGCGGCGGACTGATGTACCTCGCGCGCGGCATCGAATGGAACGGGCGCCGCGCCCAGATGGTCGGTGCGCTCCCCGCCGACATCGTCATGCACGCGCGTCCGGTCGGTCGCGGCTACGTGCATCTGCGCGAAACCGGCCGCGGGCTGTGGCCGGCGCCGCAGCCTGGCGAAGCGGAGCTCATCCGGGCGCATGAATTTCACTATTCGAGCGTCGAGAACCTCGCGCCCGATGTCCAGTTCGCCTATGACGTCGAACGCGGCCATGGCATCGACGGCCGGCACGATGGCATCGTGCACAAGAATCTGCTTGCGTCCTACGCGCATTTGCGCGACGTCGCCGGCAACCGCTGGGCGCAGCGCTTCGTCGAGTTCATCCGGCGCTGCAAATGCAAGTCCTCCCCTGCGGTGCAAGCCTTAGTCTGATCGGAGTAGGAACAATGCCGCTTGTTGTCGGAGGGAAGTCGGTGTCGGTCGATGACGAAGGTTATCTCACCGATCCCGCGGACTGGAACGAGGAGGTCGCCGAAGCGCTGGCGCGCCAGGAGCGCATCGTTCTTTCCGCCGAGCATTGGGCGGTGATCGGGTTCATGCGCGAGTACTACGAGCAGCGCCAGATCGCCCCCGATGCCCGTCATGTCATCAAGTTCCTGGCCGGGTACAGGGGCGAGAGCAGCGAGGGGCGAAACGACTTGTTCAGGCTGTTTCCGTACGGCTATGTCAAGCAGGCGTGCAGGATCGCCGGGATGCGCAGACCCCGGTCATGGAGTACCGGTTGAGGCCCAAGTGCCAGAGGAGGTTGCATGATCACCATCACGCCGCAGGCCGCAGAGCAGATCCTCAAATCGGCCCAGCAAACCGGCCTCGAGGAGGCGTGCCTGCGCCTGGCCGCGCGCCTCGATGAAAAGGGCACGATCGAGTACGGCATGGGCTTCGACGACAAGGCCGATGACGACATGCAGGTTGTGGCGGGCGGCATCAGCGTTCTGGTATCACCGGGCAGCGTCGAGCTCCTCACGGGCGCGACCCTCGACTACGTGGAGATCAATGCTGGCGAGCGGCGTTTCATCTTCATCAACCCCAACGACCCCTCGCACAAGCCGCCGGGGCCGGCGCGTTGAGTCCCCGCTGGACGGCGACGCGCGAGGCGGTTAGTCTGGCGCTCGTCCATGTTGCTGCCGCTTGCCGCGACACGGGACTGTCGTATGTCCGATCCCACTGCCCCCGAACGAGACGCGAAAGCCGATGCCGCCGGGCCGGCGCCGCGCGCAGGCTTGCCAGCGCAGACACCGACGGTGCGGCTTGCGCGCAAGACTCAGTCGCTCGACATCCTGTACGAGATCGCAACCAGCCTCAGCCAGCCCGGCAGCCTCGAGGCGCTGCTCGATGGCTTTCTCGACATCTTCATCGAACTGGTGGACGCGCGCGCGGCGAGCGTGCGGCTCGCGACCGGGGACGGGCATACCCGGCTCATCGCGAGCCGCGGCCTCGCGCCCGAAGTGGTCGAGCGCGACCGGCTGATGCCGGTGGGGCACTGCCCGTGCGGGGCGGCCTCGACCGAAGGCGGCCTGCGCATCCAGAGTGGTACGGCGCTCTGCGCGAGCCTTATCGGTCGGCCGATGCTCGAGCGCGACTGCACGGAGTTCGTGGTGGTTCCGGTGCAATACCAGGACCGCATCCTGGGCGTATACAACCTGTTTCTCGACCGGCCGCTTGCGGCGATGGGCGAGGACATGTCCGTTCTGCTGATCAGCGTGGGCCGCCACCTCGGCCTCGCCATCGAGAAGGCGCGCCTCGAGAGCGAAGCGCGCCGCCTCGCCATCATGGAGGAGCGCAACATCATCGGCGCCGAGCTGCACGATTCGCTGGCGCAGTCGCTGATCGGGATGCGCCTGCAGTTGAAGATGCTTAGCGAGGCTCTGGCGCGCAAGGACCTGGGCGCCGCGCAGTACGAAGCGAGCACCTTGCGTCGCGCGATGACGCAGGCAAACGCGGACCTGCGCGACCTGCTGACGAACTACCGGCTGAAGCTCGACGAATCCGGGCTGGTGCAGACGGTGGCCACTCTGGTCGAGCGCTTTGGCCGCGAGACCGGCATCGCCGTGTTCTTCCAAAACGATTGCCGCGCGCTCGCGCTCACTCCGGTTCAGGAAATCCAGGTCTTCTACATCATCCAGGAGGCGCTCACCAACATCCGCAAGCACAGCAACGCGCACAACGTGCGCATCATGCTCAACAACCAGGATGATCTGTACACGGTGCTGATCGAAGACGACGGCCTGGGCATGTCCGGCCCGGACGAACCGATGACCGGCGAGCATGCCGGGCTCGCGATCATGCGCGAGCGCACCGAGCGGCTGCCCGGCCAGATCGTGATCGAAAGCGAGCCCGGTGAGGGCACGCGCATCGTACTGATCTTCAACGCGCCTCCGCCGGCCGGTTCGCCCGTCGTTGCGGCGCGACGCTGACATGAACTGCCCCCACGCTCACCTCGTTCGCTGCCCCCCGCGGGGGCGCGCAGTGTCCTTCGGACGGCCGGGCGGGTACTGAGATGCGGGTGCTGCTGATCGATGACCACGCGCTGGTGCGCAAGGGCATCGAGGAGTTGCTGCAGAGCCGCGGCGTCCAGGTGGTAGCCTCGGTCAGCTCGGGCGAGGAAGGCGTGCGGCGCGCGCGGGAGCTTTTCGCCGACATCATTCTGCTCGATATCAAGATGCCGGGCATGACCGGCATCGAGACCTTGAAGCAACTGCGTGCAAGCGGCGTCGGCACACCGGTCGTGATGCTCACCATGAGCCGCGAGGATGCCGATCTGAGTGCGGCGCTGCGCGGCGGCGCGCAGGGGTATCTGTTGAAGGACATCGAGCCGGAGGAGCTGGTGCCAGCACTCGAGGCGGCGCTGCAGGGCGACAACGTCGTGGCCCGCGAGATGGTCGGCACCCTGGCGCGTCTCGTGCGGAGCACGGTCGGCCCGGAGCCGGAAGGGCGGCGCCCGGCGGCGCCCTTCTCCGAGCTCACGCCGCGCGAGCTCGAGATCCTGGAGCGCGTCGCCGACGGCCTCAGCAACAAGATGATCGCGCGCGCGCTGGAGATCTCCGACGGAACCGTCAAGCTGCACGTCAAGGGGATCCTGCGCAAGCTCGGGATGCGCTCACGCGTCGAGGCCGCAGTGTCCGCGGTCGAGCACGGCCTGGGAAAGTACAGGAGAAAGTCCGGGCCGCCGCCCGACGCATGAACTGCCGTGCGCCCGGAAAGCGGGCTTTTGCCTCAGGACTCCAGCGTGTTGACGAACAATTGCGCGCGCGGCAGCCCGCGCTCGAGCAGCAGGAACTCGGCTGCGTTCGCCAGCCGCCCGGGCCCCGCGACGTAGACATCGTAGCCGTCCAGCCGGGGATGATCCTCCAGCAGGGGCTGCAGCGCGCCCCGCACGGCGGCTTCGTCCGGCAAGGCATCGTCCGCCGTCAACGGGGCGTAGCGGAAGTTGTCCAGGGCGTCGCTCCAGGAGCGGCACAGGTTGTCGAGGTAATGACCGCTCCTGCCGGAAGCGATCCAGTACAGATCCAGCGTCTCGGCCGCGTCGACCGCCATGGCATGCTCGAGCAGACTCTTGATCGGCGCAAATCCGGTCTCGCAGGCGAGGAAGATGAGCGGGCGATTCGATTTTTCGTCGAGCACGAACTCGCCGCGCGGGCCCTCTATGCGCACCGTGTCCGCGCCGGTCAGCCCGCTGAACACGCGCTCGGCGAACGCGTCGCCCGCGCGCTGGCGTATGTGGAACTGCAGGTTGCGCTCGTCACACGGGCAGCTCGCCACCGGATAGGATGCGTCCGGCCCGGCGGGAAGCGCGAGCGACACCGATTGGCCAGCAAGAAAGCGCAGCCGGTTGCTGCGCGGCGTCTGAAGGTGCAGCAGCCGGATGTCGTCGCGCGATCGGGCTGACGGACTTGACCCTGGCCTCGATGTTCTGCAGCGGCATGTCGGCGGGGCTGTGCGCCTCGCGTGCCTCGATCACCAGGTCGCCGACGGCGGTGTTGCAGCACATGAGCACGATACCGGCATTCTTCTCGGCCGCAGTGAGGGCGTAATCGGAATGGCGCACTCTGTGCACCTCGCCCGAAAGGACCCTTGCCTTGCATTTTCCGCAGCCGCCGATGCTGCAGCCATAGTCGAGCGAAAGCCCTGCGCGCAGCGCCGCCTCCAGCACGCTGTCGTTGCCGTCGACGAAAAACTCCCGGCCGCTCGGCATGATCTGTACGTGCGCGGTCATGATCCTCAGAAAATTCTCGTGTACCAGCAGTGGCTGCGGATCTTCGCCCTGTGCGACGGGCTCCAGGCGGTGCTTCAGCCAGACGAGGAGTTCCGCCGCCAGCGCCTGCGGCGAGGCCGCCGGATTACCCGGATCGCTAAGCTTCGCCTGCAGTTGCTCCGCGAGCGCCCGGTAATGCTCGAGCTGCGCCTCGACCTGCGCCCGCTCCCTGCTCATTTCGGCCAGGCGTGCGACCAACACCTCGGAACTTGGCAGCAGGCGTTCGCGCATGCGCCGGGCGAAGGCGGCGTCCTTGATCGCGTCCATTCTCTCCAGGGCGGCATTGTCCTCCAGCCTGACCTCCGGATAGGCGCGCAGCAGATCTTCCGCCGATACCATGCCCTCGAACGCGGCCAACTCGCCGCTTCTGATCTTGCTCTGGAGCGCGCCTCGCCTGACGCCGATCAGGCGCGCCGCACGGGACAGTGTAAGAAGCCGGAGCATGCACCCTCTGCTTTGAATCTATCATATGGAAGAACCTGCGCGCGATCGCGGGCGTAGAACGCCATGGAATTTCTGCCGATCCTTCTCGATGTCCGCGAACAGCCGTGCTTGGTGGTCGGCGGCGGCGACGTGGCGGCGCGCAAGACCGCGTTGCTGGTGCGCGCCGGTGCGCGGGTCACGGTGCTTGCGCCGGCGCTCTGCGCGGCCTTCGACACCGATCTCGCCGCGGCCCGGATCGTGCACCGCGCAGCGAGTTTTCAGGACGAAGATCTGAGCGGGTATGCGGTGATGATCGCCGCCACGAACGATGTCGCGGTAAACCGCGCGGTAGCCGCCGCCGCCAGAGCGCGGCACATCCCGGTGAACGTGGTCGATCAGCCGGCGTTGTGCTCGTTCATCTTGCCCTCGATCATCGAGCGCCCGCCGCTCATCGTGGCGGTATCGAGCGGCGGCGCCTCGCCGGTGCTGGCGCGCCTGTTGCGCGCGCGCCTGGAAAGCCTCATCCCGGCCGGCTATGGACGTCTCGCCGCGCTGGCGGGGGCGTTCCGCGATCGAGTCAAGGCGCGCTTCAAGCCACCGGAGCGGCGGCGCTTCTGGGAACGCGTGCTGCAAGGCCCGATCGCCGAGCTGGTGTTGAGCGGCCGCGATGACGAGGCCCGCGCGGCTCTGGAGGAAGCCCTCGACGACACGCGCCTTGCGCTCGGCGGCGGCGAAGTGTCCCTGGTCGGCGCCGGACCGGGCGATCCGGACCTGCTCACCTTCCGTGCCCTGCGCCTCATGCAGCAGGCAGACGTCGTGGTTTACGACCGCCTCGTATCGCAGCCGGTTCTCGATCTGGTGCGACTCGAGGCCGAGCGCATCTATGCCGGCAAGGAGCGCGCCAAGCACGCGCTGCCGCAGGAGGACATCAATCATTTGCTGGTGCGCCTGGCGCGGGAAGGCAAGCGCGTGGTGCGCCTTAAGGGCGGCGATCCGTTCATCTTCGGGCGCGGCGGCGAGGAGATCGATACGCTCGCCGCTGAAGGCATCCCCTTCCAGGTGGTGCCCGGCATCACGGCGGCAGCAGGATGCGCGTCCTATGCCGGCATTCCGCTCACGCACCGCGATTACTCGCAGTCGGTGGTGTTCGTCACCGGCCAGCTGCAGGACGGCACCTTGAACCTGAACTGGTCGGCGCTCGCGCAGCCGCGCCAGACCATCGTGTTCTACATGGGACTGCTCGGCGTCGATGTCCTGTGCCGCGAGTTGGCCGCGCACGGCCTGCCTGCCGCCACACCGGCCGCGCTCGTTCAGCAGGGCACGACACCGCAGCAGCGCGTGCTGACGGGCAACCTGGATACGCTACCGGATATCGTGCACCGAAGCGATGTCAAAGCGCCAACGCTGATCATCATCGGCGAGGTGGTAAGGCTGCGCGAGCGGCTCAACTGGTTCAAATGACACCGCGCGCCGCGTCACGCGCCAGCGAACCTCTGAACACGTCGCGCGCGGACATCCTCGCGTCGGGCATCGTCCAGAACCAGTGAGAAATCGTGCCCGGAGATTCAGGGGGCTAGTTCAGTGCGCGAATTCTGGCCAGCTAAGGTTTAGCTAAGCTAGGCCACGCTGCCGAAGCCCTTGTCGATGGCCCCCGCCGGCGCCTTGAGCCCAGCGATTCTGCAGCCTTGCACCACCGGCCCGCCGGGAAAGAGCTGATAGAGGTGCCTGATGCCGCCCTGGCGATGAAACTTTTCGTCGAGCGCGTCGTGCAGCTCGCGCAGGTTGACCGCGGTCACCTCATGTCTGGCACAGTACTCGTGCAGGGCGCGCAACGCTTCCCAGTGGTCCTCGCCGAGTTCTAGGCCTTCCTGCCGCGCGGCCTCGCGGGCGGCCGCAGGCGTCCAGCCCTGCGGCGCATGAGGGAATCGGGGGTCTTTGTCGGCGCCGCTTCCACCAGCGACGATCGCATCCATCAGACTCGTCATGTTCGTATCCTCCAAGAAGCGCAGCTTGTATCAGCGCTTGCAGATATGGAACACGTATTCGCCGGGCGCGGTTTCCCGTGCATCGGTCAGTTCCAGCCCGGTCGCCTTTGTCCAGCTGCGCACATCCGCCCTGATGCCCGGGCAGTCGCTGACGAGCTGCAGCACTTCCCCTTTGCGCATGCCGTTGAGCAGCTTCTTCGCCTCGATGATGGGGCCGGGGCAGGTGGCGCCGCGAACGTCGAGCACGGCATGAGGAGAAACGCGCCGGGCCTTGCCCTTGCGAATGTAATACCCGGTCCCGCCTTGCGCCATTTTCTGGGTTCTCACGATCTCGACGTTGGCGTACTTGGGCCACGAGAACAGGTCGTCCCGTGTGGAGGGACAATCGGAAACCAGCAGCATCACTTCGCCCGCAAGCAGCTCGTCGAGCACTCTCTTGGCGCCCAGCATTGGCCCTGGGCAGGCCGCTCCCATCATGTTGAGAGTGACGTGCGGCTCAGCACGAGTAGTCTTGGCCATACGGTGAACGAGCCATCTAATGCTCGACTCATTATATACTTCCGACGGTGATGCGCAATCTTCCGCAGCTCGCGAGCGTCGTGCAGCGCAACTGCGACATCTCCGATGCTCGTCATGCGGGCGACTACGGGTTGTGCACGTTCCTGCTGAAGATGCGCGAGTACTATCGCTGGGAGAACGAGCTCCCGTTCGCGCACAGCCTACCCAAGGACGAATTGGGCGAATGGCTGGCGACGCGCGAGCAGATGTGGGATCGCATAGAGACCGATGAGTTCGCGCCGCTGCCGCTGCGGGGCGGCGAGCTGGATCCTTTCGACGCCGATGCCGCCAACCGCGAGCTGTTGCCGCAGGGCTGCGCCTACAGCGCCGGCTACGGGCGCTTTCAGAAGCCGATGTTTTTCCTGGGCCGGTTGCTGCGCGTCGAGGAGCGCGCCGGCTTCACGATTCTGATTTCTTCCTGTGAATACGCGCGCGAACTTGCCGCGCCGCCGGCGATGCTTCAGGGGCGGACAATCTTCGTACGCCTGGAGTCGGTGCGCCGCTACCTGTGGGAGAAGATCGAGGAGTGGCAGTGGCGCAAGCAGGACAACGCCATGGCGCGCGCGCTGGCGAGCTACGGTTTCGTCGCCGACACCGAAGCGGCGCTGCAGCGCATGGCCGACAACGAGATGGAAACCATGATCCTGCACGAGGTCGGCGAGGCAATGGCCGGCGAGCTGCTCGGCGCCGCGTGGCGCGAAATGGTGCAGTCGGTGGCGCGCACCCGAAGCGAACCGACTGCGCGCGCGGTGCGCGACCTACTGGCCGACTGCCTTTCGACGCTGCCGGGGCTGCTCGAGCGCGCCAACCTGCCAGCGCTGCATTTCCATTTCGCCACATTCGATGCCCGGCGCCGCCAGTTGTTCCCGCAGGCGCTGGAGGCCTACGAGCATTTCCTGCGCTGCGGCGCTCTGGACCGGCTATGGCAGGTCGTGCACGAAGGAAGGGAACGTTGGCTTGCAACAGCCCGGGGGCTGCTCGCGCTCGACCCCGCGGCCCGCGAGACCGCCATTGAAGCCCTGCTGGAGGATGCTTCGGCGCGCGGTGGCTTCGTCCGCTAGACAGGCGCTCGATCCACCGTTTGCTCGACCAGCTTCTTGATGACGCGCACCATTTCCGGCGCTTCGATTTCTATCATCTGCTCGACGACCCACTTGTTGTCGCCGCTCGCCATGAGGTCGTCCACCTTGGCGGCGAAATAACGCACGCAGGAATAGCTCGGCTCTCCCCCGAAGTGCTCGAAGGCGGCGTACGCGCCGAAGCGGGCATTGAGCAAGTCGATGAAAGGCTTGCGGTAGTCGCCCGGTCCGAAGAGGTCCAGCTGATTGTTCTCCATGGTCGCCGCCAGGTGGCGCGCGGCCTCACCGATAAGCGTCGCGCGGTCTGCATCGCTCAGCTTGCCGTACACCGCGCGGTCGACGAGCTGAACGAGAAAGGCGATAAACTCCGCAAGCACGTCGGTCACCAGTCGGTCCGAGCCGAAGCGGAAGCCCTCTTTCTCCATGTGCCTGAAGATTTCGAGCGAGATCTTCCAGACGTTCGCGCCGATCACGCCCGCGCGCTCGGCGAGGGTGCGCGCACCCTTCTTGCGCCAGCGGGTCTTGACGAGCGTCACCGAAGGGTTGCTGCTGATGATGGCCATGGTTGCCGGTCAATGCACGATAATCAGGCAGAATAATCTAGGGAGCGAGACATGTCAGGATTGGATATGGAGCTGGCGAGCGGAATCGCCGCCTTCGAAGCCAAGGAATTCGCAAGGGCCATGCAGCTGCTGCGGCCGCTGGCGGAACAGGGCGAGCCTCGGGCGCAATACCGTGTTGCGATCATGGCCCAAGTGGGCCTGGGCGTGGTCAAAAATTGCGCGAATGCGGTCCATTGGATGCGTGCCGCCGCCGAGCAGGGCTTTGCCCTCGCGCAGCACGGCTTGGGCTTCATGTACTTCCAGGGCGAATGCACCAGGGCCGACCCCGTCGAGGCCGCCAGATGGTTCAGGCTGGCCGCCGATCAGGGCCTGGCCGGATCGCAGTCGACGCTCGCGATGATGTACGAGAAGGGCGTAGGCGTCGAGCGCGACGCCGCCGAAGCCGCAAAATGGCGCGCGCTATCCGAGAAGGACTCCGCCGCTGCGCCGCCTATTTCCTGATCCAGGCCTCGAAGCCACCGGTATTTTTCTCCAAGCCATGCGCGTAGCCGGCTTCATGGGCTTCGTTGACGCGTTGCTCTTCGCGCTTGGGGTTGTGCAAATAGCCGCTGGCCCAGCCGGTGATGTACTCGGGGTCGACACCCTTTTTCTGCATCCGGTCGACGGTTTCGTAATAGACGGTGCTCATCGGTCATGCTCCTTAATGCCTTGAACGGGTACATGGTACGGGGTAGCCAAGCCGTTTTCAAACACCCGCCGTGCTCCCGGAACGGGGGTCTCCCCCCGTCGTCGCGCTGCGCTCGCGCGAATCGGAGAAAGCTTCCGGGCGGGCAAATTCGGGAAGGCCTATGCGATTCAAAGTCATCATCAGCCAGCAGATCTACGCAATCGAGGTGCCGGAAGATCTCCTGGGCGAGGCGGCCGAGTTTCACGCAAAGCTGGACCGCGACATGGACCAGGGCTGGCAGATGAGCCGTCAGTTCGTGGAGCGGCCCGACCGGTTGCAGCGCTGCCAGATCGTCGCCGACAAGCTGCTCACCAGCATCATGAACGGCAACCAGGCCACCACCATGTTGATGGCCGGGTACATCACGTTGCGCATGCCCGGCGCAATCGGCGTGGACATCGACACCTCCGGGGAAATGCAGAATACCGTGTTGCTCTACGCCTAGACAATGACGTTTTCCAGCGAGCGGATCCGCGAGGTCAAACCCCTCACCTTCATCTATGAGGTAATGCAGGCGCTCCCTGCCGACGTGTGCTTGGAAGCGATCCGGCGCTTCGAGGCCAGCACCGATCAGCAGTATCGCGGCCGCATCGGCCAGGCGGGCGAGGAGGCGCCGGAGGTGAAGCGCTCGACCGACCTGCGCATCAGCGGGCGGGAGGACTGGGGCGACATCGACCGGAGCCTGTCGCAGCAACTCGTAGCGACATTCAACGAGTTCGCGCGCGAGTTTCCGTTCTTTGCCGCCAACTCCTTTAAGGATATCGGCTACAACCTGCAGCGCACGCTGCCCGGAGAGTATTACCATTGGCACGTGGACGCCGGCCCGGGCGCGTTCAGCAAGCGTCAGTTGGTCGCGATCTGGTACCTCAATGATGTCCCGGGGCCAGGCGGCGAGACCGAGTTTCCGCTGCAAGAGGTCGTGATCCGGCCGGAGCAGGGTAAGCTGGTTCTGTTCCCACCGTTCTGGACTCACGTTCATCGCGGCGTCACGCTGGAGAAGAGCGTCAAGTACATCGCCACGACATGGATCTGTTTCGCCTAGACCGGCTGCTTTGGAATGCTGCTCACCATTCCCGGCGTGCTTAAGGGCGACGAGCTGGCTCTCGTGCGCTCGTGGCTTGCCGCCGCGCGGTTCGTGGACGGGCGACTCTCGGCCGGCGCGGCGGCCCGGCGGGTCAAGAACAACCAGGAGCTCGAGAACGGCGCGACGGATCTGGAGCGGCTCAACCGCGTGGTGATGGGCAATCTTGTGCGCCATCCCGCCTATCGCGCCGGCGCGCTGCCGTTGCATGCCGCGAGGCCGCTGTACGCACGTTACCGGCCCGGAATGGCCTACGACGATCACCTGGACGATCCGATAATGGGCGCGGACGGCGTGAAGTATCGTTCGGATATCGCGGTCACGATTTTCCTGAGCGCACCGCAGGAGTACGATGGAGGCGAACTCGTGATCCGCACGCCTTGGGGTGACCAGGCGGTGAAGTCGCCCGCCGGGGACGCGGTGCTCTACCCAGCTGGGAGTATCCACCATGTCAGTCCGGTCACCCGTGGCGAGCGTTTGGTCGCCGTCACCTGGGTACAGAGCCTGGTGCGCGATGCGGAGCGGCGCGAGCTGCTCTACGGACTCAATGCGGCGCGCGAGAAGCTGCTGCAAACCGCGCCCGAGGCAACGGAAACGGCGCAGGTGAACGCGGCTTACCTTAACCTGATTCGCATGTGGTCGGACCTTTGAGGCGGGCGCGATGAGCGATCCGGGGCTTTCCATGGAAGAGCGCATCCTAAAGGCGGTGAAGCTCACGCTCGCCGCGGTCATCAAAGACACCGCCACCCCGCACGGCATGCGCCACCCCCTGTCGGACGGCACGATAAAAGATTTGCGTCAGTGCCTGGCGCTGATCAGCGCGCGCGAACGCGAGCTCGCGCAAGCCGCGGGCAGGCCGATAAGCGGGCGACCGCGCTACGCCGACGAGCCGGCGCGCGAGGACCAGGTGATCCGCTTTCTCAAGAAAAAGCCCTCCGGCGACGCCAGCTAGGAAAGGTGGAGAGAGAGCGACGTGGCTCAAAACAGTTGCAGTACGCTCGAACCCTACGCGTTGCGGGTGCTGGGCGACAGCATGGAGCCCGAGTTTGCCGATGGCTGCGTCATCATCATCGACCCGGGCTACGCGCCGCGCGACGGTTCGTACGTGGTTGTCGAGTTCGCCGGTGACGTCTTCTTCCGCCAACTCATCTTCGACGGCGAGCGCCGCTTCCTGAAGCCGCTCAATCCGAAGTACGGCGGCTTCGAGCTCACTCCGCCCTACACCATCCGCGGCGGCGTGGTGCAGCAGGCGGGCAAAAGGCGCTCGCAGCGCAAGCACTACCGATGATGAGCGGTCAGTACCCGCCCTTGCGCAGGCTCTCCGGCAGCCCGGCGATCTTGCCCGCCTGCTTGGAGGCCCGGGTAGAGATCGAACAGCGTCTTGTTGTACACCTTGCGGCCGGGCCATTTATCCTGCATCGCCTTGAGCATCGCGCGGTTGTTCGGTTGCTCGCCGTTGTGGTTGTAGTAGGCGTCGCGCAGGTACTCGATCACGTCCCAGTGTTCCGCCCGCTGCTCGCCAGCATCTATCTTCACCATGATGTTCTCGATGTCTGGCTGGAGAACGAAGTGAAGTCCCGCTTGAAGGGCCAGGCCTTCGCAATCCGTTAGGTTAGGGGATCCATTGCGGCAATCCCGGACGGTGGGGTCTGCGAGGAGCGTCGGTGGCAACACCCTCGCTTGTTCGGAGAAGCGCCGACTTGCACTCGCTATCACGCTCGTCGGGTATCCGGAGTAAGCCGCATAGGGGATCACTGCACGGCACTACCCATATGGGTTATGGCCCGATTGCTCGTCGTGGCTATAGACGCCACAGGCGTGAACCGCGCTGAATATCGCCGTGGCGCAGATCAACCAGCCAGACAAATCGAAGGCTCCGTTGAGCGGTCATACGGGGCACGCTTCTGTGATCGCATCGCCGACATGGAGTCGGCGCACGCCTATGCCGCCCAAACGGAACTCGAGCAGCGGTGCGCCCGAGCTTGCGGAGCGAGCATGACCTATGGCTGACACTGCGGTGCGCGGCGCTGCTTGTCGGAGTATCGCGGCGGGCTCCAGGGAAGGATTCGCGCGGGCGAGCTGCAGTCCAACGAGGGGCTGGTGTCTACGGCGGAGCTGCTGCGCGCGTATCCGCAGACCGAGCTGGAGGACTCCGGCGACTTCAAGCGCGTCGTGGCGATCAACGAGAGGGCCTTCGCCGAGCGCGTGCGCGAACGCGCTCTGCCGAGGCAGCAGATGCTGGCGCAGCCACTGTTCGCTCGGAGCGAGGAGCTCACCGACGCACGGCGGCACCTCCAGTGCTGCAACGATCTGGTGACCGCGCATGCTGTCGCGGCCGACTCGGGGCCGCCGTCGCTACGTGAACCGAAGGCCGTTGCCAAGAACGGACTCGCGGAGGTCCTCGCCACCGAATCTGCCGATGTACTCTTCATCATGGATACACGCTGAAAGTGATGTCTGCCCACGTCGCGGTGCGCCCGAGCGGCAACGAATTCCTGGTCGAAGGCCATGACACACTGTTGCAGGCCGGTTTGCGTGCCGGGCTCAAGCTCAATTACGGCTGCGGCAACGGTGCGTGCGGGCTGTGCAAGGCGCGCGTTGTTTCCGGGTCGGTGGCGGCGCTGCAGGCGCAGGATTACCTGCTGTCGCAAGCCGAAAAGGCACAGGGGTACACGTTGTTATGCACGCATACAGCGGCGACGAGTGAGCTCACCATCGAGACGCTAGAAGCCTGCGGACCGCAGGACATCCCCCAGCAACAGATCGTCACCCGCGTGCGGGCGATCGCGCCTCTTGGCCAGGATACGTTGCAGCTTCACCTGCGGACACCGCGCAGCAGCCGGCTGCGCTTTCTCGCGGGGCAGAGCGTCACCCTGGGTATCGCCGGCAGCGGCGACGACATCCATGCGACGTACCCCGTCGCGAGCTGTCCGTGCGACGACCGGAATCTGCATTTCTATATCGCCCGCGATCCCGACGACCCGTTTGCCCAGATCCTCTTCGCCGGCGTGGTGAAGACGAGCGACCCGGTGACGGTGTGGGGCCCCGATGGCGACTTCGTGCTGGCCGACGGTGCCGGGCAGCTCGTATTTGCGGCGTGCGACATGGGCTTCGCGCCGGTGAAGAGCCTGATCGAGCACGCGCTGGCGATCGATGCCGCCGAAGCGCTGTCGCTCTATTGGCTCGCGACGCGTCCCGACGGCCATTTCTTCGCCAACCAGTGCCGGGCCTGGGACGAGGCACTCGACCAGTTCGACTACTCGTTGCTGACCGACGTCGACCCTGCCGCGGGAGCGGAGCAGGTGGTCCGCGCAATCCAGGTCGATCGTTTCGTCATGCAATGCGACGTATACCTCGCCGGGCCGCGGACCTTCGTCGAGACCGCGATCAAGACCCTGCGTGCCGCGGGTCTGCCGCAGCAGCAGATTCTTGCCACCGTCGTCGACTGACAGCATGGGCGAGCGAGTCCAACAGGCAACCGAGAGGCACCGCGCGATGCGGTCGTCGCCCGCGGGCGAACCCGACCCGGTCCTAGGCGCGGGACAGCGACATGACCATCGGAGCGTCCTTCTCCGGCGCCGGGAGCACATGCTGGAACGGCGGTGCGCTCAGGATCGCCTGCGCCTTTTCGAGAACGAAATAGCGAAACGCCTCGGCGGCCGGCGAAAGCAGCTTGGCGCGCATGTTGACGATGTGCCAGCGCCGCAGCAGCGGAAGGCCCTCGACGTCGAGCACCTTGATCACGTCCGCATTGAGCTCGAGGCCCATGGTGTGCATCGACAGGAAGCTGATGCCCATGTTGGCCATGACCGCCTGCTTGATGGTTTCGTTGCTCGGCATCTCGACGATCATCGCCGGATAGATGCGCCGTTCCTTGAAGAAGACCTCCATCGAGGCGCGCGTTCCGGAGCCGGGCTCCCGCACCAGGAAAACCTCGTTGCCGAGCAGGGCGGTTGGAACCTGCGGCAGCGCCGCGAGCGGATGCTCGGGGGCGGCCACCATCGCCAGCGGATTGGTGGCGAAAGGTTCGGCGCGCGTATCGAGCTCGCGGGGCGGCGTGCCCATGATGGCCAGATCCACCTCGTTGCTCTGCAGCTGCGCGACCAGCGCCTGCCGATTCCCGACCTCGAGGCGCAATTCGACGGCGGGATGGTCGCGCCGGAATCCGGCCAGCAGCCTGGGCACGAAATACTTCGCCGTGCTGACAATGCCGATGGTGAGCCGGCCGCTCTCCACGCGTTTCATGCGCGCCATCGTGTCGGCCGCATCCTTGAGCGCCGCGAGCATCCGGCGCGCATGGACGAGGAAGTACTCGCCCGGCGTGGTCAACGCGACTTGGCGACCGCTGCGGTCGAACAAGGGCAGGCCCACGACACCTTCCAACTCCTTGATCTGCATGGATATGGCGGGCTGGGTCAGGTGCAGCTCCTCCGCTGCGCGGGCGAAGCTCAAGTGGCGCGCAGCACTGGCGAAGACTTGCAGCTGTCGGATTGTCATGCCTTTCATAAGCTTTCACTGATCCATGATGTCACTATTTCTGACTTTACCTGATTGATGATCCTTCGTACAGTGCCAAGCATGTACTTCAGGAGTTGCCCATGAACGTCCCGAACGACCGTGCCGTCCTCGAACCTCGGCCGCGTTATGCCGCGGGCGTGCTCAAGTACAAGGAAATGGGTTACTGGCAGGGCGACTACGAGCCCAAAGCCACCGACGTCATCTGCCTGTTCCGCATCACGCCCCAGGAAGGCGTCGACGCCGAGGAAGCTGCTGCCGCGGTCGCCGGTGAATCCTCGACCGCAACCTGGACCGTGGTGTGGACCGATCTGCTGACCGCGTGCGACAGCTATCGCGCCAAGGCCTTTCGCCTCGACCGCGTACCTAATACCGGACCGGGGACGAAGACAGAGCAGCAGTATTTCGCCTACGTCGCCTACGACTTGATCCTGTTTGAGGAAGGCTCGATCGCCAACCTCACCGCATCGCTGATCGGCAATGTCTTCAGCTTCAAGCCGCTCAAGGCGTGCCGGCTCGAAGACATGCGTATACCTGTTGCCTACGTGAAGACCTTCAAAGGTCCACCCACGGGGATCATCGTCGAGCGCGAGCGTCTGGACAAATATGGGCGCCCGCTCCTGGGCGCGACGATGAAACCCAAGCTGGGGCTATCGGGGCGCAACTACGGTCGCGTGGTGTACGAGGGCCTCACGGGCGGTCTCGATTTCACCAAGGACGACGAGAACATCAATTCACAGCCTTTCATGCACTGGCGCGACCGCTTCCTGTTCTGCATGGAGGCCGTCAACAAAGCGCAAGCGGACACCGGCGAAATCAAGGGTCACTACCTCAACGTCACCGCCGCGACCATGGAGGACATGTACGAGCGGGCAGAGCTCGCCGAGGAGCTCGGCTCGAACATCGTCATGGTCGACCTCGTCGTCGGCTGGACCGCGATCCAGTCGATGTCGAACTGGGCGCGCAAGCACGACATGCTCCTGCACATGCATCGCGCCGGTCACGGTACGTACACGCGACAGAAGAACCATGGAATATCGTTCCGCGTGATCGCGAAGTGGCTGCGCTTGGCCGGCGTCGACCACCTGCACGCCGGCACGGCGGTGGGCAAGCTCGAGGGCGATCCGATGATGGTGCAGGGCTTCTATAACGTCTGCCGCGACACGTACACGCGGGAGGATCTGCAACGGGGCCTGTTCTTCGATCAGGACTGGGCGGATTTGCGCAAGGTCATGCCGGTGGCGTCTGGGGGCATTCACGCCGGTCAGATGCATCAGTTGCTCAGCTTGTTTGGCGACGATGTGGTACTGCAGTTCGGCGGCGGCACGATCGGCCATCCGGGCGGCATCCAGGCCGGCGCCATAGCCAACCGCGTCGCACTCGAGGCGATGGTCAAGGCGCGCAACGAGGGGCGCGACATCGCCACCGAGGGACCCGAGGTCCTTATAGATGCGGCGAAGTGGTGCATGCCGCTGCGCCAGGCACTCGATACCTGGAAGGACGTGACATTCAACTACGCGTCCACCGATACCCCCGACTTCGTTCCGACCGCGACGGCGTCGGTCTAAGGAGATCCGCCATGCGCGTCACTCAAGGCACTTTCTCATTCCTGCCCGACCTGACCGACCCCGAGATCGGGGCGCAGATCCGGTACGCGATCGATCAGGGCTGGGCGTGCGCGGTGGAATTCACCGACGATCCGCACCCGCGCAACACCTACTGGCAGATGTTTGGGCCGCCGATGTTTGGCGTGAAGAACGCAGCCGAGGTGATGCGTCAGGTTGGCGCCTGCCGCGCCGCCTGGCCAAACCACTACATCAAGGTCAACGCCTTCGATTCGACCCGTGGCGTCGAGTCGGTACGCCTGTCGTTCATTGTCAACCGGCCGAAGGATGAACCCGGCTTCGCGCTGGTACGGCAGGAAGGGGAAGGACGCCACGTCCGATACACGACGTTGAGCTACGCGGCCGGGCGCCCCGCCGGCAAGCGGTATTGAGCGACGAGAGCGCAAATCACGATGGGCCACGTTGCTCAAACCGCCGCTGTCGACCAGGCTGCCATCCCGGCGACGACCGACATCGATATGCACGCGCTGTGTGCCGACGCTGGCATCTACGAGCTGCTCGACGGGCTGGATCGCGACCTGATCGGACTTCTGCCTGTAAAAACGCGGATCCGGGAGATCGCCGCGCTGCTCGCGGTCGAGCGCGCGCGCCGTGCTCTTGGCCTCGATGCCGCGCCGCCATCGCTGCACATGTGCTTCACCGGCAATCCCGGCACCGGCAAGACCACGGTCGCGCTGCGCATGGCCGAAATCCTGCACAAGCTGGGTTACGTTCGCAAAGGGCACCTAGTCGCCGTCACGCGCGACGATCTGGTCGGGCAATACATCGGTCATACGGCGCCCAAGACGCGAGAGGTGCTCAAGCGTGCGATGGGCGGCGTGCTTTTCATCGACGAGGCGTACTACCTGTACCGGCCCGAGAACGAGCGAGATTACGGCCAGGAAGCGATCGAAATCCTGCTGCAGGTGATGGAAAACCAGCGCGACGATCTGGTTGTGATTCTCGCCGGCTACAAGGGTCGCATGGACACGTTTTTCGCGAGCAATCCCGGCATGTCGTCGCGAATCGCGCACCACATCGACTTCCCCGACTACACGGCCGACGACCTGCTCGCCATCGCGCAACTAATGCTCGATCGGATGCAGTACCGCCTGGCACCCGCTGCCGAAGCAGCGCTGCGCGAGTACATCACGCGCCGCATGGTGCGCCCGAACTTCGCCAATGCGCGGTCGGTCCGCAACGCACTCGACCGCGCCCGGTTGCGGCAGGCCAACCGGTTGTTCGCCGGCGGGCCTGCCCGTGTCACGCGCGACGCGCTGCAGATCATCACCGCGGACGACATTCGACAAAGCCGCGTGTTCACCGAAGCGCCGACTCCGGCAGGGTGAGCCGGCTCGCAGTCTTGACCGCAGCGCCAGGAGACTATCGTGCATTACGGACGGACGACATTCAGCAAGTTCATCATCGAGGACCAGCGGCGAATGGCCGAGCCTGATCCCCAGCTGACCGCGCTTCTGAACGACATCCAGACTGCGTGCAAGTACATCGCATCGGCGGTGTCGCACGGCGCGCTGCGCGCGACGCACGCGAACCCGGAGACGACCAACGTCCAGGGAGAGGTCCAGAAGCCGCTCGACGTCATCGCCAACGAGATCATGGTCCGCAACTGCGAGTGGGGCGGCGAGCTCTGCGGCATGGCGTCCGAAGAAATGGAAGCTCCATACCCGATCCCGCAACAGTATCCGCGGGGCCGCTACCTGCTCCTGTTCGATCCACTCGACGGCTCGTCCAACCTGGATGTCGACGTGACGGTCGGCACGATCTTCTCGGTGCTGCGCGCGCCGGAGCGAGTCAGCAATCCCTCGATCCGCGATTTCCTGCAGCCCGGCACGCAGCAGGTCTGCGCCGGTTACGCGCTCTACGGGCCGTCCGCGATGCTGGTCGTGACGATGGGGCGCGGCGTTCACGGCTTCACGCTGGACCCGGAGATCGGAGCGTTCACGCTGACGCACCCCGACCTGCACATTCCGGAGAACAGCAACGAGTTCGCGATCAACACGTCGAACGCGCGGTTCTGGGAACCGCCAGTGCAGCGCTATGTCGACGAGTGCGTGAAGGGCAAGAGCGGCCCGCGCGACGCCGATTTCAACATGCGCTGGATTGCGTCGCTCGTGGCGGAAGTGCATCGCATCCTGGTCCGCGGCGGGCTGTTCATGTACCCGAGGGACACGCGAGGATCCGTCGAAGCCTGGACGGCTGCGGCTGATGTACGAGGCCAACCCGATCGCGTTCCTTATCGAGCAGGCGGGTGGGTGGGCCAGCACGGGTCGCGGCCGGCTGCTCGAGGTCGTTCCCACCGAGCTGCACCAGCGCGTTCCGGTGATCCTCGGATCGAGCCGCGAAGTGGAGCGCCTCGAGCGCTATCACCGCGAGTACGACGCCGGGGAGGATCGCGAGTTCGAATCCCCGCTGTTCAACGTGCGCTCACTGTTCCGCGTCGCGTGAGAGGCCGTCATGTCGACCAAGTACCCGGTCATCGCGATTACCGGCTCGTCGGGCGCCGGGACGACGACGGTGACCCACACCTTCCAGCACATCTTCCGCCGCGAAGGCCTCAACGCGGCGATCGTCGAGGGCGACTCCTTTCATCGCTACGACCGCAAGGAGATGAAGGCGCGGATGGCCGAAGCCACCGCCGAAGGGAATGCGCATTTCAGCCATTTCGGTCCCGAAGCCAACCTGTTCGAGGAGCTCGAGGAGCTGTTCCGCGCGTACGGCGAGACCGGCCGGGGCAGGATGCGCAAGTACCTGCACAACGAAGAAGAAGCGGCAGCCGTACAGCCAGCAGCCGGGCACGTTCACGCCGTGGGAAGACATCGCCGCCGGCACCGATCTGCTGTTCTACGAGGGGCTGCACGGCGCGGTGGTCGACCGAGACCATCGACGTCGCACGGCATGTCGACCTGCTGATCGGCGTGGTGCCGATCATCAACCTCGAGTGGATCCAGAAGCTGCATCGTGACAAGACAATGCGCGGCTACTCGCAGGAGGCGGTAGTCGACACCATCCTGCGGCGCATGCCCGACTACGTGAACTACATCTGCCCGCAGTTTTCGCAGACGCACGTCAACTTCCAGCGCGTGCCGACCGTCGACACGTCGAATCCGTTCATCGCGCGCGACATTCCTACGGCGGACGAGAGCATGCTCGTGATTCGCTTTGCCAAGCCCAAGGGCATCGACTTTCCATACCTGCTGTCGATGCTGCACGACTCGTTCATGACGCGCCCGAACATCATCGTCTGCCCCGGCGGCAAGATGGCCTTGGCGATGCAACTGATTTTTACCCCGATGATCCTGCAGCTGATGGACCGCAAGCGGCGGATGGGGTGAAGCATGGAGGCGAAACGAATGGCTACGAAGCAATTGCTCGAGGGTGCCATGCCGGTGGCGGGTGTCGACGTCCAGAATGCGAATCCCATCGTGAACACTGGGCTGCTCGCCAATGCCATCCGGGCGCTGGCGATGGATGCGGTCCAGGCCGCGAACTCGGGGCATCCCGGCATGCCGATGGGCATGGCCGAGATCGCCGTCGCACTGTGGACGCGTCACTTGCGGCACAACCCGGCGAATCCGCATTGGCCCGACCGCGATCGTTTCGTGCTATCGAACGGCCATGGCTCGATGCTGCAATACGCCCTGCTGCATCTGACCGGCTACGATCTATCGTTGCGCGAGTTGCAACGGTTTCGCAAGCTGCACTCGAAGACGCCAGGACACCCCGAATATGGCGTGACTCCCGGCGTCGAGACGACCACCGGCCCTCTCGGTCAGGGCCTCGCCAATGCGGTCGGCATGGCGTTGGCGGAGAAGCTGCTGGCCGCGGAATTCAACCGGCCCGGGCACACGGTCGTCGAACACCGTACCTATGTCTTCCTGGGCGATGGTTGCCTGATGGAAGGGATCTCGCACGAGGCATGCTCGCTGGCCGGCACGCTCGGCCTGGGCAAGCTCATCGGCTTCTACGACGATAACGGGATATCGATCGACGGGCGGGTCGAGGGCTGGTTCACAGACGACACGCCTAAACGCTTCGAGGCGTACGGCTGGCACGTAATCGCCGATGTGGACGGTCATGACGTCGACGCCGTCGACGCGGCAATCAAGGCAGCGCACGCCGCGACCGATCGACCGAGCCTGATCTGCTGCAAGACGATCATCGGCAAAGGCTCGCCCAACAAGGCCGGAACCGAAGCCGTGCACGGGGCCGCGCTGGGCGAAAAGGAGGTCGCCGCAACGCGCGAAGCGCTGGGCTGGCCGTATCCACCGTTCGAAGTGCCGCAAGCCGCGTACGAAGGCTGGAGTGCAAGGGAGCGCGGCGCGCTGCTCCAAGGCGATTGGGAGGCCCGCTTCGCGATGTTCCAAGCGGCGCATCCCGAACTCGCCGCCGACTTCGAGCGACGCCTCGCCAATGACCTGCCGGCGGATTGGCCGACCCGCGTCGAGGCCTTGATCGGAGAGGCGGATGCGAAAGCCGAGAGCGTGGCCACGCGCAAGGCATCCCAGATCGCCCTGGAAAGCCTGGTTTCGATGCTGCCTGAGCTCCTCGGCGGGTCGGCGGACCTCACAGGCTCGAACAACACCCAAGTCAAGGGCATGTCGCCAGTCGGGCGGACCACGACGGGGCGTTACGTGCACTACGGGGTGCGCGAGTTCGGGATGGCGGCACTCATGAACGGCGTTGCACTGCACGGCGGCTACATCCCGTACGGCGGAACGTTCCTGACCTTTTCCGACTACGCACGCAATGCCGTCCGCATGGCGGCATTGATGAAGATCCGGTCCATCTTCGTCTTCACCCACGACTCCATCGGCCTGGGCGAGGACGGCCCCACCCATCAACCGGTAGAACATGCCGCGAGCCTTCGCCTCATCCCCAATCTCGACGTTTGGCGACCAAGCGACACCGTCGAAACGGCGGTGGCGTGGAAGAGTGCGATCGAGCGCAAGGCCGGGCCAACCGCGCTGTTGCTGTCGCGCCAGACCCTCGCATTCTCACACCGTACGCCGCAGGCGCTGGCCAACATCGGGCGTGGCGGATACGTGCTGTCCGAAGCGGAGTCGACCCCGCGCGCGGCCGTGATCGCGACCGGCTCCGAGGTATCGCTGGCGCTTGCCGCCAAGAAGCGACTGGCCGCCGAAGGCATATTCGTGCGGGTCGTGTCGATGCCGTCGACGTCGGTGTTCGATCGCCAGGACGGCGTGTATCGCCGCAGCGTACTGTGGCCCGATCTGCCTTGTGTGGCCGTCGAGGCCGGAGTCAGCGCCGGGTGGCACAAGTACGTGGGCCCGCGCGGGTGGGTGATCGGCGTGGACCGCTACGGTGAATCCGCGCCCGCCGAGACCGTGTACGAGGCACTCGGGGTGACGGTCGATAACGTGGTCGCGGCGCTGAGGTACGCCATGCGCTGACCCGTGGTTGCAGGACGACGCCGGGTCGTGATGCGGCCTCCGTGCGTCCCGTAACGACATCAGCCGCCGAGATTCGCTACGCGCAGGAACTTCGGCAGGCGCTCAAGCAGCGGTACCCGAATCGGCCGAATCCACCCGTCTCCCTCTGGTGCGTGGGGTCGACTGACGCGTGCCGCCACCCGCGCCATAAGCGACGGCGCTCGTTGGCGCACAACCATGCACCATTGGCTGTCGGGTTTGACCTGCATCAACATGTCGTTCATTGGACCCGTCAAGATGGACACTTAGGCGCCGGCAGAGGTCGCGCGGATCGAGTTCGCTCGACGCCCGATAGGTTCGCCCCGGGAAACGGAAAGCGATGAGCAGCAGACAGAGCATTGTGGTGGTATCGGGCAGTCGCGAAAAGCTCCAGATGGCGGCAATGGTCGCATCGGTGGCGGCGGTCGGCGGCAGTGACGTCAGAGTGTTTCTGTCCATGAATGCGCTGCCGTATTTCGGCAAGAACGCCCCCAAGCACGCCGAACCCGAAGGCGCGGTCGGCCGGCTGCTCGAAAAGAAAAACGTGCCGCCGTTCGACGAGCTGTTCCAGCAGGCGGTGGAACTGGGCGACGCGAAGATTTACGCCTGCTCGATGGCGATGGATATTCTCGGGCTGCAGCAGGAACAGCTCGAGCCCTATGTTGCCGAAACCATGGGACTGACCAAATTTCTCGACGAAGCCGCCGAAGGTCAAGTCTGGTCCTTCTAGCGACGAAAGAGGTGGAAACGGCGTGACGGCCAATAGACGAATCGTGGATGCGCGGGGAAGTTTCTGTCCCGGCCCGCTCATGGAGCTGATTGCCGCCATGAAGATGGTCCAGGTCGGCGACGAGCTGGAAGTGCTGTCGACCGACAAGGGCTCGGCAACCGACATCCCCGAGTGGATTCGCAAGGTCAAGCACGACCTCCTCGATACGCGGGAGGAGAACGGCGTCTGGCACGTCATCGTGCGCAAGGCCAAGTAGACAACGAGTCAGCAGGAGGAGACGCAAAATGAGGATACTGATCGTCGGTGGCGGGATGGGCGGCACCATCCTGGCGAATAATCTGGCTCGCCGGCTGAGCGTTGAGCTCAACAGTGGCAAGGTGCGTATCACCATGCTGTCCGCTTCGGAGCGGCACATGTATCAGCCGGGCTTGCTCTACCTGGCAGTCGGGCGGACCACGCCCGACGAGCTCTACCGCGATCAGCGGCGGCTTCTCGAGCCGGGGATCGCCTTCCACGTCGATCCTGTCGAGGAGTTCCGGCTCGACAAGAACGAAGTCAAGACCAAGAGCGGGAAGGTCCACGGCTACGACATCATGGCGATCGCCACGGGCTCCCGGCCGATGCCGGAAGAGACGCCAGGCCTCGCGGAGAACTCCGAATCGTTCTACACCGAGGAATCCGCGCTCAAGATGCTGCGCCGGCTGCAACAGTTCCAGGGCGGCAAGGTGGTGATCGCCATGGGCGTACCGCACAAATGTCCGATGGCGCCGCTGGAAATCGCGTTCATGCTCCACGACTACTTCAAGGACCGCGGCATCCTCGACAAGACCAGGATTCACTACACGTACCCGATCGGGCGAGTGCACACGCTGGAGAACGTCGCCAAGTGGGCCGCGCCGGAATTCGATCGCCTTGGCATTACCTACGAGACGTTGTTCAATCTCAAGTCGGTCGACGGGGCGAAGAAGATCGTCCACAGCGAGGAGGACTCCGAAACCGACTATGACCTGCTGATCAGCATTCCCGCTCACCGCGGCATGGAGGTCATCGAGAAGAACAAGCTCGGCGAGCGCGGCTGGATTCCAACCAACCGCACTCGCCTGAACATGGAAGGACGGGACAATGTCTTCGTCCTCGGCGACACGACGAATTTGCCGATCAGCAAGGCCGGCTCGACCGCGCACTTCGAGGCCGACACTCTGGGCGAAAACATCGCCGCCATGGTCAAGATGGGGGCTCCGGTGCGCGACTACGACGGCAAGGTCTTCTGCTTCATCGAAGCGGGCAAGGACCGCGCAACCTACGCGATGTTCAATTACCAGACTCCACCCGATCCGAAAGCGCCGACCCGGGCCGTGCACTGGTTCAAGATGGCCTACAACAAGCTGTACTGGGCGTCGGCACGCGGGCTGCTGTGAAGCGGGGGCGCCATGAGCACACCGGCAACCGAAGTTCTTGATACGAGCCAAGACATTCGCCGCGTAACCGAAGCGGCGCGCGACGCATTGACCGATGACATGGTGACCCGCTTGGCGGGAACCGCCGGCGAGGCGATGGAGTTGCTCGACCAGGTCAACCGCGCCGGACTCGCCAAGGCGATCCCCGCGCTCGCGCAGATGGTCAACAATGGCGACCTCGATCGCCTGGTTCAGCTCGCGCGCGTGTACGGTTCCGCGGAAGATGCCCTGACGGACGAGATGGTCGGGCGCATCACCGAGACGGTGAGCGGCGGCTTGAGTCTGCTCGATCAGGTAAACCGCTCGGGGCTTGAAAACGCGCTCCCCGCGCTGTCGCGCATGGTCGCCGACGGTGATCTGAACCGCCTGGTGCAGCTCGCACGGGTCTACGGCTCGGCGGAGGACGCGCTGAGCGACGAGATGGTCGGCCGGCTCGCCGAGACGGTCGGTGAAGGCCTGTCCCTTCTCGATCGCCTGAATCGCGGTGGTGTCGTGCGCCTGATCGAGATGATGGAGCACATGGAAGCCTCGGGCGCGCTCGAGCGCGTGGCGACCCTGCTGCCCAAGCTGCTCGCACGGATGGACATGCTGGAGCAGATGCTGGGCTGCTTGGAGATGGCGGCCGGGGAAACGGCAACGGCGCCCGCGCCGCGAGGCGGAGTAGGCGGTCTGTGGGCGCTCATGCGCGACGCCGACAGCCAGCGCACCCTGCAGTTCATGCTCCGCTTCGGAGAGAAGCTCCGCACGCATTGCGTCAAGAGACCGGCATAACGCGACCGGTTTGGGAAGAGTCCGTTCGGCGGGCTGCGCACCCGCCACTTGACCTCGGCTCGGCCGGGGCCGCGCCGGCCGGGATGCGATACGCGTCACCGGGTCCTAGTGCGTGCACTCGCAGTCGATCATCACGGTCATCGCCGGCGCTGATCGGGGCGAGCTTGACCGACGTCAAGCCGTGGCCAGTCTGCTTCGTTATGATCGATCGCGAAGGAGATTGTGCGATGGAATTTCTCGAGTTTGCGCGCGGACCGGGGCTTGCCCTCGCGCTCACCGTCTTCGTCGTGGGCCTCGCTTGGAGGCTATACGGCATTTTTCGGCGCCCGCTAAAGCCGGACTTCTCCGAGCCGCGCAGCACTGCAGTCATTGCTGGCGCCGCGAGGGCGATCGTCTCTCGCATGTGGCACCACAAGACTTTCCGGGATCGGACGTTAGTCGGCACGCTGAACGCATACGCCTATCATCTCGGGCTTGCCGTGGTCTTCTTCGGGTTCGTCCCGCACATCGCGTTCATCCATCGCCTCACGGGGCTCGCGTGGCCCGCGGTCCCCGGCTGGCTGTTCGTCGTCGCCGTCGCGTTCGTGTTCGTCGGACTTGTCTACGCGCTGATGGCCCGGCTTGCTTCACCAGTGCTGCGGTTGCTGTCGAATTTCGACGACTACGCGAGCTGGGTGGTGACGATCCTGCCCGTGGTGACCGGCATGGCGGCGTTGAGTCTCTCATTCGATGCGCCGTATCCGCCGAAGCCGCTCAACCCGGTTCCGGTCGCGATCCACCTGCTGAGTCTCGAGCTCCTGCTTGTCTGGCTGCCGTTTTCCAAGCTCGCTCACGCCTTCCTCGTCTTCTTCGCGCGTGGTACGACCGGCGCCGCGTTCGCGCGCAAGGGGGCGGCGCTATGAACGGCTCTTCGCACCCGCTGGATCTTGCGAGCCCGCGGCTGACCGTCGAAGCTCCCGCGGTCCGTTACGACAAGCAGGGCGAGCGCAGCGACGCCGATCGACTCGCGGCGGCGACGGCCGGCTTCGCGAAGGACTTCGGCCGCACCGCCGCCCTCTACCTCGAGTCGTGCATCCACTGCGGCAACTGCGCCGCGGCGTGTCATTTCTATCTTTCGACGCACGACCCGAAATACACGCCGATCTGGAAGCTCGAGCCGTTCAAGCAGGCATACAAGCGCGAGGCCGGCCCGTTTGCGTGGCTGTATCGCACGTTCAACCTCAAGCCGGCGGTCACCGTCGCAGAGCTGGAGGAATGGCAGGCCCTTATCTATGACGCGTGCACGATGTGCGGGCGCTGCACGATGGCCTGCCCGATGGGCATCGACATTACAAGCCTGGTCGGGCTCGCCCGGCACGCGATGTTCGAGGCGGGCCTCGTGCCGCACGAGCTGTGGGCGGTTGCGGAGCGCGCGGCGCGTGAAGGTAGCCCTCTAGGCGCTACGCCGAAAGTGCTGAAGGAGCGGCTCGAATGGCTCGCCGACGACTACGACGTCGAGATGCGCGTCGACGAGCACGAAGCCGAGGTGCTCGTCACCTTCTCATCGATCGAGATCATGAAGTACCCGGCATCGCTCGTGGCCACCGCCCGCGTCCTGAACCATGCCGGGTACTCATGGACCGTGTCCAGCGCCGGGTACGAGGCGACCAATTTCGGCATGCTTTCGGGCAACGTCGAGTGGCAGCGGCAGATGACGATGAAGCTGATCGACGCGGCGATGACGTGCGGCGCGAAAATCGTCGTGCTGCCCGAGTGCGGCCATGCCTACACGGCCTTGCGCTGGCAGGGCGCGAATCTGCTCGGGCGCCCGCTGCCGTTTCGGGTTCTCCACATTTCCGAATTTCTTGCCGAAAACATCGCCAACGGTCGCATCCGCGTCTCCAAGCTCCGGAAGTCGATCACGTTTCACGACCCGTGCCAGGTGTCGCGGTGCGGTGGCGCGACGTCGGCCCCGCGTGCGGTGCTCAACGCGCTCGGCGTCGACCTGCGCGAAACCGGCGATTCGGGCGGGCTCAACTTCTGCTGCGGTGGCGGCGGCGGGGTTATCGCCAACCGGCGTGCCGACGATCTCCGTTATAAGGCGTTCGGCATTAAGATGCAGCAAATGGACGCCACCGGCGCTGACCTTTTACTGACGAGCTGTTCCAATTGCCGGCAGACGTTCGACGACGGCAGCGCGCATTTCCAGTGGGACAAGCCGATGGGGAGCCTTCTCGAGTTCGTCGCTGGCCAGCTGGACGAGCGGCGGCTGGCGTCGACCGCGGTCAGGGCTTGACAGCTCAGCATTAATATTAGAGATTGCTAATATTTCAAACCGACTCGGGGAAGCCATGAATTTCGACAAGGAACTCGACGCTCGCGGCCTTAATTGCCCGCTGCCCATTCTCAAGGCGAAGAAGGCGCTTACCGACATGGCGAGCGGCCAGGTGCTGCGGATCATCTCGACCGACCCGGGATCGGTCAAGGACTTCGAGGCGTTTTCGAAGCAGACCGGCAACTCGCTCCTGTCGCAGTCGGGGACGGCGAGCGAGTTTACGTTTTTCCTGAAGAAGAAGTAACGCGTCGCGGCCGGCGACTGCGCACTCGACCGCTTCGACTGCCACGATGACCGCCGCCAAGGCGGATAGTATGTCGCGCTGCTACTACCCGGCCGCGTTCGTCGGCCACGACATCTATCGACGGGCGGCGTACGGCCGCCTGCATCCGCTGATGATTCCGAGGGTCGAGTCGGTAGTGGACATGATCCATGCGCTCGGCTGGTTCGAGCCGGGCGAATACGTGACGAGCCCAATAGCGAGCACGGATGAGCTCGAATGGTTCCATACGCCCGACTATGTCGCCGCGCTGCGCGCTGCGACCAACGCGGGAGCGGTCGATTTTGCCACGCGCGAGCGCTTCGCGATCGGCACCATGGAAAACCCGCTGTTCGCTGGGGTATTCGAGCGGGCGTCGACCGCCGTCGGCGGATCGATTCTCGCCGCCGAGATCGCGCTTACGGGCCGGGTGGCGTTCCATCCTGCCGGTGGAACGCACCACGGCCGCCGCGACCGCGCGAGCGGCTTTTGCTATTTCAACGATCCCGTGTTCGCGATCCTGCGACTGCTGCGCGCCGGCGTCGAATCCGTGCTCTACGTCGATCTCGACGCGCATCACGGAGACGGCGTGCAGGACGCGATGGCGGACGATCCGCGCGTGCATACGATCTCGATCCACGAGGCCGGCCGCTGGCCGCATACGGGCGCGGCCGACGATATAGGCGGCGGACGCGCGGTCAACCTCCCTGTGCCGAAGGGGTTCCACGACGCCGAGCTCGATCTGCTCATTGGCGACATCGTGCTTCCACTTGTCGATCGGATTGCCCCGGAGGCGCTTGTGCTGACCTGCGGCGCGGACGCGCTTGCCGGCGATCCTCTCGCGTCGATGGCGCTCACCAACGTCGCGTTGTGGGACGCAATCGACCGCATCGTCGCCGTCGCACCGCGCGCCGTCGTCCTCGGTGGCGGCGGCTACAACCCTTGGACGCTGGCGCGCTACTGGACCGGCATCTGGGGCCGGCTGTCGAGGCGCGCGATCCCGGACCGGTTGCCCGAACTCGCGAGCGATCGGTTACGCGCGCTTTCCTGCGACCTGATCGACGATGAGGATGTCGATCCGCGCTGGATCACGACGCTGGCCGACGTACGGACGCGTGATCGCGTGCGCGACGAAGTCAGGGCGCTGCGGGACCGGGCGATCGCGCGGGTGTGCGAGCTCGAGCCCGCGTAAAGCGTCTCACCGGGGATCAGACGATGAACTGGCTCGAGCGGCTTGCCGCCGTAGAGGAGCTCGAGGACGCCGCGCTCGACGCGTCGCTTATCGCGGATTGTGAGCGCGCGCAGGCCATGGTCGTCGGCCGCGAAATCCGTTTTTCGACGCCGACGTTCAAGGCGTATTCGAGCTGCGACATCGAAGGCTGCGGTAATAACGCGTTCCCGGCTTTTTCGGTCACCGCCGGCGGCTGTGCGCTGATGTGCGACCACTGCCAGGCGAAAATCCTCGAACCCATGATTCCGGCGACCTCCCCGGAGACGCTCGACCGCAAGGTCCGCGACCTGATCGCCGCGCAGGATCTGCGCGGATTCCTGCTCTCCGGTGGATCGACGAAGCGCAACGAGATCCGGTACGAGCGCTTCTACCCGGTGATCGAGAGGCTCAAGCGCGACTTTCCGTACTTGAAGGTCGCGATCCATTCGGCGCTCACCGACGAGCGCCGCGCAAAGCTGATGGAGGCGGCGGGCGTGGACACGGTGATGATGGACGTGATCGGGTCGGAGGAGACGATCCGCGACGTCTATCACCTCGATCGTCCCGTCGACGATTTCGAGTCGACGCTTGCCGCGCTGTGTGCGACCTCGATGGAGGTGGTTCCGCACATCGTGATCGGCCTGCACTACGGCCGCATTGTCGGCGAGCCGCGCGCGCTCGACATCGTCAGCCGACACGCCATCCATTCGCTGGTGCTGGTTGTCGTGATGCCGTTCTACGCAAAGTCGGGAACCTTCGACACGCCTCGTGCGGATGACGTCGGGCGGATCTTCCTCGAGGCGCGTGCCCGGATAAGGCAGCGCGAAGTGCTGCTCGGTTGCGCGCGGCCGCCGGGCATGCACCGCCGCGTCACCGACGCGTATGCCGTGGCGGCGGGCCTCGACGGCATTGCGTTCCCCGCGGAAGGCACGCTGGCGGTCGCCCACGCGCTCGGACGTCCCGCCGTGCAAGAGCACGCGTGCTGCTCGATCAAGACCGGACGAACGATCAAGATCCATCCGCGCATTGCGGTTGGCGCGTCGTGAGCGTCGAGCGCACCGACGTGGTCGTCGTCGGGCTGGGCCCGGCGGGCGCGTGCGCGGCGGCCGCGGCGGCGCGGCGCGGATCGCGGGTGGTCGCCGTCGACCGTCGCCACCAACCAGGACGCCCCGTGCAGTGCGCCGAGTTCGTGCCGGCGATGATAGGCATCGAAATCGATACGCTGGCGCCGTCGGTGTGCCAGCGGATCGCAGCGATGGTCACTTTCGTCGGCGACGATCCACCTGACGTGACGAGGCCGTTTCCCGGCCAGATGCTCGATCGCGCGGCGTTCGACACGGCGCTGGTTGAGCAGGCGATCGGCGCGGGCGCGCAATGCCGTTTCGGCGTAAGCGTGCGTGCGATCGCAGCGGACGGTGGCGTCGAGCTTTCCGACGGAACCGTCATCGCATCAAGAGTCATTGTCGGCGCCGACGGTCCGCGCTCGGTCGTCGGCCGTGCGATCGGCCGGATCAATGCGTCGCTCGTCGAGACGCGTCAGATTACCGTGCCGCTCGTCGAGCCGCACGATGCGACCGACATATTTCTATCACCGTCGACTCCGGGCGGCTACGGGTGGCTGTTTCCGAAAGGGGCGGTAGCGAACGTCGGCGCTGGCGTTGAGCCGGCGTGCAGGGGCCGTTTGAAGACGATCGTCGAGGAGCTGCACGACATGCTGATCGCCCGCGGTCGCGTGGGGGCGGACGTGCTGGGGATGACCGGCGGCGCGATACCGGTGGGCGGCATGCTGGACCCATGCGGAGCGCTCGCCGGAACGCAGGTGCTGCTTGCAGGCGATGCGGCCGGGCTTGCCAATCCGGTCACCGGCGCCGGCATCGCAGCGGCCGTTTATTCGGGTGGACTTGCCGGCGAAGCGGCAGCCGCCATCGCGGCGGGCGATCGTGGCGCTGCGTGCGATTACGAAGACGAATTGCGTAGCGTTCTCGGCGCCGCGCTCGCGCGTGGAGTACGGCGCAGGCGCGAGCTCGCCTCTGCAGCGAACCTTGGCGCGGTCGACGGTGCGGCGTTACGCCGCGGCTGGATCGCGTATCCGGAATACTGGGCGGCGTAACGAGGAGAGCAACGATGAGCTGTCACCGACCGGAAGCCGTTGTCGCGCCGGCGTGCACCCGGGCAGCCACACGATTACAACGCCTTCGATCGAATGCAGCCGCGCGCGCCGGCGGCGATCCCGCGCGAGGCGCGCATGGGCGCGCGCGTGGTCGCGGCCAACGTCGCGCCGCAGGGCGTGTACCTCCCGAACTACAACATCCTGACGCCGTACATGCGTTCGCCCGGAATACGTGCAGATGTCCACGGCGGCGGCGATCACGCTCGGCATCATGCAGGGCAGGATGCATCGCTGCGGCTGCACGCGGTGTCTGAACCTGTTGCTCACGTACCCGGAGGGCTGCCGCGCGAACTGCGCATACTGCGGCCTCGCCCGCCACCGCGAAGCCGAGCGCGACTACGCCGACCGCAATTTCATTCGCGTCGACTGGCCGGCGGTACCGCTCGAGCAGACCATCGACATCGTCGCGCGCGACGGGCCAGCGAGCCCCTTCCACCGGATGTGCATCTCGATGATCACGCATCCGCGCTCGGACGACGACGCGGTGACCGTGCTCAAGCAGTGGACCGCGCGGATCGATCCGGCGACGATTCCGGTGTCGATCCTGTCCAATCCAACGACAATGACGCGCGCGGATGTGAAGCGCCTGCGCGATCTGGGCGCCGACATCTTCACCGTGGCACTCGACGCGGCGACCCCGGCGATCTTCGACCGCACGCGCGGCAAGGGCGTGCAGTCGCCGCATTCGTGGGCAAAGTACTGGCAGATCCTGATGGACGCGCGCGAAATCTTCGGCCGGCAGAAGTTCGGCGCGCACATCATCATCGGCATGGGCGAGACCGAGCGCGAGGCCCTCGCGCTGGTCCAGCGGGTCGTGGATCTCGGCGGCCATAGCCACATGTTCTGCTTCTTCCCGGAGAAGGGCTCGCTGATGGATCACCTGCCGGCAACGCCGCGCGACCAGTGGCGACGCGTGCAGCTGGCACGTTACCTGATCGACTATCGCGGCGTGCGCGTCGAGCAGATGAAATTCGACGGCGAAGGCCGGGTCGTCGACTTCGGCATCCCGGCAAGCGAGCTCGATGCGGTCATCGATGCCGGAGTCGCGTTCCGTACCTCAGGATGCCCGGGCAAGTTCGCCGACGACATTTCGGCTTGCGACCGCCCGTATGGCGACTCGCCGCCGAGCGACATCGCGAGCTATCCGTTCGCACCCAACCGCAGCGACCTCACGAAGATACGGCGCCAGCTTCGGATCGTCGAACGCAAGTGACGTAATGATGCGCCCGTTCCGTGTGATCGACACCGGCATTCGCGACGGCCGGCGGCAGATCGCGTTCGACCAGGCGATGATCGATGCGCACAAGGCGGGCGCGATTCCCGACACGATCCGCTTCCTGCGCTTTCCCGCCGACGGCGCTGATCGGCCGCCATCAGGCGCTGTCGAGCGAGATCAGACTCGACTACTGCCGCGCGCGTGGCATCGGCATCGCGCGGCGCATCACCGGCGGCGGCGCGATCTATTTCGACGAAGGCCAGCTCGGCTGGGAGCTCGTGTTCCATCGGACGACCCTGGGCATCGCATCGCTCGGCGATCTGGCGCGCGAGATCTGCGAGGCGGCCGCCGCGGGACTCGCCCGACTGGGCGTAGAGGCGAGGTATCGTCCGCGCAACGACATCGAAGTCGACGGCCGCAAGCTCTCGGGCACCGGCGGGTTCTTCGACGGGGACACGCTTTTTTATCAGGGCACGGTGCTCGTCGACATGGATCCTGAGCGGATGGTTGCCGCGCTCAACGTGCCGGAGGCGAAGCTCGCCAAGAGGGCACTCGACTCCGCCGCAGAGCGTGTGGTCACGCTCAAGGCATTGCTCGGATCGGTGCCACGCATCGATGTGGTCCAGAACGCGCTGCTGGAAGGCTTCGCCGAGCGCCTCGGCATCGAGCCCGTGCGCGGCGAGATCGGCATCGAGGAGGAAGCGCTGGCGGATCGATACCATGACGAGAAGATCGGAACGGACGCTTTCGTCGGCGAGATCGACGTTCCGGACGCGTCGCCCGGCGTGCTCTCCTGGAGCCATACCGGTGCCGGCGGGACCATTACCGCGTACGTGCGTCTCGAGGGACGCGATCCGAATCGCATCCGCGAGCTGCTCGTCACCGGCGACTTCTTCATCACGCCGCCGCGGACGATCTTTGATCTCGAGGCGGCGCTGCGCAGTGTCTCAGTGAACGATGCCGGCGCGGCGATCGATCGCTTCTTTGCCACCGCCGAAGTCGGCATGTTGAGCGTGTCGCCTGCGGACTTCCGCGCCGCGGTCGAGGGAGCGATTGGAGAAGCAGCAGCGACGCACGCCTCGGAAACGAACCCCCGGCCGGACGGCGATTCACGGTCGGGGCGCCCGTGAAGCTCGTCCATGTCGTCCAGCACACCTCCGCCGAGTACCTCGGTCTCATCGAGGATCATCTCGAGGGACGCGGCATCCGCTTCCGCTATGCCCGTCCGTTCACGTCGAAGGGTGCCTTGCCGCCGGCGGACGCGCTGCGCGACGGACTGATCCTGCTCGGAGGCGGGCCCTGGGGCAGCGCCGGGGCTCGAGACCTGCCGACGCTGGAGCAGGAGGTCGCTTTGACCCGCTCCTGCCTCGCGCAGCGCTGTCCGGTCGTGGGGATCGGTCTCGGCGCGCAGATTCTGGCGCTGGCAGTGGGCGGACGGACGGAAGCGGCCCCGCTCGAATTCGCCGTGACCACCGCCCGGCGCGTCATCGACTCGAGCCTGAACGGCTATCTGCCCGAAACCTATCCACTCGCGATCTACATGCGCGACTGGCCGACTCCGCCGCTGGGCGCGGAGGTGCTGGCGTGCGACCCGGTTGGCCGCGCCGCACTATGGCAAGTCGGTGAACGGGCGCTCGGCTTCGCCGGCCATCCCGGATTGAAAGTGGCGATGGTCGAGGACCTGATCATGGAGTTCGAGGAATCGCCGCCCGGCGTCGAAGCCGGGCTCTCCGACTTGCGTGCGGCGCGCCAAGCACTCGAAGACGCACTGGTGCCTATCATGACAGGCGTCGTGCGTATGGCCGGTTGGATGGACGAGCCGGAGCGGTCGTGAGCAACTTCCTTGGGGATCCGAAACACCTTGCTCCGCTCGACCGCAGAATCGTCCTCTTCGACTACGCGAAGGTTTGCCGGCCGTAAACCTCACGCTTCGATGCGCAGTTGTCGTCCCCGACGACGGTCTACTTGCGGGCGCGAAGAGCCTTCACGCCAGTCTGCTGACCCGCCAGTACTGATACTTCATCGTCACGGCTGATCCGGCGACGATCGCCAGGAACGTGATCATCGAGCCGAGCGCGAGCGTGGAAAAACCCGAAATACCCTGTCCGATCGTGCAGCCCAGCGCCGTGATCCCGCCGAACCCCATGAGGAGCCCCCCGACGATGTGGTTCGCGGTGTCCTCGGCATCGCGAAAGCCCTCCCAGCGGAACCGCCCGCTCGCGATGGCAAAAGCCGCCGACCCGGCAATCACGCCGGCCACCGAAGCAATCCCGTAGGTGATGATCTCGGACTTGTCGGTCCACAGCATGAAATATTCGAGCGTGAAGGCGAGCGGCGCGACGAAGGAGAACGATTCCATGCGGCCGGTATTGGTGGCGACGAAGGCTTCCTGCAGCGTGTTCGGATCTTCGGCGACGTGTCCGATCACGCCGCTCACGAGCCATCCTCCGATCACGACTAGCCCGACGACGACGCCGCCCAAGGTGTAGTCGAAGTTCGCCCGGAAGCTGCGGCTCGAATAGGCGAAGGCAAGCAGCGCGCCGCCCAACAGCGCGCCGACAAGAGCGATCAGGGCCCTCTTGTCCATGCCGCTCGCGCGCGCAAGCAGCGACGGCAGATCCTGGCCCGTCGGCAGCGTGATCGACGCCCGCTCGAGAACCCCGACGCGAAACGCGCCGAGCAGCCCGCGCAAGGTCATGTAGGCGGCGATGCCCAGGAAGACGAACACGACCAGCGACTTGAGGCTGCCTCCGCCGACGCGGATCAGCGTCTTGGAACCGCAGCCCGACCCGAGCGTCATGCCGACCCCGAAGCAAAACCCGCCGACCAGGTAGGAAAGCCAGGTGAAGTTCGGGCTGGGATAAATCGACTTGGAGAGGTCGACCACGCCGGCGACCTGCAACGCGCTCGAACCGAGCACGGCGACGGCGATGGCGGTGAGCCACATGCGCATGCGTCCCGTATCACCCATGTTGACCCAGTCGGAAACCGCGCCCATGGTGCAGAAATTCGTTTTGTTCGCGACCGCGCCGAAAACGAAGGCGAGCGCAAAGGCGCCGCCGATCACGTAGGGCACGAGTTGTGCGGGGCTCGCTTCACTCACGATGCTACACCGTCGCGTCCGTCGCGCCGCGAGAGCACACCTTCGGCCGCGGTCAAGGACGGCTCGCTAATGCAACCCCAAGGCCTTCCGCGCGATGCCATCGAGCAGCCGTTCTACCTCCTGGAGCGCCGCTTTGGATGCGGCCGATCCGTCCGGCCGCCACGGCCGCCGGTAGGCGACGTGAACCTTTTCCGGCTCCTGCGCGGTGGCGTACACGACCATGCTGTACGGACAGTGCGCGATGTTGGCCGGATCGGCCTCCATGGTCTTGCGCGACAACGCCGCGCTGCAGAACACGAATGCCTGCGCGTCCGCGTAGATCTTGCGCGTCGAGCCGACGTCCTTACCCGTGCGCTCGAGCATCTTGTTGATGAACGACTCGTAGTCGATCACCAGGCCCTTGGCCTCGATGGCGAGCTTGAGGTCGTCGCGCACGTCGTCGAACTTCGCCGCTTTCGAATAGGTGACGATCGGATGCGGTTCTGCGGCCACGGGTCCTCCCGGAGGGTAAGGATGCGCGCAGGGCCTGCTTTGGCCGAAGACACAGGAATCGGCGTAACCCCGGTCGGCCAGCTGGCGGCCACTGATTGTGGCAGCTGCCGGCATGCCTGCGAACGGATTATTCTAGTGCCGCCATAAGCAGCCGGGCATCTCGCGTCTCGCGCATCCGCTAAGATGGCGAGATGAAGGTCTGCATCGTTTCGGACAGCCATGACCGCGCCGACGCACTGGCCCGGGCGCTGCGGGAGGCGAAGGAGGCAGGCGCGGCGGCCGCGATCCACTGCGGCGATCTGATCGGCGCCCAGACCCTGAAGCCCGCGCTGGCGCTGGGGCTGGTGGTGCATCTGATTCGCGGCAACAACGTCGGCGATTCGCTCGCCCTGCACCACATGTCGCGCGGGAGCGGCGGGCTGCTGCAGTACCTCGGCGCCGATGCACGGGTCGAACTCGACGGGCGCCGCGTGTTCGTCGTGCACTACCCCGAATACGGCTACGGCGATGGCCTGCACCGGCGACTGGGACCTCGTCTGCTGCGGCGCACTCGCACGCCGCCGCCATCCAGCGCGTGGCCAACGTCAAGGGCGGCATGGGCGCAGCCCTATGCGTTCCGACTTGCGCTACCCGGCAATCCACGCACCGCCAAGGCTTGCAATAGCGACGACGAAATAGCCGGAAAACTGTGGAGACCACTCGCTCGCGATGCCTTCATTCGACCACGCCAGACACCGGATTCGGCTGCGGCTTGTGACGCGCTGACACTGATTGTGCCCAAATCGTGACTGAATCACGTTGATTTCGAGCTCTGGCAAGCGCTGCAAGTAGCTGATGTACAAGTGTATTACACTGACTGAATCCCCCTATAACCCGAAAATCCTTCCCCCCAACCATCAAATCAAGGGCCTGCAGAGATGCAGGCCCTTTCAATTTGCGGGTCGTGACGTAACTGTGCCGTGACTTTCTGCTTCCACGGCACGCAACGCACAGAGGCATTCCGCATATGGACGCATAGCAAGATTTTGGGTTGGCCCGCCGGGCGCCTGCGTAGAATAGGGCGCCGGAGGAGGAAGATTCCATGCTGAGCGTCAATCCGTTCGCCGTCGCGGGCGTGTCGCTGCCTGCCGGCTTCCTGCAGGGGTTCCTGGTGGTGATGGTCCTAGCCGTGGTGGCCGGAACGCTCTTCGACATGGCCCACAAGGGCAGCGCGAAGTACTTCTTCGCCAACATGCGCATGTCGAGGGGCAAGGGCCGCAAGATAGGAGGCGGCGAACTGGTCTCGATCGCCGTGCAGACCGCCGTGGTCGACGTGCTCGCCTCGGGCGAATTCTGTAACCCGAAACGCCGGGTGGCGCACCTGCTCGGTATGTACGGGTTCGTCCTCTACGTGGTGGCCACGGCGGTCATGGTATTCGGCTACCCCACCGGCGCCACACCCGCCCCGGCGATCTGGCCGGCGCTGTGGTGGATCGGCGCCCTGATGGTATTGGTGGGCGGCTACTGGTTCTGGTTCTTCATCCGCGTGGACGTCGCCGCGGAAGGCCAGTCGCCCTTCCGCCTGGCGAAGGCGGACCTCTTCGTCTTGTCGCTGCTCGCGAGCGTGACGCTCGCGGTCCTCTGGGCCGCCACTGGCGGCGGCGTGGGCCTGCTCTTCTGGCTCTACATCATCGCGACCCTCGTGCTGTTCGGCGGGGTGCCATGGTCGAAGTTCGCCCACATGTTCTTCAAGCCGGCGGCCGCCTTCGACAAACGCGTCTCCAGGGCGAATGGCACGGCCGAGAATCTGCCGACGCAGACGCGTGACGATCCCGAACAACAAAAAAGACACTCGATGGAGCTGTTGCGGGATGCTCCGATGGACATGGGACTCGGCATCAAGCGCGAGGCACCCCGCCACTACTAGAAAACGGGCAGCAAGTTCAATACGAACAGCTCAAGGAGCCGACTCAATGCCTACCTTCGTCTACATGACGAGGTGCGACGGATGCGGACACTGCGTCGACATCTGTCCCTCGGACATCATGCACATCGACCCGACCTATCGCCGGGCCTACAACATCGAGCCGAACATGTGCTGGGAGTGCTACTCCTGCGTGAAGGCTTGCCCCCAGCATGCGATCGACGTGCGCGGATATGCCGACTTCGCCCCGCTCGGTCACAGCGTTCGTGTCGATCGCGACGAACGCAAGGGCACGATCGCGTGGAGGATCAAGTTCCGGGACGGCACGGAGAAGAACTTCCTGTCGCCCATCACCACGAAGCCCTGGGGGACGGCGATCCCCAAGCTCGCCGATGTCCCCGCGCCCAGCAAGGAAATGCGCGACGGCCAGCTCCTGTACAACGAGCCGAAATACATCCGGCTGGATGAAGGCGGCCTGCGCACGCTCAAGGACGCCGGCCTCAAACTGACGAAAGGCGTGTACTACTGATGGCCTACCACACGATCGTCGAAGACGGCATCGATATCCTGGTCGTCGGTGCGGGTCTTGGCGGCACGGGTGCCGCATGGGAAGCGAGATTCTGGGGCCAGGACAAGAAGATCGTCATTGCCGAGAAGGCCAACATCGATCGCTCCGGCGCGGTCGCCATGGGCCTGTACGCCATCAACTGCTACATGGGCACCCGCTGGGGCGAGAACAATCCCGAGGACCATGTCCGCTACGCTCGCATCGACTTGATGGGGCTGGTGCGCGAAGACCTGCTGTTCGACATGGCCCGTCACGTCGACTCCACCGTGCACCAGTTCGAGGAGTGGGGCCTGCCCATCATGAAGGACCCGAAAACCGGGCGCTACCTGCGTGAAGGGCGATGGCAGATCATGATCCACGGCGAGTCCTACAAGCCCATCGTGGCCGAGGCCGCCAAGAAATCGGCGGACAAGGTCTTCAACCGCATCTGCGTCACCCACCTGCTGATGGATGAAAGCAAGCCGAACCGGGTCGCCGGTGCCCTAGGCTTCAACGTCCGCACGGGCAACTACCACGTCTTCAAGTCGAAGACCGTGATCTGCGGCGCGGGCGGCGCCTCCAACATCTTCAAGCCGCGCTCGACAGGCGAAGGTGCCGGCCGCACCTGGTATGCGCCTTGGTCGTCCGCGTCCGCCTACGGGCTGATGATCAACGCCGGCGCGAAGATGACGCAGATGGAAAACCGGATCGTGCTGGCGCGCTTCAAGGACGGTTATGGTCCGGTCGGCGCGTACTTCCTTCACCTGAAGGCGTATACGCAAAACGCCTTGGGCGAAGAGTACGAATCCAAGTGGTTCCCGGAGCTGCAGAAAATGGTCGGCAAGGAATATCTCGATCCGGAAGCCTCGCACCTGACCCATCGGCCCATTCCGACCTGCTTGCGCAACCATTGCATTATCAGCGAAGTGGCCGCCGGCCGCGGTCCCATCCACATGGTGACTATGCAGGCCTTCCAGGATCCTCACCTGGAAGAGGTGGGTTGGGAAAACTTCCTCGGCATGACCGTGGGCCAGGCGGTCCTGTGGGCCGCCACCGACGTGGATCCCAAGAACGAGAATCCAGAGCTGACCACGTCCGAGCCTTACGTCATGGGGTCGCACGCGACGTGCTCGGGCGCCTGGTGCTCGGGTCCCGAGGACGTTTCCCCGCCCGACTATTTCTGGGGCTACAACCGCATGACCACGGTCGAAGGCCTATTCGGCGCGGGCGATGCGGTCGGCGGCACGCCGCACGCCTTCTCATCCGGCTCGTTCACGGAAGGCCGTCTCGCTGCGAAGGCCGCCTGCAAGTACATCGACGACGGAAAGGCCGAAGGCATCGTCGTATCCGATGCGCAGATCGAGCGCCGCAGGAAAGAGATCTACAAACCCCTGGAGCATTACAGGATCTACCGCAATGCGGTCGTGGCGGGCACCGTCAACCCGCACTACATCAATCCGCAGCAGGGACTGGATCGCCTGCAGAAGCTCATGGACGAGTATTGCGGCGGCTATACCGTCGGCTACATGACTAACGAGAAGCTCCTGAACATCTGCCTCAAGAAACTCATGATCATGGAGGAAGATCTCGAGAGCCTGGCCGCGAAGGACCTTCACGAGTTGCTGCGCGCGTGGGAGCTGAGGCACCGTCACCGGGCTGCGGAGTGCGTCACGCAACACACGCTGTTCCGCAAGGAGACGCGCTGGCCGGGCTACTACTACAGAGGCGATGTCATGAAGGTGGACGACGAGAACTGGCACGTGTTGACCGTTTCGCGTCGCGATCCGGAAACCGGCGAATACACCATGGAGAAGGCGCCCTGCTACCACCTGGTTGAGGAAGACGAGGTGACGACGAGCAGCCAAGCGCCGGCGCAGAAGCTCTCCGCTTGAACATTATCGAAAGGACCGACGAGGAGATACGCGCCGTGGCCGATCCCCTGTGGTGCGATCTCCTCAAGTATTCCAACGAAGGCAAGTACGGGGAGTTCGTCAACGGGTTCGCCAAGTCCCTCGCGCTTGCCATGAATCAAGTCGTGGTGAATCACCAGTTCGCGAACAGCGAGCTTGCCAGGAACCTGTCCGAAGATGCTGACTATCTCGGCGTCATCCGCCGCGGCGAACACGTGACGGTTCTTTACCGGCAACGCAGCACCAAGAAGCCGGGCGAATGGCTCGGTAGGCTTGTCCTCGGCTACGAAGATGGCGAGGTCAGGATTTTCGCGGCGTCCATCTTCTGAGCGGCGGTCCGGATTCGACATGAGTGAGGCCATCCAGGACGGCAAGTTCGTCGAGATCACCTACCAGGTGACCGACAAAAAATCGGGGCACGTCCTCACTTGCGTTCAATTTCCGTTGGGCTACGTTCAAGGACACAATGAAATCCTAGCCCCTTCCGTCCACAAGGAGCTGGAGGGCAAGTCCGCCGGCGATGTGATAGAAGTGCCCATCGACGGCAATCGCATCTTGGGCCCTAGAGACGAGTCGCTGGTCTTTACCGACCACCTCGAGAACGTCCCCAAGGAGTATCGGCAGGTCGGCACCGCCATCCTCATGGAGAACGACAAGGGCCATACCCGCAGCTTCATCGTGACGCGGATGGACGACGAGACGTTGACCGTCGACGGCAACAATCCGCTTTGCGGCAGAGAGGTCGTCTTCAGGCTCGAGATACTGACGGTGCGCGACGCAACCGACGAAGAGATGAAAGCCGGTGGAGCGATTGGCGCGAAGCCGAACATCGACCCGTCGATGATGAGACCGGTTTGAGCGGCGGTGGCGAATGGGATCCGACGACCCGGCTTTGTTGCCTGGGCTTGCAATCCTGACTTCACGAAAGAAGGGGTGACCTATGAGCGAGCAAAAACCAATCACCAAGGTTCCTGACGGCCAGACGCGCTTCTATACGACGCGTCAGAAGGCGCCGAACGAAAAGGGGTTTGTCGGCTACGAGACCGTCTGGAAGCCGTTCCAGAAGGAAGTCGAATACAAGACGCCAAAGACGCCGTAGGGTTATATCGAGGCCTAGGTGAGCAACCCCTCGAGAACGCTCTAGTAAGAGTGCTCCACCGGGTTTGCCGCCAGTCCCGGCGTCGCTGTGCCGCCGGCGGTCTTCGGACGCGGGCGTGTCGTTGGCAACCAGCCCGAACGATTACTCGCGCGCACACATCTACTCGAACACCGCCGCCCCCGAGTCGACCGCATCACCCCCATCTCTCACCGTAGTCGGGGCAAACTGCTCCGTTGGGCTGGGGGACGTGATCCCGATCGCAACGCGCTTTCGCCAGTACATCGACGCGAAGGGGCTCGCCGGGAAGGTGTTCGTGGCGGCGAAGCCGAACTGGGTTGTCATGTCGACCCAGTCCTACGAAGGTCCCGACGTGGCAGCCGCGCGGCTGCCCGAGCTTGTAGGGATCGGGGCGCATATCATCGGGTACTGCTGCGGCTCATCGCCCGAGCACATCAAAGTGACGGCCGAGGGACTCGCAAGGCTCCGGGACCGGACGCGCAGCGCTAAGCGCCGCGCGCTGCTAAAGCAACTTCGCGCGCAAACGGTATCTCCGTCCCCGCGAACAGGATGCCGAATACTCGATGTCGTCGCGCTCCGATTCGCCGGCCAGTGCTTGCGCAATCGCGAGCCGCGCAACCTGCTATTGATTTTCGGGTTGGGCATCAACCGGCAGGAGACGCGCCGGCCGGGCTACTACTATCGCGCCGATTATCCGAAGCTCGACGACGACGAGTGGCACTGCTTCACGGGCTCGCAGTACGACGCGAAGACCCGCGAGTGGAAGATGTCGAAGCTTCCCGTGCACGCATCGTGCCGGGCTTCGAGCTACTGCGACCCTGACCGCCACGCGACGGGGTTCAGTCGCGAAGGGGCAGCCGCCGTGCACGGTCAGGGCCGCCCGGCCGCCGCCTCGATGAAGGGCACGAGCGCGTCGGTGAGCTCGGCTTCCTTTCCGGTGTAGAAGTGATCGGCACCGGCGATCACGAGCTGGCGCGAGCCTGAAATCCGCTCGACGGTGCGTCGGCGTTCGGCGGCATCGCGCAGCACCGTCGGCAGGTCGTTTTCCCCGTACACGTCGAGTATCGGAATCGGGCGAGCCGGCGGAGCGAGCGTTCCTGAACGGCCCATGCAGATCCAGGCGGCGAAGGGAGCCGCCTTCGACGAGCGCAGATAGCGCTCGGTCATCCACGCTCCCAGGCTGTGTGACAGGATCACGATGGGGGCATGCTGCCTGCTGGCGAGCCAATCCGCCGCCGCAGCGATCCGCTCCGCGGCCTCAGGAAACAACGGCAGGTAGTCCTCGGCACGGGCGTCGGCAGCCAGCACCGGCATCTGGATCGAAAGCGTGGTGAACCCGCGATCGGCGAGTGCGACACGCAGGATGCCGATCACGCCGTGATCCGGATGCACGCCGGCGCCGTGCACGAGCAGCACGACAGGCCGACCCAGGCGCCCTTGCGTATACAGGCCCAGGAACGTGCCGCCTGGTGCCAGGCCGATGCGCACCGCATCGCCTACGACAAGGTTCGACAGCACTTCCGCCTTCCAGCGTTGTTCGCGCAGATAGTCCTGACCGCCTGCGGGAAGCGCCGCGGCGGCGATGGTCAACGCAAGGAAAAGCCGTCGCTTCATCGCCAAATCGAAGTCAGCTCGTCATCTGCCCGCCGCAACGGCAACGAGTTGCCGATCGCTTGCCGCTCGGTGCGGTGTATGCTTACATAAGTCTTTTGAATCTGCCGCTGCCTATCGCAGCTGTCGAACACGGGAAGAGTCATGGCAGACCGGCGTCTCCGGGTATTGCACGCGGTCGCAAAGCATCTCTCCTTCACCAAGGCCGCGGAGGCGCTGTTCATGACGCAGCCCGCGGTGACCTTCCAGATCCGGCAGTTCGAAGAATACTTCAACACGCGCCTCTTCGACCGCGCACAAGGCCGCATCGCGCTCACTCCCGCGGGAACGATGGCGCTGGAATACGCCGAGCGCATTCTCGCGCTCTCCGACGAGCTCGACACCCGGCTGAAGGAGCTCGCCGGCCAGGTGGCCGGACCGCTGCTGATCGGCGCCAGCACGACGATCGCCGAATTCGTTTTGCCCCAGGTCCTCGGCGAATTCAAGGCACGCTTCCCGGCGGTGGTACCGCAGCTCTTCGTCGCCAACTCCGAGGTCGTCCAGAATCGCATCGCCGAACGCCATCTGGACCTCGGCTTCATCGAAGGCGACTCATGCCTGCCGTCGCTCGCGAGCGATACCTGCTGCGAAGACGAGCTCCAAGTCGTATGCGCGCCGTCACATCCTCTGGCGAAACACGCCGCCGTCGTTCCCAGCTCGCTCACGGAGCACGCGTACATCAGCCGCGAGGCCGGATCGGGGACGCGTCAGGTGATCGATCATTATCCGCAGAGGCAGGGCGTGTCGCCGGAGTCGCTGCAGGTCGTGATGGAGGCGGGGAGTCCCGAGGCGCTCAAGGGGCTGGTCGCGACGGGCCTGGGCTTCGCCATCATGTCGCGGGCCACCGTGGTGATGGAGACAGGGCTCGGGCGGCTGGTGCAGATTCGCCTGTCGCCTCCCTTGAAGCGGCACTTCTCGGTGGTCTATCCCAAGGAACGGTTTCAATCGAGGCTCGTCGGTACCTTCGTCGACTTCGCCAGGGAGCGGCTTGCCGCCATGCAACCGCTGGAGACCTTACGGGTAGCGGCGGTCGGCCGCTGACGCGCTCGCTGGCCGCCGCCGGCCGTTGGCGTGCCGCCCTTGCTCCCCTAGCCTAACGCGCGGAATGGCCGGTGAGCTTGATCTCGACTTTTTCGTCCAGTCCGGCGTAATACCCGCGCAGTAGTTCGAGCACTTCGGGCCGCGAGAATTCCGGCGGCACCGGGCTGCCCTCGGACAGCCATTTCCGAAGCTTCGTCCCGGAGACGAGCAGCCGGTCGCGGTCTTCGTGCGGGCAGGTGCGGCCGGAGGCCATGCCACCGCAGCGGTAGCACCAGAACGTCCAGTCGAGTTTCAGCGGCTGGATCCGGAGCGCATCCGCGGGAATCTCTTCGAAGATGCGGTGCGCGTCGAACGGCCCATAGTAGCTGCCGACGCCCGCATGATCGCGTCCCAAGATCTGGTATGCGCAGCCGTAATTCTGGCGAAACAGCGCGTGGAGGAGCGCCTCGCGCGGCCCCGCGTAGCGCATGTCGAGCGGGTAGCCCCCCTGCACGACGGTGCGCGGCACGAAATATTTTTCAATGAGAACGCTGATGGCGCGCGCACGCACCTCCGCGGGTATGTCACCTGGCTTGAGATTGCCTAGGAGCGAATGCACCAGCACGCCGTCGCAGCACTCGATGGCGATCTTCACCAGATACTCGTGCGAGCGGTGCATCGGATTGCGAGTCTGGAACGCGGCGACCTTCGACCAGCCGAGCCGCGCGAATTCGGCCCGCGTCTCGGCAGGCGTCATGAACAGCGTCCCGTACCTCGACCGGAAACCGCCGTCGGAGAGAACGCGGACCGGACCGGCGAGGTTCACCTCGCCCTGCTGCATCACCATCTGGACCCCGGGATGCTCGAGGTCCGTGGTCCGGAAGATGGCATGGCACTCCTGCGCTTTGTCGATGCGGTACTGCTCAGTCACCGACATCACGGCCAGGAAGCTGCCGTCCTCCGGGTCGGCAAGCGCGATCTCGCTTCCCGCTTCGAGCGACGCGGCCGTCGGCTCATCGGTCGAAAGCGTGATCGGGATCGGCCAGAATACGCCGGAGGCCGTGCGCATCTCGCCGCACACGCGCTGCCAGTCGGCGCGGGTCATGAAGCCGTCGAGCGGCGTGAAGCCGCCGATGCCCAGCATGATCAGATCGCCCTTTTCCCGCGAGCTGACGCGGATCGCGCGCAGGGTCCGCGCCCGGGCGCGCTCCGCCTCGAGCCGCTCGCCCGAGAGCATCAGCGGCTTGAGAGGACCTCCTCCGTGCGGTGGGACAAGTTCAGGCAAGGTCATCTCCGGGGGACGCTCGGGAGGCATTGTCACGAGGCGCCGTTGCGCGAGCAATCGCGTCGTGCCTATGAGCGGATAAACAGAATTGATCCCGCCGCCTTGCAATGCACCCGGATCAGCGGATAATTTTCCATTATTTCTTCGGGGCGGCCTAGTATCGCTGTCGCAAATCTTCCTATACGCTACCCTGCACGGGTGAGACGTCGACTAAGGGGAGGGTTCCGATGAGACGAGCAGGCTTCCCGGCGGCAAAGCCAAACGTACCGCGCCTCATCGGCGTGGAATCGAATCCGGGGATCGTCGGATAGTCGCCACGCCCGACCGGAGTCGCGAGCACCGAGCTGCCGCGGGAAGAACCGCTTGCGCCGCTACCGCGATGCGCTTATATTAGTAATTCCTTATATATCCTGCGGACTGGAAGACGATGGCCAAGAAGCTCGTGATCGTGATGGCCAACACCGATCCGCGGAACGGCGAGGAGCTGGGCGCGCCTATCTTCCAGGCATCGGTCGCGGCAGCGATGGAGTACGACGTCGAAGTGATCTGCACTGCCACCGCCGGCCGGCTTATGAAGAAGGGGGTCGCGGAGAAACTGTTCGTAAAGCCGGGCTCGCCGAAGTCGGTCTACGACTTCATCAAGGATGCGCACGAAGCGGGCGCCAAGTTCTACTGCTGTTCTCCCAACCTGGATCTGTTCGACATGTCGAAAGAGGATTTGATCCCCGAGTGCGAAGGCATCATCGGCGGCGCGCACCTGATCGAGGAAGTGATGGAAGAAGACTGCAAGGTCCTGACGTACTGACCGAGCGTCGACGGCTGACATGGCATCCGCGCGATAAACCGGCTCGGCATCGAATACCTCGACGAGACGGAGCAGACTCGCGGACATAAAGGAATATTGCCATGCCTGATGTGCGAGGGTGCCACCTGCCCGATGACCTGTTGTATGACGTCGAGAACCATATCTGGTTCAAGGAACTCGTCGATGGCAACGTGAAGCTGGGCATGACGACGGTCGCCACGGCGATGGCGGGGCAGCTTGTCGCATTCACGCCCAAGAAAGCGGGGCGCGCGGTCCAGGCAGGGAAGTCGTGCGCCACCGTCGAATCCGGCAAGTGGGTCGGACCGGCGAAGTCGGCGGCGGCGGGCGAGATTGTCGCAGTGAACGATGATCTGGTGGCGAAGCCGGCATTGGCCAACGAAGATGCGTACGGCGCGGGCTGGCTGGTCATCATCAAACCAGAGGACTGGTCTGGCGCGAAATCAATGCTTGTGCCCGGGAGTCAGGTCGCCGCTCCATATGAGGCTAAGATGAATGCAGATGGCTTCGCCGGGTGTGCCGGTGCTCCCGGAACCTCACCATAATTAGCTTGCGAGATGAAAACGAACCCAACAACAGCCGACATGTCGATGCCACGCGACGTCGGCTCACGGATGAGAGAGCTGCAGGGGAGCGCGCGGCGAGTCGCGAAACTACTCAAGGCCATGTCGAATCCGGCGAGGCTGATCATCCTCTGCGAGATCGCCGAGGGTGAGCGAAGCGTCGGCGAATTGGGGCGCGCCGTGGGATTGGGCCAATCAAGCATCTCGCAGCATTTGGCGGTACTGCGTGGAGAGGCGGTAGTTTCCAGCCGCCGCGTCCGCCAAACCGTCTTCTACTCGCTGGCAAGCAAGGAGGTCGTCGCGCTGATGGCCACGCTTCACGCCGTGTTCTGCCGTGAAGGCGCCGCATCGAAGGCGGTCTCGACCCGAGCCCGAACCGCGTAATTCCGCAGACACCAGCGAGGTTGGAATGCGCGCCTGGCCGCTACGTCGACGGAAACTGAAAGCACGAGCCCCGCCGTCGGCGGGGCTCCCAGGCGTCAAGCGTGGGTCAGAACCTGTGCGCCCACTGCAGCCCGATCGACCATTCGTACATCTGGATCTTCTCCTGCATGTTCGCTTGCGCCTGTGGCGGGAAGAAGCTGTTGAACAGGCTCGCACCCTGCACGCTGTTGCTGAACGCGTACATGAAGGCGCCCGTCAGCTCGTTCTTCGGATCCCACTTCCACGTGGCGCCAGCCGTCGCGTGATCCTTCATCACGCCGGGCGCGAGGATGTTGAAGGTCACGTCCTGCGGCTGGATCGGATTGTCGGAATGGTTGTAGCCGGCCCGCAGCGTCCACTGCGGGTTCAGATCGTATTGCACCCCCACCTTGATCACGTTGACATCCTGCCAACCGAAGCCCGCGCCATTGGAGCCGCCGAGGCACGCGGACGCGTCGCCGCCCGCGCACTGCAGGATCAGGTTGCTCGGGTTGTTTACCGATTTCGCATCGCTGTAGTTGATCCTGACGTAGTCGAGCGCGATCATCCATTGCGGCATTGGACGCACAGCTACGCCGACACCCCAGTTCGATGGGATGTCGAAACCGCCGGACTCGGCGAACAGGCCTTTGTACTTGTCGAAGTTGCCCATACTGATCTTCGACTGGTACGTCGCGCCGACCGCGAACTGTGGCGTGAGCTGGCCGTAGTAGCCGACGCGCACGCCCCATCCGGTCGAGCTGTCGTAGCCGCGATTGGTCACGTCACCGGGGCTCGTCGAGAGCCCTGCGAACGCCTGCACGCCCTCGGCCCTGAAGCGCTGGTAGGCGAACAGCGGCGCGACGCCGATCGAATGCTCGGGGAGGAACCGCCAGGCGACGGTGGGCGCGACCACCAGCTGCGAGAGGTCGACGCCGAGACGGCCATTGCCGCACAACAGATTGTAGGGGCCGGGCGCAGGATTGAAGCCGGTGCCGGGTCCGGTCGCCGGACCGCAGGCGCCGGGGGAAGGCAGCTGCCCACCCGGGTAATCGGTGTTCATTCCGCCGTTGCCGTAAACGGTCACGCCGAGCGAAACGTCAGGGCGCACCATGGTGTTGTACGCGAGCTCGGGAATGCCGAAATAGTTGCTGTCGCTGTCCGCCGAACCATCGAGCCCGAACGCCGCACCGCCGGTGCGCTCGGCCTTGCGATGTGGGCTGAAAAGATCGACGCCGATCGCGAACTGGTCACCGGCGTACGCCATCGTCGCCGGATTGTTGGCGCCGCCGAACGCGTCCTGCGCGACCGCGATCGACGTGCCGGCCATTCCCTTGGCCTTCATTCCGTAGCCGTGCGAGAAATAGCCGTCGGTCGCATGTGCAGCGAGCGGCAGCATCCCCGTGATGAGCGCAGCAAGCAGCTTGATTCGCATTATTGCCCCCTGAGTGGTGGGTGAAACGGGTGGCGCCCGCAACATTTCGCGAAGACGCCGACGCGGTCGAGTCAGATGAACAAGCTCACGTCAGCGTCCTTTGCCATCGGCAGGAACGTTGCCGCACCGACGTAGTCCTTTACCTCCGGAATGAATTCGGTGCGCTTGTAGCCGAAGAGGTCGACGGTCATTTGGCACCCGAGTAGATTGACCCCCGCTTCGATGCAGAGCTTGCGCAGCTCGGCGATCTCGACCACACCCTTGGTCTTGATCGTCTTCCTCATCATCCGTGTCGCGAAAGCCTCGTAGGCCGGTATGAGCGACTGCACGGCATTGGGAATGTTCCAGCGGATAGACTTGAACCACGCCGGGCCCATCGGCATCTTCATCGGCATCGCAGGATTGCCGAGAGGGCTCACCTTCAACTTCCGCAAGTCTTTCTTGAGCAACTCGAGCCCGTAGAAAGTGAAGAAGATCGAAACGTCCCAGCCGAGCGCCGCGGCGGTCGAGGCCAAGATGAACGGCGGGTACGCCCAATCGAGCGTCCCTTTCGTGGCGATTATCGTCATCGATGGCGTCTTGGCGGACTTCAGCTCGGCGAGCTTCGCCTCCAGCCGCTCGGCGAACACCGCGTCGACACGCTCTCTGATGAGACGATCGAGCGCGATCGTATCGGGCATTTCAGACACAGCATGTTCGGCCATGGGTTCGCTCCTCGCGCTTCCCCGTTCCCACGCCATCCTATGCGTTGCGCCGGGGAAGCATATTGATGCGGGTCAAACCTTCCCGAGCGCCCGCACGGCGAGGAGGCCCGCAAAAGGGCTTATCCTAGTACTCTCCGAGGGTATGGCACAAGCTACACCAAAGAGTAGTACGCTCAACTAGTATGCTGCGCCGCAACAATAGCCGAGTTTGCGCAGGTACCCTCCGGGGTATAAGCTCCGCCGCTATTGTCCGTGCGATGTGAGGGCCCTGGCGATGCAAAATCCAGCGTTGCACGATCCGGTCGCGAAGAAGGCGATCGGCGCGCGTCTTGCGCGCGTGGAAGGCCAGGTTCGCGCAGTTCGACGCATGATCGTCGAGGACCAGCCCTGTGAGGCCATCGCGCTCCAACTCGCCGCTGCCCGTAAAGCTCTGGACCGCGTCTTCTACGAGATGGTCTCGTGCATGATCCGAATGGAACCGCCCAGTGGCGCCGCGGCGCGTCGCGAGCGTGCGAGCAAGGTGGCCGAGATGCTCGCGCGGTTCGGCTGAGCGTCGCGCCGAGTCGCCAACGCCGTGTAGACGAAGGGCCCAGCCGTCGAGATCCGGCGGAGTCGGTCGAGAATTGGGGTCATTGCGACGCGGCCGCGATGCACTTCATAAAGGAGTTGGAGGCGGAGGTCGGAATCGAACCGGCGTAGACGGCTTTGCAGGCCGCTGCATGACCACTCTGCCACCCCGCCTGGGCGGACACGCGACGCCTGCTGCCGGCGCGTCGCTTAAGAAACGGAACAGGAGAGCGCCGGCTCTCGCTAGCGAAATCTGGAGCGGGAAACGAGTCTCGAACTCGCGACCTCAACCTTGGCAAGGTTGCGCTCTACCAACTGAGCTATTCCCGCGGCTGGCAAACATTAATTATAGCGCAAATCGGCGTTTTATTTCAAGGAATTGCGCGTGCGGCCGTTCGCGAGCGGCCTACTTGATGACCTTGGCGATCGCGTCCGCGACGTAGTCGATGTTGCGCGAGTTGAGCGCCGCGACGCAGATGCGGCCGGTGTCGATCGCATAGATCGCAGAATTCGCTGCGCAGTCGCGCGACCTGCGCCGCTGGTCAGGCCGGAGTAGGAGAACATGCCGCGCTGGCGCAGCATGAAGTCGAAGTTCGCATCCGGCGCGCGCTCGTGCAAGCCGCTCGACCAGCGCGTGCGCATTGGCGTCGATGCGGTCGCGCATCTCGCCCAGCTCCTGCTCCCACAGCGCGCGCAGCTCCGGCGTGTCCAGGACCGTGGCGACGATCTGGCCGCCGTGCGTCGGCGGGTTCGAGTAGTTGGCGCGGATCACGCGCTTGAGCTGCGACAGCACGCGCGCTGCCTCGTCGCGGTCGGCGGCGACGATCGACAGCGCGCCGACGCGCTCGCCGTAGAGCGAGAACGATTTCGAGAACGAGCTCGCGACGAACAGCGGACCGGGCGTCGCCGCGAAGCGGCGGACGATCGCGCCGTCGGCGTCGATGCCGTCGCCGAAGCCCTGGTAGGCGATGTCGAGGAACGGCACCAGCGCCGCGCGTGCGCACGACCTCGATGATCCGGCCCCATTGCTCGGCGGTCGGGTCGACGCCGGTCGGGTTGTGGCAGCAGGCGTGCAGCACGACGATCGCGCCCGGCGGGCATCCGCTGCAGCGCTGCGATCATGCCGTCGAAGTCGAGGCCGTGCGTCGCCGCGTCGTAGTACGGATAGGCGTTGACGGCGAAGCCGGCGCCTTCGAACAGCGCGCGATGGTTCTCCCAGCTCGGATCGCTGATCCAGACTTGCGCGCCGGGTGCGAAGCGGCGCAGGAAATCGGCGCCGATCTTGAGCGCGCCGGTGCCGCCGAGCGCCTGCACGGTGACGACGCGGTCCGCGCTGCACGACTTCGGCTGTCCGCGCCGAAGACCAGCGTTGCGCACCGCCCGGTCGTAGGCGGCGATGCCGTCGATCGGCAGATAGACGTGCGGCGCCGCCTCGGTCGGCCAGCTCGCGCTCGGCCCGTCTGCACGCATTCGAGCAGCGGCACCTTGCCGTTGTCGTCGCAGTAGACGCCGACGCCGAGATTGACCTTGCGCGGGTTCGGGTCGGCGTTGAACGCTTCGGTGACGCCGAGGATCGGGTCGCGCGGCGCCATTTCGATCGCGGCGAGGAGCGGGGGAGCGTGCGGAGCGTTCATCGTCGAGGAAGGTCGCGGAGGAAGTTGATTTTACCATGCGCGTTCGACCTGCCTGGGAGGCGGGCGGCGAACGCCCGGTGACGAACTGCGACGGGATCCGATGTCGGCGCAAGCGGGCCGAGTGCGTTGAAATCTCCGGGGGAACCACCATATGAATATGCTGGCGGCCTCGAGACTCGAGGGCTGTCCTGCCGGATCCCGGGGAACTTTTCCGGAAGCGCGACGATGCTGCGGCTACCTGCGCCGATCGGCTAAAATGGTCGATTGCCCGGCGTCAAGCAACCCACCAGAGTCCATGATTCTCAAATTCCCCGACAGCCCCTACGAGCTGCACCAGCCGTTTCCAGCCCGCCGGCGACCAGCCCGAGGCGATCGACAAGCTGGTCGAGGGTCTCGCCGACGGCCTCGCGTTCCAGACGCTGCTCGGCGTCACCGGCTCGGGCAAGACCTACACGATGGCCAACGTCATCGCGCGCACCGGCCGGCCGGCGCTCGTGCTCGCGCCGAACAAGACGCTCGCGGCGCAGCTCTATTCCGAGTTCCGCGAGTTCTTCCCGAACAACGCGGTCGAGTACTTCGTCTCGCTACTACGACTACTACCAGCCCGAGGCCTACGTGCCGTCGCGCGACCTCTACATCGAGAAGGACTCGTCGATCAACGAGCACATCGAGCAGATGCGGCTGTCGGCGACCAAGGCGATCCTCGAGCGGCCGGACTGCGTGATCGTCGCGACGGTCTCGGCGATCTACGGCATCGGCGATCCGTCCGAGTACCACAGCATGATCCTGCACCTGCGGCAGGGCGACACGCTCACGCAGCGCGACGCGATCAAGCGCCTGACCGAGATGCAGTACCACGCGCAACGAGGCCGACTTCCGGCGCGGCACGTTCCGCGTGCGCGGCGACGTGCTCGACATCTTTCCGGCGGAGCACGCCGAGAACGCGGTGCGCGTCTCGCTGTTCGACGACGAGGTCGAGTCGCTGCAGCTGTTCGATCCGCTGACCGGCCACATCCGGCAGAAGCTCGGCGCGCTTCACCGTGTTCCCGTCGAGCCACTACGTGACCGGCCGGCAGAAGGTGCTCGACGCGATCGAGACGATCAAGGTCGAGCTGCGCGCAGCAGAAGGAGTTCTTCGTCGCGCAGATGAAGCTGATCGAGGCGCAGCGCATCGAGCAGCGCACGCGCTTCGACCTCGAGATGATGACCGAGATCGGCTTCTGCAAGGGCATCGAGAACTACTCGCGCCACCTGTCGGGGCGCAGCGCCGGGCGAGCCGCCGCCGACGCTGATCGACTACCTGCCGCGCAAGCGCGCTGATGTTCATCGACGAGTGCCACGTCACGATTCCGCAGGTCGGCGGCATGTACAAGGGCGATCGCGCGCGCAAGGAGAATCTCGTCAACTACGGCTTCCGCCTGCCGTCGCGCGCTCGACAATCGGCCGCTGCGCTTCGACGAGTTCGAGAAGCTGCTGCCGCAGACGATCTTCGTCTCGGCGACGCCGGCCGACTACGAGCGCGACGCATGCGGGGCAGGTGGTCGAGCAGGTGGTGCGGCCGACCGGGCTGGTCGATCCGGTGCTCGAAGTGCGGCCGGCGCAGACGCAGGTCGACGACCTGCTGTCGGAGATCAACCTGCGCGTCGAGCAAGAACGAGCGCGTGCTGGTGACGACGCTGACCAAGCGCATGGCCGAGGACCTGACCGACTATCTGGACGAGCACGGCGTCAAGGTGCGCTACCTGCACTCGGACATCGACACGGTCGAGCGCGTCGAGATCATCCGCGACCTGCGCCTCGGCGAGTTCGACGTGCTGGTCGGCATCAACCTGCTGCGCGAGGGCCTCGACATTCCCGAGGTGTCGCTGGTGGCGATCCTCGACGCCGACAAGGAGGGCTTCCTGCGCGCCGAGCGCTCGCTGATCCAGACGATCGGCCGCGCGGCGCGGCACATCAACGGCACGGCGATCCTCTACGCCGACAAGATGACCGATTCGATGAAGGCGGCGATCGGCGAGACCGACGCGCCGGCGCGACAAGCAGCTCGCGTGGAACGAGAAGATGGGCATCACGCCGAAGGGCGTGCCAGAAGCGCATCAAGGACATCATCGACGGCGTCTACGACGTCGACGAGGAGCGCAAGCAGCTCAAGGCGGCGCAGGCGCAAGGCGAAGTACGAGGCGATGCCGGAGAAGGACCTGGAGAGGGAGCTGAAGCGGCTCGAGAAGGAGATGCTCGACGCGGCGAAGAACCTCGAGTTCGAGAAGGCCGCGCGAGCTGCGCGACCGGCTGTATCAGCTCAAGGAGAAGCTGTTCGGCGTCGCGCTGGGTTGACGCGCGGTGGCGATAAGGACGGCATGGCCGTATGAAATTCAAGGACTACTACGCGATTCTCGGCGTCGAACGCGGCGCGTCCGAGGAGGACATCAAGAAGGCATATCGCCGGCTCGCACGCAAGTATCATCCCGACGTGTCGAAGGAACCCGAGGCGGAAGCGCGCTTCAAGGAAATGGGCGAGGCGTATGCGACGCTCAAGGATCCGGAAAAGCGCGCTGCTTACGATCAACTGGGCCAGCAGCGTCCCGGGGAAGAGTTTCGCCCGCCGCCGGAATGGTCGACGCAGTTCGGCGACGCGGCCGCCGCCTTCGACGAGATGGATCTCGCCGACCTCTTTGCCGGCCTGACCGGACGCCGCGGCCGCGCCGGTCGCCGCGGGCCGGCGCCGGCGATGCGCGGGCAAGACTACGAGGTCACCGCGCCGATCACGCTGGAAGATGCGTTCCACGGCACGCATCTGAATCTCGACCTCACGACGACGGAATTCGACGAGCAGGGGACGCCGAGGCGCGTGCCGCGGATCATCAAGGCCCGCATTCCGAAGGGTGCCACCGAGGGCCAGTCGCTGCGGCTGCCGGGGCAGGGCGGCAAAGGCATCAACGGCGGCCCTGCGGGCGACGTGTATCTGAACATAACGCTGCGGCCGCATCGGTTTTACCGGGCGTCGGGGCACGACCTCTTTATCGACCTGCCGCTGACGCCCTGGGAAGCGGCGCTCGGGGCGTCGGTGCAGGTGCCCACGCTTGCCGGGCTGGTAAACTTGCGCATACCGCCCGGCACGCGTACCGGCCAACAATTGCGCCTGTCGGGGCGCGGCCTGCCCAAGCCGCAGGGCGGCGCCGGCGACCTTTACGCGATCGCCCAGCTGGTCATGCCGCCTGAACTATCCGAGCGCGAACGCGGTCTTTTAAATGAGCTGGCCGCGGCATCGACGTTCAATCCACGGCAGCACTTCCACTAGGAGGCTCGCGTGACCGGCGAATACTGCGACGCACTCTGGCCAGATGAGCGGCAGAGCATGCCACTGCGGGCCCTGGCTGAGCTCTCCGGCCTGTCCGAAGGCGAGTTGCAGCAGCTCATCGAGTGCGGGGCGCTCGCCCCCTTCTCCGAAGGCTCGGGGGAACACGTGTTCTCGGTGCACTCGATCACCGTGGCGCGTACCGCACGCCGGTTGCGCGATGATTTCGAGCTCGAGCCGCACGGTGTGGCGGTGCTGCTTGCGTATCTCGACCGCATACGTGAGCTCGAGGCGCAGTTGCGCGCATTGCAGGCGCGATTGCCACGATGAGCCTGCACGACCGTGCTGCCGGCGAGCGCGGCGTCTTGCCCGTGTTGAACTGGATGAAGTCGCTGATCGCCCCGCCCGAGCGTATCGCCAGCGTGCTGTTTGTGTGCACTGGCAACATCTGCCGTTCGCCGACCGCGGAAGGCGTGTTTCGGGCGATGGTCAAGCAGGAAGGACTCGCCGATCGCTTTGTGATCGATTCGGCGGGCACTCACGATCATCAACTTGGCCAGCGGCCGGATCCGCGCGCACTGGCCGCGGCGCGGCGCCGCGGTTACGAGCTCGGCAAGCTTCGTGCGCGGCTGGTCGAGGCCGACGACTTCAAGCGCTTCGACTGGATCCTGGCGATGGACCGCAGGCATCTCGAGTACTTGGAGCAGATGCGTCCGGTCGACTATCAGGGCCATCTCGGACTCTTTCTCGCCCTGGTCGGCAATGACGGTGACGGCGACATGCCTGACCCCTACTATGGCGATCCTGGAGATTTCGAGCGCGTACTCGACCTCACGGTCCCGGCCGCGGCTGCGCTGTTGCAGGCGATTGTCGAGCGCGCCAAGGCGCGAAGCAGCGCCTAAGGCGCCTGCACCGAGTGGCGGGATCGGTCTGCTGCGCGGCGGCCGGCAGGCCGCCGCACAGCCGCACATACTGTGTGCGCGCTACGCCGCTGGAGGCGTCGGATCCTTATGGACGGTCTCGACCAGCTGCAGCGGTTCCTCGCGCGCTTCCACCCGCGTCGGTCGCACCCGTCGTGGCCGGGGGGGCTCGGTCGGTTCGGCCTGTTCTTCGCGAGCCACCCGCTCGTGCGCGGTCTCGATCAGCACCAGGCCTGAATCCGGCGGCAGCTCCAGCGAAACCTTCGGCAGCTCCGGCATATTGCGCGGACGTACCGGCTCCGCGTGTGCCTTGATCACCGCGTCATCAGCGTTCGTTGCCACTGCCTTTTCAGGTGTCGGCATATCCGATCGGTCGTGCTTGTAAGGCTGTGCGTGCGGCGGCGATGACGGAGCGGGTTCTGCGCTCACCAGGGCCGATGCAGGCACTGGTGCTTTGCTTGCAACCGGCTGATCGGAGACGACCGGCGTCCATACCGACGGCGGCGTTTCGTCATCCGGCAGCGGCGCCTGCACGCCATGCTCGTGCGCGGTCAGCATCGGCTCGGGAGGGGCAGTCGGAGCCGCCTTCGCTGTTGGAGCCGATGGTTCGTGGGCATGGGTCGGCGCGCGCGGCTCCGCGCGCTCGCCGCCTTCACCACGTTCTCCCCGGTCGCGTCCGCCACGGCGGCGGTCGCGCCGACGCCGCGTTCCCTCGCCCGCCTCGGGACCGGCCGGCGCGGTGGGCGCTCCCTGGGCCATGGCTGGCGGTTCGCCTTCGGGCCGAGCTTCGTGGGTCGCGCGCGGCTCGCGGGGCGTGCGCTGTCGATTCGGGTCACGCTGGCCGTCGCGGCCGTCGTGCCGCGGCGCGCCCCGGCCCGGCTCACGCCGACCCTGCGGGCCTTGCGCTCCTTGCGGCTGCCGCTGGCGTTGCGGCTCACGCTGCCTGTCCTTCGTTTGATCTTCACGCGGTTCGCGGCGCTCGTCGCGCTGGCCGGCACGCGGCGTTTCGCGCTGCGCGTCGCGATGGCCCGGTCCGTCACGGCGCTCGTCGCGATGGCCGCGACGGTCGCGGTCGTGGCGACCGCGACCGCGAGGTTCGGGCGTCGGTTCGCTGCGCACTGGTGCGGGCGCAGGTTCGGCAGGCTTGTATCGGAACCAGCCCAGCACCTTGTTGAGCCAGTTGACCTGCGCGATCGGCTCGGCAACGAACTCCACCGGCATCGGCGCCGGTGCACCGGTCGTGATGCCCTTGACCATCGCTTCCTGCCGCGGCTCCCTGGCTTCTTCCTTCTTCGCCTTGACGAGATCCTCTTCCTCGGGCTTTTCCACCATGTTGAACGAGGCGGGCAGCGGTTCGCCCTGATTGAGGTCGTCGTGGCGCAGTCGTGTCACCTTGTAGTTGGGCGTTTCCAGATAGGTATTGGGCACCAGCAGGACATTTACCTTGAAGCGCGCTTCGATCGTGTGAATCTCGGCGCGCTTCTCATTCAGCAGGAACGTCGCGACATCGACCGGCACTTGCGCGACGATCTGCGCGGTGTTGTCCTTCATCGCTTCTTCCTGCAGGATGCGCAGGATATGCAGCGCGGTCGATTCGGTACCGCGTATGTGGCCGATGCCATGGCAGCGCGGGCACGGAATGTAGGCCGATTCGGCGAGCGCGGGCCGTAGCCGCTGACGCGAAAGCTCCATCAGGCCGAAGCGCGAAATCTTGCCCAGCTGGACGCGGGCGCGATCGTACTTGAGCGCGTCCTTCAGACGGTTTTCGACCTCGCGCTGGTTCTTGGCGCTTTCCATGTCGATGAAGTCGATGACGATCAACCCGCCAAGGTCGCGCAGGCGCAGCTGCCTGGCGATTTCGTCGGCCGCTTCCAGGTTGGTGTTGAACGCCGTCGTTTCGATGTCGCCGGCCTTGGTAGCTCGGGCCGAGTTGACGTCGACCGAGACCAGCGCCTCGGTGTGATCGATGACGATCGCGCCGCCCGCCGGCAGCGGGACCTGGCGCGCGTACGCGGTCTCGATCTGATGCTCGATCTGAAAGCGCGAGAACAGCGGGACGTCATCCTTGTAGAGCTTGACGCGGCCGACGTTGGCCGGCATCACGTGACTCATGAACTGCTGCGCCTGGTCGAATATCGCCTCGGTATCGATCAGGAGCTCGCCGATGTCGGGGTGAAAGTAATCGCGGATCGCCCGGATCACCAGGCTCGATTCCTGGTAGATCAGGAACGCGCCGGACTGGGTCTTGGCGGCGCCGTCGATCGCCTGCCAGAGCTGCAACAGGTAGTTCAAGTCCCATTGCAGTTCTTCGATCGATCGGCCGATGCCCGCCGTGCGGGCGATCACGCTCATCCCGCCCGGGACGTCGAGCTGGTTGATCGTGTCGCGCAATTCGTTGCGGTCCTCGCCCTCGATGCGGCGCGAGACGCCGCCGCCGCGCGGATTGTTCGGCATCAGGACCAGATATCGGCCGGCGAGGGAAATGTAAGTCGTCAGCGCCGCGCCCTTGCTGCCTCGCTCGTCCTTGTCGACCTGGACGATCAGCTCCTGCCCTTCCTTGAGCTGATCCTGGATGCGCGTCTTCCCGTCGCTTTCGCGCAGGTAATCGCGGGAGATTTCCTTGAACGGCAGAAAGCCGTGGCGATCGGCGCCGTAGTCGACGAAGCAGGCCTCGAGACTCGGCTCGACTCGAGTGATAACCGATTTGTAAATATTGCTCTTGCGTTGTTCCTTGCTGGCGGATTCGATGTCGAGGTCGACCAGCTTCTGGCCGTCGACGATGGCCACCCGAAGCTCTTCGGCCTGGGTGGCGTTGAACAGCATGCGTTTCATATTCTTCCCCGGCGCCGATCTCGGGCAGGGGCCTAGCGTACGAACCAAGCGGTCGGCGCCCTTGCGGGCGCTTCAGGCTAGCGGGCGGCGGGCGAGGGCGAGAGTGGCCACGCAGGCAGCACGGGCTGCCTTGCTACGAGGAGTCGGATGCTGATATCGGGCATCATCGGGGCGGGTCCGCCAGTGGTCACCTGGGTGGGCACTGGAGAATAGCCTGTCTCGGGAGCGTGGATAGTGTTCTTCGCGTTATCGCTCAAACGGTCTGGTGACTGAATCGACGTTCCAGCGGATTACGCCGGAGGCGTGCAGCCAGGTACAGAATTCGTCGCGTTTTAAATTGCGTTGCGCCGCGCGTCATGCCGCTTCATCGTGCCACTGGCCGGTGCGGAGACTGCGCTCTTCCATTAACATCGTTACTTTCCCGGCACGCAGAGTCCGGACGGTGAACGATTTAACCTCGCTGCCACAGCCTGCCCCGTCGCCGGGGCCGGCAAGCGGTTGCAGACCCCGATGTGGGGGTCGGCAAGCTGAAGGAGCGGGCCCTTAGCCACGCAAAACCGTCAGCCGCTTGTCGCTGCCAGCCACAATTATAATGAAATGAATGATTTAAGCAAGGATGCTGTGAACCGCGTTGCAGTGGGGGAGGCGGGGGCCGGGCAGCGCGTCGACAATTTCCTCTTACGCGTGCTCAAAGGAGTTCCGAAAAGTCACATCTACCGTATCCTGCGCAGCGGCGAAGTTCGGGTCAACCGCAAGCGGGTGCAGCCCGATACGCGGTTGGCAGTTGGCGATGAGCTCCGGATTCCGCCGATACGGACAGCCTCGCCGGATGCCATTCGCCGCAAGCCGCAGCCGCGCCCCATCGATCCTCCGATCCTGTACGAAGACGATGCGCTGATCGCCGTCAACAAGCCTTCAGGCCTGGCGGTCCATGGCGGCAGCGGCGTCGCCTACGGCCTGATCGAACAATTGCGTGCCGCCCGCCCGCAGGCGAAATTTCTCGAGCTAGTGCACCGGCTGGACCGCGATACTTCCGGCGTGCTTCTGGTGGCCAAGAAGCGCGCCGCCTTGATCGCATTGCACGCCGCGTTGCGCGAAGGAAAAGTCGACAAGCGCTATCTGGTCCTGGTGCGCGGCAAATGGCGCGATGCCAAGCGGCAGGTCGACTTGCCGTTGACCCGATTCGTCACCGGCGGAGGTGAGCGGCGCGTGCGGGTCGAGCGAACCGGCGGACAACTCGCACGCACGGTATTTTATCGGCGCGAGACCTGGCCCGATGCTTCGCCGCCGGTGAGCCTGCTCGAAGCCGAGCTTCACACCGGCCGGACGCATCAGATCAGGGTCCATCTGACGCACTTGGGATTTCCGCTGGCAGGCGACGACAAATACGGCGATTTTGCATGGAACAAAGCGCTGGCCCGCCAAGGTCTGAAGCGCATGTTCCTGCATGCCTGGCGCCTCGCCCTGCCGCATCCGGTCGAGCCGCGTGAGATCGCGTTCGAATCACCGCTGCCGCCCGATCTGGCGAACTTTGTCGCGCGGCTGAACCATGCCGATTCCGGCGATGCGTGAGCGGACAACATGCTATCGGCTGCTGGTATTCGACTGGGATGGAACGCTTGCCGATTCGACGGCGCTCATTGCCGCCGCCATTCAGCAAACGTGTCGGGACCTAGGGCTCCCCGCTCCGGACGACACCAGTGCGCGGCACGTGATCGGGTTGGGCCATCGCGATGCGATAAGCCTGGTGGCGCCCACGCTCCCGCCGTCGGATCTCGCTCGTTTTTCCGAGCGCTATCGGCTGCATTACCTCGTCGGCGACGCGGACATACCGCTTTTCGCCGGCGTTCGGGAGATGCTGGACGAACTCGATCGCCGCGGCTTCCTGCTGGCCGTGGCAACCGGCAAGACCCGCGCCGGTTTGGCGCGGGCGCTGACGCAGCATGGCATCGCGCACCGTTTCGTCGCTTCGCGCTGCGCGGACGAGAGCTTTCCCAAGCCGCACCCGGCCATGCTGATCTCGCTGATGGAGCTTGCGGGCGCGGCACCCGGTGAAACGCTTATGATAGGCGACACGACGCATGACCTGGAACTCGCGCGCAACGCGGGCGTGAGCGCCGTTGCCGTCGCATACGGCGCTCACCCGGCGGCCGGGCTCGCCGCGATGGAGCCGCTGGCAACCGTGCATTCGATCGGAGAATTACGCTCGTGGCTCGCGACGAACGCCTGATCTGCGCCAGCGAGGATCTGAGCGATGCCGGCAAAGGCATTCGCTTCGACGTACGCGCGGGTGGTGTTGCGCGACCGGCGTTCGCGATTCGCTGGCGCGGCGCGGTGCACGCCTACGTCAACGAATGCCGTCATCAGGCGAGTGAGCTCGACTGGGAACCCGGCGATTTCTTCGATGCGTCCAAGCTATACTTGGTCTGCGCGACGCACGGTGCACTTGTATGAGCCCGACAGCGGACTCTGTATTGCGGGTCCGTGCCGCGGCGCGCGCCTCAAGGCGGTCATGCTTGCCGAGCATCACGGCGGGATTTACTGCGTCGAGGATTGAATGGCTGACGACAATTGGGAACGTGGCGTCATCGAGCGGCTCGCGAGCGAAGGTCTGCGCGAGCAGCAGCGCGCCCGGCGCTGGAGCATTTTTTTCAAGCTGCTGACATTCGGCCTGCTGTTCATCGCGTTGATCGCAGCGTTGGGGTCGATCACTAGTGGCGAACGGAGCTGCGCAGACAAGTGCACGGCGGTCGTCGATATCGAAGGCGAGCTCGACAGCGACAGCCGCGCCAGCGCTGAGAACGTGATCCAGGGACTGCGGTCGGCGTTCAAGAACAAGACGACGCAGGGTGTCGTGCTGCGTATCAACAGTCCCGGGGGCAGCCCGGTGCAGGCGGGGGAAATCAACGACGAGATCCACCGGTTGCGCGGCAAGTATCCCGACACGCCGATTTACGCGGTTGTCGAGGAGATCTGCGCGTCAGGCGCGTATTACGTCGCCGTGGCGACCGACAAGATCTACGTCGACAAGGCGAGCCTGATCGGCTCGATCGGCGTGATCATCGACGGATTCGGCTTTGTCGGTTCCATGCAGAAACTCGGCATCGAGCGGCGGGCGATCATCTCGGGAGAAAACAAGACGTTTCTCGATCCCTTCTCGCCACTGTCGCCGAAGCAGCGTGCCTACGCGCAGCAGATGCTGACCGAGATACACGACCAGTTCATCGCGGCGGTCAGGGATGGGCGTGGCGCGCGGCTGAAGGAATCGCCCGACCTGTTTTCGGGACTGATCTGGAACGGCCAGCGCAGCATCGACCTGGGCCTGGCCGATGCGCTCGGAAGCGTCGACTACGTCGCGCGCGACGTCATCAAGGCCGCCGACGTGGTCAATTTCACCCCGCAGGAAAATGTCTTCGAACGCGTTGCCAGAAAGTTCGGCACAAGCGTCGGTCGAAGCTTCGGGTCGATGATCGGCGCGTTCGGTGCGCGGCGATAACGGGATCTACCCGTCCAACCGCCGGACGATCTACTCTCTCGCCTTGGGCGCCTTGGCGAGTCCGTCGACCCTATCGCCGGCGGCGATCCCCAATTGCGCAAACCAGCCCTTCTTCATCTCGAGGGCAAACAGCGCCGGCCCGCGTGAGACGTGGGTCCTTTCGGTCTGCGGTGCCATGTCTTCGATGTTCAGGATGCGACCGTCCGCTCCAATGAATGCGATCGACAGCGGAACATAGGTGTCCTTCATCCAGAATGCGAGCGGCTGCGGCGCGTCGAATACGAACAGCATCCCGTGATCGGGACGCAGGCTGAAGCGGCGCATCAGGCCGACGGTACGAGCGGCCACCGTGGCCGCAACTTCCGCGGTCACGCGATGCCCGTTGATCGTGAGTTCGATCGTCGGCAACGATTGCGCCAGAACCGGCGGCACGCAGGCCAACGCGACCAGCAGCAAGGCAACGCGTCTCAAGCTCATCGTCATCGGCAAGCGTGGGTCAGTTGGTATGGCGCAGGTAGGTGATCCACAGTACCAGGCTCATGATCGTAAAGCCTGCCATGCCGAGTGCGAGCGTCAACAGCGAGCCGGCGAGCATGGGTGCGATCGTTCCGGCGTTGACCGCTGCCAGAACGAATTGCAGGAAACCCTGCAGCGACGATGCCAGGCCGCGCATCGTCGGAAACAGATCGAGCAGCAGCAGCGTCGCCGATGGCATGGTGACGCTGCTTCCCATCGAGTAGATCATGATCGGCAGGACATGCCAGGGCACGCCGGGCGGCACGAGCGTTGCGACGGCAAGGTCGGCCACGACACCGATGAACATCAAGATGTAGCCGAGGCCGATCGTACGGCGTGGCGTCATCATCCCGGCGACGCGCCCGGAGACGAACGCGCCGATCATCACCCCCGTGATCATCGGGATGAAAAGCCAGGCGAATCCGTAACTGGATACGCCGAGCAGGTCCATCAGAAACGATGGCGCGCTGGCGATGTACAGGAAGAACGCCGCGAAGTTCAGCGCAGGGATCGCGGCGAGCAGCAAGAATTCGGGGCGACGCAGCACGTTGACGTAGTTGCGCCACAGGTGCCGCGGCAGCAGCGACTGGCGCGCGCTCGGAGGCAGGGTTTCCGGGAGCCGCTTCGACGCCCAGATCAGCAGAGCGATGACGAGCACCAGCAGGACCCAGAAGACCGCGCGCCAACCGAAAGTATTGAGCAGCACGCCGCCGAGCACGGGAGCGATCGCGGGAGCGACGCCAAACACGAGCGTGATCTGGGACATCAGCCGCTGCGCCTCGGCTCCATGGAAACGGTCGCGAATGATCGCCCGGCCGACGACGATCCCCGCACCGGCGAAAAGTCCCTGAAGCGCGCGGAACAGCCACAAGGTCTCGATGTTCCCAGCGATGGCACAGCCCAGGGTGGCAAGCGCGTAGATCGCAAGGCTCGCCAGCACGACCGGCCGCCGTCCCAACGCGTCGGCGAGCGCGCCGTGCCAGAGCATCATGAACGCGTAGGCGAACAGGTACGCCGATAGCGTCTGCTGCACAGCGATCGGTGGAACGTCGAATTCGCGGCCGATGGCGTGGAACGCGGGAAGATACGCATCGATCGAAAACGGCCCCAGCATCGCCAGCGCGGCGATCAGGATCGCGAGCGACCAAGTGCGCACGTGCACTGTCGTCATCGACGGGCCTGCAGCTCCCTTGACGCATCTCTCGACTCACAGCTCATAGCTTTCCGCTTTGCCCTGCAAGGCCGCGTCGACGGCGGCGCGGTCGAACTGCGGTGCGAACAGGGTGATGAATTCATAAACGAAGCCGCGCAGGTAGACGCCGCGGCGAAGCGCCAGGCGGGTCGTGCTGGCGGCGAACAGGTGGGCGGCGTCGAGCTTGTCGAATTGGACGTCGCGCGCCGGATCGTGCGCCATTTGCGCAACGATGCCCACGCCAAGGCCGAGTTCGACGTAAGTCTTGATCACGTCGGAATCCAGCGCGGTCAGCACGACATTGGGTTCGATGCCCTTGGCGGCGAAGGCGGCGTTGATCTGCGAACGGCCAGTGAAGCTGAAGTCGTAGGTGACGATCGGATAGCGCGCCATCGCCTCGAGCGTCAGCGGCCGGACCTTGGCCAGCGGATGACCTTTGGGCACCAGGACGCATCGATTCCAGGTATAGCAGGGCAGTGAAACCAGGCCGGGATAGTCGGCCAGCGCCTCGGTGGCGATCCCGACGTCGACATCGGCGCGCTGCGTCTGTTCCGCGACTTGCACGGGATTGCCTTGGTGCAACAACAGACGGACCTTCGGATAACGTTCGGCGAAGCGCTTGAGCACCGGGGGCAGCACGTAACGGGCCTGCGTATGCGTGGTTGCGATGGCGAGCGTTCCGGTGTCTTCGCTCTTGAATTCGGCGCCGACTCGCTTGAGATTGTTGAGTTCCTGCAGCGCGCGCCGCGCGGTCGCGACGATCACCTCTCCGCCCGCGGTCAGCGCAGCCAGCCGCTTGCCCTGGCGAATGAAAATCGGCACGCCGAGTTCGTCCTCGAGTTGCCGGATCTGTTTGCTTATGCCCGGCTGCGAGGTGAACAAGGCATCGGCAGCCACCGATACATTCAGGCCGTGATCGACCACCGCGCAGAGATATCGGAGCTGCTGGAGATTCACTGTATCTCGTTATAACCTTGCGTTAGAATATCCGAGAATTATATAGCGGCGGTCGGGGTTTGCCGAGCCGCACGCCACGCACTCCGATGGCGCAATACTTTTCGATCCACCCGATCGATCCCCAGGCACGGCTCATCCGCCAAGCCGCGGCAATCGTGCGTCGGGGCGGCGTCATCGCGTATCCGACAGACTCGAGCTACGCCTTCGGATGCCGGATAGGCGACGCGGCCGCCGCCGATAGGATCCGCCGCTTGCGCGAAGTCGACGACAAGCATCAGCTGACGCTGGTGTGCCGCGACCTGAGCGAAATCGGACACTACGCTCAGCTCAACAATGAGCAATTCAGAATCGTCAAGCTTGGCGTTCCCGGCAGCTACACATTTTTGTTGCCGGCGACGCGCGAGGTGCCGCGGCGTCTCAAGCATCCGCGCCGCCGCACGATCGGCGTGCGCGTTCCCGATCACGCCGTCGTGCAGCGATTGCTGGCCGAATTGGGCGAGCCGCTGCTTTCATCGACTCTGATACCGGCCGGCGCGATCGAACCGTTGAACGATCCAGCCCAGATTCGCGCGCGCTATCAGCACTCGCTCGACTTGATCATCGATAGCGGCGCATGCCACCTCGAGCCCACGACCGTCGTCGATCTGGCCGTGACGCCGACGGTGATCACGCGGCTCGGGCGCGGCGATCCGGCGCGGCTCGGTCTGGTCGAGAGTTCCGCATGAGGCCGCCGACCATGCAGGCAAGCGGCGGCGACTGTCAACTGGTAGAATGCGCCACCCATGGATTTTTCGCTGATCGAGACCATCGCGCTCTACGCGGTGCCGGTGGTTTTCGCCATTACCTTGCACGAAGCGTCCCATGGCTACGTCGCCCGTATTTTCGGCGACCATACCGCGTACATGCTCGGCCGGGTGACGCTCAACCCGCTCAAGCATATCGATCCGGTCGGCACGGTGATCGTCCCGCTGGCGCTGCTGCTGCTGTCGAAGCTCGCGGGCGGTGGCGGCTTCCTGTTCGGCTGGGCGAAGCCGGTGCCGGTCAATTTCGGCAACCTGAACCATCCGAAGCGCGACATGCTCTGGGTCGCCGCCGCCGGCCCGGCGGCGAACTTCGTGATGGCGTTGTTCTGGATGCTGATCTATCGCTTGAGCTCGCCCGAAGGCGCGCTTGCCAGCGACGGCATGTTGTTGATGAGCCGGGCGGGGGTCCTGGTCAACGTGGTATTGATGGTGCTGAATTTGCTGCCGATACCGCCGCTCGACGGCGGGCGGATCGCGATCAGCCTGCTGCCGCATTCGCTTGCCGCCGGCTATGCGCGGCTTGAACCTTATGGCTTCATGATTATTCTGGTGCTGCTCGCGTCGAACGTCCTGGATCGGCTGATGTCGCCGATGATCTCCCTGGTGCTCGGACTGCTGCAGGTTCTGACCGGCTTCTAGCCAAAGCCAGGCTCACGAAGGCACGCAATGTTTTCTGATCGCGTACTGTCGGGCATGCGGCCCACCGGTCGTATGCACATCGGCCATTACCACGGGGCATTGAAGAACTGGCTGCGGCTCCAGGAGGAGTACGAGTGCCTGTATTTCGCCGCCGACTGGCATGCGCTGACGACGCACTACGAGACGCCCGAGCGGATCGAGGACAGCGTCTGGGAGATGTTCATCGACTGGCTCGCGGCGGGCATCAATCCGACCCGATCGACGATATTCATCCAGTCGCGCGTCGTCGAGCATGCCGAGCTGACGCTGCTGCTCGGCATGATCGCGCCGGTCGGCTGGCTCGAGCGCGTGCCGACCTACAAGGAACAGCAGCAAAAGCTCGCCGACCGCGATCTGACGACATTCGGCTTTCTCGGCTATCCGGTGATGCAGGCCGCAGACATCCTGATCTATCGGGCGAACATGGTTCCGGTTGGTGAGGACCAGGTCTCGCATCTGGAGCTGGTGCGCGAGCTCGCGCGTCGCTTCAATCACATCTATGGTCGCGAGGCCGACTTCGAGGAGAAGGCCAGGGCGGCTATCAAGAAGCTCGGATCGAAGCGCGCCAAGCGCTATGCGCAGCTCCGAACCGCATTCCAGGAGCAGGGGGACCAGGCCGCCCTCGAGGCCGCGAAGGACATGCTCGATGCGGCGCAGAACCTGGCGCTGGGCGATCGCGAGCGGCTGTTCGGCTATCTCGAAGGCTCGCGCCGCGTCATCCTGCCCGAACCGCACTCGCTGTTGACCGACTCGCCCAGGGTGCCCGGCACCGATGGCCAGAAAATGTCCAAGTCGTACGACAATGCGATTTTCCTGCGCGAGGAGCCGGCGACGATCACCACCAAGGTGCGCACGATGCAGACCGATCCGGCGCGGGTCCACCGATCGGACCCCGGCACGCCGGAAAAGTGTCCGGTCTGGTCGCTGCACCAGATCTATTCGGACCAGGCTACCCGGGACTGGGCCCACAATGGATGCACGACCGCGGGTATCGGCTGCCTCGACTGCAAACAGCCGGTGATCGATGCGATCATCGCCGAGCAGCGGCCGTTGCATGAACGCGCGCAGAAGTATCTGGACGATCCCTCGCTGGTGCGCGCAATCGTCGCCGACGGCTGCGAGCGGGCGCGCAAGCTGGCGGAGGAGACGATGCGCGACGTGCGTGACGCCATGGGATTGAGCTACACGTGATGGCGAACGACGCCGAAGCGCAGGTGATCGATCTCGCCCAGTCCGCCGGCGCGCCCGTCGCCAAGGTCTACGGGCAGCCGATGCTGGCGTTGCCGCAGGACCTGTATATCCCCCCGGAAGCGCTGGAAATCTTCCTCGAGAGCTTCGAAGGGCCGCTCGACCTCTTGCTTTATTTGATCCGCAAGCAGAACATCAACGTTCTCGACATCCCGATGGCGGAGTTGACCCGCCAGTACCTGGGGTATGTCGAAATGATGCGCCGTACGCAGCTCGAGCTTGCCGCCGAATATCTGCTGATGGCGGCGGTGCTGATCGAGATCAAGTCCCGGCTGCTGCTTCCGAAGCCTCCGCAGCTGGGTCAGGAGCCGGCGGATCCGCGCGCCGAGCTCGTTCGACGGCTGCTCGAGTACGAGCGCATGAGGGCGGGTGCGCAGGCGCTCGACGAGCTGCCGCTGGCCGAGCGGGACTATGCGCTCGTGCGCGTCTGGTTCGAGCGTGTGGCCAGCGTGCGTTTGCCCGACGTCGACGCCGATGACCTGAAGGCGGCGTGGGCGGGTCTGGTGGCCCGGGCGCGGGTAAACCGGCATCACTTGGTCTCGCGCGAGCAGCTGTCGGTCCGCAGCCAGATGAGCCGCTTGCTGAAATTGCTCGAGCCGGGGCACTTCGTCGAATTCACGACCCTGTTCGACGGACGCAGCACCGTCGCGCAGCTGGTCGTGACGTTTCTGGCGATTCTCGAGCTCGCGCGCGAGCGCTTGCTCGATCTGGCACAAGCCGAGCCGTTCGCGCCGATATATGTGCAACGGAAGGGCGATCCTGCGTTCGCGTTGGAAGGGGAAAGCGAAGCTTGATTCGGGCCGGCGCGTCTCGCCGCATGCCGCGGACGACGACGCGTACGGCGTAGCGGAAGGCTTCGATCCGGCCTGGATTTCGCCGGCCACGGAGCCGGACCGCGCCGTCATTTGGAAATGAAATGGATTTGAAACACATCGAAGACATTCTCGAGGCCGTACTGCTGGTCGCCGGGGAACCGCTGCCGGTGGGCGAGCTGTCGAAGCTGTTCGACCCGCCGCTCGAACCCGACGTCGTTCGCAACCTGCTCGATCGGATCCGCGAAAATTGGGCCGGTCGCAACGTCGAGCTTGCGCAGGTTGCGAGCGGCTGGCGTTTCCAGGCAAAACCGGCAATCCAGCCCTATCTGGACCGGCTCTCGCCCGACAAGCCGCCACGCTATTCGCGCGCAGTGATGGAGACGTTGGCGATCATCGCGTACCAGCAGCCGGTCACCCGCGGCGACATCGAGGCGATTCGCGGAGTAGCGGTGTCTACGCACATCATCAAGACGCTGGAAGACCGGCAATGGATCGAGGCGGTCGGCCATCGTGAAACGCCCGGCCGGCCGGCGCTGTACGCGACGACCCGGACCTTCCTCGACGATCTCAACCTGCGTTCCCTCGCCGAACTTCCGCCATTGGCGGAACTGGACACTTCCCACCTCATGGAGTTACCCGATGCCCCAGCAAAGGCCGCCGAGGTCGAACTCGCGCTCGCGAGCCCGATCCTCAGCCCACGGACCGACGTATCCGACGCACCAGACGGGGCGGACGGACGATCGGTCCCGCCCGAATCAACCCAGACGCTCCACTGAGCCGGTCTTCACCGAGCCGCAGCGCCTGCACAAGCTGCTGGCGCAGTGCGGTTACGGCTCGCTGCGTGGGCTGGAGGAGATGATCATTGCCGGGCGCATCACCGTGAACCGGCAGCCGGCCGAAGTCGGCCAGAAGGTCGGTCCCAACGATCAGGTCCGCATCAACGGCGAACTGGTGCGGATCCGATTCGCACCGCCGCGTGCACGCGTGCTGCTTTATCACAAGCCGGCCGGCGAAATCGTCAGCCGTGCCGATCCCGAGGGGCGGCCGACCGTATTCGACAAGCTGCCTCGCCTCGGCAGCGCGAAATGGATCGCGGTCGGACGTCTCGACTTCAACAGCGAGGGACTGCTGCTTTTCACGACCTTGGGCGAGCTCGCCAACCGTCTGATGCATCCGCGTTACGAAGTGGAGCGCGAATACGCGGTGCGCATCGTCGGCTCGCTGACACCCGAGCAAGAGCGGGCGCTGCTCGAAGGTATCGAACTCGAGGACGGCCCGGCCCGCGTGCTCTCGCTCGCCGACGGCGGCGGCGAAGGATCGAATCACTGGTACAAGATCACCCTGCCCGAGGGCCGCAACCGCGAAGTACGGCGATTGTTCGAGGCACTCGGACTGATGGTGAGCCGGCTGATACGCACCCGGTACGGCATCGTCAGCATGCCGCCGCAGCTCAAGCGCGGGCAGACCGCGGAGCTCGGGCCTGAGGAACTGAACAAGCTGATGACCGCGGCGGGGATGCTGGGAGGAGATGCGCGCAGCGGCGAAGGCGACGAGCAACCCCGGCACGGGCACGGGGCCGACGAAGACGACGCCCACGACGAAGACGAGATCGACGGCAATCGCGGCACTTACGGTCCGCACGAAGAAGCGGTGACCCAAGAGATCGACGGTAATCGCGATCCCGGGCCTGGAAATCCATCGCCCCGCGCGGCGCCCCAGGGCCGCGGGCGACAGCACGGTCACCGCGTCGCTGGCGTACCGGGTGTGCCGGGACTTCCGGGCGGCTCCGCACCGCGCGGCGGTCCAAAGCAGCATGGCGGGCGCGGGCACGCACACAAGAGCGGTCCGGGCGCGCGCGGCGGCTCGATGACGCCCGGCGGTCCAGGGGGTCGCAGCGGCCGCGGCGGATCGCGCGGTCGGCGGGGCCCGCGCGGCGGCGGTCAACCAGGCGGCGGCGGTCAGCCGGGCGGTGGCGGTCAGCCGGGCGGTGGCGGTCAGTCGGGCGGTGGCGGTCAGTCAGTCGGGTGGCGGTCAGCCGTGAAGTGAATGGGTAGCGGGGGAAGTAGAGCTATTCGAAGCGGGGAGCGCGCTTGTCGAGAAACGCACGGATTCCCTCGACGAAATCCGGCGTGGCGCTGCATGCGGCGAAGCTCGTCGCTTCCGCGTGGAGCTGCACCGGCAGCGATTGCGATAACGACTGGTTGATCAAGCGCTTGCCGTTGCGCAGCGCGAGCGCCGGCCCGCTCGCCAGCGCGGCAGCGAGCTTTGCGACTTCGGCGGCGAGACCCGGCTCCGGCACGACACGATTGACAAGGCCGATGCGCAGCGCCTCGTCGACACCGAAGCGCTCGCCCAGCAGGACGATTTCCATCGCCTTCTTGACGCCGACGATGCGCGGCAACGCGTAGGTCGCGCCGCCATCCGGCGTCAGTCCGATATGGCGATACGCCGAAGTGAAATAGCTGGACTCGGCGGCCACCGCCAGATCGCAGGCGCACATCAGCGACAGGCCGAAGCCGGCGACCGCGCCGTGCACTGCGGCGATCACCGGATGCGGCATCCGGTAGATGGTTTCTATCGCCGTGTGCACGCGCTGCACGATCCGCGCGAAATCCTGCCTGCGCTGCGCGGGCGGTGCGTCGAGGCTGGCAGCGAACGTGCGGATGTCTCCGCCCGCCATGAAGTGTCGTCCGGCGCCCCGGATGACGACGCAGCGCACGCTGTCGTCGGAGGCGAGCGCTGTTGCGTTGCCGACCAGCGCGTCCATCATCGCGAGATCCAGCGCGTTGAGCGAGTCGGGCCGGTTCAAGGTCAGCGTCGCGACCGCGCCGTCGCGAGCGAGCTGGATCGATTCGTCGGTCACATCCGCAGGGTATCGTGAATCGGCATTCGGCTGTCAAGCGCCGCGCGCGGCGCCATCGCGCGGCGCGCCGTCGGGCTCGCCCAGGGAAGCCGTTTCGCCGACCTCGCCTTGCCGGAAGGGGCTCGCGCGTTCGAGTTCGTCGACCGTCCGGGCGACGTCGGTCCGTTCGCGTGCCACAAATGCCTCGATCGCGCGGGCGAAGTCCGGATCCGCAATCGCGTGCGCCGAGCGCGTCGTCACCGGCAGAAAGCCGCGAGCGAGCTTGTGCACACCCTGCGCGCCGCCTTCGAACAGGCCAATGCGACGCTCGATGCAGAACTCGATCGCCTGGTAATAGCACGCCTCGAAGTGCAGGCCCGGCACGTAGGCGGTGGCGCCCCAATATCGCCCCCACAGCGTTCCGCGATCGAACACGTCCAGCGCGGCGCAGACCGGCGTCCCGTGCCGGCTGCCGGTGACCAGAACGACATTGCCCGGCATCGTAGCGCCGATGCGTTCGAAAAAAGCCAGCGAGAGGTACGGCGTCGACCCGTGCTGGTGATACGTGTTGACGTAGCAGCGGTAGAAGAACGCCCATTGCGATGCGCTGATATCGGCGCCGGTTGCTCGACGAAAGCTGATTCCAGCCTCGGTCAGACGTCGCCGCTCCTGGCGGATCTTCTTGCGCTTGTCGTGATTCAACGTCGAGAGAAAATCGGCGAAATCGCGGTATCCGGGGTTTTGCCAATGAAACTGCAAGCTGTCGCGCATCAGCAGCCCTGCCGCGGCGCACTGCGCCGCGTCGTCTGCATCCGGAAACAGGATATGCAGCGACGAGACGCGCTCCTCGGCCATCAGCGCCAGCGCCCCGTCGAGCAGACGCTGCCGTCCCTGCTTGCTGCCGGCCAGCAATCGCGGCCCGGTGGCCGGCGTGAAGGGGATCGCCGCGAGGAGTTTCGGATAGTAACGCTGTCCATGGCGCCGGTACGCGTCGGCCCACGACCAATCGAACACGTACTCTCCGTACGAGTGAGCCTTCAGATACAGCGGCATTGCGCCGACCAGCGCATCGCCTTGCCGCAGCAGCAGATAGCGCGGCGCCCAGCCGGTCTTCGGCGCGGCGCATCCGGTCTCGTGCAACGCATGCAGGAAGGCATGCGACAGCAACGGTTGTTCGCCAACCAGCGCGTTCCAGTGTGACGGCTGTATCGCGGCGAGCGTGTCGGCAACGTGCAACGAGAACGAAGGCATGCAGTGCGGATTGTCGCGTGAAGGGGCTCCACCGGCAAGCGGGCGACATCCAGTGGCCGAATGGCGCGAGCACGCGCCCCAAGGCGTTGATGGCGCGTGGTCTTCGTCGTGCGGCTGCATGTCGTCGATGCGGGGCGCACCACTCCACATGGTAAAATTTGACCATGCGCATCGCGATCGCCCAGCTGAATCAGATGGTCGGCGATCTTCCCGGCAACGCTGCACGCATTCTCGACGCGGTGGACGCGGGCAGGCGCGGCGGGGCGGACCTGGTCGTCACTCCCGAGTTGTCGCTTTGCGGATATCCACCCGAAGACCTGCTGCTGCGTCCGGCGTTCCTCGAGGCCTGCGCGAGCGAACTGGCGCGGCTCGCGACGCGCATCGCCGGCCCGACCGTACTCGTCGGATATCCGGAACAGGCAAGCGGGGGCGCCCGACACAATGCCGTGGCCGTCATGCGCGACGGCAGGATCATCGGCGTTTATCGCAAGCAAACGTTGCCCAACTACACCGTCTTCGACGAGCAGCGTTATTTCATTCCCGGCACCGAGCCACGCGTATTCGAAGTGGCCGGGGTGCGCGTTGGCGTGGTCATTTGCGAGGATATCTGGGTTCCCGAGCCGGCGCGCCGGGCGCGCAACGCCGGCGCCGATCTGATCGTCGTGCCCAACGGCTCGCCATACCATACGCGCCAGCAGGCATTGCGTCGCGACATCGTCGTCGCGCGTGCCGTCGAGACGGGATGTGCGATCGTCTACGTCAATCGCGTCGGCGGGCAGGACGAGCTCGTTTTCGACGGCGCATCCTTTATCGTGGACGGCAGCGGCAAGGTGTCGCAACAGTTGCCGGCATGGCAGGAAACCATTGCCCTGGCCGAGTTCGACGGTGCCGTGCCGAAGCCCGTGCGAGGGGATCTCGACACCCTGCTCGAACCGCACGTGTACGCGGCGTTGACGATGGGCGTGCGCGACTACGTCGAGAAGAACCGCTTTCCCGGCGTGCTGCTCGGGCTTTCCGGCGGCATCGATTCGGCGCTGACGCTGGCGGTGGCGGTCGATGCGCTCGGCCGCGAGCGCGTGCGGGCGCTGATGCTGCCTTCAACCTACAACGCGGCGATCAGCCTCGAGGATGCCCGCGCCATGGCGGGGATTCTACGGGTGCGCTACGACGAGGTACCGATCGATGACGTCATGCAGGCGTTTCGCCGCGCGCTTGCCGCGGAATTCAAGGGCCTTCCCGAAGACGCGACCGAAGAGAACATCCAGGCACGCATTCGCGGCACGCTGCTGATGGCGATGTCGAACAAGCATGGCTCGATCGTGCTGACGACCGGCAACAAGTCGGAGATGGCCGTCGGGTACGCGACGCTCTATGGTGACATGGCGGGTGGCTTTGGCGTGCTCAAGGACATCAACAAGACATTGGTCTATCGGCTTGCGCATTACCGCAACGGCCTCGGTCGGGTGATCCCTGAGCGCATCATCACGCGCGCGCCGTCCGCCGAGCTCAGGGCCAATCAGACCGACCAGGACAGCCTGCCCCCGTACGAGACTCTCGACGCGATACTCGAGGCTTATGTCGAGAAAAACCTGAGCCCGACCGAGATCGTTGCGAGTGGATATGCGCCCGCGCAAGTCGCGCAGGTCGTGCGGCTGATCAAGCTCGCCGAATACAAGCGTCGCCAGGCGGCTGTCGGCATTCGTATCACGCCGCGCGGTTTCGGCAAGGATTGGCGCTATCCGATCACATCGGCATGGGCGGATTGGAAAGGTGGCGGCGGCTGACGGGCACGATGCTCGTGCTCGGGTCCTCGCTGGTTGCGGCGGCCGGGCTGGTGTAACCTAACAGCGGCAGGCGCGGCGCTGCGGCGAAAGTTGCTTGCAAACCAGGGGCAGGGAATGAAGAAGGTCGAAGCGATCATCAAGCCGTTCAAGCTCGACGAAGTGCGCGAGGCCTTGTCCGAGATTGGCGTCAGCGGCTTGACGGTCACCGAAGTGAAGGGCTTTGGACGGCAAAAGGGGCACACCGAGCTCTATCGCGGCGCGGAATACGTCGTCGACTTTCTGCCCAAGGTCAAAGTTGAAGTTATCGTCGCCGACAGTCTGGTCGAGCGGACGATCGATTCCATCGTCAAGGCGGCGCGCACCGGCAAGATCGGCGACGGCAAGATATTCGTCACTGCGGTCGAGCAGGTCGTGCGGATCCGTACCGGCGAGTCGGGTGAAGCGGCTGTCTGACCTGGGTTCGCGGCGACCGCCCATTCCATGGCAACTTCGAGGAGATGATCAGCATGTCCATGCTAAAAGACTTTCGCGATTTTGCTGTCAAGGGAAACGTGATCGATCTGGCTGTCGCGGTCATCATCGGCGCTGCTTTCGGCAAAATAGTCGATTCCCTGGTCAAGGACCTCATCATGCCGGTGGTGGGCAGGGTCTTCGGCGGACTCGATTTCTCCAATTACTTCATCATGCTCGGGCCGCCGCCCGCCGGATACAGCGGACCGATGACCTACGATGCACTGACCAAGGCCGGCGTGCCGCTGCTGGCCTACGGCAATTTCATCACGGTGGCCATCAATTTCATCATCCTCGCATTCATCATTTTCTGGATGGTCAGACAGCTCGCCTCGGTCAAGAAGAGGATCGATCCTGCCGCTGCGGCCGCGCCGGTGCCCGAAGACGTGCTGCTGTTGCGCGAAATTCGCGATGCGCTGAAGAAGTAAAACGCTGCGTCACGGGCTGCCGGACATCGCTGCGGCGTTGACCCTCGCCCCACTTGATGCCAGAATCCGTCGCATTGCGCCATACCGGCGGCGCGACATCGCGCTGCCGGGCCATCCCAAGGCCTCTGCCTTGACAATTACCGCGTCGCGGCCGCCAGAGCCGCGCGCTCGCTACGGAGGAACACCATGAAGAAATCAGGCCTTGCCCTCGGGCTGGCGGCGCTCGTTGCTTGCGGCGCAGCTTGCGCCGATATCACTGTCGGGGTCACGCTGTCGGCCACCGGCCCCGCGGCATCGCTGGGCATCCCGGAAAAGAACACCATCGACATGCTGGGCTCGCCGACCATCGGCGGCCAGAAGGTGCATTTCATCGTGCTGGACGACAAGTCCGATACGACCGAGGCCGTCAAGAACACGCGCAAGCTGATCAGCGAGGACAAGGTCGATGCCATCGTCGGATCGACGGTGACGCCGAATTCGCTGGCGATGCGCGATGTCGTCAACGAAGCCGAAGTTCCGATGATATCGATGGCCGCGTCGGCGCTGATCGTCAATCCCGCCGACCCGAGAACCAAGTGGGTGTTCAAGACGCCGCAGAACGACTCACTGATGGCCGATGCCGTGGCTGTGCACATGCGCGCGAACGGTGCGAAGACGATGGGTTTCATCGGCTTCGCCGACGCGTACGGGGACAGTTGGCTTGGGGAGATGGTGCGTTCGACACAGATCGCCGGCATCAAGATCGTCGCCCAGGAAAAATACAATCGCACCGATCCGAGCGTGACCGGCCAGGTCCTGAAACTTCTGGCGGCACGTCCGGATGCGATTTTGATCGCCGGCTCGGGGACACCCGCCGCGACGCCACACAAGGAACTGATTGCACGCGGCTACAAGGGGCGAATTTACCAGACGCATGGCGTCGCGAATGCGGACTTCCTGCGAGTGGTGGGCGCCGACGGTAACGGCGCCGTACTGCCGGCTGGGCCGCTGCTGGTCTACGAACAGTTGCCCGACAGCAATGCGGTGAAGAAATCCGCGGCGGAATACGTCAAGGCCTACGAGGCCAAATACGGGCCCGGCAGCAGGACGACGTTTGGCGGCCATGCGTGGGACGCCTACGCGTTGCTGCAGCGGACGATACCCGAGGCGCTGAAGAAGGCGCAGCCGGGCACGAAGGAATTTCGCATGGCATTGCGCGACGCGCTCGAAAACGCCAAGGAAGTCGCCGGAAGCAATGGAATTTTCAACATGAACGCCTCCGACCACAATGGCATGGACAATCGCGCGCGCGTCATCGTTAAAATCGAAAATGGCAAATGGCTCCTGAGCAAGTGAGCTGATGTTCACAGGGCCGGCTGCGGGAGATCCTGCCGCCGGCTTTTTGTTTTCTGAGCGCCGCGTACGTTCCGATTTCGCTGATGGACTTTTCTATCGCAGCACTGCTGGCGCAGGACGGAATCACCAACGGCGCGATCTATGCGCTGCTTTCGCTGGCGCTGGTGCTGGTGTTTGCGGTGACGCGCGTGATTTTCGTGCCGGCAGGCGAGTTCGTGACCTACGGGACGCTGACCCTGGCTGCGCTGCAGCTGGGCAAGTCGCCGGGCACCGTCGGTTTGCTGATCGGTCTCGCTGCTCTCGCCGGCGTGATGGAGTTGTATACAGCGATGCGCGATCGGAAGTGGCACCGGCTCCCGCGCCGGCTGGCGATCTATCTGGCCGTTCCACTCGCGATTGCCGCGCTCGTATACCTGGCGGCGCCTTTGGCGCTCGCATTGCCGCTTCAAATACTGCTCGCGGTCGCCATAGTCACCGCGCTCGGGCCGCTGCTTTACCGTGTCGCCTATCAGCCGCTGGCCGAAGCATCGGTATTGGTGCTGCTGATCGTCTCGGTGGCCGTCCATTTCGTGATGGTCGGCTTGGGCCTCTGGTTCTTCGGAGCCGAAGGCTCACGCACGCCAGCGTTCACGTCCGCGTCGTTTGGCATAGGCGACGTGCAGATCAGCGGACAGAGCCTGCTGGTATTGCTGTTTTCGCTGCTGGTCATCGCCGCACTTTATGCCTTCTTCGACCGGACGCTGTACGGTAAGGCGCTCCGCGCGACTGCGCTCAATCGCGTCGGCGCGCGTCTGGTCGGCATCAGCCCGGGCCTCGCCGGCAGCCTGACGTTCACGCTGGCCGGTCTGCTTTGCGCATTTTCCGGCGTGCTGATCGGCCCGATCACGACCGTTTATTACGACTCGGGATTCCTGGTGAGCCTGAAAGGCTTCGTTGGCGCGATCATTGGCGGCATGACCAGCTATCCGTTGGCTGCCGCCGGCGCCTTCCTGGTTGGCCTGCTCGAATCGTATTCGTCCTTCTGGGCGAGCGCGTTCAAGGAAGTGATCGTATTCACGCTGATCATTCCGGTGCTCCTGTGGCGGTCGCTGACGACGCATCATCACGAGGAGGAGGAGTAGCGTCATGAAGCAAGCGGTGCTCCTGGTGTTCGTCGTGGCGCTGTTGGCCGCGCCGATCGCCGCGCCGCCGTTCTGGATCACGCTGCTCAACTACATCGGGCTCTACAGCATCGTCGCACTGGGGCTGGTGCTGCTGACGGGCGTCGCCGGCCAGACCTCGTTCGGACAGGCTGCTTTCGTCGGTCTCGGCGCGTACACGACCGCGTACCTGTCGTTGAATTTTCCGGGTTTGTCACCATGGGTCAACGTGCTGATCGGCGTAGCGCTCACGGCATTCGTCGCCCTCGGACTGGGCTTCATCACGCTGCGGATGAAGGGCCATTACCTGCCGCTGGCGACGATCGCCTGGGGCATAAGCATTTTCTACGTTTTCGGCAATCTGGATTTCATTGGCGGTAACACCGGACTGAGCGGTATCGCTTCCCTTTCATTGTTCGGGTGGGAATTGCGCAGTGAGCGCCACATCTACTACTTGATCTGGCTGATCGTGCTGGCAAGCCTTTGGACCACCGACAACCTGCTCGACTCGCGCCCGGGACGTGCGGTGCGCGCGCTCAAGGGCGGGTTGGAAATGGCCGAGGCTTTCGGCGTCAACGCAGGGCGGCTCAAGATGGTCGTCTTCGTCTACGCCGCGCTGCTTGCCAGCATTTCGGGCTGGCTCTATGCGCACCTGCAGCGCTTCGTCAACCCGACGCCGTTCGGCATCAACCAGGGAATCGAATACCTGTTCATGGCGGTGGTCGGCGGCGCCGGCAGTGTCTGGGGCGCGGTCGTCGGGGCGACGCTGATCACGCTGCTGAAGCAATTGCTGCAGAACTGGCTGCCGCAACTTCTGGGTCGCGAAGGCAATTTTGAAATGGTCGTGTTCGGCATGCTGATGATCATGCTGCTGCAACGCACGCGCGATGGCGTGTGGCCCTGGTTGGCGAGGCTGTTGCCAGGCGATTCGACTCGCCCCGTTCCTGCGGCGGCGGCGCTGCCGGTGCGTCCTCGGCCGCGCGGGACAGCGCCGCTGCTGACCGTCGAGCAAGCGCGCAAGGTATTCGGCGGCCTGGTCGCAGTCGACGATCTCTCGTTCGAGATTCGACCCGGCGAGATTCTCGGCCTGATCGGACCGAATGGTGCAGGCAAGACCACGATGTTCAATCTGATCAGCGGCGCGCTGCCGCTGAGCCGCGGCACCATCGCTTTCAACGGCCAGCAGATCGGGGGGCGGCAGCCGTTCCAAATCGCGCAGCTGGGCATCGGCCGCACGTTCCAGCATGTGAAACTGATTGCCGGCATGTCGGTGCTCGACAACGTTGCACTTGGCGCCTACCTGCGCGGCAACGCAGGCGTCACCCGCGCCGCACTTCGACTGGACCGGCGCGAGGAAGCGTGCGTGCGTGCCGACGCGGCAGCGCAGATCGCACGCGTCGGATTGAGCGAATCGCTGCATGCGCCGGCGGGTTCACTGCCGTTGGGACGACAACGGATCGTCGAGATCGCCCGAGCGCTCGCTGCCGATCCGCTGCTGCTCTTGCTCGACGAGCCGGCGGCCGGGCTTCGCTTCACGGAAAAGCGGGAGCTGACAACCCTGTTGCGCAGTTTGCGCCAGGCGGGCATGACCATCCTGCTGGTCGAGCACGACATGGAATTCGTCATGGGATTGACCGACCGCCTGGTCGTGATGGACTTCGGGCAGAAGCTCGCCGAAGGGCTGCCTGCCGATATCCAGCGCAATCCGGTGGTACTCGAAGCGTACTTGGGGGCGGTTTGATCGTGCGACGGCAATGAGCGCATTGCTCGAAATCGTCGACTTGCATGTCGCCTATGGCAAAGTCGAGGCGGTGCACGGCGTTTCGCTGACCGTCGCCGAAGGCAGCATCGTCACCGTGATTGGTCCGAACGGCGCGGGCAAGACGACGCTGCTCGCGGCCATCATGGGGTTGCTGCCATCGCGCGGCGACATCATATACGACGGTGCGCCCGTGAACAGGACGAGTGTCGAAGAGCGGGTGGCGAAACGGCTGTGCCTGGTCCCGGAGCGGCGCGAATTGTTCGCTGCGATGACGGTGGAGGACAACCTGGAGCTCGGCGCGTTTCAGCGCCATCGGGTGCGCGATCCGACGCTCGGCAGAACACGGGACGAGGTCTATCAGCGCTTCCCGCGGCTCGCCGAACGCCGCGCCCAGCTTGCGGGCACCCTTTCTGGCGGCGAGCGGCAGATGCTCGCGCTCGGTCGTGCGCTGATGGCCGGGCCACGATTGCTAATGCTCGATGAGCCGAGCCTCGGCTTGGCGCCGCGAATCGTCAAGGAGATCTTTAGTATCATTGCCACGCTCCAGGCGAGTGGCGTGTCCATCCTTTTGGTCGAACAGAATGCCCGCGCCGCGCTGCAGATCGCCGGCCACGGCTATGTTCTCGAAACCGGATCGGTCGCGATTGCCGGCCCCAGCGGCGCGCTATCACGCGATGAGCGCGTCGCCGCGACCTATCTCGGGCGGGCACCGGACAGAAACGCTGCACCGTAGCGTTCCGCAACGGGGCTTGTGCCGGCGGGCCGCACGCCCCGACAATGCAGGTATCCCTCGTCCTTTGGTGAATCCCTCCGTGACCGATCTCTCCGTTCCTCCCGTCAAGGCCGCGCTGCTCGATCAGGCGACGCGCCTATTGCTCGCACCGGCGGCGCTGGAGTTCGGCCAGCTATCCGACGTGCTCGCGGGAATTCACGGCCATCGCATCGACCATGCCGACTTGTACTTTCAGTACTCGCGCGTCGAAAGCTGGAGTCTGGAGGAAGGGATCGTCAAGTCGGGGTCGTTCTCGATCGACCGCGGCGTCGGCGTGCGCGCGATCTCGGGCGAGAAGACCGCGTTCGCTTATTCCGACGACATCAGCCTCGACGCATTGACGCAGGCAGCCACCGCGACGCGCGCGATCGGACGGCAGGGACAGTCTGCGGTCGCGGCACTCGATCGAATCGGCGGTGCGAGGACGCTCTATTCGGCCAACGATCCGGTCACGGCGCTGACCGACGAGGCGAAGGTCGCGTTGCTCGAGCGTCTGGAGCGGCTCGCCCGCGCCCGCGATCCGCGGATAACGCAGGTGATGGCGTCGCTTGCCGGCGAATACGAGGCGATTCTGGTGGCGCGCAGCGATGGATCGATCGGCGCCGATGTGCGGCCGCTGGTCAGGATTTCGCTCAACGTGATCGCCGAGCAGAATGGCCGTCGCGAGCAGGGAATGTCCGGTGGTGGCGGCCGCGTCGACTACGGGTTTTTCACCGATGCGCTGCTCGAAAGCTATGCGGCGCGGGCGGTCGACCAGGCGCTGATGAATCTCGACGCGCGCGACGCCCCGGCGGGCACGATGACCGTCGTCCTCGGTCCCGGCTGGCCAGGCATACTGCTGCACGAGGCGATCGGCCATGGCCTCGAAGGCGATTTCAACCGGAAGGGCACATCGGCGTTTTCCGGCCGGATCGGACAGCGCGTCGGTGCGCGCGGGGTGACGGTCGTCGACGATGGGACGATCGTCGATCGTCGCGGCTCGCTCAACATGGACGACGAAGGTAATCCTACGCAGCGCACCGTGCTGATCGAGGACGGCATCCTCAAAGGCTACATGCAGGACACGTTGAATGCGCGGCTGATGGGCGTCGCCCCGACCGGCAACGGCCGCCGGGAGTCGTTCGCGCACATGCCGATGCCGCGAATGACCAACACGATCATGCTCAATGGCGAGCGGGACCCGGCTGAAATCATCGCCTCGGTGCAAAACGGCCTGTACGCGATCAACTTCGGCGGGGGCCAGGTCGACATCACCAATGGCAAGTTCGTCTTCTCGGCTGCCGAGGCCTGGAAGATCGAAAACGGAAAGCTCGCCTATCCGGTCAAGGGCGCAACGCTGATCGGCAACGGCCCCGACGCGCTGACCCGCGTATCGATGATCGGCAACGACATGGCGATGGACTCCGGCATCGGCACCTGCGGCAAGGAAGGGCAGAGCGTGCCGGTGGGCGTCGGGCAGCCGACGCTGCGCATCGACGGCTTGACGGTCGGCGGAACCGCCTGATCGCGCGCAGCGTTCGAGCGCCGGACGGTCAGTGCAGCGGTCCTCCCGGCTGGACCGCGGCAGATCGCGGGAGCCGGCGACGAATGGTGCATGACCATCCGCCACCCGGAAGGCGTGCGCAGGAAGACGTTGGTGACTATCGCTGCGCCCCGCGGCTTGGTGTCGTTTCCGACGGTGACCTGCTCGATGGCGCTTTGCATCGCGAGCCCGACCGTCTCGACTATCGTGACGTCGTCGAGACGAAACGATAGCTTGGTGTCGCTCGCGAACAATTGTTCCCACCCGGCGCGCACCGCTTCGTAACCGACCAGTCGAGGGCCGCCAGGGTGAATGCAGACGAGCTCTTCGTCCTCGGCCCAGGTTGCCATCATCGCATCGACGTCTTTTGCCTCGAACGCCTGATAGAACGCCATCGCCGCATCCTGAGGCGAGGTGAAGATGGTCGGCGTGCGGGGTTTAGCCATTTGGACGTTGCGCGCGCGCCAAATCATACACAAGATTCGGCGCCAATTCCCGCATGCACTTGAAATGTCCGAGCGGGCACTCCCGCCGGAAGCATGGGCTGCAGACGATGTCGATCCTGGCCACACGCGCGAGTGGCGACAGCGGCGGCGTGTAGTCGGGGCTCGACGAGCCGAACAGCGCGACCAGCGGCCTGGCCACTGCGGCGGCAGCGTGCATCAGGCCGGAATCGTTGCTGATCACGACGCTGGCAGTGGACAGGAGATCGATCGCCGTGCCCAGGTCCGTCCTGCCGCAGACGTTGCGCACCTCGGCAATCGCGGCGGCGATCGGGTCTGCAGCGACGCGATCGTTGGGGGAGCCGAGCAGCCAGACCGCGTATCCCGAATCGATGAAGCGCTGCGCCAGCGTGATGAAATGTTCTGTGGGCCAGCGTTTGGACGGACCGTACTCGGCGCCTGGGCACAGGATGACGACCGGACGGTGCGTACTCAGACCGAGCACGCGGATCGCCTCGGCCGCGTTGGCCGCATCGGGCACGAGCACCGGAGCCGCCGGCGTCGGTACGAGCTCGCCAGGGCCCGCCGCCAGCGCGACAAACCTGTCGACCAGGCGAGGCAGGGCTTTGCTGTCGAGCCGTCGCGCATCGGTCAGCAGCATCGCGCGCGCTTCGCCGACGTAACCGATGCGCCGCGGGATGCGCGCCATCCACGGAATCAGCGCCGACTTGAACGAATTCGGCAATACCAGCGCCCGCGTGTAGCCGTTGCCGCGAAGCGTGCGGGCCAGTGCCCGGCGCTCACCAAGCCGCAGTTCGCGGTGTCCGATAGGATTTTCGATGATGTTGCGCACGCCGCGCATGCGCGCATAGACCGGTGCGCACCACGGAGGAGCGAGAACGTCGACCGTCGGCTCCTGCAGCGGCTCGCGCATGATGGCGAGCAGGGGCTCGGACAGGATGGCATCGCCGATCCACGAGGGTGCGACGATCAGGATATTTTCAGCCATAGCGTCGGTCCTGGCGCGAAAAGTCGGCGCCGGGGGCATGCGGTTGCAACGAGGACAGTGCTCAGTGTCCGCGCGGCGGCGCGCCCTTGAGCCGGTACCGTGTGCCGCAATACGGACACATCGCCTCGCCGGTTGCGGCGACGTCGAGAAAGACGCGCGGATGGCTGGACCACAGCGGCATTGCCGGGTTCGGACAATGCAGCGGCAGGTCCGCTGCCGTCACGTCGACGGCATTCTGCGTCGGGGTCATCGCAGCCATCGTATGTCGTCAGACCGCGGTGAGCCAGGATCGGTACTTCGCGTTCTTGCCGTGCACGGCATCGAAGAACAGTGCCTGCAGCTTCTTGGTGATCGGTCCACGCTCGCCCGACCCGATGGTGCGATTGTCCAGCTCGCGGATCGGCGTCACCTCGGCGGCGGTGCCAGTGAAAAAGGCTTCGTCCGCGATGTAGACGTCGTCGCGCGTCAAGCGCTTGGCGCTTACCTCGAGCCCGAGGTCTCGCGCCAGCGTGATCACCGAATCGCGAGTGATGCCGACCAGCGCTGAAGTCAACTCCGGCTCGTAGAGGCGTCCGTTCTTGACGATGAACAGGTTCTCGCCCGAGCCCTCGGCGACGAAACCGTCGACGTCGAGCAGCAGGGCCTCGTCGTAGCCGTCCATCGTCGCTTCCTGATTAGCCAGAATCGAATTCGCGTAGGTGCCCGCGAACTTGGCCCGCGCCATCGTCACGTTGATGTGATGCCGTGCAAACGACGACGTCTTGACGCGTATGCCTCTTTCCAGCGCTTCGGGACCGAGGTAGGCTCCCCACGGCCACGCGGCGATCGCGACGTGGACCTTCGCTCCCTTCGGGGATACGCCCATCTTTTCCGAGCCGTAGAACGCGATCGGCCGCAGATAGCAGGAATCGAGCTTGTTGGCGCGCACGACCTCACGCTGTGCCGCCATCAGCACGTCCTTGGCGTACGGGATCTGCATCAGGTAAATGCGGCCCGAGTTGAAAAGCCGCTCGGTGTGTTCGGCCAGCCTGAAGATCGCCGCACCCTCGGCGGTCTTGTACGCGCGTACGCCCTCGAACACGGCGAGGCCGTAGTGCAACGAGTGCGTGAGCACGTGCGTGGTCGCGTCGCGCCACGGCACCAGCTTGCCGTCGTACCAGATGAACCCGTCACGATCCGACATCGACATCCTGCAACTCCGCGCCTGGCAAAACGAGCATTTTAGCCGATTTCACCGTCCTTTTCCGGCCGAGGCGCGCCGAAGACGTGGTGCCAAAGTGCGGCAACGGCCGCGCGACGGCCCGCCTGCGGTAGCGCCTCGACGCGCGCCTCGGCGGCGCCCTGCAGGCGCACCTTGTGCTGCAGGCGACGATATTCGCGATAGGCATCGGCAACGGCGGAGGCGAGATCCGCTGGCACGAGTCCCAAGCGGGCACCGAGCGCCAGCAGCGCGATGTTTCCTGCGTTGCGAGTCATCTCCGGATGCGCGTTGCTATGCGCCAGCACGAGGAACTGCACGGCAAATTCGACGTCGACCATGCCGCCCGGATCGTGCTTGAGGTCGAACAGGGCGGTGCGATTCGGATGCGCAGCCTGCATTCTCGAGCGCATCGCGACGATATCGGCGCCGAGCTTGGCCGGGTCGCGCGGCAGCCGCAGCACCGCCTCGCGCTCGGTCTCGAAGGCCGCGCCGATGCGCGCGTCACCGGCGACGTAGCGTGCGCGGGTCAGTGCCTGGTGCTCCCAGGTCCAGGCCGTATTGCGCTGGTAGTTGCGAAATGCGGCGAGACTCGACACCGGCAGGCCGCTCGCGCCGTCGGGACGCAGCCGTAGATCCGTGTCGTACAGTCGTCCTGCCGCGGTGGTGCTGGTAAGCCATGTCGTCAGCCGGTGGGCCAGGCGCGCATACGCCTGCGGTGCCTCCTCGGCCGGGTCGTCGTATAGGAAGACGAGGTCGAGGTCCGAGGCGTAGCCGAGCTCCTTTCCGCCCAACTTGCCGTAGCCGATGATCGCGAACTTTGGTGAACTCGCGCCGGGCCCCTGCATCTGGAGCCAGCAACGCTCGAGTGCCGCGGCGAGCACGATGTCGGCGAGCATCGACAGATGATCGGCCAACCGCTCGACCGAAAGCAGATCCGCCAAATCCTGCGCAAGCAGGCGAAATACTTGCGCCTGCTGAAAGTGTCGCAGCGCATCCATCTGACGTTCGGCATCCCCTGGATGGGCGTCGAGCTGACCATCGAGCTCGCCGCGCCACGCATTCCAATCCGGCTCGGCCAGCAGCGCTCTGCTGTCCAGCAGCTCGTCCAGCAGCATGGGATGCTGCATCAGGTAGCCGGCGGCCCACGAGCTCGCGCCCATAAGTTGTGCGAGCCGCGGCAACACCGGCGGGTGCTCGACCAGCAAGGCGAGATAGGCGCTGCGCCTGCTGATCGTCTCGAGCAGCGCCAGCAGTCGCTCGAACACGGTGTGCGGTGCCATGGTCGCCGCCGCCGCGCGCAGCAATTGCGGCACCAATGTGTCGAAGCGTACGCGCGAGGGCGTTGGCAGCTGCAGGTAGCGCGGACTTTGCCGCACGCGGGCTAGCTCGGCGATCAACGCGCGCGCATCACCATAGCCCGCCGTGGCGAGGGCGGCGAGCTGAGCGTCCTCGGGCGCCGGCGCGATCCATACGACGGCGAGCGGATCGCGTTCGGCGCCGCCGTCTGCGGCGGAGAAAAGCGCGTCGAAGTGCCGGTCGACATTGTTGCGATGCCGATCGAGCAGGCGGTCGAAGGCGTCGGCGTCGGCGCACGCCATTGCGTCGGCCAGCGCAATGCGCTCACCGTCATCCTGCGGCAAGTCGTGCGTTTGCGCGTCGTCGCGATACTGCAGCCGGTGCTCGACCTTGCGCAGGAACAGGTAGGCGTCGAGGAGCTCGTCCGCCGCCGGTGCCGGCAGCAGTCCGCGGGCGCGCAGCGCGGACAGGGCGGGCAGCGTTCCGCGCAGGCGTAGCCCGGGCTCGCGTCCGCCGCGTACCAGCTGCAGCGCCTGCACGATGAATTCGATTTCGCGGATACCGCCGGGTCCGAGCTTGACGTTGCCTGCAAGATCCCGGCGCCGACCCTGCTCGCGGATCTGGCGATGGACGTCGCGCAAGCCGTCATACGCGTCATAGTCCAGATATTTTCGGTATACGAAAGGAGCGACCAGCTGCTCCAACTCTTCGCCGCGCGCGCCGGTGAGTGCGCGCGCCTTGAGCCAGGCGTAGCGCTCCCAGGTGCGGCCCTGCGTGACCAGATACTGCTCGAGCGCAGCGAACGACGACGCCAGCGGACCGGCATCGCCGTACGGGCGCAGTCGCAGATCGGTACGGAAAACATAGCCTTCGGGCGACGGCTCCGCCAATGCGGCGACGACGCAGCGCCCCAGGCGGTCGAAGAAATCCTGGTTCGCCAAAGCCTTCGGGCCCCGAGTGTCGCCGTCCTCGGGATAGACGAACACGAGATCGACGTCGGACGAAACGTTCAGCTCTCCGCCGCCGAGCTTACCCATTGCGACGACGATCAACTGCTCCGGTGCCGTGCTGTCGCCGCCGAGCGGCTCGCCGTGGATCGCGGCGAGCCAGCGCGAATGTGCTTCGACCGCCGCGGCGATGGCTCTTTCGGCCAGCCGCGTCATCGTCGCGCAGACTTCGTTCAAATCCGCGCGTCCGGTCAAATCGCGCAACAAGACGTGAAGGTACACGCGCTGCCGCAGTCGGCGCAGGGCCTTGGCCAGCGCCGCCGCATCGGATCCGCGTGCCAGCGCTCCGAGATCGTCGTCCGGCCATTGGAACGGCTGCTCGATTGCGCCCTCGACGGCGGCGCAAAGACCTGGGTCGGAGACGCGAAGGCGCTGTGCATAGCGGCTGAACTCGTACGCTGCAGCGAGGTCCATCGTGGAATTCAACGCGGCGGCCGCCCCTTTCCGTATTAAAATCGGGCCAGAACGACCTATTATGCCCTTCGCGCGCGCATCTTCGAGTTTCCTCCCGGCCTTATCCAATTCGTTTCGCAAGACCCTGCGCGCGGCCCGTGCGGTCGCGCTGATCGTTCTCGTCGCGTTCTGCCTGGTGCTGCTGGCAGTGCGGTTCGTCATTTTTCCGCGTATCGAAAACAACCGCGAAGCGGTGGCACATGTGCTTGCGGCGCAAATCGGCCAGCCGGTCGAGATCGGCTCGGTTACCACCGGTTGGGATGGGTGGAATCCACGCCTCGACATCGGCAACCTGCGCATCATGGAGAAAGGCGCCGATACCGCCAGCGTCACCCTGCCGGACATGCGGCTCACCGTCGCCTGGGACTCGCTGCTGTTTCTCGAGTTGCGCCTGAAGCAATTGTCGATCGACCAGCCGCGGCTGATCGTTCGCCGCGACGCTGCGGGCATGCTGCACGCCGCGGGAATGACCTTGGATCTCGCGGAAAAACCCGGCGAGCAGGGTATCGTGGATTGGGTCCTTCGCCAGCCGCGCATCGTGATCCGCGACGCCTTCATCGCCTGGCGAGACGACCTGCGGGGCGCGCCGCAGCTGACCCTCGAGCACGTCGTCCTGCGCCTGGAAAATCGCTCCGGCCGCCATCGCTTCGGATTGACCGGTGCTCCTCCTGCGAGCCTTGCGGCGCCACTCGATGTGCGCGGCGACTTCACGGGTGGTTCCTTGTCGGATTGGCGCGCCGCGTCCGGGCGCTTTTATGCGCGGCTCGACTATGCCGATGTCGGTGCCTGGCGCGCATGGCTGCCGCCTAGCCTTCCGATCAGCAGTGGTAAAGGTGCCGTTCGCATGTGGCTGGAAATGGCGAGCGGCGAACCGCGCGATATCGTCGCAGACGTGGTCTTGCGCGATGTCGAGGGCAAGCTCGCCAGCGATCTGCCGCAGCTCGCGCTGTCCACGGCTCGAGGGCCGCATCGGCTGGCACGATGATCCTGCGCGGCGCGAAGTCTTCGCGCGCCAGCTTGCGTTCGCTGCGCCGGGTGAAGTTCGCTTCGACCCGACCGATTTTCAGCTAACGATGCATTACGACAGCGGCCGGCCGATCGACGGAAATGCTTCGTCCAATCGCATCGAGCTCGCTCCGCTGCGACAGATAAGCGCCTACCTGCCGCTGCCGACACGCTGGCGGGACGACCTTGCGCGCTTTGCGCCGCGCGGAACGGTCGATTCGGTCGCGCTGCACTGGACCGGCGATATCGCGGCGCCCAGCGCATTCGATGCGTCGGCCAACTTCGCCGATCTGGGGTTTGCGCCGCAAGATGTCGCGCCCGGCGTCACCGGTCTTTCCGGCAGCGTCGTCGCGACAGAACGCGACGGAACGATCAAGCTCAATGGCCGCGTGCTTGCCCTGCAATGGCCGCACCTGTTTGCCCAGACATTGACGTTCGACAGCGCGCGCGGCCAACTGCGCTGGCGCAAAGCCGCCGATGGGTATGCGATCCAAATCGAGCAGCTGGCGCTGGCCAATGCCGACGCGGCGGCCGTCTTGAACGGCGAATACCGGGCGCTTGGCGAGGGGCCGGGGGCGGTCGACGCCAGCGCGCAGTTCTCGCATCTCGATGCAGCGCAGCTTTACCGCTACGTGCCGTTGGCGGCCGGGGCCGGGGTGCGCGAATGGCTTCGCACGAGCCTGCTGGCGGGTGGCTCGAACGATGCCCGCGTGAAGCTTACGGGCAATCTCGCCGATTTTCCGTTTGCGGACGCAAAGAAGGGCCAGTTCACGGCGACGGCGAAGGCGCAGGGCTTGACGCTGGACTATGCGACGCACTGGCCGCAGCTGACCGGCCTAGACGGGGAATTCAAGCTCGACGGACCGCGCATCGGCGTGGAGGGCCGTAACGGCCGCGCTTTCAACGCCGCGATCAATCGCATCAAGATAGAGATCCCGGATGTCCGCGTCGCGCATCCGCTGCTGCGCATCGATGGCGAAGCGGCCGGCCCGGCCGCGGATTTCCTGCGCTTCATCGCCGAAAGCCCGGTGGACGAGTGGCTGGACCATACGACCCGCGGCGCCGAGGCGAGCGGCGACGGCAAGCTCGCTCTCAAACTGGAATTGCCGATCGGAAATCACGATGGCGACCAGATTGCCGGCGAATTCACCTTCGCCGGCAACAGGCTCAAGTTCGCCGGGGGAATTCCTGGGCTGAGCCAGCTCAACGGCAAGCTGGCGTTTACGCGGCGCGAAATTCACAGCACCGCACTGACCGCCGAGATTCTCGGCGGCCCGGCACGCCTGACGGTGTCGGGTGCCGTCGGCGGCATGCGCGTGGACGCGCAGGGAACGGCCGATGTCGGTGCGCTGCGCGCCGAATATCCGCAGCAGGTTCTCGCTTCGCGATTTACCGGCAACACCGACTGGCAACTCGCGCTCAATGTCGCGTCCGACCGTTCGAACTGGACGCTCGATTCGACGCTCAAGGGTGTCGCGGTCGACTTGCCGGTCCCGGCGGCCAAGTCGTCGAGCGAGGCGATGCCGCTTAAGATCGAGCGCCGTCAGACCGATGCCGTCGGCGATTTATTGCAATTCAGCTATGGTCGGCTGGGCCGGCTGACCGTGCAGCGCAGGCTGACCGCTGCCGGTCCAGTCGCCGAGCGCGCGTTGCTCGCACTGGGCAAGGCCGGCGGCGCGCCGGACCGCCGCGGTCTGTGGATTCGCGGCGATGTCGACCGACTCGATCTCGACGGCTGGCTTGCGTTGCGCGAGCAAGTGGACGCCAGTATCGACACCGGGCCGTTGCCGCTGTCGGGTCTCGACGTCAGCGTCGGCGCGCTCGATGTGTTCGGCCGGCGGCTCAACGATTTGCGCGTCGGCGCGAGTCGCAGCGGCAGCGATTGGCAACTCGACCTGCGAGGGCGCGAGCTGGAAGGCATGGCACGCTGGGAGCCCGCGGCGCCGGCGCATCCGAACGGCCGCATCGTCGCGCGCCTGCAACGCCTGACGCCGCCGACTGCGGCGCCGGCACATGCGGCGCCGACCGCGACTGCCTCACCCGACGTCAACGGTTGGCCCGAGATCGATCTGTCGGCCGAGACCTTGCGCCTGAAGGAGCGAGACCTGGGGAGCCTCGAGTTGCGCGCGCAGCCGCGCGGTGCCGACTGGCGGATCGACAGCCTGAAGCTGACCAACGAGGACGGGCAACTGGACGCCAACGGCTGGTGGCGCGGCGGCGGCGGACATGCCGAGCAGACGACGCTGGACGCCGATCTGGACGTGCACGATGCGGGCAGGTACCTGGCGCGCTACGCGCTGCCCGACGCGGTTCGCGACGCCGCGACCCGCATCCGCGGGCAAGTCTCGTGGTCGGGCGGCCCGCAGGACTTCGACTATCCGACGCTCAACGGCAAACTTCGCCTCGAGACCGGACGCGGCCAGTTCACCAAGCTCGATCCGGGACTCGGGAAGCTCTTGGGCATCCTCTCGCTTCAGGCGCTGAAGCGGCGGCTGACATTCGATTTCCAGGACCTGTTCGCCGAAGGCTTCGCCTTCGACGAAATCACCGGCGACGTGCGCATTCAGAACGGAGTGATGAAAAGCGACAATCTCAAGATCGTCGGGCCCTCGGCGCGCGTCGCGATCCAGGGCGAGACCGACATCGCGCGCGAGACGCAGCATTTGAGCGTGCACGTGCAGCCGAGCCTGTCGGCGGGCGTGTCGGTCGGCGCCGCGGCGCTGCTGCTGGCCAATCCGGTCATCGGCGCTGCCGTATATGCGGGTTCGCTGCTGGCGCAAAAGGCGATGCAGGATCCGATCGAGCAGATGTTCTCGTACGGTTATGCGGTGACCGGGAGCTGGTCGGACCCGGTCGTCGAGCGCGAAAGCAGATTCCCCACGCCGGCGGCAGCCGCGGCAAGCAAGCCGGAAACAACTCCACCATGAGCACGGCGGACAAGGGCCCGATCCGCGTGGCCGCGGTTCAGACGGTTTCCGGAGGCGACGTGGACGCAAACCTCGCGGCGGTCGAACCACTGATCGTCGCGGCAAAGGAGCAGGGCGCCGCGCTGGTTCTGCTGCCCGAATACTTCGGCATCTTCGGCGCGCGCGCCACCGACAAGGTCGATGTGCGTGAGATCGACGGCCGCGGTCCGCAGCAGGATTTTCTCTCGCGCATGGCGCACGAACAGAGCGTATGGCTCATCGGCGGTACCATCCCCATTGCAACCGCCGATCCAACCCGGGTGCGCAGCGCCTCGCTGGTATTCGATCCGCAGGGGCGACGGGTCGCGCGCTACGACAAGGTCCATCTGTTCGCGTTCAGTCAGGGCGATGAGCGCTACGACGAGGCGAGGACAATCGAGCCCGGTAACGCGCCGGTCGCCTTCGATTCGCCTTGCGGGCGCGTCGGCCTGTCGGTCTGCTACGACCTGCGCTTCCCGGAGCTCTATCGCAGCTATGGCGATGTCGCGTTGATCGTCGTGCCATCGGCGTTTACCGCGGTGACCGGCGCCGCGCACTGGCACGTGCTGCTCAAGGCGCGCGCGATCGAGAACCAGTGCTACGTGCTGGCCGCTGCGCAGGGCGGCACGCACGCCAACGGGCGGCGCACCTACGGGCACAGTGTGCTGATCGATCCCTGGGGTGCGGTCGTAGCCGAATTGGCCGACGGCGAAGGGGTCATCGTCGGAGAAATCGACCGCTCAAGGATCGCGCAGGTCCGGCGCGACCTACCGGCCTTGTCGCATCGCCGGCTGGCCTGACCGCGCAACGGCGATCAGGCCGGCGCGGCTTTGAGCAGGACCACGACGGCGCCGCCACCGCCGCCATGGCGCGGCGCTTCGCAGTAGGCGAGCACCTCGTCCCATTGCGACAGCCAGCGCCGCACCTTGCTCTTGAGCACAGGTTCCCGATTCGGCGACGACAGGCCCTTGCCATGGATGACGCGCACGCAGCGCAAGCCACGGCCGCGCGCATCGAACAGGAAATCGGCGAGCGCGTCGTGTGCCTCGCCGCTGGTCAAGCGGTGGAGATCGAGCTCGCCCTGTACGGACCAGTGTCCGCGCTGCAGCCGCACGAGCACGTCGGCGCCCAGACCCGGGCGCAGGAACGTCTGATGCGCGTCGTGCTCCTGGCCCACTTCCCACGACGAGGGAGAGGTTTCGATGCCGAATTTGCTCGCGGCGAGCGCGGCCGCTTCATCAGCCAGGCGTTTGGCCGGCGTCGGCGCGGGCCGCGCCTTGTCGATACGCGCGCGGTTACGCGACGGCAGCGGCGCAACATCGGCGAATGCCTGCGCGAGGTCGACGTCGGTGTCGCCATGTGCGCCCCGCGCAGTCGGGCGCTTGCCGGGACTCGCCGCGGCGCGCGTGGCAGCCTGTGGCGCCGGCTTGCTGCCGGCGTTGCGCAGCAGGGTCTTCAGATCGGAGAGCTTCGCCATGGCGCGATTATGCTCGTTGCAGCAGCAGTTGGCGGCGGGCCGGGACCTCTCGCGCGCAACGCCCGCAGGCGACGCGGCGACGAGCGCCGTCGCGCTATTCGACCGACAGCGCTACGGTCTCGGCGACCGCCAACGGATTGTCGAGATACGCCTCGGCATCCAGCGCCGCCATGCATCCGGTGCCGGCGCTGGTCACGGCCTGTCGGTAGACGTGGTCGGCCACGTCGCCTGCCGCAAAGACGCCGGGGATGCTGGTCGCCGTCGCGTTGCCCGAGCTGCCGCCTTTCACCGTGATGTAGCCTCCGGCCATTGCCAGCTGGCCCTCGAAGAGCTGCGTGTTCGGCGTGTGGCCGATTGCGATGAATACGCCCTGGGCCGCAAGCTCGCGCGCCGCGCCGGTCGCCACGTGTTTCAGGCGCACGCCGGTGACACCGGACTTGTCTCCGGTGACCTCGTCGAGCGTGTGGTCCCACAGCACGCGCACGTTGCCGCCGTTCGCAGTCTTGGCCATCAGCTTGTCGACCAGAATCGCCTCGGCACGGAACTTGTTGCGGCGATGTACCACGGTCACGTTCCGAGCAATATTCGACAGGTAAAGCGCTTCCTCGACTGCCGTGTTGCCGCCGCCGACGACCACCACATCCTGCCCCTTGTAGAAGAAGCCGTCGCAGGTAGCGCAGGCGGAAACGCCCTTGCCCATGAACGCCTGCTCGGAAGCCAGCCCGAGATAACGCGCCGAGGCGCCGGTCGCGATGATCAGCGCATCGCAGGTGTACTCGCCGATATCGCCGACCAGCCGCATCGGGCGCTCGCGCAGCGCCGCGGTATGGATGTGATCGAAAATGATCTCGGTATCGAAGCGCTCGGCGTGCTTCTGAAAGCGCGCCATCAGATCGGGACCCTGTACGCCCTCGGCATCCGCCGGCCAGTTGTCGACGTCGGTCGTGGTCATCAACTGCCCGCCTTGCGCCAATCCGGTGATCAGAACCGGTTTCAGGTTGGCGCGCGCGGCGTATACTGCCGCGGTGAATCCGGCCGGGCCGGAGCCGAGAATCAGCAGGCGATGGTGTTTGGCGGACATGGCGCGATCGATTCGGTGTTATGCGGGCGCGGAGTGCTTCCGCCCGATTCTAACTGATGTTGGGGTGGCCCCCTGAGGCGCAAGCGGGAGGTGCCCCGGCACGGACCGGTGTATAATGTGCTGCGCTAAGTGCGCAACGCAAACCGATGATTTTCAAGTCAAAATTACCAAGGCAGCGCCGGTCGACCGCGGCGCCTGAAGCTCGCCTTTCGCCGCGACTGGCCGCGCTCGTGCGCGAGTCGTGGTGGCTGTTGGTTGTCGCCGTATTCGCCTACCTTGCACTGATCCTCGCGACCTACCAACGAACCGATCCGGGCTGGTCGTTTTCAGGCACCGGCGCGGCGATCCACAACAAGGGAGGCGCCGTCGGCGCCTGGCTTGCCGATCTCTTGCTCTATCTGTTCGGCATCTCGGCCTGGTGGTGGGTCTTCGCCGGCATCGTGCTCGTCGTGACCGGTTATCGGCATCTGACGCGCTCGATCGACGCCGCCGACCGGCATCACCCGTGGCTCGCCGTGCCTGGATTCGTCCTGGTGCTGCTTTCGAGTTCCGCGCTCGAGGCGCTGCGCCTGTACCGCCTTCCCGCAACATTGCCGCACACGTCCGGCGGCGCGCTCGGCCAGGTGATCGGCTCGGGGTTCTCGCGCGCGCTCGGATTCAACGGCGGCACGCTGTTGCTGATCGCGCTTCTTGCCATCGGCTGGTCTCTGTTCACCGGAATGTCGTGGCTGCGCCTGATGGAGCGGGTCGGCGCCGGCATCGAGCAACTGATCGCGTGGCTGCGCCGGCGCCGCGATGCGCGGCGCGATCGCGAAATCGGCGCGGTGGCGCTCGAGGAACGCGAGCAGTTCGTCGAGGCGGCGCGAGAGGGCACCGAGGATCGCGAGCCGGTCGTCGTCGTACCGGCGATGTACGAAGTGCCGAAATCGGAACGCGTCGTCAAGGAAAAGCAGAAGCCGCTGTTCCAGGACATGCCCGACTCGCCGTTGCCGCCGCTGGCGCTGCTCGAAGACGCGCCTTCGGCGCAGGAACAGGTCAGCGCCGAGACGCTGGAGTTCACCTCGCGCCTGATCGAGCGCAAGCTCGCCGATTTCGGCGTCTCGGTCAAAGTACTGGCGGCGTACCCGGGACCGGTGATTACGCGCTTCGAAATCGAGCCTGCGATCGGCGTCAAGGGCGCGCAGATCGTCAACCTGATGAAGGATCTGGCGCGCGCGCTGTCGGTGGTAAGCATACGGGTGGTCGAAACCATTCCGGGCAAATCGTTCATGGGTCTCGAATTGCCCAATGCCAAGCGACAGATCGTGCGCTTGGTCGAGCTGTTGTCGTCGACGACCTACAACGACACGGCCAGCCCGCTGTCGCTCGCGCTGGGCAAGGACATCGCCGGCAAGCCGGTCATCGTCGACCTGGCGCGCATGCCGCACCTGCTGGTCGCCGGCACCACCGGATCGGGCAAGTCGGTGGCCGTCAACGCGATGATCCTGTCGCTGCTGTACAAGGCCGAGCCGCGGCAGGTTCGGCTGATCCTGATCGACCCGAAGATGCTGGAGCTTTCGGTCTACGAAGGCATCCCGCATCTGCTCGCGCCCGTCGTCACCGACATGAAGCTCGCCGCCAACGCGCTGCACTGGTGCGTCGGCGAGATGGAGCGCCGCTACCGGCTGATGTCGACGCTGGGCGTGCGCAATCTCGCCGGTTACAACGCGCGCGTCGCCGAGGCGAAAAGGGCCGGCAAGCCGTTGGCCAATCCGTTCACGCTGACCCCGGAAAGCCCGGAGCCGATCGAGGAAATGCCGCTGATCGTCGTCGTCATCGACGAGCTGGCCGACCTGATGATGGTCACCGGCAAGAAAATTGAGGAGCTGATCGCGCGCATCGCGCAAAAAGCGCGCGCGGCCGGCATTCATCTGATCCTCGCGACCCAGCGTCCCTCAGTCGATGTCATCACCGGACTCATCAAGGCCAACATTCCATCGCGCATCGCCTTTCAGGTCGCGAGCAAGGTGGACTCGCGCACGATCCTCGACCAGATGGGCGCCGAGACGCTGCTCGGACAAGGCGACATGCTGTATCTGCCGCCGGGAACCGGACACCCGCAGCGCGTGCACGGCGCGTTCGTTGCCGATACCGAAGTCCACCGCGTCGTCGAGCACCTGAAAGCGCAGGGCGGCCCGCAATACCTGGACGGTATTCTCGATTCGGGCGTCAACGGCAACGGCGACGAAGGCGTGTCCATCGATGTGGGCGACGTCGAAGCAGACCCGATGTACGACCAGGCGGTCGCGGTCGTATTGAAGACGCGCCGGCCATCGATTTCGCTGGTCCAGCGCCATCTGCGTATCGGCTACAACCGCGCGGCGCGTCTGATCGAGCAGATGGAACGGGCGGGCCTGGTGTCGGCGATGCAGACCAACGGCAATCGCGACGTGCTGGTCCCGGCGGGCAAGGGCGAAAGCGCATGAGCAGGGGCTGGCGATTCGCGGCGACGATGGGGGCGGCCATGGCGCTCGCCTGTCCCGCGGACGCGTCGGGCCTCGATCAGCTGAAGGCTTTCTTGAGTGGCGCGAAAAGCGGCAAGACGACGTTTCGGCAGGTTGTCGGCGGCAAGTTGGGGCGCGTGCCGCAGGAATCGAGCGGCACGTTCGCCTTCGCGCGCCCCGGCAAGTTCCGCTGGAGCTATGAAAAGCCGCACGCGCAGATCATCGTCGGCGACGGCGACAAGCTCTGGATCTACGATCCCGATCTCAACCAGGTGATCGTCAGGAAGCTCGACCGGGCGCTGGGATCGACTCCCGCCGCGCTTCTCGCCGGCGACGACGCGCTGGAAAAGAACTTCGAGCTTCGTGACGGCGGAAAAAGCGGTGATGCCGAGTTCGTCGACGCGCGGCCTCGTGCCGCGGACAGCGGCTTCGCCAGCGTGCGGATCGGCCTGAAGGACAACCTTCCCCGGACGATGGAGCTGCACGACAGCTTCGGCCAGGTGACGCAGTTGTCGTTCGGTTCGTTCGAGCGCAACGCTTCCGTCGACGCCGCCTTGTTCCGGTTCGTGCCGCCGCCGGGCGCCGATGTCGTCGGCGAATGATCTTTTCGCCGTAGTCAACCCGGCGACGCCGCTTGCCGAGCGACTGCGGCCCAAGAATATCGGCGAGGTCATCGGGCAGCGGCATCTGCTCGGACCGGGCAAGCCGCTGGCGGTCGCCTTCGCGTCGGGCAAGCCGCATTCGATGATCCTGTGGGGGCCGCCGGGCGTCGGCAAGACGACGCTCGCTCGCCTGATGGCCGACGCGTTCAACGCGGAATTCATCGCGTTGTCGGCGGTGCTCTCCGGCGTGAAGGACATCCGTGACGCGATCGCCCAGGCGGAAGCGACGCTGGCGCAATCGGGTCGTCATACGATCCTGTTCGTCGACGAAGTGCATCGCTTCAACAAGGGGCAGCAGGACGCGTTTCTGCCCTTTGTCGAAAAGGGGCTGGTCACGTTCATCGGCGCGACGACCGAAAATCCGTCGTTCGAGGTCAACAGCGCATTGTTGAGTCGCGCCACGGTCTACGTGCTCGAGGCGCTGTCCGCCGACGAGCTCTCGGCGCTGCTCGATCGGGCGCTGCCGGTGGCGATGCCTGGTGTCGCGCTCGGCCCCGCGGCGCGCGATGCCGTGATCGCGTACGCCGACGGCGACGGTCGGCGGCTGCTGAACCTGGTCGAGCAGCTGGCCGTCGCCGCGCAGGAGGCGGGAAGGCGCGAGATCGACCACGATTTCGTCGAGACGGCGGTCACGCGGAGCCTGCGCCGCTTCGACAAGGGCGGGGAAGCCTTCTACGACCAGATATCCGCGTTGCACAAGTCGGTGCGAGGATCCGATCCCGATGCGGCGCTCTACTGGTTCTGCCGCATGCTCGACGGCGGCGCCGATCCGCTGTATGTCGGGAGGCGGATGATACGCATGGCCAGCGAAGACATCGGCCTCGCCGATCCGCGCGCGCTGCAGCTGACGCTGGACGCCGTAGCGACCTACGAGCGGCTCGGCACGCCCGAAGGCGAGCTCGCGCTCGCGGAAGCGGTGATCTATCTCGCCTGTGCCGCCAAGAGCAATGCGGTGTACGTCGCGTACGGTGCCGCCCGCGCGTTCATCGCCGAAGACGGCTCTCGCCCGGTGCCGCTGCATTTGCGCAACGCGCCGACCAAGCTGATGAAGAATCTGGGATACGGCAAGGACTATCGTTACGCGCACGACGAGGAAGATGCCTACGCGGCCGGCGAAAGCTATCTGCCTGAAGGCATGGCGCCGCCGCAATGGTATCGACCGACCGGCCGCGGCCTCGAAGCGAGGATCGCGGAAAGGCTCGCCGAGTTGAAGAATCGCGACGCCAAGGCGCGTTCAGACGGCGACGGCGAGTCCTGAGGCCGGCGCGCCGTCTGGCTGCGCGCGGCGCTCTGGTAAAATCCGCGCATGATCGACATCCAGCTTCTGCGCAACGACCTGGATGACGTCGTCGCGCGCCTGAAGACGCGCGGATATCGGCTCGATGCGGCCGCGTTCGTCGAGCTCGAAGCCGAACGCAAGCATATCCAGATGCGCACCCAGGAGCTGCAGGCAAGGCGCAACAGCGTCTCGAAGGAGATCGGCGCCGCAAAAAGCAGGGGTGAGGACGCGTCGGCGCCGCTGCGCGAGGTCGCCGGCATCGGCGACGAGTTGACCTCGCTCGAACGCAACCTGGAAGCCGTGCAGCAGCGCGTGCGCGATTGGCTGTTGGCGATGCCCAACCTGCCGCACGCGAGCGTGCCGGTCGGCGCATCCGAAGCCGAGAACGCGGAAGTGCGCCAATGGGGCAGGCCGAGGACGTTCGACTTTACGGCGCGCGATCACGTCGACGTCGGTACGGCGCTCGGCGGCCTCGACTTCGATACGTCGGCAAGGATTTCCGGAGCCCGCTTCTATACGCTGCGCGGTGCAGTCGCGCGCCTGCATCGCGCGCTGGTGCAGCTGATGCTCGATACGCACACCGGCGAGCACGGCTATACCGAATGCTACGTGCCGTACCTGGTCAATGCGGAAACGCTGGTCGGTACCGGGCAGCTGCCGAAATTCGAGGAAGATCTCTTCTGGGCGGCGAAGGGCGGCGCCCCCGACGAAGGGCGCTGGTATCTGATCCCGACCGCCGAAGTGCCGCTGACCAATTTCGTGCGCGACCAGATCCTTGCCGCCGCAACCCTTCCGCTCAGATTGACGGCGCACTCACCATGCTTCCGGTCGGAAGCGGGCAGCTACGGCAAGGACACGCGGGGCATGATCCGTGTCCATCAATTCGACAAGGTCGAGATGGTGCAGATCGTGCACCCGGACCGATCCTACGAGGCGCTGGAGGAAATGACGCGGCACGCCGAAGCCATACTGCAAAAGCTCGAGCTGCCGTATCGCGTCGTCACCCTGTGCACCGGCGACATGGGCTTCGCCGCGGCGAAGACCTACGATCTCGAAGTCTGGCTGCCGGGACAGGGCAAGTACCGGGAAATCTCGTCGTGCTCGAATTGCGAAGCGTTCCAGGCGCGCCGCATGCAGGCACGATTTCGCAACGCGCAAGGCAAGCCCGAGCTCGTGCACACGCTGAACGGGTCGGGTCTCGCCGTCGGCCGGACCTTGGTCGCCGTTCTGGAAAATTATCAGCGCGCCGACGGTGGCGTCGACATTCCGTCGGCGCTCCGGCCCTACATGGGTGGCGCAAGCCTCATCGCCGCAACGCGCTGATCACTTGACGGCGCTTGCCGGGGCGGCCATCGGCTGCGCTGCATTTTCGCCGGGGACACCCGAAAACATGCGCAGCCGCGGCTGCAACGGAGGCTGCTGCGCGAGCAGAATGTCGTAGTACGCCCGCACGCGATCGACGAAGGAGACCGGCATCGCGCCTCGTGCGTAGCCGAATTTCGCCGTTTCGTAATACTCCGGCAGCGCGAGCAGCGGCAGCGTCTTCTTCAGCGCCGACCAGGTGTCGGGGTCGAGCTTCTGCTTCTGGGCCAGGATGCGGGCATCCTCCAGATGTGCGATGCCGATGTTGTATGCGCCGAGCGCGAGCCAGGTGAGGTCGGGCTCGGCGATGCGTTGCGGCAGCCTGTCCTTCAGATCGCGAAGATAGCGCGCCGCGGCAAGCACGCTTGCCTTCGGATCGAGGCGATCGACGCCGCCCAAGGCGCTGCGCAGTCTCTTCGGTCAATTGCATCAAGCCGCGCACGCCGGTCTCGCTGGTGGCCTGCGCGTCCCACTGCGATTCCTGGTAGGCGATCGCGGCGAGCAGGCGCCATTCGACGCCGGTCGCCTGCTGCGCATCCTGAAACGCGGCGCGAAGCTGCGGCAATACCGACTTGATCCGTTCCTGAAACACGCCGGCATCGATGCGCGGCACCGTGCCGTAGGAAAAATAGCGGTCGATGAGCCTCTGCAACCTGCCGTCGCGGCGCAGCTGCGCGAAGAACGCGTTGACCCGGTCGCGCAGCTTTCGTTCAGTCGGCGGGAAGGCCCAGACCAGCTCCTGTTTCCCGGCGACCGCGAATGCCTTGTCGAAGTTGAGATAGACGTGACGCGCTGCTTCGGCGTCGTTGGACGCGACGATCGCGTAGTTCAAGGTCCCGTCGGAGACCTGGCTGATCATTGCCTCCGTTGAGGGCAGCGTGATCACCTGCCAGCGGACCTCGGGGTGATCGGCGCGCAGCTTGACCAATGCGGATGCGAGGCCGCCGTCTTCGAGAACGCCCACGCTTTCGTCAGCCAGATCCCGCCAGGATTCCGGCTTGAAGCCGTCGATGTTGTAGATCAGTACCGGCTCGGCAGCGTAGTAGCCCGTCGAGTAGAGCACGGTATTCGCCGACGCTGTCGCACCCGGACCGGGACGATACAGATTGCCGGCGCCGAGACGGAGACCGCCGCCTGCGTCGGCCAGCTTGTCGATCGGATCGCCGGTGGGAATCACCTTGAGCGTCGCCCCCTCCTGCTTGGCGAACATCTGGGCGAGGTCGTAGTCGATGCCTGCGCCCTGATCGTCGGTGCCGACGAACCAGGTCGCCGGCCCCGTTCGAAGCAGCACGGTCAATTCGTTCGACGATGGCGGCGGCGGTGACGGCGATGGGCCGCAGGCAGCGAGCGTTATCGACGCCGCGATGCAGGTACGCAGCAGAAGTCGTATGCGCAATCCGGCTCCGGTGCGTGATGCGCTTGATTGCATTATAGCCGCCATGCCGATGCCGACCAGGCGGCTCGGCGCGAACGGAAAGTCGCATCAGGCCGTTGCATTGTCGTATTGCTTGCTGCGTCGGCGTGCTTCGCCGATAATGACGGGCAGCAGCGGCAACGATCAATGGCGGGCCGCCCCGCATTGCATGGTGGTGAACCTGGTCAGGTCCGGAAGGAAGCAGCCATAGCTATTCTCTGCAAGTGCCGGGGGTACGGCTCGCCACCCCCCTTTCGCTTCAGTTCGGTCCCAGGCGTTGTTGCTCTGCCGCCGCAGACGCTTGTGTACGTTTAGGTACACGGCGCGCCTGCGTCGGCATCGCGCCCAGCCTGGAACCGAACGCGAAGCGAAATCGCGCGTTGCTTTGCTAAACGTTAAACGCTAAACGCCGAAGGGCCAATGAGTTACCAAGCGCTCGCCCGCAAGTGGCGACCGAAGAAATTTGCCGACCTGGTCGGACAGGATCATGTCGTCCGTGCGCTGACCAACGCGCTGGAGCGCGGGCGCCTGCATCACGCCTATCTGCTTACCGGCACGCGCGGCGTCGGCAAGACGACGATCGCACGGCTGTTGGCGAAGAGCCTCAATTGCGCGACCGGCGTCACGGCGACGCCCTGCGGCGTTTGTCCGGCCTGCATCGATATCGACGCCGGCCGCTTCGTCGATCTGCTGGAGCTCGACGCGGCGTCGAATACCGGCATAGACAACATGCGCGAGATTCTCGACAACGCACGTTACGCGCCGACCATCGGCAGATACAAGGTCTACCTGATCGACGAAGTCCACATGCTGTCGAAGGCCGCGTTCAACTCCATGCTGAAAACGCTCGAAGAGCCTCCGGAGCACGTCAAATTCATCCTGGCCACGACCGACCCGCAGAAAATCCCGGTCACCGTGCTGTCGCGCTGTTTGCAGTTCAACCTCAAGGCGCTCCCGGCCGTGCAGATCGCGGCGCGGCTGGTCGATATTCTTCGCGCCGAAGACATAGCTTTCGACGACGCCGCGCTGGCATTGATCGCGTACAGCGCGCGCGGCTCGATGCGCGATGCGCTTTCGGTCCTCGACCAGGCGATCGCCTACGGTGCGGGCGAAGTGCGCGAAGCCGTCGTGCGCACGATGCTGGGTGCGGTCGACGCCGAATACGCGCATCGCATTGCCGATGCATTGCTTGCCGGCGACGGCAAGGCACTTCTGGCCGAAGCTGCGGCGCTGACCGAGCGCAGCTTGTCGCTCCCTGGGGCTCTCGATGAGCTGGCCGGCCTGTTTCACCGCATCGCTGTCGCGCAGACCGTTGCAGGTGCCGCTGATGCGCTACCCGATGCGCAGCGCATCGCCGGATACGCACAGGCGTTCACGCCCGAGGCCGTGCAGCTTGCCTATCAGATCTGCGTGCAAGGACGCGCCGATATGGCCCTCGCGCCCGATGAGCCGACCGGATTTGCCATGACGCTCTTGCGCCTGCTCGCGTTCGAGCCGGGCGCGGGTCCTTCCGCTGACGCCAAGCCGGCCGGTCGCGCCGTCGCGCTAGCGCCTGCCAGTAGCAGCGGCGCGGCGGCAAACCAGGCGCCGTCGCCTGCCGTTACCGCCCCCGTGGAGCCGCGCGCTGCGACTGCAGCGCCGCTGCAGATTGCCGACTGGCCGGAGTTTGTCGCCGGATTGAAGCTGTCGGGAATCGCGCTGCAACTTGCCGCGCAGACCGAGCTCAAAGCCATCGCCGGCAATGAGATCGTGCTCGCGGTCCCCGAGGCTGCGCGCCACCTGACCGACAAGGCCTACACCGACAAACTGAAGGTGGCGCTGGACGAGGCCTTGGGACGCCGCATCCGCCTGCGCTTCGACGTCGACGCGGCGGCAGGCGCCACGCTCGCCGCGCAGGAAAAGCGCGAGCGGGCCGAAGCGAAGGCCAAGACCGAAGCCGCGTTTCGCGACGATCCGTTCGTGCAGGACGTGCTGTCGCGATTCGACGCGACGATCAAGCCCGAGTCGATCAAACCCAATTCGTAGTCCAGGAAACCGACCATGATGAAGAACCAGCTCGCCGGCCTGATGAAGCAGGCGCAGGCCGTGCAGGAAAACATGAAAAAGGCGCAGGAGGCGATCGCCGCGATGGAAATCGAGGGTCAATCCGGTGCCGGCCTAGTCAAGGTGCTGATGACCGGGCGGCACGACGTCAAGCGTGTGACCATCGACCCCTCGCTGTTGGCCGAAGACAAGGACATGCTCGAGGACATGGTCGCGGCCGCGATCAACGACGCCGCGCGCAAGATCGACGCGGCGTCGCAGGAGAAAATGTCGGGCTTGTCCGCAGGTCTGGGGCTGCCGCCGGGCCTCAAGCTGCCGTTCTGAGCGGTCGAGGCGCAATCCCCGCGTGGAGCCGCTGAGCAGCCTGGAGGAATTGACGCAGGCGCTGCGTTGCCTGCCCGGCGTCGGACCGAAGGCCGCGCAGCGCATGGCGCTGCATCTCTTGCAGCACGATCGCGAGGGAGGGCAGCGGCTTGCGACGGCGCTGGAAGCGGCGACCCGCACGATCCGGCACTGTCAGCGCTGCAATACCTTCACCGAGGACGAGATCTGCACGTTGTGCCGCTCGTCGAAGCGCGACGCGACACTGCTATGCGTGGTCGAGACGCCCGCCGACCTGATGATGATCGAGCATACGCAAGCCTACGCCGGACTCTATTTCGTGCTGATGGGGCGCCTGTCGCCGCTCGACGGCATCGGCCCGAAGGAAATACGGCTCGACCGTCTGCTCAAGCGCGCGGCGGACGGCGCAGTGCGCGAGGTCGTGCTCGCCACCAATTTCACCAACGAAGGCGAAGCGACCGCGCACTACATCGGCGAGTTGCTGAGCGCGCGCGGTCTCAAGGTCACGCGGCTCGCCCGCGGCGTCCCGGTCGGCGGCGAGCTCGAATACGTCGACAGCGGAACGTTGGCGCAGGCGCTGCGCGAGCGGCGCGCGCTCGGTCCCTGACGATCGCCCTCGCGCCGGCGAGAGAGTTAAAGCTTCACTGCAGGTCGTCTATTTGGTGCCGTGATAGAGCATGCTGGGCAGCCACAGAATGATCTGCGGGAAGACGATGCATAAGGTCAAGCCGATCGCCTGCAGATCCGATGAACGGCATCGCCGCCTTGAAGATCATCGCCATCGAGATTTCCTTCGGCGCCACGCTCTTCAGGTAGAACAGCGAATAGCCGAACGGCGGACTCAGAAACGCCATCTGCATGTTGACCATGAAGATGACGCCGTACCAGAGCGACAGATCGTCCGAGCTGACGCCGGACATTCCGAACATTCCGCCGAATGTGAGCGCCGTCAGGATCGGCAGGAAGATGGGTACCGTCAGGAGCAGAATGCCGACCCAGTCGAGGAACATGCCGAGAATGAAAAGGATGACCATCATCAGCAGCAAGATGCCGTAGGCCGGCAATCCGGTACCCAGGATCAGGTCGGAAACGAACGTCTGTCCGCCCTTGAGGATGAAAAATCCGACGAACATCGTCGCGCCGAAAAAGATCCACATCACCATCGCCGTCGCCTTGAGCGTGGACATGGCCGCCTCGTAGAGGGCGGGCCAGGTCAGTCGACGATGCAGCGCGCACACGGCCAGCGCGCCGAAGGTACCGATGCCGGCGGCTTCGACCGGCGTAGCAATACCGACGAAGATAACGCCTAGCACGAGAATGATCAGCAGTACCGGCGTAATCGTATTGCGCAGCAGGCGCAGCTTTTCGCGCAGGTTGACGCGCTCCTCGACGGGCAACGCGGGGCCGAGCGAGGGATTGATATAGCAGCGTATGGTGACGTAGGCGATGTAAAGACCGGACAGCAGCAGCCCCGGAAAGATCGAGCCGATCAGAAGCTCCCCGAGGGATTGCTGTGCAACGACCGCGTAGACGATCGCCATCACCGATGGCGGGATCAGGATGCCGAGCGTACCGCCGGCCAAAAGCGACCCACAGGCGAGCTTGGGTTCGTAGTTGCGCCGCAGCATCGCCGGCAGCGCAATCATCCCCATCGTCACTTCGGTTGCACCCACGACACCGACCATCGCTGCCAGCAGCGTGCAGGCGACCACTGTCGCCGATGCCAGCCCGCCTTTGACTGCGCCTAGCCATTTGTAGATAACGTCGAACAGCTCCTCGATGATGCCCGCTTTTTCCAGCACCGCCGCCATGAAGATGAACAGCGGCACCGCGGAGAGCTGGTAGTCGGTCATGAACGGGAAGATCCGCGACGGCATCATGTTCAGGACCGCGCTGTTGCCGAACACGAACAGAAAAATCGTGGCGAGGCTGCCGGTGCAGAAGGCCATCGGCAGGCCCAGCATAAGCAGCAGGCCAAGGGCGCCGAACAGAAGCAGGCTCAGCCATTCGATGCCGATCTCGATGCCCATGCCTTACGCTCCCTTGCGCATGACAAACAGCACATCCTTGATGAGCCTCGAAACGCCCTGAAGCAGTAACAACGCAGCGCCGATCGGGATCGAAAGCTTGATCGGCCAGTACTGAAGGCCCCATTCGGTGAACGAATGCTCGCCGACGTTGACGGCGTCTGCGGCGAATCGGTACCCGGTGACGAGCATGGTGCCGATGAATATGAAGAAGAACACCGATGTGATGATGTCGGCGATCGCCTTGCCGCGAGGCGAGAACTTGGAATACACCACGTCGACGCGCACGTGCTGGTCTTCGCGGTATGCGTAGGCGCCCGAGAGCATGTACTGCATGCCGAACATCAGGAACATGCTTTCGTGGACCCAGTTGGTCGGCGAGTTGAAGACGTACCGCGCGATGACCTCGTAGTAGTAAACGAACACCGCGATCAGCGACCACCAGGCGACATAGTGGCCTGCCCTGACGTTGATCCACTCGATGGCATCGGTGATGCGCGTGTGCAAATGCAGGGTCGGGTCCTCGCCGACCCCCGCTTCGTGCACGACCGAGGTATCCACTTCCACGATCGGCGCGGGCGGAGCGCTCGCCGCTTCCAGCGCACGGCGCTTGCGAACCAGGCTAGGCAACAGCGCCGCATCGATCAGTAGCAATGCCGCCATCAGGATCGCGCTCCAGCGCCCCAGCGATACCCAATGGTCGGTGACTGCCTTGGCGACGGCGTAGTCGGCCTCGCGCGGCTTGATATCGGCCTGCGCGCGCGCGTACTGCGCGGCCTCATCCGGTGTGGCTGGTTCCGATCGTGGCTTGGCCTGCTCGGCCGCCGTCTGTGCCTGCTCCAGAGCGGCGAACGTTCGTGAAGTATCGTCCCTGACTTCGCGGACCTGCGAATTGCAGTAGATGATCGCGAGAAAGACCGGAATGAATACCAATCCGTAAGCGCTGCGCAGATAGAACCGATGGATGCCCATGAAGCCCGAGCAAAGCCAGAACAGATAGGCGATGAACAGGGAGGGCCCCGATGGGAGCGGGTGGCGCAACTGGCGCCGCACCAGATAGAGCGCAATCAGCGGGAAAATGACGAGCCCGGCCCAGTAGAGCCAGTGCGGCATGACGAACGTCAGAGAGGGCATGGCAGGCGCACCCATCGCCTGCGGCGGCCGATTCGGCCGCCGCAGGGCAATCTGGACTCGAGGAACCGGTTGCGAGGCAACCGGCTTAGACGTCGACCTTGAGGCCCTTGTACATATCGGGCGTCACGTAGCCGACCGTATGCGACTCCATGACATCGAGCTGCAGCTTGAAGATTTTCGCTGCATCCTTGTCCTTGTTCGCCCACTTGAACCAGATCGGCGTCGCAAGGCGCTGCCACTTCGGCAAGTCCTCGAGCGGCATGCGGATGATCTGCGTGCCGGCCTTCTCGAACTTGCCCCAGGCCTCCATGTCGGCTTTCTGGATCGCCGCGAAGTGGACGTTCGAATACACCTGCACCTCGTCGTCGAGCCACTGCTTCATCTTCGGCGAAAGCTTGTTCCAGACATCCATTCGGACCACGAGGTCCATCAAGTCAACCGGCTGATAGATCGATTCCAGCCCAGGCGGCCCGGTCCAGATGTACTTCGAGACCTGCTGGAAGCCCAGATCCCAGTTGACTGCCGGACCGATGTAGTCGGCAGCCTCAATCGTGCCCTTTTCCAGGGCGGAGAAGACCTCGCCGCCTGGAAGCAGCGTCGTCTTGGCCCCTGCCGCAGCGAATCCCTCCGCGATCATGCCACCCGGTACCCGCAGCTTCAGATCCTTGAAGTCCTCGATGGTGCGGATCGGTTTCTTCGAGTGGATGATATTCGGACCATGGTGGATGCGATTGACGTAGTACAGCCCCTGCTTGGCAAACAGGTCGCGTGCGGCCTGCAGGCCACCACGACTGTAGAAGAAGATGTCCCACTCGTGCGGATAGCGCAGGCCCATCAGGTACGAGGAGAGGAACGCTGTCGCGGGCAGCTTGCCCGCCCAGTACAGCGTGAACGAATTCATCGCTTCGAGCACGCCGTTCTTGACGCCGTCGATCAGCTCGAAATCGCCGACGACTTCCTTGGCCGCGAAGGGCTTGAATTCGAGCTCGCCGCCGGTCTTTTCCTTGATGGAGGCGGCCCAGGTCTTGAAGGTCGCCAGTCCCACACCCGCCGGCCAGGATGTCTGGATCTTCCACGTCGTCGTTTCGGCGGCGGCGGCATTGCGGATGAAGGGTGCCGACAATGCGGCGCCGCCAGCGGCGATACCCGCCGCCTTCAGCAGGCGCCGGCGAGCCGGCTGTACGACCTCGTTGACAGCCGAGCTGTCTTTGCAATCAGTCATCGCTGCTCCTCCTAACTGGTAACGGAACTGTTCTCGCTTCGGCCTCTTTCGGACCGGGATGCAATCTTGCACTCGAATGCGGGCATAGAGCAAGCAAAATCCCGCGGTGCCCGCCGGCCTCGGTACGCCGAGTAGTCGCCGGCTGCGAAGTGGCCTCGCGAGGCCTTGTCCGACATCGGAAACCGTTGCAAGCCGCCGGTAGGCGGGAGTAACCTCGACTCGGGGTGCCGGCGCGCCGACCCGGAACCGAAGGAGACCTTATGCTGGTCAGCGAAATTCTGCGGATCAAGGGCAACGCGTTGTTCGTGACAGCCCCGGAAGGCACGGTTCTCGAGGCGGTAAAGGTCATGGCGCAGCACGACATCGGTTCGCTGGTGGTGATGGACCATGGGCGTATGGTGGGCATGCTCACGTTCGCCGAAGTGCTGGAGGCGCTGTCGAAGCGGCAAGGGCAGCTCGGTGATCTCAGGGTCAGCGACATCCAGGTACGCGATCCGCTGACGGCAACCACCGGGCTCGACGTGATGGAACTGCGCCGGGCGATGCTCGAGCGTCACGCGCGCTATGTGCCGGTCATCGACGGCCCGACGCTGCTCGGCGTCGTCTCGTTTCATGACGTGGCCAAGGCCGTCTACGAAGAGCAGAGTTTCGAAAACCGCATGCTCAAGAGCTACATCAAGAACTGGCCCGACGCCGACGAGCAGTAAGTGGCAGGCGGCGACCCCGGGTCGCCCCGGAAATGGCCTGTTCTCCCGTTCCCGTTCGTGAGGGTCAATCGCTACCGAGCAGAAACATGGCGGGCCTGCCGGAAAGATGCAAACGCGGCGCCGCCCGCCATTGCGCGATGGTGCGGCTGACGATCTGTTCGTCCGGCAAGGTCAGATCGACGGCCACGCAGAATCGCGTCTGCGGCCGGCAAGTGGCCAGCACGGCAGCCACCATCGCCTCGTTGCGGTAGGGCGTCTCGATAAAGAGCTGCGTCGCGCCGCTGCGCGCCACTGCGGCGTCCAACTCCCGCAGCGCCGGGCCACGCGCTTCCGCGCGGACGGGCAGGTAGCCGTGGAAGGCGAAGTTCTGGCCATTCAGTCCCGAAGCCATCAGCGCGAGCAATAGGGCCGACGGCCCGACCAGCGGCACGACCCGGATGCCGCCTCGGTGCGCCGCAGCAACGAGCAGCGCGCCGGGATCGGCGACGCCGGGACAACCGGCATCGGAAACCAGCGCGAGGTCTTCGCCGGCCAACGCCGGCGCGAGCAGCGCCACCACGTGTTGCGGCGGCGTGTGCTGATTCAGTTCGACGAAGGCGATGTCCTGCAGCCGGTGTTCGGACGGCAGCGATTTGACGAACGCCCGCGCAGCTTTCGGCGTCTCGGCGACAAAATGGCGGAGGCGGCGGGCAATGGCGATTGTGCGCGCCGGCAGGACCGACGTCGGCTCGACCGCGCCGAGCAGGTTGGGCAACAGGTAGAGCGTGCCGGCCGCGCCGCGCTCGTCCTTCACAACGGATGCAGGCCTTCGGCGATCAGCATGTCGGTCAACCTGATCAGCGGCAAGCCGATCAACGCCGTCGGATCGTCGCTGGCGACGCGAGTGAACAGCGCGATGCCGAGCGCTTCGACCTTGACCGATCCGGCGCAATCGAACGGGCGGTCGCGCGCGAGATAGGCTTCGAGCGCAGGGTCGCCAAGCTGTCGAAACGTGCTGGCGACGTCGACCAGCGCCCGGCGGCAACGCCCGCTGCGCGCATCGAGGAGCGCCAAGCCCGTGTGAAAGACGATCGTCCGTCCTTGCATCGCGCGGAGTTGCTCGAGGGCGTGGTCGGCGTCGCGCGGTTTGCCGATCGCCGCGCCTTCGAAATCCGCGACCTGGTCGGACCCGACGATCAGCGCGTCGGGATGCGCCGACGCCGCGGCGCGGGCCTTGGCCTCCGCCAGGCGCACAGCGGTATCCGCAGGCGCCTCGTCCGGACGCGGCGACTCGTCGATGGCCGGCGCGGCGGTCGTGAACGGCAGGCCCAGCCGTTCGAGCAGGGCCTTGCGATACGGCGAGGCCGAGGCGAGCACCAGCGCACGCGTTACGCGAGGCGAAGTTGTTGTTTTCACGGTTTTCTTTGACACTCCAGCGCTAGCCGGCTATTATGCAACGTTTGTCCTGCCTGCAGCGGTCGGGCCAGGCTTCGCCGCCGGCGATTCGTCGTCGGCGACCGGTGTTTGCCCGGCCGAAAGGCCAACCCAGATGGCGACTCGGACCACTGACGCCGGCGCGCACGGCCGTTTCGATGCATTCGAATTGTCCGCCGCCAGCGCAGAACTGTCGGGCGACATCGACGCGCGCAGCCTGCCTCGTGCCGCCGACCTGTTGGCTGCCGGTGGCGATGCGGCGCCGATTGCGTGGCAGATCAAAGGCGGGCACGACGCGTTCGGACGACCGACGCTGACGGTGCGGCTCGATGGCGCGGTGCCGCTGGTCTGCCAGCGCTGCCTGCAGCCCTTTGTGGCGCCGGTAGGACAGCAGACCGACTTGCTGCTCGCGCGCGACGAGGCCGAGTTGGCGCGGCTGGATGTGGAAGAAGCGGAAGTCGTGCTGGCGAACACGACCCTCGATCCGCGCGAGCCTGGTCGAAGACGAACTGCTGTTGTCGCTTCCCTTGTCGCCGCGCCACGGCGAGGACGAATGCCCCGCGGGACGCCGTTCGATGACGGACGACGGCAAGCGCTCGCCTTTCGCCGGATTGGCGGCGCTGAAGGTGCGCAATCCGGATTGAGCGACGTTGGCAAGGCGCTTGCAGGAATTTCGGGAAGTAGAAACCGCTTCCCGTATCGATCGAATCTTTGAGGAGTCATAGGCAATGGCTGTCCAGCAGAACAAGAAGTCGCCTTCGAAGCGCGGCATGCATCGGGCCCACGATTTTCTCCCGAAGCCGCCGCTCGCGGTCGAACCGGTCAGCGGCGAGGTCCACCTGCGCCACCACATCAGCCCTAGCGGCTACTATCGCGGCAAGAAAGTAGTCAAGACCAAAGCCGACGAGTAGAGAGCCAGCGTCCCGGGTCCGGCACCACCATGAGCGGAAGCGCGACCCGGGCGGACCGGCGCGGCATGCCAACGAGCGGCGACTCGCCTTGAACGTCGACGGTCGTACCCCCGTGCCTGGCGCAGCCCCCGGCGTGATCACGGTTGCCGTCGATACGATGGGCGGCGACACCGGGCCACCGGTCACGGTGGCCGCGGCACTCGCCTTCCTGGCGGAAACGCCGAAGGCGCGCGTGATTCTGGTCGGGCGCGAGGAGGAGGTGCGACGGGCACTCGGTGCGCCCCGTGCTTCCATAGCCGACCGTGTCACGGTTCAGGCGGCGAGCGAAGTCGTCGAAATGGACGAGCCGCCCGCCGATGCATTGCGTCGAAAGAAGGATTCCTCGATGCGCGTCGCGATCAATCTCGTCAGGGACGACGCCGCGCAGGCCTGTGTTTCTGCCGGCAACACCGGTGCGCTGATGGCGATCTCGCGATTCGTCCTGAAGACCCTGCCCGGTATCGATCGTCCAGCGATCGCGTCGCAGCTCCCGACGCGCACCGGCGTCACGACCGCGCTCGATCTGGGCGCCAACGTCAACTGCACGCCAGACCAGCTCATGCAATTCGCGGTCATGGGCAGCGCGATGGTCGCTGCGGTGGACGGCATCGAGCGCCCGACGGTCGGCCTGCTCAATATCGGCGAGGAGGACATCAAGGGCAACGACGTGGTCAAGCAGACCGCCGAGCTGTTGAAGGCCTCGGATCTGAACTATTACGGCAACGTCGAAGGCAACGATATCTACAAGGGAACGGTCGACGTCATCGTCTGCGACGGCTTTGTCGGCAATGTCGCGCTGAAAACCTCGGAAGGCCTGGCACTGATGCTTTCGGAATTCCTGCGAGAGGAATTCACGCGCAATCCACTGCGCAAGCTGCTGGCGGTGTTCGCGCTGCCGGTGATCAAGGCGTTCAAGCGGCGGGTCGATCCACGACGCTACAACGGCGCGACCCTGATCGGCCTCAAGGGCATCGTGGTCAAAAGCCACGGGTCGGCGGACGTGCTCGCATTCCAGCATGCGCTGCAAAAGGCATACGCCGAGGCCGCGCACGGCGTGCTCGAGCGCATCGCGCGCCGGCTCGCGGCCATGCCGGTTCCGACGCACGCTTCCGGCGGTAACGCGGGGTCGACAGTCGATGCATAGCCGCATCGCCGGGACCGGCGGCTATTTGCCGGCCCAGATCCTGACCAACGCCGATCTGGCGCAGCGGATCGACACCGACGACGAATGGGTGCGGACGCGGACCGGCATTCGCCAGCGCCACATCGCGGCGTCGGGCGAGCAGACCAGCGACCTGGCGCTCGTCGCGTCGCGTCGCGCGCTGGACGCGGCGGGACTCACCCCGGACGAGCTCGACCTGATCATCGTCGCGACGACGACGCCCGACATGGTATTCCCGTCGACAGCCTGCATATTGCAGCACAAGCTGGGCGCCAGGAACGGTCCGGCGTTCGACGTCCAGGCGGTCTGCAGCGGTTTCGTTTATGGACTTGCGATCGCCGACCGCATGGTCGCCAGCGGCGCCGCGCGAAATGCGCTGATCGTCGGCGCTGAAATCTATTCGCGCATCCTCGATTGGAATGACCGCGGCACCTGCGTGCTGTTCGGCGACGGCGCAGGCGCAGTCGTGGTCGTGCCGTCGGAGCGGCCGGGCATCCTGACCGCCCACCTGCACGCAGACGGCAGCTATCGCGACATCCTGTCGGTTCCCGGCACGGTCGCCCATGGCGCGGTGAGCGGTAGGCCGCTGCTGAAGATGGACGGCCACACGGTGTTCAAGTTCGCGGTGAAGGTGCTCGCCGAGACGGCACACGAAGCGCTGTCGGCAGCCGGCATGGCGCCGGGCGCCATCGACTGGGTGATTCCGCATCAGGCCAATATCCGTATCATGGAAGCGACGATGAAAAAACTCGGCTTGCCGCTCGAGCGCATGATCTCGACCGTCGGCGAGCACGCCAACACATCGGCAGCATCGATTCCGCTGGCGCTCGACGTGGCCGTGCGCGACGGACGGATCCGGCCCGGTCAGCACGTCATGCTGCTGGGAGTCGGCGGCGGGTTCACTTGGGGTTCGATTCTGCTGCGATGGATTTGATGCTCATCCGCATTCCATGCTGCGCACGACCATCGGACCAACGATGAAACTCGCGATGGTATTTCCCGGGCAGGGGTCGCAGTCGGTCGGAATGATGGGCGGCTACGACGCACATCCCGCGGTGCGGCAGACGTTCGCCGAAGCGAGCAAGGTACTCGCGCAAGACTTGTGGACGCTCGCCGCCGAAGGCCCGCCGGAAGAGATCAACCGGACGGTCAATACGCAGCCGTTGATGCTGGCGGCCGACGTCGCGGTCTACCGTGCGTGGCGCGAGGCGGGCGGGCCCGAGCCGGGAATCGCCGCCGGACACAGCCTTGGCGAATATGCGGCGCTGGTCGTGTCCGGCGCGCTCGCGTTCGCCGATGCGTTGCCGCTGGTGCGCTTTCGCGCGCAGGCGATGCAGGACGCGGTGCCGGCCGGCACCGGTGCGATGGCCGCCGTGATGGGTCTGGACGATGCGACGCTGGCCGCGGTCTGCACCGAAGCCGCGCAAGGCCAGATCGTCGAACCGGTGAATTTCAACGCGCCGGCGCAGATCGTGATCGCCGGACATCGCGAAGCCGTCGAACGCGCGATCGCGCTCGCCAAGACGCGTGGCGCGAAGCGCGGCCTGCTGCTGCCGGTCAGCGCGCCGTTCCACAGCTCTCTCCTGAAGCCCGCGGCCGAGCGCCTCGCGGACTATCTCGCCCGGGTCGACGTGCGCGCGCCGTCGTTTCCGATCCTGCACAATGTCGATGTCACGAGCGCAGCGGCGCCCGCCGGAATCCGCCATGCGCTGGCGCGCCAGGCAGCAAGCCCGGTGCGCTGGGCCGAAACGATGCGGGCTTTTGCCGCTGCTGGTGTCACCCACATCGTCGAATGCGGACCTGGTAGCGTGCTCACCGGACTGGCCAAGCGAACGGTGCCCGAAATCGGCGTGCATGCGACCAACGACGGCGATGCGCTCGCGACGGCGCTGGCCGCGGTGGCGGCAGGATAGACGATGGGACTCGACGGCAGCGTGGCCCTGGTCACCGGCGCAAGCCGGGGCATCGGCAAGGCGATCGCGCAGACGCTCGCCCGCGACGGCGCCACGGTGGTCGGAACGGCCACGACCGATGCCGGCGCGGCAGCGATCGACGCCTACCTGAACGCGGCGGGCAACAGCGGCGCAGGCATGCGCCTGGACGTCAACGAAGCGACGGGTCCCGAAGCGACGATCAGCGCAATCCAGCAGCGCTATGGCGACGTCGCGATACTGGTCAACAATGCCGGAATCACCCGCGACAATCTGCTGCTGCGCATGAAGGACGATGACTGGGACGCGACAATCGACACCAACCTCAGATCGGTCTATCGCCTGTCGAAAGCGGTCCTGCGCGGCATGATGAAGGCGCGCTACGGCCGCATCATCAATATCGGCTCGGTGGTCGGCGTGAGCGGCAACGCCGGCCAGACCAATTACTCGGCGGCGAAGGCGGCGCTGATCGGATTCAGCAAATCGCTGGCCCAGGAAGTCGGCAGCCGCAACATCACCGTCAATTGCGTCGCGCCCGGGTTCATCGACACCGACATGACGCGCGCTTTGGCGGAGGCGCAGCGCGAGAAGCTGGTCGAGCGGATTCCGCTGGGCAGGCTCGGCCTGCCCGAAGACGTCGCGCACGCGGTCGCTTTTCTCGCCTCGCCTGGCGCCGGCTACATTACCGGCGCCACGCTACACGTCAACGGCGGGATGTATATGCAGTAGCACGCGGGCGCGCGGAGCAGGGGCCCCGACGCAGTCGGGGATGCGACCGCGAACGCGGGCAGGCGGCCGACACGTGATGGCACACAAAGGAGGCCACACGCGGGTCCAGTCTTTTGGCAAAGAGGCCGCATATCTGGTAAAATCGCCCGGTTATGAAAGTTCAAATCCCGTGAGGGGAGGAGAGGCATGGAAAACGTAGAGCAGCGAGTCAAGAAGATCGTCGCAGAACAACTCGGTGTCAACGAAGCGGAGATCAAGAATGAATCGTCGTTCGTCGACGACCTGGGCGCGGACTCGCTGGATACGGTCGAGTTGGTGATGGCGCTGGAAGAAGAGTTCGAAACCGAGATTCCCGACGAGGACGCCGAGAAGATCACTACCGTGCAGCAGGCGATCGATTACGTCGGCGCGCACCTGAAGAAGTAGCATCCCCCGCACCGGGCGGCCGAAAGCGGCATCCAGTCGTGCTCCGGCAGCCCGGCAGTCGTCCCGCGCGAGCGGAACGCGACCGCACGCCGGTCCGCCCATTCACGATCAGCTTATGTCCAGACGCCGCGTTGTAGTCACCGGAATAGGTATCGTGTCGCCGGTCGGCACCGGCGTGGCGACCGCGTGGGAGAACATCCTTGCAGCGCGGTCCGGCATCGTCGCTATCACGCGCTTCGACGCCAGCGCTTTTCCCTCGCGCATCGCGGGCGAGGTCAAGGACTTCGACGTCACCAAGTACCTGTCGGGCAAGGACGTGCGCCGCTACGACCGATTCGTGCACTACGGGCAGGTCGCCACGATGGAGGCGGTCACCGACGCGGGACTCGATGGCTACCGGGGTAACCTCGAGCGCATCGGCGTGTGCATCGGTTCGGGCATCGGTGGCCTGCCGATGATCGAGGATACGCACAACGCCTATCTGCAGGGCGGCCTGCGCAAGATCTCGCCGTTCTTCGTACCGGGGTCGATCATCAACATGATCGCCGGCCTGGTATCGATCCAGTACGGCTACCAGGGGCCCAACCTGGCCACCGTCAGCGCGTGTTCGTCGGCCAATCACAGCCTGGGCGAGGCGGCGCGTCTGATCGAATACGGCGACGCCGACATCATGGTCGCCGGCGGTGCCGAAGGAACGGTTAGCGCGCTGGGCATCGGCGGTTTCTGCGCCGCCCGTGCGCTGTCGCATCGCAACGACGACCCGGCGACGGCGAGCCGGCCCTGGGACGTCGACCGCGACGGCTTCGTTCTGGGCGAAGGCTCGGGCGTGCTGGTGCTCGAGGAGCTGGAGCACGCCAAGGCCCGGAAAGCGAGGATCTATTGCGAGCTGGTCGGCTACGGCATGTCGGCCGATGCCCACCACATTACGGCGCCGCCGGAGGACGGCAGCGGCGCCGCGCGCAGCATGGCCAACGCACTTAATAACGCTGGCCTCGACGCGCGCGACATTGACTACATCAACGCCCACGGGACCTCGACGCAGCTTGGCGACGTCGCCGAATGCGTCGCGGTCAAGCGCTGCTTCGGCGAGCACGCGTCGCGACTGGCGGTATCGTCGACCAAGTCGATGACCGGGCATTTGTTGGGCGCCGCCGGCGGCGTCGAAGCCGTGTTTACCGTGTTGGCCTTGCGCGACCAGGTCGCGCCGCCGACGGCCAACCTGTTCAACCGCGATCCCCGCTGCGACCTCGACTTCGTTCCGAACGAGGCGCGCAAGATGAAAATCCGGGCGGCGCTGTCGAATTCGTTCGGCTTCGGCGGCACGAACGCGACACTCGCCTTTCGGCTGCTGTGACGAGACTGCGCGAGCCCTGCGGGCGCGGCGGTGCCAATGACGGATGGCCGCCATGGCGCTGATCGTCCAAAAGTATGGCGGCACCTCGGTCGGCAGCATCGAGCGGATTCAAAATGTCGCGAGGCGGGTCGCGCATTTCCATCGCGCGGGCCACCAGCTGGTCGTGGTCCCGTCGGCCATGAGCGGCGAAACCAACCGCCTGCTCGCGCTGGCGCGCGAGCTCGCACCGAATCCGGAACCCCGCGAACTGGACGTCGTTGCGGCGACGGGCGAGCAGGTAACGATCGGCCTGCTGGCGATCGCCTTGCACCAGCTCGGAGTGCGCGCCAAGAGCTACACCGGCGGCCAGGTGCGCGTGCTGACCGACAGCGCGTTTACCAAGGCGCGCATCCTGAAGATCGACGAGGAGCCCATTCGCCGCGACCTTGCCGAGGGCATGGTCGTGACCGTCGCGGGCTTCCAGGGCGTCGACGCCGACGGCAACATCACCACCTTGGGCCGCGGCGGTTCGGACACGTCGGCGGTCGCGCTCGCTGCGGCGCTCCGCGCCGACGAATGCCAGATCTATACCGACGTCGACGGCGTCTACACGACCGACCCGCGGATCGTTCCGGAAGCGCGACGGCTGGACCGCGTGACGTTCGAGGAAATGCTCGAAATGGCGAGCCTCGGCTCGAAGGTCCTGCAGCTACGCTCGGTCGAATTCGCCGGCAAGTACAAGGTCAAGCTCCGCGTGCTCTCGTCATTCGAGGAGCCCGACAGCGGCTCGCGCGGCACGCTGATCACGTTTGAGGAAGACGACACCATGGAACAGGCGATCATTTCCGGCATCGCGTTCAACCGCGATGAAGCCAAGATATCGTTGATGGGGGTGGAGGACCGGCCGGGCATCGCGTACGCGATACTCGGACCGATCGCGGCGGCCAATGTCGACGTCGACATGATCGTGCAGAACATCGGCGCCTCGGGGCACACCGACTTTTCGTTCACCGTCAATCGCGGCGAATATCAAAAGGCGCTCGACGTGCTGATGCGCGAGAAGGGCGTCGCGTTCACGGCGCGCGACATCATCGGCGACAACCGGATCTGCAAGGTTTCGCTGGTCGGCATCGGCATGCGTTCGCACGTCGGCATCGCGGCGAAAATGTTCAAGGCGCTGGCCGACGAGCAGATCAACATCCAGATGATCTCGACCTCGGAGATCAAGACTTCGGTCGTCATCGACGAGAAATATTTGGAGCTTGCGGTGCGCGTGCTGCATCGTGCATTCGAGCTCGATCAGGCGCCAGCTGCGGCGGAATCGCGATAACTCACGGATTCGGCAGTAGAATTGTTTGACCCTGCGTGTCGCGCGCAGGTAAAATTGAATGTTATCCGGAGAGATGGCCGAGTGGTCGAAGGCACTCCCCTGCTAAGGGAGCATACGGGCCAAAACCTGTATCGAGGGTTCGAATCCCTCTCTCTCCGCCAG
>CAVZLP010000017.1:0-23943 GCA_963776175.1 uncultured beta proteobacterium | reverse complement strand
TGCCGGTTCTAGATCTCGACCCGGGTGCCCAGCTCGACGACGCGGTTGGTCGGGATGTTGAAGAAGTCGGTGACGCTGCCGGCGTTGCGCGCCATCGCGGCGAACATGCGGTCGCGCCATCGGCGCCAGCCTGCTCGCCGTCCCGGCAACGATCTTCTCGCGCGACAGGAAGTACGAGATTTCCATCGGGTCGATCTGCAGTCCGTGCGGCGCGCACAGCTCCAGCGCGTGCGCGACGTCGGGTCGTCCATGAAGCCGTAGCGCGCCGTGATCCGCCAGCAGCCGTCGCCCAGGTGCTCGCACACGACGCGCGTCGCTCGGCGGACCCACGGCACGTCGGCGAACTCGACGGTGAGGAACACGTTCCGCTCGTGCAGCACCTTGTTGTGCTTGAGGTTGTGCAGCAGCGCGTGCGGCGTCGCATCGGGCGTCGGCGGTCAGGAAGACCGCGGTGCCCGGCACGCGCTGCGGCGGCATGCCGGAGAAGCGACTCGAGGAACGGCTCGAGCGGCACCGACGAGTCCGCGCAGCGCGCGTCGAGCAGCTGCTCGCGGCCGCGCTGCCAGGTCATCATCACGTGAAGACGATCGCGCCGAGCACCAGCGGGAACCAGCCGCCGTCGAGCACCTTGTGCATGGCCGCGGAGAAGAACGTCGACGTCGACCAGCATGAAGAACGCCGGTCGCGGCGACGCACAGCCACAGCGGATAGCCCCAGCCGTAGCGGATGACGAAGAAGGTGAGGACGGTCGTGATCAGCATCGTGCCCGTCACCGCGACGCCGTAGGCCGAGGCGAGCTGCGACGAGGAGCCGAAGCCGATCACCGCGCGCGACGACGACCAGCAGCAGCATCCAGTTGACCGCCGGGACGTAGATCTGGCCCGATCGTCCTGCGCCGAGGTGTGCAGGATCGTCATGCGCGGCAGGTAGCCGAGCTGGATCGCCTGCTTGGTCATCGAGTAGGCGCCGGAGATCGTCGCCTGCGAGGCGATCACCGTCGCCGCCGTCGCGAGCGCGACCATCGGATAGAGCGCCCAGGCGGGAAGGCGAGATAGAACGGGTTCTCGAGCGCCTGCCGGGTCGGCGATCAGCAGCGCGCCCTGGCCGAAGTAGTTGAGCACCAGCGCCGGGAGCACGAGGCCGAACCAGGCGATGCGGATCGGGCGCTTGCCGAAATGGCCCATGTCGGCGTACAGCGCCTCGGCGCCGGTCACGGCGAGCAGCACCGAGCCGAGCACGACGAACGACGCGATAGCCGTGCCCGTCGACGAAGCTGCAGCGCGTGCAGCGGGTTGAGCGCCGCGAGGATCGCCGGCGCCTTGGCGATGTTGCCAGACGCCCGACGGCGCCGAGCGCGACGAACCAGAGCGCGCACACCGGCCCGAACAGCGTGCCGACGACGCCGGTGCCGTGGCGCTGGATCGCGAACAGCGCGATCAGGATGCCGACCGCGATCGGCACGACGTAGGGCTTGAACGCCGAGGTGCCGACCTCCAGGCCCTCGACCGCCGACAGCACCGAGATCGCCGGCGTCAGCACCGCGTCGCCGTAGAACAGCGAGGCGCCGAACACGCCGATCGCGAGCAGCAGCGTTGCGCAGCCGCGGCCGGTCGCTGCACCGCCGACGGTGGCGAGCGCGAGCAGCGCCATGATGCCGCCCTCGCCGCGGTTGTCGGCGCGCATGATCAGCATCACGTACTTGAGCGAGACGACGATCATCAGCGTCCAGAAGATCGCCGAGAGGCCGCCGAGGATGTTCTCGGGCGTCAGCGGAATGCCGTGCTCGGGATTGAACGTTTCCTTCACCGCGTACAGCGGGCTGGTGCCGATGTCGCCGTAGACGACGCCGAGCGCGAGCAGCGTCAGCGCGGCCGTCGTCTGGCGGCGGTGCGCTGGCCCATCATGCGCCGCGAGTGCCGGCGGAGCTTCGACGATCGTATCCATCGGACCCGGCCTGATCAGCCCGCGCTGCCATGGCGCGGCGGCCGCTGATTTTTTACGGCAACTTTACGCCCGCGATGCGCTACAGTAACGGCGTGGACCTGAAACGGCCCTGGGTCGGCTACGCGTGCGCGGCAGGCGCCACCGCGCGTGCACGCTGGTCGGACTGGCGATGCGTCCGCGCTTCGACGTCGTCAACGTCGCCATGGTGTACCTGCTCGCCGTGGTGATCATCGCGCTGCGCTTTTCCCGCGGTCCGGCGATCACCGCGACGGTCCTTTCCGTCGCGGCGTTCGACTTCCTGTTCGTTCCGCCGCAGGGCACGTTCACGGTCGACGACGTCCAGTACCTGCTGACCTTCGCCATCATGCTGGCGGTCGGACTGATCATCTCCGGCCTGAACGAGAGCGTGCGCCGCCAGGCGGCCGCACAGGCAGCGCTCGAACTCGAGGCCGAGACCGAGCGCATGCGCAGCGCCCTGCTCGCCTCGATCTCGCACGACCTGCGCACGCCGCTCGCGGTCATCGTCGGGCGCATCGTCGAGCCTCGGCCGAGCGCGGCGAGCGCCTGACGCGCAGAGGAGCGCACGGCGCTGGCGAGCAGCATCTTCGAGCAGGCGCGGGAGATGTCGGAGCACGTCGCCAAGGTGCTGGAGATGACGCGCCTCGAGGCGGGCGCGATCGAGCTCGAGCGCGACTGGCATGCGCTCGGCGAGATCGCCGGCGCGGTGCTGCGCCGGCTCGCCGAGCGCCTGGCGCGCACCCGGTCATGGTCGAGCTGCCGGACGACCTGCCGCTGGTGCGCGTCGATGCGACGCTGATCGAGCAGGTGCTCGCCAACCTGCTCGAGAACGCGCGCGAAGTACACGCCGCCGGGCACGGTCATCACGCTGCGCGCGGAGCGCGCCGGCAGAGATCGTCGTGATCTCGGTCGAGGACGACGGCCCGGGCCTGCCCGCACGCGATCCCGAACGGCTGTTCGCCAAATTCCAGCGCGGCTGCGACGAAGGCGCGGTCGGCGGCGTCGGGCTTGGGCTCGCCATCTGCCGCGCGATCGTGCGCCTGCACGGCGGCCGCATCTGGGCGGAGCAGCGTCCCGCCGGCGGCACGGCCTTCCGCTTCACGCTGCCGCTCGAAGACGCGCCCGACGTGCCCGCCGAGCCGCCCGTCGAGCTCGACCGTGACCGAAACTGCACGCCACCATCCTCGTCGTCGAGGACGAGCCCGAGATCCGGCAGATTCCTGCGCACGTCGCTCGCGCGCCGAAGGCTACCGCGTGGTCGAGTCGGAGACCGGCGAGCGCGGCGCGATCGACGCGGGCACGCTCAAACCCGACCTCGCGATCGTCGACCTCGGCCTGCCCGACATCGACGGCGTCGAAGTGATCCGCCGCATCCGCAAGTGGTCGCCGATGCCGATCATCGTGCTGTCGGCGCGCGCGCGCGAGCAATCGAAGGTCGAGGCGCTGGACGCCGGCGCCGACGACTACGTCACCAAGCCCTTCGGGGTCGGCGAGCTGCTCGCGCGCGTGCGCGTCGCGCTGCGGCACGCTGTGCGCGCGCCCTCGGGTTCCTCGGTGATGCGTTTCGGCAGCGTGGTCGTCGACCTCGCAAAGCGCCGGCAAGCCGCGGCGGAGACGAGATCCACCTGACGCCGATCGAATTCCGGCTGCTCGCCTGCGCTCGCCAAGCACCTCGGCATGGTCGTCACGCACCGCCAGCTGCTGCGCGAAGTCTGGGGCCCGTCGCACGTCGAGCACACCCACTACCTGCGCATCTACATGAAGCAGCTGCGCGAGAAGCTCGAGAGCGACCCGGTCCGGCCGCGCCACCTGCTCACCGAGACCGGCGTCGGATATCGATTGGTTCTCGACGAGTAGTGTCGCCTTTGGCGCGGCGGTCTTTCACGCCCGGGCTATTCCAGCTTCAGCCGTGGCATGCCGCTTGCTCCCCTCTGTTTCGCGCAATGCGGCGGGGCCGCCTCGCTCGACGGCGAAGCGCCTTTCTGCGCCTAACTCCCTGCAATTGCTGGAGAAACTGACCATGGCCAAGCTCGTGATCGTCGATGACGAACCGAACGTCCTGAACGCTTTGCGTCGGATGTGTCTCAACCACGACGCGCCGCCCGCCATTCCGAACCCCCAGGTGATGACCTTCACGTCGCCTGTGCAGGCGCTCGCGTACCTGCGAGACCACGTGGTCGATCTGGTGATCTCGGACTTTCGAATGCCGGAAATGGATGGCGCCATGTTCCTGACGGAGGTTCGGGCGCTGCAACCCAACTCGGCGCGCATCATCATCAGCGCCTACGCCGATATCGACGGCATCATGCGGGCGATCAACGACGCCGGCATCTTCCAGTTCGTGAGCAAGCCGTGGTCCGACCACGAGCTGAAGGCGGCCATCGTGCAGGTACTTGCTCACCACGCGCTGCTGGTGGAAAACCAGCAATTGGCGAACGAGGTTCGCCGGCAACGCGGCATCATCTCGGAACAGCAGGCGGAACTCGATCGCCTCGAGCTGGAATCGCCGGGAATCACTCGTGTGCGCTGGGCCGAAGACGGCAGCGTGCTGCTCGAAGAGTGACCAAGCCGAGCGTTCCGCTTTGCCCATGACCGGACCAGCCGTGCCCTTGGGCGGCGGTAAGACCGCCGATCTCGCCTGGATCCGCGCGTTGTACGAGTTCGGCCAGACCGCGGCCTACGGCGCCGACCCGTTGCGCGTGCGGCAGGACATCCTCACCCATATCGTCCAGGGCTTCGATGCGGAGAGTGGATCGATCGCATTGATCGTCGACGGTACCGACGATGAGCTCGAGATCGCCGCGGGCACGGATCTGCCGCCCGGTGTCGTCGGTAGCAGGCTCCAGCGCGGCGTCGGCGTCTTCGGCCACGTGGTGGCAACCGGCCAGCCGATTCTGATCAACGGCAACGCCGCCGAAGCGGGGCTGCCTGTGCGCGTGTCGGAACCGCGCAACCGGCCCGCGCATTCCGCGATGTGCTGGCCCCTGGTCGTTCAGGAACAGATCATCGGGGCGCTTGCGGTCAATCGAGCCACGTCGCGCCAGCGATACACGGTGGAGGACCTCGATCGGGGTCAGGCGCTGACCAGTCTGCTCGCGCTGGTCATCGCCAACCACCGGATGAACGTCGAGCGCGACAACCGGATCAGCGAGCTGTCGACGCTGAACGAGACCTTGCAGCGCGTGAATGCCATGCTCGAGGAAGCGCAGGACCAGCTGATCCAGTCGGAGAAGCTCGCCTCGATCGGCCAGATCGCGGCGGGGGTCGCGCACGAGATCAACAATCCTGTGGGCTTCGTCTCGTCGAACCTCGGTACGCTGGAATCGTATCTGCAGCGCGTCTTCGAATTGCTCAGCGCCTACGTCGAGGCGGACCAGGCCGCGCCAGCGCCTCCGACCGAAGCGCTGGCCCGTGCCAGGGCGCTCCGTGACGGTTTCGATTTCGAATTTCTGCGCGGCGACATCGTCGACCTGCTCGGCGAGTCGCGCGATGGCCTGGTGCGCGTCAAGCGGATCGTGCAGGACCTGAAGGACTTCTCGCGCACCGGCGGCGAAGAGGCATGGGAGATGGCGGACTTGCACGCCGTCCTCGAAAGCACCCTCAACATCGTGCGCAGCGAGCTCAAGCACAAGGCTCGCATCGAACTCAAATTCGGCGACCTTCCGAAGGTCGAATGCCTGCCGTCGCGCTTGAGTCAGGTGTTCATCAACTTGCTGGTCAACGCCGGGCAGGCCATCGGCGCCGACGGCAAGATCACGCTGGCAACGGGTGTCGAGGGCGGCGTGGCATGGATCCGGGTGGAAGATACGGGATGCGGCATAAGCGAGGAAGACCTGGGACGGATCTTCGACCCATTCTTCACGACCAAGCCGGTCGGAGAGGGGACGGGGCTCGGGCTGTCGGTGTCCTACTCGATCGTGCACAAGCACGGCGGCCAGATCGACGTCGCGAGCGAGATCGGGCGCGGTACGCAATTCACCGTGCGCCTGCCGATACGCCACACGCCCGGCGCGGCTGTGCCGGCGGGTGACTCTTATAAGTCGACCGTCTAGCGCAATTTCGGTTTCGCCCGGTTCGGTTCGTCGGTGAGTTGTAAGCGACAGCCCAAGGCCGCATTGACCTTCAGAGCTTGATCTGGTGCAGGGTGGCGTAAACGCCACACGCGGCCAGGGCGGGCGGTGAATTATTCGGTTGGCTTGTCGCGAGCCGGCGATGCGGATGAATCCGGCCATGCGGCAAGAAGTTCACTTACCGCTGCCGGAGAGGTGCACGCCTTGAGCTTCTCGCGAAAAGCCCGGTCGCTGAACATCGCGGCCGCAGTAGCGAGGAGCTTTAGGTGTCGCTCGTTTGCTTGCTGTGGAACGATCAATCCCAGAAAAACCGAAACAGGCTTACCATCGGGGGCTTCGAATGGAATAGCAATTTTTGTGCGCACGAGGACGGCTGCGGCCGCTCCGCACTGGGTCATGCGCGCGTGCGGAATCGCGACGCCATGACCCAACGCAGTCGATCCTAGCTGCTCGCGCGCGGTCAGGCTGTGCAGGACCTCGGCCTCGACGAGGCGTCGTCGTCGCGCAAGCATGGCGGCGATCCGCGCGAGCAATGCTGCCTTGCCCGACACGTCCAGGTCTAGCTCGATGTCATCGATACCCAACAGTTCGCCGACGAGATTCATGGCGTAGTCACTGTATTCGGTTCGGTGTTACGGGCCCGGTCCTTTTATCCTGACGTCACGCCGTCTTCATCCTCCTCATCACTCGCACTTGCCTCGTGCAGATGGACCGCATTGGCATTCTGATCGAAGTCGATGAGTTCGGCGTAACGGCCCCAGGCGACGAGTGTCTCAAGCAGCTTCGCCGGCTGATCGTATGGCAAGAGAGTCGCTAGGTCCTCGAGAACGCTGTCGGCTTCGATGCGCCCGTCCGGCGCTGCCGCCAGACGTGAGGTGAGCATCTGAAACAGGCGCAGTTTCAGGATGGCTTGCCTGAACAGCGTCTTTCGCGCAGGTGCCGGGGCGGCGAGGAAGTACCAGCCGGCCTGCGTCATCAGCACGTCGTCCTTGGGCGTGTCCACCAGACCCAGCATCTCGGCCGCTTTCACAATCGCGATGGTCTCACCAAACTCCTTGCCGATGCGCGCGCTCAAATCGAACACATTGATGGTCTCCTGTGCGTCCTCGATGATCTCGAGCAAACCCACGATGGTTTCTACGGGTACATTCGGGATCGGCGCGACACGAGCGACCGCGGGCCCCGCGGTTGCTTCGGCCGCTCGTTCCGCGTCCGTACCGGTAGCGCGCACCGAGACCGATGCGACCGGTTCGTCAGGCAAGACCAGCGCCGTGATTGCGGCGTGAACCTGATCGACCATAGCAGCGAACGGCTTGGAATTCACATTGCGCGGGTAGGGCAGAGGGTTGTCGATCACGTTGCGTACGCGGCCTGGATGCGACGAGATGATGACGATCCGGCTGGCCATGAAGACAGCCTCGGCGATGTTATGCGTGACGAAGAAGATGCTCTTCAAGCCCGCATGGCGAGAGTTTCGCCACAAATCGACCACTTCGGTGCGCAGGTTCTCCGCCGTAAGAACATCGAGCGCGCTGAACGCCTCGTCCATGCACAGCACCTCCGGCTGGGCTACCAGGGCACGCGCGAATCCGACGCGCTGGCGCATGCCTCCTGAGAGCTGTTTTGGGTATGCATTTTCGTATCCCGAGAGCCCGATTAGCTCCAGCACACGGTCGATTTCGTCCTTTTCCTGTCGCGCATTGAGGCGGCGTTGGATGAGGCCGACCTGCACGTTGTCCTGCACGGTGAGCCATGGATAGAGTGCAAAGCTCTGGAACACGATCGCGAGACTGCGATTGACGCCGGTGAGTGGCTTCCCATGACTCAGGACGGCACCCTGCGTTGGTTCCGTGAGCCCCGCCATCAGGCGCAGGATCGTGGACTTGCCGGACCCCGACTGCCCAAGAAGCGCTAGCATCTCGCCGTCGCGCACCTCGAGGCTGATGTCATCGAGCACGGTTACGGGCGGACTACCGTCGGCGCTCACGTAGTACTTCGAAACGTGCCGGAGCTCGATCGGAGGTGCGGAGACGGCGCTCCCCGCCTCGGGTGTCGATCTGTCGGCAAGCAAAGTATCGGTGAGCATCGGTCATTCCCAGGGTCAGACGAGATGGCGCACGACAAGGCGGCCCGCATCGACTTTGAGACGTTCAGTCGAGTTTGAATTTGCGTTCTGCCAAGTCATAGAGCCGCCGCCAGAACACGCGATTGATGATGACCACGAAAAGCGCCATGACCATGATGCTGAAATAGATCGCGGGCTGGTCACCCTTCTCCGTCACCTGTGCAATATACGCACCTAGCCCGTCGGCAACCAGCTTGTCGTTACCCCATGAGGCAACCTCCGCCACGATGCTGGCGTTCCATGCCCCGCCGGTCGCCGTTACAGCGCCGGTGACCCAGAAGGGAAAGATCGCGGGGATGACGAGGGTTTTCCAGAGTCGCCATTGGCGCAGACCAAATAACGCTGCGGCCTCTCGCAGATCGGTGGGAATCGCCATCGCGCCGGCGATGACATTGAACAGGATATACCACTGTGTGCCGAGCGCCATGAGCAGGACGCTGCCCAAGTTGATCGGGATATGCGCTGCAATGAAGAAGGCGACAATGAACGGGAAAGTCATATTCACCGGAAACGACGCGGCGATCTGCGCAAGCGGTTGCGCAATGCGCGCCACGCGTGGCCGCAAGCCGATCCAGACACCGATCGGTGTCCATATGAGCGTCGCGATCACGCTCATGGCCACGACGCGCAGGAACGTGAGCACGCCGAGCCAGGCGACGTGCAGCATCTCCGCGCCGGTCATATCGGTCCTGATTGCCTTGGCAATATTGAATGCGTCGAAGACGAGCCACGCGGCACCGAGCGCGATCAGTGCCCACATCGCGACGCGCAGCAGTGCCTTAAGCGGCGCCGGCGTATACCCCGACATCGTTTGCGTGAGGTCCGAGCCAAACATCGAGGCGCGCTGCGAGAACCGCTCGAGAGCGCGACCGACGTGATCGGAAAGCCAAGCCAATACGTAGGAGCCCTGAAGCAGATCCAATACCCACGATGTCGCATTGTCCTTGCCTTCCGTCTGTTCGAGCTTGAACTTCTCCGCCCACGCGACCAGCGGCCTCCACAGGAGTTGATCGATGACTACGATTGTGACGATCATTGCGATGATGGCGTAGGCGGCCGCCCGCGTGTCGCCCGCGTCGACGGCCGTGGCCATGTACGAACCCAATCCCGGCAACTTGATGTTCTTGTTCAATACCGAAATGGCCTCGCTTTGCGCAACGAAGAACCAGCCGCCGCCAAAGCTCATCATCGAGTTCCACATCAGGCCGATCGCCGATGACGGCACCTCGACCTTAGTGAAGCGCTGCCAGCGGTTAAGCTTGTAGACGGAGGCCGCTTCCTGCAGCTCGGGGGGAATGGTGACCAGCGAGTGATAGAAGCCGAACGTCATGTTCCAAGCTTGGGCCGTGAAGATCGCGAAAATGCTGGCGCATTCGACCCCGAGGAGGCTTCCCGGAAAGAGCGCCAGGAAGCCGGTCACCGTGACGGAGAGAAACCCCAGGACGGGGACCGACTGCAGGATGTCCAGCAGCGGCAGCATGACCTTGCGCGCGCGGACGCTCTTGGCGGCAGCATAGCCGTAGGTAAAGGTGAACAGGAGCGCTGCGGCAAAAGCGATGAACATCCGCAATACCGTGCGGGCGGTGTAATAGGGGATCAATGCCACGTCGAGAGAAAGTGGCGGCGGGTGCAACTCGTCGAACTGCACTCGCATGTCGCCGCTCAGGACGACAAGCAACCACAGCAAGGCGAAGACGGCGAGGATCACGATCGCGTCGATCCAGCCGAACCGCCAACCGCGCTCGACCTGTTGCCCCGTCGTCTGGGGGTACGCACGCGCTGTCATGCCAGGGCTGCCAAGCGGAAAGAATCGTTGTACGGAGTGCCGCGCCCACCTCAGGGCGACACGCGAGGCTACCCGCGCAGGCGCGCTAGTGCGTCAGCGATGTCCAATATTGTACCGCGCGCTGTTATCTGACTTGCGCCGGGTCCAACGTTGGATCATGCGTAGCGACGGTGAGTGCGCAGGCGTTGCGGCACTTGTCCACGCGCCACACGCGAAGCTTTGCAAGCCGATACATCGCGAAGGCGATTTGTCCAATCGTGGTTAAGCCATTGTTCTTGGCCATTCACCAAATAGGCGCTGAACCGCAACTGGTTCCGTCGCTGCTAGCAGCCGGTCCCGAAAAGTCGGGTCCGAGAACAGCTCCGAAGCAGTCGCCAAGATCCGCAGGTGTTCCTCGTTCGCCTGCTCGGGAACCAGGATCACGAAGAGTACGGACACGGCTTCCCGGTCCGGGGCGCCAAATTTGATTGGAAGCTTCGTGCGCACCAGCAGAACGATCGGCTCGCTGATTCCGGCGATACGAGCATGGGGGATCGCAATGCCATGTCCCACTCCAGTGGATCCGCTCTGTTCCCGCCGCCACAGTGCTCTGAAAACCGGCGCGTGATTGACATGGTGCCGAGCCTCGACCAGAAAAGCCGCTTCCTCTAGGGCCCGTGTCTTGTCAGGAACATCGACGTCTAGCACGACGTCATCGCGAGAAAGAAAACGGCTGATCATATTCATAGCTGCCTAACCTCCAACTGATCGATCGAGACGGCTTACATCGACAAAAACCTGCATCCCATTTCCCTGGCGGACGCATTCGCTTAGCGCCGATTCCGCTTCGGTCTCATGGAAAGAAGGACCAGCAACATAGTGATGCCTAGCTCCGCGGTAATGAAGGCGAGGCCAAGTACCAGCCAGAACAGCGCAGAGCAACAGGGGCTATCCACCGTCCAATGGCTCCGCTGCACAAGATCAAGGATCAGCGTAGGGCCGCCCGGGTAAGAATGGTATTAAGTTTCGCGCCGAGGATGAAAAAATCATATAAAGATGCAGCGGAGCGTGCCCGAAGATTTTCTCCGCGCGGCGTTGGGGCCGGATGTCGACGCGCTGGCCCAGCTTTCTCCCCTGCGTCACAGCGAGCGGCGGCAGGCCGAAGCGCCGTGGCATGGCTTAATACTTTCTTTACACGCCAATCCGAAAAGTAAGCAGCTTCTTTACCTATCAATGCGTATATTCGTCACCGTACCTTTCGTCGAAGGAAGAAGCTATGTTCTACCATGACTGGGTGCTGATGCGAGCATTGATGATCTTCGTAATAGCGTGCTCGTTTCTGCTCGTTCGCGTCTTGTTGGAATTGCACAGTAGGCGCCGGCGAGATGCGGGGGACGGCGCGAATCTCTCCGGAGAATCGGTTCAGCGCACCACGACGTCCGCGCCTGCGGGTCCGTATGCGCGTCCTGCTCCCGAGGCGCAACCGCCGGCGGCCGAGAAGCGAGTCCGCCCGGCGCAACCGGTGGCGGCACAATCCGCACGGGGCTTGGCGAGGACCGCGCCGAACCGCAACCGTATCGCTCGCACCGCCGAAGGCCGCGCGGCTGCACCTGTTTCGCGGGTGTCGTTACCTGATGCGCGTGAGCAGTAGCCGATTCTTCATCGAGCCGACCGGCCCTCTAACCTGGCCCATTCACGGGACGTCGCTCCGCATGCGCGAAATGTGATCGTTAGCCACGCGTGGCTCTCACGCGAGGAATCAGGTGTGAACGGATTCGATGTGCAAGCTATTGGTTGGGTACTTACGCGCGATATTTGTTGCGAAGTGGCGCGCACCTGCTTGGGGCTGAAGCCGCCATTGGCGGGAGCAACGCTCGAAGAACTGGGCAAGCGATGGCGCAAGGTGGCCGCCGCGGTCGCCGATGACCGTATGGCGATGAGTTATGGCGCACGCATCGTCTGGGCGCGGGGATTGCCCCTGTCGAACAAGAGCGAGGAGGCAATGCAAGAGTTTATCAAGCGGCTGATCGCCTTTCGCCCGGATAGATACTCCACGCGGGCGCTGCGCGGCCGATGCGTCGATGGGTGTATTCAAACCGTGGCAGGCTTTCTTGGCTGCCTCATCCTGGGACACTACGCATCACCGGAGAATCCGACGCTCGGCCAGGCAGCACTTGTGTTGTTGCTGATGGGATGCTGGTCTCTTACGACAACATTTCAACTCCGGCGGATATATAACGTGATCAGACGCCTTGACGGCGAGCAAGTACCGTCGGTGAACTGACCGCGCCAGAATAGGCGCGATCGGTCATGGACGAGCGAGATTCAGAGGGTCACACCCCGCTGCGCCCAGCAGCCTTGCGCGAACCGCGGCGGCGTCGGCGCAATTGCGCAGATCCTCGCGGAATCTCCTGTCGGCAAACATGTCCGCAACTTCGGCAAGAAGCAGCAGATGCTCGTCGGTGGCTTCGTGCGGCACGAGAAGGACAATTATATCGGTAACCGGCTTTCCATCGGGCGCATCGAAGGGGATCGCTATCTGCGTCCGGACGAATGCGGCGACCGGGCGAGCCAGTCCGTTCGCGCGCGCATGCGGGATGGCGACCCCGCAGCCCAGGCCAGTGGATCCGATCCCTTCGCGCTCGACGAGGCTCGCATGCACCTCCGCGTCGGATAGTCGGTGGCGAGCTGCGATAAATCGGGCAATTTCGCGCAGTGCCTGACTCTTCGTCGCCACATCGAGCCCAAGCAAGATGTCGGTTGGTTCCAATATCTCGGCAAGGGTATTGCGCGCCCTGGCGGCGGCATTGAGCGGCACGCCTGACGAGAGCTGTGCTGCGACGCCGGTTGATTCCAGCATGGTCGAATCCTCAAACGGAAAGGTTCACACCAAGAAGGTAACGGATTCTGTGTAAAGACCGTATCAAGTCCGAAGCGTCGCGCGTAAAGAGAATGCAAAGGGACCCCTCTCCACTGAGTCGTGTCTGGAATGGAAGTTGTTGACAGTGACGCTGTACCGTCGAGAGTCCGTGGTCTTTACACAAAGTTTATATGCGATCACAGCGAATTTACGCGTCCTATTCACGGTGGCGCGTACAGTGGCGTGCATTGATAGTGAGAAGGAATTCGATCATGGACTTCGACACATGGCAGCATTGGTTGCTGCTGCGGCCGCTTGTTTTGTTCCTGTTGGCGTGTCCTTGCCTGGTCCTTGTTGTGCTCGTCGGCCGGGGCACAGCGCAACGCCGCGAAAAGCGCGCCCGGAAGGCCAATGTGGTTCGCTGGTCGACGGTGCATGAGGACGCAGTCGGCGCACCTGGTCAGTTCGTTGCGTCGGAAGAGTCTGTCCCTCGGCACGCGGAAGCGTGCCCCCGCCAGGAGAGCCGGACGGTGGGCAACGGAGGGCGAATTGGAATCGAGGCAGTGGTCGACTTGCGTCACGCGCCCCGAGCTTGATAACAACCGTTACGGAGTCCGATATGAACCTATCTATACATTCCTGCGTGGGCTTGCTCTTCGGGGCGTTCGGCACATTGCTTGCGGGCGCCGCGTTCGCTCAAGCCACCCCGCCTGCAGTAGAACCGTCCAAAGCGCAAACAGCCGCGCCCGATGCCAAGCCGGCGGAGCCCTACACCATCACCGGCAACTTCGGCATCTACAGTCAATATGTCTTCCGCGGACTCACGCAGACCGATCAGAAGCCCGCCTTCCAGGGCGGCTTCGATTACGCGAACACCAACGGCATCTACCTCGGCACCTGGGGCTCGAACATCAGCTGGCTGCACGACGCAGGCGTTTGCAATCACGGATGCAGCCTGGAATGGGATCTTTACGGCGGCTGGAAATACGCGATCAACGACGACTGGGGCACCGACATCGGCGTCCTCTATTACTACTACCCGGGCAGCTATGTCGGCGGTGCAACCAACCCGGACACGACCGAGGTCTATGGAGCCGTGTCCTGGAAATGGGTGTCGCTGAAATACTCTTACAGCGTCGATCATACGTTCGGAGTGCCGGATACCGCCGGCTACCTTGACTTGTCGGCGAACTACCCGATCAACGATGCATGGACCCTGAATGCCCACGTTGGCCGCCAAGACTACCAAGGGAGCACGAACGGCGTCAGCAACAATGTCTTCGACTACACCGACTGGAAGCTGGGCGTGACCTGGGTCGTTGCCGGTTACAACATCGGCGCGTACTACACCGACACCAACGCCAAGGATGCGGGCTACACCCTTGCCGGACGCAACATCGGCAAGGCGACCGGCACCGTGTTCCTGCAGAAGACGTTTTGACGTGCATCGGTTACCGCGATACTGCTTGCTCCTCTATGGCGCCTTGACGGAAAACGGTCGGGATTTCACGCGCCCTTGTCTTGGCACGCCGTAAATTGCCGCCATAGTTCATAGTTGTAAGCGAAAGAAAGCTATCCATGAGCTTCGAACTATGGAATCACTGGCTGTTGTTGCGGCCGCTGACTCTGTTGTTGTTCGCGTGTCTGCTGCTGGTTCTTGCAGTGCTCCTCGGCTGGTACGCACAGCGGTATCATGCCAAACGCACTCGGGAGGCCGAGGCCGAATGGGTGGCGACGGTGGTTGAGGACGCAGCCAATCGGTCAGATGAAGTTACTGCATCCGAAGAGCTTGCCCGCCCGCGCGCGGGAGCAGGTTGGCCGGGCGAATGGGATGGCGGTCAGCCGAGACCGAATTGTGGGCTTCTCGTACTTGACCAACAAGTGATTGACTCGCTTCGCAGGTCGTCGCTCGATCAGCCGAGACCGAATTGTGGGCTCCTTGCACTTGGCCAACAGGCGGATGACTCGCTTCGAAGATCTTCGCTCGGTCAGCCAAGGCCGAATTTTGGGCTCCTCGCACTTGGCCAACAAATGGATGACTCGCTTAGCAGGTCGTTGCTTTCTCAGCAACCAGCAGCTCCTGTGTCGGGGCGGCAGTCAAGGCTCGAAAGGAGCAATCCATGAGCTTCGAGGGTATGGGATCACTGGCTGTTGCTGCGGCCGCTGATTCCTGTTCCTACCCGCGGTGTCCGCTCCTGGCTCTTGCGGTCTTGTCGGCTGGTACAAACAGCGGCGCTACCCCGAACGCATTCGGGATTCCGAGGGGGGTCGGGTGCCGGCGGTGGCTGAAGACGCCGCTGACCGGGCGGTTGACCCACGTCAATTGCCCGCAAGGATGCCCGCGTAGCATTGCTCCCGGCAGCGGGCAGTTGGGCGGGAAGCACAGGGTCGGTGCTTTACGCCGTCTTTACACGCGGGTACGTGCATTTTACGAAATCTTAATGCAAGTCGATCTATCGTTACGATTTAGTCAATGACAGCGGCCAAAGGAGCAGATGATGGACGTGGTGATCGATGTCGGTTACGTCGTGCTGATCGTGGCGATGTTCGCTGCATCGGCATGGCTGGTGCGGTTCTGCGCGAACCTGCTCGGGGATAAGGGAGGCCAGTCATGAACTGGGTCTACTGGCTGTCCGGGCTTGCCTCGCTCGGGATCTTCGTTTACCTCCTCATCGCGCTGTTCAAGCCGGAGGTCTTCGAATGAACGCCTCGGGTTGGCTGCAACTCGGTCTGTACGTCGTCGTCCTGCTGCTGCTGGCTAAGCCGCTCGGGGCGTACATGGCCGGGGTGTACGAGGGGCGGGCGACGCTCGCTCAGCGGATCGGCGGCCCGCTCGAGCGCCTGATCTATCGTGGCGCGGGCGTCGATCCGAACCAGGATATGCACTGGACGCGCTACGCGCTGGCGATGCTGTGGTTCAACCTGCTCGGCGGGCTGGCCGTCTACGCACTGCAGCGGCTCCAGCAATGGCTGCCGCTCAACCCGCAAGGCATGGCCGCCGTGTCGCCCGACTCGTCGTTCAACACGGCCGTGAGCTTCATCACCAATACCAATTGGCAGGGCTACGGCGGCGAATCCACCATGAGCTATCTCACGCAGATGCTCGGGCTCGCGGTCCAGAACTTCCTGTCCGCCGCTACCGGCATGGCGATCCTGGTGGCGCTCGTGCGGGGCTTCGTGCGCAAGGAAGCCAAGGGCATCGGCAACTTCTGGGTCGACCTCGTCCGGACGACCGTCTACATCCTGATTCCGCTGTGCGTCGTGCTCTCGCTCGTCCTCGTCTCGCAAGGCACGCCGCAAACGTTCGACAAGTACGCCACCGCGACGCTGACTCAGCCGGTCACCTATGACAACCCCAAGACCGGCCCGGACGGGCAGCCGCTGAAAGACGAGAAGGGCAATCCGGTCACGGAGAAGGCGACCGCGACCGAGCAGACGATCCCTCTCGGGCCCGTCGCCTCGCAGATCGCGATGAAGCAGCTCGGGACCAACGGCGGCGGCTATTACAACGTCAACTCGGCGCACCCGCTGGAGAACCCGACGCCGCTTTCCAATTTCCTGGAAGTGCTGGCGATCCTGCTCATTCCGGCAGCGCTTTGCTACACCTTCGGGCGGATGGTCGGCGACACCCGCCAGGGCTGGGCCATCCTTGCCGCGATGACGATCGTGTTCGTGGCACTCCTGATTTCGGCCTATTACTTCGAAGCGCAGGGCAATCCGGCGCTCACCAAGCTTGGAGCGGATCCGGTCGCCAGCGCGACGAATATCGGCGGCAGCATGGAAGGCAAGGAGGTCCGCTTCGGGATCGCCAACTCGGCACTATGGGCGACCGCGACCACCGCCGCATCCAACGGGTCGGTCAACTCGATGCACGACTCGTTCATGCCGCTCGCCGGCATGATCCCCATGTGGCTGATGCAGCTCGGGGAAGTGATCTACGGCGGCGTGGGCTCGGGGCTGTACGGGATGATCATGTTCGCGCTCGTCACCGTGTTCATTGCGGGCCTGATGGTCGGGCGTACGCCGGAATATCTGGGCAAGAAGATCGGAGCGTTCGAGATCAAGATGGCATCGATTGCAATCCTGCTGCCGCCGCTGCTCGTTCTCTGCGGAACGGCGATCGCGGTGATGCTCGACGCCGGCAAGGCAGGGGTGTCGAATCCGGGCGAGCACGGCTTCTCGGAAATCCTCTACGCTTTCTCGTCGGCCAGCAACAACAACGGCAGCGCCTTCGCCGGCATCAGCGCCAACACGCCGTTCTACAACATCGCGCTCGGCATCTGCATGGCGTTCGCGCGGTACTGGCTGGCGATTCCCGTACTGGCGCTCGCGGGCGCACTCGCCGCCGCGAAACGGGTGTCGCCATCCGCTGGCACGTTGCCGACTCACACGCCGTTGTTTGTCTTCGTGCTGATCAGTGTGGTGATCACCGTCGGTGCGTTGACGTTCGTGCCGGCGCTGGCGCTGGGGCCGGTGGTCGAGCACCTCCTGCTCTACTCCGGCCAGTAACGCGTCGCAACTACCGAAAGAATCGACCATGTCGACTGTGACTGCAAAGCAAGGTGGACTGTCCTGGTTCGTCAGCCCGGATCTGATGAAGACCGCGCTCCTCGACAGTTTTCGCCGCCTGACACCCCGCTATCAATGGCGCAATCCGGTGATGTTCGTGGTCTACATCGGAAGCATCCTCACCACGATCCTCTGGATACAAGCGCTCGGCGGCAAGGGCGAGGCGCCGGCAGGGTTCATCCTTGCGGTGACGCTCTGGCTGTGGGTGACGCTGCTGTTCGCCAATTTCGCCGAAGCGATCGCGGAGGGTCGCAGCAAGGCGCAGGCGGCCTCGCTCAAGAGCGCCCGCAGGGACACGACGGCCAAGAAGCTCGCCAAGCCTGATCGCGGTGCCGCGCAGACGACGGTGCCGTCCGCCAGCCTGCGCAAGGGCGACATCGTGCTGGTCGAACAGGGAGATCTCGTCCCGGGCGACGGTGAAGTGATCCTGGGTGTGGCCTCGATCAACGAAAGCGCGATCACCGGGGAGAGCGCGCCGGTGATCCGTGCCGCCGGGAGTGACTTCGACTCCGTAACCGGAGGCACGCTGGTCTTGTCCGACTGGATCGTCGTGCGCATCAACGTCAACCCGGGCGAAGCCTTCCTCGACCGCATGATCGGCATGGTCGAGGGCGCCAAGCGGCAGAAGACCCCAAACGAGATCGCGTTGACGATCCTTCTGGTCGCGATGACGCTGGTATTCCTGCTCGCGACAGTAACGCTGTTGCCGTACTCGCTCTACAGTGTCGAGGTTGCCAAGGCGGGCACGCCGGTGACGATTACCGTGCTGGTCGCTCTCTTGGTTTGTCTGATTCCGACGACGATCGGCGGCCTGCTCTCCGCGATCGGCGTCGCAGGCATGGGACGGATGATGCGCGCCAACGTCATCGCGACCTCGGGCCGCGCCGTCGAAGCGGCGGGCGATTGCGACGTGCTGTTGCTCGACAAGACCGGAACGATAACCTTCGGTAATCGGCAGGCGTCGGCGCTCTTTCCGGTCGCCGGCGTCACGGCGCAGCAGCTCGCCGAAGCCACGCTGCTCGCCTCGTTAGGCGACGAGACCCCCGAGGGCAAGAGCATCGTCGTGCATACCAAGCGCGCTTATGGCATCGTCCCGCCGAAGCTGGAGCCAGGCAAGTTCACCATCATCCCGTTCTCGGCGCAGACGCGGATGAGCGGCGTCAATTTCGACGGCCGCGAACTGCGCAAGGGCGCGATCGACGCAGTGCGTGACTGGATCGTTCCGATGGGCGGGCGCATTGACGCGGAAATAACGACGCGCGTGGAAGACGTCGCCCGTCGCGGCTCGACGCCGCTGGTCGTGGCCGAGGGCGCGCACGTTCTCGGCGTGGTTGAACTGAAGGACATCGTCAAGACGCACATCAAGGAGCGCTTCGCCGAACTGCGCAAGATGGGCATCCGCACGATCATGATCACCGGGGACAACAAGCTCACGGCGGCGTCGATTGCGGCCGAAGCGGGCGTCGATGACTTTGTCGCTGAAATCAACCCCGAAGCCAAGCTCAAGCTCATTCGCAGCATCCAGGCCGAAGGCAAGCTGGTGGCGATGACCGGCGACGGTACCAACGATGCCCCGGCGCTGGCGCAGGCCGATGTCGCGGTGGTGATGAACAGCGGCACCCAGGCGGCCAAAGAGGCCGGCAACATGGTCGACCTCGATTCCAACCCGACCAAGCTTATCGAGATCGTCGAGATCGGCAAGCAGCTGCTGATGACGCGCGGGGCGCTGACGACCTTTTCCATTGCCAACGACGTTGCCAAATACTTTGCCATCATTCCGGCAGCGTTCGCCAGCACGTATCCGGTGCTCGATGCGCTCAACGTGATGAAGCTCGCCACGCCGAACAGCGCCATCCTGTCGGCCGTGATCTTCAACGCGCTGATCATCCCGGCCTTGATCCCGCTGTCGCTCAAAGGCGTGAAGTACCGGCCAGTCGGCGCGGGCCCGATCCTGCGCCGGAACATGCTGATCTACGGCGTCGGTGGCATTTTGCTGCCGTTCGTGGGCATCAAGTTGATCGACATCCTGCTCGCCGCCGCGCATCTCGTGTAACCGTGGAGAACATCGATGTTTGCATTCTCTGAAGTCATTCCCGCGCTGCGGATGCTGCTCGTCATGACGGCGCTGGCAGGCGTAGTCTATCCGCTCGTCGTCACCGGCCTTGCGCAAGTGGGATTCCGGCACGCGGCCAACGGCAGCCTTATCGTCGAGAACGGCAAGACGCTGGGCTCGGAGCTCATCGGCCAGCCGTTCGACGACCCGAAGTACTTCTGGAGCCGGCCGTCCGCGACCTCGCCGCAGCCCTACAACGGTGCAAGCTCGTCGGGCTCCAATCAGGGCCCGCGCAACCCAGCGCTCGCAGACTCCGTACGCGATCGCATTAAGGCGCTGCGCGACGCCGACCCCGACAACAAGGCCCCGGTGCCCGTCGATCTCGTCACCGCGTCGGGTAGCGGCCTCGATCCGCATCTCAGCGTTGCCGCCGCGGAATATCAGGTTGCGCGTGTTGCCAAGGCCCGCGGGCTGTCCCCCGAGCGTGTCCGCGATCTGCTCGCCCAGACGACCGAGGGTCGCGCATTCGGTTTGCTCGGCGAGCCGCGGGTCAACGTGCTCAAGCTCAACATCGCGCTCGATCACCCGTAGAACGGGCGCGGGTGCCTTTGCTGCGCTAACTGCTGGTTCGCCGCCAACGGTCAAGTATGCAGAAGGAGCGCGCGAACCCTGACCAACTGCTCGCTGAACTCAAGGCGCAGGAGGCGCGCGCCACGCGGGGTCGGCTGAAGGTCTTTTTTGGCGCCTCGGCGGGGGTTGGCAAGACCTATGCCATGCTGCTCGCAGCACAGGCGTTACGTCGCACGGGTACCGACGTGGTCGTAGGGGTCCTCGAAACGCATGGCCGTGTAGAAACGGCGGCGCTTCTCGAGGAACTCGAGCAGCTGCCACCGCTCGTGCTCGAGGTCCAAGGTGCATCGGTCAAGGAATTCGACCTCGACGCTGCGCTTGCGCGACGCCCCGCGCTGATCCTTGTCGACGAACTCGCTCACACTAATGCGCCAGGGGCGCGGCATCCGAAACGCTGGCAGGACATCGACGAGCTCCTGGCTGCCGGCATCGATGTGTTCACGACGCTCAACGTCCAGCATCTCGAGAGCCTGAACGACGTGGTCGGCGGCATCACCGGCATCACGGGTGTGGGAGACAGTGCCCGACACGTTCTTCGACGAGGCCGACGACGTCGTTCTCGTCGACGTTCCGGCGGACGAACTGCTCGCGCGCCTCAAGGCGGGCAAGGTCTACATCCCCGAGCAGATCGAGCGCGCTGCCGGCAACTTCTTCCGCAAGGGCAACCTGATGGCGCTGCGCGAGCTCGCGCTGCGCCGCACGGCCGATCGCGTCGAGGACGACGTTCAGGCATATCGCACCGACCAAGGCGATTGAGCGTATCTGGAAGACCGAGGCGTCGCTCCTCTGCTGCATCGGTCCCGATCCAGGTGGCGAGCACATCGTACGGAGCGCGGCGCGGCTGGCCAACCAGCTCGACATCGAATGGACGGCCGTCTACGTCGAGACGCCGCAGCTGCAGCGCCTGCCGCCGGCCGAACGCGAGCGGATTCTGAAGACGGTGAAACTGGCGCAGGATCTCGGCGCGAAGACGGCGATCCTCTCCAGCGGCGACCCGGCCGCAGCCGTCGTCGACTACGCGCGTACGCACAATTGCTCGAAGGTCGTTATCGGCCGCACGCGGACGAAGCGGCGTCTGGCCCTGGGTGCGGGGCACCGCTCGGCGCGTTGGTCGAGCTCGCGCCGGATGTCGATGTCATCGAAATCGGTCGTGGCGAAAAGGCCGCTGCCGCGGAATCCGAGCGACCGGCGGTTGGCGCCGCAGACGTTGGAAGACCCGCGCCGCGTCGCCAAGCGCCTGCGCTACGTGTGGACGCTGCTGGCCTGTACTGCGACCACGCTCGTGGCGACACCCGCTGCGGCCCTATTTCGATCTCGCCAACATCGTGATGCTGTTCCTGCTCACGGTCGTGCTCGTCGCGGTTAAGTTCGGACGCGGCCCGGCCGTGCTGGCTGCCTTGGTGAGCGTTGCGGCTTCGATTTCTTCTTCGTGCCACCGCGCTTCTCGTTTGCGGTCAGCGACGTCCAGTACCTGCTGACGTTTGCGGTGATGCTAGCGGTCGCGCTCATCACCGGTCAGATGACCGCAGGGCTGCGCTACCAGGCGCGCATCGCCTCGTATCGCGAGGAGCGCGCCCGTGCGCTCTACGAATTCGCACGCGACATGTCGAGCCTGCTGCAGACCGACCAAGTCGTCGAGGCCGCGACGAAGTTCATCGAGGGCACCTTTCAGGCGCAGGGTGGCGATCCTGGTACCCGACGACCAGGACCGGCTGCAACTTGCCGCAGGCGCGACCGACTCGCCCTTGACGTCGACCTGCGGCGGCGGCGCAGTGGGCCTACGACAAGTCGCAGCCCGCTGGTGCCGGCACCGACACGCTTGCCGGCAGCGAATTTCTGTACCTGCCGCTGCGTGCGCCGATGCGCACGCGCGGCGTGCTCGCGATCAAGCCGGCCAATCGGCGCCTGCTGCTGTCCCCGAGCAGCAGCGCCACCTCGACACCTTTGCCGCGCTGGTCGCGATCGCGCTCGAGCGCGTGCATTACGTCGAGGTGGCCCAGCAGGCGCTGATCCGCATGGAATCCGAGCGCCTGCGCAATTCGCTGCTCTCCGCGCTCTCGCACGACCTGCGCACGCCGCTCGCGGCGCTGCGTGGGGCTCGCCGAGTCGCTTGACGCTGACCAAGCCCGAGCTTGCCGGCCCGCAGCGCGAAACCGCGCGGGCGATCGCCGAGCGAAGCGCGGCGGATGAGCGCGCTCGTCAACAATCTGCTCGACATGGCGCGCATCCAGAGCGGCGAGGTGAAGCTCCGTCGGCAATGGCAGCCGTTCGAGGAAGTCGTCGGCAGCGCGCTCAAGGCGGCGCAGCCGGCGCTCGCCCGACATCGGGTCGAGGTCGCTCTGCCGCGTGATTTGCCGCTGGTCGAGTTCGACGCAACGCTGATCGAGCGCGTGCTCTACAACCTGCTCGAGAACGCCGGCAAATACACGCCCGACGGGCAACGGTGATCCGCATCGCTGCCGAGGTCGTCGGGCGGCAACCTGCTCGTCACTGTCAGCGACAACGGCCCGGGCATACCGCAAGGGCCAGGAAGAAGTGATCTTCGAGAAATTCACGCGCGGCTCGCGCGAATCGGCGACGCCCGGCGTGGGCCTCGGACTCGCGATCAGCCGCGCCATCGTCGAAGCGCATCGCGGCAGGATCTGGGCCGAGGACAATGCCGGCGGCGGGGCTCGATTCTGGTTCACGCTGCCGCTGGGAACGCCGCCCGCCACTCCGACGGATACGCCGGATACCGACACGCCGAAGTGAACAGACAGCCGGCATGACCGAGCCCGCCTCCGTTGCCCTGCTGGTCGAGGACGAACGGCAGATCCGGCGGTTCGTCCGCACCGCGCTGGAGACCGAGGGCTGGCACGTGGTCGAGGCCGACACGCTGAAGCAGGGGCTCATCGAAGCCGGAACGCGCAAGCCCGACCTCGTCATTCTCGACCTCGGGCTGCCCGACGGCAACGGCGTCGATTTCATCCGCGATCTGCGCGGCTGGTCGGCGGTTCCGGTCATCGTGCTCTCGGCGCGCGTCGACGAGACCGACAAGATCGAGGCGCTCGACGCCGGCGCCGACGACTACCTGACCAAGCCGTTCGGCGTCGGCGAGCTGCTGCGCGCGAGTGCGTGCGGTCCTGCGGCGGAAGAGTCGGTACAGGCCCCAAGGATGGCGCAGTCTTCCGCTTCGGTGACGTCGAAGTCGATCTGGAGAGGCGGCTGGTCCGCAAGCGCAACGAGGACGTGCATCTCACGCCCATCGAGTACCGGCTGCTCTCGCTGATGATCGCCAACCCGGGAAGAGTGCTCACGCACCGGCAGATCCTGCGCGAGGTATGGGGACCTTCCTACGTCGAGCAAGGGCACTACGTGCGCATCCACATGGGCCACCTGCGACAGAAGCTCGAAGACGACCCCGCGCAGCCCAAGCATCTCGTGACCGAAACCGCGATCGGCTATCGGCTTGTGCCGTAGCAACGCCTTTGGCACGAGTTACGTCCCGATGGCATCGTGACCCTACTGTGCCGACGAGGTGCACGGCCACGGTCGCGATTTTGGTGCGGCGCTTATTCCGCGAAACCGAATTTTTATCACTACACGGCACACCCTATGTTGGCACGATGGGGTTCATGGCTCGGTGGGAAGTGCTCACCAGGGTCGCATGGCCGCAACCCAGCGTGGCCGGTCTCGCGACGCTGGCAATCTGGGTCGCCGGCATCCTGCTAGCAGCGGGCGCCGTAACCGTGATCGCGAAACGGCTGGGGATTTCGTCCGTTCCCGCACTGCCCTCGTCGCAGCGGGGAGCGGCGAACTAGCGACCTCGCGCGATAGAGCGGGACGCTTCAAACCGCCCCGCATCCACGCAAGATCAGTTCGTTGTCAGTTGCTCGGCTTCAAGCTCCGACTTCCGCTGCGCCATCAGCT
>CAVZLP010000016.1:0-463439 GCA_963776175.1 uncultured beta proteobacterium | reverse complement strand
GACAGGATTTGAACCTGTGACCTTCGGGTTATGAGCCCGACGAGCTGCCAGACTGCTCCACCCCGCGTCAGAGCCAACAAGTATAGCGCGGACCGCCGATGCGGGTCAAGGATCGTCTACAGCGGCTCGGTCTCCGCGGCTCCCGGCCGCCACACCAGCAGGCGGCTTCTCGATGCGCGTCACGATGAAGTCCAGGATCAGCGCGAACACCGTCAGCACCAGAATACCGGCGAGCACGGTGTCGATGTCGAACACGCCTTCGGCCTGTTGGATCAGGTAGCCGACGCCGCGCGAGGAACCAAGATACTCGCCGACGACCGCGCCGACGAACGCGAGTCCGATCGACGTATGCAAGCTCGAAAACACCCAGCTCGTCGCCGAAGGAAGGTAGACGTGACGCAAAAGCTGCCTGCCCGATGCGCCGAGCATGCGCGCGTTGGCGAGCACGACCGGGCTCACTTCCTTCACGCCCTGGTAGACGTTGAAGAAAACGATGAAAAAAACCAGCGTCACGCCGAAGACGACCTTGGATGCGATGCCCAGTCCGAACCAGACCGCAAAAATGGGTGCCAGGATCACGCGCGGCATCGCGTTCATCGCCTTGATGTATGGGTCTGCCAGGATCGACGCGGTCGGCGCCAGGGCGAGCCACAATCCGAACACCAGCCCGAGCAACGTTCCGATCGCGAACGCGAGCAGAGTCTCCACCAGCGTCACCCAGAGGTGCAGGTAGATGCTGCCGGTGGTGAACCATACCCAGATGCGCTTGAACACTTCGATCGGCTGACCGAAAAAGAACTTGGCGCGTGTCGGATCGTTGAACCAGAACGGCGGGATCAGCCCGGGCTCGGTCATCGCGTACCAGAACGCGAATATGCCACCGAGCAGAAGCGCGTGGGCAAGCACGAGTTGCACGCGCGTAGCGCGAATCATCATGGTCAGCGGATAGCGTTCACTGGCTCTTCCGGCTCTGTGCGTAGCCCTTCAGGACCTCGTCCTTCATCGCATGCCAGATGTCGCCGTGGATCTCTACAAAGCGCGGGGTCATGCGGATCTCGTTGACGTCGCGCGGGCGCGGCAGGTCGATGACGAACTCGCCGATCGGGTGCGTCTCCGGCCCTGCCGACAGCACGACGACGCGATCCGACAGCGCGATCGCTTCCTCGAGATCGTGCGTGATGAACAGCACCGACTTGCGATCGGCCGACCAGAGCTCGAGCAACTCGTTCTCCATCAGCTGGCGCGTCTGCACGTCGAGCGCCGAGAACGGTTCGTCCATCAACAGGATCTTGGGATCGAGGATCAGCATTTGCGCAAGTGCGACGCGCTTGCGCATGCCGCCCGAGAGCTGGTGCGGAAAGCGAGTGTCGCATCCCGTCAGCCCGACGCGCGACAGCCACGCGTGGGCGCGTTTATCGGCGTCCACGGCGTCGACGCCGGCAAATTGCAGGCCGGCACGCACGTTGTCCAATGCGCTGCGCCACGGCATCAGCGAGTCGGCCTGAAACATGTAACCCGCCTTCCGGTTGATGCCCGCCAGCGGCTCGCCCATGATGCGGATTTGACCCGACGACGGCGTGAGCAATCCTGCTGCGACATTGAGCAAGGTCGATTTGCCGCAGCCGGTGGGTCCGACGACCGAGACGAATTCACCCTCGGCAACCGCGATCGTGGTGTCGCGCACCGCGGTATAGCGATTTCCCGCAAGCTCGCGCGATGCGAACGTGCAGGTGATGCGATCGAGCGCGAGCGCCGGCTCGCCGCCGACGCCCGTGGCAGATGGCATGCCGCTTATTTCTTGTACTTGGCCAGCGCTTTTTCGACGTAGCTGGTTGTCGTAGGTCTGCGCGAGATTGATCGACGCGGGCTTGACCGCCGGGATTGAACGCGGCGAGAACCTTCAGCGTATTTTCCGCGCCTGCCGTGCTGAACAGGCCATCGGTCGAAAACGCATCCTTGACCTTGTTGTACGTCGCCAGATAAACCGGCCTTGTCGCCGAGCAGGTATTCCGGCGGCACGGTCGCGACGACCTGGTCCGCCGAGGCCTTGTCGCAGCCAGATCAGCGCGCGGACCATCGCGTTGGTCAGCGCCTGCACGGTGTTCGGATTCTTCTTGATGAACTCGATCGGCGCGTACAGCGCGGCTGCCGGCAGGTCGGAGCTGCCGAAGACCGCCTCGTTCCGGCCTCGGTACGCGTGTCGGCGATCGATGACAATGTCGCCCGATCGCTCCAGCATCGTCATCACCGGGTCGACATTGGAGATCGCCTCGATTTCCCGATTTGACTGCGGCGATGGCGCCGGAGGACGTTGCCGACGCCGATGAACGAGACGTCGTCGGCTTCAGCCCGCCTTCCGCCATCAGGTGCTGCACGATGCGATTCGTGCTCGATCCGGGCGCGCTGACGCCGATCTTCATGCCCTTAAGATCCTTCGGCGATTTGTAGTCCGCCGCCTTTGCCTTGACGATGCCGACCGAGATGGCCGGATAGCGGCCCATCTTGACGAATCCCTGCAGGTTGAGCCCCTTCGGCTGCTGGTCGATCGTGTTTTCCCATGCGCCGGAAACAACATCGGCGCTGCCGCCGACGACGGCCTGCAGCGCTTTCGAGCCGCCGGCGAAATCGCTGATCTCGGGCTCGAGCCCTTCGTCCTTGAAATAGCCCAGACGCTCGGCGATGGTCAGCGGCAGATAATAGAAAGCGGCCTTTCCGCCGACGGCGAGACTGACCTTCGGCTTTTCAATCTTGCCCTGCGCCTGCGCAACGAACGGAAGGGCGCCGGCGACCGTCGCGCAAACGGCGAGCGCGATCATGCGGAATAGCTTCATTGAATCCTCCAGGTAGGAAAACGGCGCGGGCACGTCGTGTCGCGCCCGCATGCTCGAATTCTCAGGTCGGTACAGTCGATGCTCACATAGGGTTCACTGTGTGTCAACGAGCCTGCCGGCGGACGATGGCCTATTCAATGACTGGCCATCTCGGGCGGCGCCGGATGCAGGTCGGTCGCTTTCCCCGCCTTGACGACCTGGCCCGGCAGATCGTGGCCGACGATCTCGCCGAGGCGACGCGACGTCGCAAGCAGCAGATCCAGATCGACGCCGGTTTCGTACCCCATGCTGTGCAGCATATGCACCAGGTCTTCCGTGCAGATGTTGCCGGTCGCTCCGGGTGCGAACGGGCAGCCACCCAGGCCGCCGAGGCAGCCCTCGTAGCGCACGACCCCGGCGGCGAGTCCCGCCAGCACATTGGCGAGTCCCATGCCTCGCGTGTTGTGAAAGTGAAGCGCAAGGTCGAGCTCCGGCCAGCGCTCGCGCACGCGACGCACCAGCGCCTCGACCTGCCGCGGGTTGGCCATGCCGGTCGTGTCGGCCAGCGTCACGCCCGCGACACCGAGATCGACGTAGCGCGCGACGCCGTCCATCACCTGGCGCTCGGGGATGACGCCTTCGAACGGACAACCGAACGACGTCGCCAGCGCGCCGGTGATCGCCTTGCCGCTGCCGCGTGCGACATCGAACACTTCGGTGAAGCCGGCGAACGACTCCGCCACTGTCCGCCGCACGTTGGCGCGATTGTGGGTTTCCGATACCGAGACGACCAGCACCATTTCGTCGACATCGGCGCCCAGCGCGCGCTCGGCGCCGCGCGCGTTGGGGACCAGCGCAACATACGTGACGGCCGGATTGCGTGCGATTCCCGCCATCACGCTTTCCGCATCGCGCAGGTTCGGCACCGCCTTGGGCGAGACGAACGAGGTGGCCTCGATCTTCGCCACTCCGGTCGCCGAAAGACGGTCGATCAGCTCGATCTTGCGCTCGGTCGGCACCCATTGCGGCTCGATCTGCAAGCCGTCGCGCGCGACGACGTCGTGAATGAAGATGCGCTTGTCCATGACCTGCCTTTCAGATCGCTCCGGCCGCGCGCAGGCGCTCGATGTCCGCGTCGCCATAGCCGAGCGTGCGCAGCACGGTGTCGGTGTGCTCGCCCAGCGCGGGCCCGATCCAGTCGATGTCGCCCGGCGTGTCCGACAGCTTGGGCACGACGCCGGGAAATTTCATCGGCGTGCCGTCCGGCAGCCGCATCTGGCGGATCATTTCCCGCGCGAGATACTGCGGATCCGCGATGATGTCGGCGGCGGTGTAGATCTTGCCGTGCGGCACGTCGGCGGCCTTGAGTGCCTCCAGCACCGGTTCGAGGTCATGCGCGGCGGCCCAGTCGCCGATCGCGCCGTCGATCTCCGCCGTGCGCTTGACGCGTCCGAGGTTGTTCGCGAGGCTCGCGTCCTGTCCGAGATCGTCGCGTCCGATCGCATGCATCAGGCGCTTGTAGATGCTGTCGCCGTTGCCGGCGATGACGATGCTGTGTCCATCGCGAGTCGTGTACGTGTTCGACGGCACGATGTTGGTGAGACCGGTGCCGATGCGGCCCCGCGTCTCGCCGAAGATGTCGTAATCGGGGATCAGGCTCTCCATCATGTTGAACACGGCCTCGTACAGCGCCACGTCGACGACCTGGCCCTTGCCGCCGCGCGTCTCGCGATGATGCAGCGCCATCAGCACGCCGATGACGCCGTGCAACGCCGCCAGCGCATCGCCGATGCTGATGTTCATGCGCACCGGCGGCCTGTCCGGAAATCCGGTGACGTGGCGCATGCCGCCCATCGACTCGCCGACGGCGCCGAAACCCGGCTGGTCGCGATACGGGCCGGTCTGGCCGAACCCCGACAGGCGAAGCAGTATCAGCCCAGGATTGGCCGCCGCGAGCGCGTCGTAGCTTAAGCCCCATTTTTCCAGCGTCCCGGGACGGAAATTCTCGATCACGATATCGGCCTCGCGGGCCAGCCGGCGCACGATCTCCTGACCTTCGGGCACGCGCAGATTGGCAGTGACCGATTTCTTGTTGCGCGCCTGAACATACCACCACAGCGACGTCCCCTTGTGCAGCAGCCGCCACTGCCGCAGCGGGTCGCCGCCGTCGGGCGATTCGATCTTGATGACCTCGGCGCCGAACTCGGCGAAGATCTTGCCCGCAAACGGTCCGGCGATCAGCTGGCCGAGCTCGAGGACCTTGAGACCGGCTAACGGCCGGACGTCAGTTGCGGATGGGGGCATCGAGGGGACGTTCCTTGCCGCGTCGCCGCGGACGCGACATTCACCGCAGATTCTATCAAGATCGGGAGTCCGCGGCCGTCAGATATTGCCGCTGGCGCGTCTTGCGCGCAGCGCTTCCTCAAGATGCGGCAGCTTGGCCGCCATTGCGCTGCCGACGAAGAGCTGGGGATCGGAGGGCGGTCTCATGTCTTCCTTTTTTTCCCGCTCGGCGATGCTCCGGCGCGCCTGCTCGAACGCCTTGAGGAACGAATCCTCGAAATGCAGCGCCTGCTGGAACAAGGCTTCGCTGAAAAACGTCGCATCGCTGTCGGTACCGCAGCCGAACGACCTGCGAGTCGCCGCCGATGCCGTCATGATCAGCGTGTAGTCGTCCTTCAGCGGTTCGACATAGCCACCCGAATAGCAAGCCGACACGATGACGATGCGCCACTTGATGCCCGATTCGTCGAGCATCTCGCGCAGCAGCGGCGGCGAAAGCTCATCCAGGTCGAGTGGCGGAAAATCGGCAGCGAGGCGATAGTCGCGTCCGGCGTGGCTCTCGAGGAAGAGCAGCACCACGTCGTCATCGCGATCGATCGTCGCGCCGATCTCGTTCAGCGTCTCGCGCAGGTTGCTGACGGTCGCCAGCGGCTCGTCGAGCACCGTACGCGGACTGTTGATCAGCGTCACCGAGCGCCCCTCGGTATCGAATCGCTGGTCGAATAGCTCCCGCGCAGCCACGATGTCCTTGCGGAAGACATCTTCCGCCGCGTCGGGGCCGAAACCGACGAAATACAGATCGGTAAGCCCCGGACGCTGGTCCTCGAGGTCGCTCAACGCATCGTCGAGCAGTTGCGGCTGAGCGGCGAGTACCTCCTCGGAAGCAGGGCTCGGATAGCGCGTGTCGCGCGCTCCGCTCGAAGGCGCCATCCACCACGCCGCCTCGGGCAACAGCGGCGCAAACAGCCACATCGGACTGATCAGCACTACTGCCGCGGCCACCGAGCGCAGCCAGTAGTGCGGCGCGGGTGGAGAAAGGCTCACCGCGGACGCGCGCCAGAGCCAGAACACCATCCACAGCGTGACGATCCACTGACCATGAACCGCCTCGCCGAAAAAGTACAGCTCACCGTGGGCCGCTGCCAGCACGGCGCGCGCGACCTGCAACGGCCACTCGCTGGCCAGCACGATGACCGGCAGCGCCAGCGCGTACTCCGGTTGCCGGAATCCCCGTGCCAGCAGTGTCGCGAGCAGCATCAGGACCGCGCCGAAGAACATCTCGCCGACGAGGCCCTGCATGGTGAACATCGCGCCGGGCTCGCGCTGCACCCAATCGACGCCGACGTCGACCAGCGCCGAAAAGACGAACAGCGCCAGGAGCTGCGGCACGCCGATGCGGAAGTCCAGCCGCGTCACCGGCAGCCCGAGCGCGACGCGCGCACCGAAGGCGATGTTGCGGCCGAGGTCGCGCAGAAAGATGGGCATCGGAAAGCTGCCCGCGATATCAGGCCGCGCGTGCGGCGATGTAGGACTTGACCGCATCGACGTCGGGTGGAAGCACGCTGTAGCGCTGCGGTCGCTCCTCGATTCCCGCGTACGCCGCCGGGCGCGCGGCCTCCCGGCCGAGCGCCTCGCGTATCGTCGCCGCAAACTTCGCGGGCAGCGCCGTTTCTATGCAGATCAACGGAACGCCGTTTTCGCGTTGCTCGAGTCCGACCTTGATGCCGTCGGCGGTGTGCGGGTCGACGACGATACGATAATTGTCGGCGGCCGCCTGGATCGTCGCGATGCGATCGGCGTGCGTGCTCCTTCCCGACACGAACCCCGACTCGCGCAGCCGCGCCTCCAGCGGCGTGCCGGACAGGTCGAAGCCGCCGTCGCGCTCGACCCGGGCCCACAATTCGCGCACCTTGTTTGCGTCGCGATCGGCCAGGTCGAAGACGAAGCGCTCGAAATTCGAGGCCTTGGAGATGTCCATCGACGGGCTCGACGTCTGCAACGTCTCCTCCGGCCGGCGCACGCGGTAACGACCGCTGCGCACGAACTCGTCGAGCACGTCGTTTTCATTGGTCGCCAGGATCAGGCGGCGGATCGGCAAGCCCATCTGACGCGCGACGTGGCCGGCGAGGATATTGCCGAAATTGCCCGAGGGCACGGCAAACGAGACCTGCTCGGCGTCGCTCCGGGTCGCCGCGAAATAGCCCTTGAAGTAGTAGACGATCTGCGCCGCGACTCGCGCCCAGTTGATCGAATTGACCGTGCCGATCCGCATGTCGCGCTTGAACGCAGCGTCAGCGCCAAGGGTCTTGACGATGTCCTGGCAATCGTCGAACACGCCCTCGATCGCGATATTGAAGATGTTCGGATCGGTGAGCGAATACATCTGCGCGGTCTGGAACGGGCTCATCCGGTCCTTGGGCGAAAGCATGAACACCCGGATGCCGCGCTTGCCGCGCATCGCGTACTCGGCCGACGAGCCGGTGTCACCGGACGTGGCGCCGAGGATGTTGAGGTCGCGCCGTCCCTTGGCCAGTGCGTGCTCGAACAGATTGCCGAGCAGCTGCATCGCGACGTCCTTGAAGGCCAGCGTCGGTCCGTTGGACGCGCGCAGCAGCATCACGCCGGGCTCGAGCGTCAGCAGCGGTGTGACGTCGTCGCTGCCGAACGTGGCCGCGGTATAGGTGCGATCGATCAGCGCCTTGAGCTCGGCGGCCGGGATGTCGTCGGCGAACAGCGACAGCAGCGCGAACGCCAGCGCGCGGTAGTCGAGCGGGCGCAGCGCGGCGAGCTCGGCCGCGGTGAGACGCGGATAGGCTGCCGGGACGGTCAGCCCGCCGTCGGGCGCGAGGCCTTCGAGCAGGATCGACGAAAACGCTTGCGGCGGCATGCCGCCGCGGGTGCTGATGTATTCCATCGGCAGCGAGGTGGCTAGCGCTCCGGCGCGAAGTCGACTTCGCGCACCGACTTCTGCACGCGCAGCCGCTCGACGTTGGCGCGAATCTGCTCGCGCAGCGCGAGGCCGTTCGGCACCGCGTGCAGAACCAGCAGCGGGGTCGTGCGGTCGGACGAGTTCAGCACTACATCAGACAACCCGAACATGCGCAGGAAAAAAGGCTCGATCAGCGTCGTGTCCTTGACACGGTAGAGCTCGATGGAGTCGGTGCGCTTGGTGAGCACGCCGCGGGTCAGGCCGACACGCTCGGTCGTCACCCTGTAGCGGAAGAAACTGAGCTCGACGTAGCGCCAGAGCGCGAGGACCGCGGGCACGAACAGCACCCAGAACGCCACCGGCGCGATCAGCACGCCGGCAACGACGATCGCGGCGGCGACCAACGCACAGGCGAGATAGGTGCCGAAGTTCGTGAGCTGCGACGGGCTTCCTTCCCAGACGACCGTCTCGTTGGTGGTTTCCATACTCGATCTCCGCGCGTCAGTTCAGCTCTTCCATCCGGATCCGGACGACCTTGCCTCGCACCGTCGGCAACTCCTCGATCCGCGCGATCGCGTCGACGACGCGGCGCTCGACCGAGCGATGCGTCAGCAGGATGATGTCGGTCTGCTCGGCGCCTTCCGACGGCTCCTTCTGGATCATCGCGTCGATCGAGATGTCGCGATCCGCGAGGATGCGCGTGATGTCGGCCAGCACGCCGGGCCGGTCCTGCACCCGCATGCGCAGGTAATAGCTGGTCTGCACGTCGCCGATCGCCAGGATCGGCGTGTCGGAAAGCTGGTCGGGCTGGAACGCCAGATGCGGCACGCGGTGCTCGGGGTCGGCGGTATGCATGCGGGTCACGTCGACCAGATCGGCGATGACCGCGCTTGCCGTCGGCTCGGCACCGGCGCCGGGGCCGTAATAAAGCGTCGGCCCGACGGCATCGCCCTTGACCAGGACCGCATTCATCGCGCCTTCGACGTTGGCGATCAGCCGCTTGTGCGGCACCAGCGTCGGATGCACTCGCAATTCGATGCCGTCGCGCCCGTTCGCCTTGGCGCGTCGCGTGATGCCGAGCAGCTTGATCCGGTAGCCCAGCTCCTCGGCGTACCTTATGTCCTCGCGGGCGAGGCGCGAGATGCCTTCGGTGTACGCCTTGTCGAATTGCATCGGCACGCCGAACGCGATCGCCGACATGATCGTCAGCTTGTGCGCGGCGTCGATGCCGTCGACGTCGAAAGTGGGGTCGGTTTCGGCGTAGCCGCGCGCCTGGGCGTCCTTGAGCGCCGCGGCGAAGGTTGCGCCGGTGGCTCGCATCTCGGACAGGATGAAGTTGCTCGTGCCGTTGATGATGCCGGCAATCCACTCGATGCGATTCGCCGTCAGGCCTTCGCGCAGCGCCTTGATGATAGGAATGCCGCCGGCGACCGCCGCCTCGAAGGCCACCATCACGCCGGCCTTCTGTGCGGCGGCGAATATCTCGTTACCGTGCGCCGCCAGCAACGCCTTGTTGGCGGTAACGACGTGCTTGCCGTTGGCGATCGCCCGCAGCACGTAGGTTTTCGCCGGTTCGATGCCGCCGATCAGCTCGACGACGATGTCGATGTCGGGGTCGTCGACGACAGTCTGCGGATCGGTGTCCAGACGCACGCCTTCGCTGTCGCGCGTGGCGGCCTGCGCGCGGGCGAGCGTGCGCGTGGCGATGTGGGTGATGCGAATCGGGCGGCCGGCGCGACGCGTGATCTCCTCTTCGTTGCGCCGCAGGACGTCCCACGTGCCGCGCCCCACCGTGCCCATGCCGAGCAACCCCACCTGCAGCGGCTTCATCGCGGCGTCGGCCATCGCGCGCGCCTCAAGCGAGCCCGTCCTCGCGGAACATCTGCTTGATGCCCCGGATCGCCTGGCGCGTGCGCGATTCATTCTCGATCATCGCGAACCGCACGTGACCGTCGCCGAATTCGCCGAAGCCGATGCCGGGCGACACCGACACCTTGGCCCGCGCCAGGAGCTTCTTGGTGAATTCGAGCGATCCAAGCTCGCGATATTGCGCCGGGATCGCCGCCCAGACGTACATCGACGCCTTCGGAATGTCGACGTTCCAGCCGGCTTCGTGCAGTCCCTTGACCAGCACGTCGCGCCGCTTCTGGTAGGTCATCGCAACCTGCGCGACGCAGTCCTGCGGTCCCTCGAGCGCCGCGATCGAGGCGACCTGGATCGGCGTGAACGTGCCGTAGTCGTGGTAGCCCTTGATACGCGACAGCGCGTAGACCAGGTCCTTGTTGCCGACCATGAAGCCGATGCGCCAGCCCGCCATGTTGTAGCTCTTGGACATTGTGAAGAACTCGACCGCGACCTCGCGCGCGCCGGGGACCTGCATGATCGACGGCGCCTTCCAGCCGTCGAAGCAGATGTCGGCATACGCCAGATCGTGCACGACGTAAATGCCGTGCTCGCGCGCCAGCGCGACGATCTTTTCGAAGAACGGCAACTCGACGCATTGCGCGGTCGGGTTCGCCGGAAAATTGATGATCAGCATTTTCGGCTTGGGAAAGCTCGACTTGATCGTGCGATCGAGCTCGGCGAAAAAGTCGACGTCCGGCGTCAGCTGAACCTGGCGGATGTCGGCGCCGGCGATCACCGGTCCGTAGATATGGATCGGGTAGCTGGGATTGGGCACGAGAACGGTGTCGCCCTGCCCCAGGGTCGCGAGACCGAGATGCGCGATGCCCTCCTTCGAGCCGATGGTGACGATCGCCTCGGTGTCGGGGTCGAATTCGACGCCGTAGCGGCGCTGGTACCACTGGCAGATCGCGCGGCGCAGCCGCGGGATGCCGCGCGACACCGAGTAGCCGTGCGTATCGGGGCGCTGCACGGTTTCCACCAGCTTGGCGACGATATGCGCCGGCGTCGGCCCGTCGGGATTGCCCATGCCGAAATCGATGATGTCCTCGCCGCGACGCCGCGCGGCCATCTTGAGTTCGGAAGTGATATTGAAGACGTACGGCGGCAGGCGCGCAATGCGCGCGAACTGCGAATCGGTCGGGGAAGCCATTGCGGTTCCTCTGCCGCCAGCATAAGCGCCCGGACCGTCCGAGCGATGTGGCGGCGATTGAAGCTATAATCCTAACGGACTTAGGCAGTTACCGCAATGCACAACGCTATGCGCACCCTTCTCCGCCCAGCCGGCGTCCCGCCGTGAAATTCCACCTCAATGTCGCCACCGGCAACGTGTTCACCGGCCACGGCGAGGGCTACGTCCGCATCGGCGCAACCGACTATCGCGAAAATCTCCTGGTGACGCCCGAGCAGCTGATCGGCGGCTGGGCGCCGGGCGGCTTCGATGCGCTCTCCGAATCGGACTTCGCCGCGCTCGCGGCCCTTCGGCCGGAAGTCGCGCTGTTCGGCAGCGGGACGGTGATGCGGTTTCCGCATCCGCGCCTCACCCGCGCACTGGCCGACGCCCGCATCGGTCTCGAAGTGATGGATACGCCGGCCGCCTGTCGTACCTACAACATTCTCGCCGCCGAAGGCAGGCGGGTCGCCGCGGCGATCCTGGTCGGTCGTTGAGGACGCGCGAGAGCGGCTCGATCGCGCCGGCGTCAGGACGCTGCCGCCGTCGTCGGCAAATCGCTTGCGCGGCTTTTCTGCGGCTGGATCGAGGCGAGCGCGGCAGCGAAACGTTCGCTGTCCGGATGCAGATCGACGTACTCGGCCACGCGCCTGATTTCGCGCGCAGGGTCGGCGAGCGTGTCGGAGAAATCGATGCGCAGATGCTCGTGGCCGGCGAAGAACCGGTTGACCTCATCCCACAAGCGTCGCTGCAAATTCTCGCCGTAGGGCTCGGGCCACCAACCGGTACGGCGGATCGACGCGATCGATTCGTCCAGCGGGCGATACGTCCAGACAAAGCGCACCGTGGGGCCCCAGGCTTCCACCAGATCGTCGCCGCAAAGCGAAAGCAGCGGATGCTTGGCGCCGACGTGGGTCGCGCGACCCCCTTCGAGAAAACAGACCCAGTCGCGCAGCTTGCGCACTCGCTCGGCGCTGGGAAAGCGCTCTTCCAGGTCCGGCTCGTGCCACCAGCGCCGTAAACGCTTGGCGAGGCGCAGCGATTCGTAGTGATCCTGCCAGAACGGGGCGCCCATCTCGACGCCGAGACGATGCAGCACGCCGGCGGCGGCCGATGAGCCTGAGCGATACAGGCCGAGCACGGCAACCCGGATGGCAGCCATCAGGAAACGCGACGGCGCAAACCGCGATGCATTGCACACCCTCCACGGAAAGCTTGTGCCCGGCGCGATTGTAATGCAGATTCCCCTACTGGCCGCGGCGAAGGGAGACAGCGATGATCAAGGTCTACGGCATGTCATTGTCGGGCAACTGCCACAAGGTCCGCATGGTCCTCGAGGCGCTGCAACTGCCTTACGATTGGATCGAAATCGACCCTGGGAAAGGCGAGACGCGCACGCCCGAGTTTCTCGCCAGGAACCCCAACGGCAAGGTTCCCGTGGTCGAACTCAAGCCCGGCGTGTATCTGCCCGAATCGAACGCCATCATCTGCTATCTCGCCGACGCATCGCCGCTCATGCCCACCGACCGCCTCGAGCGCGCACGCGTACTCGCGTGGCTTTTTTTCGAGCAATACAGCCACGAGCCCTATATCGCGGTAGCGCGCTTTCTGCGCCGCTTTCACCCGGACCCGGCGTCGCAGCGCGCGCTGCTCGAATCCAAACTACCCGGCGGCTACCGGGCGCTGGAAGTGATGGAAAAACAGCTTGCCCACGAGCCATTCCTGGTCGGCGGGCGCTACACGATCGCCGACATCGCCCTTTACGCCTACAGCCACGTCGCGCACGAGGGCGGCTTCGACCTGTCGCGGTTTCCTGCTATCCGCCGCTGGCTCTCGCGCGTCGCGGCGCAGCCCCTCTACGTCGCCATGACCGGAGCCTAGAGCCCGCGCAGGCGCCTCAACACTGTATCGTCTGGCGGCAGTACTGGGTGAGCTCGCGCACCACCGTCGTCGTGCCTATCGGCAGCCGCGCCTTGCCCTGACCGTACTCCATCGTCAGTTTGAAGTCGTACTTGCGGAAGAACGCATCGAATTGCTCGGCGCCGACGGTGCCCAGCGCCGCCAGCCCGTCGGTCGCCGCGTCGTAGTCGAGCAGGATCGCCGCCAGCGGCTGCGGAGCGGGCCCGCTGACCACCCGTGCCCCTGCGGCGGGATCGTAGACGCTGTGATCGGCACAGCAATGGATCACGTTACCGTCGGAGGTCGGCGAGCGCTCCGACTGAAACCGGATGAAGCTCACCTCGCGCGTCGGATACGCGAGCTTGTGCGCGCATATCGCCGAGTACGATACCAGCGAATGGCCGGGGCCGACGCCGCCGGTCCATGCGTAGGTGGCGCCATCGGCGCGCAACACGTTGTCGGCACCCGCCACCGGTTGTCCGAGGTTGAGCAGGAAGCACGGGGTGCCCGCGTACGGATAGTTGAACACGTAGTTGGTCCGTGGCGCGAGCTCTCCGAACTTGATCGGTTCGCCGTGAATGTCCACCAGCCGCGAGCGTCCGTACAGACGCGGCGCCGTGCCGGCCCACGCCTCGCCTAGCCGACCCAGTTGCGCCGTGCCGGCCGCCACTGCGCAGGCAGTGAGGAATTGTCGTCTTTCCATCGTGACTTCGTCTGTCTCGCTAAGGACCCAAACCGGCAAGCGCGCGCACGTGCGCGGTCGCGCTGCGGCCCAGCGCGCTCAGCGCATACCCGCCTTCGAGTGTAGACACGATGCGCCCGCCGGCATGCCGGGCTGCGACGGCGGCAATCTTGCTCGTCACCCACGCATAGTCCTCGTCGGCGAGTTGCAGATTGGCCAGCGGGTCCTCGCGGTGCGCGTCGAAGCCGGCAGAAACGAAAATGATCTCCGGCCGATGCGCCTCGAGCGCCGGCAGGCACACTTCGATGAAGGCCTTGCGAAAAGCATCGCTGCCGCTGCCGGGCGAAAGAGGAACGTTGTGCATGTTCGGTCCCAGCGGCTCGACGCCCGAATAGGGATACAGCGGGTACTGGAACGTTCCGGTCATGATGACGCGGTCGTCACCGGCGAAAATATCCTCGGTCCCGTTGCCGTGGTGCACGTCGAAATCGACGACTGCGGCGCGCGCGAGGCCGTGATGCTCGAGCGCATGCGCGACTCCGATCGCGACGTTGTTGAAAAGGCAGAACCCCATCGCCCGATCGCGCGTCGCATGATGACCGGGCGGCCGCACCGCACAAAACGCCGTGTCGCGTTTTCCGCCGACGACGAGATCGGTCGCGAGAATCAGCGCCCCGGCCCCGTGCCGGGCGGCATCGAGCGAGTCGGGGTTGAGCGCGGTGTCCGGATCGAGATAGTGGACACCACTTTCGGGACTCGCTGCCTCGATCTCGTCGATGTAGTGCGCAGCATGTACACGCCTGAGTTGCGCGCGCGTCGCCTCCGGCGCGAGATGATGCTCGATCAGGGCGTCGAGCCCCGAGCTGATCAGGCGATCCTGCACCGCATCGAGGCGCTCCGGGCATTCGGGATGGTACGGCCCCATCGCATGCAGGCGGCAGGTGGGATGGGTGATGTACGCGGTGGACACGGGCTTTCGGTCGATCGGCCGTGGGCGCGACACGCGCCGCCGCGGCTTGGGGGTCGAGCGGAGTGTAGCGCGCCGCGAGCGGTAATGACTAGCCGTCGATTGCCCTCTATAGTGTTCGTTTTGTCACCTCCGACCACGAGCCGATGAGCCTGCGCCCCGCCGACACCCGCGCCATCCCGCTGCCCGAAAGGCTGGCGGCTGTCGTCGATACGCTCGGCAGCATTGTCGTCGGCAAGCACACGCCATTGAAGCTCGCGCTGGCCTGTCTGTTGGCGCGCGGCCATCTCTTGATCGAGGATATTCCCGGCGTGGGCAAGTCGACCTTGGCTCAGGCCCTGGCGGCGACGCTCGGCCTGCAGTATGCCCGCGTACAGTTCACCAGCGATCTATTACCCGCCGACGTGCTGGGCGTATCGATTTTCGATCCCGCTACCCACGCCTTCCGCTTCCATTCGGGACCGATTTTCCACTCGATCGTGCTGGCCGACGAAATCAATCGCGCCCCGCCGAAAACGCAAAGCGCTCTTCTGGAAGCGATGGAGGAGCGACAGGTCTCGATCGACGGCAATACGCGGCCGCTGCCCGAGCCGTTTTTCGTGATCGCCACGCAAAATCCAGCCGAGCAGATCGGCGCGTATCCGCTGCCCGAATCGCAGCTCGACCGCTTCCTGATGACGATCGAGCTGGGCTACCCCGAGCCGGCGGCGGAGCGCGAACTGCTGCTGTCCGGCGACCGACGCGTGCGCATTGCGGAGCTCGCCCCCTGCGCCGACGCGGCGACGCTGATCGCATGGCAACGCGAGGCGGCAGCGGTGCACGTCGCACCCGCGCTGCTCGACTACGTGCAATCGCTGCTCGCGGCTTCGCGCGGCGCGGGCGTGTCGAGCAGCGGCATCACCGGCGGCGCACATCGCGGCCTGTCGCCGCGCGCCGGACTGCTCCTCGTCGCCGCCAGCCGCGCCTGGGCACTGCTCGCCGGACGTCCGATGGTGCTGCCGGAGGACGTGCAGGCCGTGTTTCCCGCAGTCGCCGGCCATCGGCTCGCCGGCAGCGCACGCGCCGGCGGTCCGCAGGCAAGGACTCTTCTGCGCGCGGTGCCGCTGCCCTGAATCCCGCAACCCCGGCCGCGATGCACTCGCCGGCAGCAGACGTGGCGACGACAGGCACGGCTGAATCCGCCGGCAGCCTGGCAACGAGCGGCACTTAGCGACGATGGCGACGCTTCCGTTCACCCGCTCGTGGATCGCGCAGGCGCAGCAGCGCTTCTGGCGACTCGCGCCGGGCGACCGCGAACCGGTGATTTTGCGTCACAGCCGCATCTACATTCTGCCTACCCGGCGCGGATTCGCGGTGATCGCGACGTTGGTGATCATGCTGCTGACGGCGATGAACTACGCGCTTTCGCTGGGTTACGCGATGACTTTCCTTGCCGCAGGCATGGTCGCAGCGGCGTTGCTTGCGACCTTTCGCAACCTCACGGGCCTCGCGAGCTCGCCGGTCGCCGCCGGCGAAGCGTTTGCCGGCGGCGAGGTCACGTTCACGCTCTCGCTCGCCAGCGGTGAACGAGAGCGCAACGGCATCGTCGTCACGCCGTCCGGCGGTCCGCCGGCGGTGATCGATCTGCCGGCGGACGCAACCCGTCCGGTCGTGCTGACCGTCGCCGCGCCGCGACGCGGGCCGCGGCCGCTGGGTCGGGTGACGCTGTCGACCGACTTTCCGCTGGGCCTGTGGCGCGGCTGGGCCTACGTGCATTTTCCTTTGACGGCGTGCATCTATCCGGCGCCCGAAACCGCTCCTCCCCCATTGCCGACCAGCCGGTTGGGGATCGACCCGCAACGCGCGGCACGCGCCGCCGATGCCGAGCTCGGCGGTCTGCGCGACTATGAGCGCGGCGATCCGCACAATCGCATCGCGTGGAAAGCGGTCGCGCGCGGCGGCGGCTGGTATACCAAGCAATTCGAAGGGGGCGCCGGCGGCGGCGCCATCGACCTCGACTGGAGCGAACTGCCGTCGGCCCTGGATGAAGAAATGCGGCTATCGCGCCTGACCGCGTGGGTGCTCGCCGCCGAGCGCGAAACACGTCCGTTCGGGTTGCGGCTGCCCGGCTCCGCGCTACCGCACGGACAAGGCGCCGGGCACCGCCGCGCTGCGCTGGTCGCGCTGGCCTCGTTCGGCCAGCCGAATCCGACGTGACCGCGAAAAACATACCTGCGCCGCTCACGCGCACCCAACTCGGCGCGCTTGCGGCATTGCTGCTCTGCGCGCAGATGCCGCTGTGGGGACACATCGACCGTTGGATCGCCCTCGTCGGTACCGCGCTCGTCATCGCGCGAGTCGCTTTCCCGTTCGACCGAAACAACCTGCGCAGTCTGCGCCGCTGGCTGCTGCCGGGGTTCGCGGTGGCCGCAGCGATCGGCATTCGCGCCGAATACGGCTACTTCCTGGCGCGCGACCCCTGCGTCGCATTCCTCTACGTCCTGGTCGGCATCAAGTTCCTCGAGGCGCGCGGCGCGCGCGACGGCGCGCTGCTGGTCTGCCTCGCGCTCTTTCTGGCCTTGACGCAATTTTTCTACGCGCAGACGATCTTGGCGGCCGTGGCCGCGATGCCCTCGCTTATTGCGACCGGCGTCGCGTTGGCGGTCCTGCGCACTTCGGCTGGCGGGAGCGACGCGTGGCGACCGCAGGTGCGGGCCACCGCGCTGCTCATCCTGCAGGGCATTCCGATCGCGGCGCTGCTGTTCGTCCTGTTTCCGCGCTTAGCCGGACCGCTCTGGGGAAGCCCGCTCGAAAGCGGCGCGCGAACCGGCCTTTCCGAGAGCATGTCGCCGGGTTCGATCAGCGACCTGTCGCTGTCCGACGAGGTCGCTTTTCGCGTCGAGTTCAGCGGCGCACCGCCGCCGCCATCGCAGCGCTACTGGCGCGGCCCCGTGTTCGCGCGTTTCGACGGCGCCACCTGGCGTCCTTTGTACAAGCTGCGGACCGGCCAATTCGTGCCGCCGGTTGCCCGCGCGTCCGAGTACACGGTGACGATGGAGCCGCACGGCAAGCTCTGGCTGTTCGCGCTCGAGCATCCGACCGGCCCGCCGCGTGCGCCGAATCCCGACGCGCCGGCGGGTGATGCGAAGGAGGCGTTGGCCGTCGTGACGTACGACCAGCAGCTGCTAGCGAAGGCTCCGGTCACGCAAGCCGTGCGCTACACCGTGCGTTCGGCGACCGTCGGCACGTTCGCCGCCCTCGCCAACGATGCGCCGGACAACCTGCAGCTGCCGCATGGCAATCCGCGCACGATCGAATTCGCGCGCGATCTGCGCGAGCGCAGCGCATCGGACCGCGCATACATCGCCGCTGTGCTCGACTGGTTCCGTACCGAGTCGTTCGTCTATACACTGGCGCCCGACATTCTCGACCGGGATCCGGTCGACGGCTTCCTGTTCAACACCCGCCGCGGCTTCTGCGAGCATTTTGCCGGCGCCTTCGCCCTGCTGATGCGCGCCGCCGGCATTCCGTCGCGCGTCGTCACCGGGTACCAGGGCGGCGAAATGAATCCGACGGGCGAATACATGATCGTGCGCCAGTCCGATGCGCATGCCTGGGCCGAGGCGTTGCTCGACGGGAAATGGGAGCGGGTCGATCCGACAGCCGCGGTCGCGCCGTCGCGCATCGAGCGTGGCATTGGTGCCGCGCTGCCGGCGGGCGAGCGCGTGCCCTACCTCGCGCGCATCGAGATGACGTGGCTCAAGAGCCTGCGGCTGCACTGGGACAGCGTCAACTACCATTGGCAGCGCGGCTTCGTCGGCTTCAATCTCGAGCGGCAGCGCGATTTCCTGCGCGACATCGGGCTCAAGGGCGCGCCGCCGTGGCGACTGGTCGCGCTGCTCGCCGCCGCGGCATTTGTCTGGGGAATCGCCGTGCTTGGATTCTCGAAGCTGCGTCGCTCGCGGGTCGAAGCCGAAGTGGCGCTATGGCGAGCAGCCTGCCGTAGGCTCGCGCGCGCCGGGCTCGAGCGCCGCCCGGACGAAGGACCGCTGGCATACGCCGAGCGCGCCGCAGCGCGCTGGCCGGCGCGCGCCGTGCTGATCAAGAGCATCGCAGAGTACTACGCGACGCTGCGCTACGGTCGCGCCACCGCCCGAAGCGCCGAAATCGTCGCGCAATTGCGCGCGAGCGTCGGTGCATTGCCACCGGCGCGCGAGTTGCGCGCGATGGCTTAGGCGCGGCGCGCGCGAAGTCGAACCGCGCAAACGACGGCCAACTCGGACAGCGCGTCACAGTAGTGCGTCGCGCGACAGCCCCTTGCGGCGCAGCCTGGCGCGGAGCTTTTCCAGCGCCTCGGCCTGGATCTGGCGCACGCGCTCGCGCGTGACGCCCAGCTCGCGGGCGAGCTGCTCGAGCGTAGCCACGTCGCAGCCGTTCAATCCGTAGCGTCGCTCGATCACGAGCCGCTGCCGCTCGGAGAGCTCTTCCAGCCATTGCTTGACCCAGCCCTCGATCTCGGAATTGTGCAGCAGAAGCTCGGGGCCGGGCGCATCCTCGTCGCTCAGCTGATCGCCGATCGACATGCCCGAATCGACGTCGAACGCCGCATCGAGCGAAGTGACGTGTTCGTTGTAGCCCAGCACCTTGCGCACCTGCTCGACCGGCTTTCCCAGCAGATGCGCGACATCGTCTATCGTCGGATCGCGGCCCTGCCCCAGCATGCCGTGCGTTTCCAGGTGGCGCATCGCGCGAAGCACGATGTTGAGCTCCTTGACCACGTGCGCCGGCAGCCGGATCGTGCGGGACTGGTTCATGATCGCACGCTCGATCGACTGGCGTATCCACCAGGTCGCGTAGGTCGTGAAGCGGAAGCCGCGCTCCGGGTCGAACTTCTCCAGCGCGTGGATCAGGCCCAGGTTGCCTTCTTCGATTAGGTCGGCAAGCGTCAGCCCGCGATTCAGATAATGCTTGGCGATGCTGACGACCAGCCGCAGGTTGTGCTCGATCATTTTCTGCCGCGCTTCGAAGTCACCGTCCCGGTTGGCGCGCGCGTATTCGAGCTCCTCGACCGGCGTAAGCAGCGGGCTCTGGCCGATCTCGTTCAAGTAAATCTGGGTGACGTCGTTCAGGAAGTCGGCGCCGACGCCGACGACCGGCATGTCCAGCGGCAACTCGCGCGTGCGGGTATCGGGCTCCGGTGCCGAGGGCGGCTCGTCGTCGTCTGCCGCCGAATGCGCTCTCATGCGTCGCCGGCCAGGACGCTACGCCGGTGGCAGAAATTTCGCCGGGTCGACGGGCTTGCCGAAGCGGCGAATTTCGAAGTGCAGCTTGACCTGGTCGGCGTCGCTGTCGCCCATTTCGGCGATCTTCTGGCCCTTCGCGACCTGCTGACCTTCCTTGACCAGGATTTCGCGATTGTGCGCGTAGGCCGACAGAAACGTGTTGTTGTGCTTGATGATGATCAGCTTGCCGTAGCCCCGCAGTCCGTTGCCCGCATAGACGACCTTGCCGGGACCGCTGGCGAGGACCGGCTGACCGGACTTGCCGGCGATGTCGATGCCCTTCAGGTTCGCCGTCTCGGAAAAGCCGGAAATGACTTTGCCCGTCGCGGGCCACGCCCAATCGATGTTGCCGCCGTCGATTTCGGGGACGCGTGAGGATTCGATCCGCGCCGGCGCTGCCGCGACGGTGCCGGGCCCCGTTGCGGATGGCGCGGCTGCGGCCGGGACGGTGCCCGGCGCGGACGGCGCAACGACCGGGGGCGCGGCCGTCGGAACAGCGGCAGGCGCAACGACGTTGCTCTGCTGCATCTGAGCCAACGCCTGCTCGGAGTAAGGCAGCTTCAACGCCCTGGGCTCGCTCTTGTACGACGCCGTGTTGCTTCGGCCCGACGGCGCCGCGCCGATAAAGGGCAACGTCCGCGTTTCGCTGCCGACCGGCGCGATCGGCGGTGCTGCCGGGAGCGGTGTGGTCACGGCGGAACCCGGCGCAGCGGCCTGGGCAGGCGCTTCACCCGGCGGCGCGAGTACCAGCACGCGGCCGGTGCGGATGACGTTGACGTTTTCGATATTGTTCCATGCGGCGAGCTCGCGGTAATCGAGCCCGTGGTCGAGCGCGATCTGGTAGAGCGTCTCGCCGCGCTTGACGATATGCGTCGGCGGCGGCGCCTCCGCCGCCGGTGGCGGTTCTGCCGCGGGTGGCGCGCTCTCGATCGTTTCCGGCGGCGGCGCAATGCGTTCGCTGACCGGAGCCGGCGGTCGGGTCATGCACGATACGAGGAGCAGCGCGGCAGCGGCCGGCGCAAGCACCCGGCATGAATGCGTGAAACTGAAATGAGTCATGCGAGTCCGGGGAGCAATGGTACGAATCTTACCGCGTCGAAGCTTTGCTCCCGGATGCCGGCCGGCGCCTTTTCGATGACGGTCAGTCGCTGCGCTCCACGTTCGTCGTCGTCATGGATCGCCAGCGGCAGCACCATGCGCCCGCCGACTTTCAGATATCGCAGCAATGCGGTCGGAACCTGCGTTGCCGCGGCGGTGACGATGATGCCGTCGACCTCGAGATCCTCGCCCAGGTCCGCCGAGCCGTCGCCATGCTTGATGCGCACGTTGTTCAACTTCAGCGCGCGCAGATTGTGCCGCGCCTTGGCGACCAGCGACCCGATGCGCTCGACCGTGTAGACCTCGTCGGCAAGGTGCGACAGCACCGCAGTCTGGTAACCGCAGCCGGTGCCTATCTCCAGCACGCGATGCAGATGGCCGCCGGCCCGCAACAGCTCGGTCATCCGGGCGACTACGTAAGGCTGCGAAATGGTTTGTCCGGCACCGATCGGCAAAGGGCTGTCGTCGTAGGCGCGGATGGCCAGCGCCTCGTCGACGAAGATGTGGCGCGGCACCGCGGCGATCGCCGAAATCACCGCCTCGTCGCGTATTCCCTGCTCGCGCAGACGCTCGATCATGCGCGTGCGGGTACGCGCCGAGGTCATGCCTATGCCGCCGAATTTTTCCACGCCGGCGCTCATGGTGTCGCCGGCCCGTCGGACCTGGCGATCGAACGCAGGGCCGGTTCGAAGGGAAGCGGCATCATGCTTCGATCCATTCGGCGATGCGCGGCATTTCGGTGTGGTTGGTCAGGTCCATCTGCAGCGGCGTCACCGAGACGAAGCCCAGCCCGACCGCATGAAAATCGGTTCCTTCGCCGGCATCGGCCGCGGCGCCCGCCGCGCCGACCCAGTAGCAGGTCTCGCCACGCGGCGTCTCGGTCTTGATCACCGATTCCGCCTTGTGCCGCTTGCCCAGACGCGTCACGAGCACCCCCTTGATGTCGCCGGCCGGCACGTCGGGCACGTTGACGTTCAGAAGCCATGCGCCCGACGGCTTGCGCCGATGGCGGGAGAGCAGGTCGATGACGACCTTGGCCGCGGTTTCGAAGTGACGGCCGGTCTTGCTGGTCAGCGATACCGCGATCGAAGGAATGCCCAGCAGATAGCCTTCGGTCGCGGCGGCGACCGTGCCCGAGTAGATCGTGTCGTCGCCCATGTTGGCGCCGTGATTGATGCCGGAAATCACCATGTCCGGCAGCTCGTCCAGAAGTCCCGTCACCGCAAGGTGAACGCAGTCGGTCGGCGTGCCGTTGACGAACAGGAAACCGCTCGGCGCGCGGCGCACGGTAAGCGGTCGATCGAGCGTCAGCGAATTGGACGCGCCGCTTCGGTCGCGCTCGGGTGCGACGACGGTGATGTCGGCGAACGGGGCGAGATCTGCGGCGAGGCGCTCGAGTCCCGGGGCGAAGTAGCCGTCGTCGTTGCTGAGCAGGATGCGCATCGCGTGGGTTGGCGGATTCGCGCCCGGCCGATGTGCGCCGGCACGCTGCGGCCATTATATGCGAAGGCTGCGCGAAATCGGCGAGCGGCCAAGGCCACCGCCGTATTCGGGTCGCCGCGCGCGACGTGCGGCGCGTTATCGCGCTTGCGCTATTTCGCAGGCCAGTTGCGCGCGAACACGGCGGCGACCTTCGGATGCGCTTCGACCTTGAGCAGCGCCGCGTGAAACGGCGGGCGATGTTCGGCCAGGTGCGCACGCGCCCCCGACCACTTGGTCACGACAGTCGCGTAGAGGTCCAGCGCGCCGATGTCGTTGCCGCCAAGGAAAGGACGCGCCGGAAACATGTCTGCGAAGATTTCCCAGTGCCGGTGCAGGCGCTCGCGGGTCCCGGCGCGAATTCGATCCCGGGCCGAATCGTCCATGTCCTTGCAGAAACGCTCGGGAAAATCCAGGATGGTGATGGCCGAATAGCAGTTGGCGGCAATGAATACCAGTCCGCGGATCGCTTGCGCACGCGACGCCTCGTCGCGCGGCAGCAATCCCGCCGCCGGATGCGCGACGTCGAGATGAATCAGGATCGCCGCGCTTTCGGACAGGACGCCCCCCTCGGGCAGCGCGAGCGTCGGGATCTGGCCGATCGGATTGACCTTGAGCAGCTCTCGAAAGGCGTCGTTGGTCTCCCACGACGCTGTCTCGATCATGCGATACGGTGCGCCTGCCATCGTCAGCGCCGCCTCGATCGACGCCGATCCCGAGCCTTTCTTGCCGTACAGCGTATACATGCATCCTCCCCTTTCCCGTGCCTGCGGCTAGGCGCTTTGGCCGGCCGCCATCAACTTTTCCATTCTCTTCTGCATTTCCGATGGCGAGACGTCTTCTTTGTGCGTCGCGATCGTCCACATCAAGCCGAACGGATCGGTCAAGGTACCGCTGCGGTCGCCATAGAACTGGTCCTTGACCGCGTTCTTGACCTTGCCGCCCGCGGCCAGCGCCTGAGCAAAACTCTTGTCGACGTCAGGCACGTAGAACATCAGGCTTACCGGCGAACCGCCATACGACTGAACGCCGCGATGGCCCATTTCGGGCGACTCGTCGGCAAGCATGATATATCCGCCGGCGATCTTGAGTTCAGCGTGAGCGACCTTGCCGTCCGGGCCGGGAAAGCGCGGTTTTTGGTCTTCGCGCGGCGCGCTTGTGCTCGCCGGCGTTGGATTCGCGCTGCTTCTGAGCGAGGCGCTTCCCGCGCGTGCCCAGTCCGCGCAGTCGCCCCCCGCGACGATCGAGACGCCGATGCGCGGTCCGTGGGTGCCGCCGGAGCTGCGCAAACCCGCACCGACGCCGGCGCCGCAAGGCGCAGCGTTGCGCGCCCAGGTCGAGCGCAAGCTCAAGGCAGGATTCGACGCGGCGGATGTCAACCGCAGCGGAACGGTGACGCGCGAGCAGGCGCGCGCCGCGGGCCTCGGCTACATCGTCAAGCACTTCGATGAAATCGACCGGCAGCGCGCCGGGGCCGTCAGCTTTGAAGACGTCAAGCATTTCCTGCGCGCCCGGGGTGCGCACCTGGACTGAAGCAGCGGAACCGGGCTGGGACGATAACACGACATCGACAACCCAGCACCGGCGTGCGTCGCATGCAATGCCGCGCTTTCACCCGCCCGCGCGCAACCTTTGCGCGGCCAGCGCGTATCCGCCTGCGGCACCGTCGACGAAGTGGACGTGGTTGCTTTCGGTAATCGATGGGACGATGCAGGTCATGATCGCGGCGGGTTGCCGATGCATTCCGAAGCGCACGATGTTCTCGCGAGCCGCCTTGGCCAATTGCTGTTCTATGCGATCCGCTAACGCGGGCGTGCAATCGAGCGTCATGCGCAGGTTGTCGTCGTACTTGCGGAAATCCGAGTTTTCGACGACCTGGCGCCGATAGACCGCCGGATCGAAATCGCCGACGCGCATGCCGGTCCTAAATACGGTGTACGAAAGCAGGGTCTGCACGAGCACGTGAATTCGCCGCAAGAGCAGGCTCTCGCCGCGTCGGCGCGACGCGCGAGCCTCGAGCTCCGCGCCGGCGGGCGGCCATCCGGCGATCAGTCCGCTGCCGGGGACCGTTCGCGCAACTTCGGCACTGGTTTCCAGCTCGTGCAGCAGGTCTTCGAGAGTGCTGCGGAATGCGGCGTCGCCGTGGGTCACCGGCATCACCAGCAGCGAAACGATCACGCCGCGGGTCGCAGGAATGTCGTTCCAGCGGCACGACAGCCCCGTCAGATCGGGACGAGCTCCCGGCTGCCGCCGCTTGCAACGTGAAGCGTCCCGCCTTCATCGCGCGCTCGGCCCAGGCGAGACCGCCGCCGGAGAACATCGCGTAGGACACATTCTTCGATGGCCCGAAGCGGGCGACGCTCGCCGTGAGTCCCTGCTCGTTGACGGCGGCGACCGGCACCAGCGCCGTGCGCAGCGTGAGATCGAGATCGTCGCGCGTCCAGGCCGCCGTTGCCGCCAGCGCGATTGAGGCGGTCGCCTGATCGCATGCGGGCACGGCGAAGCTTGCGCCATCGCCGCCGAAGACGAAGGGAAATTTGCGGCCCGGGAGTGCGTTGCCGATCGCGGAGATCACCGCAGCGCCGGCGGTATTCACCGACTTGTAGCGGCCCGCCGCGATCGCCTGTGTCGAATTGACGACGTCGGTCAGCCCGATCACCCAGTCATCCGGCAGCGGCCGGTAGCGCCCCGGATCCATGATGTTGGCGAAGCCCTCGAAGACCGGCAGACGATCGTAAAAATCGGCGTTATCCTGCATGGCCTGATGCGGGGCGAGAGGCAGAGTACGGGAAACCATCATAACCGGGCTTGCATCGCCGGCGCATCTGCCGACGGCGGCAATGGCCGAATGGCGACCGGGCGCCGGCAGGCGCGGGAATGACCGCGCGTCGGCCCGCCGTTTGTAGCAAAATGGCATGCGCGGCGGCGAGCACCGTTCGCCGGTCCGACTGGCGATACACGAGAGAACATCGATGAACGAAAAAGCGGCGGATGCCGAGCATCGCCACAACCACGGCGACGGCGCCGGCCATGACCACCACGCCGGCTCGGAGCTCTCCGAAATGGACCTGCGGGTGCGCGCTCTCGAGTCGCTGCTGGTCGAGAAAGGCTATGTCGATCCGCAAGCCCTCGATGTGCTGATCGAAACCTACGAAACCAAGGTGGGACCGCACAACGGTGCGCGCGTCGTCGCCAGAGCGTGGGCTGATCCCCAATTCAAGCGTTGGCTGCTTTCGGACGCCACTGCCGCGATTGCGTCGCTCGGCTACACCGGCAGGCAGGGCGAGCACATGGTGGCGCTGGAAAACACGCCGCGGACGCACAACATGGTCGTCTGCACACTGTGCTCGTGCTACCCGTGGCCGGTGCTCGGCCTGCCGCCGGTCTGGTACAAGTCCGCCCCGTATCGTTCGCGCGCCGTGATCGATCCGCGCGGCGTGCTCGCCGATTTCGGCGTGACGCTGCCCGAAGACGTCGAAGTTCGCGTCTGGGATTCGACAGCAGAGATCCGTTATCTGGTTCTTCCCGAGCGGCCGCCACAAACCGAAGGCTGGAGCGAAGAACAACTCGCCGACCTCGTCACGCGCGATTCGATGATCGGCACCGGCCTGCCGAAGCGTCCGATCGGGTCCGCGCCGGCCGCGTCATGAACGGTGTGCACGACATGGGCGGCGGCCAGAATTTCGGGCCCGTTGTTCCCGAGACCGACGAACCATGGTTTCACGCCGCATGGGAGCGGCGCGCCTTTGCGCTGACCTTGGCCATGGGCGGCGCTCGCCGCTGGAACCTCGACCAGTCGCGTTCCGCGCGAGAGAGCCTGCCGCCCGCGCAATATCTTGCCAGCAGCTACTACCGGATATGGCTCGACGGCCTGATCGAGCTGATGCTCCAGCGCGGACTGGTCACGCGCGAGGAATTGGACGATGGCCGCATACGCCAACCGCCGGTGAGGCCCTTCAGCATGCTTGCCGCCGACAAGGTCGCCGCGGCGCTGGCGCACGGCAGCTCGACCGCGCGTCCGCTGGCAGGTGCGGCGCAGTTTGCCGTTGGCACCAACGTGCGCACGCGCGAAATCAATCCGCCGACGCATACCCGCCTGCCGCGATACTGTCGAGGAAAACGCGGTCAGGTAGTCATGCTGCATGGCGCGCATGTGTTTCCCGATGCCAACGCCCGCGGCACGGGCGAAGACCCGCAGTGGCTGTACACGGTGCGCTTCGACGGCGTGGAGCTGTGGGGCCCGCACACCAGCGCCGCGTCGGTCCACGTCGACTGCTGGGAGCCGTACCTGGAACCGGCATGAGCGCATTGCCTGCCCCATCGAGCGCGATCGCCATGACGACGACTCCAGAAATGCGCGCCGCGCTGCCCAGTTTGCCCTGCGACGACGCCGGGCCGGTGTTCAAGGTACCGTGGGAAGCGCAGGCGTTTGCGATGGCGCTCGCCTTGCATGAGCGCGGCGCGTTCAGCTGGAAGGAGTGGGCACAGACGCTGGCCGGCGTGATCGGCGAATTAAAGGAACGCGGCGATCCGGACACGGGTGAAGACTACTACCGGCACTGGATGACCGCGCTCGAGCGTATTGCCACGCGTAAGAAGCTGGTAACCGGCGACGCACTGCAAACGCGACGCGAGCAGTGGGCTCAGGCCGCACGCGAGACGCCGCACGGCCGGCCGATAACGCTGCGCCCAACGCCGCGCTATGGCTGATGCTCGGCGTTATCGTCGGTATGTTGTGCAAGCCCGGACAATCGCCGGCGATGACCGGCGGCGGGCATCGGGGGTCCGGTGCGACTGACGTCGATGCGCGTCGGCCTCCCTAGGCGGTACGAGCGCGAGGCGCTGCGTTCGTCGATGCTCCACGGACCACCACCGGCCACGGCGAAATAGAGGAACACGAAGCAGTAGATGACGGCAAGCTCGCCTCCGTTAAGGATCGGTAGCAGGTTGCGTGGCCCGTGCGCCATGAAATAGGCGACAGCCATTTCGCCGGACAGGATGAACGCCACCGGACGCGTGAACAGTCCGATCAGCAGCAGGAAGCCACCCAGCAGTTCCAGCAAGCCGGCGACGCCGACCAGCGATAGCAGCTGCACGCTGTCGAACGAAGGTACATGCGGCACATGCAAGAGCTTGGCGGTGCCGTGCTGAATAAACAGCCAGGCGACGATGATCCGCAAAATGCTCTGCAGCCGGGGCGCCCAAATCGAAAAGAAGTCGTTGTCCTGGACCATATCGGTCTACTCCTGGTAAGAATAATCGCCGTCAAAACCTCGGTACTGACGGTTGGACAGCGGAAAGGCCGGTGCGTTGCGGGGCCGCGCAGCCTGGCGCGCAAGTTTCCAATGGCGGCCCAATCGATTATTCTGGCTGCATCGAATCTTAGCCTTTCGCGACGCAACCATGAGCACGCCGCAATCCACACCGCCGATGCACGCGCTGGAAGAGCATCGTGCCGCGCTCGCGGGGCGCACGCTGACCGAGCTGTTCGCGGCCGACGCCGACCGGTTTTCGCGGCTGTCGCTGTCCTGGGACCAGTGGCTGGCCGACTGGTCGAAGCAACGCGTGACGCCGCAGACGATGGACGCCCTCGTCGCATATGCGCACGAGCGCAATCTGCCGGCATGGATCTCGGCGCTGTTCAGCGGCGAGAAGATCAATCTGTCCGAAGGCCGCCCGGTGCTGCACACGGCGCTGCGCCAGCAGGAAGATACACCGCTGCTGGTCGACGGCAGCGACGTGATCGCGAAGATTCGCGCCACGCAGGGGCGCGTGCGCGCGCTTGCATCGCAGATTCGTGGCGGCTTGCGGCTGGGCGCGACCGGCCGGCCGCTGCGTCATGTGGTTGCGCTCGGCATCGGCGGCTCCGATCTCGGACCCAAGCTCGTCTGCGATTCCCTGACCTATCCCCGCAACGACCGCGGCGACGGTGCCGAGGTCGCGTTCGTGTCCAACGTCGATCCCGAGCACCTGACGCGCGCGCTGGCCGCGCTCGATCCGGCGACGACTTTGTTCATCGTGACCTCGAAGACATTCACCACCAGCGAAACCCTCGCCAATGCGCATGCGGCGCGCGCGTGGCTGGCGCGCTCGCTGGGCGCCGCCGGCGCGCTTGGCGCGCACTTCATCGCGATCACGGGCAATGACGAGGCGGCGCGCGCGTTCGGCATCGCGGGCGCCGACATACTGCCTGTCTGGGACTGGGTCGGCGGTCGCTATTCGCTCTGGTCCGCGGTCGGACTGCCGATCGCGATTCGCTGCGGCTGGGATGCGTACGCGGAGCTTCTCGCCGGCGCGGCCAGCGTCGACCGCCATTTTCGCGAAACGCCGCTCGGGAGCAACCTGCCGGTTCTATTGGCGCTAGTCGATTTCTGGAATGCGCGCATTCTCGGCTATCCGCAACGCATCATCGTGCCCTATGCCGAGGCGCTCAAGCTGTTGCCGAGCTATCTGCAGCAGCTCACGCTGGAAAGCAACGGCAAGTCGGTGTTGCGCGACGGGTCTCCGGTCGACGGACCGACGGCGCCGGCGCTCTGGGGCGGCCCCGGCACCGACGGCCAGCACGCTTATTTCCAGTGGCTGCACCAAGGCACGTCGACGGCATCCGTCGAGTTCATCGTGCCGGTGCGCGCCGCACATCCGATCGGCGAACAGCAGGCGATGCTGATCGCCAACGCCTTGGCCCAGGCGCAGGCCTTGCTTCGCGGCAAGTCGCTCGACCAGGCCCGCGCGGAAGTTGCGCGCGCCGGAAAAGGCAGCGCGCCGCGAGCGGCCGACGAGGGCGCGGCCAATCGCGTCTGTCCCGGTAACCGGCCCTCGACGATGCTGCTGTTGCCGGAGCTCAACGCCCGGCGACTGGGTCAGCTGATCGCGCTTTTCGAGCACAGAACCTTCGTCGAAGGCGTGCTGCTGGGCATCAACTCCTTCGATCAGTGGGGCGTCGAGCTCGGCAAGGCGCTGGCCGGTCCGCTCCTCGCAGCGCTAAAGGCCGGCGTCGAGCCTGCCGGCGCGGATGCATCGACTCGCGGTCTGGCTGCGCACGTCAAGGCCCTGAATCGCCCGCGCTAGGAGGCTCGCTCGCCGCCGGCGTGACATCGATCGCTGCCGCGGCCGGCTGGTCTTTCGGCTCGACCCTTTCCAGTTCATCTTGCGCCTTGACGAGCGCCTGCGCGAGTTGCCAGACAGCGGTTGCGTAGAGCCGGCTGCGGTTGTACCGCGTCAGCACGTACCAATTGCTGTACGTCAGCCAATAGCTCTGTCCGTCGACTTCCTCGAGCATCAGCAATCCGACCGGGTCGGAACCGGGATCGGCCGGCATGATATGGGCACCGACGCCGTCGCGCATCCAGGCATCGAGCGGCCGCCGTTCGCTTATGCCGCCGTCGAGCGCGCGAAGCACCGTCTCGCTGGCCGCAGGATCGATTTGCGCGGACTCGAGCACCGGTGCTCCCGGCTGCCAGTCATGCCGCGCCAGGAAATTGCCGACGCTGCCGATAGCGTCGGCAGGGTCGGTGGACAGATCGATCCGGCCATCGCCGTCGTAGTCGACGGCGTAGGCGCGGACGCTGCCCGGCATGAACTGCGGCAAACCCGATGCGCCGGCGTACGAACCCATGGGTACGAGCGGCGAGATCCCCTGGTCGCGGGCGAGCAAGAGGAACTGCTTGAGCTCGTTCTTGAAAAAATCGCCGCGGCGCGGATAGTCGAAGGCCAGAGTCGTCAACGCGTCGAACACCCGGTAGCCGCCGGTGTTGCGGCCGTAGAAGGTTTCGACACCGATGATCGCGACGATCACCTCGGCCGGAACGCCGAATTCGCTCTGCGCGCGCGCAAGCGTCGCCGCATTGGCCTGCCAGAACTCGATTCCGCCGTCGATGCGCTCCCGACTGAGGAATTGCGGCGCGTACTCATACCATTTCGGCGGCGCGAGCACGGGGCGCGACATTGCCGCGACAATGCGCGGCTGATAGCGCGCCTTCGAGAACAGCCGCCCGAGCTCGCGGCGATCGAACGCGTGCCCGGCGACGAGCTCCGCGATGAACGCGCGCGTCTCCGGACGCTGATCGTAGCGCAGCGGCGCGGCACTCTCCGCAGCAGCGACGACCGGCGTGCTCGCGCACAGCACCGCGACCGACATCAGCAGCAACCGGCGAGCGCCACGCGACACCGCCGCAAGATTCACGACGCATCGCCGCATGCGTGGTGCACGCGGCGTCGTGGGTTGCTCGTGGAAGAGGTCATGCGCGGCGAATGTTATCATCCGCGCGCCGTCAGCTTAGCGCTTCTCACCAGGCGTTTTCGACAGGCTTTTACCGATGCTTTATCCGCTGTTTCGACCGCTGCTCTTCACCCTCGATCCCGAGACCGCGCACGATGTCGCGTTCGCCGCGCTCGATGCCGCGGTGGCCTGCGGGGTCGCACGGCTGGTCGGGCCGCGCGTCGCTGCGTCCCCGGCCGTGGTGATGGGTCTCAACTTTCCCAACCGGGTAGGGCTGGCAGCGGGCCTGGACAAGAACGCCGCGCATATCGATGGCCTGGCAACGCTTGGATTCGGATTCATAGAATGCGGCACGGTCACGCCGCGGCCGCAGCCGGGCAACCCGAAGCCGCGCCTGTTCCGCCTGCCTGGCGCGGAAGCGCTGATCAATCGGATGGGGTTCAACAACGACGGCGTCGAAAGCTTTCTGGCCAACGTCGCGCGCTCGCGCTTCGGATCGCAACGCGGCGGTATCCTGGGTTTGAACATCGGCCGCAATTTCGACACACCCAACGAGCGCGCCGTCGACGACTACCTGACGTGTCTGCGTGCGGTCTACGGCAGCGCGAGCTATGTCACGGTCAACGTTTCGTCGCCGAACACGACGGGCCTGCGCGAGCTGCAGGAGGTCGCCGCACTGCAGCCGCTGCTCGTGGCGCTCAAGGCCGAACAGGCGGCGCTCGCGCAAAAGCACGGCAAATATACGCCGCTGGTGGTCAAGATCGCGCCCGACCTTCCGGCCGCGGACATTGGCCGGATCGCGCGAACCCTGGTAGCGCAGCGAATCGATGGCGTCATCGCGACCAACACGACCACCGACCATAGCGCGGTGCACGCCTTGCAGCACGGCGACGAGGCCGGCGGACTCTCCGGCGCACCGCTGCGCGAAAGATCGACGGCCGCGGTTCGCTCGCTGGCGCACGCGCTTGACGGCGCGCTGCCGATCATCGGCGTCGGCGGCATCATGTCGGGCGAGGACGCGCGGGAAAAAATCGCGGCGGGCGCGAGCCTGGTGCAGATCTATACAGGCCTGATCTACCGCGGCCCGGAGCTCATCGTCGAAATCGCCGAGGCGCTGGCGCGGCGCTGAAGCCGGCGCTATGTGGGCTGCGCCGCGACAGCGTCGTCGGCGGCGAATTTCTCTTCCAGCGTCGCCATCATGCTGGTGAAGGCGCGGTCGACCAGCGGCTCGGCTTCCACCAGCCGGGCGCGATCGTTGCGGAAACGGTCGGCTAATTCGTCGGCGGACAACGAGACCGCCTTCTGTCCCTGACGGTTGGTGAACAGATAAGTTCCGCGCAACGGACTCACCCAGGCCAGTTTGGCGAACGCGAGCTGCCCGTCCTCGCCTTCGAACTCGACCCACATGCCTCGGTCGAGCGTCGCAGCGATTTCGGCAAAGTGGTCCTGCAGGATCTCGACCGGCGGCTCGGGTGGCGGAGGCGCCGGTGCGGGCGCCATAGCTTGAGCCAGCTTGAGCGCTTTGGCGGCAGTCTCCACGTCGCCTTTGGCGGTGGCTTCTTCGGCCGCCGCGGCGGCCGCTTCGGCGACTGCGGTCGTCGGCATCGGTGCCGAGGCGAGGCTCGGCTTGACCGCGGCGGCGTGCGCTTCGACCAGGTTGGTCATGAACTGTTCGCGCCCGCCCGGCTCCCACGGGATGTTCACGAGCCCGCCCTGCAGGCGCTTCAGCAGATTGCGCAGCATCGCGACCAGCCTCTTGCGCTCTTCGGTCTCGCGCTTGGGTTGCACGCTCCAGATCAGGTCGTCCAGCGTCGAAAGCGCCGACGTCCAGCCTTCGCTGTTCTCGCCGTCGCGCAGATAGCGCTGCGTCAACGTTTCCATCCATTGCTCGCGCAGGAACGACGCGAGGAACGTCGGCGTCGGGTGCTGTCTTAGCCGGAGCTCGACCTCGGCATGCGCGACCGACTGCGCGATCTCCAGGCGATCGCGCTGATCGATCTCCTCCGCGGTCGACTGGATCTGCGCCTCGGCCGACTTGTCCTCCTCCTCCAGGAACTTCTCGAGGTCCGCACGCAGCTCGTCGAAAAGGCCAATGTCCTCGGAAAACTCGTCGAGCACCCGATGCACGATCGATTCGATCTTCTTGTACAGCGGGTCGTCGTGTCCCATCGTCGGCGACCAGCCGATGCCGGCGCGAGCGAGCGCGTTGACCAGCAGGCGCGACGGGTGCGACTTCTTCGAGAAAAATGCGCCATCCAGCATCGCCGCGCGCAGCACCGGCATCTGCAAGCGGCCGATCAGTGCCTTGATGCTGTCCGGCAGGTCCTTGGTCTCGAAGATGAAATCGAACAGCATCGCCACCAGCTCGATCGTCATCGCCTCGAGCTGATTGGCCTTGGCGCCGAGCGGCGATTCCTGCAGGTCGCGCAGCACGTTGTGCATGTCCTGCTGCAGCCCGGCGAGCTGGAACGACATGCCACCGTAGTTCATGCTGCTTTCGCCGTGCTGAAGGCGAGACAGCGCGTCGCCAAGCTCGGGTGTGACCAGAATGCGCGGGCCGCCGAAAGGCCCGGTCGCCGGCTGCGACGCGCCGCCGAGAGCTTGAGAGGCCGCCGTGCCGGCCATCATGCCCAGCGCGTTCGCGAGCGTTCCCATCGAAATCGCCTGTGCCTGACCCGAGCCGTCGTACCCTGATCCGGCCGGCGGCACGTGGATCCCGCCTGGCGGCAGACCGGCAGGCATCTGCGCACGGGCAGCTTGCTGTTTGAGGCCGGCGTTGACGAAGCGCTGCAGCACCGCCATCAGATCGATCTCGCCGGTCGCCGGCGGCGGCAGACCGGCGGTGTCCGCCGGCAGGGGCCTGCCGTCGCCACCCCGACTCGCGGGACCGCCGGGGCGCTGGACCGCCGACGGCATCGAATGCGGTACGACGTTCATCCCTTCCAGATGACGGTTCACGTCCGCATAGATCGCGGCGATATCGCCAAACGAGGTCTGGTTGAGCTCCTTCAGAATCGTCAGCTTGATGCGACGGTCGCTCTTGAGACCATGCAGCGCCTCAGTAAACGCGGCGACGATGGTCGTCGGCGCGAGCGGGTTGGCCGCCGTTTCCAGATCGGGCTTGCCAAGCAGGTAGCCGACGCTGCGGTTGAGCTCGCGCAATTCCTCGTGGCAGGCATTTTCGACGACGCGCACGATGTTGCCCGACAGCACCGACTCGTCCATCGCGTCGGTATCGACCAGCGTCAATTTCTTGGCATCGACGGACGAGAAGTCGGCCTTGGCCACGACTCTTCCGCTGATGCGCTCGTCGACCAGATGCCTTAAGTGGCGCTCAAAGTCGGCCATCAGGTTGGCGCGCTCGGTGGTCAGGACCTCGCGCGCATCGAGAAAAAGGGCGGTGTCCTCGCGTACGTCCGAGCGCTCGGCGCGCGCCATCAGCAGGTCGCCAACCCGGTCGAGCATCGACGTGAACGACAGCAGCAGACGATGGATCGCGAGGTCCCGGCAGTCGCCGAGTATCCTGGCCATGTCCCTGGGCACCGGACGCCGGGTGGTCCGGTCGCCGGAGGTCGTTGTCGCACTCACGCGTTCGGTCCTCGTTGATCGTGCGCGGGTCGCGCGGCATCGGCCGCGATCCGGGCGCGCCCTCGCGCCTCCCCCCGGTCGCCCCGCCTGGCATTTGCCCCGCAATAACCGCAAGTTACTGTAGCACGCGGCGTTTAGGGCCGCCAATGCAAAAAACTGCCATCTATCGACGAATAAGCTCCGCCCAGGCCTTTTCCAGACGTTTGTATGACACCGGGAAAGGGGTGCGAAGCTCCTGGGCAAAGAGGGAAACCTTCAATTCCTCCACCAGCCACCGGAACGCTTCGAGCCCCGGTTCGACACGCTGCGCGGCCCGGTTGGCCTCGGTCCGGGCCCGATAGCGCTCCCAGAGCGCCGCGACCGTTTGCGCCTGTTTCGCGTCGCGGGCCGGATCGACCGCAGCTTTGGCGATCCTGCGCTCCAGCGCCTGCAAGTAACGCGGCAAGTGGGCGAGCTGCGGCCAGGGGGTGGCCGAAAAAAATCCCGGATAGACGAGCGTCGCGCGTTGCGCTCGCGCCTCGGCACCGAGGCGCGCTTGCGACGGTGTAAGCGCGGTCAGCCGCTGCGACAGCGCGTGGTAGTCGACAGCGATCGCGGCCAGCATGCGGAAAGCGCCTTCGACGACGGCGGGAAGCCTCGCGCGGGCGCGCTTGACCTGTTCGGCGAATGCGCGCGCCGAGCGCGGCAGAGGATCGTCCCCGATGAACGCCCGATCGCCGACCGCCGCGAGCACATCGGCAAGCAGCGTCTCGGTGGGGATCGCGGTCTTGAGCGCGAGCGCCGAAGCCGCGAATCCGGGAGGGTTCTTCTCCCAGCGTTGCAGTGCGTCCTTCAGTTGCTGCCGGATCAGGCGCACGACAGCGACGCGGGTATCCGCTTGCGCGCCCTCGCGCGTGTCGTACAGGCGCAGCGCCGCGCTGTCGCCGTCGACGACCAGCGCCGGGTAGCCGGTTAGGCGACTGCCGCCGCGCTCGACCGTCAGCGTCTCGGGCAGGTCGCCGAAATCCCAGGAGCGGATGCCGGTGCGCTCGAACTCGGGACCTGCGGAGGCAAAACTGAGCTGCGCGGCTTCGCCGAGCTGTGCGCGGAGCAGCGCCAGATCGCGGCCCTGCCCCAGTTCCTTGCCCGACGCGTCGACGACGCGCACGTTGACGCGCAAATGCGCTGGCGGCTCGGCGCCGTCCCAGACATCGGCCGGCGGCAGCTCCCCCAGCCGCGTGCGCAGGAACGCGCGCAGCGCATCGGCCAGATCGATGCCGGCGGCTTGCGTGTCGCGTTCGCTCGCCTCGAGAAATGCCGTCACCACTTCCGCTGCCGGCGTCACCCGGTTGCGCCATGCCTTCGGCAGCGCCTTCAGGTACCAACCCAACTTTTCCCGGATCATTCCGGGCACGAGCCACGAGAGCCCTGCCGCGTCGATCTGGTTGAGCAATGACAGCGGCACGGTCAACGTCAGTCCATCGAGCGGATGACCGGGCGCGAACCGATACTTGAGGGGCAACGGCACACCCGCCATCACCATCGTCTCCGGATACTGCGCCTCGGTGACGCCGGCCGCGGCATGCCTCATCAGCGACTCGCGCGTCATGTACAGCAGCCGCGGCGCCGACGCTTCGGCGGCGACGCGCCAGCGCTCGAACGTCGCAGTCGAATGGATGCCGGCCGGAACGCGCGCCGCGTAGAACGCATGGAGCGCCTCGTCGTCGACCAGAACGTCCTGACGGCGCGCCTTGTGCTCGAGTTCGGCGATCGACGCGATCAACTGCCGGTTATGCGCGAGAAACGCGCCCTTGGTCGCGAGCTCGCCGGTGACCAGCGCTTCGCGCAGGAAGACCTCGCGCGCCGCCGACGGATCGACGGCGCCGTAGGAAACGCGCCGCCGCGGCACCAGCGTCAGTCCGTACAGCGCGACCCGCTCGGCGGCAACGACTTCACCCCGTGCAACGTCCCACTGCGGATCGAAGTAGCTGCGATCGACCAGCGGTCCCGCGGTCTGTTCGATCCACTCGGGCTCGATCCTTGCGGCGCAACGCGCATACAGTCGCGTCGTGTCGGTCAACTCCGCCGCGAGCACCCACTTGGCGCCCTTCCTGGCCATGCCGGAACCGGGATGCAGGAAGAACTTGAGCCCACGCGTGCCGAGGTAATGGTCGTCGACCTCGGCGCGGCAGCCGACGTTCGACAAGAGTCCCGCAAGCAACGCGCGATGGATCGATTCGTAGCGGGCATCGTCGATCTTGTCGGGCAGCGCGTCGGTCCAGCGCCACCCGAGCTCGGCAACCTGCTCGGTGAGCTGCCGGTGCAAGTCGCGCCATTCGCGCAGCCGCAGATAGGAAACGTAGTGCGCGCGGCATTGCTCGACCAGCTTGCGATGCGACGGTTTCGCCGCAAGCGCGTCGGCGAAGAACTGCCATAGCGCAAGCAAACTTAGGAAATCCGAACGCTCGTCGCGGAAGCGCAGATGCGCCTGGTCGGCCGCCTGCCGCTTTTCCAGCGGACGCTCGCGCGGATCGGGCACTGCGAGCGCGCTGGCGATGACCAGCATCTCGGCCAGAGGACCGTCCTTGGCCGCGAGCAGCATGCGGCCGATGCGCGGATCGACCGGCAGCGCGGCAAGCTCACGGCCGAGCGGCGTGAGCACGCGTTCCCGATCGACGGCGCCCAGCTCCTCCAGCAGCTGGTAGCCGTCGGCGATCGCGCGCGGACTGGGCCGTTCGAGAAACGGAAACGCATCGACGGCCGTCAGATCCAGCGCGGCCATGCGTAGGATGACGGCCGCCAGCGACGAGCGCAGGATTTCCGGTTCGGTGTATTTGGGCCGCGCCGCGAAATCCTCGGCATCGTACAGGCGCACGCAGACGCCGGCGGCGACGCGGCCGCAGCGGCCCGCGCGCTGATCGGCCGCCGCCTGTGCGATCTTTTCGATCTGCAACTGCGTCACTTTGTTGCGCAGCGAGTAACGCTTGACACGGGCGAGCCCCGAGTCGATCACATAGCGTATGCCCGGAACCGTCAGCGAAGTCTCCGCGACGTTGGTGGCGAGCACGATGCGGCGGCCGCCGCTGCGACTGAACACTCGCTGCTGCTGTTCCGCCGACAGCCGCGCATACAGCGGCAGGATCTCCACCGTGCGCGCGTACGGGCGCCGCGCGAGGCTTTTCACCAGCAGTTCGGAGGTCTCGCGGATCTCGCGTTCGCCCGGCAGAAACACGAGGATGTCGCCAGGACCTTCGCGCCACAGATCCTCGGTGGCGGCGACGATCGCTTCCTCGAGCTCCTCCTCGTCGTCGGCCTCGCCGGCCGCTTCGCCGCCGAGCGGGCGGTAGCGTACTTCGACCGGATAGTTGCGCCCCGACACTTCGAGCACGGGCGCACCCTGTCCATCGGCGCCGAAATGACGGGAGAAGCGATCGGCATCCAGCGTCGCCGAAGTCACGATCAGCTTGAGATCCGGCCGCTGCGGCAGCAGCTGCTTCAGATAACCGAGGAGGAAATCGATGTTGAGGCTGCGCTCGTGCGCCTCGTCGATGATGACTGTGTCGTAGGCAGCTAACGTACGGTCGGACTGCGTCTCGGCAAGCAGGATGCCGTCGGTCATCAGCTTGATGTAGGCATCGGGCCGGGTGTGATCGGTGAAGCGAACCTTGTAGCCGACTGCGGTACCGAGCTCCGTACCCAGCTCTTCGGCGATGCGACCGGCAACGCTGCGCGCAGCGATGCGGCGCGGCTGGGTATGTCCGATCAAGCCGCGCGTCCCGCGCCCGATCTCGAGGCAGATTTTCGGAATCTGCGTCGTTTTGCCCGATCCGGTCTCGCCGCAGACGATGACGACCTGATGCGAACCGATCGCTCCGGCGATCCGGTCGCGCTCCGCGGACACCGGCAGATCGGGCGGATAGGTGATCGCGGGACGGGCTTCGGCGCGGCGCGCGGCCTTGTCGATCGACGCGGTGATCGCGTCCTCCAGCCGATGCCGCTCCGCTGCCGCTGCGCCAGTCCCAAGCCGGGCTATCCTGCGGCCGAGCGGAATCCAGTCGCTCGCCATGCCGGCGCGAAGTCGCTGTCGAAGATCGGCGACCCGCGCGGAAGACAATGTCGAAGCGGGCGCAACGGCGCCGGCAGGTTTGCGCGGCCGGTTCAAGACGAGGTTCCTACCCTCGGGGCAACGCCACGGCCGGGGAGGTTTATCATGGACTTTTCCGCGCTTGAAGGGGATTCCATATGCTGCGCCTGATCACACTCGCGTTCACGCTCGCCGCCCTGACGATCGCCGCGGCTGCGCCAGCGTCGGGCAAGACGCTGCGCTGGGCGGGCCGTGGCGACCTGCAGACGACCGACCCGCACTCGCAAAACGAGAATTTGACCAACAACATCAATATTCTCGTCTACGAGGCGCTGATCGAGCGCGACAAGAAACTCGCGTTGCGTCCGTCGCTCGCGACATCGTGGGAGCAGACGTCGCCGACCACCTGGCGCTTCAAGCTGCGTCCCGGCGTCAAGTTTCACGACGGCACCCCGTTCACGGCCGATGACGTCGTATTCAGCTATGAGCGCGCCCGATCCGACACCTCGCAGTTGCGCGCGTATGCGATCGCTTCCGGCATGCCGAGGAAGATCGATGACCTGACGGTGGAATTCACGACCGCCGGGCCCAACCCGATCGAGCTCGAGCACGTCGCCACGATCAACATCATGAGCCGTGCCTGGTGCGAGGCCAACCGCGCAAGCAAGCCGCAAAACTACACGCAAAAGGAGGACATGATCACCGCGCACCAGGCCAACGGCACCGGACCCTACATGCTCAAGGCGCGCGAGCCCGATATCAAGACGGTGCTGGTCAAGAATCCCAACTGGTGGGGCATCAAGGAGGGGTTGTTCGAGGGCAACGCCGACGAGGTGATCTATCTGCCGATCGTATCGGACGCGACGCGGATGGCGGCGCTGATGTCGGGCGAAGTCGATCTGGTCAACGATCCGCCGCCGCAGGACGTACCGCGGCTGAAGCAGACGCCCGGAGTCAAGCTGCTCGAAGGAAGCGAAAATCGCATCGTCTTCATCGGCATGGATCAGAAGCGCGACGAGCTTTTGTATTCCAACGTCAAAGGCAAGAACCCGTTCAAGGACAAGCGCGTGCGGCAGGCGCTGTACCAGGCGATCGACATCGATGCGATCAAGAGCACGACGATGCGGGGCTTGTCGCAACCGTCGGGAGCTCTGCTGCCGTCTCCCGTGCAGTCGACGCCGGAGCTCGAAAAGCGTCTGCCCTTCGACAAGGCGAAGGCTAAGCAGCTGCTGACCGAAGCAGGTTACCCGAACGGCTTCGAGGTCACACTCGACTGTCCGAACAACCGTTACGTCAACGACGAGAAAATCTGCCAAGCGCTGGCCGCGATGTGGGCGCAGATCGGCGTTACCATCAATGTCAACGCCATGCCGCGTGCCAACTATTTTCCGAAGCTCGAAAAGACCGACACCAGCATGTACATGCTGGGTTGGGGCGGCGGAGCCACCGACGGTATCTTCATCCTGCAGCCGGTGCTGTCGAGCTACAGCGGCAAGGGCGACGGCGACTACAACTACGGAAGGTATACCAATGCCAAGCTCGACGCGCTGATCGCCAAGGTGAAGGTGGACATGAATCCCGAGACGCGCCTTGCCGAAATCCGCGACGCGCTGGCAGCGCACAACGCCGAGATCAATCATCTGCCGCTGCATCGCCAGGTCATACCGTGGGCGGAGCGCAGCAACGTCAGCGCCGTGCATCGTGCGGACAATCAGGTGATGCCGTATTGGGTGAAGATCGAATAGCGGCAGCGCGCCACGCTCATCCGGGCGCCGGGGCGGCGGCGGCCACGGGCGGATTCACTCGCAACAGATAGCCCGTAATCGCCCAGGCAACCGCCAGCGTGGCCGCGATTTCCAGCGCCGCATACAAGGTTCCCGCCGCGCTGTCCTTGAGGAGCGCGTTGCCGACGATGCGCACAATCGCGTTCGCGGCGACAAAAGCAGGCACCAGGCGAAGATCGTAGCGCAGCACGGTCGCGAAGAGCAGCGTGTAGAGCGCGCCTCCGACCAGTCCGGCCACGATGACAGCCGTCCAGTCGTCGGCCCGCAACGCGGCCAGCGCGGCGGTCGCGATGGTCAGCGCCACGAAGACCAGCCAGCGGCGCCGACGCCAGCCGTCGGTCCATCGCTCCAGCCAATGCAGCGCGATGATGGTCACCGCGACACCGAGGACCGGCGCTGCGACCGATCTGACCAGAGCATCGAGCCAGGGCAGCCATGCATTCTCGATCGTGTAACGCGCCGACCGCGGAAACTCCTGCGCCGCCACTGCGCCGGCCAAACCTTCGACACCGGCGACGAAAAACCCCGCGCTGGCGCCACGCAGCCATAAGCGCCCAATGCCCGTGTCCGGCGCGGAATGCTCGCGCGCTTCAAAAACGGCGACGCCGGCGAGGAGACTCGCAAGCAAGGTCAGCGGAACCAGCGAGAACGCAATACCCGCCGCGCCAAGGGCGATTTGCGGTGCCAGCGGCTCGGCGGTCTTGAGTTGCATGGCGAAGGCGGGCCATGCATTGATGCCGCCGATCAACGTCGCCGCGCCGACTGCGCACAGCGCGAGCCAGAACGCGCGCTTGTCGAAACGTCCGCGGCTCCACGCGATGATCGTCGCGATGATCGCCGCGAATCCCGCCACGAACAAGGCAAGCGTGATCGCGTTTTTCGCGAGACTCAATCGGCCCGCGCGCAGGCGTTCGGCGCGCTGCCAGGTCTCGGGGACGAAGACATAACGGCCTGATCCCGCGATCTCGTCGCCGGCGATCGCCACGATCACGCGCGCCTCGCCGCCCTTGCCGACCTCGATGGCCGGATCGGTGTAAGTGAATTGCCAGTCGGCCCGCGCCGGGCGCTCCTGTTCCTCGGCCGACGTCTCGCGCAATGCCGCCGGATCGAGCCCGAAGCGCTGGCGGATCTCCTGCTGGGCGAGTGTCCGCGCCTGCTCGCGCGATAGCCGCGCGCCGGGCCGCTTTTCGGGAAGCTGGTGACGCACTTGCCGAACCTTGCCGTCGCCTGCCACGGTGACACGCCACTCCTCGACGCGGTCGGCGACATCGCCGCCGTCGAAGCGCGCATAGCGCACCTCCCATAGCGGCGGCGCGAGCCAGTTGCCGATCAGCTTTTCGTATGCATCGCGCCCCGCTTCGCGCCAGACGAACGCGTGCCACTGCGCCGCCCCCGGGTCGTCGGGAACGAGCCGCGTGACGGCGAAACGCCTCCAACCGTCGGCAGGTTTCATGCCGCGCTGCTCGACCGCTGCATCGGCGCTCGCCTCCGCCTGGGCTCGATCGATAAGGAGAGGTGGCGTATCCCGCTGCAAACTGCCGATGAGGGCGATGGCCACCAAACCGACAAGGCCGAGCAGCGGCAGCGCGCGTTGGACGCGCGCGGTCCACACGCCCGCCGCAGCGCGGCCCCGCAGCAGCGCGGGCGCCTCCGGCGCGGCGGACGGCTGCCATGCGCGGTTGCGCAAGGCCTCGGGAAGCACGACCCATTGGCCTTCGCGAAAGCGACGCGCAAGCACCACCGCCAGCGGCACCAACCCCGCCATAATCACCAGCGCCTGGTTGATCGCGCTGCCCGGCCCCTCGATCAGGAACACGGGAATCGACATCAGCGTGAGGTCGAAGACCGCATGCAGGATGACCGTGGGCAAGAGCCCGAAGCGGACGAATATCAATCCCCAGATGAAGGCCGGACCGGCGAGCTCGACCAGGCGCGAATACGACGGGAATCCCGGGTAATTCGCATGCGCCGCGCCAAAGACGAGGGCCTGCAGGACCAGTGCGATTCCGATCAGCAGCCTGCGGTGGCCGAAATGAGTGCCGAGCAGCGCCGCGATCGACAAGGGCACGGCACGGAACAGGCATTCCTCCATGAACCCCGCCTGCAATGCCATGCCTATCGGCGCCAGCGCCGGCAGCGCGCTGCCCAGGATATTGGGATCGGTCAGCGTTTCCGACGGCTGCCACCAGCCGAAGTACCGATTGGTCACGAAATAGAACGCGGCGATCAGCGCGAGCTCGATCGGCACCGCAAGATATCCGGCGGCAGTCCGGCCCAGTACCGCGGGTGACGGGGCGGCAGCGCGCGACCACAGCCGCCACAGCTGCGGATGCTGTGGAAACGCGCGGCGCGACAGGCTTTCCGCCGCCATGAACACCAGGCCCAGCGCGAGACCGCCGCCGACAAAGACGAGCACCGCGAGTGCGGCTTGCTGGCCCCAGAACACCCAGGGTGGCTGCGCGGTATCGAAACCGAACCAGGCCTGCGGCGCATTGGCGATCATGGCCAGTGCATTCAAGCCGGCGACGACCGCCCCCGCGACGAGCGCCTGCCGCCAGATCAACACTCGCCGGCGCAACAGCCAGAGAACGCCCAGCACGCAGCCACCGATCCCGTACAGCGCGCCAGCCGCAATGCCGGCGACCTCGGCGATCGCGTTGTTGGCGAAGCGCATTTCCTGGAACCGCCGCTCGAAGGCTTCGGGAATGTGGACCAGATGCGTGAGCTCGACCAGCTGGTCGCCCGCAACGCCCAGCCGCATCCGATAGCGGCCATCGCCGAGCTGCTCATGCTCGCGCTCGTAGACGAAACTGTGGTCGATCCGGCCGTTGGGTAGTTGCAGCTGTGACTGCTCGAGCAGCTTGTAGGGCGCGAAGTCGATCGCCCAGTCGGTCCGCGCACGCGCTTCGGCGATCGCGCGCGCCGCCGCGGCATCGAGCGCAGCGCCAGGCTCGCTCTCCGGGACCTTGCGCGTGAATCCGTAGACCGTGCCGTCCGGACGAAAACGCACGTGCGCCTCGGCGGTCTCGCCGGGCTTGAACAGCCGCACCTCCCACCAGTACGGCGAATACAGCGTGCCGGTCAGCATCTGCGTAAATGCCGGTTTGCCGCCGGCTTCCAACTCGACAAAATTCTGCGTCGCGCCATCGTGCGCGAACAGCGCGGCACGCTGCGCGCCGGCCGGCGCGAGGTCCAGGCGGTCGGCGATCGTCGCCGCCCGGGCCAATGCGTCGCCGCGCGTCATCTTGACGTCGAGATTGATCAGCGGCAGCGCCGCGGGAAAATAGCGCCACGCAAACGCACCCGACAGTGCGGAGACGACGGCGAAGGCGATCCAGAACGCCGGTTTGCGGGTGATTCCGTTCATCGCAGCTGGTTTCGACTCGCTCGTTCAGGGACGCGGGCGCGCGTATTGGCCTTAAGCGCGCTCAACCGGGCACTTCGATCACGCCTCGCGCGGCGAGACCGTCGAGCGCCGCGTTCGACAGGCCCAGGCGCGCCGACAGCACGTTCCGCGTGTGCTCGCCGAGCAAGGGCGGTGGCCGAGTATACGCGACCGGTGTCGACGAAAACTTGAGCGGATTGCCGACCTGCGGCACCGCGCCGGCCAACGGATGCGACATGTCGACGCGCATGCCTCGCGCGATGACCTGCGGATCGGCAAACACCTGGTCGAGCCGGTTGATCGGGCCGCAGGGCACGCCGGCCGCCTCGAGCGGCGCCAGCCAGTCGCGTTGCGTCCGGGCGCGCATCAGCTCGGCAATCAGCGGCACGACGACCTCGCGATGGCGCACGCGCTCGCTGTTGGTCGCAAAACGCGAATCGTCGAGCCACGCAGTGCGGCCGGCGACTTCGCAAAAGCGCGCGAACTGTCCGTCGTTGCCGACGGCGAGTATCAGCGGAGCGTCGGCGCAATCGAAGACCTGATACGGCACGATGTTCTGATGCGCGTTGCCGGCGCGGCCCGGCGGCGTGCCGGTGACCAGATAATTCATGTTGAGCGAGGCCATCATCGCCACCTGCGTGTCGAGCAGGGAGACATCGATGTACTGGCCGACGCCGGAGACCGCGCGATGCGCGATCGCCGCCAGAATCGCCGTCGCCGCGTACATGCCGGTCATCAGATCGGCGATAGCGATGCCTGCCTTCTGCGGCCCGCCGCCCGGCTTGTCGTCGCGTTCGCCGGTGACGCTCATGAATCCGCCGATGCCCTGGATGATGAAATCGTACCCCGCCCGCTCGGCGTAGGGCCCGGTCTGTCCGAAGCCGGTGATCGAGCAGTAGACCAGGCGTGGGTTGATCGCGGCGAGCGCGGCATGCTCCAGTCCGTACCGGGCCAGCGCGCCCACCTTGAAGTTTTCGACGACGATGTCGGCCTGACGACACGAGGTCGCGGACGATGCGTCCGCCATCGGGCGAGGTGAAGTCCACCGCGACCGACTGTTTGCCGCGATTGCACGCGAGGTAGTACGCGGCTTCGGCAGTCTCGTGCCCGCTCGCGTCCTTGAGAAACGGCGGCCCCCAGCGCCGCGTGTCATCGCCGCTGCCGGGCTTTTCGATCTTGATGACTTCGGCGCCCAGGTCGGCGAGCAGCTGCGTGCACCAAGGGCCGGCGAGCACGCGCGACAGATCGATGACGGTGAGATGAGCTAGCGGACCGGGCATCGATGACCTCCTGCCGCCAGAGCCGTGCCGGTCGCGGCGTGACCTAATCGACGGCCTTGACCAGTTCCTCGACGACCTTTTTGGCGTCGCCGAACACCATCATCGTCTTGTCCATGTAGAACAGCGGATTGTCTAGCCCTGCATAGCCGGAGGCCATCGAGCGCTTGTTGACGATCACTGTCTTGGCCTTGTGCGCTTCGATGATCGGCATGCCGTAAATCGCGCTGCCCTTCTGTTCGGCCAGCGGGTTGACGACGTCGTTGGCGCCGAGGATGAGCGCGACATCGGCCTGTGCGAACTCGCTGTTGATGTCTTCCATCTCGAACACCTGATCGTAGGGGACCTCGGCCTCGGCGAGCAGCACGTTCATGTGACCCGGCATCCGTCCGGCGACAGGATGGATCGCGTACTTGACGTTGACGCCTTTCGCCGTGAGCTTCGCCGCCAGCTCCTTGACCGCATGCTGGGCGCGCGCGACGGCGAGTCCGTAACCGGGAACGATGATCACCGTGTCGGCGTTGGAAAGCAGGAATGCCGCATCGTCGGGGCTGCCGCTCTTGACCGGTTTCTTTTCCGCGCCCCCCGACACGTCGGCCGTCTCGCCGCCGAAGCCGCCGAGGATCACGCTGAAGAACGAGCGGTTCATCGCTCGGCACATGATGTACGACAGAATCGCACCGGACGAGCCCACGAGCGATCCGGCGATGATCAGCATCGGGTTGTCCAGCGAGAAACCGATGCCGGCCGCGGCCCAGCCCGAGTAGCTGTTCAGCATCGAGATCACTACCGGCATGTCGGCGCCGCCGATTGGAATTATCAGCAGAAAGCCTAGCAGGAACGCGAGCGCGGTCATGATCGCGAACGGCGGCCACTGCGCTTCCGGGGGCGTTGTGCAGAACCAGATCCCGAAACCGATCATCGCGATGCCGATGGCGAGATTGACGTAATGCTGACCCTTGAACACGACCGGCGCGCTGCGTATGCGCCCTGACAGCTTGCCGAACGCGATCACCGACCCGGAAAATGTGATCGCGCCGATGAAGGTTCCGATGAAAAGCTCCAGCTTGTGCCCGAAGGTGATCGGAAAATCGAGTCCCATCGCCTGCGGATTGTTGACCGCGGCGATCGCGATCAGAACGGCGGCGAGACCGACCAGCGAGTGCATCGCCGCGACCAGCTCGGGCATCTGCGTCATCTGCACTCGCCGCGCGACGATCGCCCCGAGCACGCCGCCTACCGCCATTCCACCCAGGATCGGCAGGATGTTCTTGCTGTGCGAGTAGATCAGAGCCAGCGTGACCAGCAGTGCGATCGCCATGCCGACCATGCCGTAGATATTGCCGCGCCGTGCGGTGTGCGGGCCCGACAGCCCCTTGAGCGCGAGGATGAAGCTCACTGCGGCAACCAGATACCACAGTGCGAGTTGGTTCGCGCTCATCCCTATTCCTTCGCCGCGCCGGTGCCGCGTTCCTTCTTCTTGAACATGCCGAGCATCCGTTGCGTGACCAGGAAGCCGCCGAACACGTTGATCGACACCAGCGTGACCGCCACGACGCCGAGCCAGCCGCCCCAGTCGAGATCCGCCGCTCCCGCCGCGAGCATCGCGCCGACCAGGATGATGCTCGAGATGGCGTTGGTGAGCGACATCAGCGGCGTGTGCAGCGCCGGCGTCACGTTCCAGACGACGTGGTAGCCGACGAAGATTGCCAGCACGAACACGATCAGGTTGATTACGATCGGATCAACGCCTGCTGTCATGGTTTCTCTCCGGCGCAACATTCCCGCGAACGGGAGGCGCGCTCTAGGTTCTCGGTACGACCTGCCCGCTGGCGCAAACCAGCGTGGCCTTGATGATCTCGTCGTCCGCGGGCACGGCGAATTCGCCGGTCTTGGCATTGAGCGACAAGGCAAGAAAGTTGAGCACATTGCGCGCATAGAGCGCGCTTGCGTCGGCCGGCACATGCGCAGGAAGGTTCGCGAGGCCGACCAGCTTGACGCCGTTCTTGATGACGATCTTCCCGAGCTCCGAGCCTTCGACGTTGCCACCCTGCTCGACCGCGAGATCGACGACGACGGCGCCGGGCTTCATTGCAGCGACCGTGTCGGCCTTGATCAGCTTCGGGGCGGGTCGGCCGGGGATCAACGCGGTCGTGATCAGTATGTCGACGGTCTTGCAGCGCTCGCTGATGATGCCCGCCTGCCGCGCCATCCACTCGGGCGGCATCGGGCGCGCGTACCCGCCGACCCCTTCGGCGATCTTGCGCTCCTCGTCGTTGGCGTACGGCACGTCGACCCATTTCGCGCCCAGCGACTCGACCTGGTCCTTGACCGACGGCCGCACGTCGGACGCTTCGATGACGGCGCCCAACCGCTTCGCCGTGGCGATCGCCTGCAGTCCCGCCACGCCTACGCCGAGGATCAGCACGCGCGCCGCTTTCACCGTCCCGGCGGCGGTCATCAGCATCGGCATGAAGCGTCCGTATTCGTCGGCCGCGATGATCACCGCCTTGTAGCCGGCGATATTGGCCTGCGAGGACAGCACGTCCATCGACTGCGCGCGTGAAATGCGCGGCAGCCACTCGAGCGCATAGCCGCTGACGCCGGCCTGCGCATACGAGGCAACCGCGGCGGCGTCGAACGGATCGAGCAAACCGATCAGCAGCGCGCCGCGCTTCAGACGCGGCAGCTCGTCGGCGGACGGTCCGCGGACCTTGAGCACGATGTCTGCGCCGAGCGCCTCGGCGGCACCGACGATACGAGCGCCCGGCGCCTTGATATTCGGCGTCGGGCATGCTCGACGCCACGCCTGCGCCACCCTCGACGACGATTTCGTGCTTGCCGCTGGCGGCGAGTTTCTTGACCGTCTCGGGCGTTGCCGCGACGCGCGTCTCGCCGACGCGCGTTTCGCGCGGAATGCCGATAATCATGGTGATCGTCCCCTTACGGCGGTGCTCGTCCGCTCGCTATCTTGCCACAGCGGGCCGGCTTCAGCGAAGCGATGTCCGGCGGCGCGACTCTAGGAAATGGCCGCTGCGATGGCCTTGCCCAGCTCTACCGTCGTCGCTTTGCCGCCGAGATCCCGCGTGCGGGGCGCGGAAGCGTCGGCCAGCGTCGCCTCGATCGCACGCACGATCGCAGCCGCGGCGTCGGCATGTCCCAGATGATCCAGCATCAGCGCACCCGACCAGATCTGACCGATCGGATCGGCGATGCCCTTGCCCGCGATGTCCGGCGCGGATCCGTGAACCGGCTCGAACGTCGACGGAAAATCGCGCTCGGGATTGATGTTTGCCGATGGCGCGATCCCGATCGTGCCACACACGGCGGGGCCGAGGTCGGACAGAATGTCGCCGAACAGATTCGAGCCGACGACGACGTCGAACCAATCGGGATGCAGGACGAATTGCGCGCTCAGGATATCGATGTGGTACTGGTCGGTGCGAATCGCCGGATACTGCGCCGCCATCGCCCGGAAGCGCTCGTCCCAGTAGGGCATCGTGATCGAGATGCCGTTGGACTTGGTCGCGGAGGTTACGTGCTTCGCCGGACGCGTTGCTGCCAGCTCGAAGGCATAGCGCATGATGCGATCGACGCCCTTGCGGGTGAAGATCGTTTCCTGGAACACCGTCTCGCGGTCGGTCCCTTCGAACATGCGGCCCCCGACCGACGAGTATTCGCCCTCGGTGTTCTCGCGAATGACGACGAAGTCGATGTCGCCGGATCGGCGCCCGGCGAGTGGCGTCGGAATGCCGGGCATCAGCCGACAGGGCCGCAGGTTGACGTACTGGTCGAAATGGCGCCGCCACTGGATCAGCGAGCCCCACAGCGAAACGTGATCAGGAACCGTAGCCGGCCAGCCGACCGCTCCGAAGAAGATCGCGTCGTGCCCGCCGATCTGGGCGATCCAGTCTTCGGGCATCATGCGCCCGTGCCTGACGTAGTAATCGCAACTCCACGGGAACTCATCGAAGTGCAAGGCGATGCCGAACTTCGCCGCTGCGGCCTCGAGCGCCCGCAATCCTTCCGGAACGACTTCCTTGCCGATGCCGTCGCCCGGGATGACGGCAATGCGATGAGAACTGGCCATGACTCTTGCGCTGTGAAATGCCGGCGCATAGTGTAACTTAGCGAATTTCTCGCGACCCACCCCCGCGATGCAGCCGAAAATCCGCTGGCAATGGACACGCTTCGACGACCTCGAGCCGCGTGACCTCTATGCGCTGCTGCGCGCGCGCGGTGAGGTATTCATCATCGAGCAGCGCTGCGCTTTCCTCGACACCGACGGCGTCGACCTCAACGCCTGGCATCTGCTCGGATGGACGGCGCCAGAGGACGCCGCCGCTCGCGGCGACGGGGCATCGGCGCTGCTCGTCGCCTATCTTCGCCTGATCGAGCCCGGGCGGGTTTTCGCCGAGCCTTCGATCGGTCGAGTGCTGACGGTCGCCCCGTTCCGGCGCGTCGGGCTCGGCCGGCCGCTGATGAACGAGGGGCTGCGCAAGGCGGCCGAGCTCTATCCCGGGCAAGCGGTGCGCATCGGCGCGCAAAACCGCCTCGAGCGCTTCTACCAGAGCCTGGGCTTTCGCACCGTGTCGGAGCTCTACATCGAAGACGGCATCGAGCACGTGCAGATGCTGCGCGACGCCGACGCCGGTGCCTGACGCGTCGCGATGAGTGCGCTCATCGCCGAATGGCGCGGATATTCCGGCGCGTTCTACGCCGCCGCGACTTTCGGCATATTGCTGACCGGCGTATTCAAGGGCGGATTCGGCGGCGGCCCCGGAGGCATCGCGGTCGCACTGATGTCGATGTTCGTCGCTCCCGCCGATGCCGCGGGCATCGTGCTGCCCATCCTGTGCGCGATGGACATCTTCGGGCTGCTCGCCTACCGCAACCATTGGTCGCGCCATCACGTGCGCGTGCTCATTCCCGGCGCATTGCTCGGCATCGTTCTGGGCTCGCTGGCGTTTGGCGTCGTACCGGTCGAATGGGTGCGACTGCTGATCGGCCTGATCGCGGTGACGTTCACGCTGAATCGCTGGTTCGACATCGCGCAGCGCCTGGGCTCGAAAGCAGGCAAACCCGGGCGGCTGATCGGCTTCGTCAGCGGCGCGGCATCGGGACTCACCAGCACGATGGCGCACGCCGGCGGACCGCCGCTGCTGGTCTATCTACTGCCGCAGCGGATGGAAAAGACGATCTTCGTCGGAACGAGCGTCGTCTTCTTCGCCATCGTCAACTACGTGAAGCTGATCCCCTATGGACTGCTCGGGCAGCTGTCGGCGAACAACCTCGGGCTGTCGCTGCTGTTCGCACCACTCGCACCGCTGGGAATCTGGCTGGGGCTGCACCTCGAGCGTCGGATCCCCGAGAAGCCGTTCTACCGGATGAGCTACGCGATCCTGTTTGCGACCGGCTGCAAGCTGATCTACGATTCGCTTACGGCATGATCGGGATTATGGCGCCGTGCCGATGGCGCCGCAGGCGCGGACTGCGCTATGATCGCGCCCTCGCACCGCGAACTTTCGCTGCCGATGAAACAGACATTCCTCGATTTCGAACAGCCGATCGCCGAGCTGCAAAGCAAGATCGACGAGCTCCGCTACGTCCACGAGGATTCCGCGGTCGACATCTCCGACGAAATCACCCGGCTGAGCAAAAAAAGCCAGCAGCTGACCAAGGAGATCTACAGCAAGCTTTCCTCGTGGCAGATCGCGCAGGTGGCGCGGCATCCGCAACGACCGTACACCCTCGACTACATAGCCGGCATGTTCACCGATTTTCATGAACTGCACGGCGACCGCAGCTACTCCGATGATCCGGCGATCGTCGGCGGCATGGCGCGCTTCAATGGCGCGCCGTGCATGGTCATCGGGCACCAGAAGGGTCGCGACACCAAGGAAAAGATCTACCGCAATTTCGGCATGCCGCGCCCCGAAGGCTATCGCAAGGCGCTGCGGCTGATGAAGCTCGGCGAGAAGTTCGGGCTCCCGCTGTTCACCTTCATCGACACGCCGGGCGCGTTTCCCGGCATCGGCGCCGAGGAGCGCGGGCAGTCGGAAGCCATCGGCCGCAACCTCTACGAAATGGCCGGCTTGCGCACGCCGATCATCGTCACCATCATCGGTGAAGGCGGCTCCGGTGGCGCGCTGGCGATCGCGATCGGCGACACGACGCTGATGCTGCAATACGCAACCTACTCGGTGATCTCGCCCGAAGGCTGCGCCTCGATCCTGTGGAAGTCGGCCAAGCATGCCGAAGAGGCGGCCGACACGCTCGGCATCACCGCGTCGCGGTTGAAGACCCTCGGCCTTATCGACAAGGTGGTCAACGAGCCGCCGGGCGCGGCGCACCGCGATCACGCGGCGATGATGACGACCTTGAAAAGGGCGCTGACCGAGGCGCTGCGCCAGGCCCAGGAGCAACCGCTCGATACGCTGCTCGAGACACGCGAAGACAAGATCCTGGGCTACGGCAAGTTCAAGGAACTCAACCCCGGCTGACGGCTTGCCGTCGCGTCCGGGCTACGCGCATGGCCTCCACTACGCCCCCCTCCCTCCGGGAAGCCGGCGCGGCCGGCGGCGCCGGCCCTCGCGAAGCGATGTTGTCGCCGCGCGATGCGCCGCCGGTGGTGGCAGTCGATACCGCGCTGGCGGCGGCATTGACGGCGCACAGCGCCCCCGGTGCCCATATCGCGGTGGCGCTGTCCGGCGGGATCGACTCGATGGTGCTGCTCGACGCGCTGCACGCGCTGGCGCCGCGCCTTGCGCTGCATTTGTCGGCGTTGCACGTCGATCATCGCCTGTCTCCTCAGGCCGGCCGCTGGGCCGAGTTCTGCGCCGCAGCGTGTGCGGCGCGGGGCGTGCCGCTGACGATCCATCGCGTCGATGTCGCGCGCCGTACCGGGCAAAGCCTCGAAGCCGCCGCTCGGGCAGCGCGCTACGAAAAGCTCCTGGGCACTGACGCCGATATCGTCGCGCTGGCGCACCATGCCGACGACCAGGCGGAAACCGTCCTCCTGCAATTGTTGCGCGGCGCCGGTCCGGCGGGGCTGGCCGCGATGCCGCGTTATCGCGCCCCTGACTCCGGTCCAGCGCTTCTGCGTCCGCTGCTGGAGTTGCCGCGCTCGACGCTGGCCGCCTATGCGAATGCACGCGGGCTTGCCTGGATCGACGACGAAAGCAACGCCGACCGCAGGCATAAGCGCAACCTGCTGCGGCTCGCCGTTACGCCTCTGCTGGCCGAGGCGCTTTCCCGGATATCCATCGGTGCTCGTGCGCGCGGCCGGACACCAGGCCGAAGCGTCTGCCCTGCTCGACGAACTCGCCCGCGAGGATGCCGGCGAGGCCCGCGGCGGACTGGACCGCGCTGCCCTTGTCGCGTTGTCCCCGGCCCGCGCCCGCAATCTGCTGCGCTGGTTCCTGCGCAGCGAGGGGCTGCGGCCACCGTCCGCCGCACGGCTGGCCGCGATGCTGTCGCAGTTGCAGACGGCCGGCGTGGACGCACGCACGTGCATCGTCCACGACGGCGCCGAAATCGGCTGCCACCGCGGACGGATCGTTGTTCACGCTGCGACCTCGGGGCCATTCGCTCGCGCCTGGCGTGGCGAAAGCGCGGTAGAGCTTCCGGGCGGCACCTTGCGTTTCGAACCGACGCGCGGCAGTGGAATAGCAGCGGCGAAATTCGACGCGGCTGCCGTGACGCTACGCTCGCGCCGCGGCGGCGAGCGCATCCAGCTTGCGGCGAACCGGCCGAAACGCGCGGTCAAGAAGCTTCTCTACGATGCGCAGCTGCCCATCTGGCGGCGCCAGGCGCTGCCATTCATCTGGTGCGGCGAGGAGCTTGCCGCAGTTCCCGGCATCGGCGTCGCGCTGGCGTTCCAGGCGGAGGCCGACGAGGCGGCGTGGCGCGTCGATTGGCGACCGGAATGAGCTTCGCGGACGGCGCCGTGCAACAGTTCGCCTGCCGCGCCGGGCGGCTCCGGTGCGGCGGTTGTCGCCCGGCCGGCGCGAAGCAGGCGCGATTGACAAGCCGGATGACCAAGGGCTAAATGGCCCGCAGAACTAAAAAAAGGTCATATACGGTCCGTTTTCCATTGGAGGTCTCGATGAAGTCCCGCCTTTTGCTGGCATTTGCCGCATCCGCGCTGCTCGCATTCGCCGGATCCGCGGTCGCGCAACAGCCGATCGTCATCAAGTTCAGTCACGTCGTCGCCGTCGATACGCCCAAAGGCAAGGGCGCCGAATACTTCAAGAAGCTTGCCGAAGAGCGGACCAAGGGCCGCGTCAAGGTCGAGGTCTATCCGAACAGCCAGCTGTACAAGGACGGCGAGGAGATGGAAGCGCTGCAGCTCGGGTCGGTGCAGATGCTCGCGCCCTCGGTCGCCAAGTTCGGACCGCTGGGCGCGCGCGAGTTCGAGGTTTTCGACCTGCCCTACATCTTCGAGAGCTTCGCCGAGTTGCACAAGGTCACCGAAGGCCCGGTAGGCAAGAAGCTGTTCAAGAAGCTCGAGACCAAGAGCATCACCGGACTGGCGTTCTGGGACAATGGCTTCAAGGATTTCAGCGCCAACAGGGCGCTCAGGCGTTCCCGGCGACGTCAAGGGGCTCAAGATGCGCATCCAGTCATCGAACGTGCTCGAAGCCGAGATTCGCGCGCTGGGCGGCTTGCCGCAGAAGATGGCCTTCTCCGAGGTGTACCAGGGGCTGCAGACCGGCGTGGTCGACGGCACCGAGAATCCGCCGTCGAATTTCTACACGCAGAAGATGTACGAGGTGCAGAAATTCCTGACGCTTGACCGACCACGGGGTGATCGAGTATGCGGTCATCGTCAACAAGCCGTTCTGGGACGGACTGCCGGCAGACATCCGCACGACCCTGGAAGGCGCGATGAAGGACGCGACCAAGTTTGCCAACGACATCGCGAAAAAAGAGAACGACGACGCGCTCGAAGCCGTCCGGAAGTCCGGCAAGACCGAAGTCATCACGCTGACGGCCGCGCAAAAGGCGGAGTGGAAAAAAGCGCTGGTGCCCGTGCACCGCGAGATGGAAAGCCGGATAGGCAAGGACATCATCCAGGAGGTCTACAAGGAAACCGGCTTCAAGCCCTAGAAGCACTGTCGGTGACGACGGCAACGCCACTGCAGGAGCCAGACTCCGGTAGTGGCGTTTTCGCATTCGGGCGCGATGGCGGCGCCGCGCTTTCGGGAGGAGCGTGATGCTCAGGATTCTTGACCATCTGGAGGAAAGGCTGATCGCCGTCCTGATGGGCGCGGCCACGCTGCTGGTTTTCGTCGCCGTTCTGCATCGATACGCCGCCGGCTGGCCGATCCCGGTGGTCCAGGATTGGCTTCTTTCGATCAACCTGTCCTGGGCGCAGGAACTTTGCATCTACATGTTCATCTGGATGGCGAAGTTCGGCGCCGCCTACGGCGTCCGCACCGGCATCCACGTCGGCGTCGATGTGCTGATCAACAACCTGCCGACTCGAACACGCCGCGCCTACGTGCTGTTCGGCCTGTTATCCGGGGCGCTCTTCACCATCATCGTCGGCACGCTCGGTGCGCATTATGTGTGGTCGATCGGCCACACCGACCAGGTTTCCGCGGACCTCGAAGCGCCGCTCTGGATCGTCTATCTTTGCATACCGCTGGGCTCGTACCTGATGTGTTTCCGCTTCCTGCAGGTCGCGTGGGCGTTCTACAAGACAGGCGAACTGCCGCACCACGACCACGGTCACGTCGAAGGGCTCGAGAGCGTCACGCCGATCGACATCATTCCGTATGGCCTCCGGGATAACCTCCATCCGGCCGACGTCAAGCGTGGAGGCCGGTCATGAGCCGCCAGATACGCCTGTTCGCCGCGCTGCCGCTGGCGATGGTCGCGCTGCCGCTGCTCGGGTTCGCGGCCGGGCTGCACATTCCGACACCGCTGATCCTCTTCCTTCTGTTGTTCGGATTGATGCTGACCGGCATGCCGGTATCGATCTCGCTCGGTCTGACGGTGCTCACCTTCCTGTTCACGATGACCACCGTGCCGATCACGTCGGTGGCGCTGAAGCTCTTCACGGGCATCGAGCGCTTCGAGATCATGGCGATCCCGTTCTTCATCCTCGCGGGCAACTTCCTGACGCACGGCGGCGTCGCACGACGGATGATCGCATTCGCCTCGGCGATGGTGGGACACTGGCACGGCGGCCTTGCGCTTGCGGGCGTGATGGCATGCGCGCTATTCGCCGCCGTGTCGGGTTCGTCACCCGCCACCGTCGTCGCCATCGGCTCGATCATTCTGCCGGCCATGGTCAACCAGGGTTTTCCGAAAAAGTTCGGCGCCGGCGTGATCACGACGTCCGGAGCGCTGGGTATCCTGATCCCGCCCTCGATCGTCATGGTGATGTATTCGGTCGCGACCAATACGTCGGTCGGACAGCTTTTCATCGCCGGCGTGATTCCCGGGCTGGTGCTGGCGACGATGCTCGGCCTGACGACCTGGTACCGGGCGCGCAAGAACAACTATCCGCGCCTGGCCAAGGCGAGCTGGGGCGAGCGCTGGCGAACATTCCGCGAGAGCATCTGGGGTCTTCTGCTGATCGTCGTCGTCATCGGCGGCATCTACACCGGCATATTCACGCCGACCGAAGCGGCAGCGATGAGCGCCGTATATGCGTTTTTCGTGGCCGTCTTCGTCTACAAGGACCTGACGCTGAAGAAGGTGCCGAAGGTTCTGCTGGACTCGGCGAACATGAGCGCGATGCTGCTCTACATCATCACCAACGCCGTGATGTTCTCGTTCCTGATGACCTCCGAGCAGATTCCGCAGGTGATGGCGGCGTGGATGCTCGACAAGGGCCTCGGTCCGATCGCCTTCCTGCTGGTGGTCAACGTGCTGCTGCTGCTCGCCGGCAACGTGATGGAGCCCTCGTCGATCGTGCTGATCATGGCGCCGATCATGTTCCCCATCGCGACGAAGCTCGGCATCGATCCGGTGCATTTCGGCATCATCATGGTGGTCAACATGGAGGTTGGGATGTGCCATCCGCCGGTCGGGCTCAACCTCTACGTGGCGAGCAGCATCGCCAAGATGGGCATTACCGAACTCACCGTCGCCGTCTGGCCATGGCTGCTGACGATGCTGGTGTTCCTGGTCGCCGTCACCTACTGGCCCGCGATGTCGATCTGGCTGCCGCAGGCGCTGGGCATGATGCGTTGACCGGGGAGCGGATCGAGCGCCCGCATCGACACGATGACGCTTCCGCACGACGACGGCTACCAGGAGCTCCGCGACGCGATCCGCGACCTGTGCAGCCGCTACCCCGATGCCTACTGGCGCGAGGTCGATGCTCGACGCGGCTATCCCGAAGCGTTCGTCGACGCGCTCACCGGGGCCGGCTGGCTCGGCGCGCTGATCCCGCAGGAGTACGGCGGCTCGGGCCTGGGACTCGCCGAGGCTTCGGTCATCATGGAGGAAATCAATCGCAACGGCGGCAACGCCGGCGCCTGCCACGGCCAGATGTACAACATGGGAACGCTGCTGCGGCACGGTTCGGAGGAGCAGAAGCGCCGCTATCTGCCGAAGATCGCCAGCGGGGAATTGCGTCTGCAGTCGATGGCCGTGACCGAGCCGACGACCGGAACCGACACGACGCAGCTTTCGACCACCGCGGTCAGAAAGGCGGATCGCTACGTCGTCAACGGCCAGAAGGTCTGGATTTCGCGCGTGCAGCACTCGGATCTGATGATCCTGCTGGCGCGGACGACGCCCCTGAGCGAAGTAAGCCGGCGCGCGGACGGCATGTCCATTTTCCTGCTCGACCTGCACCAGGCGATCGGCAAGGGCCTTACCGTGCGGCCGATCGCGAACATGGTCAACCACGAAACCAATGAGCTTTTCTTCGATGCACTGGAAATACCCGCCGATACCTTGATCGGCGAGGAAGGCAAGGGATTCCGCTACATCCTCGACGGGCTCAATGCCGAGCGCACGCTGATCGCAGCCGAATGCGTCGGAGATGCCTGGTGGTTCATCAATCGCGCGAGCGCCTATGCCAACGAGCGGCGCGTATTCAACCGGCCGATCGGCAAGAACCAGGGCGTGCAGTTCCCGATCGCGGAGGCGTATATCGAAACCGAAGCGGCCAACCTGATGCGCTTCGAGGCGTGCCGGCGCTTCGACGCGCGCGAGTCCTGCGGGCCGCAGGCCAACATGGCCAAGTACCTGGCTGCGAAGGCATCGTGGGAGGCCGCCAATGTCTGCCTGCAGACGCATGGCGGTTTCGGGTTCGCCTGCGAATACGATGTCGAGCGGAAATTCCGCGAGACGCGCCTCTACCAGGTCGCGCCGATTTCGACCAACCTGATCCTGTCGTACGTCGCCGAGCACGTCCTCGGCCTGCCGCGCTCGTTTTGACTTCCAGCGCTCTGCAGCCTTGGCGCCCGGGGGTTCGGTCAATTCCCGGGTCGGCGCAAGGGCCATTCCGATGGTATAATTTTGAGTTTATTTGAACGTCGTCGGAGCCCACGCATGGCGGTAGAACGGACCCTCTCGATCATCAAACCCGACGCGGTCGCCAAGAACGTCATCGGCCAGATTTACTCGCGCTTCGAGCAATCCGGGCTCAAGATAGTCGCGGCGAAGCTGGCGTGGCTGTCGCGGGCCGACGCCGAGGGCTTTTACGCGGTCCACCGCGAACGGCCGTTTTTCACGGATTTGGTCGACTTCATGATTTCCGGCCCGGTGATGGTCCAGGTACTCGAGGGCGATAATGCGATCGTAAGGAATCGCGAGTTGATGGGCGCGACCGACCCGAAAAAGGCCGCAGCGGGAACGATCCGCGCCGATTTCGCTCAATCGATCGATGCCAATGCGGTCCACGGTTCGGATGGCCCGGAAACAGCAAGCGTTGAAATCGCCTATTTCTTTCCCGCGATGAGCATCTACCGCCGATGAAATCGCAATCCCACCGCCGCAGCGCCGGCCGCCTGAAGGCGGCGCATGCGTCACCGCGCGAGGATTTGCACGCGGATTGGGTGCGCGAATCTCCCAGATGATCAACCTGCTCGACCTCGACCCGGCCGCGATGACGGCATTATTCGCCGAACGCGGAGAAAAGCCGTTTCGCGCCAAGCAGGCGCTGCGCTGGGTCCACCATCGCCTTGCCGATCGCGTCGAAGCGATGAGCGATCTCGCCAAAGCGACGCGCGAGTCACTTGCGCGCGATGCCGAGATTCGCGCGCCGTCGGTCGTGCGCGACTCGACCGCGGCCGACGGCACCCGCAAATGGCTGCTCGACGTCGGCAATGCGAACGCGATCGAAGCGGTATACATTCCCGAAATCGATCGCGGCACGCTGTGCATTTCGTCGCAGGCGGGCTGTGCGCTCGACTGCGCATTCTGCTCGACCGGCAAGCAGGGCTTCAACCGCAACTTGAGCGTCGGCGAGATCATCGGACAGTTGTGGCACGCCAACCGCGCGCTGCTCGCCGACGGCATTGCGGCGCCCTGGGTCGAGCATGGCCGCCATCCGATCACCAACGTCGTGATGATGGGCATGGGCGAGCCGCTGGCCAACTTCGACAACGTCGTCACCGCGCTGCATATCATGCTCGACGACAACGCGTACGGCCTGTCGCGCCGCCGCGTGACGCTGTCGACCTCGGGCCTGGTGCCTGCCCTCGACCGCTTGCGCGACGCCTGCCCGGTTGCGCTGGCGGTCAGCCTGCACGCGCCGAACGATGCGTTGCGCGACCGCCTCGTTCCGATCAACCGCAAGTATCCGCTCGCCGAGCTGCTCGCTGCGTGCCTGCGCTACATCGAAAAGGCGCCGCGCGATTTCGTGACCTTCGAGTACGTGATGCTCGATCACGTCAACGACGGCGCCGAGCACGCGCGCGAGCTGATCGCGCTGGTGCGCGACGTGCCCTGCAAATTCAACCTGATTCCTTTCAATCCGTTCCCGAACACCGAATTCACGACCAGCTCGCGCACGCGGATCCTGGCATTTCAGCGCATCCTGCGCGACGCCGGACTGGTCGCGACCATACGCAAGACCCGCGGCGAGGACATCGACGCCGCCTGCGGTCAGCTCGCGGGCCGGGTACAGGACCGCACCCGTCGCACGCTGCGCAGGATCCAGCCGGTCGCGGCTCAATAGAGGTTCGCCTGCCATGTGCAACCGACTTCGCTTGACCGCCTGCATCGTGATCACGCTGCTGATCGCGGCGTGCAGCAATCCGTTCGCCAGCAATCCGTCGACGACGCCGCCCGAGCGGCCGACACGCGAGGCGCCGCCGCCGCAGCAGATGGCGAGTGCGCCCGAGCGCGCGAGGCTGCATACCGACCTCGGCACCGGCTACTACGAACGCGGTCAGATGGACGTCGCGATCAACGAGCTCAACACTGCGGTGGCGCTCGATCCGAATTACGCACCGGCATACAACATCTTCGGACTGATCTACGCGGTGCTGGGCGAGGACCGCAAGGCGGAGCAGAATTTCGAACGCGCGCTGCAGCTCGCTCCGAACAACCCCGACATCCATCACAACTGGGGCTGGTACCTTTGCCAGCACAAGCGCGAGCGCGAGGCGCTGGTTCAGTTCGAGACCGCCGTCAGCGATCCGTCTGTACCGAACGCCGGAAGTCGCGCTGGTCAACGCCGGACGTTGCGCGCAGGCGATCGGCGACGTGCGCGCCGCCGACGGCTATTTCCGCCGCGCGCTCGCTGGCCAACCCGCCAACGTCCTGGCGAGCTACGGTCTTGCCCAGATCGCCTACAAGGAAGGCCGCTACGACGAGGCGCGCGCGGCGATGCGGCGCGTGATGCAGGCGAACAATCCGCCGCCCGAAGCGCTGCGGCTGGGCATGTGCGTCGAGCGCAAGCTGGGCGACCGCCAGTCTGAACTGTCGTACACGTCGCAGTTGCGCAACCGCTATCCCGATGCCCCGGAAACGCGCGCGATCGCCGAGGCATGCGAGTGATGGATCTCGAAGCGCATCCGGCCGGCGGCCAGGTGCCCGTGCCGGATGAGGCCGCGGGTCCTGGGACGCAGCTTAAGCTCGCGCGCGAGGCCGCCGGGCTTTCGCTCGACCAGGTGGCGCAGCAGCTCAAGCTCGCGCCGCGCCAGGTCAAGGCGCTCGAGGATGAGAACTTCGACGTGCTGCCGGGCAGGACGTTCACGCGCGGCTTTCTGCGCAACTACGCGCGGCTGTTGAATCTCGATCCCGACCTGCTGGTCGCGCACCTGCCCGACGCGGCGCATGCACCGTCACTCGAACCGCCGGCACTGCATTCGACCGGCACGACGATGGCGGAATTGCCGACCGCGCACGCCCGTGCGCCGAGCTTCGGCCGATGGCTGATCCCGCTGGTGCTCGTCGGCTGCATCGTCGCGGCCGCCGGCTACGAGTGGTACCGCGGCAGGCCTGCGGGTCCGGCGACGGCACCGCGTGCGACCGAAGCCGTGCCGGCGCCGAACACTTCGACCACGCCGTTGCCCAATCCCGTGGCGCCCGATGTCACGCCGCCGGCCGTCGCGTTCGCCGCCGGCAGCGTCCGGCGGTCTTGCACCGACCAGCGTGCGAACAACCGGAGCGGGCGCCGCAAGCTGCCGCACCAGCGGCGTCGACCGCTGCCGCCGACGCAGTCCTGGTAATTCGCTACGACGGCCCATCATGGACCGAGATCCGCGATCAGCGCGGACAGACGCTGATTTCGCGCCTGGTCGACGCCGATTCCGTCGAGCCGTTCGACGGCACGCCGCCCTTTTCGATCGTCATCGGCAACGCGCGGGCGGTGACGCTCGTGTTTCGCGGTCAGCCGGTCGATCTGGCGCCGTACACCCGGCTTAACGTCGCCCGGCTGGTTCTTCGCTAGGCGATACCGTCAAGATCGATGAGGCCTCAATGACCGCGCTCAACCTTCCGCCGATCATCCGCCACCGGACGCGCACGGCACTGGTCGGCGGCATCGCGATCGGCGGCGGTGCACCGATCGTCGTGCAGTCGATGACCAATACCGACACCGCCGACGTCGCCGCGACCGTCGCACAGGTCAAGGCGCTCGCCGATGCAGGTTCCGAGCTGGTCCGCGTGACGGTCAACACGTCCGAAGCGGCCGCCGCGGTTCCGCTGATCCGGGAACGCCTGGACGCGCTGCGCTGCACGGTCCCGCTGATCGGCGATTTTCATTTCAACGGCCACAAGCTGCTGACCAATCATCCCGACTGTGCGCACGCTCTGGCCAAGTACCGTATCAATCCCGGCAATGTCGGCAAGGGCAGCAAGCACGATCCGCAATTCGCGGTGATGATCGAGAAAGCGATCGAGTTCGGCAAGCCGGTGCGCATCGGCGTCAACTGGGGCAGCCTCGACCAGGACCTGCTCGGCCGGCTGATGGACGACAATGCCCGCTCGGTGAACCCGCTCGACGCCGCGCACGTAATGCGCGAGGCGCTGGTCACCTCCGCGATCGGCAGCGCGCAACGCGCCGAGGAAATCGGCCTGCCCGGCGACCGGATCCTGCTCGCGTGCAAGGTTTCCGACGTGCAGGACCTGATCGCCGTGTACACCGAGCTTGCGCGCCGCTGTGATTATCCGCTGCACCTGGGGCTCACCGAGGCCGGCATGGGCTCGAAGGGAATCGTCGCCTCGACCGCCGCGCTCGCGGTGCTGCTGCAGCAGGGCATCGGCGACACCATACGGATTTCGCTGACTCCCGAGCCGAACGGCGATCGCACGCGGGAGGTGGTCGTCGCGCAGGAAATCCTTCAGACGATGGGCCTGCGCTCGTTCGCACCGCTGGTCACCGCCTGTCCGGGATGCGGGCGCACCGCAAGTCCATTCTTCCAGGAGCTGGCCGACAAGATCCAGGGCTACCTCCGCGCCGAGATGCCGCAGTGGCGCAACCGCTATCCGGGCGTCGAAACGATGACCGTGGCGGTGATGGGGTGCGTCGTCAACGGACCGGGCGAATCCAAGATGGCCAATGTCGGCATCAGCCTGCCCGGCACCGGAGAGATGCCGGTCGCACCGGTCTACGTCGACGGGCACAAGACGGTGACGCTCAAGGGCGCTGGCATCGCCGAGGAATTCCAGCAGATCGTCGCCGACTACGTTCGCGCGACCTATGGCGGCGAAGCGCCGTCGGCACATCTCAAGCCGGAAAAGAAATCGATCCAGCTCAAGGCTGTCGGATAGCTGGTCATGATCGCCCAGACGAAGCCCTCGCCGGCTGCAGCCGCGGCACCCGCCGCGCGCGAGCGCAAGCCAGCGGCGATCCAGGCCGTGCGCGGCATGAACGACGTGCTGCCCGACGAGGCCGCGCTATGGGAGCGCTTCGAGGACGCGGTGCGCGGGGTGTTCGGGCAGTACGGCTATCGCAATCTGCGCGTTCCCGTGGTCGAAGCGACGCCGCTTTTCGTGCGCGCGATCGGCGAAGTCACCGATGTCGTCGAAAAGGAGATGTACACGTTCGAGGACCGGCTGAACGGCGAAAGCCTGACGCTGCGTCCCGAGGCGACCGCCGGCATCGTGCGTGCGGCAATCGAGCACAACCTGACCTACGAGCGGCCGCAGCGCGTCTGGACCGCCGGCCCGATGTTCCGTCACGAGCGCCCGCAAAAAGGGCGCTACCGCCAGTTTCACCAGTTCGACGCCGAGGCGCTGGGCTTTGCGGGTCCTGACGTCGACGCGGAGCAGATCGTGATGCTCGCGCGGCTGTGGCGCCGGCTCGGACTCGACAGCATCAGGCTGGAAATCAACTCGATCGGCGACCCCGACGAGCGCCGCGCGCATCGCGCCGCACTGATCGCGCATTTCGAAGGCCACCGCGATCTGTTCGACGACGACGCCCGGCGGCGGTTGCACACCAATCCGCTGCGTATCCTCGACAGCAAGAACCCGGCGCTGCAGCCGGTGATCGCCGCGGCGCCACGCCTGATCGATTGCCTGAGTGGCGCAGCGCGCGCGCATTTCGACGGGCTGCAGCAACTGCTCGCCGATCACGGAATCGCGTTCAGCATCAACCCGCGGCTGGTGCGCGGCCTCGACTACTACAACCGCACGGTGTTCGAGTGGGTGACCGACCGGCTCGGCGCGCAGGGCACGGTCGCCGGCGGCGGCCGCTACGACGGCCTGTTCGAGCAGCTCGGCGGCAAGCCTACGCCGGCATGCGGTTTCGCCATCGGCAGTGAGCGCATGGTGCTGTTGCTGCAGGATGCCGGGACCGCGCCGGCGGCCGCGCCCGACGCTTACGTCGTCCACGTCGGCGAGCAAGCGTCGAGGCTCGCGCAGGCGGTTGCCGAGACGCTGCGCGACGCGGGGCTTTCGATCGTCGTCAACGCCGGCGGCGGCAGCTTCAAGACGCAGATGAAGAAAGCCGACGGCAGCGGTGCGCGCTTCGCACTGATCGTCGGTGAGGATGAAGTGGCGGCGAATCGGGTGGCGATGAAGCCGCTGCGCAGCGCCGGCGACCAGGTGAGCCTCAATCCGGCCGACCTAGCTGCGCGGCTCACCGCGCAGGCAGGCGCCGGCGGCGCCTGCTGAAGCGACGCGTTCTCGCCCCATTCAACGATTCGCGAGAACATCTGCTCGCGCCGAGGCGCGACTATATATGAGCAAGGATGGAAGATGGCAGTCTACGACCTAGAAGAACAGGAAAAGATCGAGGACCTGAAGGCGTGGTGGGCTCAGTACGGCAAGTACGTCAGCGCCGCCGTCACCGCGATCGCCATCGTGGTCATCGGCGTGCAGGGGTGGCGCTGGTACCAGCGCACGCAGGCCGAGCAGGCAAGCGTCCTGTACCAAGCGGTGAGCGACGCGGTGCGCGCCCAGGACCTGACCAAGGCGAAGGATCCGGCGACGCAGATCGTGCAGCGGTACGCCGGCACCGCCTACGCGCCGCGAGCGGCGTTGCTGTACGCGAAGCTTCTCTACGACAAGGACGACCGGGCGGGGGCAAAACAGGAGCTGCAGTGGGTGGTCGATCATGCCGGGGAGGACGAGCTCAAGGCGGTCGCTCGGTTCCGGCTCGCGCAGGCCCTGCTCGACGAAAAGAATTACGATGAAGCGCTGAAGACGATCGACGTCAAGACCGATGACGCGTTCGTGGCGATCTACGCCGATTTGCGCGGCGACATATTGGCGTCCGCCGGCAAGAAAGCCGAGGCGCGCGCCGCATACCAGATCGCACTGGCGAAGATCGATCCCAAATCACCGTACCGTCCGTACGTGCAGGTCAAGCTCGATTCGCTGGGAGGCGCGCAATGATGTGCCGGCGCGCAGGCGCGGTCGCCGCCGCGACATTGCTGCTCGGCGGCTGCCAGACTCTGCCGGCATCGTGGACATCGTGGCTGCCCTCGCTGCCGACGCCGTCGCTCGCCTGGCTCGGCATCGGCAAGGGATCGGCCAAGCCGGGTCCGCTGCCGGCGTACGAAAACACGGCGGTCGCGACCGTCAACTGGCAAGTGTCGCTCGGCGCCAAGGGTGGCGCGAATTTCGCGCCGGCGGTGCTGCCGCAGGTGATCTATGCGTCCGCTCCCGATGGCACGATCGTCAGCGTAGATCCGGCGAGCGGCCGGCTGAACTGGCGCATCAAAGCCGACAAGCCGCTGCAGGCCGGCGTGGGCGCATCCCTTACCGCGGTCGTGGTCGGCACCGACAAGGGTGACGTGCTGGCGTTCGACAGTAACGGCAAGGCGCTGTGGCAGGCCAAGGTCTCGAGCGAAGTCGCCGGGCCCCCGAAGGCCGCCGAAGGCAAGATCCTCGTCTGGTCGATCGACGGCAGGATCTTCGCCTTTGCCGAAGCCGACGGCAGTCAGAAATGGGTCTACCAGCGCCTCAATCCATCGCTGACCGTGCGCCGCTTCGTCGGTGGCACCTTCACCCGCGGGGGCCTGTTCACCGGCACGGCGGGCGGCAAGCTGCTCGCCCTCGACGTGAACAACGGCACGCTGGGCTGGGAGGCGAACGTGGCGACGCCCAAGGGCGCGACCGAGCTCGAACGCATTGCCGACGTCACCAGCCTGCCGGTGGTCGACGCGCGCGAAGTCTGCGCGGTTGCGTTCCAGGGACGGGTTGCCTGCTTCGAGTTGCAGCGCGGCACGCTGCTATGGTCGCGCGACTTCTCAAGCCTCGCCGGCCTCGCGATCGACGAAGAGTATCTCTACCTGACGGACGACAAGGGCGCAGTACAAGCACTCGACAAGACGACCGGGGCATCGGTCTGGAAGCAGGACAAGCTCGCCGCGCGCTTCCCCAACGGCCCGGCTCGCATCGGCGCCTACGTCGGCATCGTCGACGGCGAAGGCTATTTGCACCTGCTCGACCGGCGCACCGGCGCCCTGGTCGGGCGCGTCGCGACCGACGGCACGGCCGCGCTGTCGCAGCCGGTCAGCGCCGGCGATGCGGTGATCTGGCAAACCGCCGGCGGAAATCTCTTCAGCGTCGGCGCAAAATAGACAGCGGCCGACGCTGCCCGCACGCGAGTCCCGGTGCTCAAGCGGCGTTGCCACGCATGCCAGATGCTACCCACGATCGTACTCGTCGGCCGGCCCAACGTCGGCAAGTCGACTCTGTTCAACCGCCTGACGCAAACGCGCGCGGCGCTGGTCGCCGACTTTCCGGGACTGACGCGCGACCGGCATTATGGGCGTGGCCGCGGCGGCGATCGGCCGTATCTCGTCGTCGACACCGGCGGCTTCGAGCCGAAGGCGAAGACCGGCATCTACCACGCGATGGCCAAGCAGACGCGGCAGGCCATCGCCGAATCGGACGTCGTTATTTTTCTGGTCGATGCGCGCGAGGGTCTCGTCGCGCAGGACCAGGCGATCGCCGATCTGCTGCGCCGCTCGGGACGTCCGGTGCTGCTCGCGGTGAACAAGAGCGAAGGCCTGGCGGCGGAGCGCGCTACGGCCGACTTCCACGAACTCGGGCTCGGCGCGCCGCTGCCGATCTCGTCCGCGCACGGCGACAACGTCAGCGACTTAGTCGAGCTCGCGCTTGCGGCATGTCCGCCGCAGGCGCCGGCCGAGCCGGAAGGCGAAGGCGATCGGGGCGGTCGACGCATCAAGGTCGCCATCGTAGGCCGGCCCAACGTCGGCAAGTCGACATTGATCAATACGCTGCTCGGCGAGGAGCGCGTGATCGCATTCGACGAGCCGGGCACCACGCGCGACTCGCTGTACCTCGACTTCGACCGCGGTGCTCGCCACTACACGCTGATCGACACGGCAGGAGTGCGCAAGCGCGGCAAAGTCATCGAAGTGGTCGAAAAATTTTCAGTGATCAAGACGCTGCAGGCAATCGAGGATGCCAACGTCGTCGTGCTGCTGGTCGATGCGCAAGGAGATGTCTCGGAGCAGGACGCGCACATCGCCGGCTTCATCCTCGAGGCGGGCCGCGCCCTGGTGGTCGCGATCAACAAATGGGACGACCTGAGCGCGACTGCGCGGGCCAACGTCAAGCGAGACATCGACCGCAAGCTGGGATTCTTGGGCTTCGCCGCGCAGCATACGATCTCGGCGCGTGACGGCAAGGGCATCGGCGCGCTGCTCAAGTCGATCGACGAGGCGTACGCCGCGGCGATGTCCAAACTGCCTACGCCGAAGCTCACGCGGGCCCTGGCGCGTGCGGTCGAGCAGCAGCAGCCGCCGCGAACGGGGATGACGCGGCCGAAACTGCGCTACGCGCACCAGGGGGGAATGAATCCGCCGCTGATCGTGATCCACGGCACCTCGCTGGCGCACGTCCCGGCGACCTACAAGCGCTACCTGGAACATTTCTTCCTCGACGTGTTCCAACTGCGGGGTACGCCGCTTAGGATACAATTCAAGACAGGTGCAAACCCCTATGCGGGCGCCGCCACGCACCGGCGGGGCCGCCGCTAGCGAGCAACGGGTCGGATCGATCGTTCCTGTTCGCTGCGGGCCGCGGAATCCGTGCCGCGGGCTAGGGAGGCCGACAGCCGCGGAGCGGAACACAAAGGTGCGGGCAAGAAGCCGCGTGCGGACGTCGCGCAGGGCTTCCTACAACAAAGCGGAGCAACAAAATGAGCAATAAAGGGCAAATGCTACAAGACCCGTTCCTGAACACGCTGCGCAAGGAGCATGTCCAGGTTTCGATTTACCTCGTCAACGGCATCAAACTGCAGGGGCAGATCGAATCTTTCGATCAGTATGTCGTTCTGCTCAAGAACACGGTCACGCAAATGGTGTACAAGCACGCGATCTCGACCGTCGTTCCGGCCCGCGCGATCACGGTGCCGACGCAGGATAACGACCGCGAAGCTTGACCCGCGGCAGCGGACGGATGCCGGCGGCCGCCGGCATCGGCGGTCCTGACCGCGTGACCGGCAAGGCGGCCGTGGCGGCCCCCGCTGTCGGCTCGCGCATGCCTGAGCGCCGGAACGGACGCGACCGCGCGTTGCTGGTCGAAGTCGATCTCGGCGGGGGCGAGCCGGAGGCACGGCTGGCCGAACTGAAAGACCTCGCCGCTTCGGCCGGCGCCGAAGTCGCCGCGATCGTGACGGCGCGCCGCGCGCGCCCCGATCCGGCGCTCTTCGCCGGTCGCGGCAAGGTCGACGAAATCGCCGAGCGCCGGGTCGCGACCGACGCCGACCTGGTCATCTTCGATCACGCCCTGTCCGGCGCGCAGCAGCGCAATCTCGAACGCGCGCTGCAATGCCGCGTCGTCGATCGCGTCAGCCTGATCCTCGACATATTCGCGCAGCGTGCGCAAAGCGCGGAAGGCAAGCTACAGGTTGAGCTGGCGCAGTTGCAGCATTTGTCGACGCGGCTCGTCCGCGGCTGGACCCACCTGGAACGGCAAACCGGCGGCATCGGCTTGCGCGGTCCCGGCGAGACGCAGCTCGAGACCGACCGGCGGCTGATCGGCACGCGCGTCAAGATGCTGAAGTCCCGGCTGGCGCGGATCGCGCGCCAGCACGAGACGCAGCGCCGGGCGCGGCGCCGGGCCGCGGTCAGCAACGTCGCCCTGGTCGGCTATACGAATGCCGGCAAGTCGACCTTGTTCAATCGCCTGACCGGCGCGACCAGCTATACCGCCGACCAGCTTTTCGCGACGCTGGACACGACCTTGCGCCGGCTGGTGCTGCCTGGCGCGCAAACGATCGTGCTGTCGGATACCGTCGGTTTCGTGCGCGACCTGCCGCACGACCTGATCGCCGCGTTTCGCGCGACCCTGAAGGAAGCCGTGGACGCGGACCTGCTGCTGCACGTCGTCGACAACGCCCATCCCGGACGCGACGAGCAGATCGAGGCGGTCGACGCGGTGCTGGCCGAGATCGGCGCCGACCGGGTGCCGCAGATCCTGGTTCGCAACAAGTGCGACGCCGGGGGCTGCGAGCCGGGCGTCGAGCGCGACGAATATGGTAAAATTCGCGCCGTTCGTCTGAGCGCGCTTACCGGCGCAGGCGTGCCGGAGTTGCGCGCCGCGCTGGTCGAGCGGTTCCCCCGCCCCGGGGACCGGGCGGCGACCGCATGAAAAGCGCCGGCGCCCTCCAACCACATCACTCACCCTCACCGTATAGCAACAACAGGCCAGCGCCTTAGCCATGTCACTCAACGACCCCCAGTGGGGTAAACGCGGCCGCAACGGTCCGCCCGATCTCGAGGAGATCTGGCGCAACGTCAATCGTCGGCTGAACACCATATTCGGCCGCAAGGAACCCGAGGGCGGCGACGGCGGCCCGCCGCCGACCAGGCCCTCGTTCCCAATCGGCGGCGCGGGGATGCTGGGCGCGCTGGTGGTCGTCATCTGGCTGGCGAGCGGTTTCTATATCGTCGACGAAGGCCGGCGTGGCGTCGTCACGCGCTTCGGGAAATACACCGAGACCACGACGCCGGGGCCGCGCTGGCATCTTCCGTTCCCCATAGAAGCGGTCGAGGTCGTCGATTTCTCTCAGGTGAAAACCGTCGAGATCGGCTACCGCAACGGCAATCCGCGGAACAAGGTGGCCAAGGAGTCACTGTTCCTGACCGACGACGAAAACATCATCGATATCCAGTTCGCGGTCCAGTACAACCTGAAGAGCGCGGCCGACTACTCGTTCAACGCGCGCAAGCCCGATGACGTCGTCGCGCAGGTCGCGCAGACGGCGATGAGCGAGGTCGCCGGCCACAGTCAGATGGACTTCGCGCTCTACGAAGGACGCGCGCAGATCGCGACCGAGACGGAGAAACTGATGCAGGCGATGCTCGACCGTTACGGCACCGGCATCTACGTGCAGAAGGTCACACTGCAGAACGCGCTGCCGCCGGATCAAGTGGCCGCGGCTTTCGACGACGCGGTCAAGGCGAAGCAGGATCGCGAACGCCAGAAGAACGAAGGCCAGGCCTACGCCAACGACGTCGTGCCGCGCGCGCGCGGCCAGGCCTCGCGTCTGCTGCAGGAAGCCGACGGCTACAACGCGAGCGTCACACAGCGGGCCGACGGCGATGCCAGCCGCTTCCGTCAGATCCTCGTCGAATACGCGAAGGCACCGGCCGTGACGAGGCAGCGCCTGTATCTCGACATGATGCAATCGGTACTGGGCAACTCGAGCAAGGTGTTGATCGACCAGAAGGCCGGCAACAACCTGCTCTATCTGCCGCTCGATCAGCTGCTCAAGCAGGGCGCCGCCGGCGCGGCGGTGGCCGCCGACGCCGCGCGGCCGGTACCGATCCCGCCCGAGGCGAGCGTGACCCTCGATCCAAGCCGCGCGCGCGAGCTCTCGCGCAGCCGCGATGCGAGTGCCGGCCGATGAAAGCCACGACCCCTCTGCTCGCGCTGCTCGTCGCGGCGCTGCTCGTGCTCTCCCAGTCGCTGTACACGGTCGACCAGAGGCAATACGCGATCAAGTTCCAGCTCGGCGAATTCATCGACGCCAAGACCGAAGCCGGCCTCTACTTCAAGGTGCCGCTGCTGCAGAACGTCAAGTTCTACGACAAGCGCATCCTGCTGCTGGAGACTTCCGACCCCGACCGCGTGACGACGTCCGAAAAGACGCCGCTCAAGGCGGACTTCATCGCCTACTGGCGGATCATCGACGTCCGCAAATACTATCAAAGCGTCACCGGCGACGAAGAGACGGCCCGGCGCCGGCTGGCGCAGACGATCCGCGCCAACCTGGCCGAGGAAATCAACAAGCGCACGCTGCACGAAGCCATATCGACCGAGCGCGAGAAGATCATGACGACCACGCGGCAAAAGGCCGACGCCGACGCCAAATCGATCGGCGTCGAGGTCGTCGACGTGAGACTGCGGCGCGTGGAGCTGCCCGACGAGGTGCTCGCCCAGGTCTACCAGCGCATGGAGTCGGAGCGCAAGCGCGTGGCCAACGAGCTGCGCTCGCTCGGCGCGGCCGAATCGGAAAAGATCCGCGCCGATGCCGACCGGCAGCGCGAAGTCATTCTCGCCGACGCGTACAAGCAGGCGCAGAAGACCAAGGGCGAAGGCGACGCGAAGGCCGCGGCGACCTATGCCGCTGCCTACGGGCAGAACCCCGAGTTCTACGCCTTCTATCGCAGCCTCGAGGCCTACAAGACGACGTTCCGGAGCAAGGGCGACGTGATCGTGCTCGATCCGAGCGCCGAGTTCTTCCAGTACCTGAAGCAGCCCGGCGGCGGCCCTCCGGCCTCGCGCGCGCCCAGCAAGTAAGCTCGCCGACGGAAGACGAAAAGTGCCGGACGCATTCGTTGCGGCGTGCGCGCTGGTGCTGGTGCTCGAAGGGCTGCTGCCGCTGGTGGCGCCGCGTCTTTGGCGCGATACATTCCGCCGCATGACCGAGCTGTCCGACGGACAGTTGCGCTTCATCGGACTCACATCGCTGCTCACAGGAACAGCCGTCCTGCTGATATTCCATGCATAGCTGGATCCTTCCCGAATACATCGAGGACATCCTCCCGGCCGAAGCGGAGACGATCGAGCGGCTGCGGCGCACGCTGCTCGATCATTTTCGGGAGCACGGTTACCGGCTCGTCCAGCCGCCGCTGATCGAGCATCTGGATTCGCTGCTGACCGGCACCGGCCACGACCTCGAGCTGCAGACATTCAAAGTGATCGATCCCCTTTCCGGACGTCTGCTCGGCGTGCGCGCGGACATCACGCCGCAGGTCGCGCGCATCGACGCGCACCTGCTCAACGAACCGGGTGTCACTCGCCTCTGTTACGCCGGCAGCGTGCTGCGCACGGTCCTGGCCGGCCTCGCGAAGACGCGCGAAGTCCTCCAGATCGGCGCGGAGCTGTACGGCGACCCGGCAATCGGCGCCGACCGCGAGGTGCTGATGCTGCTGCTGTCGTCGCTTGCTGCGGTGGGCGTGCGCGAACTACATCTCGACCTTGGCCACGTCGGCGTCTACCGGGCGCTCGCCAACGGCGCGCACATCGCCGGCAACGGCAGCGACAGCGCGCTGTTCGCAGCCTTGCGCGGCAAGGACGTGCCTGCCGTCGCCGACATTACGGCCGGCCTGCCCGCGGCCTGGCGCGACGCGTTTGCCGCGCTGCCGACGCTGTACGGGCCGGCCGACGAGGTGCTCGCGGCGGCGCGAAGCCGGCTGCCAGACACGCCGTCGATCGCCGGCGCGCTGTCGGCGCTGGAGACCCTCGCGCGCGCCGCGGAACCGCAGGTCGCGGCGCTACATATCGATCTGGCCGACCTGCGCGGTTACCACTACCAGACCGGCGCGAGCTTCTCGGTATTCACCGAGGGCGAAGCCAACGCGATCGGCCGCGGTGAACGCTACGACGGGATCGGCAAGGCGTTCGGCCGCGCACGTCCCGCCACCGGCTTTACGCTCGATTTGCGCCAGCTCGCCGCCCTGAGCGGCGTCGCCGGCTAGACGGACGATGGCCGCCATGGGCAGGAACGTCGTGGTCATCGGCACGCAGTGGGGCGACGAGGGCAAGGGCAAGGTCGTCGACTGGCTGACCGAGCACGCGCAGGGTGTCGTCCGCTTCCAGGGCGGCCATAATGCCGGGCACACGCTGGTCATAAGCGGCAGGAAGACGGTGCTGCGGCTCATTCCTTCCGGCATTCTGCGGCCCAAGGTCCGTGCCTACATCGGCAACGGCGTCGTGCTGTCCCCATCGGCATTGCTGCAAGAAATCGGCGAGCTGGAAGCGGCCGGAATCGAAGTGCGCTCGAGGCTGGCGATTTCTCCGGCATGTCCCCTGGTGCTCGAATGCCACGTCGCGCTCGATCACGCGCGCGAAGCAGCGATGGGCGACACGCGGATCGGCACGACCGGACGCGGCATCGGCCCCGCCTACGAAGACAAGATCGCGCGGCGCGCGGTACGGCTGCAGGACCTCTTCTATCCGGACCGCTTCGCCGCCAAGTTGAAGCCGCTGATCGAATATCACAACTTCGTCCTGACGCAATATTTCAAGCGCGACGCGGTTCCGTACCAGCAAACGCTCGACGGCGCGCTGGCTCTCGCGCCGGCGCTGCTGCCGATGGTCGGCGACGTCGCTGCATTGCTGCAGGACGCTCGCCGCCGCGGGCGACTCGTTGCTGTTCGAAGGCGCGCAGGGCGCGTTGCTCGACATCGACCACGGCACCTATCCGTACGTCACCTCGTCGAACTGTCTCGCCGGCGCGGCCGCGCCTGGCACCGGCATCGGCCCGCAGCTGCTCGATTACGTGCTTGGCATCGTCAAGGCTTACACGACGCGCGTCGGCACCGGGCCGTTCCCGACCGAGCTGACCGACGAGATCGGTGCGGGACTGGCCAAGCGCGGCAACGAATTCGGCTCGGTCACCGGCCGTCCGCGCCGCTGCGGCTGGCTCGACGTCGCGGCGCTGAAGCGTTCGCTGCAGCTCAATGGCGTCAACGGACTGTGCGTCACCAAGCTCGACGTGCTCGATGGCATGCCTTTAATCCGCATCTGCACCGGTTATCGGGTCAATGGCGTGCCGCAGCCGCTGTTGCCGATCGGCGCCGACGCCGTCGCCGAATGCAAGCCGGTGTACGAGGACATGCCGGGTTGGCCCGAAAGCACCCTCGGCGTCGACAGCTTCGAGGCGCTACCGGCGCCGGCCCGCGCCTACCTTCGCCGCATCGAGCAATTGACCGAGGTGCCGATCGCGATGGTCTCGACCGGCGCCGAGCGCGACGAGACGATCCTGCTGCATCATCCGTTCCACTAAAGCGGGACGCGACGATGAGCCTGCACATCAGCTGGCAGCAATACAACATCCTGGTCGAGCGCCTTGCTCTGCAGGTGCACGAATCGGCGTGGCGGTTCAACCAGGTGATCTGCATCGCGCGCGGCGGATTGCGCGTCGGCGACGTGCTGTCGCGAATCTACGAGCTACCGCTGGCGATTCTGTCGACGCATTCGTACACGGCCGAAGGTGGGACCTTGCGCGGACAACTGGTGATCGCCGAGCACATGACGATGACGGCACCGCGGCTCGGGGATCGCGTGCTGCTGGTCGACGACATGGTCGACTCGGGCCACACGCTCGCCGCGGTACACAAGGAGCTGCCGCAGCGCTTCCCCCATATCACCGACATGCGCACGGCAGTCGTCTGGTACAAAGGATGCTCGATATTCAAGCCCGACTACTATGTCGATTACCTGCCCGACAGTCCGTGGATACACCAGCCGTTCGAGGTCTACGACGCTCTCAGACCGACCGAGCTCAAGGCGCGTCTGGCCATCGCGCCCGGAGTCGACCGATGAACGCGCTCAGTTGCGCCGACATCCTCGCCGGCCGCGCTCCGCAGGACGTTCCGGTCACGCTGCAGGGATGGGTGCGCACGCGGCGCGATTCCAAGGCGGGAATATCGTTCGTCCACCTGTCCGACGGCTCGTGCTTCCATCCGGTGCAGGTCGTCGCGCCCAACACATTGCCCAACTATGCGAACGAGGTCGCGCGGCTCACTGCGGGCTGCGCCGTCGAGGCGACCGGGATGATCGTTCCGTCGCCGGCCAAGGGGCAGCCGTTCGAGATGCAAGCGAGCGCGGTGCGCGTCGTCGGCTGGGTCGACGACCCGGACTCGTATCCGATCCAGCCCAAGCCGCACACGCTCGAGTTCCTGCGCGAAGTGGCGCACCTGCGGCCGCGCACCAACGTGATCGGCGCAGTCAGCCGCGTTCGCCACACGATCGCCCAGGCCGTGCATCGTTTCTTCGACCAGAACGGCTTCGTCTGGATCAACACGCCGATCATCACGACATCGGACGCCGAGGGTGCGGGCGAGCTGTTTCGCGTGTCGACGTTGGACCTCGCCAATCTTCCGCGTACGCCGCAAGGCGGAATCGACTTTGGCGCCGACTTCTTCGGACGAGAGGCCTTTCTCACCGTCTCCGGGCAGCTCAACGTCGAAACTTACTGCATGGCTTTGTCCAAGGTGTACACCTTCGGGCCGACGTTCCGGGCCGAGAACTCGAACACCAGCCGGCATCTGGCGGAGTTCTGGATGATCGAACCCGAGATCGCCTTCGCCGATCTGGCCGACAATGCGACCCTCGCCGAGGCGCTACTCAAGCACATTTTCCGCACCGTGCTCGACGAGCGGCCCGACGACATGGCGTTTTTCGAGGAGCGCATCGAAAAGGGAGTGATCGCCAAGCTGCAGGCAATGATCGATGCCGAATTCGTGCGCATGGATTACGGCGAAGCGATTCGCATCCTCGAGAGATCGACGCAAACGTTCGAGTTCCCGGTGCGATGGGGAATGGACCTGCAGTCCGAGCATGAACGCTATGTGTCCGAGACCCACGTCCGCGGGCCGGTAATCCTGATCAACTATCCGAGGGCGATCAAGGCGTTCTACATGCGTCTGAACGACGACGGCAGAACGGTCGCCGCGATGGACGTGCTGGCGCCTGGCATCGGAGAAATCATCGGCGGCAGTCAGCGCGAGGAGCGGCTGGATGTCCTCGACGCCCGGATGACCGCAGCCGGGATGGACGTCGAGCATTACGCCTGGTATCGCGACCTGCGCCGCTACGGCACCGTGCCGCACGCAGGTTTCGGGCTGGGCTTCGAGCGAACGATCGCCTATGTGACGGGGCTCGCCAACGTGCGCGACGTGATCCCGTTTCCGCGATCGCCGGGCAGCGCGCGCTATTGAACCGGAATGCGCGCAGCGGCGATCAACGGGGATGCAGCGTCACCGACGTGGGATTGGTCGCACCATGGAACCGCGCAGAGCCTTCGAGCAAGAGTCGAGTACCACTCGATTTGGTCAAGGTGATCGTCACCGCGCCGCAATTCCTGCTCGTCGCCGGGGCGCTGATGTCGAGCACGCCGTTCCGGTAAGTGCCGGTAAACGGAACTTCGGAAAGCTGGCAGGCGCGCCCGCTCCAGTTCATCTTTCCCTTGAGATTGCCGTCCGCATCCTGCGATTCGATCGAAATCGACCACGGCGCGCTCGTCGTCTTTCCGGATTCGCGCATCGTCGATCCGGCGCCTGCGAGTTGCGTAGGCAGCTGTTCCTCGGCGCCGGCCGATGGCGCGACACAGCAGCTCAGGACGATCAACGCGGTCAAAGTGGCGAGTCTCATCGAACGGCTCTCCCGGACGCATGTCAAAAAAAGCAAAAGCCCGCATTGGCGCGGGCGTGCATCGATTGTCGGCATTGTCCGGCCGGGCCGGATGCTACGATGGTGCCCAGAAGAGGACTCGAACCTCCACAGTGTTGCCACCGCTAGGACCTGAACCTAGTGCGTCTACCAATTCCGCCATCTGGGCTATGTGTCAGACTAGCCGGTAATTTTACGAAAGAGTGACTTTCTTGTCAAAAAAGCAACGCAGCACCGCCGCTTCCCGCGTCGGGTCGAAGGCTGCAACAAAAGAAGTAGCCGGGCCGCCGCGCGACGAAGCGCCGGCGACTTCGCATCGACGCGGCTCGCCCGGCGGCGCGTCGTCCGGTCGCCGCGCCCGCCGCACGCCGGACGATGTCGTGATACCGGAGCGCGAACAGATACTGCGGGCGCTGCGCGAGCAAGGCGTGCCGGTGCCCACCGAACAACTCGCCGAGCTCCTCGCGGTGCATGGCAAGGCCGAACGCGAAGCGTTCGCCGGGCGCATAGCGGCGATGGAGCGCGACGGCCAGCTGATGACCAATCGCAAGGGCCAGCTTTGCGTCGTCGCCAAGCTCGACCTGGTGACCGGCACGGTGCAAGGCCACCCCGACGGCTTCGGATTTCTCGTTCCCGACGACGGAGGCCCGGACCTGTTCCTGTCGCCGAAAGAGATGCACAAGACGCTGCACGGCGATCGCGCGACCGCGCGGCTGGTCGGAGTCGACCGCCGCGGCCGGCCGGAAGGCGCGATTGTCGACGTGCTCGAGCGCGCCAACCGTGAAGTCGTCGGTCGCGTCTACGAGGAGCGCGGCATCTGGTATCTGGTCGCGGAAAACAAGCGCATCAGCCAGGACATCCTCGTCCCTCCCGACATGCGCGGCAGCGCGCGGCCCGGTCAGGTCGTCGTCGCCGAAGTGGTCGAACAGCCGTCCGCGCATCGTGAAGCGCTGGCGAAGGTGATCGAGGTCCTGGGCAACTATACCGATGCGGGGATGGAAATCGAGATCGCGCTGCGCAAGCACGACCTGCCCTACCGGTTCTCCGCCCCCGCGCAGCGCCAGGCGGCACGCTTTCCACAGGAAGTGCAGAAGGCCGACCGCAAGGGCCGCACCGACTTGACGGCGTTGCCACTGGTGACGATCGACGGCGAAACCGCGCGCGACTTCGACGACGCGGTGTATTGCGAGCGCAGCGCCAAGGCATACCGCCTGATTGTCGCCATCGCCGACGTCAGCCACTACGTCGGCGACGGTGACGCCCTCGACGGCGATGCACGCGATCGCGGCACATCGGTCTATTTTCCCCGGCGCGTGATCCCGATGCTGCCCGAGCAGCTGTCGAACGAGCTATGTTCGCTCAAACCCGCCGTCGACCGGCTGTGCATGGCCTGCGAGATGAGGATCAGCCTCGACGGCGACATCGAGAGCTACAAATTCTTTCCGGCGGTGATGCATTCGCGTGCGCGACTCACCTACAACCAGGTGTGGGACTGGCTGTCGCAGCCGACCAAGGCGCGGACGAAGGAAGCGACCGCGCTGTTGCCGCAGCTCGAGAACCTGTACGCGTTGTACAAGGTGCTCGCCTCGGCGCGCGCCCGCCGCGGCGCAATCGACTTCGAGACGATCGAGCTCGAGCTCAAGTTCGACGCGCGCGGCAAGATCGAGACGATCGTGCCGGTCATGCGCAATGACGCGCACAAGCTGATCGAGGAATGCATGCTGGCGGCCAATGTCTGTGCGGCCGCCCACCTGCTCGCTCAGAAGCAACCGGCGCTCTACCGGGTGCACCAGGGTCCAACGCCGGAAAAACTCGCCGCTCTGAAGGAATTCCTCGCCGGCTCGGGTCTGTCGATCGGCGGCGGCGATTCTCCGTCGTCCGCCGACTATGCGAAGCTACTGGCTCAAATCAAGGGTCGGCCCGATTTCAATCTGCTTCAAACGGTGCTGCTGCGCTCGCTGCAGCAGGCAGTCTACAGCCCCAACAACGAGGGACACTTCGGTCTGGGCTACGACGCCTACACGCACTTCACTTCGCCGATCCGTCGCTATCCCGACCTGCTGATCCATCGCTGCATCAAGGCCCGACTTGCTGGCGGGCACTATCAGCCGGCGAATGCGACCTGGTCGGAGTTGGGCGTACATTGCTCGCTGACCGAGCGGCGCGCCGACGATGCGACCCGCGACGTCGAAAACTGGCTCAAATGCTATTTCATGCAGGACCGCGTCGGCGAGATATTCATGGGTACGGTCAGCGGCGTCACGCACTTCGGGCTGTTCGTCACGTTGGACGGCCTCAACGTCGACGGGCTGGTGCACGTGACCGAGCTCGGCAACGACTACTTTCACTACGACGCGGTGCGCCACGCGATGAACGGCGAGCGCAGCGGCAAGATCTACCGGCTTGCCGATCGCATCATGGTGAAAGTCGCCCGGGTGGATCTCGAGTCGACCAAGATCGATTTCGTGCTGGCCGGCGACGAGGTCGCGGCCGGCCCGAAAAAGAAAACGCGCCAAGGCCGCAAGCCCTGACGCGTCGTCGTTTCGCCACGGCGAATCCGCTGCCGCGCGGGATCCGGTTCGCCCGCGGCCGGTTCGACCCTGCGCGCTTTAGCGGTTGGGCTGCGGCGTCATGCGCAGGTATGGCCGCAGCGCCTTGAAGCCCTTCGGGAACTTCTGCCTGAGCAACTCGGGGTCCTGCAGCGAAGGCACGATCACGACGTCGTCGCCGTTTTTCCAGTTGCCCGGCGTCGCCACGCTGTGATACTCGGTCAGCTGCAGCGAATCGATCACACGCAGCACTTCGTCGAAGTTGCGACCGGTCGACGCCGGATAGGTGATGATCAGCCGGATCACCTTCTTCGGATCGATGACGAACAGAGAGCGAACCGTCGCCGTCGCGCTGGCGTTGGGATGGATCATGTCGTACAGGGTCGAGACCTTGCGGTCGGAGTCGGCGATGATCGGAAAGTTGACCTTGGTGTTCTGTGTCTCGTTGATGTCGTTGATCCACTTCTTGTGCGAATCGACCGGATCGACCGAAAGTGCGATCACCTTGACGTTTCGCTTGGCGAACTCGTCCTTGAGCTTGGCGGTCAAGCCGAGCTCGGTCGTGCACACCGGGGTGAAATCCGCAGGATGCGAGAACAGCACGCCCCAGCTGTCGCCCAGCCATTTGTGAAAGCTGATCGGGCCCTCGCTCGATTCCTGGGTGAAATCAGGGGCGGTGTCGCCAAGACGCAGTGACATGGTTTTCTCCTCGTCGTACCAGTTGGAGCGCATATAATACGCCGCACGCGCGCGCGGGAGTAGAAGCGATGGCACTATCGTCATGCCGACGCGAATTGTCCGTGCGGAGGCCTCCGACCTTCGACCCGATGCAACGATCCCCTGCCCGCGACGCAGTTTTTGCGCGGGAGCCGCAACGATGACCGGGAGCGCCGCGGCTACCCGCCTGGTCGTGCAGGCGCCCGAAGTCGACACGCCGACTCTCAAGGCGCTGGCAAGGCTTGCCGGCGCCGCACGGATAGATGCACTGTCCCGCAGCGACGACCAGGCGTTCGCGCTCGCGCCGGCCGCGAATGCGGCGGAGCTGGCCGCGTATTGCACGCGAGAGGCACTCGACTGTGCGATCGTCGAGCCGGGGCAACGCCTAGAACGCGTAAGGCTGCTGGCGATGGACATGGACTCGACGCTGATCACCATCGAATGCGTCGACGAAATCGCCGATATGCTGGGCATCAAACAAGAGGTCGCCGCGATTACCACGAGCGCGATGCGCGGTGAAATCGATTTCCGCGAGAGCCTGACGCGTCGGGTGGCGCTTCTTGCCGGGCTGGAAGTCGAAGCATTGCAACGCGTATACGACGAGCGGCTGGAGCTTTCTCCAGGCGCCGAGCGCCTGCTCGCCGGCATGCGGGCGGTCGGCGCTCGCTCGCTGCTGGTCTCGGGCGGGTTCACTTTTTTTACTGAGCGGCTGAAGAACCGCCTCGGACTGGACTACACGTGCGCGAACACCCTTGAGATCGTCGAAGGCAGGCTCACCGGCCGCCTTGTCGGGCCGATCGTCGATGCCGACGCGAAGGCCGCGTCTTTCAAACGCCTGCGAGCGGCGCTTGCCGCCGACGGCGGCCTGGCCGTGGCGATCGGAGACGGTGCGAACGATCTGCCAATGCTGGAAGCCGCCGATGTCAGCATCGCCTACCGAGCCAAGCCGATCGTTCGCGCCCGCACGACCTACGCGATCGATCACTGCGGACTGGACGCCGTCCTCAATCTTTTCGTGTAGCGATCGGCGGTCAGACCAGCGCGGGGCGCAGGAATGCGACGATGTCCCACACCGCCAGCACGACGAGCACCAGCCAGGTCAAGCCGGTGCCGGCGAAGCGCCCCACCGAATACCCGCTGGCACGCGACAAGCCGGCCGCGTGCATGACGCGGGCGAGGATGAACACGATGCCGCAGACATGCAAAAGTAGCGGGGACGCGCGATTTTCCTCGGCGATCAGGAGCAGGAGCAACACCGGCAGGCCCCACTCGACGGCATTGGCGTGAACGCGAATCGCTCGCTCGAGCTGCGCGTCGCCGCCGGCCCCGAGACCGATGCCCGTGTGGTGGCGCCGGCGCGACACCAACATGGCGAGTGCGACCAGCAGCAGGGCGAAGACGCCCGCGTACAGCGCGCTGATCAACGGCATCGGTGCGGGATTCATCCGTCGCTCTCCTCGATCCACAGCATCTGGATGGCCTCGAGTATTTTTTCGCCCGAGTGCTTGGGATCATCGTCGAAGCCGGGAAGCTCGATCACCCAGCGGTGCAGGTCGGTGAAGCGCACACTTTTCGGATCGACGTCCGGGTGGCGCTCGGCGAGCGTGATGGCGATGTCGCGCGAATCCACCCACTTCATTTAGTCGCCTCTTTGGCGTAGTTGATCGTGTATTTCGGAATCTCGATCACCAGCTTGCTGCTGCCCACTTTCGCCTGACACGACAGTCGCGACACCGGCGTCAGGCCCCACGCCCGATCGAGCAGATCGTCCTCGTCCTCCGACGATGGGGACAGCGAATCGAAGCCTTCCCGCACGATGACATGGCAGGTCGTGCACGCACACGACTTTTCGCAGGCGTGCTCGATCTCGATCTTCTGATCGAGGAGATTGTCGCAGATCGACTCGCCTTCCTTCGCCTCGAACGTCTTACCCTCGGGACAGAGCTCCGCATGCGGGAGTACGACGATTTCGGTCATCGCGCGTCAGCCCAGCGCATCGACGCTGCGACCGGTCAGCGCGCGTTCGACACCGCGATTCATGCGGCGGGCAGCGAATTCTTCGGTTGCGGCGTTCAGCGCTGTAACCGCGGCGACGAGCGCGCGATGGTCGTCCTGGCCGGCCAGCCGGCGGACCGCAGCAAGCGCATGCTCGATCGGGGCGCGCTCGGCAGCGGCAAGCAGGTCGCCGTCCGAACGCAGCGCTCCTTCGGTCGCATCGACGATGCGCTCCGCCTCGACGCGAGCCTCCGCCAGAGCACGTGCGACCATGTCCGGCGCCGCATTGGCGAACGATTCCTGCAGCATGCGCGCGATCTCGGCGTCGGAGAGGCCGTACGAGGGCTTGACGAGGATCGAGGCCTCGACACCCGTCGTCTGCTCGCGCGCGGCGACCGACAGCAAACCGTCGGCGTCGACCTGGAAGGTCACCTTGATGCGCGCGGCGCCGGCGACCATCGGCGGAATCCCGCGCAATTCGAATCGCGCCAAGGAACGGCAATCGACGACCCTCTCCCGCTCGCCCTGCACGACGTGCAGCGCCATCGCGGTCTGCCCGTCCTTGAACGTGGTGAATTCCTGCGCCCGGGCGATCGGTATCGTCGCGTTGCGCGGGATGATTTTCTCGGTGAGCCCACCCATCGTCTCGAGTCCGAGCGACAGCGGAATCACGTCGAGCAGCAGCCAGTCCTCGTCGCGTGCGCGGTTGCCTGCCAGCACATTGGCCTGGATCGCGGCGCCGAGCGCAACCACTTCGTCCGGATTCAGATTGTTGAGCGGCGCCCGGCCGAAAAACTCGGCGACCGCGCGCTGTATGTGCGGCATGCGCGTCGCGCCGCCGACCATCACCACCCCCTTGATGTCGGCCGGCGTCAGCCTTGCATCGCGCAGCGCCTTTCTCATCGGAGCGAGTGTCTTCGCGACCAGGGTCTGCGTGATTGCCTCGAACTCCTTCGTGTCCAGCGTCGCGGCGACGGTGTCCCCCGATCGCATTGAGGCTACGAACTCGACCTCGTCTTGGGTCGTCAGCGCCTCCTTGACCTCGCGCGCCTTGGCCATCAGCATTCGCGCGTCGCCGGGCGACACCGGCCCGGCGCCGGCGGCCTCGAGCGCCCAGCAATAGATGCGATGGTCGAAGTCGTCGCCGCCTAACGTGGTGTCACCCGCAGTCGCGAGCACTTCGAAAACGCCGCGCGAGAGCTTCAATATCGACAAGTCGAACGTTCCGCCGCCCAGGTCGTAGACGGCATAGGTTCCTTCCGAGGCGTTGTCGAGGCCGTAGGCGATCGCGGCCGCCGTCGGCTCGTTCAGCAGCCGCAGCACATTGAGCCCGGCCAGCAGGGCCGCATCCTTGGTGGCCTGGCGCTGCGCGTCGTCGAAATAGGCGGGCACCGTCACCACTGCGCCGTCCAAAGCGCCGCCCAAGGTTTTTTCCGCGCGCTCGCGCAACGCCCGGAGAATCTCGGCGGAAATTTCGACCGGCGTCCGGATGCCGGCGCGCGTGGTGATCTGCACGACGCCCGGCGCATCGACGAAGCGATAGGGAAAGCGCCGCGCATCGGCAAGATCGGACAGCGCGCGTCCCATCATGCGCTTGACCGAGACGATGGTGTTCTGCGGGTCGGTGATCTGCGCCGTCTGCGCGGCGTAGCCCACTTCGACGCCTTCCGGCGCGTAGCGCACGATCGACGGCAGCAGGCGGCGCCCTTGCGCGTCGGGCAACACGTCGGCGCTGCCATCGCGAACGGTGGCGATCAGCGAATTGGTCGTGCCGAGGTCGATGCCCACCGCGAGGCGCCGGCGCGGCTCGGGTGCTTGCCCGGGTTCGGCAATCTGCAGCAGAGCCATCAGTCTTCGATCCCGCCGACCGCCGCATCGATATCGGCAGCGAGCTTGGACAGGAACTGCAGTTCGCGTACGCTCGCGCGCGCCGCTTCCCAGCTCTGCCGCGCGTCCAGTGTTTCAGCCAGCGCCGGCTCGAGCGCCGCGATCTCGGCGCGCACCTCGGCGAGCAGCGCTGCGAGCCGAGCCGAATCGCGCGCGACCCGAGCCTCGTCGACCGCTTCGCGCCTTTCGAGCTGGCGCTCGAGAAAATCGAGAGGCAACGCGGTATCGGTTTCCCGCGTCGCATCGACACCGTGCAGCGACAGCAGATACTGGGCGCGCCCGACCGGATCCTTGAGTGCGCGGTAAGCCTCGTTAACCCGCGCCGACGACTGCAGCGCCAGCCTGCGCTCGGCCTCGCCCGCCGCGGCAAAACGGTCCGGGTGCACCTGGGTCTGGAGCGCGCGATAGGCCGCGTCGAGCCGCACCGCGTCGCAGCGATAGCGCGCCGGCAGCCCGAACAGCGCGAAATAATCCTGGGAGAAATCGATCATCGCAACGGTGTCCGCGTGTTGCAGCTCGTCATGATGAGGTCGTCGAGAATCGAGCAGAGTGCGGCGCCGGTCAACGTGGGGCGCCGCGGCGCTTTCGATCACAACGTACACGTCCGGTACGAGAGGATCGAAAGTGAGCAGCAACGAAGCGGCGGCGCGCTATGCGAAGGTTATCGACGACCTCACACGTTGAAGGATTCGCCGCAGCCGCATTCGTCCTTGACGTTCGGGTTGTTGAACTTGAATCCTTCGTTGAGCCCCTCGCGCGCAAAATCGAGCTCGGTGCCGTCGAGATAAGGCAGGCTCTTCGGGTCGACGACGACGTTGATGCCATGGCTTTCGAACCGAACGTCCTCTGGCTTGATTTCGTCGACGAATTCGAGCTTGTAGGCAAGTCCCGAGCACCCTGTCGTACGCACGCCCAGGCGCAAACCGACGCCCTTGCCACGCTTCTGCAGGAAGCCCGCGACGTGCTTCGCCGCGCTTTCGGTCAGAGTGATCGCCATCGCCTGGTTCGTCCCGTCCCGAGTCAAGCCGAAGCCGCCACGCGCGGCGCAGCCCGCTCGTCGGCGCGGGCTTCGTCGCCCTCGCCGTGTTTCTTCTTGTAGTCGGCCACTGCGGCCTTGATCGCGTCTTCCGCAAGGATCGAGCAGTGAATCTTTACCGGCGGCAGCGCGAGCTCTTCGGCGATCTGCGTGTTCTTGATCGTCAGCGCCTGGTCGAGCGTCTTGCCCTTGACCCATTCGGTGACCAGCGACGAGGAGGCGATCGCCGAGCCGCAACCGTAGGTCTTGAACTTGGCGTCCTCGATGCGCCCATCGGCGCCCACGCGGATCTGCAGCTTCATCACGTCACCGCAGGCGGGCGCGCCGACCATGCCGGTGCCGACCGCACGGTCGTCCTTGGCGAACGAGCCGACGTTGCGCGGGTTTTCGTAGTGATCCAGTACCTTGTCGCTGTATGCCATTTCAGTCTCCAAGAAACTCAGTGTCCTGCCTCGGGCCTTGTCCGGATTGAGCGGCGGCGAAAGCCGCCCACTCGAATCCGGACAGTTATTGCGTCGGCTCTGCTGACGCAATAACCAGGGATCGATCCCGCGCATCAGTGCGCCGCCCATACAACTGTGTCCAGATCGATCCCCTCTTTGTACATTTCCCACAGCGGCGACAGCTCCCGCAGCTTGTCGATCTTGCGCTTCAAGAGATCGACGGTGTAATCGACCTCTTCCTCGGTAGTGAAGCGACCGACGGTGAAACGGATCGAGCTATGCGCCAGCTCGTCGCTGCGCCCCAGCGCGCGCAATACGTACGACGGCTCGAGCGAGGCCGACGTACACGCCGAACCGGACGAGACCGCGACGTCCTTGATCGCCATGATCAGGCTCTCGCCCTCGACGAAGTTGAAGCTGACGTTAAGATTGTGCGGGACGCGGCGCTCCATATCTCCGTTCAGATGCGCTTCCTCGATCTGCGACAGGCCCTGCCATAGCTTGTCGCGCAGCATTCGTATCCGATCGTTGTCGGTCGCCATCTCCAGCCGCGCCAGACGGAAGGCTTCGCCCATGCCGACGATCTGATGCGTCGGCAGCGTCCCCGAGCGCATCCCGCGCTCGTGGCCGCCTCCGTGCATCTGCGCCTCGATGCGCACGCGCGGCTTGCGCCGGACGAACAGTGCGCCGACGCCTTTCGGGCCGTAGGTCTTGTGCGCCGAGAAGCTCATCAGGTCGACCTTGAGCGCAGCGAGATCCACCGGCACCTTGCCGGTCGCCTGCGCCGCGTCGACGTGGAAGATGATTCCGCGGCTGCGGCAGATCTCGCCGATCGCCGGAATGTCCTGGATGACGCCGATCTCGTTGTTGACGAACATGACCGAGACCAGGATCGTATCCGGCCGCAGCGCCGCCTTGAACGCTTCCAGGTCGAGCAGGCCGTCGGGCTTGACGTCGAGATAGCTGACTTCGAAGCCATCGCGCTCGAGTTCGCGCATCGTGTCGAGCGTGGCCTTGTGCTCGGTCTTGACCGTGATCAGGTGCTTGCCCTTGTCCTTGTAGAAATGCGCGGCACCCTTCAGCGCGAGATTGATCGACTCGGTCGCGCCCGAGGTCCAGACGAGTTCCCTCGGGTCGCAATTGACCAGCTTGGCGACTTCCTCGCGCGCTTCCTCGACCGCCCTTTCGGTTTCCCAGCCGAACGCGTGCGAGCGCGAGGCCGGATTGCCGAAATGCTCGGTCAGGTACGGAATCATCTTCGCCGCGACGCGCGGATCCACCGGCGTCGTGGCCGAATAGTCCAGATAAATCGGTTTCTTCATCGTAGTCTCGAGGTGCCGCTACGCCACCGGCGCCGGCTCGGATTTCTTACCGGACAGTGCGCGATGATCCTGCAGCACGTTTATTTCGGGCTTGTCCTGCTGCCGTACCAGCTGTTCGAGCGACACAGAATGCAGGAACGAGAAGATATGCGCGTTGAGGCTCGCCCACAGCTCGTGGGTCATGCACCGCCTGTCGTCCAGGCAATTTTCCTTGCCGGCGCACTGGGTCGCATCGATCGGCTCGTCGACCGCGAGGATGATGTCGGCGACGGAAACCGCAGTCGCCTTGCGCGCGAGGTTGTAGCCGCCACCGGGACCGCGCACGCTATCCACCAGACCGTGCCGTCGAAGCTTGCCGAACAATTGCTCGAGGTAGGACAGGGAAATCTTCTGCCGCTCCGAGACCGCCGCGAGCGTCACCGGCCCTTTGCCGTTATGCATCGCCACGTCGATCATCGCCGTCACGGCGAACCGTCCTTTAGTCGTAAGTCTCATGGTTGCCTGCCCTCTTGTCCCGGTCGCTCCCCTGTTTTCACAGTAACAATTCTATAATTCCCGACTGGATTAGTCAACTAAAAACCCTACTAGTTCAGTCAAGTAAGCGGTTCAGCTGGGCCGGGTCGAAGCGGTCGGCCGTGGCTTTGGCGTCGCCGCAGTCAACCCCTTCGTGCTGCAGGTGCTCGATCAGCTTCCGCATCCGCTCGTCGGTTGCCGCCGCATGATCGAGCAGCGAGTGGATGGCCTGCACCATCGGATCGTTCATGTCGGGGCCGATACCGTAGGCGGAAAAGCCGATGCGAGTCGCCTGCGCCTCGCGCCGGACCGCATCGTCGCCGGTCAGAATGCGTGCCGGGATGCCGACCGCCGTCGCCCCGGCCGGCACGTCGCGCACGACCACCGCGTTCGACCCTACTTTCGCCCCGTCGCCCACCAGAATGGGCCCCAGGATCTTGGCGCCGGCACCCAGGACGACGGCGCGCCCCAAGGTGGGATGCCGCTTGCCCGCGTTCCAGGAGGTACCGCCCAGCGTCACGCCGTGGTAGAGGGTGCAATCGTCGCCGATTTCGGCGGTTTCGCCGATGACGACCCCCATGCCATGGTCGATGAATACCCGCCGGCCGATGGTCGCGCCCGGGTGGATTTCGATGCCGGTAAGCCAGCGGGCCCAGTGCGACAGCCATCGTGCGAGCCAGCGCGCGCCGCCGCGCCAAAGGCGGTTACTCACTGCGCGGTGCCACACCAGCGCATGCAGACCCGGATAGCAGGTAAGGACCTCCCAAGCGGTCCGCGCGGCGGGATCGCGCTCGAATACGACGGCGATGTCTTCTCGGAGCCGGTCAAACATGGGTTGATATTGCCATATCCGACAGAATTACTCAACTATTGACCACGGGTTTGCCGTTAGCGCAGAAGAATCGCCGCCACCACCAGCCCGGCGGTCGCCAGCCCGACCAGAACCCAATATGCAATCCCGAGGACAAAGCCGCGGCTGAACACGCCTATCCATGAACCGCCGTAGACCGCACGCATCGACCAGAGCAGGTAGAAGGCGATCCAGAAGCCGATCGCGGTCGCGAGCGCGAGCGGGGGCACCAGCAGCATTGCCGTCGCGGCGATGAAGACGAAAGCATGGTCGTATGCGGCGAAGACGAGGTGCTCGCCGAACAGGCGCGGGCGGCCCGGATGCCGCCGCCGACGACCGACGTAGACGAGCTTCAGCAGCAGCGCGAATGCGGGCAGCAGCACGAACATCGCATACGGCGCGTAGCGCAGCATGCCCTCGCGCAATTGCTCGGCCTTTTCCCGCTTGCTCAGGCTGTTGAAGCGGTTCCAGCGCTTCTGCAACGCCGGCGGCACGATCGCCTGCTCGGAGTCGATCTGCAGATCGAAGCCCTTGTCGGGAGAGCTCTGCGCTTGCTTTTCGGGCGTGTCGGCGCGAAGGCCGAGAACGTCGATCGGCTCGGCGACAAATCTCGATACCGCGAAAAATATCAGCGTCGTGAACAGGTACAGCCGCGCCGGCCGGATGTAGCGGCGGCGGCGTCCGGCGAGGTACTCGCGCGTCAGGAATCCGGGGCGCGCCAGTAGCGCGAAGATCGTGCGCCAGAAGCGGCCGTCGATGGCCACATAGCGCCCGGCCGCTTCGCGCACGAACTCGCGCAAGGTCGGCAGCCGCAACGCCGTTTCCTGGCCGCAAGTCGAGCAGTACGCGCCAGCCACCGGCGCGCCGCAGTTGCGACAGGTCTTGGGCGCAGCGTCTTCGCTTCGGGCCTGGGTTGAGGATGCCATTCAATCGGCCTTGCGTGTTCGCTGCAAACGCTCGTCGATCCGCGCCAGTATGCCGCGCAGTATGTTGACTTCCTCCTTTTCCAGGCGTGCGCGCGCGAACAGGCGCCGCAAGCGCGGCAACAGGCGCTTGGGATGGGCGGGCCGCAGAAAGTCGAGCGCGACCAGCGTGCGCTCGCCGTGCTCGAACAGCCGCGCGATCTCGTCCTGCGTCGCCGGCTCGAACGCCGGCGCGCGCCAGACGTCGCCGCCGTCGGCGGCGACGCGCAATTCGTACGCGGCGACCTGCACCGCCGCCGCGAGATTGAGCGACGAGAACGCCGGATCCGACGGAATCGTCGCGACCAGCTGGCAGCGCGCAAGCTCGGCATTCGACAGGCCGGACATTTCGCTGCCGAAGACCAGAGCGACCTCGCCGCGCGACGGCGTACGACAGCGCCTCGTGCGCGGCGGCGCGCACCGCCAGTGCGCCGCCGGCGAACTCGCGCCGGCGCGCCGAGAATCCGATCGCCAGCGCGGCTCCTGTCAGCGCGGCGTCGAGCGTGGCGACGACACGCGCCGTGCGCAGGATATCGATCGCGCCGGACGCAAGCGCGTCGGCCTCCGGGTCGGGAAAACGTTGCGGTGCGACCAAGGTCAGCTGCGAGAGTCCCATCGTGCGCATCGCACGCGCGCTCGCGCCGATATTGCCTGGATGGCTGGTCGTGCAGAGGACGATGCGGATGCGCGCCAGCGCATCGTGTCGCATATTCGATCGCTGTCTGGCGACGGAGGGCTCGGGTGCGTCCGTCATGCGCGTCGAAGGGCCTCGATTGCAGGTAGAATGCGCGAGGATTGTTCTTTATGCGCCGCTTTGCGCGTCAACTCGCGAAAGCGGTCACCCCGAATGCACCCGATGCTCACCACCGCGGTCAAGGCCGCGCGCCGCGCCGGCGGCATCATCAATCGCGGCGCCCGCGATCTGGACCGCCTTGTCGTCACTGCCAAGGGTCCGAAGGATTTCGTCAGCGAGATCGACCACGCCGCCGAAGCCGCGATCGTCGACACGCTGCGCGCCACTTATCCCGACCACGCGATTCTAGCAGAGGAAGGCACCGCCGAAGGCGCAAACGCGACATCCGAGCATCTGTGGATCATCGATCCGCTCGACGGCACGACCAACTTCCTGCACGGCTTTCCGCAATACTGCGTTTCGATCGCCTTGCAGCACAAAGGACAGATCACCCAGGGCGTGATCTACGATCCGGTGCGCAACGACCTGTTCACGGCGACGCGTGGGCGCGGCGCGTTTCTCAACGATCATCGGCTGCGCGTGTCACGCCGCCAGCATCTGAAAGACTGCCTGGTCGGCACCGGCTTCCCGTTTCGCGATGGCAGCGACCTCGAAACCTATATCGCGATGATGCGCGCAATGATGCAGCAGACGGCGGGCCTGCGCCGCCCGGGGTCGGCCGCGCTGGACCTGGCCTACGTGGCCGCCGGGTACTACGACGGGTTCTGGGAAGTGGGGCTGAACGCGTGGGACGTGGCGGCCGGCAGCTTGCTGATCATCGAGGCCGGCGGGCTGGTCGGCGACCTGGGCGGCGAAGGCGGCTATTTGCGCGGCGGCCAGATAGTGGCCGGGAATCCACGGATATTCGCCCAAATGGTGAAGGTGCTCAGCCCTTTCCGGACGTCGCTCGGGGTCGTAGCCAACAAGAAAGGCTGAGTTTTCGTGACCAGCGCGGCCCGCCCCTCCCGCGCGCATTGTTGTTTCCAGGCGCCAAATCCCGCTAAAGGTCGGATTTGCCGGGCAATCGGCATGACAATCCCATTGTCATTGTGTACGATGGGGCGCGAATGGCAACGCGCGCCTCTGGCGTCGCCCTTGCGCAAACCTCCGGGACTGGGAGCGACCGATGGTTCGACAATGGCTGCAACGGCTTGTCCTGCTGGCGCTGTTCGGCGCGCTCGCCTCGATCGCGCAGGCCGAGACGATCTCGCGCATCCGCGTGATGCTGCATCCTTATGCGGCAGCCCCGGGCGAACTTCCCGCTGCGGCGCTGGCCCGCCTTCAGACGCTGGCCGGCATATCGCTGAGCCTCGCCGGCACGACGCGCACCGGCGGCCTCGACTTCGATCTCGCCCAGCCGCTGGATCGTCCCACGGTCACCGCGCTGGTGGCCCGCCTGCGCGTCGATCGCAGCGTGCTGTGGGCCGAGCCGGTCTCGACCGATGGCTTGACTCAGTCGCAATCGATTCGCGCGAGCGCTGCGACCACCGAACTCGGCGACAAGCTGATGCTGCGGCTTGCCGGCGATCCGGCCCCCGACTGGGCGAGTCTGCTACCGCGCTGGAGCGCGCTGGTCGGCGCCCCGCTCGCCGTCGACCACCAGGTCGGCAACGTCTGGGTTCTCAAGCTGCAGGACAAGGTCGCCCAGGAGCGCCTCGGTGCCATGGCCTCGCTGCTGCAAACCGACGCCGCAGTCCAGTACGCCGATCCGGTGCGCCGCGCCACGGCCAAGCTCGTACCGAACGACCCGAAATACCCCGAGCAATGGTCGTTGTCCGACGCCGTCGGCGGCGTCGATGCGCCGGCCGCGTGGGACCTGCAGACCGGCAACGTATCCACGGTCGTCGCGGTGATCGATACCGGCATCACGCAACATCCGGAGCTTGCCGGCCGCGTGCTGCCCGGCTACGACTTCATCAGCGATCCGGCATCGGCGAACGACGGCAACGGTCGCGATAACGACGCCTCCGATCCTGGTGACGCGACCTCGGACGGCGAATGCGGTGACGGCGTGCCCGGTGAACCGAGCTCGTGGCACGGCACGTTCGTCAGCGGCATCATCGCCGCGAACACCAATAACGGCGTCGGGATCGCCGGCCTCAACTGGAATGCCAATATCCTGCCGGTGCGCGTTCTCGGCAAATGCGGCGGTACCTTCGATGACATCGCCGCGGGCATACTTTGGGCGGCCGGCGTCGCGGTGGCCGGCGCACCGGCGAATCCGAACCCCGCGCGGGTGATGAACCTGAGCCTGGGCGGCGCCACACCCTGCCCGCAGACGCTGCAGGACGCAATCAATCTGGCACTGGCGCAAGGCGCGGTAATCGCCGTCGCCGCCGGCAACGAAAGCGGCAACGCCTCCGATTCCGCCCCTGCCAACTGCAGCGGCGTGATCACCGTCGGCGCCAACACGCGCACCGGCGACCGCGCAAGCTATTCCAACTTCGGCTTGCGGGTCGATGTGTCGGCCCCGGGCGGCGATGGCGGCGACGTCAGCAGCCTCATACTTTCGCTGTCCAACGATGGCGCGTCGTCACCGGGCAACCCGGCGTACGGGATTGCCGCGGGAACGAGTGCCGCGGCGCCGCACGTCGCAGGGGTCGCATCGCTGATGCTGGCGCGCAACCCCAACCTGACGCCGGGACACGTGCTCGACATCATCAGCGGCACCGCGCGACTGTTCGCCGGCGGCGCCACTTGCGGTGTCAGCCCGCTGTGCGGCTCGGGTCTGCTTGACGCGGGACTCGCGATCGCGAGCACGTTCCCGGCTTCCACCGTCGCGCCGCCGGGCACGGTGCCGGTGATCGAGTACTACCGCGCCGACAAAGATCACTACTTCATGACGGCGAGCGCCGACGAGCAAGCCTTCGTCGACAATTTCCTCGCCGGGACCTTCCAGCGCACCGGCGAGCTGTTCTACGCGTGGCTCGATCCCACCCTGGCGCCGCCGGACGCCGTGCCGGTATGCCGCTTCTACAGTCCGCTGCCGCTCATCGATTCGCACTTCTATACGGCGTTTGCCGACGAATGCAATTTCGTCATCGCGCACTGGCCGAACGTGTGGCTGCTCGAGAGCCGCGCCGCATTCTATGTAGTGCCGGTCGATTCGCTCGGCAACTGCCGCGCGGGCACGCTCCCGGTCTATCGCTTTTTCGACAACCGCGCCGACGCCAATCATCGGCATACGATCGATCTCTCCGTGCGGCGCGCGATGATCAACCGCGAGTGGGCGCCTGAGGGCATCGGCCCGAACGCAGTCGCGTTCTGTACGCCGATCTGACGCGCAGCCGGCGGTCGCCGGAACGAAAAAAGCGAGCCTTACGGCTCGCTTTTTTTGAACGCGTCGATCGCGGCAGCGTCGCCGGCCTCAGGCTGCCGCCGCGGTATCGCCGTGCCGTTTTTGCGCGGCGAGAGTATCCAGCGCCGCACTGACGGCACGATCGAACAAGGCGACCGGCTCGACGACCAGCTTTGCCTTGCCCGCACCGAGTTGCCACGCCAACTCCTCGGGCGTCACGACGATCGCGCGCGCACGCTCGCGCGTGGTGAACAGATACTTGCTGCGCAGCGGGCTGATCCACGACAGGCGCGCATTAACCGTCTTCTCGCCGCGCCCGAATGCCAGCCATGTGCCGACGACCATTTCGGCAACGAAGTCGTGGACGTTGGCGATGCGCGGTGCCGGTGCGGCGCGCTCCTCGCCCGCCACGTTGGCAGGGGGCGGGCTGGCCGCCGTCGCGTCCGGGGCGCGGACGCCTGCCGCGGCGCGGGCGCCGGTGGCACCCGCCATGCCCGTGCCGGCTACCTCGGCGGCGGAGGTCGGCTTGATCGCAGCCATGTGCAACTGGTACATCGCATCGAGCAGCGGCTTGACGCGCTCGTCACCGACGTTCACCGCCGCGGCCCCGGCGCGCAGATTCCTGATCATTCCCGGAACGAGCTTGGCGAGCCGTGCCTTTTGCCCGCTGCGCTCCTTCGCCGTCAGGCTCCACAACAGGTCGTCGAGCGTCTGCACGCCGCGACGCCATGCATCTCCTTCGACTCCGTCGGCGACGCGCACGCTGGTCAGGTAGTCGGCCCAGATCGTCTCGCTGAACGAGCGAACGTCGAATGGCACCTCGATGCCCGACAGCCTGTCGCGGATCAACGCACGCACCGCCGAACGGTCCGCTTCACCCTGCTCGGCGGCCAGAGCAGCGGCGACTTCGTCGCCTAGCGCGCCGGCGCCTTTCTGCTGCTCGGCATCGACGAATTCCTGCACCTTGCGGTCGGCAACGTCGAAGACGGCGACGTCGACCTGGAAATCGCGGGCAACCTCTTCGATCACGCCCGCCGCAGTCAGCTCGAACGCGGCGTGATATCCGGCGTCACCTGTCGCGCCGATCGCGGCCGCCGCAAGATGATCGAGCAGGCGGCGCGCCGGATGCTTCTTGTCGGAGAAAAAGCTGCGATCGAGCAGCGCCGTCTTCAGGATCGGAACCTGCAGGCGGCTGAACAGGCTGCGCAGATCCTCGGGGATCGACGGATCGCGGAATATGTAGTCGAAGAGCAGACCGATCACGTCCATCGTGATCTTGTCGGTCGAATTGACGATCTTGTCGTCGATCGCCGCGCGGATGAAGGGGATGCGGTTCATCGCGGCGACCGGTTCCTCGCCGCCACCATCGGAGACGGCAGCGGCGCGATGATCGAGACCCGGATCGAGCCGCTGCCAGCGATCGAGAACGGCGACCGCTGCCGACAGCGAACCGATCGCCATCATAGGATCGAGCTGCGGCAACCCGGACGGATCGGTCTGCGGCAATTTGGCGGCCTCCGGCGCCTGCAACGCGCGCGCGAGATCGGCAATGTACGGATTGAGCGCTGCGATCGATGCCGCGGCGTTCGTCTCTGGCGGCGGCGCCGGCGGCGTCGTGCCCGCTTGCTGCGGCCGGCCGACGCCGCGGCCGGCGGCACCGGCGCGGCCGCATCCAGTCCGTCCGGCGCGGCGCGCGCAGCCGCTGGCTGCGACAAATCCTTCAGCGCGGGGGGCGGCGACGGCGACGCATCGGGAACGGCGACGTTCAGCGCGAGCAGAGCGTCAGGGCCGGCAGAACTCACCTCCTCGAACAGCCGGAAGAAAGTAGGCAAAAGTTCCGCATCGTCGCGCGGACGGTATTCGCTGCGCGCGCGAAGCTGCGCCTTGATTTCCGGCAGCACATGGCGGTCCGCAAGGAAGCGGTTGACCTTGATGAAGCTCTTGTTGATGCCAACAGTGACGTCCGACAGCAGCCGCTCCATCAACGGCCGCCACACCCGCGGATTCGGGTAGAGCGCGCGCACCGACAGCCCCATCGCATCGAGCACGTAATCGGGCGAAATCGGATTGTCGACCTCGCGCGTCCTGAATTCGCGGAACAGCATGCCCACCCGCAGATCGATCGCGTCGAGCTCACGCATGGTCAGGCGATACAGGAACTGCGTGCTCGACATCAACGCCGCCTGCTTCTCGTGATCGAACGTATTCAGCACGCGCAGCGTCGCCAGCGAGGCATCGAAGTCAGGCCGGCGCCCCTGCCGGCGCCTTCCGGCCAGTCGCCGTTCGAACAGCTCGCTCAGCGCCAGGCCGAAGCGCTCGACCCACTCCTCGCGCTTGCTCCTGAAATCCATGATGTCGGCATCGCTGACGAACTCGTTTCCCTCGAACAAGTCGTTCGTCGTCTCAATCGAGATACGAACCTGGGTGATCAGTCCGGCCTTGAACTCGGCGAAGCATTCGCGCAGTAAGGCCAGCGCTTCCTCCCGACTGAGCAGCAGGTTGCCGTCAGCGTCGGTCGCCGGAGAGGGCGCTTGCGTTGGCGCGGGATCAGCCATGGTCGATGACCCAAGCCTCTCGAGCACGCGCCATCCTGAGCCGACACCAGCCATGCCTCTAAGGCCGCTGCCTGACCCGGATTGCGCCTGCGCGAGGCTGAGCGAATCGTAGCGGCATTTGCGGCCTTTGGCGAGCAAGCCGCGACGAGCGCGCGGTGGCCGGGACGGGCGGCCGGGACCTACTTGGCTGCCGCCATCTTGCCGATCAGCTCCAGCACGCGCCAGCTGTCGTGCTCGAGACGCGAGAGGTCGGCGATCGCCTGCTCGGCGTTGTCGCGGCATCCCGGGGATGTCAAACTGCGAATAGCGTGGAGGTGGTGGGGGCGGCGCCGCCATCCGGACCTGGTCGCCTAGGCGGCCGCGGCGTCGGCGATGACCGAGTCGAGGATTTTCTCGAGCACCGCCGGTTCCAGCGGCTTCACCAGATGATGGTCGAATCCCGCTTCGCGCACGCGCCGACGATCCTCCTCTTGTCCGTAGCCGGTAAACGCCACAAGGATCATCGAGCGGCCATTCGCTGATTTTCGCAACTGCGCGGCCACTTCGTATCCGTTCATCTTCGGCAGGCCTATATCGAGCAATACGACGTTCGGCTGAAACTCTGCGGCGGCGGCGAGGGCCGAGGGTCCGTCGTAGAGTGTCCGGACCTCGTGCCCCCACGCCTCGAGCAGCGCCGCCAGCGTATCGGCGGAATCGCGATTGTCGTCGACGACCATGACGCGGTTGCGCCGGTGCGGCGACGCGATTGGCGCCACCGACTTGGGCTCGTTCGGCGCCGACGACTGCGCCAACGCCGGAACGAATATTGCGAATTCGCTGCCGCGGCCCGGACCCTCGCTGTGCGCGGACACGGTCCCGCCGTGCAGCGCCACCAGCCGCTTGACCAGGGTCAGGCCTATCCCCAGGCCTCCCTCGCTTCGATCGAGCGAGCGCTCACCCTGGACGAACAGATCGAAGACGGTTGGGATCAGGTCGGCCGACATGCCGATTCCCGTATCCTTGACGCGAACGACCGCCAAATCGCCTTCGCGCGCTACGTCGACTTCGATCCTGCCGCCGGGCGGCGTGTACTTGATCGCGTTGGTGAGCAGGTTGAGCACCGCTTGCGACAAGCGGGTCAGATCGCCGACGACCGACAGCGGTTTCGGCGAAAGGCGCACTTCCAGCGTGTGCCCGGACGCATCGGCCAGCGGGCGGCTCGCTTCGACCGCGCGCTGGACGGCGGCGTTGATCTCGACCGGTTCCCTGTGCAGCGCGATCTTGCCGCTGGTGATGCGGCCGACGTCGAGCAGGTCGTCGACCAGCCTCGTCAATTGCGTCAGCTGCCGATCGATGACGCTACGCGCCCAGTCCTGCGTGGCGTCGCCGGTCGACTGGAGGCGCATCAGATCGAGCGCATTGCGAATCGGCGCCAGCGGGTTGCGCAGCTCGTGACCGAGCATCGCGAGAAACTCGTTCACCCTGCGCTCGCTGTGCTCCAGCGCCTCGATTCGCCTGCGCTCGGTCATGTCACGCGTCACCTTGGCGAAGCCGCGCAAGCGGTGTTCCGAATCAAACAGCGCCGTGATGATCACATTGGCCCAGAACATGGTGCCGTCCTTGCGCACGCGCCAGCCCTCATCCTCGAACCGGCCGACGCGTTTGGCCGTTTCCAGCTCGAGCTGCGGGAAATTGCTTTCCAGCGCTTCCGGCGGGTAGAACCGAGAGAAATGCTGCCCGATGATTTCCTCGGCCTTGTATCCCTTGATGCTTTCGGCGCCCGCATTCCAGCTCGCGACATTGCCTTCCGGGTCGAGCATGAACACCGCGTAGTCCCGGATGCCGCCGACAAGCAGGCGGAATTTCTCCTCGCTGCGCCGCAACTCGTCCTCGAGCTTGGTGCGCATGACGATATCCTGCCGCAGCGCCTGGTTCGCCTGCTCGAGCTCCTGCGTTCGCATACTCACGCGAAGCTCGAGGTTGTCGCGAGCCTGGTGAAGCGCCTCCATCGCCCGGCGGCGTTGGCCGACGACCGCGCTAAGCACCAGTCCGGTGACCGCGACAATGCTGATGAACGCAAGCAGCAGCAGGAGCGATGCGTTGACCGACCGCGAAGCGAACGGGCCGCGGCCAACGATCGTGTAGACGATCGCTATTGCGCACAAGGCGGCGATGGCGGCAGCAACTTCGAGCTGCTCGAAGCGCAATGCGGCCCAGATGATCAGCGGAAAGGTGAGCAGCAACAGCGTCGGCGAAAAACCGAGCGACGTCATGCCGCTACCGAAAACGATATAGCCGGCGACGGCCAGCACCAGCGCAAAGCCGGTCGTTTCGACCTTCTTCGGCATCGACAAGGCGCGCGACGGGCGCGCGGTCCAGAACAGGATCAGCGGCGTAACGACGATGATGCCCGTCGCGTCGCCCTGCCACCAGGTCCACCAGTTGTTGGCGAAGTCCACCAGGCTCATCGCGCCGGCGATAGCGATGCCGCTCACGCCGATGGTTGCAGCCACCGTCGACGCTCCCGCAGCGATCGCGACGAATTTGAATACGTCCTCGCCGCTCTCGAAGCGATGGGGCAGGCCGATGAAACGCTGGATCAGCGTCGCACCGACCAGCGCCTCGAGCGCATTGCCGGTTCCGATCAGCACGGCCGCGACACCCGAGGCCTGCACCGTCAGATTGGCGAGCGCGGCGCCCAGCCAGATTCCCGGCCACATCCGATATCCGGCGAGCAGGATCGCCGCGACCGCGAGCCCTGAGGGTGGCCAGACGGCCGTGGCGTATCCCGGCGGGATGGCGAGCAGAAGCGAGAGCTTGGCGACGGCGAAATACAGAGCCGCAAGCAGGCCGACATGCGCCGCATATGAAAGCGGTCCTCTGGAGATCGCGAGTTGCCGCACCGGTTTTGGCCTGTCAACGTTGTGCGTTCGATGCCGCGAATTGTAGCGTAGCGCCGACGGGTTTTGGCCGCCGGCCGGTCAGGTCGCGCGCGTAGGACAACGGCCTACGCGGCGGGCGGCCGTCTCGGTTCCGCAGGTGTTCGAGCGGGTGGCAGGTGCGCCAGCGCGATTAGGCGATAATGTGTGACTGCACTCTTCCGCCTGCGACGACGGTCCCGATGGATCTCGATTATTCGCCCCACGAACGCGCGTTTCGCGACCAGGTGCGCGGCTGGCTGCGCAATCATCTGCCGGCAGCGATGCGCGACAAGGTCGCGCGCTACGCGCCGCTCGATCGGAACGACCTCGTCGGCTGGCACCGCATCCTGGCCGACCAGGGCTGGATCGCGCCGTCGTGGCCGCGCGAATGGGGCGGCACCGGCTGGAGTGTCGTGCAGCGCTATATCTTCGAGGAAGAGTGCGGCTATGCCGGCGCGCCGCCCCTCATTCCGTTCGGGCTCGCGATGTGCGCACCGGTCCTGCTCGAGTTCGGCACCGACGCGCAGAAGCGGCGTTTCCTGCCGCGCATTTATCGCGGCGACGACGTCTGGTGCCAGGGCTATTCGGAGCCGGGTTCGGGCTCCGATCTGGCATCGCTGCGCACCTCGGCCGTGCGGCGCGGCGACCATTACGTCGTCAACGGTCAAAAGACCTGGACGACGATGGCACATCTCGCCGACTGGATCTTCTGCCTGGTCCGCACCGATCCCGCGATGGAGCGCAAGCAGGACGGCATCTCGTTTCTTCTGATCGACATGAAGACGGCTGGGATCACCGTGCGCCCGTTGTTGCTGATGGACGGCAAGCACGAAGTCAACGAAGTGTTCTTCGACGACGTCGAAGTGCCGATCGAGAACCGAGTCCACGACGAAGGCAAGGGATGGACCGTCGCCAAGTACCTGCTCGGCCACGAGCGCATGAACACCGCCCGCATCGGTACATCCAAGCGCGAGCTCGAACGCCTGAAGGCGTTCGCCGCCGCGCAGTGCAAGAACGGAAAGCCGCTGACCGAGGACCCGCGCTTTCGCGACAAGCTCTCGCGCCTGGAGATCGAATTGATGGCGCTGGCCATCACCAACCTGCGCTTTCTCGATCAACTGCGCGGCGGGCGCCCGCCCGGTGCCGAAGTCTCGATGCTGAAGATCAAGGGGACCGAGATCCAGCAGGCACTCAGCGAGCTGATGCTGGAAGCCGGCGGACCGCTCGCTCAGGTGCTGGGTCCGCTCGAAAGCGCCGACTACGGCGACGCCTTCCTTGCCGCGCTGGCGCCGCGTTATTGCAACATGCGCAAGACCACGATCTACGCCGGCTCCAACGAAATCCAGCGCAACATCATCGCCAGACATGCGCTCGGTCTCTGATTCGCCATGAACCTCGATCCCAGCGAAGAACAACGCCTTCTCGCCGCCTCGATCGAGCGTTTTGTCGAGCGCGACTACACGTTCCAGATGCGGCGCAAGATCGCGGCCTCGCCCGAGGGGTTCAGCCAGGACGTCTGGCGGACGATGGCGGAGCTGGGGCTTCTCGGCCTTCCGCTGCCCGCCGCGCACGGCGGCTTCGGCGGCGGCGCCATGGATGCGGCGGGCCTGATGCAGGCGATCGGCGGCGCGCTGATCGTCGAGCCGTGGCTCGCGACCGCGGCACTGGGCGCGCAATTGGTCGCGCGCGGCGGCAGCGACGAACAGCGGCGGCGCATCGTTCCCGCGGTCGCCGAAGGAATGCTCAAGCTCGCGTTCGCGCACTCGGAGGCGGGAGCGCGCTATACGCTCTCGCACGTAGCCACGCGTGCGCGCGTCGCCGATGACGGGTATCTGATTTCCGGGGTCAAGCGCGCGGTGCTGCACGGCGCTTGCGCGGACCTGCTGGTCGTGTCGGCACGGACCCGCGGCGACGATGCCGACGGCGAGGGATTGAGTCTGTTCCTGGTGGAGCGCGACACGCCGGGCGTGATGCTCACGATGCTTCGCATGCTCGACGGCACGCGCGCAGCCGACATCGCGTTCAACGACGTTCGCGTCGCGTCGCGGGCACTCATCGGCGCCCCCGACCGCGCGCTGCCGCTGATCGAGGAAGTGGTCGATTTCGCGACCGCGCTGGTCTGCGCCGAGGCGGTCGGCGCGATCGAGTCCGCCAACGAAGCGACACTCGCCTATCTGAAGACCCGCAAGCAATTCGGCGTCACGATCGGATCGTTCCAGGCGCTGCAGCACCGCATGGTCGACATGGCGATCGAGTACGAACAGGCGAAGTCGATCGCGCTGATCGCCTGTTCCGCGGTCGACACCGAGCGCGACCCCGCCGCGCGATCCCGGATCGTGTCCGCCGCGAAGGTCCGGATCGCCGATGCCTGCCGCAGAGTCAGCCAGGAATCGGTCCAGCTCCACGGCGGGATGGGCATGAGCGACGAGGTCAAGGTCAGCCACACGTTCCGGCGCCTCACCGCGATCGCACAGCAGTTCGGCGATGCCGACCACCATCTCGAGCGCTTCGCGGCGCTTTCCGACCATCACGAAGGACGCGCATGAACGTACTCAACCGCAAGATCCTCCTCGCCAGCCGCCCGCAGGGTGCTGTGACCGTGGAGAATTTTCGCATCGTCGACGCGCCGCTGCCGCAGCCTGCCGACGGCGAAGCGCTGGTGCGGAACGAATGGCTATCGCTCGACCCATACATGCGGGGCCGGATGAGCGATGCCAAATCGTACGTGCCGCCGGTGCAGATCGACGAGGTGATGGTCGGACAGACGGTCGGCGAAGTCATCGAGTCGCGCGATGCGCGCTTCAAGGCCGGCGACAAGGTGCTGACCAATCTCGGTTGGCAAAGCCACGGGGTCGCCAAGGCCGCCGACCTGGTTCCGATCGACACACGGCGGGCGCCGGCCTCGTACTACCTCGGCATTCTGGGCATGCCGGGTATGACGGCGTGGTTCGGCCTGTTCGAAATCGGCCAGCCGAAACCGGGTGAAACCGTGCTGGTGTCGGCGGCGTCGGGTGCCGTCGGCAGCGTCGTCGGGCAGCTCGCCAAAATCCACGGCTGCCGCGCCGTCGGCATCGCCGGCGGCAGGGCCAAGTGCGACTACGTCGTGAACGATCTGGGCTTCGACACCTGCGTCGACCATCGCGCCGCGAACCTGTACGACGATCTCAACGCCGCCTGCCCGAACGGCGTCGATGTCGATTTCGAAAACGTCGGAGGCCCGGTGCTGGACACCGCGCTTCGCGTGATGAATCGTCATTCGCGCATCGTCGTCTGCGGCCTGATCGCCGAATACAACGCGACCGAGCCGTACGGCTACAAGCGTCTGCGCGCGGTGCTGGTGAACCGGATCAGGATGCAGGGCATGATCGTGTTCGACTGGAAGGACCGCTACTCCGAAGCTCTGCAGGGCCTCGCCGCGCACGTCGCTGCGGGGAAGCTCAAGTACCGCGAGTCGATCGTCGAAGGCTTGGACAACGCACCACGCGCACTGGCCGGCCTGCTCAAAGGCGAGAACTTCGGCAAGCAGCTCGTGAAAATCGCCTGAGCGCGCAGCGCGTTTGCAACGCGTCGCTCACACCTCCAGCCACTCCTTGCGCACCGCCTGGTTTTCGCGCAATTCGCGCGCGCTGCCTTCGAACACGATACGTCCCTGCCCCATCACGTACAACCGGTGCGAGATCGCCAGTGCGATTGTCAGCTTCTGCTCGATCAGCAGGATCGCGACGCCGCGCGCGACGATCTGATCGAGCAGCTGGCGAACACGCTCGACCAGGCGCGGAGCGAGCCCCTCGGTCGGCTCGTCGACCATGATAAGGTCCGGATCGCCCATCAAGGTCCGGCAGATCGTCAACATTTGCTGCTCGCCGCCCGAGAGCACGCCGCCGGGCGCGTCGATGCGCGCACGCAGCATCGGGAACATGGTCAGCACATCGTCGAACGACCAGCGGCCCGATGCGCGTGAGGACTTCATGCCGAGCAGCAGATTCTCGCGCACCGACAGCTCCGGAAAGATCTCGCGATCCTCGGGTACGTAGCCCAGGCCCATGCGCGCGATCCGGTGCGGCGGCAGACCGTCGATCCGGGTGCCGCGAAAGCGAATGCAGCCGACCGGCGGCACGAGTCCCATGATCGTCTTGACGACCGTCGAGCGGCCGGCGCCGTTGCGTCCCAGCAGGCTCACGATCTCGCCGGCGCCGACCTTGAACGTCACCCCCTGCAAGATGTGGCTCTTGCCGTAGTAGCCGTGCAGGTCATCGACTTCAAGCATCGGGGACGGTTCCTAGATACGCCGCCTGCACGGCCGCGTTATCGCGTATGCATGCCGGCGCGTCGGTAGCGATGATCTCGCCGTAGACCAGCACGGAGATCCGGTTCGCCAGCCCGAAGACGACGCTCATGTCGTGCTCGACGATCAGCAGCGTGCGCCCTTCCGACACCCTGCGGATCAGCGCCACCGCCTGGTCGGCCTCTCCTCGGCTCATGCCGGCGGTCGGCTCGTCGAGCAGGATCACGCGCGCTCCGCCGGCGATGGTGATGCCGATTTCCAGCGCGCGCTGCTCGGCGTAGGTCAGCACGCCAGCCGGCACGTCGCGACGCGGTGCCAGGCCGATGTGCTCGAGCGTGGCGAGTGCGCATTCGCCGGCGTCGCGCAGCGCATCGGCGTTGCGCCAGAAACAATAGCGGTAGCCGAGGGACCAGAGCACGCTGCAGCGCAGATTCTCGAAAACGGACAGTCGCGGAAAGATGTTGGTGACCTGGAAGCTGCGCGCCAGACCGCGCCGGTTGATCGCGAACGGACGCTCGCCCGCGATCTCCTCGCCGTCCAGCCGGATCGAGCCGCGGGTGGGCGCGAAGCGTCCGCTGATCAGGTTGAACAAGGTCGACTTGCCCGCGCCGTTGGGACCGATGATCGCGTGCCGCTCGCCCCGCGCGACCGCGAGCGAAACACCGCGGATGATCTCGGTCGCGCCGAAGCGCTTTTCGACGCCGCGAAGCTCGAGAGCGTATGGACTTTCCATCCTCATCCCGGCGCGGTGGCGCGCTCCCAGGCCGACGCTACCACGCGGAAGGTCGCGCGAAAGAGGAAAAGTCCCCCGCCCAGCGTGACCGCAGCGACGATCCATGGCCAGGGCGAAGCGGCATCGAGCGGCGTCCAGAGCACGCGCATGTGCGTGCCGAGCTCGGGCTGCGTCGACAAGCGATAGCTCATCTCGATCGCCAGCACCGCGCCGGCCGACATCAGCGCGAGCGGCACGAGCGCGACGCTGTACGCAGCCAGCACGCCTGCCATCGCGCGCGGGCGCCGGATCTGCCGGTGCATGACAATCAGGCCGGCGAGGCCCGATGGCGCGTAGAGGATCATCGCGATGAAGAACACGCCCAAATAAAGCAGCCACGCCGAGGTGTAGTCGCTCAGGCTGGTCTGCAGCCAGGTGATGACGATGGCGCCCAGTATCGGGCCGATGAAATACGCGGCACCGCCGATGTAGGCCATGATCAGCACGGTGCCCGAGCGCTGCGCGCTGACTGCGTCGGCCGAGACGATTTCGTAGTTGATTGCATGCAGGCCGCCGGCGAGGCCGGCAAAAAGTCCTGCCATCGCGAACGCGATAAAACGCACGCGCTGCGTGTTATAGCCGACGAATTCCGCGCGCTCCGGGTTGTCGCGCACGGCATTGCACATGCGTCCGACAGGCGTCTGGGTGAACGCGTACATGGCCAGCGCGGCGACGACGCGCCCACAGCAGAACGGCGTAATAGACCTGGAGCTGCGAGCCCAAAGCAAAGCCGAAGTCGACGGCCGCGCGCGTGCGGCTCGCGGTAATGCCCTCCTCGCCGCCGAAAATGCCCGGCAGCAGGAAGGTGGCCGCATAGACCAATTCGCCGACACCGAGCGAAATCAGCGCAAATATCGTCCCCGCCCGCTTGGTCGTGACCGCGCCGAACGCCAGGCCGCCCAGCAATCCTCCCGCGGCACCGGCCAGCGGCACCAGGAGCACCGGCAGCGGCAATCCGTGGTTGATTGCGCGCATCAAGCCGATCGCGGCGTAGCCCCCCAGGCCGAAATACACGGCATGGCCGAAAGATAAGAGGCCGGTCTGTCCGAACAGCAGGTTGAACGACAGCGCGAACACCGCGGCGATACCCATCTGCGTCAGCAGCGAGCGGTCGAAATCGGACTGCAGCCCCGGCAGATGCGGCAACGCCACCAGCAGCGCGACCGTCGCGAGCAACAGCCAAACCCGCCTGCGGCGTTCCGGCGCGATGGCCCAGGCCCCGCGCTCGCCGGCAGCCGCCTCAGTCATACGTCGCGCGTGCCGAGCAGGCCCCGCGGCCGCACGATCAGCATCAGCACCAGCAGCAGGTACGGGACGATCGGTGCCGCGGTGGCGAGCTTGATAGCCAGGATCTCATGGAGCGGCGAGCCCCGCGCAACGGCGAGGCCGAAAACGCGAAACAGGTCGAGCAGCGAATAGTCGACCGCCACTGCGAACGTCTGCAGGATGCCGATCAACATCGAAGCGATGAGCGCCCCGGCAAGCGAGCCGAGTCCGCCGACCACCACGACGACGAAAACGATAGGCCCGATCGCGTGCGCGAGCGTCGGTTGCGTCAGCAGCATGAATCCGCCGATCACGCCGGCGAGACCCGCCAGCCCGCTGCCGACGGCGAAGACCAGCACGAACACGCCCGGCACGTCGTGGCCGAGCGCGCTCAGCATGCGCGGATGCGTCAGCGCGGCCTGGATCACGAGGCCGATCCGCGTTCTCTTGAGCGCCAGGTAGAGGAATGCGAACATCGCGAGCGAGATCAGCATCATCAAACCCTTGTACGCCGGGAACGTGCTGCCGAAGACGTGAAACAGCGGAAAGTCGATGGCCGCCGGCACGTTGTTGGCCACCGCGTTGCGTCCCCAGACCATCGTCACCAACTCCTCGATCAGATACGCGAGTCCGAAGGTGAACAGGATCTCCGCGACGTGTCCGCGCGCGTGGACGCGCGAGAGCCCGTAGCGCTCGATCGCCGCGCCGGCCAACCCGCACAGGAGCGGAGCGATGACCAGCGCCGGCCAGAAGCCGACCCAGCGGCCGAGCTGGAACGAAAGATAGGCGCCAAGCATGAACACGCTGGCGTGGGCGAAATTCAGCACGCCCATCATGCTGAAGATCAAGCGTGAGCCCCGACGACAGCATGAACAGCAGCAGCCCGTAGACGATGCCGTTCAGCAGCGAGACGGTGACGAGCTCGAGCATGCGCTCAAGTCAAGAGGCGCGCCGCCGCCGCGGCGCCTATTGCATCATCGGGCCGGACGCGCCGGCCCGCTCACTTCGGCCGCTCCATCTTGCAGGTCGTCGGCAGCGCGGTCGCCTTGCCCTCGACCTTGGCGTCGGTCTTCCAGCCGAGGCCCGATGCCTTCGCTGTCGTACTTGACGTTCCTGGCCAAGCGTCGAGACGAACAGCGGCTGCAAGAGCTGGTGATTGTCGGCGCGCATCTCGACGTCGCCGAGCGAGGTCGACATCTTCATGCCTTCCATTGCGCGTGCGACCTTGACCGGATCGTTGGATTGCGCTTTCTTGGCCGCCGCGGCGAACATCTCCCACATCGTCTTGGCGCGCCAGTACGCGTACTCGTTCTCCTTGCCCGGATAGCGCTTGCTGAACGCCGCCACCGTCGCATCGAGCTCCGGCGCGGCGTTGCGGTGCCATTCCGACACCTGCTTCAGGCTATCGACGCCCGCCTCGCCGATCGCGGTAACGGCGCCCGGGCTGCCGCCGTAATAGGTTTCCCAGGTCACCTTGAGGCCGGCGTCCTTGCCGGCCTTGATCAGGAGCACCATGTCGTTGCTCCAGTTGCCGGTGATGACGGTGTCGGCGCCGGCGGCCTTGATCTTGGCGACGTAGGGCGAAAAATCGTTGACCTTCTGCAAGGGATGGAGCTCGTCACCGACGATCTTGATGTCCGGACGCGACTCGGCGAGCATCTTGTTCGCCGCCGCGGCAACCGCCTTGCCGAACGAGTAATCCTGGTTGATGAGATAGACCCGCTGGACCTTCTTGTCGCGCGCAATCACGTCGGTCAATGCGGCCATTTTCATGTCGGCGTCGGCGTCGAAGCGGAAATGCCAGAACGTGCACTTCTCGTTGGTCAGCGCCGGGTCGACTGCCGCGTAGTTCAGAAACAGCACTTCCTTGCCGGGGTTGCGCTCGTTGTGCTTCTGCACCGCGTCGGTGATCGCCAGGGCGACCGAGCTGCCGTTGCCCTGCACGACATAGCGCGCGCCCTCGTCGAGTGCGCGCTTGAGCTGGATCAGCGATTCCTGCGGATTGACCTTGTTGTCGTAGGACAGCAGCTCGAGCTTTTCGCCGTTGAGCCCGCCGGCCGCGTTGATCGCGTCGATGTAGAACTGATGCGTTTTCTGCGCCAGAATGCCGGTGGCGGCGCCGCCACCCGACAGCGGATCGATGAAGGCGATCTTCACGTCCGCCGTAGCGGGCCCGGCCAAGCAGGCGGTCGTGAAACCCAGCGCAAGGATGCGGCGCGTGCAAGCGTTCATGGCTCCTCCTCGGGTTCGTGGCGGCCTCGCCTGCGTCAGCGCAGGATCGGGTCGCTTCCTGGTGGATGCTAACGGGCCGGGTTGCACCTTACAAGCGCGCGGAACGCGCAGCGATGCTGCGGCGCAGCACGCGGGTCGTGACGAAACTGATCAAGGGGAACACCGATGCTCGGTCTGATGATGCACTGGCCGCTGATGATTTCGTCGCTGATCCGGCACGCCGACCTGTGTCACGGCGACACCGAAATCGTCTCGCGCACGATCGAGGGACCGATCCACCGCTACACCTACCGCGATGCCCACGCCCGCGCGCGCCGCCTCGCCAATGCTCTCAACCGGCTCGGCGTTGATCCCGGCGAGCCCGTGGCGACGCTGGCATGGAACGGCTACCGCCACTTCGAACTCTACTACGGCGTGTCCGGCATCGGCGCGATCATCCACACGATCAACCCGCGGCTTTTTCACGACCAACTCACGCACATCGTCAATCACGCGGGCGACCGCCTGGTCTTTTTCGATCTCACATTCCTGTCGCTGGTCGAGAAGCTCGCGCCCGCATGTCCGGCCGTCAAGACCTGGATCGCGCTGACCGATCGCGCGCACATGCCGGCGTCGCCGTTGAAGCTACTCTGCTACGAGGACCTGCTCGCCGCCGAAGGCGACGACTACGCGTGGCCCGAGTTCGACGAAGAAACCGCGGCAGGACTCTGCTACACATCGGGCACCACCGGCCATCCGAAGGGCGTGCTGTTCAGCCATCGCTCGACGGTGCTTCACGCGATGGCCATCTGCGTGCCCGATGCGAAAGGCTATTCGGCGCAAAGCGTCGTCCTGCCGATCGTCCCGATGTTCCACGTCAACGCCTGGGGCATTCCGTACTCGGCGCCGCTGGTCGGCGCGAAGATCGTTTTTCCCGGCGCGGGGCTCGACGGCAAGAGCCTGTACGAATTGTTCGAAAGCGAAGGCGTCGAATGCGCCGCCGGCGTGCCGACCGTCTGGCTGGGCCTGATCCAGTACATGAAGCAGAACAAGCTCAAATTCTCGACCTTGAAGCGAACGACCATCGGCGGCTCGGCCTGCCCGCCGGCGATGATGCGCACCTTGCGCGATGATTTCGGAGTCAGCGTCGCGCACGGCTGGGGCATGACCGAGATGAGCCCCGTCGGCACGATCGGCAGCCCCAAGGCCAAGCACCGCCATCTCTCGGTCGACGAGCGCTTTGCGCTGTCGCTCAAGCAGGGCCGGCCGCTCTACGGCGTCGAGATGAAGATCGTCGATCCGGAAGGCCGCGACCTGCCGCGCGACGGCGTCGCGACCGGCAACGTCATGGTCAAGGGCCCATGGGTGATGCGCGATTATTTCAAGAGCGACGAGCCGAGCCCGCTCTCGGCCGACGGCTGGTTCCCGACCGGCGACGTCGGCTCGATCGACGACGACGGCTACCTGCAGATCACCGATCGCTCCAAGGACGTGATCAAGTCCGGCGGCGAATGGATCAGCTCGATCGAGCTCGAGAACGTCGCGATCGGGCATCCGGGCGTGCTCGAGGCGGCGGTCATCGGCGTATTCCATCCGAAGTGGAACGAGCGCCCGCTCTTGTTAGTGGTCAAGAAGCCGGATTCGAGCCTCACGCGCGACGAGATGCTCAAGTTCTACGATGGCAAGATCGCCAAGTGGTCGACGCCCGACGACGTCGTGTTCGTCGACGAGCTTCCGCACACGGCGACCGGGAAGCTATCGAAGAAGGTGCTACGCGAGAGTTATCGCGGCTATCGGCTGCCGACCGTCTGAACGAACGGCCGCTTTCGCGCAAACGGGCGCGCCGTGCCGCCCTGCGACTTGCGCTCCGACACTTCGTTCCATTCCAGCCGGGGAAGCGTTTCGTCGCTTTTTTGGCTCGGCCGCCGCTGCGCACCCTAACATCGGCCGAGTGATGCATTCCCTCGAGGACCGGCATGGCGACCACGCTTCGCAAGACCTTCGCACTGTTCCTTTCGGCAACGATCATCTTTTCCTTGCTGACGCCAGCCGCGCTGGCCGACTCGCCCACGTTTCGCGGCGACCCGGCGCACTCGGGCATCTACGCAACCGACAAGGTCCCCGCGCTCGATCGCCTCGCATGGAAGTTCAAGACCGGGGCGAAGGTGCTCTCGTCTCCCGCCGTTGCGGGCGGCACGGTATACGTCGGTAGCGCCGATCACGTCGTATATGCACTGAACGCGGCGGACGGCGTCGTTCGTTGGCGCTACAAGACGGGCGGCGCCGTGAATTCGTCGCCGGCGCTGGCCGCTGGCAGCGTGTTCGTCCTGAGCGCGGACGGTAACCTCTACGCGATCGACGCGAGCGACGGCAAGCTGAAGTGGAAGTTCGCCACTGCGGGCGAGCGGCGCTTCACCGCGCCCGGCATCCATGGCGCCACGCCACGAACCGAAGTGATGCCGGATCCATTCGACGTCTTCCTCTCGTCGCCGACCGTAGTGGCCGGCACGGTCTACTTCGGCGCCGGAGATCATCATGTATATGCGCTGGACGCGAACTCCGGTGCGCTGCGCTGGACCTTCGAGACCGGCAACGTCGTGCACGCCTCGCCGGCCGTGGCCGACGGCGTGGTCTACATCGGCAGCTGGGACCGCAATCTCTATGCACTGAATGCCGCCAGCGGAGCGCTGATCTGGAAGTTCCAGACAGGAGACGACACGAAAATCTACAACCAGGTCGGCATCGCGAGCTCGGCAGCGGTGGCCGGCGGCACCGTCTTTTTCGGCTGCCGAGACGGGCATTTCTACGCCGTGGATGCGAAGACCGGCGCGAGGAAATGGGTCCACGACAACAAGAAGGGATGGGTGATCGCGTCACCGGCGGTCGAACACGGAGTCGTTTACTTCCCGACCTCCGACGGGGAACGCTTCAAGGCGCTCGATGCTGCGACCGGGGCTACGATCTACGACATCTCGAACAAGGCCGTGTCCTTCTCTTCGCCTGCCATTGCGCGAGACATCGTGTTCTACGGCTCGTCCGACGGCTGGCTGCACGCGGTCGACGCTGCCACCGGCCGGATCAAAGCGGAATTCCAAACCGATGGCTCGAAAGCGAATGCCGCCAAGTACATCGATAGCACAGGCCGCATCGACAGCGCCGCGCTCTACCCGGATTTCACGCTCGATGGCATGATTATCGGCCTCGACCGCATGTTTTCGCTCGGCTCGGTGCTTTCCTCGCCGGCGGTGGTCGACGGGGTCGTGTATTTCGGAAGCACCGATGGAAACGTGTATGCGATCCGATAGCGGCGCCAACGGAAGGAAACTCGATGCAAAAAATTGCTCTCGATGACCTGTGGGCCAAGCTTTCCGCGGGCGGCCAAATACAGCAGTGCGGATGGCTTCAGGACAAGTTCGGCGTGACATGGCAAATCGTTCCTACGATCCTGGGCGAGATGTTGCGAGACAAGGATCTCGCGAAAGCCAATCGCGTGATGAAGGCCATGATGCAAATGGTCAAGCTCGACATCAAGGGCTTGAAGCAGGCTTATGAGCAGGGCTGACATGCCGATCGTTATACCCCGTTTCTACCCCCAGGTCGCATACAACTCTTGATTGCCTCTGAGCGCGGGCCTCCAGAACACTCGGGCGCGTACCCGCACGACAGCTTGAGGGCGAAAAAGCCTATCGTGCCGGTACAGGAACGAGCTCGCCGCGGAAGATCAACTGATCGAAATGCACCGCAAGGCGAGTTGCGGGGCCGCGCTCAACCAGCAAGCCCAACTCCATATTCGCCTCTAGCGCGTAGTTAGTCTGATTCGCGCTCGACACCAGTGCCCTGCTTCTATCGGCGACCAGACACTTGGCGTGCATGGCGCCATATGAGCCCGATGCGTCCCGCTTCCGTCGATCTAGCGGCCAGTAGAAGATCTGAGCGAAGGGCACGGCGGCACGAAATGCTTGAAGTCCATCAAAGGAGATCTTTCCGCCGCTCTCTTCTGCCAATTCGATGACGAGCTTCAAGCGCACACCGCGATCAGTCGCATCTCGGCCATTGCAGTAGCACTCCAGAGCGCAGCCATTGACAGCAACATGAGAAGATCGATGCAGCGACGCAGCATGTCGAATGCGCGGGCTACGCGGCCGGCGGAATTGGAACAACGCCTCGCATGGCACAACAAATACCGGCAGTCAGTGACCGCTCGGCTTTCCTGTGAAACGTTCTCGGATCAGCCAATTTCCACTACAACTCGATGATGCACGCGCACGACCGAACTCTCCAATCCGCCGGCGTCAAAGACTGACACTATCTGGTCTTTGTTCATGCTCATGACTTCCTCATAACGTATGCCGGTAAACGGCCGGCACGCCGTATTGGAAAACTAGGGAAAGCCGAGGCTTGATATCAGGAATATCCTCGTCGGGTTGCCACCGCGGCGCACCGCGGGACATCCGTGATTTTTCCGCGCCAGACGGGTTCAACCGTGCCGCAAGGGGACACCGAGTGGGCGCTTGGTCCGGGGCCCGCCCGGGGTAGCGCTTCCACTCGATGCTCCCTGTCCAGTCGTCAGACCGTTGCCGCCTGCGGACCGGTGGACGCCGATCTACTTCCCGTCGTGACCAGAATCCTCGGGCGTCGCGAGTTCAACGACCGCTGATCCGCTGCCAGGCGTCCCGGGCCGCGTGCTTGGCATTCTCCCACGTCAACTTGGACGTGCCCTTGGCGCGGTCCCAATCGCGCATCAGCTCGGGTTCCGCCTGCTCGAACGAACGACCTTCGTACCGTCCGTAGGCATCGACGCCATAGCGATAGGCGGGACCATACTCGTCATAGGTTGCCCCCTTGGTGACATAGGGCCGGCTCGAATAATTCTTGCGCCAGTAAGCTTCCTCGGCGGTGGGGTCGATTGCTTTGGCGATCTCTTTGCCTGCCAAGCCGCCGGCCACGGCGCCTGCCACCGCGCCGACCGCCGTGCCCACAGGGCCCGCCACCGTTCCCGCCAGTGCGCCCGCTGCGGCGCCTCCGGCAACCGCGCCGAGCCCGGTTCCAACAGGATGCGCTCCGAGCGGACCCGAGGCCGGATCCCGGTTCGCAGTTTTGTTCTTATCGAGTTCCAGAGTGTTGTTCGTCATCGTCGTCTCCAATTTATGTTCCGATTGATCAATTCATCGTACACAGCGAAACTCGCGTGTGGATGCACAACGACAATCTGTGGGACGAACCATTGAAAGATGCCCGAGCGTCGCATTCATCCGAAGCGTATAGACATTCGTGGAAAGCGCCTCCGGACTGATGGCAATCGTTCCCACCGCCATGATCCAACGCGATACAAACAGTATCTGCGACCGTCTTCCGTCGGTCTGTGCGGTGGCTCACACGACGGGTAGCTTCCGTGACCCCAAACCAAGGACGCAAATGAAACGCAATTACCTCGGCTACTCGTACTTTGTCCCGTTCATGCTATGGAGCGATCTCGCCACGAAAACTCGGGAGATGGTGCTGGCCTCGGCGCAGGTCATCGGTCACCGAACAGGCCGCATGGCGCTGGCCGGAGGCACGAGCACCGGGCGGTCCGGCTGCTCCGCGCATGCCGCAGCGACCCCGTCGACGCCGAGACCGCACATACAGAAGTAAGCTGGTCAAAACACACGGAAAGGCATCCGGCTTGTAACTTCCGATGCCAGAGTACGGCGAGCCGTTGCCCCCCGTCCGCTAGGCGCGCATCAGTGCTCAGCGCGGAGGATTACTGCCCGAAGGAAAAATGGTTCGGAGAGCTACGTATCACCACGTGTTTTGATTTCGGTCAAACCCTTGCGTTCGCTAGCGCACGACAATGACGAAGGGGAGTTGGTACGAACGTGAGGATGCCAAGGCGCAACGACTTAACGAGTTTGCCGATCTAAGCCGCGATGGCGACCCAATGAGGGTGTTCCTGGTATCGCGCCTCGGCTTTACCAATCTTAAAGTAGGGCGGGCTGGCCGTTTGCCGGCAGATGTTATCGGGAGCAAGTCATGAGCACGAACAAGGACCAAGTCAGAGGCCGAATCAAAGAAGCGCGCGGTAAGATCAAGGAAGTCGCTGGCAAGATCATGGGCAACAAGACCCTGCAAGCAAAAGGCAAGGCGCAAAGAGTTCTCGGCAAGGCGCAAGCCAAGTTTGGAGACGTCAAGCAAGACGTGAAAGACTCAAAGAAGACCGGCTGACTTAGCAGCCGGTTCGCGCACTTCTGCTGCAGCGTCTGGGCGGAAGGCGGGCTACAGTCGACCCATCAACAGTAGGACCACAAGAATGATGACAATCAGCCCCAGCGCGCCGCTAGGAAAATATCCGAAACTATGCTGCCAAGGCCCGATGCCAGGCGCACCGACTAGCGCGAGCACGATCAAGACTACGACTACGAGCCAAAGCAGGTTCATGGGTCCCCCTATGATAAGAACGTCGGCCGTCAGCTAATAAACATTTTGTAAGAGAGCCTACGCCCCTTGGTCGAGCGTAACAAGTCCTTGACCCGCTCGCCTTCACGCATCGGCATTGCGCCCAAAGGAACTCAGTGTCCAACTGAAAGCAATCGTCGATTGGCTGACCAGACTCGCTTCTCGCGCACTCGGGGTGTGTTTTCATTTAGCTGCGGGGCTACCCAGCCGCCGCGCGCCTAGGCGCTAACGTCGGCGCGAGCCTGTGCTGTCGGCATCATCGATAATTGCGTCGTCGTCGACATGCAACGGTTCCTCGAATATCGCTTCGAGTTGGGTCGCCTCTTCGCTGTCGACATCGCCCTCGAGCGGCGCGCTGAGTGCCATATCGTCGGGGTCAGCAGCACCTTTCGTTTCGCCAGTCGGCCCCGCAATGTGGCGAACGGGTTTAGTGACAGCCGACCCCTTTGCGCCGACCGCGTGGCGCCGCCGTTTGGTCTTGCGGGTCGAAGTCATCATTGGGCACCTCCAGTCTGGTCTGCAATGTTGACTGTTAGCGCAATCGCCAATGTCCGTAGTGATCCAAGTCAAAGAAGGAGTTTGATCGACTCTTGCCGTACGTTGCCAAGTAGCTCTCCGAACCATTTCCCTTTTTGCCCGATAATCCGCCGCACTGAGCACTTATGTGCGCCAGCGAGCAGACGGGGCTTGGGGGTCTCCAAACCCAAACCATTACCTGATTCGTTTGCGCCGCTCTGAGAGCGTTCTAGAGGGTCGATACTGCGACGCAGACTTCAGCCTGTGCGATAGCGCACAGATCGAAACACGTCCGCCGCGTAGGATCGCCCAAATGACGACCCGTGGCCACACGCAGTCCGCAGACTCCGCGAAGGTCAATGGTATGGGTTACGGCGGCATGAACTGACAGCGACCGCTGATCGTTAACGCCGGCGATGGGTTACAGAAAATGCTCGCGCTTGGATGGTTGCGCACAATTCCGTGCTCAATTCTTGTTTGACACATAGGAAGAATCATCATGAGATATTCAATTGCAATTGCAGCAGCAGTGTCCGCGCTGGCATTGAGCGCATGTGAACGTGCGACGGTGGTCGCACCTCCGGCCCCTCCGGCTGTCGTGGCCGTACCTGTCCCCGGCCCTGCAGGACCACAAGGAGCGACGGGCGCGCCTGCAGAAAAAGGCGAAACCGGTGCAACTGGTGCAACTGGCTCGACGGGAACGACGGGCCCAGAAGGTGCTAAGGGCGAAAAGGGCAAAACGGGTGGCGACACGACCGTGATTGTTCCTGCACCCGCACCCGCTCCGCAGCGCTGATTAGGTTGCATCGGAGGCTGCGCGAGCACTCCGGCATCATCATCGCCACGGGCGCGTCTATCGTGCTGGCCGGCGTGATGAGCGTGCCCTAACTGTTCGACCCGACGATCAACCTGCTGTCGTTGGTATTCTCAGCCGGTATCGAAGGACGTTTTGGGTATGGTCGTTTCTTGTGCCGCTTCCTTCGAGTGGACATTCCTGGGCGAGCGCCAAGGCGAGCTGAGCGCAAGCACGCTCATGGCACATCTGACAAGGTTCATCCGATCCTCCCCGTATTTGTGATCGGTAGAATCAGTCTGAGAGTGAGAGGCGTCGCTCCGCAAGGCGAATATTCACGCCGCTGTCCTCTAGGGGCAGTAAACGGCTCACTTGGGACCGAAGCCTAGAGTTTGGGCCAAGGCCAACCGTTGAGTAAGTGAGTAGCGGACGGGGCACGGGACACTGGAGTCGTTGCTATGGCGGAGAGGGCGGGATTCGAACCCGCGTTAGGGTATTACCCTAAACACGCTTTCCAGGCGTGCGACTTAAACCGCTCATCCACCTCTCCGGTACGCCTGCTCACCCCACCGGCGCGGGGCAAATCCTAACACTCGGCGCCGCCGTCCCGCTTGCACGATTCAAAAGCTGGGAATCGGCTCGCCGCCTTGCGCCGCATTCAGTTCGTTCAACTCGTATTCCTTCGGAAAGTAATACGGCTTCCCTTGTGCGCCCATTTGCGGATCGTCGCTCGGATTCGTGTACTTGACGTCGTAGGGCCCTTCGCCGTGGATTTCGATCACCGTCGCTCCCTTGGTGAACGCGAACTGCTGGGCACGCGCCGGCAGGTAGAGAAAGCCCCCCTGCTTGACCGGATGAGCGATTCTCTTGTCGAAGGTTTCCGTGTTCGCAACAAAAAGGGCGCCGGATATGACCGTCAGGTGCTCGGTCTTTGAATGCCAATGGAAAGGAATCTTGTATCGCGGCGGCATCATGATGCGCATCACATACTGCCCGTCTGCGCTCGGATCGCCATGGAGTACGGCGACCTTCGCGCCCTTGGGAAGGGCCGGAGGAGCGGCGCTCCACTTGACGCTCTTGGCGTTGATCAATACTTGATCGGCCGCCGGATTGCCGGCGGCGGCAGCCAATGTCGAAAAGGCCAACGTCGCGATGCTCGACAGCAACAACGTAATCAGGCGGTGACGAGTTTGCATGGCGGACTCCTTTCAGCGTTTGCAAATGGGTCGGCGGCGAATTGCGCTTACTGGACTTCGCTGCTTTTTTACGATGCAGGAAACTGGCGGAGAGATAGGGATTCGAACCCTAGATACGCGTCAACGTATACTTGATTTCGAGTCAAGCGCCTTCGACCACTCGGCCATCTCTCCGGAACCGAAGATTATACCGTAGCGTTCGAGCTCCTCTCAAACGCGCAACGCGATGAAAAACGGGGCCGCGGCCCCGTTTCAGCGTGCGACACAACGTCGCCTTACTTCTTCTTGCCGTTGCTCGCGGCCTTGTCCGGCGGCGGGGTCGCGCCTATCTGCGGCGTCACGGTCTTGCCCTTGGCTCTCTGCTCGGCGATGTATTTCGCCGCGACTCTATCCTGTGCCTTGGCAAGATCTGCACTGTCCTTTGCGGCTGCCGCCGCGTCCTTTTCCTTTTTCTGCTCCGCCGCGGCCTTCGCCGCATCGTCCATCGGCGGCGGCGGCAGCTTGGCCACCGCCAGTCCGAAGCTCGCGACCACCACGCCGGCGGCGATCAATGCGCGCAATGTCGTCGTCATCCGTCTCTCCTCGCTAATCGCTCTGACCGATCTCAGGCCGCCCTGGGGCGCGCCGTCGGACCTGCGGTCGGCGTCCCGGTGCGGGCCTTGCCCGACTTGATCTCGTTGTACCAGTACTCGTGGTGCTCGCGCGCCCATTCCTCGTCGACGTAGCCGGTCCGCATCGCGTCGTATGCGCCGGCCATGCCGAGCGTGCCCATGTAGATGTGGCCGAGGCTGCCGAGCATGAACAGGATCGCGCCCGTGGAATGCAGCACGTGCGAGATCTGCATCGTCTGGCGGGTCTGATCGAAGTTCGGAAAGTCGAGAATGAATCCGGTCGTGCTCACCAGTATCCCCAGCACGATCGCCCCGCCCCAGAACCAGACCTTCTCGCCGGCGTTGAACTTGTACGACGGCGTGTCGCGGCCCGAGAACAATCCGCCGAAGTGGCGGATCCACAGACCGTCGCCCGGCTGCGGAAAGTTGTCGCGCACGAAGTTGGCGAACAGGAAAATGACGCAGACGGCAAACAGGGGTCCCACGAAGTTGTGCAGGTTCTTGGCCAGGATCGCGAGCCACGAAAAGAGCGTGTAGCCCAGCAGCGGCAGCAGCACCGTCTTGCCGAACAGCATGATCAAGCCCGAGATCGCGAGCGTCGAGAAGGTGATGGCGGTCGACCAGTGGATCACGCGGTCGAGCCAGGTGAAGCGCACGATCTTGCGCCCGGTCGGCGGCGAGTGCAGCTCCATCGTGCCCTTGATCATGTAGAACGCGACAATCGCCAGAAACAGAACGACCAGCGCCCAGCCGCCGTAGACCGCGATGTCGCTGTTGCGCAGGCTCCGCCAGGTCTGGCCGCCGGGCTGGATCAGGACGTTGGTCTCGCGGCCGCGAACCGTCGTTACCTGCGGACCGCCGGAGCGGACCTCGCGCCACACCGGCGCGCTGTTCAGCGGCTGCTCGATCTGGCGTTGTGCCTGGGGTCCGGCGCCGGTGTTATCCGGCGTCGGCGCCGGCGTCGCAATCTGCTGCGCGAGCGCGCCGCTGGCGAAGGCCGCACATAACGCAAACAACAGCGCGCCGGCAATGCGCGCTCCGATGGCCTGCCGCATGGCGACTCCTATTTGATCCGCTGGTACTCGTTCTGCGCTTGGGCGCGCGTCGCGAGCGCACGCTCCCAGGCCGCCCGGTCGCCGTTGTATGGGGCGCTCTGGTAGGCTGGCGTGTCGGGCTTGCCCGCGTACTTGCCCTGCTTGTAATTGACCACCTGCGGCCGCTCGCCGCAGGCGGCGAGTGCGAGCGCCAGGGCGAGCGCGGCGCCGATCAGCGCGGCGCGGGTCATGACTTGGTCCCCGTCGTCGCGGGCTGCGGCTGCGTTTGAGGTGCCGCGGTCTTGTCGCCCGGCCCGTAGGCGGCGTCCCAACCCCAGGGCGGTCCACCGAGCGTGCCGCGTGCGGCGCGAATGGTCACGCGATCGCGGTAGATGCCGGACAGCACATCGGCGTCGCCGGCGATCAGCGCCTTGGTCGAGCACATTTCGGCGCACACGGGCAGCTTGCCTTCGGACAGCCGGTTGCGCCCGTACTTCGCGAACTCCTCGGGCGAACCGTCGGCTTCCGGCCCGCCGGCGCAGAACGTGCACTTGTCCATCTTGCCGCGCACGCCGAAGGCACCCGTCTGCGGAAACTGCGGCGCGCCGAACGGGCACGCGTAGAAGCAGTAGCCGCAACCGATGCACAGGTCCTTGTCGTGCAGGACCACGCCTTCGGTCGTCTTGTAGAAGCAGTCGACCGGGCACACCGCCATGCAGGGTGCGTCCGAGCAGTGCATGCACGCCACCGACATCGAGCGCTCGCCCGGCACGCCGTCGTTGATCGTCACGACGCGGCGGCGGTTGACGCCCCAAGGCACGTCGTGCTCCTGCTTGCACGCGGTCACGCAGCCGTTGCACTCGATGCAGCGTTCGGCATCGCAGAGAAATTTCATCCGGGCCATAGTCTGGTTCCTCTCGCTTGCAGGTCTCGATCGCCGATCGTCAGACCTTGGCGACCTGGCAGAGCGTCGTCTTGGTTTCCTGCATCATCGTCACCGAATCGTAGCCATAGGTCGTCGCGGTGTTGACCGCCTCGCCGCGCACGATCGGGGCCGAGCCCTCGGGGTAGAACTCCAGCATGTCCTTGCCCATCCACCAGCCGGAAAAATGGAACGGGATGAACGTCGTTCCCGGCGCCGACTCGTTCGGTGACCTGCGCCTTGACCTTGAGCTGTGCGCCGGTCGGCGTCTTCACCCACACGTACTCGCCGTCCTTGACGCCGCGGTCGTTGGCGTCCTTCGGGTTGATCTCGACGAAGTTCTCCTGCTGCAGCTCGGCGAGCCACGCGTTCGACCGCGTTTCCTCGCCGCCGCCTTCGTACTCGACCAGTCGCCCGGAGGTCAGCACCAGCGGGAAGTTCTTGGCGACTTCCTTCTTGACGTTGTCCTGCTGCACCGACTTGAACAGCGTCGGCAGCCGCCAGAACGCCTTCTTGTCGTCGTGGGTCGGATACTTTTCGACCAGGTCCGGACGCGGCGAGTACAGCGGCTCGCGATGCTGCGGAATGCCGTCGGGGAAATTCCAGACGATCGCGCGCGCCTTGGCGTTGCCCCGAAGGATGGCACGCCGTGCTTCATCGCGACCCGCTGGATGCCGCCCGACAGGTCGGTCTTCCAGTTCTTGCCTTCGGCCGCCTTCTTTTCGGCGTCGGTCAGGTCGTCCCACCAGCCGAGCTTCTTCATCAGCACGTGATCGAACTCCGGATAGCCGGTGGTGAGCTCGGAGCCCTTCGGGATACGAGCCGTCCTCGGCCAGCAGGTTCACGCCGTCGCGCTCGACGCCGAAATTGGCGCGGAAGCAGCCGCCGCCATCCATCATCGTCCGCGACTCGTCGTACAGGTTCGGCGAGCCCGGATGCTTGATCTCGGGTGTGCCATAGCACGGCCACGGCAGGCCGTAGTAGTCGCCGTCGCACGGGCCGCCCTTGGCGCGCAGCGTCTTCACGTCGAACGTCGCCTGGTTCTTCATGTGCAGCTTCAGCCGCTCCGGCGACTGGCCGGTGTAGCCGATCGTCCACATGCCGCGGTTGATCTCGCGCAGCATCGACTCGGGCTCGGGCTCGTCCCAGCCGTCCTTGTCCTTGACGACCTTGATCTTGGTCGTGCCGTCGGCCTGCTTGCCGACGAGCTGATCGCCGTAGCCGAATTTCTTGGCGAACGCCATCATGATCGTGTGATCGGGCTTGGACTCGAACATCGGCTCGATCACCTTCTCGCGCCACTGCAGCGACCGGTTCGATGCGGTGACCGAACCGGAGGTCTCGAACTGCGTGGCCGCCGGCAACAGGTAGACGCCGTCCTTGCGCACCATCGCCGCCATCGCCGCCGTCGCCGATGGATACGGATCGATGACGACGATGGTGTCGAGCTTTTTCATCGCCTCGACCATTTCCTTGCCGCGCGACTGGCTGTTCGGCGCATGGCCCCAGAAGACGATCGCGCGCAGGTTGTTGTCCTGGTCGATCAGCTCGTTCTTTTCCAGCACGCCGTCGATCCAGCGCGACACCGTCATGCCGGGCTTTTCCATCATCGCCTGCGAGGCGAACTGCTTCTTGATCCACTCGTAGTCGACGCCCCAGACCGCGGCGAAATGCTTCCACGAGCCGGTGGCGAGACCGTAATAGCCGGGCAGCGAGTCGGGATTCGGGCCGATGTCGGTGGCGCCCTGCACGTTGTCGTGGCCGCGGAAGATGTTCGCGCCGCCGCCGGAAACGCCGATGTTGCCCAGCGCGAGCTGGACGATGCACGACGCGCGCACGATCGCGTTGCCGATCGTGTGCTGCGTCTGGCCCATGCACCAGACCAGCGTCGACGGCCGGTTCTTGGCCATCATCTCGGCGACCTTGTAGACCTGCGCCTCGGGAACGCCGGTGACTTCCTCGACCTTGTCCGGCGTCCACTTGGTCATCACCTCTTCCCTGACCTTGTCCATGCCGTAGACGCGGTCGTGGATGTACTGCTTGTCTTCCCAGCCGTTCTTGAAGATGTGGTACAGCACGCCGAACAGGAACGGAATGTCGGTGCCGGAGCGGATCCGCACGTAGACGTCGGCCTTGGCGGCGGTGCGCGTGAAGCGCGGGTCGACGACGATCATCCGCGCGCCGGTTTCCTTCGCATGCAGCATGTGCAGCAGCGACACCGGGTGCGCCTCGGCCGCGTTCGAGCCGATGTAGAGCGCGCACTTGGTGTTCTGCATGTCGTTGTACGAGTTGGTCATCGCGCCGTAGCCCCAGGTGTTGGCTACGCCGGCGACGGTCGTCGAATGGCAGATCCGCGCCTGGTGGTCCATGTTGTTCGTGCCGAAGAACGACACGAACTTGCGCATCAGGTACGCCTGCTCGTTGCTGTGCTTGGACGAGCCGACCCAGAACACCGCGTCGGGACCCGATTCCTTGCGGATCGCGAGCAGCCTGTCGCCGACCTCGTTGATCGCCTGGTCCCAGCTGAGCTTTTCCCACTTGCCGTTGACGAGCTTCATCGGCGTCTTCAGCCGGTGCGAGTTCTCGTGCATGCCGTGGTCGCGCACCGAGGCGCCCTTGGCGCAATGCGCGCCGAGGTTGAGCGGCGAGTCGAACACCGGCTCCTGCCGGGTCCAGACGCCGTTCTCGACGGTCGCGTCGATCGAGCAGCCGACCGAGCAGTGGGTGCACACGGTCCGCTTGACTTCCACCTTCTTCTCGTAGCTGTCGCCGGCCGCGTCGGCCTTGCCGATCAGGTTGAAGGGAATCTGGCTGGCGAACGCCCCGGCCCCTGCGACGAGGCCCGAGCGCTTCAAAAACGCCCGCCTGTCCATCGTCGGGAGTCGAGCTCCTGCGATGCGGCGGAAACGTGGACGAGCTGCGCTGGCGGCGCCGGAAGCACCATCGTGTATTTTGGTCAGCAGCATGATCCGTCCTCCTCCTACTAAACCTTCATCGTCCGGTAATAGCGCCGGACGTGATCCGTGACCGCATAGCCCTTGCCGTCGGTGGGGGTCTCGACGGCGGGCTCGGCATCGATCGCGGCGCCGGTCATCGAGCGTGCGGCAACCGCCGCGGCGCCGACGCCGCCGACGCCTAGCGTCAGCAGAAATCCACGCCGTTTGAGATTGGTGCCTGGGGCGGAGCGGGTCGCGGGGACGGCCGGGTTAGAACGATCGCTACGCTGCGTTTTCCGCATGGCTGCCTCCGCGAAAAGACTCGTGACGTTGAGTTGGGCGCAATGACTATCCTATGGCGAATGAGTCACGTTCAATCGCCATGAACGCTTTGGTCAATTGTGCAACGCGTTTGTAGTAGTTGGCAATAGCGCGCCCGTATATTGCATCGCAACATGATATGACCCACGGATCGACGTGTGCGGCAAAGAAGTCGCGCTGGTCGTCGACGGTGAACGAGCCGGACCCGCCCGCGCCGGTGATCAGCACGCGCATGGTCGCCAGGACCGCGGCCAGATGGTCTTCGTAGAGCGATATTGCCCGGCTGCCGCGACAGTCCCAGGCGGGCGAGCGCGGCGCGAACCTCGACCAGCGGTTGCCGTCCGGGCACCTTTTCGTAAGCCGAAGCATGAGGACTCACTTCGCTCGCGCCAACGCCGACGAAGAGATCGAGGTATTCGGCCGCCGCCGCTTCGGCGTCCATGACCGCGCTGGCGGCGATCAACTTGCGCCATGCCTCCGCCAGGGCCTCGCCTTCGGCATTGCCTTCATCGACTCGCAGCTCGTCGGCGGCGGCGATCGACTTCAAAAGCGCGGCATCGGGTTCGGCAGCATAGAGTCGCGCCAGCAGCGCGTAGAAATCGGCGCGCGCCTGATCCTCCGGATGGATGGTTGGAGTCAACACGATCGGAGCGGGTTCCATTCCTGGCAGCCTCAGCCGCGCGAAAAAAATTCATTCGTCATGAAGGAGCGGACCCCGGCGCCGGGACGTTCAATTCCTTGTGCATCATGTCGATCACCCGGCAATCGGCGCACATCTTGAGGCGGTCGAGCGAGCCCGGCGCCGCGAACATCGAGTGCCCGGCGAGCTTGGAGAGCATGTTGCCTATCATCTTGTCGGTGCCGAGCGGCTTGCCGCAGCGTATGCACTTGAATATCGAGGCCTCGTTCAGCACCCGCGGCTGCTTCGCCTCGGCGGCGAGCGACAGCCGCGGCGTCAGCGCGATAGCGTCCTCCGGGCAGGTCGCCTCGCACAGGCCGCACTGCACGCATTTGGACTCGATGAAGCGAAGCTGGGGCACTTCCGAGGCCGGATGATCGAGGATCGCGCCTTCCGGGCAGGCACCGACACAGGCAAGGCACAGGGTGCAGGTGTCGCGGTTGACGGCGATGGTGCCGAACGGAGCACCCGCGGGGAGTGCGATCGCAATCTGCGGCGTCGGAGCGTGCGCCTGCAGGTGCTCGATCGCGAGCGCCGCGGTCGTGCGCTTGTCGTGCGACCAGTGGAACGTCGCCGGCGCGCGGACCGCAAGCGCCGGCTGCAGCGCCCACACGGCCGCCTCGAGCGCGGCGGCGTCGGAAGCCCGCAGCAGGTGCAGGTGCCGGCCCTGGTAGCCCAGCGCCTGCGCGATCGCGTCGGCATAACCCATCTGCCGCTCGATCGCCTCCGGGTATTGCGGCGCCTCGGCGCCGGTCGCCAGCACCGCGACCTCGCTCGCGCCGTAGGCGAGCGCGCCCAGCCAGACATCGATGCCGGCGGCCGCCATGTGATGCAGCTCGACCGGGATCACCCGCGCCGGCAGGCCCTTGCCGCGGCGGCCCAGGCGATGGATCACTTCGGCGCCCGCCCCGTCGTGGAACAGCAGGCAGGCGTCGCGTCCGCCCGCCTTGGCGTAAGTCGCCAAGACCGTCCGAACGCGCGCGCCCAGGTCGGGCACCGGCGGATAAGCGTAGCCGAGCGCGCCGGACGGGCAAACGGTCGTGCAGGCGCCGCAACCCATGCAAAGATGCGGCTCGACCGCGATGTGGTCGCCGTCGGCGCGGATCGCCGCCGTCGAGCAGACGTCGATGCACTGATTGCAGCCGGGCTGCTGCGAGCGGCTGTGCGCGCAGATCGACGCCTTGTAGGTGAAATACTTGGGCTTTTCGAACTCGCCGACCGCGCCCAGCACGTCGACGATCACCTGCGCTTGCGCCACCGGGTCCGGGCCGGGATGCCAATAGCCCTGCGGCGGCTGGTGCATCGAGAATGCCGGCTCGCGCTGCAGGTCGAGCACGAGATCGAACGATTCGGCCCGCGCCGATTGCGCCGCGGCGCGGTCGAAGTCGATCGCGCCGATGGCGCCGCAGGCGGCAACGCACTTGCGGTGGTCGCGGCAGCGGTCGAGGTCGATCTGGTAGCTGCCGTCGATCGCTTGCTCCGGGCACGCGCGTATGCAGGCGTTGCAGCGCGTGCAGAGGTCGAGATCGATCGGATTCTCCTGCACCCACTCCGCGCTGAACTCGCCCAGCCAGCCCGAGAGGCGGGTCGAGCTTGCCCGAGCAGACCGGATAGTCGCGCTCGCGGCGGCAGCTCGCTGCCGATCGCCCGGCCGGTGATCAGCACGGTGACGTCGAGCCGGTCCTTCAGCGCCTCGGCCCAGTGCAGCGCCGCGTCCGCCTGGCCGACGATCAGCAGCCGTCCTTCCGATTTGAACGCCACGCGCGGCACCGGCTGCGGCTCGGGCAAGGACGCCATCGCCAGCAATGCCGCGATCTTGGGCGTCGCGGCGCGCGCTTCGGCCGACCAGCCTGCGCTCTCGCGGATGTTGACGAAGCGGATCGTCTGCGTCTTGCCCGACTCCTCGGCCACATCGCCGAACAGCGTCGCTTCCTGCGTGCACGCGACCAGCAGGTCGCCTTCGGCACGATCGGCGAAGCGGGCGAGCTCCTTCTGGCAGAGCTCGGTGTGCAGCGGGAGCGGCCCGGCGAGATCGAGCGCTCGCGCGAGCGCCGCCGCGTCCAGCGGCATCGTGCCGTTGCAGCTGCAGACGTGGAGAGTCTTGTCGGCGGCGCTCATGGTCCCCCACGCTTGCGGCTGGCCGCCGCTGCGCTGCCCCCGTTGGGGGCGCGATTCGCGCCTTGGAGCGGTCCGGCGGCGCTCATGGTCCCCCACGCTTGCGGCTGGCCGCCGCTGCGCTGCCCCCGTTGGGGGCGCGATTCGCGCCTTGGAGCGGTCCGGCGGCGCTCATGGTCCCCCACGCTTGCGGCTGGCCGCCGCTGCGCTGCCCCCGTTGGGGGCGCGATTCGCGCCTTGGAGCGGTCCGGCGGCGCTCATGCCGGCGCGACGTCTCCGTCGCGTGGCGCGGCAGCGTCGCCATCCGATCCGGCCGACGCGTTTTCGGTCACGGACAGGGTGGGCACGGCAGGCGTAGCGGGCGTCGGTGCCGCCGCGAGCGCAGCGACGGACCCGGGCGCCGGTTCGACGACCTTATCGACCACATGACCTTCGGCGTTAACCTCGGTGGCCGGCGGATCGAAGATGTGCCGCGTGTGCAGGAGCTGCTTCATCATTTCCGCTGGAATCGGATCGGGCTGGGTGTAGTCGTCGATATAGACGTCCAGGCCGTCCATGATGTTGAAGCGCGGATCGCGGAAAAGCTGCTTCAGCGCGGCGCGCTTGGTCGCTTCGGGGATCTCCGGCTTGAAGAATGCCGCGAACTCGGAATCGATGGTCAGCGACTCGATCGGCGGCAGCGACGCGGCGCCGCTCTGCGGCGCGCCGGCGGCAGGTTGCTCTGTTTGCTGCGGCTGCGGCGCCGCCGCGACCGGCGCGGGCGCAGGCTCGCGCGACGGCGGCGTCGACCCCATGCGTGCCGCCTCGAGCTTGCGCCGCGACCAGCGCTTAAGCGACAGGCGATCCGGCGGCTGCGCGAGGTTGTCCGGCTTGTCGTTCATCGCGCGGCCTTGCTCGGCGCATCGGAGAGCTTGCGCTCGCCGCCGCCGCGATGCTTGTCGTCGCGCTCGTAGAGCTCGTTGCGGCGAACCTTGCGCTTGGGCTCGGGCTTGTAGTTCGCCGCGACGAACGGTTGCATCAGCGCGAGCACTTCAGGCAACAGCGGCACGGCGTCGACCATCTCGCCGCCGTCCATCAGCCGCGCCGCCTCGTTGTAACTGACGGTCACCAGCTCCGGCTTGGCCGACAGTCCATCGGCGGCTACGCGCTCCGCGTCGAGCATGCGCCACATGACGAAGATCTTGGGCTCGGGCGCGGTGATGTTCAAAAAGTAGCCTTCGCTTTCCGATGCGTGCAGCTCGATCACGAATCCGGTGAAACGCCAGCGCGTCCCGGTCGCATCCTCGGACAGCTTGACCGCGACCGGCAGCGGACTGTCATCGCGCTCGACCGCGCCGATCTGCCATTTTTCGCTCGCCCAGCGGTTGGCGAGCGGAACTCTTTCGATGACGACGGCAACGGGAAACCGCAATGCTGGCATGGCTTTTTTCCGGATCGCGGCACGAATCGCGCAACCAACAATCATACGCCAGTGTGCATCGGTGCGCGCCGTCTGCTACCATCGTCGATCGCAGCGCTGCCCCCTATTTTCATGGCAAGAATTATTCCCCTCACCGATGCGCGCACGCTCGCCGCCGCACGCAGCGCGCCCGCGGTCGCGCCGACCGGCATGCTCGCCGACACGCGCGGCCGGATGCTGCGTGACCTGCGAATTTCGGTGACCGACCGCTGCAATTTTCGCTGCGTCTACTGCATGCCGAAGGACGTGTACGGCCACGATTATCCGTTCCTGCCGCATGCGGAGCTGCTGACGTTCGAAGAAATCGCGAGGCTCGCCCGCATCTTCAAGGCGCACGGCATCGAGAAGATCCGCCTGACCGGCGGCGAACCCCTGCTGCGCAAGCATCTCGAGCGGCTGGTGACGATGCTGGCCGACATCGGCGGCCTCGACCTGACCTTGACGACCAACGGAGCACTGCTCGCCAAAAAGGCGCGCGATCTTCACACCGCCGGATTGACCCGCGTCAGCGTCAGCCTGGACGCGCTCGACGACCAGGTGTTCCGCGCGATGAACGACGTGGATTTTCCGGTCGCGCGGGTGCTCGACGGCATCGACGCCGCGGCCGCCGCGGGGCTGGCGCCAATCAAGATCAATATGGTCGTCAAGCGCGGCATGAACGAGCAGGAGATCCTGCCGATGGCGCGACACTTCCGCGGCAGCGGGCACATCCTGCGCTTTATCGAATACATGGACGTCGGCCATACCAACGGCTGGCGCATGGACGACGTCGTCCCTTCGTCCGAAGTGATCGACATCGTCGACCGCGATCTGCCCCTCGAGCCGATCGACCCCAACTATCCGGGCGAAGTCGCCGCGCGGTGGCGCTACCGCGACGGCGGCGGCGAAATCGGCGTCATCTCCTCGGTGACGCAGGCCTTCTGCAGCGATTGCACGCGGGCACGGCTCGCCACCGACGGCAAGCTCTACACATGTCTGTTCGCCACCAGCGGCGTCGACCTGCGCGCCCTGCTGCGCGACGGCGCCGCCGACGATGAGATCGGCAATCACGTCGCGGCGATCTGGTCGCAGCGCGCCGACCGCTATTCGGAAATCCGCTCTGACAACACGCGCGCCCTGCCGAAGATCGAGATGAGCTACATCGGCGGCTGAGCGGCAAGCCCCGACGGCGACGACGCATGCACCTCCCAGCGCTGATCGAATTCCTGCAGGGGTTGGAGCAGAACAACAATCGCCCGTGGTTCGCGTGGAACAAGCCGGCCTACGACGTGCTGCGCGAGGAATTCCAGGCGCTGGTCGGCGACGTCGCGGGGCGGGTGGCGAAATTCGACCGCGCGCTGGGGCCGGTCGATCCCAAGAAGGCGATGTTCCGCATCTACCGCGACACGCGTTTTTCCAAGGATCGCACGCCGTACAAGACGCACTTCAGCGCGGCGCTGAACGACCGCGCCAAGCGCGGTCTCGCGCCCGGCTACTACTTTCACATCGACCACCAGGGCATCCTGCTGGCCGGCGGCGGCATCTATCGCCCCCAGCCCGCGATGCTCGCGAACATCCGCCGCCATATCGCGACCAAGCCGGCGAGCCTGACTCGACTGCTGCGCGAGCCGCGCTTCGCCAAGACCTACGGAGGGCTTTCGCGCGAAGACGCGCTCAAGCGGCCGCCGAAGGGCTTCGATGCCGACATTCCGCATATCGAGGCGATCAAGTTGAGGCATTATTTCGGCATGATCGAAGTCGACGTCAAGAGACGTCCGCCGAAGGACCTGGCCGCCGATCTCAGCGGCTACTTTCGCGATCTCCTTCCGCTGATGACGTGGCTGCGCAGCGCCGTCAAACCGGAGCATCGGTGAACGCGCCCAACGAGCCCTATCGGCCACTCCTGTCCGACGCGGCGCGGCCGTCGACGTTCAACGTGCCGGCGGTCGACGAAAACGGCGCGATCCGCGACACGCCGATCGCCGGCGAGCATCCGCTGACGCTCTACGTCGACAAGCGCGAGATCCTGACCTTGATGACGCTCGGCGCGGCGCCCGAGGCGCTGGCGATCGGGTACTTGCGCAATCAGCGCCTGCTCGACCGCATCGAGGACATCGTCTCGGTGCAGGTGGACTGGGACGTCAACGCCGTGGTCATCAGTACGCGCAGCGGTCTCAAGGACCTCGAGGCCAAGCTCGGCAAGCGGACCAAGACCAGCGGGTGCGGCCAGGGCACGGTATTCGGCGAACTGATGGACGAGATCGACTCGGTCACGCTGCCGGCCGATGCGGTGCTCTCGCGCGCCACGCTCTACGCGCTGCTCGACCGCGTGCGCGCGCACGAGACCATCTACAAGCAGGCCGGCGCCGTGCACGGCTGCGCGCTCGCGACGAACAACCCCAATGCGGGCCAGGAGGTGAGCGAAATCCTGTATTTCGTCGAGGACGTCGGCCGGCACAATGCCGTCGACGCGATCGCCGGCCGGATGTGGCTGGACCGGGTCGACGGCGGCGACAAGATTTTCTACACGACGGGCCGGCTCACGTCCGAAATGGTCATCAAGGCCGCGCAGATGGGCATCCCGTTCCTGGTCTCGCGCTCGGGACTGACGCAGATGGGCTACGAAATCGCGCAGAAAGTCGGCATCACGATGATCGGCCGTGCCACCAACAAGCACTTCCTGCTGTTCACCGGTGGCGAGCGTTTTCGCGCCGAAGAATGAGCCACTCGAGTCGCTTTCGGCCATCCGATGCCCGCACGGGCGATCACCGGGCTGGTGCTGGCCGGCGGCCAAGGTCGGCGCATGGGCACCGTCGACAAGGGACTGGTGCCGCTCGCCGGCCGGCCGATGGTGGCGCACGTACTCGAGCGCTTGGCACCCCAGGTCGACGAGATCCTGATCAATGCCAATCAGCACACCGCAGAATACGCGGCGTTCGGCCACCGGGTGATTCCCGACACCATCGGCGGCTTCGCGGGTCCTCTCGCCGGACTGCAGGTCGGGCTCGCCCACGCGACCCACGCGCTGGTCGCGACCGTGCCCTGCGATTCGCCGTTCCTGCCCGCCGACCTGGTGGCGCGGCTCGCGGCGGCGCTCGAGGCCGACGGATCCGAACTCGCGGTCGCGCGAACCTTCGACCAGCCGCATCCGGTGTTCGCGCTGGTGCGCCGCGCCCTGCTGCCGCATCTGACCCGTTTTCTCGAAGGCGGCGGACGCAAGATCGACGCCTGGTATTCGGCGCTGCGCATCGTCGAGGTGCCGTTCGACGACGAGGCCGATGCCTTTCGCAACATCAACACCACCGACGAGCTTCGACAGGCCCATGGCTGAAACGATGACCGCGACGCCGAAGACACTGCGCGAGATCTCCTGCGCCGACGACTACGATCCGAATTCGATGCCGGTGGCCAAGGCGCGCGAGCTGATCCGGACGTTCCTGACGCCGGTCGCCGCCGTCGAGCGCGTGCACGTCAGAAGCGCGCTCGGCCGCGTCCTCGCCGCCGACGTGATCTCGCCGATCGCGGTGCCCGGCCACGACAATTCGGCGATGGACGGCTACGCAGTGCGCTTCGCCGATCTCAAGGCCGACGGCGAGACGGTGCTGAAGCGCGTCGGCGAGTCGTTCGCCGGCAAGCCCTGGGCGGGCGCGATAGCGCCGGGCGAATGCGTGCGCATATTCACCGGCGGCGTCATGCCGCAGGGCGCCGATACCGTGGTCATGCAGGAGCGCGCGAGCGAAGACCAACGCGGCGTGCGCATCGCGCCGGGCGCGGTCGCCAAGGCCGGCACGAACCGGCGTTTCGCCGGCGAAGACTTGAAGGCTGGCCAGCTCGTGTTCCGCGCGGGGCAGCGGGTCAACCCGGCCGAGCTCGGCATGATCGCGTCGCTAGGGCTAGGCGAGGTGAGCGTTTACCGGAAGCTTCGCGTCGCGTTCTTCTCGACCGGCGACGAACTGAAGTCGATCGGGACGCCGCTCGCCGCCGGCGAGATCTACGACAGCAACCGCTACACTTTGCACGGCATGCTGACGCGGCTCGGCTGTGAAATTCTCGACATGGGCGTGGTCGAGGACGCGCCGGGCAAGCTGGAGAACGCTTTTTCCGCCGCCGCGCAATCGGCCGACGTCGTGATCACTTCGGGCGGGGTCTCGGTCGGCGAAGCCGACTACGTCAAGCAACTGCTCGACAAGCTCGGCGAAGTGCTGTTCTGGAAAATCGCGATGAAGCCCGGGCGGCCGCTCGCCTACGGCAAGATCGGCGGGGCGCATTTCTTCGGCCTGCCCGGCAATCCGGTGGCCGTGATGGTCACCTTCTACCAGTTCGTGAGCCATGCGCTGCGCATCCTGCAGGGCGAGCGCGACGTCGCGCCGCTGCCGACCTTTCGCGTGCCGCTGTCGGCGCCGATCCGGAAGGCGCCAGGGCGCACCGAATTCCAGCGCGGCATCCTGTCACCCGACGGCGCGGGCGGCTGGACGGTGCGCACGACCGGCGACCAGGGCTCGGGAATACTCTCGTCGATGTCGCAGGCGAACTGCTTCATCATCCTCGGCAGCGACACCGGCAACGTCGCTGCCGGCGAGCCGGTCGACGTGCAACTGCTCGAGGGACTGATCTAGGCTAGGAGCGCCCGTGCTCCAGCCAGCGCATGCGCTGCTCGAGCTCGACGATGTCGGCCGACTGGGCGAGAAACGCCTCGCGGCTCTTCAACTCCTGGTCCCAAAGCCAATCGTCCAGGCGGTCGAGCCAACTGCGCCGCGGCGCCCGCGCGGTGGCGCGTACCGGCTGGCTGCGCTCGGGTGCATTAGCGGGTTGCAAGACGTCGTAGGTCAGCCCGGTGAGCGTTTCGATAAAATTGCGATTCCTAAAATCATAATTATTTGATTCCATTGCTGTTTCTCCTTCACCTCAGCGGTATCGGCGCATTGCCCCTCGTGAGGGTGTCGCCTTCCGTGCGAGCCATTGTGCATCGCACAATACAACTATGGGGTGACGGCGGGTCTGATTCAAATCAAGAATTGGCAACCTGCCGATAGGCGCCGCTTATGAGGCGTCAAGGCATGGAAAATAAATGACTTTCGCCGTTGCGAGTGGGCGCTGACCCCGCGGTAAGGGGGCCGGGAAGACCGGAGCGGGACCCCTAGCGGCGGCCGGCCGAAAGCACGCCGGACACGTCCTGCACCAGGCCCAACGCGTGCTTCAGCTGCTCGAGGCTTCTCACCTCGAGAGTGAACGACATCTTCGCCTGCATATTGCGCGTCAGCGTCTTGACGGCGGTGACGTTGATCTTTTCGCGGGAGAACACTTCGCTGACGTCGCGCAGCAATGCCTGTCGGTCCATCGCCTCGACCACGACGTCGACCGGGAAGACCTCGTCGCGCGGCGTGCCCCACTCCGCAGTGACCAGCCTCTCCGGCTGCTTTTCCTGCATGCGCGCGACATTGCTGCAATTGCGGCGGTGGATCGATATGCCCTTGCCGCGCGTGACGAAGCCGACGATTCCATCCGGCGGCGCCGGCTTGCAGCAGCGCGCGAGGCCCGTCAAGAGCCGGTCGACGCCGACGATCAGGATGCCGCTGCCGGCGCCCGCGGCCTTGCTCGCGCGCGGAAGCACCGCTTCGTCTTCGGCCGGCGCCATCGCGGCCTCGCCGGGCTTGGCCACCGCCTGGATCGCCTGCTGCAGCGCCCGCGTATTGAGCTCGGTGCGCGCCACCGCGGCGAAGAATTCGTCGAGCTTGGCGAATCCCGCCTGCGCCGCGACCGCCTCGAGCTTCAACGCGGTCCTGCCGGCGCGGTGCAATTCGCGTTCGACCGCCTCGCGGCCCTGCGCGATCGTCGCCTCGAGCTGCTGCGCCTTGAACCATTGCCGCACCTTGGTGCGCGCACGGTGGCTTTGCACGTAGCCCAGGTCCGCGTTCAACCAGTCGAGCGAGGGCCCGCCCTGCTTCGCCGCGACGATCTCGATCCGCTGCCCGTTCTGCAGCACGTAGTTGAGCGGCACCATCGCGCCGTCGACGCGCGCGCCGCGGCAACGGTGACCGAGGCTCGTGTGCACCGCGTAGGCGAAATCGACCGGCGTCGCGCCGCGCGGCAGGTCGACGACCTTGCCCTGGGGCGTCAGCACGTAGATCGTGTCGGTGAACAGCGTCGACTTGAACTGCTGCAGCCATTCGCCGGCATCGGCGACCGCATCCTTCCAGTCGAGGACCTGGCGCAGCCACGCGATCTTTTCGTCGTATCCCGGATCGCGCTGCGGGCCGCCGCCGCCCTCCTTGTACCGCCAGTGCGACGCCACGCCGTACTCCGAGTGCCGGTGCATCTCGTGCGTGCGGATCTGCACTTCCAGCGGCTTGCCGTCCGGGCCGATCACGGCGGTGTGCAGCGATCGGTAGCGATTGGCCTTGGGCTTGGCGATGTAATCGTCGAATTCCTGCGGCAGCGGCGTCCACAGGTTGTGCACGAGGCCCAGCGCTGTGTAGCAGTCCTTGACGTCGTCGACGAGAATGCGCACCGCGCGGATGTCGAAGAGCGCATCGATGCCGACGTGCTTGCGGCGCATCTTGTTCCAGATGCTGGTGATGTGCTTCGGCCGGCCGGTGACCTCGGCCTTGACGCCGGCCGCGGAGAGCTCGCGCCGGATTTCCGCCACCGCCTGATCGATGTAGCGCTGGCGATCGACGCGGCGCTCGTCGAGCGCGGCCGCGATCCTGCGATAGGTATCGGGCTCGAGCGCGCGCAAGGCGAGATCCTCGAGCTCCCACTTGAGCTGCCAGACGCCCAGCCGGTTGGCGAGCGGCGCGAACAGGTCCTGCGTCTCGCGCGCCTGCGAGGCCCGCAATGCGGAGCGGGCGTGCGCCGCGGCGGCGTCGAGTCCGGCATCCGGCGCGGCGACGAGGAAGCGCATCCCCTGCGTGCGCTCGGCGAGCTTCACCAGCACGACGCGGATGTCCTCGACCATCGCCAGCAGCATCTTGCGCAGGTTCTCGGCTTGGTCGTCGCGCGCTTCCTTGCGCGCGCCGCCTTCGCCGGCCGGGGCAGCGCGGATCGCGCCCATGCGCGCGACGCCGATCACCAGATTCGCGACTTCGTCGCCGACTTCCGCCGCGAACGCCTGCTCGTCGAAGCCCTCCCCGTCCGGTATGCCGATCAGCAGCGCGGCGCGCACCGATTCGGCATCGAGCTTGAGCTCGGCAACGATCGTCGCCGTCCCGGTCGCGCGGGCAAGCCAGCGCTCGCCTTCCGATGTGAGCGCGTCGCCGTAACGTTTGCGCGCGAGGGCGAAGGCCGCCTCGATCGCGGCGCGCTCGGGAGCCGAATAGCCGCTCGCCGCCTGCGCGACCCGCGCGGCGTACGCGTCGCTCGTCGCGGCTTCAGGAGGGGAATGAATCAGCGCAACCATGCGATCAATTATACGGGTGCGCGTGGACGCGAATATGGCACGCACTGCTAAGCAAATTCCACATTCGCCGCATCAGCGTTTCCTTCATGCGACCTCAGTTCGCGCTCGCCAATCCGCCGAGAGCATCACCGCCGCTTCGGGCCGTTTGCGCCCCCCGGGGAACAGTGTAGGATGGGCCGACTCGCAGGGGGGCCCATGAAGACAAAACAAGGGATATGCGCGTTTCTGCTCGCTTGTGCCGCACCGCTGGCCTGGGCACAGACGGTCGATCCGTTCTACGCCGGAATCTATACGATCACCAACCTGGGATCGGTCGCCGGCGTACCGACGAACTACGGCGGGCTGATCTTCAAGGCCGGCGACCCCAATACGATCCTGCTCGGCGGGTCCGCCAATAACGGCGCCGGTCTGTTCTATTCGGTGCCGGTGACACGCGGAGCGGGCAATCACATCGTGTCCTTGGGTCCGGCGACCGCACTGGGGTTCGGGACCAACAACGATGGTGGCGTCGCCTACGGTCCCGGCGGGGTGTTGTTCTATTCCGAGTACAGCATCAACAACGTCGGGCAAGTGAAACCCGGCTCCAACAGCGACGATAAGACCGTTGCACTGGGCCCGCTCGGCATAGCCGTTTCCACCGGAGCGCTCAATTTCGTTCCCGCCGGGTACAACGGCGCAGGCCAATTCAAGATTTCGAGCTGGTCGGGAGGGGAGTTCTACACCGTCACGCTCTCGCCGGACATCAGCGGCACTTTCGACCTCACCGGCGCCGCGCTGCAGGTGACGCTTCCCGGCGGCCCCGAAGGTTTTGTCTATGTTCCGCTGGGCTCGTCGCTATTTCCCAGCCAGAGCATGCTGGTCTCGGAGTACTCGAACGGCATTGTCGCGAGCTACACGATCGATGCCAACGGCAATCCCGTGCTGGCGTCGCGGCGCGACTTTGTTGCCGGGCTGACGGGCGCCGAAGGCGCGGCGATCGATCCCATTACGGGGGACTTTTTCTTTTCGACATTCGGCGGCTCCAACCAGGTGATCGAAGTGCAGGGCTTCACTGCGCCGGCGGCGGTCGTAACCCCGCCGATTCCAACCCTGTCGACGCCGGGAATCGCGGCGGCTGCGATGTTGGTCCTGGTTTCGGGCTTGCTGCTTTTCGGGGCAAGGCGAAGACGTCGCCGCTAGCCGGCGGCTATCAGCGCGTGTTGAGCGCAGCGGCTACGGCGTCGGCGATGCCGCGCGCGCACCGGTCGGCGGCGTCGGCCTCGCGCGCTTCGACCATGACCCGCAGCACCGGCTCGGTACCCGAAGGCCGCAGCAGCACGCGGCCCGAGCCGTCGAGGGTCGCCATCGCTTCGCGCTCGGCGCGGCATATCGCGTCGCTGCCGCGCCAGTCGAAGCCGCGCCGGATCGGCACGTTGATCAGCCGCTGCGGAAAAAGCGGCGCGTCGGCGGTCGCCGCGGCAAGCGTGGTCTGCTGCTCGCGCAGGGCGCGGATCACGGCTAGCGCGGCGACGATCGCGTCGCCGGTCGTGTGCTTGTCGAGGCAGATGATGTGGCCGGAGTTCTCGCCGCCGAGCAGCCACCCCTTGTCCTTCATCATTTCCAGCACGTAGCGGTCGCCGACGGCGCTGCGCTGCAGCGGAATGCCGCGCCGGCCGAGCGCCTGCTCGAATCCCAGGTTGCTCATCAGCGTGCCGACGACGCCGCCGGCAGTCGCCCCCCGCCGCCAGTAGTCGAGCGCGATCACGTAGAGCAATTGATCGCCGTCGTAGATGCGCCCTTCGGCGTCGACCATCATCAGCCGGTCGCCGTCGCCGTCGAGCGCCACGCCCAGATCGGCGCCGTGCTCGAGCACGGCGGCCTGCAGATGCTTCGGGTGAGTTGCGCCGACGCCGGCGTTGATGTTGAGGCCGTCCGGCTCGTTGCCGATGGCGACCACCTCGGCGCCCAGCTCGTGGAACACCGGTGGGGCGACGTGATAGCCGGCGCCGTGTGCGCAGTCGACGACGATCTTCAGCCCCTTCAAGTCGAGGTCGTTGGGAAACGTACCCTTGCAGAACTCGATGTAGCGTCCGGGCGCGTCGTTGACGCGGAACGCCTTGCCGAGCTCCGCCGACTTGACGCAGGTGATCTGGCCGTCGATGCCCTGCTCGATCGCATGCTCGACCGCGTCGGGCAGCTTGCTGCCGCCGGCCGAGAAGAACTTGATACCGTTGTCCTCGAACGGATTGTGCGAGGCGCTGATCACGATGCCGGCCGACAGGCGCAGCGCGCGCGTCAGGTACGCGACCCCGGGTGTGGGCAGCGGTCCGGACAGATAGACGTCGACGCCCGCCGCGGAGAGCCCCGCTTCGAGCGCGGCCTCGAGCAGGTAGCCGGAGATGCGCGTGTCCTTGCCGATCAGAACGGCCGGCGTCGTGCCGGGCCGCGTCGCCGACTCGGCCGCGAACACGCGGCCGGCGGCATAACCCAGCCGCAGCACGAGCTCCGGCGTGATCGGCGAGTCCCCGACCCGGCCGCGCACGCCATCGGTCCCGAAGTAATTCTTGCTCATGGTCGGATTCTCAACATGGTCATTATGAACTCAGCTGCTTCCGCGCGCGCCGCCGGCAGGCGAGCCCGCCTGCACTGCCTGCCAGACCTTCAGCGCGTCCACGGTTTCGCGCACGTCGTGCACGCGCACCAGCGACGCACCCCGGGCCACGGCCGCGAGCGCCGCAGCCAGGCTGCCGGCACCGCGCTCCTCGACGTTCCTGCCGGTCAGCGTTCCTATCGTCGATTTGCGCGACAGGCCGGCGACGACCGGGTAGCCGAGCGCGACGATTTCGGAGAGGCGCCGCAGCAGCTCGAGGTTGTGCTCGAGCGTCTTGCCGAAACCGAAGCCCGGATCGACGGCGATGCGCCCGCGGGCGATGCCGGCGCGCTCGCAGGCTTGCGCGCGCTCGGCGAGAAAAGCGGTCACGACGGCGACGACATCGTCGTGGTATATCGCGCGATGCTGCATCGTCAGTGGCTCGCCCTGCATGTGCATCAGGCAGACGGCGGCGCCGCTCCTCGCGACCTCGTCCATTGCGCCGTCCGCGCGCAGCGCGTTGATGTCGTTGACCATCGAAGCCCCTGCGGCGATGGCCGCGCGCATCACCGCGGGCTTGCGCGTATCGACCGAAAGCGGCACGCCGCGAGCGTCGCAATCGGCCGAGAGCGCCTCGAACAGCGGCAGCACGCGATCGAGCTCCTCGCGTTCGGAAGTCGGCGCTGCGCCGGGACGCGTCGACTCGCCGCCGACGTCGATGATCGCCGCGCCGTCGTCGAGCATCCGGCGGGCGTGGGCTAGCGCGCGATTGCGGTCGGCGTAGCGGCCGCCGTCGAAAAAGGAGTCGGGCGTGACGTTGAGCACGCCCATGACGCGCGGCCGATCGAGCGCGACCCGGTGCCGGCCGCAGATCAATTGCCGGGTGGCGAGCTCCGGCAATTCCGACGGTCAGGCGGGATTGGCCGAAGGCGCGGCGTCCGGACCGGTGTCCGGACCGAAGGTCGTGCCCGCGCTCGCCGCTCGCCGGCTTGGGCGGACGCGGCGGCCGGCCCTGCATGATGTCCTCGACCTGGTCGCTGTCGAGCGTCTCGACTTCCAGCAGCGCCTTGGCCATCGCTTCGACCTTGTCGCGGTTGTCCTCGATCAGCTTCCGGGCCAGCGCGTACTGCTCGTCGATGATGCGCCGGATCTCGAGATCGACCTTCTGCATCGTCGCCTCGGACACGTTCTTCTGCGTCGCGATCGAGCGGCCGAGGAACACCTCGCCCTCGTTCTCGGCGTAGACCATCGGCCCCAGCGTGTCGGACATGCCGTAGCGCGTGACCATGTCGCGCGCCATCTGCGTCGCACGCTCGAAATCGTTGCTCGCGCCGGTGGTCATCTGGTGCATGAAGATTTCTTCGGAGATGCGGCCGCCGAAGAGCACCGCGATGCGCTGCAGCAGGTAGTCGCGGTCGTACGAGTAGCGGTCCTGCTCGGGCAGCTGCATCGTCACGCCCAGCGCGCGTCCGCGCGGAATGATCGTCACCTTGTGCACCGGATCGGACTTGGGCAAGAGCTTGGCGACGACCGTGTGACCGGACTCGTGGTAGGCGGTGTTCTTCTTTTCCTCTTCGGACATGACCATCGATTTGCGCTCGGCGCCCATCATGATCTTGTCCTTGGCCATTTCGAAATCGTCCATGTCGACCAGGCGCTTGCTCTTGCGCGCGGCGAACAGCGCCGCCTCGTTGACCAGGTTGGCGAGATCGGCGCCGGAAAAGCCCGGCGTTCCCCGCGCGATGATTTCGGCCTTGACGTCGCCGGCGACCGGCACCTTGCGCATGTGCACGAGCAGGATCTGCTCGCGGCCGCGAATATCGGGCAGGGGCACGACGACCTGGCGGTCGAAGCGGCCCGGACGCATCAGCGCCGGATCGAGCACGTCGGGGCGGTTGGTCGCGGCGATGACGATCACGCCCGCGTTGCCCTCGAAGCCGTCCATTTCCACCAGCAGCTGATTCAAGGTCTGCTCGCGCTCGTCGTTGCCGCCGCCGAGACCCGCGCCGCGCTGCCGGCCGACCGCGTCGATTTCGTCGATGAACACGATGCAAGGCGCGTTCTTCTTCGCCTGCTCGAACATGTCGCGCACGCGCGCCGCGCCGACGCCGACGAACATCTCGACAAAGTCCGAGCCCGAGATCGAGAAGAACGGCACCTTGGCCTCACCGGCGATCGCCTTGGCGAGCAAGGTCTTGCCGGTGCCGGGATTGCCGACCATCAGCACGCCGCGCGGGATGCGCCCGCCCAGCTTCTGGAACTTGGACGGGTCGCGCAGGAACTCCACCAATTCGGAGACTTCTTCCTTGGCCTCGTCGCAGCCGGCGACGTCGGCAAAGGTGACCGTGTTGTTCGACTCGTCGAGCATGCGCGCCTTGCTCTTGCCGAACGAGAACGCGCCGCCCCGCCCGCCGCCCTGCATCTGCCGCATGAAAAAGATCCACACGCCGATCAGGAGCAGCATCGGGAACCAGGAGATGAACACCTGCGCCAGGAAGCTCTGCTCTTCTTCGGGCTTGGCCTGGACCTTGACGCCGTCCTTGACCAGGTCGCCGACCATCCAGATGTCGCCGGGGCTGTAAGTGACGTTGGTCTTCTTGTCGGTGCCGACCCAGCGGATCGTGCGGCCCTCGATGCTCGCCGACTCGACCTTGCCGGCCTTGGCCTGGTCCATGAAATCGGTATAGGACACCGCGTCGCGCGTGGTCTGGCGAGCGTCGAACTGCTTAACGACGACGAGCACGACCAGGCCGATGACCAGCCAGATCCCGACATTCTTCAGCATGTTGTTCAAGGTAATCCTTACGGCTCAGCGAGCCAGCACGCCCCGCGCCACGCGGGGCCAAAGATATGAATTTTAGTCCCTGGGGCCTTCCTGCGCCAGCCGTTCGGGATTGTCGTCATTCGGCAACAGCGCAATCCGGCGCTTGCCCACCAGAAACACTTCTCGGCTGCGATCGCGCGACGCCTTGGGTTTGCGCACGTAAACCTTGTCGAAATGACGCTGCATCAGCCGTTGAAACTCGGCAAAACCCTCGCCCTGGAACGCTTTGACGACCAAATCGCCTCCAAGTTGCAGACTTCGGGTCGCAAAATCCAGCGCCAGCTCGCCCAGATAAACGCTCCTAGCCTGGTCGGCGGCTTCGATACCGCTAATGTTGGGCGCGAGGTCGGATAACACAAGCTCGGCCTTGCGCCCGCCCAACTCGGCCTCGACGGCCTTGAGCACGGCGTCGTCGCCAAAATCGCCCTGGACGAAGCGCACGCCGGCGACCGGGTCCATCGGCAGCAGATCGACGGCGACAATCCGCGCCCCGGTACCGAGCCGCTGCCGGAGCACCTGGCACCAGCTTCCCGGCGCCGCGCCAAGGTCGACGACCGTCATGCCCGGCCGCAACAGCTTGTCCTTGTCCGCGAGCTCGGTGAGCTTGAACGCCGCGCGCGAACGGTAGCCCAGGCGCTGCGCCTCCTGCACCCAGTGATCGTTGACGTGCTCCTTCATCCACGGCTTGTTGAAGCGGTGCTTCTTGCCGGTGGGATTGCGCGGATTCGCTGCCTTGTTCATGGCGCTGCAACATACGCGTGGCAGGCTGTGCCGACAAGTCTTCGCGTCGCGATATTGCTGCACGTGCAGCATGAATTCTTCATTGACGCGAGGCCGGAACGGGCCTAGGGTAAAAGTCCACCCGGCCTGATTTGAAGGCCATCATGTCCGTCATGCGCAACCTCTCTCCCGATCCACGGAAATCGCACGATACGACGTTCGATTTTCTGGATGCGTACGAAAATCGAACCTGGTCCAACGACGACGGTGCGCTGTTAGGCCAACTCGAAATGCTGCGCGCCGGCGGCACGTTCGCGCCCGCCGGCGACGACTCTGTCTGGCACCAAGCGGTAAGTCGCGCGCTTTCGGCGACGTAAGCCAGTCGATCGCCGCTTGACCCGCGTCAGGCGCTGTCGAGAGGGCTCACCACACCGCGGCCACCGCGGTTGAGCACGTGGGTGTAGATCATCGTCGTGCTCACGTCGGAATGCCCGAGTAGTTCCTGGACAGTGCGGATATCGTAGCCCGCGTCGAGCAGGTGCGTCGCGAAAGAATGGCGCAGCGTATGCGGCGTCGCCGGCTTGACGATGCCCGCATCGCGCACCGCCTGGCGCATCGCACGCTGGAATGCCTGATCGGAGACATGGTGCCGGCGCACTACGCCGCTACGCGGATCGCGCGAAATGTTTCGCGATGGAAAGACGTACTGCCAACCCCAGTCGCGCGCCGCGCCCGGGTACTTGCGTTGCAGCGCAGCCGGCAGATACGTCGCGCCGAAGCCGTCGGCGAGATCCTGATGATGCAATTCGTGTACCTCGTCCAGATGCGCGCGCAAGCGTGACGCTAGATTGCGCGGCAGCATCGTCATCCGGTCCTTCGCGCCCTTGCCGTCGCGCACCACGATTTCGCCGCGCGCGAACTCGACGTCCTTCACGCGAAGACGCACCCCTTCCATGATGCGCATGCCCGTGCCGTAGAGCAGCGCGCCGATCAGTCGATGGGTGCCGGCGAGGCGATCGAGCACCTTGGCAACTTCGTCGCGCGTGAGAACGACCGGAAGGTGTGTGGACGCCTTCGCCGGCTGGACTCCTTCCAGCCAGGGCAGCTCGATAGCCAGGATTTCCCTGTACAGGAACAATAGCGCGCTCCGCGCCTGATTCTGCGTCGCCGCGGCGACATTGCGCGCGACCGCCAGATCGGTGAGAAACGCCTCGATCTCGAGCGCACCCATCGCAGTCGGGTGGCGCTTGCCGTGAAAATGGATGTAGCGTCTAATCCAATCGACGTACGCCTGCTCGGTACGAATGCTGTAGTGCTTCAGGCGAATCCGATGGCGAACCTGGTCGAGCAGACGCGCGGGATGCGAAATCGGGTCCATGCGATGAGCGACGCATTTAGGCGCCACTAATGGAGGAGACCCTGTTGATTTTGCGGCTGGATCCTTGGCGCGAAACTACGACCAATGGACGATTGACGCTTTGCTTAGCGTCACGACGAATTTGGTTTCCGTCGTTTAGGTGCTCAATTTTTAGTTAGGCCGCACATCGAACGAGATCGTGAGATTCCTCCTTCTCGCTTCCTAGTGCCGTGCGGAATCGTCGCCGCTGGCGAGCATCCCGCTCATCGCTCAGTGTCGTACCGCTCGAACCGGGTCTACGGCTTTCGCACGCGTCGATACCCTCACGAATCGCGAGCTGCTGGTTTCGTGTCAATCGCTTCGCGGGTTGCGTGTTTTTCATCGCCTCCGGCCTTAGCGCCGGCATCGTTCGCAGCTCACCCCGAATCATGCGTCGGGCCGGTCTTTTTCGGGCGTTGGTCGTGTTCGTCGTGCCGCTTGGTCATTGTCGCTTGCGGCTCAGCTTTGCGTAGCGTTCGGCGGGTCAGTGGTGGGCCGAACGATGCCGCCTAACCACGCGGTCAACACGGACGCCCACCGGCGGCGCTTCGCGCCTTGGTGGTCGCCGGTTACCTTGGTTCGTTAGGCCCCGCCCCACATTTCTCGGTTACCGCTCATGACAAATCAATCTGCCCAAGAAATCCAGTTGCTACGCGCGGCGTACGCGGCTTTTAACGCGCGTGACATTGGTGCTGCTCTCACCTTCATGGCTGCCGACGTGACTTGGCCGAAAGCGTTTAAAGGCGGCTTTGTCCATGGGCCTGACGAAATTCGCGCGTATTGGACCGAACAGTGGAGCGAGATCGACCCACACGTTGAGCCGATTGTCTTTTATCCCCAAAATGCTTCGCAGGTTCTAGTTGACGTGCATCAAGTCGTGCGCGACTTGGCTGGTTCTGTGCTTGCCGACGAGCACGTTGGTCATCGTTTCACCATCAAGAATGGCTTGATACAAGCTATGGAAGTCTGTTCACTTCTATCATCCGGGCCCGGGGCCTAACAATTCATTCAAGCCGACGCCGCTTCGCGGCGCGGCTTAATTCAGGCGTTAGGCATCCTCATCCATCTACGCGGAAAACCCATGAAACCAGCTATCACTCTACGCATCGCATCGGTGTTAGCTTTGCTTCAGTACGGTGCACACGCGTTTCTTTTTCTGTCGGCCACTCCGACTCATGGCGCCGGTGAGATTGCTGTAATTGACGCAATGAAGTCTCACGTGGTCGGCCTCAGTCGCAGCTATTGGGATTTCTATTTCGGTTATGGCCTGATGGCGATTCTGAGTGGTGTAATCGAGGTTATATTGCTTTGGCACCTTGCAGTGGTCGCAAAGAACGAGCCCTATCGCGTGCGACCCATAATCGCACTGTTCATCTTCGCCAACGTCATGCATGCGCTGTTGGTCTGGAAGTATTTCCAACTCATCGCCCCGATGACTTTCGACATCCTCATCGCATTAACCCTTAGCTTTGCGTTTGTGGCAGCACGTCGAAAGGATGCCTAACCTCTCGCTCAACCGGACGCCCCTCGGCGGCGCTTGCGCGCCGTCCTTCGGGTCGCCGGTTAGCTTGGTTCGTTAGCGCTCATGCCGCAGCGTCTAAGCCGTATTCTCTTAGCGGTTGAAGCGGTCGTCATATGCCTTCCACTGACCGCGTTGTTTCTGTTCGCAGGTTTGCCGTCCGTCGTCTACGGCATCGTCCACACGCCGAACGTCGACACGACCGCCGAGGTCGCGGCTGCGGTTGTCATACTTGGCGGCTTGTTGTGCGGCTGGCGCTTGCTGGTGGCGTTTGTGCTCAGTGGGAGCGCACTGCTGCAACGTGTCGCGTTATTTTGGTGGGTAGTGCCGGCTATTTGTGGCGTGCTAGCTCTCATCGACACGGTCTATGCCTTTACCGCCACGGTGATCGAGCCATCTGCCCTTCATCAGTTCGCGTGGGGAATACCGCTGGTGATTCCCTTCGTGCATCTGGCTTGCGAGCGGTGGCTACGCATGACGCGCTAACCCCTCGCTCAACCCGGACGCCTCGCCGGCGGCGCTGCGCGCCGTCCGCTCGGCGCCGGTTAGCTCTGATCGTTAGGCATCGGTCGCCATGTCACCGCTTAGCTTGAGCACTGTGTTCACGTGGGCCGCTTCGGTCAGCGTTATCCCGCTGTTTTTTCTTGTCCGCTACGGCGAAGATCATTGGGGTTTCGATAGCATCGGCAGGTGGTACACCGGCTGTACAGCGCGATCTGTTTTGCCTTGTTCGCTCGGTGCCATCTCCGTCGCTGTGTTGGCGCTAACGAGAGCGATCCGCAAGACTTCAGCGCCTTTTGCAATTGTGAGCAACGACAGATCCGCCTAACCACGCGGTCAACGCGGACGCCCACCGGCGGCGCTGCGCGCCTTGGTGGTCGCCGGTTACCTTGGTTCGTTAGGCCTACGCAAGACGCCCCTTGACGTATAGTCGTAATGTATATACAATATCGTCATGCGATTCGCGTGGAGTGAGGCCAAGCGTAAATCCAATCTGGAATTGCATGGCTTCGATTTTGTCGATGCGCCGAAAGTCTTCGAAGGTCCTACGTACACTTACGAAGATGACCGCTTCGACTACTCGGAGCAAAGATTTGTCACGCTAGGCCTTCTCGGTGGATTGACGGTTTCAATTGTGCATACGGAAACCCGACGTCAGATTCGCATCATCTCTTTCCGTAAGGCGACGAAACATGAACAGGCGATCTTCTTCAAGAACTTCTAAGACCGATTGGTTGCGCGTTCGCGCGATGTCCGATCGCGATGTCGTGGTCTCTGCGGAACATCCGGAAGCTTCCCTAAAGCACATTGCCCGCGGTATTGCGCGCCGCGGTCTTAAGCCGGTTCCACCAAAGGCCTCGATCTCGCTTCGCGTCGATGCCGACGTGTTGGACTGGCTAAAGGCACAGGGGCCTGGTTATCAAACCCGCATCAATGCGATTCTCCGTGCCTTTAAAGAAGCGTCGGCCTAACCACGCGGTCAACACGGACGCCCACCGGCGGCGCTTCGCGCCTTGGTGGTCGCCGGTTACCTTGGTTCGTTAGGCCCCATGATCGATCCGAGGGATGTGATCGTTCCGGTCCTGGCAATCGATACTGCTGGTGTCATACGCCACTTCCTGGGCACTGGATCTTTTGTGAGCGCCCGGTCGCTACTGTTGACGGCGGATCACGTCATTCGTGACTGGAAGGGTGATTTCGCGATCGTGACAATGCACGATCTCAATACACTTCATCAAGCAAAGGTTGTTGCGAGAGATCCGCCGCATGATCTCGCACCAAGTCGATCGGACCTTTGCGCATAGATGGTCGCGCGCGTTAGATGGAGCGTGTGCGACGTATATGCCGGGCCAATACCGTCGCGTTCGCGTCTCAGCGCTGATCCATAAAGCTTATCGCCGCGCGCAGTGCCGGCGGTACTGCTTCATCGCTTGCGAGTCGTTCACAGTGGACGGTTACTCGTTTCACAGACCGCTGCGAATTGTCATATCGGCGTGTACCAGCCGTCGTCATCTCTAGACGGTGCTTCTGATGTTCACCGCGATTGACTCGCGTTGTGTAGTTGGATCAGCGTGCATCGCGCTTTATCTCCTTCCTCGTCGAAGGCGAGTCACTCCGAGGCAAGGACTCTTATCTGAGACCCTTGCGAGCCCGGTAGGCATGCACGCACAAACGCTTGATCCGCTTTCGTCATTGGGACGCCTAACCACGCGGTCAACCCGGACGCCCACCGGCGGCGCTTCGCGCCTTGGTGGTCGCCGGTTACCTTGGTTCGTTAGGCATCTAACTCACGGGGCACTAAATGCGCACTCTCGATGAAGAGATCGCCCGTCATCTCAAAGAAGCCGCCGAGTCGGGTGAGCTTAGCCAGGCGAAGAGCTACGGCAAGCCTTTGCCCGAAGATCCGGGCTGGGAATCAACGCCAGAGGCACTTCGGATGCCCATGAAAATCCTTAAAGATGCTGGCGTCGTTCCAGCTGAAATTGAGTGGTTTCATGAGCGCGCGCGCCTGAAGGCGTCGATCGAGGCGGCCTCAGACCCGACCGAACGCCGGCAACTGCAGCTCAAGCTGATCGAACTTGAGCAAAAGATAGCGCTTCGTCTGGAGGCGCTACGCCTCAATTCAGCTCTATGAACCGCCTCGCCATCTACGCACGCCCTTTTGCTCGCACACAGCTCGATGCCTAACCTCGCGGTCAACACGGACGCCCACCGGCGGCGCTGCGCCCCTTGGTGGTCGTCGGTTACCTTGGTTCGTTAGCCGTCAAAGGCTCCGCTGATACATGTCCCGGCCCTCTAGCCTTATGTCCAAGCGCTTCGGTTAAACGCCGTCTCAGGAGGCAAACATGACAAACGAAAAAGCAATTGCGGATCATTGGGGCAGGGGCGACGTCTACGCTCTCATCGTCTCCGCATTGGGGAAGATGTCCAAGCCTCTGGACGCGGTGACGCTTGAGGACTTGGCCCCGGTGGATCATTTTCACGCCCGAGGGTTGGCTGCCACCGTAGAGCTAGCCGATCGTCTCCCCATCAAAGCTGGCCAGCACATCGTTGACATCGGCTGCGGCCTCGGCGGTCCCGCGCGCTATATGGCGAAACGTTTTCAGTGCAAGGTGAGTGGTGTCGATATCACGCAACCGTTCGTCGAGGCGGCCAACAGACTCACCGCGTTGCTCCGGATGGAACACCAAGTGACGATCCAGCATGGCGATGGTCAGCGCCTGCCGTATGGAGACGCTCTGTTCGACGGTGCCTATACACAACATGTCACCATGAACGTAGCCGATCGCCGGACGTTCTTCGCAGAAGCTTGTCGGGTGCTAAAGAACGGTGCCTTCTTCGCGCTCACAGAGCACGGCTTGGGCCCCAAGGGCGATCCCCACTATCCCTTGCCGTGGTCGGCGGACGGCAGCGGCGCCTACCTCGTGAGGTCATCCGAGACTCGGGCCCTTCTCGAGGCGGCAGGCTTTGAGGATATCGTCCTGGAAGACACTGGAGCCAAGTACGTCGCGGGGTACAAGACTATGATCGAGAAAGCAGAGAAAGGCGTCTTGCCGCCGCTCGGCGTTCATATTCTTATGGGCGAGACTGCCTTACAGAAGACGCGGAACGCCGCGCGCAACATCGAGGAAGGCCGTACCCATCCAATACAACTGCTCTGCCGCAAGCGGTGAACACCTATGCACATCGAACGGCCTGCGAGCAAATCAGCTCGGTGACAATGACGGCTAACCCCGCGGTCAACACGGACGCTCCTCGGCGGGCCTGCGGCCCGTCCTTCGTCGCGCCGGTTACCTTGGTTCGTTAGGCGCCTTCCTAACCCGAGAAGCCCTAGCTAATGGCAAACCAACTTTTCTTCTCATGTCTCATGCTTGCTGCAGGCATTGGTATCCCTGTTATGGCAGCGCTAAGCGCAACTTTGGGCACTAAGTACGGAAGCCCAGCGTTCGCCGCCTCTGTCTTGTTTCTGGTAGCGCTGTCTATTTCGGTTGCTTTCCTTTTCGCTGTAGAGGGTGGCCTGAGGCCATTCCCGAAAACATCGCTGCCGTTCTATTTCTACTTAGGCGGTGGGTTCGTAGCCTTTTACGTCCTCAGTGTCACCTGGGTAGCCCCACAATTCGGCGTCGGCAATGCTGTGGCTTTTGTACTTCTAGGCCAGCTCATATCGATGGCGGCCATAGATCAATTCGGCCTGCTGGGTGCTCCAACGCATGCCATCACTTTGCAGAGGTCTATCGGTCTCATCCTGATGTCGGTCGGTGTTTTTTTGGCCGTACGCCGCGGGTAACATGCGCCGGGCGCATAACAAGTCGTTCAAGGCCGAGACGCTACGCGTGCGGCCTTAACTCCAACGTTAGGTGCCTACCAATGCAGTCGCAGCCAATCCTCGAGTCAGTCCTCACCTGCCCGCGTTGCGGCTTCGCAGCGGTCGAGGCCATGCCGACCGAGCCTGCCTCTACTTCTACGAATGCACGAAATGTCACACCTGGCTTCGGCCAAAGGCGGGCGATTGCTGTGTCTTCTGTTCCTACGGTTCAGTGAAGTGTCCGCCCATCCAACAGGGGAGCTGCTGTGTGGACGCGAACAATTCGGCCACATTCTAGCCAGATGTCGGCGCACTTCTTGCACCTGGCGCCTAACCACGCGGTCAACACGGACGCTCCTCGGCGGGCCTGCGGCCCGTCCTTCGTCGCGCCGGGTACCTTGGTTCGTTAGGCCGCTCTTTCATCGTGAGGTCATTTGTGAACGGAACAAGACTAATTGGGACAATCGTCATCCTCGCCGCCTCTCTCTGTGCGTCCGCGGAGGAGTCAACGCCCACGCGAATTGAGAAGATCGCCGGCTCCGGTGGCCCTCTCATCGTCCGGATCTTTGAGCCGCCGAACAACACTCCTGACACGCGCACCGCGATTCTTCTCATTCATGGTGGCGGTTGGAATAAGGGGGACGCCAGCTGGATGGATACAGACGCGACCCGCTCCGGGTGGAGTGGCGGTCGTCTACCGCGGGTCGCTTGTCCGCAAGGCGGTTGGTATCCCTGAGGTCTTGCAATTCATCGTTGACACTTCGATTAACGTTGACGTCACGCTCTTCGCCGCCTGGCTCTACGACAAAGTGAAGGGGAAGAACGTTGAACGCATCGTCGTAGAGTGGCACGTTATCACGGAGATTACGCAAGATCGCATCGGTCAGGTTCTTCATGAGGTCATTCGCTCCGACGACTAGGCTCCAACATTCGAGCCCCATGCCGCCTAACCACTCGCTCAACCGCACCGCTCGCCGGCGGTGCTTCGCGCCGTCCTTCGGGTCGCCGGTTAGCTCTATTCGTTAGGCGTCATTCCAAGAAGGAGGCATGAACGTGACACGAGTACGAGTCGAGAGCTTTACGATCTCGCTTGACGGATACGGAGCTGGCCCGAGTCAGGACATCAACAATCCTCTCGGCGTGGGCGGCACAGACTTGCACCAGTGGGCCTTGCCCACGCGCACGTTCCAGCGGGCCCTGTTTGGCTCCGACGGCGGCACAACGGGGATCGATGACGAGTTCGCCGCGCGGGGCTTCAAGAATGTTGGTGCCTGGATTCTCGGAAGGAACATGTTCGGCCCCATTCGTGGTCCCTGGCCCGACACGGATTGGAAAGGCTGGTGGGGGGACAACCCGCCGTATCACGTTCCAGTCTTCATCTTGACTCACCACACGCGACCGCCGATACAAATGGAAGGCGGTACGATGTTTCACTTCGTCACGGGTGGCATTCACGAGGCGCTTGACCAGGCGCGCGACGCATCGAAAGGGATGGACGTCCGTATTGGCGGCGGACCCAACACCATCCAGCAGTATCTTCGTGCTGGCCTTGTCGATGAGATGCACGTCGCAATCGCGCCGGTCCTGCTCGGTGGAGGCGAGCGGCTGTTCGATGCCGTTGACCTGCGGGCCTTGGGATACGAATGCGTCCAGTTCGTGGCGTCGGAAAAGGCCACCCATGTTGTGCTCCGGCGCCAGGAGCGCCGGGACGCCTAACAACCGGTTGCAGCGGACGGCGCTGCGCGCCGCCGCTGAACCGGAGCGTTAGGCCTCAAAAACAGTGCTGTGACAAGCGCCGAATCCCCGCGTCCACTCCTAGTTACTCCGTGCTTCTGGAATCCGGGCAGCAACGATCCCGCTCGCGCCACGACTGCCTTACGTCGGGCGCACGCCCTTTACTGGTGCCTCGGAGCGTCCCCGGTCGCATCCGCTCGCGAGGCGCCCTGATATGCTCAGTCACCGGCATTGCTCGTGGCCCGGCTCCATGGGTCGGGTTACCTGGTGCGTCCATTTGCAGGTCAAATATTACGAAACAAAAGGAAGCGTCAAATGAACTCGTATGCATATTGGAAGCCGAGTCTACTTCTGGTCGCCTTCGCTCTTGCAGGGACGGACTCCTCGGCAGCAGCCGCGCAGGATGATAAAACCGTGATCGAGGAAACAATCAAGAGAGACGTCGCTCAACTGGTCGCTGGACTCAATGCTCATGACGCAGTCAAGACAACGGCGTATGACGCCGCGAATGTAATTTCCATGGAATGCGGTAGTCCCTCGACTATCGGGATCGAAGCGGATAGAGAGGGCTTCAAAATGGCTTTTGCGCACGACCCCGATTGGAGGGTGAGTCTCATTGATGAAACCGTAGACGTTGCCAGTAGCGGAGACTTGGCGGTCTACCGTGGCACCTATAACGAAGACAATGGTCGTGCAGGTGTGCTGATGACGCACAAAACGAACTTCATTGCGGAGTTCAAGCGCCAGATCGATGGATCGATGAAGATCGTCTGGTACAGCGTTTCCAACATGGAACAATCTCATCCGAAGTGATTCCATGATACGGCGTAAGCCATCATGGATTGCGTAAGGCCTAACCTTACGGTCAACCGGACGCGCCGGTACACGGCTTCTCGTTCGCGAACGTCAGCGCGGCGCGCCGGTTACCTCGAACGTTAGGGTGCCTCTGATCGCACACATGACCATCGGCCAACTTCTGCAGTGGCAGTGGCAGGGTTATCCCAAGTATCATCAATCTCGCCAGAATTTACTCATCCACATTGTCGCCGTGCCACTGTTTCTGATCGGAACCGTCGCCTTCGTTGGCGCAGTCACCAGGCTATCGCTCGCGTTTCTCATCGTGGCCATGGTTTTCATCCTGCTAGCGCTCGTCCTCGAGGGTCGCGGCCATCGTCTGGAGCTGGTGTCCCCAGAGCCTTTTACCGGCCCACTCAATTTCGTGTCACGATTTTTCTTGGAGCAATGGGTTACGTTTCCGCGGTTTGTTCTTACCGGGGGTTGGCTTGCGGCATTGCATCGGGCGTCAGCGCCCTAACCTCGCGGTCAATACGGACGCTCCTCGGCGGGCCTGCGGCCCGTCCTTCGGGTCGCCGGTTAGCTTGGTTCGTTAGGCGAGCGGAAATACCATGTCGGATCCTCAGCCATCGGATGCTGTTGCGTGGCACCGCAAGTTCGCTGCTGCCACCAACAATCGAGCATGGGAACTCTCAGTCCGAAGGCGGAGCGAAGCGGAAGGCCGCGAAATGCTCAGTGCTGCGCATGCGTCCGCTTGGCACTGGGCACAGATCGGGTCGGAACTCAATCGCATGCGTGCAACGATGCTCCTCGCCGAGGTTCACACGCTGCTGGGCTTGGCGCCGTCAGCACTGGCGTACGCGGAGGAAATGCGAGAGTACTTTCTCCGGGTTGGAGCGGAGGAATGGGAAACCGCGTTCGTTCACGTCATCCATGCTCACGCCGCAGCCATCGCCGGCCAACGTGAGGCCCACGTTTCGTCGTATGCCCAGGCAGTCGCGGCGCTCGCTGCGATTCCTGACGACGAAGAACGTGGCATCGTGGCCAAAACCTTCAGTCATGTGCCCAAGCCGTGAAGCCGTCGCCTGACCACGCCATCGAGCGGACATCCTCCGGCGGCCTTCGGCCGCCTGCGCCTGCCGCTCATGTCGAACGTTAGGCGCCGACCAATGCACTCGCAGCCAGTCCTGGAGTCAGTCCTCACCTGCCCGCGTTGTGGGTTCGCGGCAGTCGAGGCCATGCCGACCGAGGCCTGCCTCTACTTCTACGAATGCAAGAAATGTCACACTTTGCTTCGGCCAAACGCGGGCGATTGCTGCGTCTTCTGTTCCTACGGTTCAGTGAAGTGTCCGCCCATCCAACAGGGGAGCTGCTGTGTGGCTGCGAACAATTCGGCCACATCCTAGCCAGATGTCGGCGCACGTCTCGCACCTGGCGCCTAACCACGCGCTCAACACGGACGCTCCTCGGCGGGCCTGCGGCCCGTCCTTCGTCGCGCCGGTTACCTTGGTTCGTTAGGCCGCACCCAAAGCGGAACCCGCGTTCTCCTCCAATTCATAGATTAGGCGGTTTCATGACTTCTTGTCGACTTCGCACCACTATCTTTGCTCTGGGCTGCTGGATAGCCGTTGCGACAGCTGGTGCGCAGGTCATACCCGACAACATTGTCGTTCGTCCGGCAGAGCCGACAACATCAACCTCGATTCAGATTGATGTTCCGGTCCCGGTTTGCTTTTACAGTGACCCGCTGACACTCGTGCACAACTCGTCAATGACTGTCAGCGGTAAGACAATATCTATCTCGGTGGATTTGGTTTCCTTCGCTTGCTTCTCCGCGGGTGACCCAGGGGTCACACAATCAATCACATTTGTGCTTCAACGACTGCCATTTGGCGATTACACGATCGACTATGTTGAGTCGGTCGGCGGCATAGTAAATCTCCAAGAATCGGCAACATTTACCGTCAGTATCGCCTCGCCAACCGATATCATTCCGACCGAAGGTATGTGGTGGGATCCGACGCAATCCGGAAGTGGCTACGCCATCGATGTCAAGCACGGTGTGTTAGTGATGACAGTGTTTAGTTACACGGCAACCGGCGCGCCACAGTGGTACCTTTTCTTCGGCCCTCTTACGAACAACACGACAACAGCGAAGTTGCTAAAGTTTGTGGATGGTCAGTGTGTTTCCTGTGCCCTGTGGCAGCTGCCCGTGGCAGACGGTGACGATGGCATGGCAATAGTAACGTTTACATCGCCGACCACCGCAACAATAGTGTTGCCAGGTGGGCATGCGACGAACATCGTGCCGCAGGATTTCTGAGCTACTTGTCGTGATTGCCGTTGCCCAGTGAGCGAAATGCGGCCTAACCTCTCGGTCAACACGGACGCCCACCGGCGGCGCTTCGCGCCTTGATGGTCGCCGGTTACCTTGGTTCGTTAGGCAGCGCACTACAGTTCATCAAGGGAGTCAAAAATGTCGCACCTAGCTCGTCTCTTTGTAGTTCTCGTCTTCATTGCAGCAACGGGATGCGTTAGTACAAGCACCTTGCGGCAGACGCAGGATGATTCGGTCAAAAGCTCAATCCAGGCATTGCTTGATAGCTACGCCACAAATAACCAACAGGCCGTGACCACCATGCTGGACCCGGACGGGTTCATCATTTATGGCAGCGATCTCCATGAAAAGGTCGAGACTGTTCCTGATCTTGCGAAGCTCATGGACGACGACTTCCAGCTTTGGAAAACCGCCAGCTTCGGCCAAGTCCAGGATCTTTCGCTGTTCTCGGACGGTGTCGTGGCGGTCGCGCATTTTCATGTTCCGTTTTCTGCTGGTGGCAGGCCACCTGTCATTGTGCGCTTCAGTACGACATGGCGCAGGGTGAACGGAATCTGGAAATTGCGGCAAAGCGCAAACACTGTGCCCACAACGGGTATGTCCGCAGCCGAGTTGGCCAAGTAATGGGGCGCATGCCTAACAATTCATTCAAGCCGACGCCGCTTTGCGGCGCGGTTTAATTCAGGTGTTAGGCGTGTTCCAGATCCGCGGAGCTATACTTCCATTGGGGGTGACTATGTTGTTCGACATGAACCGTATCTTTCTCGGCGCTGTAGTTCTTGTCGTTTCGGCTGCGCCGGCATGGGCCGACGATTGCACGCAACCGACGGCCGCAATGATGGTGAGCGCGAAAACGCCCTATAGCGAGACCATCGTGTCCCCGGTGCTGGGCGGCAAAATGGTCACCAGCCACATGGTTCAGACCGCGACCATCAAATATGTCGAACGGAATGGAAGCTGGACATCGCTTCCGGTATCGAGCTCCGATCTTGTCGACACGCTGAACGATATGCTCAAGACTGCGAAAATCATCTGTAAACGCACCGGTACGGAACAGGTCAACGGCCAGCCGACGACCGTCTACACAGTGCATATGGAAAACCACGGCGTCGTTACCGACAGCACGCTCTGGATTTCTGCGCAAAATCGCCAGTTGAAATCGGATATGACTGTGGACGGCAAACACTTCGGCGCGACGTTCGATTATGATCATGTGCAACCGCCGGCCGGAGCCAAGCCCGTGGGGCAACGATGATCGGAGCTGCGCTTCTTGTGCATGTTGCCGTTGCTGAGTAATTCGGCCAAATCATGGCCTTGCCTAACATGGCGTTCAACCGGACGCGCCGGCACGCGTCTTCTTCCTCGCAAGCAGCAGTGGCGGCGCGCCGGTCAACTTAATCGTTAGGCAGCGCAAGTGAACGCCCGAACGGTCATGGCATTAATACTCGCTCCTCTCGCGTGTGGAGCCGTCTTTGCCGCTTGGCTAATGTTCGGGCTTGAGCGGCCGGAATCACAAATTGGCGTGTCGCCATTCGTTCTCTTCCTGCCTGGCGTGATGTATGGGGCGCTGTTTGAGGTGGTTGCATTGCTCCCGTTACTGCTATTGAGCCGTCGTTGGAAATGGAACCCTATTTGGACGCTGATCGGAGGTGGCGCATTACTTTGGGCCGCTGGCGTTCTTGGCACTACTTGGGCTACGTCTGAGATCGCGCTCTCGCAGCTGACTCTGCGCGATATCGCAATGATCGATTTGCCTATCATGATCGCAGGCGTCGTGCTTGTGGTTGTGTTCGCCTCCGTGCTTGGGAAGCGGAATGCTGCCTGACCGGTCGGTCAACCCGGACGCCTCGCCGGCGGCGCTGCGCGCCGTCCGCTCGGCGCCGGTTACCTTACTCGTTAGGCCTCAGAACATGCGCCCCGACGTGGCGCAAGGAGTCAAGAATGCTGAGCAGACTGCTACCGCCGCTTGCGAACTTCACGTACACAGGAAGCCGGGTTTCGCTTTGGCTCCTTGGCCTGGTCCTTCTCCTGAAGCTCGCTATCGCCCTCGGCGCGATCTTCAACGGCCACTACGCAGCGTCCGTAGCCGACGGGATACCGATCGATTCATACACGCCCCAAGGCACACAAGCCTTTCTCTCAGTCTTTGCCTCTCTCGGCCTATCTCAGTTCATCCTGGGCTTGCTTGGTGTCCTGCTACTTCTGAAGTACCGTCCTTTAGTCCCGATCTTTCTGCTCGCACTGCTCATCGAGTACTTGGCGCGTAAGGGCGTCAATGCCTACATGCCCATAGCACGCTCTAGCAACGCACCTGGAGGGGCGATCAACTGGGCCATCTTCGGGGTTATGCTGCTGGCGTTCGTTTTGTCCATGCGCCAAAGCAATGTGCCGCAACCGCCGCCTGAGGCCTAACCACTCGGTCAACACGGACGCTCCTCGGCGGCGCGCTTCGCCGCCGTCCTTCGTCGCGCCGGTTAACTTGATTCGTTAGGCCGCGATCCACCACCAATGTAAAATGTCAGTGTGAAAGTTAAGGAACTGATCGCGTTACTTGAAGCGGACGGTTGGTTCCAGGTCCGCGTAAGAGGGAGTCATCGACAGTTTCATCATTCCGACAAATTAGGCACTGCACTGTAACGGTAGCCGGAAAACCGAGCATAGATGTTCCGCCAGGAACCTTGAATAGTGTGTTGAAGCAAGCCGGGCTTAAGAAGTAGGAGCGACCGAAATGCGTTATCTCGTTGTAGTCGAAAAGGGGCCCACTTCGTTTGGGGCCTACGTTCCCGACCTTCCCGGGTGTATTGCCGTGGGTGAAACGCGCGAAGAGGTTCTCGCCTCTATTCACGAGGCCATCGAGTTCCATTTGGATGGGCTCAAGGAGGACGGGCAACCGATCCCTCCGCCTTCTTCATCAAGTGAAATCGTCGAAGTCGCGGCCTAACCACGTGGTCAACACGGACGCTCCTCGGCGGGCCTGCGGCCCGTCCTTCGTCGCGCCGGTTACCTTGGTTCGTTAGGCCACAGGACCGCGACGTGAACGTCGAGACAATCCGAAATCTTCGCCGTGAAGGCAAGCACGAAGAAGCCCGCGCGCTCGCCGTCGAGCTCGTCGCAAGAGCGCCAGGCGACGCTGAGCTGCAGTACGAAGCCGCATGCGTCCACGACTATCTGGGCCGTGAGGCTGAGGCGGTTGCATTCTACGTAAGTGCCCTTGCCGGTAGCCTTCCACCCGAATCTTTGCGCGGGGCCTTTCTTGGCCTCGGCAGCACGTATCGGACTCTCGGTCGTTACCGCGACGCAAAGGCAACGCTTCTTGAAGGTCTCGCGCGCTTTCCTGAGGCCAACGAGATCAAGGTCTTCCTCGCTATGGCTCTGCACAACCTCGGCGAAAGCAAACAAGCCATCGAGTCCCTTCTCCTGGTCCTGGCGGAAACCTCGAAAGATGAGGCCATTCGAGCGTACCGCAAGGCGATAGAGTTGTACGCAAAAGATGTCGAGAAATCGTGGCTATGATGTGGCCTAACCACGCGGTCAACACGGACGCCCACCGGCGGCGCTTCGCGCCTTGGTGGTCGCCGGTTACCTTGGTTCGTTAGGCCGCACAGAACGAGGTCACTTGGATGACCGAGTTGCGATTCGACGAAGAGGCCACAAAGCGATTGCTGGCTCTCTACGTCACGCCGGATATGGTGTCGCAGCGCGGCGAGTTCCTGCGCGCATTGGACCCCAAGTCGGGCGAGCGAGTGCTGGACGTCGGGTCCGGCCCGGGATTCTTGGCAGGCGCGATCGCGGCGGCCGTGGAATCGCGAGGCGCGGTCCATGGCGTAGACATCAGCGAGCCGCTGCTTGCGGTGGCTCGAACGCATTGCGCTCACCAGCCGTGGGTGGAATTCCATCGAGCTGACGCTACGCAGCTCCCCTTCCCAGAGCAGGACTTTGACGCAGTCATATCGACACAAGTATTGGAATATGTTCGCGACGTTGATCTGGCGTTGGCCGAGATTCATCGCGTGATTCGAACGGGCGGACGGACGGTAATCGTGGATACAGACTGGGACTCGATCGTGTGGTACTCGCCAAATCGCGACAGAATGAGCCGGGTCCTATCCGCATGGGAACAACACGCGGTCGATTCCTATCTGCCTCAAACAATGTCCCATAAGCTGCGTCATGCTGGTTTTCAAGTGGATGCGACAAAAATAATTCCGGTATTCAATACAGCTTATGACACGAACACTTTCAGCAATCAGCTTATCGACTCTATTGTTCCGTTTGTGAGTGGGCGAAACGGACTCACGCGCGATGAAGCGGAAGCATGGGCAGGAGAAATAAGAGATGCTGGAAAGCGAGGCGAGTACTTCTTTAGCCTCAATCGCTATCTGTTCCTGGCCAAGAAACAGTAGCATGATGGTCCGATATGCGGCCTAACCCGTCGCTCAACGCGGACGTCCACCGGCGGCGCTTACGCGCCGTCCGCTCGGCGCCGGTTAGCCTGGTTCGTTAGGCCCCACAGTAGCCATGAGCGCGCTTGAGCTCTTGCCAGCCCGTATCGCCGAAAAATCGATCTCGCCGGAAGAGATTGTCCTGCCGATGACGGAGGCGCTCGAAGCAATTGATCTCCTCGAAGCGAGAGGTTTGCTCATCCTTGGCTGGGAAGGTTGGGTGAAGACCGCCGACGGCGGCGTCGGGCACGGCTCTGCGCCACAGGGCACGATGAGCCTTGATAACCTCTCGATCGAAGCGGCGGCTCAATACTGTCGCGAGACAATCCAGCAAGACGCCGCACGTTGGCTCGCGCAAAACCCCGAAACTACTCATGCTCTGCACTTCTGCATTACTGTTTGCGAATGAAGCGCAATGGCGCGGTCCTACACTCGAGGTGCGGGGCCTAACCACTCGCTCAACCCGGACGCCTCGCCGGCGGCGCCTGCGCGCCCCCCGGCGCCGGTTAGCTTGGCTCGTTAGGCCTCTTCGCAGTACCAGAGCGAGTCATAGTCTTCATCGCTGAATAGGAGCGTTGCCGTAAAGCCTTTCACTACAGTCGCGGTCGTTTTCTTAGCGCTACTTGCGGTCGTTCACTTGCTTCGTCTCTTCGCTGGCTGGGAAGTAACAGTCGTCGGGTTCGTCATTCCAGTATGGTGGAGCGCATTAGGCCTTCTTATTGCTGGTGGGCTGGCGCTGATGGTTTGGCGCGAGGCACACACGTGAAGAGGCCCAACCACGCGGTCAACACGGACGCTCCTCGGGGGCCTGCGGCCCATCCTTCATCGCGCCGGTTACCTTGATACGTTAGGCCCCGCGCAGGCCCACAGACTTCAGGAGAACTCATGTTTGACCACGTCGTATTCGGAGTCAGCGACTATGCAGCGAGCAAAGCGTTCTTCCTCAAGGCACTCGAACCGCTCGGCGTAGCTGTTGTCTCGGAGGGGCCGCCGACGTACGGTATCGAGCTTAGCCCAGACGGTAAGGCTTCATTGTGCATGTTCCAAACCGAGGAGAAGCCGGCGCATCTTCACTTGGCGTTCACGGCCGAGAATCGCCAGCAAGTCGAAGCTTTCTATCGCGCGGCTCTGGAGGCGGGTGGCAAAGACAATGGTGCGCCTGGTCTGCGCCCGCACTACCACGCGAACTACTATGCAGCTTTCGTCATTGGTCCGGACGGGCACAACATCGAAGTGGTTTGCCACGAACCCGAGGCCTAACCCCTCCATCGAGGGGACGTCCACAAGCGGGCTTCGCCCACTTGCGGCCGCCCCTCATGTCAAACGTTAGACGGCCCAGATACTGCCATGCTTTCCGCACGTGACGCTCTGGAGCGACTCCGCGAAGGCAACCGCCGTTTCGCGTCGAATACGCCTGCAACCGCGGCCCTGAAGCTCACTCGGCGCGATGAACTCATCGCTCGCCAGGAGCCCTTCGCCATCGTGCTCGGCTGCTCCGACTCCCGTGTGCCGGCCGAGATCATCTTTGATCAAGGCCTCGGCGATTTGTTCGTGATTCGCGTCGCCGGGAATATCGTCGCCCCGTCTGGTGTAGGAAGCGTTGAATTTGCCGCTGCCCGGTTCGGGACTCGTCTCGTTGTCGTTCTCGGGCACTCGGGCTGCGGTGCAGTGGCCGCCACGATCGAAGAACTACAGGGCGTACCGCAAGTCCACTCCAAGAATCTTCGCTCCATCGTGGACCGCGTACGGCCTTCTGTGGAGAGCCTTCTCGAGGTGTCACGCACATGGCGCCCCGAGGAACTCCTCCGTCAAGCGGTCCGGGCCAACATTCGGATGTCTGCGAATCAATTGCGGCACGGGTCGCAGTTGCTCGAACAGTTCATCCAGGAGGACGGACTGATGGTTGTGGGTGCCGAGTATTCTCTTGAAAGCGGTCTCATAGATTTTCTGGAAGATCCGTGTGAGGCCGTCTAACCTCTCGCTCAACCAGGACGCGCTGCCGGCGGGCGCGCGCTCAAAGATTTTCGCGCGCCCGCCTAAAAACGGCGGCGCGCCGGTTAGCTTGGTTCGTTAGGCGGCAAGCCTCGGGCATTCCTGAACGGGTCGTCGATCGGGGAACGTTGCATTGAGCCCGCGTTGCGGGGAAACTTCGGCGGAATCTTCGAGATGAGGGAATGATGAAGCGTCTGCTGCGCTGGATAAGCATAGTGCTGGGGAGCCTGGCGGCATTGGCGATCATCGCTTACGGCGCCGTGTACATTCTCTCTGAGCGGGTTCTACGACGCACCTACGAGGTCCCAGCAGTCGCCATATCGATTCCGGCCGATCCCGCAGCGATTGTCGAGGGGCGGCGGCTCGCGACCATCCGCGGGTGCTTCGGCTGCCACGGACGGCAGGTCGAGGGGGTTGTCATGTTCGACCAGCCGATGATCGGGCGCGTCGTCGCGCCCAATCTCACGTCTGCCGTGCGCAAGTACAGCGACTCGGAGCTCGTCGGCATCATAAGGCATGGCGTTCGTCCCGGGGGTCGTAGCGTGATGGTGATGCCAGCAGCAACGTACGCGCTGCTGACAGACGAAGATTTGGGCCGCATCATCGCGTTTCTGAAGTCGCTGCCAGCGGTCGAGGGGCCGGGCCCGAGCCTGTCGCTGGGTCCGCTCGGGCGTATCGGCGTTGCCACCGGCGAGTTCAAGACGGTGGCTCAGCTCATCGCTGAAACTGTACCGCCGCCCGACGCAACGAGCGAGGAAGCTGCGCACGGACGGTACCTCGCAAGAACGATCTGCGCAGAGTGCCATGGGACGAACCTGCGCGGAGATTCCAATCCTGATTTCACGAGTCCGGGCCTGCAGCTCGTGGCGGCCTATTCCCTGGAATCATTCACCCAGCTGATGCGGGCTGGCGTGGCGCTCGGCGGAAGGGAACTCAGAACGATGAGCCCGGTGGCACGGCAACGTTTTTCGGCCCTCACGGATTCGGAGATTGCCGTCCTCTACAGCTATCTGCACACCACGCCTGAGGCTTCTCATAACTGAATGTCAGCGAGTTCCTACGCGGCGACAGCCTCCCATTTGGAATGAGAATGCAAAACGATGCACGACTCAGGTGATTGCGTCACCTCTTCTCTTATCCAACCAATCGATTGAGTACCGCGCCGTCTAACCCCTCGCTCAACCGGACCGCTCGCCGGCGGCGCTGGCGCGCCGTCCGCTCGCGGCCGGTTAGCTTGGTTCGTTAGGCCCTGGAAGTACAGAGAGGAGAGCACGATGAGCAACGAACAGGTGGCACCTGAGACGAAAGGTGTTACGGTGAAGTTACTTGCAACGGTTGACCTTGGCCCTGAGATCGAGGGCATGGCAGGGCGCCAACTTCGAATGCGTATGGTGACCATCGAGCCTGGAGGCGTCTTCGGCCCGATTCACGACCATAAAGACAGACCAGGCACCGTCTACATACTGCAAGGAACGATCACTGACCATCGAAATGGAGTCGCTACGGACTATGGGCCGGGAGTGGGCTGGCCCGAGGATAGGAACACCACACACTGGCTTGAGAACAGAGGAACGATTCCGGCGGTGGAGATCTCGGTCGATATAGTCAGGCAAGAGTAAGCTCAGGCCCGACATCTAACACGGTCGGGCCTAACACGCGGCTCAACCGGACGCGCTTCAGTCGGCTTCGCCTCCTTTCGCGCGCCGGTTAGCCACAACGTTAGGCTTCTCCCCAGAAGTGTCTCCTTAGCCAAAGCGATGGACTATTTGCATCAACTCCAGTGGCCAGCAATGATCGTTACAATCGTCGCTGCATGGCTTATTGCGTCGCAGGCGAAACGCAAGCGTGAGATTGGTTTTTGGTGCTTCCTACTAAGCAATGTTCTTTGGATAGTCTGGGGTTGGCATGACCGTGCCTATGCGCTCGTCGTCCTGCAGATCGCCTTGGCAATCCTGAACATTCGCGGTGCCCACAAGAATGAGCCAGCGTCGAGCGCTAAGTCTGAGGCCTGACCACGCGGTCAACGCGGACGCCCCGCGTGCGCGGCTTCGCCCGCGCAGCGGGTCGCCGGTTAGCTTGTTTCGTTGGGCGTCAGGCGCCACGTCTACGGTATACTGCCGTCGTGTGTGCCTTCGAGGTCAATCCTGAAACTTACCGCCATCTTCCAGAGGGTTCCTGAGGGTTTTATTGGCTTCGTCGAAGAGCTTCCCGGGGCAAATACGCAGGGGGCGACTCTGGACGAAGTGAGGTCCAATTTGAACGAAGCAGTCGAGCTCGTGCTCGAGGCGAATCGCGCGCTGTCCGAAGAGTCTATTCAAGGACAACAAGTAATACGCGAGCCTCTCATCGTCTCGGGCGAATGAAGCGTCTTGATCTAATTCGTCATCTTGAACGAAATGGTTGTGTGCTCTCGCGCGAAGGCGCCAGCCACTCGGTCGTCATAAATCGCGCTACTCGTAAGTCTTCCACGGTGCCGCGGTCATCGCGAGATAAACGACTTTCTCGCTCGCAAAATTTGCCGAGATCTTGAAGTCCCCGCGCCGTGACGCCCAACCCCTCGCTCAACCGGACCGCTCGCCGGCGGCGCTTTCGCGCCGTCCGCTCGGCGCCGGTTACCTTGGTTCGTTAGGTCTTTCTTCTCCGAATGACGCCGCGTTCCCTGTCATCGCAATTGGTTGGCTTGCTTGGGTGGGTGTTGGCTGCATTCGCCGCAGGTGCAGTGGGGGCCGTTGCCTCCATCGATGCGGCGTCGTTCTATGCGCAGTTAAGCAAGCCGTCCTGGGCGCCGCCAGCTTGGGTGTTCGGTCCCGTGTGGTCGATGCTGTATGCGCTCATGGGGGTTGCCGCGTGGCTTGTGTGGCGGTCGTCCGGTTCCAAGGGAGTGGCGCTGGGTTTGTTTGGTGCGCAGCTTGCGGCCAATGCGCTTTGGTCGTGGTTGTTTTTTGCCTGGCATCGGGGCGCGCTGGCCACAGTGGAGGTCTTGGTCCTACTGGCGCTCATCGTGGCCACGGTAGTGGCCTTTTGGCGTACCAGTCGCTTGGCCGCGCTACTGTTGGTGCCATACCTCTTGTGGGTAGGCTTTGCTTCGGTGCTTACGTGGGCGGTATGGCGCAGCAACCCTGGTCTTCTGTAATGCGCGCTTTGGCCGCCAGAGCTAACCCCTCGTTCGAGCGGACGCCTTACAGCGGCCTTCGCCCGCCTGCGGCTGCCGCTCATGTCGAACCTTAGGCCTCAAATCCATGCCTGCCGCAATCCTCATCATCGATATCCAGCAGATCCTGTGCTCAGGCGAACAGGCCGCGTACGAAGTTGAACGCGTAATCAATCGCATCAACTTGGTCTCACGCAAAGCGCGAGCTGCCGGTGCGCTTGTAGTCGTCATCCAACACGAGACGCAAGGGGGCGAGATGGACTATGGTACTGAAAACTGGAAGCTGGCCCCAGCACTCGAGACTCACGCCGGCGATGTTCACGTCAGAAAGACGGCAACGGACTCCTTTCACCGCACGGGACTGCACGAGCTTCTACAGTCCCGCAGCATCACCAGCCTCGTCATCTGCGGCCTTCAAAGCGAATTTTGCGTCGATACGACCACTCGGCGCGCTTTGGCGCTCGGATATCCAGTTGTTCTTGTTTCGGATGGCCATTCGACCATCGACAACGGGGTCCTTTCGGCCGCCCAAATCTCCGCCCACCACAACAAAACGCTAGCAAGCATTGAAAGCTTTGGGCCTAGAGTACGGCCCGTACCTGCCGATGAGGTGCACATTGAGGCCTAACCCGTCGCTCAACCCGGAGGCCCCTCGGCGGCGCTGGCGTGCCCCCTCCTTCGGGTCGCCGGTTAGCTTCTTTCGTTAGGCATCGCAAACGCCGCTCGTCACTTCTCCTGGAGCAAATCCATGTCTGACCGCACCGTTCGACTTCACAGAGTCCTCCGCACCAAACCGGAGAAGGTCTATCGCGCATTCCTCGAAGCGAGCGCCATGGCCAAGTGGCTGCCTCCATACGGCTTCACCTGCAAAGTGCACCACATGGACGCCCGCGTCGGAGGTACATTCAGAATGTCTTTCCACAATTTCTCAAGTGGCGACGGTCACTCTTTCGGTGGGGAGTACATCGAGCTCGTTCCAAACGAGCGCATCCGATATACAGACAAATTTGAAGACCCAAACTTGCCAGGTCTGATTGAAGTAAAGGTATCCCTGACGCCAGTCCTTTGTGGAACGGAACTGAGCATCACTCAGGCCGGCATTCCTGAAGCCATTCCTCTGGAAATGTGCTATCTGGGCTGGCAGGAATCGCTGGCGCAACTCGCAACACTCGTCGAACCTGAAATCCCGGGCTAGTAGGCGCGATGCCTAACCCTTTGCTCAACGCGGACGCTCCTCGGCGGGCCTGCGGCCCGTCCATGACACCGAGGTTGGGACGGCGGAAGTACGTCTCGACGGACGACGTAGCCAAGTTGAACCATCTTGACATCGCCACTCGGTCATCGTCGTGGCCTAACCATGCGCTCAACCGGACGCGCCAGCACGCTACTTCTCTTTGGCGAGCATCAGCCCGGCGCGCCGGGTAGCTTCGTTCGTTATGCGGCGCCGTTCTGACAGTCTTGCATGACTATCCTCCACTGTCTTGCAAATGAAATATATCTGGAACTTCTAGGATGAGAACATGAAAAAGTCGGGCGCGAGCCAAGGCCAGTCGGCATCGGAGCTCATCTCGAAAAGAATCGCCGAACTCGGGGACTGGCGCGGGGAAACCCTCAGCAGAATGCGCAAGCTCATCAAGGAAGCAGACCCGGACGTCGTCGAGGAGTGGAAGTGGATGGGCACTCCGGTTTGGTCGCACGACGGCATCATCTGCACTGGCGAATCCTACAAGAATGTCGTGAAGCTTACCTTCGCCAAGGGCGCGTCTCTGAAGGATCCGGCCCGTCTCTTCAACTCGAGTCTCGACGGAAACGTACGCCGCGCGATCGACATCCACGAAGGAGAAGAAGTTGACGAGTCCGCCTTCAAGGCGCTCGTTCGCCAAGCGGTCGCCCTCAACAGTTCTGGCAAGTCGAAACCTTCGAAGAAAGCGAAGTCCTAAGGGATTCCGCCCCTGAACAGGTCCGACATCGGGGTGGCGGAGGTGTCGTTCCGCCTAAGCGTACCCAGGTTGAAGATGGCCTCGAAAGTCGCACGGAGCGAATTGAGTGGGCAATTTATCGTTGCTTTGCCCGGCGCGTCCGCATTGCGCTTTTTCCCACCCATCACGTGTCCCCTTTTTTCGCTACGCCAAAGAGCAATCGGGCTCAGACGGTATGCGCAAGTCTCAGAGGCTCGCTACTCTTCAAGTGCTGTCAGCGTGCCTTTGGGTTCTTCCCGCAGCGCTGTAGCTTCGCTCCAACTTGCTCATGCTAGCCAGGCAAGGTAGCGTGTCCGCCAGGTACTTGTCGTCGGAGGCGGCCATGCTCGTTCAAGCTCAGTCCGGTTTGCCAGTGCGCTGGTTGCGTTCCAAGGTCCGGCGCATAACAAGTCGTTCAGGGGGACGGCCCTCCGCCTGCGGCTCCGGGCCGCCCCTTAACTCCGGCGTTAGGCCTCCCAGAGTGCCTCCGCGCTCACTCCGAAACGTAACGGAATCGAATCATGGTGGCTATCAATAAAGGCTCATGCCTCTGCGGACGAGTTACCTTTGTGGTGACGGGAGAGTTGAAGCCTCCCGACGCGTGCCATTGCGTCCAGTGCAGGAAACACTCAGGCCATTACTTCGCCTCAACGGACGTACCCAAGGCAGCGGTCGCGGTCACGGGTCAGGAGAACTTGACCTGGTACCACTCGTCAGCGAAGGTAAGAAGGGGGTTCTGCTCTACGTGCGGATCCTCCTTGTTCTTTGATCCGCCGGCGCGAGACTGGATCGGCGTCGCGATGGGCGCATTCGACACACCCACCTCCACTCACCTGGCGATGCACATCTTCGTGGCAGAGAAGGGTGACTACTATGAGATCGCTGACGGTCTGCCGCAGAACCAACATTGAGCGGCATACCGCGTGCGCGGCCGTACTTTATGCAGCGGTGGGGTTGCTAGGTCTGCTTCTCGCCGCTTATCTTGTGGTTTCGCACGCGTGAAGAGGCCTAACATCGCGTTCAACAGGACCCGTCGCCGGCAGGCGTTGAAATATCTGGCTGGGATCGGTGGCGGCGCCGGGCCGGTTAACTCCGTTTGTTAGGCGCCAAAGAAGCGAGACAGACCTGAATGGATATCGAGCAGTTCATGCGGAGCTATAAAGCAGCGTGGGAAGCGCGTGACGAGTCGCGCTTCTGCGCCTTGTTTACGAGTGACGGGATCTACCGCAACACCCCGTTCGCCGAACAGCGAGGACACGAACAACTGGCAAAGTACTGGCAGCGGGTCAAGCTGCAGGCTGATATCAACGTCACGTATGAGATTCTCGCATCCTCCTCGAGCGGCGGACTCGCGCATTGGCATGTCACGTATCAAGTCACGTCCGAGGAACTGTTCCAAATCTGGGCGGCGTCTACCGGAACGAACGTCGTGACGCGAAAGCCCGGCGATCCGCTGCCGCGCATGGTCTTAGACGGAATCCTGCAAGCCCAGTTTGACGGTGGCCTGTGTTCGGAATGCCGTATCTGGTGGCACAGCATGGCGTTGGTGCAACAGGCGGCCAGGAATGCCGACGCCTAACCTCTCGCTCAACCCGGACGCTCCTCGGCGGGCCTGCGGCCCGTCCTTCGTCGCGGCAGTTAGCTTGATTCGTTAGGCGGCCGGCGCCGATACGCCATGGAAGTCCTGCTCTTTATCGTCTATGCATTCGCGCTTTCCGCCGGATTAGCGGGCCGTGGCGTCTCGTCAACAAGCAAGCCGTCGGTTGCGACGGCTGCAAGGCGTCCCACGCGGCTGTTGATCGTGGGGGCGACTGGCGGGACGGGCCCGTGAGCTTGTCGCCCAGGCATTGGAACGCGGCTATTCGGTCAGGGCGCTCGTACGAGATCCGTCGAAGCTTAAGGTCGAACACCCGCAACTGGAGGTCATGCAGGGCGATGTCCTGAACTATGCTTCAGTTGAGGAGGCGCTACGTGACCAGGATGCAGTGATTTGTGCTCTGGGGCACAAACGGTTCTTCTATCCAAACCGCATCCTGTCCGAAGGTACTCAGAACTTGCTGCGTGCGATGGAGATTCAGGGTGTCTTGCGACTGGTGTGCGAGACCTCTCTTGGGCTTGGGAATTCCGCGGGACGCATGGGTCTGTATTACATCTTAATCATTCCGTTAATTCTACCGCTGTACTTCTGGGACAAGACGCGGCAGGAACGCTTAGTTGCCGCGAGCAAGACGGAGTGGATCATCGTGCGACCGGGCGCGTTGACAAATGGAGCAAGACGTGGGGGCTATCGCCATGGACGCAGCGTTGGCAGCTTCATCTGGACCGTGCGTATTTCCCGTGCTGATGTAGCGGACTTCATGCTGAACCAACTAGTCGACAACACGTACCTTCGAGCCGCGCCGGGCGTCTGTTGCTAGATATGCCTGCCGCATGACGGCGGTTGATATGCGTAGATCCATGCATGCCACCTAACCTCTCGCTCAACCCGGACGCCTCGCCGACGGCGCTTACGCGCCGTCCGCTCGACGCCGGTTACCTTGGTTCGTCAGGCGGCATAGCGGAAACCCCGTGAGACTTCCAGCGCTGTTGATTGGAGTACTCGTCATGGCCCGGGGCGTGCTCGGCCTCGCCAGTCCAACCATGCTCGCGGGGGTGGTTGGTACTATCCAAATTGCTCCCGGGATGTACTTAGCTGCTGTCTTTCGCGTTCTGATTGGAATTGTGCTTGTGCTTGCTGCGTCGGGTTCTCGTGCACCGAAGAGCCTTCGTGTTCTTGGGGCTTTGATCTTTCTCGCGGGCCTCCTCACGCCCTTCATTGGGCTTCAATTTGCTCAACTGGTACTTGCTTGGTGGTCCGAGGGCGGTCCCGCGGTAGTGCACGCTTGGGCCAGCGCTCTACTACTCATAGGCGCGTTCATCGTGTATGCAAATATTCCTCGCCGTCGTGCTGCCTGACCTCTCGCTCAACCCGGACGCTTCTCGGCGGGCGTGCGGCGCGCCCGTCGGCGCGCCGGTCAGCTTGGTTCGTTAGGCGGTTGCCGACCCTTGCAAAGGATCCGTCATGAAGCGCAGCATCGACAGGTTTCTAACGACGCACACAGGCAGTCTGCCGCGGCCCGAAGACCTTATCCGGATGATGTACGCCAAGGAGGAAGGCGTGCCGGTCGACGCCGCGGCGCTCTCGCAGCGAGTGGCCGCTGCAGTCGACGAGGTTGTCCGCAAGCAGGTGGCAGCGGGTGTCGATGTGATCAACGACGGCGAGATGAGTAAGCCGAGCTATGCGACGTACATCAAGGATCGGTTGAGCGGATTCGGCGGCACCGGCAACACGTTCGTGTATCAGGATCTGGTCGATTTCCCCAACCTCGCCAGGCGCGTGTTCGGCGATCCGGGGCGTTCACGCCGGAAGACGCCCGCGTGCAATGCAGCGATCGGCGTGCGTAATCCGCAGGCGGCGCAGGCCGATGTCGACCATCTGAAGGCCGCGCTGGCCACCGTCGAGGCACAGGAAGCGTTCATGACGGCGGCGTCGCCCGGCGTGGTGTCGCTGTTTTTCCGCAACGAGCACTACCCGACCGAGGAAGCGTACCTGTTCGCGATCGCGGATGCCATGCGGCAGGAGTACGAGACGATCGCCAGGGCCGGCATCATCCTGCAGATCGACTGCCCTGATCTCGGGATGGGACGGCACATTCAGCATGCCGACCTGAGTCTTGCGGAGTGGCGCAAGAAGGCGCAGCTCCACGTGGAGGCTCTCGATCATGCGGTCGCGAATATTCCCCCCGAGCAGCTGCGCATGCACCTCTGCTGGGGCAATTACGAAGGGCCGCATCACTGCGACGTCCCCTTGGCCGACGTGATCGACATCGTGTTCCGTGCGCGGCCGAGCGCCATCGCGATCGAGGCCGCCAACCCGCGCCACGCCCACGAATGGAAACTGTTCGAGACACTCAAGCTGCCAGACGGCAAGCTGCTCATCCCTGGCGTGATCGAATCGAAATCGAACTTCATCGAGCATCCTGAGCTCGTCGCGCAACGCATCGGCCGTTACGCGAAGCTTGTCGGCAGGGAAAATGTGATCGCCGGAAGCGACTGCGGCTTCGGTACGTGGGTCGGGCAGGCCGCGGTCGATCCCGACGTCGTGTGGGCGAAGATGGCCGCGATGGCCGAGGGTGCGCGCATCGCCTCACGCGAGTTCTGGAAGCACTGAAGCGCGCGCGGGTCGCAGGCTGCTTATGGTCGCTGCAAAGAATCCGCAAGCCTGCTAGAAGTTGCTTAGCTCGGCAGACATGACGCCTAGCCTCTCGCTCAACCCGGACGCTCCTCGGCGGGCCTGCGACCCGTCCTTCGTCGCGCCGGTTAGCTTGTTGCGTAAGGCCTCATCACCTGAATTTATGCGCAACATGCTCGTCGTCGTCCGCTATACCTGGGCACTGCCCGCGACCGCCGTCGGGTTGCTAGTTTCCGTTCTTGTATTGTCCGCCGGGGCAACCATCCGTTTTGTCGACGGCAGTATCGAAGTAGCCGGCGGTCGGCTTCTTCAGATCGCTTCGCTGCTGCCGCCTTCGGCCAGGTTTGTCGCGATCACCTTCGGCCACGTGATAATCGGTATTGATCACGCTGTCCTATGGCGCGTTCGGACCCACGAGCATGTGCACGTTCAACAGTACGAGCGTTGGGGCGTGCTTTTCTTCCCGCTTTACATGGCATCCAGTCTTGTGCAACTGTTCCACGGACGTAATCCGTACTTGAATAATTGTTTCGAGCGGGAGGCTTATGCACGAGCCACGCCAAACACCGAGGCGTAACCCGGCGGTCAATAGGGACGCTCGCCGGCGGCGCTTGCGCAGAAAGGCTCAACGTTGCCAATCGTTGCCGATACGTCGCAGGTGACATGTTTGTTGACGTCCCCCTGGCAGATGCCTACATCATGAAGATGACCCTCCACGATTGGAACGACGAGGAGTGCGTCCAGATCCTGAGGAATGTGAACCATCGAGCGCCACCAGCGGGCCGCATATTCATTGTGGAACACGTGATCTCGGAGATCGACAAAACGCAATTCGCAATGCTGTTCGATATTCACATGATGTGCTGGGGTACCGGGTGGGAACGCACAGCGCAGGAGTACGCGAGTCTCTTGCAGGAAGCGGGGTGGAGCTATGTGGCAAGTTGGTTTCCTCCCGGTGGAGTCATAGGCGTCATTGAAGGTACAAAGGCCTAATGGGTTCCGAGGGAGATCGGCCCAACCCGTCGCTCAACGCGGACGCCTCGCCGGCGGCGGTGGCGCCCGCCCGCTCGGCGCCGGTTAGCTCTGTTCGTTAGAGCGCCGAGAATGCCAACGCCCCAATACAAGCCCCTCGCTCTGCTCTTCGATCTGGGCGGCGTCGTCATCGACATAGATTTCGATCGAGCTTTTCACGCGTGGCAGCCCAGATCGAAGCTATCGTTCTCAGAGATCAAGCGGACCTTCAGGGTCGACGAGTTCTATCGGTCCCACGAGCGAGGTGAAATCTCTGCCTCGCGGTATTATGACCACCTGTCGTCTATGCTCAAGATCGAACGGGACCATGATCACATTGCGATGGGTTGGAACGCGATATACGTGGAAGAGATTCCCGAAACAATCGCCATGCTTCAGATTGCAAGGTCCACCATCCCTTGCTATGCGTTCACAAATACGAATTCGGCCCACGCAGTCACTTGGCGCCGGCTCTTCCCTTCAGTAGTACAGTCCTTCGAGCGTGTGTTCGCGTCGCATGAAATTGGCCTGCGCAAGCCAGAGCGATCAGCCTTCGACTATGTTGCCAAAGCCATTGGTAGTCCGCCGGGGTCAATCGTCTTCTTTGACGATCTTGCGGAGAACGTACGGGGCGCAACCGATGCAGGACTTCGAGGCGTACACGTCCGGTCCCCACACGATGTTCGAATCGCGCTCCAATCGTTCGGCTGTGCGCTTTAGCCATTCCATCGAGCGGACGTGCCCCCGCAAGCCGGGTCCTGCCGCTCATGTGAGACGTTAGGCCCAGCGTGCGAGATCGTCTCAAGACCGCTGCCGCAAACCTGTAAAGGACACTGCCCAATGAAGACCTCAATTGTGTGGTTGCTAACGACGCTATCGGCAGCGCTAGTGGTCACCGCGTGCGGGAATGCCCCCCCTCCAGCGAAGGGGGAATCTTCGGAAACGGACAGTCTAGTTGGCGCCTGGCGCTCGCAGATCCGCTTCAGCAGTGGCGCACTTGCGGAGATCAAGGACCTCGAATTCATGTACGTATTTAATGTCGGAGGCACGCTAACGGAGTCTTCGAATTACGATGGAGCGCCACCCGTTCCACCGGCGTATGGGGTGTGGAAGAAGGATGGACCACATCAATTCGAATCGAAGTACACGTTTTACGTTACCAAGGCGCCAGGCACTTTCGATGACATCGTGAAAGGCGGTGGCTGGTCGCCGGCCGGGTATGGGGTTCTGACCGAGAAAGTCACACTTTCCGGGGACGGAAACACTTATACGTCAACGATTGCTTACACTCCGTTCGATCAGTCCGGAAAGCCAGTTGAAGGTGGCGGCACGGGCTCCGGGAGCGGGACCCAGATGCGCTTCTAGGGTCATTGCCGAACTTGGTCGCACTTTGCAGGGTAAGCGAACCACGCCTAACCTTGCGCTCAACCGGACGTGCCGGCATGCGGCTTCTGCTCGGCGAGCATCGGTGCGGCCCGCCGGTTACCTTGATACGTTAGGTCGCCGAAATAGCCAAGCGTTTACCTGAGAAGCGAGGTCACAACCATGCGTATTACGCTAATCGTCGTTGGTGTCCTGCTCATGTTTTTCGGAGCAGTTTGGTTCTTTCAAGGTATCAACGTTTTGCCCGGAAGTTTTATGACGGGCCAAACGCAGTGGGCAGTTTATGGAGGAATAGCGTTCGTCGTTGGTGTCTTTGCTATCTATCGTGCTCGGCGTATGCCCCGCCCTTCACAACGATCGTAAATGCAGCGACTCTATCGATAGGGCGCCATGCCAGGATGCCGCACGTCGTGCCTAACCTTGCGTTGAACCGGATGCGCTCGGTTCGCTCCACGCTCTAGTCGATGGCGTACAAGGTCTTTGAGTGTTGAAACTTCAAACTATTGGACCCATGAACGGAAACGATAAAAAGCACCATTCGGGCGCGCGCTACGGTGCTGTCGCTCAGGCCTTGCATTGGGCCACCGCGTTGCTCGTTTTGGTTGCGTACATCTATGGCCCCGGTGGATCCGAGCAGCGCGTATACGCGCCCGCCCGCGATTTCGACCGGCAGCTTCACGAGACATTGGGGTTGTCCGTGCTCGCACTCGTCGCAATACGCCTAGCGTGGCGAATGGTCGATGCGCGACCAGACCCTCCGCAGGTGGCGCGCTGGATGGGTGTCGCCGCGATGGTTGTACGAGTTGCGCTCTACGTGCTTCTTTTCGGGATTCCGCTCACCGCCATTACCGGCGCATGGCTCGAAGGGCATCCCGTCACGCTGCTTGCGGGCATTGAGATTCCACCCGCGCTAGCGCTTTCACATGACACAGGCGCGATCATCGCGAGGATCCACACCTGGCTTGGCGATGCGATCCTGTGGGTTGCTGGACTCCACGCACTTGCGGGGCTCTATCATCACTTCGTCCTCAAGGATGACGTGCTTGAATCAATGCTTCCGCCGTGGTTTCCGTTCCGCAATCGGAAAGGAGATTGAGATTGTGGGTTGTCTGCTGGCGTTACGACGCCCTCGTATCACCCCCGGTTAGCTGACACATTGGGCGCCTTAGCCAAGCCCGTGAAGCTCACAGTCGCTCCTCTCACGCCGGATCGCTGGTCTGACCTCGAGACTATCTTCAATGCGAAAGGCTGCTCGGTCGCTCGTGGCTGCTGGTGCATGGCCTACCGTCGCAGCGGCTCACACGAAGCGTCGCCGCCGGGGTTGACCCGCGCTCAAGCAAATCGCGCCGAACTCAAAGCGCTCGTCGATGCCGGCAATCCACCAGGCCTCATCGGCTATCGTGGCAAGGTCCCAGTCGGCTGGGTCTCCGTCGGTCCACGCGAGGAATACGCGAAGCTCAAACACTCACCGGTGATGAAGCCTGTCGATGAACAGCCCGTCTGGTCAGTCATCTGCTTTGTTGTGCCAGCCGAGTACCGTGGCCAAGGTGTGGCACAGGCGCTCCTGAAGGGAGCCGTCGCCTACGCCAAGAAACAGGGCGCCACGCTCGTTGAGGCCTACCCGTGGACAAACCTGCTCGTTCCAATGACGAGTACATGTGGTTCGGGGCAAAGTCCATGTACGACAACGCTGGCTTCAAGGAAGTCGCGCGCCGCAAACCCCAGCGGCCTATCGTCCGTATCAAACCTGCTTGAGTTGCCAATGTCGCAAGCGCGTTGGTCAGAGTCCGGTGGCCCAAATGGGTTATAGAGCTTCGTCCGAGGCGACGCGCACGCTGCCCGATGGTAGAGGTTTTGGTGGCGCCATCATCCGCGTTGGACGTCCGCCTCACTTTGTGCAAGCGAGCGATGGCGCCGAACCTAACTCCTATTCGAGCGCCGCATACGCTCCGGCCAAATCGCCATCGAAGAACTGATGGGGTCCAGCCTCAAAGAGGATTTCCCCACTCCGTTTGGGGGTGATCCGGCCTACATCCAATAGAACAGCGCCTGCTCCGGGGACCACGACCCGAAAGACGATGCCGCTCGTCGTGCCCTCGTGGGTGATGGTATCGACCAGGACCGTATTGTCGAAATGCATGGGCCGAAGCGTCTGCCGATCGCGGATTTATGAACTGGGACTTGGGCTGTCAAAGGGCCGCCCTGTATCCTATGGACTCGCTCGCGCGGACGACGTCTGAGATCGGCCAAGAGCCGCCGTTGCAATTATGATTCCCCCAAGATGCTCGAATGGGTCGGGTATATGGGAAATGTCGGCTAGGAAACGCCATGCATCTCGATACCCGCGGCCTGCCCCTCTCGACCGCCAGCGCCAAGGCTGCCGCTGCCTTCGACCATCTCGTCACCGGCTACCTCACCTTCCGAGTCGATACGCCCGCCCGTCTCACCGCCGTGCTGGAAGCCGATCCGGACTTCGCGCTCGCTCATTGCATGCAGGGCTATTTCGCCATGCTCGCCTTCAAGCAGGCCGTCGTCCCGGTCGCCGTCCAGGCGGCGCGCACCGCGCAGTCGCTTGCGGCCAGCGCCACCCCGCGCGAGCGCAGCCACATCGCCGCCCTGACCGCCTGGGCCGAAGGCGAGCTCGATCGTGCCATCGCCACGTGGGAGTCGATCCTGCGCACCCATCCGCATGATGTGGTCGCCTTCCGTCTCGCCCATTTCGTCAATTTCTGGCTCGGCCGCCCGCAGGACATGGTCGCCTCCGTCGAGCGTGTGACCCCGGCCTGGTCGGAGGACATCCCAGGCTATGCATCGATACTCGCCTGCCGCTGCTTCGCGCAGGAGCAGGCCGGGAACTATCTCGCCGCCGAGCCATCCGGGCGCCGCGCCATCGAGCTCGACCCCGGCGATCTCTGGGCTGCGCATGCCGTCGCCCATGTCCTGGAATCGCAGGGCCGCCGCAGCGAAGGCATCCAGTGGCTCACCACGCTCGCGCCTAACTGGGAGGGCAGCCACAACCTGCAGCACCATCTGTGGTGGCACTGCGCACTGTTCACGCTCGAGTACGGCGACCATGCCGCCGTGCTCGAACTCTACGATACCCGCTTCCGCAACCTCGCCGCGCCGCTCACAGTCGCCTCGCCGGATGTCTACATCGACGTGCAGAACGCGGCGTCCATGCTCTTCCGCCTCCAGCGCCTCGGCGTCGATGTCGGCAACCGCTGGGAAGAACTGGCCGACAAGGCCGAGGCGCGGATCGGCGACTGCCTCTCCGCCTTCACTCTGCCGCACTGGTTGATGGCGTTGACCGCCACCGGCCGCACCGCCGCTGCGGAGCGCATGATCGAGGCCATGCGCTCCTTCGCCAATGGCCGCGGCACCGTCCCGCCCATGGTGCGCGACTACGTGCTGCCGATCGCCGAGGCCCAGCTCGCCCACGCCGCCGGACGCCACGCCGAGGCCGTCGCCCTGATGCGTCCGGCCATCGGCGGCATGTACCGACTTGGCGGCAGCCACGCCCAACAGGACGTGCTCGAGCAACTATTCGTGGACGCCGCCCTCAAGGCCGGCAGCACCGCGGATATCCGTCTCGCCCTCGAGCGTGTCGCTGGTCGCCGGGCGATTCCGCCCGAGCGCTTCATCGGCTGGCGCGAAGCCGCTAACCGGGCGGCCGGTTAGCTTAGGCGTTAGGCGGCATCGGAGGCGGCGATGGTCGAAGCGTCGTGGTTCGTGTTCATAGTTTCGTCCTTGGTGCTAATTGCCACCCCAGGCCAAGACATGATTCTCGTGATGTCACGATCAATTGTCCAAGGACCGGCGGCGGGCGTTGCCACCGCAGCTGGCGTTAGCGTTGGACTTATCGGCCATACCATTCTTGCCACATTGGGCCTTGGCGCAATCTTGCGCACATCGGAGTGGCTGTTTGTCGCGCTAAAACTCGTCGGCGCCGCATATCTACTCTATTTGGGCATCAGCTTGCTCCTCGCAAAGCATGACGACTTGGCGTTGGCAGCGTCGGTGCAACGTTCGCCATCTCGACTTTTCTTCGATGGCGCGTTCTCGAACATCTCGAACCCGAAAATCGCAATCTTCTTCTTTGCTTTCTTGCCACAATTTGTTGCGCCGACCGCGGCTCACCCGACACTTTCGATTTTTGTTCTCGGGCTTCTGTTTGCGGCGCTTACGTTCCTTCTAAAGGCACCGATTGGCCTATTTGCTGGCGCTCTGTCCACGTGGTTGCGTGCGCGCCCAGCCGTTCTTCGGTGGTTGTTTCGGTCCAGTGGCGCAATCCTGGTTGGCCTGAGCGTCAGGCTTGCGCTGGAGCGGCGCCAGTGATGCTGGCTAACCCGGCGGTCAACACGGACGCCTGCCGGGGGGGCTACGCGCCCTTGCTGGTCGCTGGTTACCTTCGTCCGTTAGGCATGCCCTCTCGAACAGTTCTCGCGCTAATCGTCGCCCCGCTGGCGGCAGCTTTCGTCTATGCCTTGGCGCTCGTTGCGACAACCACGAATGTGCCGGTGGAAGTCCGGCCAAGTGTCGTTGGCGGCATCGTGACCGGGTTAGTCGTCGGTCTAGTCTTCGAGGTCGTCGTGCTCTTGCCACTTGCGCTTGTCGTTCGCAAACTTTCTCGTGCGCGGATCTATTTGTTTCTTGGCGGCTCCCTTATCTGGTTCGCGGTGTCGCTCGCCTTCTCTCTTCGTGCCATGGGGTGGTTTTCGGCAGTGGCCACTACCGTGCAGCTTCTGCCTCCTGGAATTGTCCTCGTCGCCGTGTTCGCGGCGCTTGTCAGGCTACGCCAGCATGCCTAACCTCGGGGTCAACACGGACGCTCCTGGGCGGGCCTGCGGCCCATCCACCGTCGCGCCGGTTGCCTTGTTTCGCCAGGCCCATCTGTACCAACCCGGAGGCTGCTTGTGGCTGAGATTGAATCAAAGTTGACCGCACTGGGCTTGTTGCTACCGCCGCCCATCACGCCACCTCCTGGCGTCATCCTACCTTTCGCTTTCGTGCGCATCGTCGATAGCCGTGCACTGATCTCCGGGCATGGGCCACAGAACGCTGATGGATCATTTGCCCACCCACTTGGCAAACTTGGAGCGGATCTCTCCGTGGAACAGGGGTATCGTGCTGCCCACCTAACCGCGCTTTCCATTCTTGGAAGCCTCAAGCGCGCAATCGGTGACCTGGACCGGGTCCGCGCATGGAGCCGAGTCTTCGGAATGGTCAATTCGGCGCCTGGTTTCAACATGCAACCGAGCGTCATCAACGGCTTCTCTGATTTGATTCTCAAGCTGTACGGTCCGGAGCGGGGCGCCCACTCCAGAAGCGCGGTTGGCCTGGCCGAGCTGCCATTCAACATTCCAGTCGAGATCGAAGGCGAGGTCGAGCTCTATGCGCAACCTGGGGCCTGACCCTGCGCTCACCGCAACTGGCGCTGGTCGAATCATCGGCGTGTTGATACTCGCTCAGATGTTGGGCGGTGTCCTGGTGAATTTCGTCTTGACTGCACCGCTTTTCGGCGCGCCAGGCTTCTTGGTGAACGCTCGCTGCAGATCAGCCTGTCCGTGCTCCTCGGGCTTGCCCTGGGTGCGCTTTCGGTCGGCATCGCGATCACGGCATTCCCGGTCTTTCGCCAACATTCCCAAGCGATGGCGCTCTGGTTTGTCGCGGTCGCTGTTGTCAGCCTGTCCGTGACTGCGGTCGAGAACATCAGCGTGATGTCCATGCTGTCCTTGAGCGAGGCATACGCCAAAGCGAGCGGCGCGGAAGGCGATTTGTTCCAGGCGCTCCGGGTCGTCGTGGCCTCGGCACGGAATTGGGCGCATTACATAGGCCTAATCGTTGCCGGTAGCACGTTCCTGGTGCTATACGCTGTGCTGTACCGGTTCGCACTAGTACCGCGTGCACTGGCTGCGTTCGGCCTAGCAGCCGTCATGCTGCAACTCGCCGCAGTCACGATGCCTCTATTCGGGCATAGCGTTGTGTTCCTGATGCTTGCGCCGCTGGGCGTGAGTCAGCTGGTTCTGGCGCTGTGGCTAATCACAAAGGGCTTTCGTGGCCACGCGTAGTCGAGGAATGAGCGAAGTGACGCCCAACCCGGCGGTCTTCGTCGGGACGCCCACTAGTGCGCGTAGCAGCGGATTAAGCGCAGTCGTTCCCGCGCTAGTCTTCGTCGCGTTTCTAGTTGCCATCGCTTACGTGGGGTGGGGGTGGGTGTGGCTGTCGCACCCTAATAGCACCATACCCGCGAGCGCGTACAAAATCCTCTTTGTCCGCGAAGCGCTAAGATCGAACGCGCAGTTTCGTTGCACGCCTGAAAAGTCGTCTTGCTCCGCAATGACGTCATGTGCCGAAGCGTTCTTTCACCAGGAGAAGTGTGGGGTTCCGGCATGGACGGAGACCGCGATGGAATACCTTGCGAACGGCGATGGTGCAACTGAGACCTAACCATGCGTTCAACCGCACCGTCTACGGCGCAGTCCTCCCGCGACGCCGGCACGGCCGGTTAGCTTGGTTCATTAGGCCGCGTTTCTCGGGCGTGAACCGCAACCTCCCCACGTGTGCCATCGTATGACCTTGCGTGCCCACGATCGGAAGACTCTCCAACTCATCCGCAGCATGCGCGAGGAGGCCTCACTTTTGCGCTCGCGCGAAGCGAGACCAACGGTCATCGCGTCACAATACCTTGGCGCACTCGCGTTGGGGGCGATGGCGATCGGTGCATTGGCCATTGGTGCACTTGCCGTCGGTAACCTAGTGATTGGTCGCGCTCGTATCAAGCGGCTCGAAATCGACGAGCTTGTCGTCCGTCAGCTTCTCGTCACCGAAGAGCTTCAGGCCCCGCAAGAGCATGGACCGGAGCGTTGACCTGTGCTTGTCGCCTCCCTCGCGCCAGCGCGGCCTAACCTCTCGCTCATCCGTGGTCATCATCCAGCACGAAGAACAAGGCGGGCACGACAGATCTCGGCACACCACAACGAAACGTTGAGAAAGATCGACAGTTTCGGATCGACAGTTTCGGGCCAAGGGTCGATGCAATCCCGGCTTCCGAGGTACGAATTGAAGGCTAACCCGCTGGCCCATCGGTGTTCGACGGTCAGGTCGGTACGGGAACGTTGCCGGCACGCCGCTGACGCGGCTCGTTAGACGTCAGAGTGCCTACAGTTCTCCCGGCCTACCTGAAGATCGTGGAACGCCTCGCACCGGTCATGCGAGGACTCCGCGGTGTGATTGTCACAATCGATGGTCGCGATGGTGTCGGCAAGACGACTCTTGGACGCTATCTTGCGTGGCATTTCAATGTAACGTTAATCGAGACCGATCTGTTTCTTATTCCTGCGCAGGATTACGTTATCCATCTCGACGATCAGATAAATCGCATCATCGAGCGCCGCATTACGTCGCCTCTTCCCGTATTGGTTGAAGGTGTTGCGATGCTTCAGCTGATGAAGCGCATAAATCGCGTCCCAAATTTCTCTATTTACGTCACGAACCCTCAGCAATCGAGCAGCAAAATGTTGAAGAAGTGGCTTTCTGCGTACGAAGCAGAATTTGCTCCGCTCTCGAAGGCGAACATCGTGGTTGAGATCGAGCACTAATGTCGCCCAGCCCCGCGGTCAATACTGACGCTCTTCGGGGCCTGCGGCCCGTCCGTCGTCGCGCCGGTTCCCTTGAGTCGTTAGGCCGGATCACGCAGCCGCTTCCCGGAGAGACCACATGACTACGTTCTGTCTCATCCACGGGAGCGGACAGGGTCCCGAGGGCTGGAAGCTGCTTGCGCAGGAACTCGAAGCGCGCGGCCACGGAGTCATTACACCTGGCCTCGACCTAGGCGCGACTGACGTGGGCGCGGCCTGGCATGCCAATACGCTGGTTGAGCAGCTCGAGCGTTGTGGCCACGTACCCGAGGACGTCGTCTGTGTCGCCCACTCAGCTAGCGGGATGTATCTCCCCCTCGTCGCAGAGCGCTGGTCGCCACGCCGGATGGTGTTCCTGGCAGCACTTATTCCACGTCCGGGCACCAGTATCATCGAACAGTATCGGGCAGACCCATCGATGTTCAGTACCGCGTGGATTGGCAAGAACTCCATGGTGGATGAGGTCGCGTTGGAGTTTGTGTATCACGACTGTCCCGCAAATCGCGTCGCGTGGGCGCTATCGACGCGCGTGTATTTCTATGCGAAGCGGGCTATGGAAGAACCATGCCCACTGTCGACATGGCCTTCCGTGCCGACAACTTACATCGTGTGCGCGGATGATCGGACGATCGCCCCGGCATGGCAGCGCAAGGCCGCTCGTGAATGGTTGGGGACGGAGCCCATCGAACTTCCTGGCGGGCACTGCCCGCATGTCAGCCGGCCTGAGGACCTGGCCGACGTGCTGGCAAGGATCTCGGTGTGGCGCGCGACGTAATGTGCAATCCTCATCGCGGCCTTCGGCGATCTCATTCCATCTCCGATGCCTACTCTCAAGGTGTCGCAGCACTGGTACCCTTCGTTCTCCGACATTTCTGATCGTAGGAGCCACCAATATGGATAGCTCTGGTACCGACAAACTCTTTGCTGGCTCGATTCCGAAATTTTACGAAACGTATCTGGTTCCCCTGCTTTTCGAGCCGTACGCCGCGGACCTGGTCAACAGGCTAGCTTCGAGATCCCTTAGTCGCGTGCTCGAACTAGCAGCTGGCACGGGCGTCGTGACTCGTGCTTTAGCTTCGTTACTGCCAGAACGTGTCTCAATCGTCGCCACGGATCTGAATCAGCCGATGCTTGATCAAGCTTCTGCGCTCGGGACCAAGCGTCCCGTGGAATGGCGTCAGGCGGACGCCATGCAGTTGCCCTTCCAGGATGGAACGTTTGACGCGGTTGTATGCCAATTCGGGGTCATGTTCTTCCCCGACAAGGCGAAAGCGTTTTCGGAGGCACATCGCGTGCTGCGTCCTCACGGAGTTCTAATCTTCAATGTGTGGGATCGGCTCGAGGAAAACGAATTCGCGGACACGGTGACGACAGCGCTCGCATCTCTGTTTCCTGAGGAACCACCTCGCTTCCTCGCACGTACACCCTACGGCTATCACGAACATGCGAGCATCGAGCAAGATCTTGTCAGCGGCGGCCTCATTGCGCCACCCGAGATCATCACATTAGCGGCCCGTAGCCGGGCAAAGTCCCCCCGGGATCCGGCGATCGCATTCTGCCAAGGGACACCACTACGAAACGAAATCGAGGCGCGCGGCGCGTCGCGGCTCGCCGAAGCAACCGATGTCGCCGCGGAAGCCATCGGTCAGCGGTTCGGTCGCGGCAACGTGGACGGCAAGATGCGGGCACACGTGGTCACCGTTGAAACCTGACAGTCACGAATTGGGGGCGTTAGAAAGGTTAGCTCATGAAGGCTCTCACTGCCGTGCGGTGGCTTATGGACGAAGGGTATCCGAGGAAGGCAGACGCGATTCGCTCTCTTGACCGGTGAGGTCGCGCCCGGCAGGATTGAAGCCGTGGACCTCAACACTTGGCTCATCTACTTCCTGGCGGCCATCGGGCTTTCTTTATCGCCCGGGCCTAACGGGCTGCTTGTCCTGACCCATGGGGCATTGCACGGTCGGCGCAGGGCGCTTTACACCATCTTCGGAGGAGCCATCGGATTCATCGCCGTCATTGCCCTTTCCATGTTTGGCATCGGCGCGTTGCTCGCGACTTCGCTAGTGTGGCTGATGGTCATGAAGTGGGTGGGCAGTGCCTACCTAGTTTGGCTCGGCATTCAAGTTTGGCGATCGCCGCCGATAGGCTTCGAAGCCCGTGGTTCAGCTGAAGCAAGATCAGGCTGGTCGCTGTTCCGGCAAGGGGCACTCTCCGCGCTGACCAATCCCAAGGGGCTGCTCTTCTTCGCTGCTTTTCTTCCGCAGTTCATCGACCCGGCTCGAAGTCTCCCCATTCAGTTCGTGATCATGGCTGGAACGTTTGCGGCAATCGAAATGGCTACGGAGGTTTTCATCGCCAGCATGGCTCATCGCATCACTCCATGGCTTGGTCGAATTGGGCGGCGCTTCAACCAAGTCTGCGGCGGGGTGTTCGTGGCAATAGGGGTCGCGCTGCCCCTTCGCAGTTGAGCGGGCTATGCTATCCCCATCGCTACGCCGCGCGCCCAAGGCGTGAATGGGGTTCCCGGGCTACACGACCGGGCAATGCGGATTAATCGAAAGGAACGAAGCGATGATTTGCAAGGGTAGCTGCCACTGCGGGCAGATTGCATTCGAAGCAGAGGGAACTCTGAATAAAGTAATGGAGTGCAACTGCTCTATCTGCAGCAAGAGGGGCTCGCTTCATTGGTTCGTTTCCCGCGAGAATTTTCGTTTGCTTACGCCCGAAAACGACTTGGCCACCTACACGTTCAACAAGCATCGAATCAAGCATCGCTTCTGCCGGAAATGTGGCTGCGCCCCATTTGGGGAGGGCATAGCACCTTCAGGCAACTACATGGTTGCGATCAACGCCCGCTGCTTGGATGGGGTCGATCTATCACCCCTGGAGGTGGGACACTTCGATGGTCGCAGCCTTTGACATCAGTCCCTGTCGCGCGAGGCCCCATGTCAGAAAAGCAGACTCCAATCGTGGTCGGTGCCGCCGAAGTACCCCTCCGAAGCAAGCCGTCCGCCTACCCCGAACCGTTTGCATCGCGCATGGCCGGCAGGGAGAAACGCCCACTTGGGGATTTTTTTGGCCTCACGAACTTCGGCGTAAACCTCACGCGCTTGGCTCCCAATTCGGTGTCGGCCCTTCGTCACGCTCACAGCAAGCAAGACGAGTTCGTCTACATCTTGCGCGGGCGCCCTACCCTGCACACGGACGAAGGGCGAACCCAGCTTTCTCCAGGGATGTGCGCGGGTTTCAAGGCGGGTACGGGAAACGGACACCGCCTGGTAAACGAAACCACCGAAGAAGTCGTGTACCTCGAAATCGGCGACAGAACACCCGGCGACGAAGGGAGTTATCCAGATGACGACCTCAAGGCCTTGCTTGTGGAAGGCAAGTGGAAGTTCGTCCATAAGGACGGAACGCCCTATGTGTAGACAGCGGCCGGTCATCGAAAGACCGCTAATCCTCCATCGAGCGAACGTCTTCCGGCAAGCTTCGCTTGCCTCCAGTCGCCGTCCATGTCGAACGTCGGGCTCCTGGTGATTGCGCCTTTGGGCGGCATGCTCTTTCGCCTTCGAGATCGCGCGGCCTAAGCTTGTGAAACATTGGAGGGGCGCCGGTGACGTTCGAGCTAATCAAAGACATTGTAAAGCTGGCGCTTATCGTTGCCTTTCTCTATTTTGCTCTCAGCGTTTACTTGGGTTGGAAGCAACCGGCGTGGTCCGCCTTCGCCGAGAGACGTCGCTTTGCGATTATGCTGGCGCTCGTCGTAGGGGTTGTCGGGATCAAGGTGAGCGAGGACGCTATCAACCGAGAATCGGGTCCGTTCGACGTTCTCGTGCTGCAGTTCATCCACGCAAATGTCGCCCCCGCGCTTACCGGAATATTCGAGGCGGCAACATTCAGCGGCTCAGCCAGCGTTCTGGTGCCGCTTGTGATTGTGGCGGTGGTGGCCCTTCTTTTCGCCAAGCGGCGCTTCGAGGCATTGCTGCTAACGGTTTCAGCCGTCAGCGCCGGCCTCATCGTCTACGTTCTTAAAGCCTTGGTCGGCCGCGCCCGCCCGCGCCTATGGGACACGGAGTGGTATTGGGGATCCAGTTTCCCCAGCGGGCATACGCTGGTCGTTGCAGCACTGGCTACGGCGACAGTCATCAGCGTGGATCGGATCTGGCCCGGGTCACGCAAATTCGCGATGTTGATTGCCTTCGTCTGGGTCCTTTCCGTCGGCCTTTCTCGTCTCGTGCTCGGGGTGCACTGGCCGACGGATGTGCTTGCCGCCGTATGCATCGGGATGTTTCTTCCCCTGGCGATAGGTATTGCGCTCGAGTCTCGGCACGCCTAACCTTTCGCTCTACACGGACGCCCGCCGGCGAGCGAGATGACCGCATTCACGTCGACTCGAACAAGAAGGTCGAATGACGTGCCATTCTTCGGTAGCTTGTTCGTCGTCTCGACAGTCGCCGCCTGACGTCACAGTTGCCGGGACCAACCATGTCACTGCGCGATTTCTGCCGATTTTTTGTCTTCTCTCTGGCGATTGCGGTACCTGCCGCCGCGAGCGGTCAAACTCCGCGCCTTATCGCTCCAAACGTCGTAGTAGCGTCGCCTCACCTGGTCACGTCGGGACAGCCTTCGGTGGACGCACTTGCCAATCTGAAGGCGCTGGGCTTTGAGGCAGACATTTACCTCGCACCACCCACCGTTCCCGACGCGGTGCGTGACGAGCAACTCATTGTTACTCGCCAAGGCCTGACGTTTATCAACATCCCGATAAAGTTCGACAATCCCATCGAAGCAGACTTCGAGACGTTTGCTTCGCTGCTTCAGGGCCTCGGCAATCGCAAGACCCTGGTTCATTGCCAAGTCAACCTTCGAGCGTCGTCGATGGTTTTTCTCTATCGGGTCATCATTCTCAAGGAGGACCCGCAATTGGCGTACCAGGGGGTTGCAGGCGTCTGGGTGCCGGAGGGCCCATGGCGGCGGCTGATCGAAGGTCAGTTGCGCAAGCACAAGGTAGCGTTTGAACTGCTCTGAATATCTGCGAGACGTCGCGTCGTCACGTGAAAGATAAATTTGTCCTGGCACTGGTCCTGATCTTGGTGACTCCTTGCTGGAGCGGCGATCGGGTTTGCTTTGGGAAACAGGTCCAGGGTATCGGATCCAGTCGTTCTCACCGCTCCTCACGGCATTGACACCACGTATGAGGAATCCCTCCGAGGTTACGTCGCGCTGTTGGACACCTTGAGCGCCCGCGACGCATCGCAGGCTACTCGGCAGACCTATGCCGCCGACAAGGCGCTATTGCTTATGCGCTTGGCGGATCTGGCGGAGCAACGCGGTTCGTCGGCCGAATCAACTCGCTTGACCGCCGATGCATCGGCTGTTTGCTCGACCGCCGGGCTTTCCTACTGTTCCTCTGTCGAGTTGCGTCAACGAGCACAGAAACTCGATGCGGCTCTTCAAAGCACGAAGCAGTCCAAGTGACGTGACGCTAAGGGGATGCCATGTTCGTCGGACACTACGGCCCGAGCTTTGCTATCAAGACGCTTCGCCCCGCAATCCCGCTGTGGCTGCTGTTCATCGCCGTCCAACTCGTGGACGTCGCGTGGGCGGTACTGATCCTGTTGGGTGTCGAGAAAGTCCGAATCGTCCCGGGGATCACGGCCTCGAATCCGCTCGATCTGTACTACATGCCCTATACCCATAGCTTGGTCGCGGCGATTTTCTGGTCCGTGGCTGCAGCTGTCTTCGTCTGGCTTTTGCCCCGCATGGCAACTCGGGCCGCGGCGGTCTGGGTCGGAGCCGCCGTGTTCTCGCATTGGGTCCTGGACTTGGTGGTGCACCGGCCCGACCTGCCCCTTTATGACGACACGATGAAGGTTGGCCTGGGGCTCTGGAACTATCCCGCTGTCGCCCTCGGACTTGAGGGTGCACTCCTGTTCGGGGGCATGATCCTGTACCTCAGGGTGACCGAACCCATCAACGCGATCGGACGTGTGGGGCTTCCGGTGTTTGGTGTTGCGATGGTTGCTATTCAGAGTTACATATTCTTCGGCCCCCCGCCGGCTTCCCCCGCCGCCGCTGCGATAACAGCACTGGTGTCCTATGTGGTTTTTGCGGCTTTAGCCGAGTGGCTTGCACGTCAGCGCAGACATGTCCGTAGTTGATATCGTTCAGAGTCAAGTCGACGCTTACAACGACCGGGATCTGAATCGGTTTGTGTCGGCCTATGCCGAAAACATATTGATTTATCGGATGCCGTCTACCGAACCCGCTCTCTCCGGCAAAGTCCAACTCAGTGAATTCTATTCAACGCAAAGATTCAATTTGCCGGGGCTGCGTGCGGAGATCGTGAACCGTATCGTCCTCGGAAGCAAAGTCATCGATCACGAGCGCATATGGGGCATTCGCGATCATCCCATTGAAGTCGCGGCAATTTATGAAGTAGTCGAGGGTTTGATTGCACGCGCTTGGTTCTTCGCGCCGGAATAGACTGGCTTTGCGTAGGAGGCGGCACACGCTCCCTGACCTCTCGCCAGGCTGCGCTTATGAATATCAGACAGCTGAAACAGTTCTGTAGCAGGTTTCTCGGGGCCAACGAAACGCTGTACGGCAAGCCGAGCAATGTTCTTGTCTACTCGGTCGGTGGTAAGACATTTGCCTACTTCAAAACCAGCGACCCCGAAAGATGGCGTTTCAGCACAAAAGTTACGCCTGATCGGTTTGTCGAGTTGACAGATTTTCCTGGTGTAAAACCGGCCCGATACAGGGGACGCTTTCATTGGGTCACCATCGTCGAAGTGCCTCGTTTTCCTGCCCCTTATCTGACCGAGTTAGTCGAGTGGTCGTATCAAAAGGCGTTCGCGAAACTGAGCAAGGCCAAACAGATTGCGATTCGTACAACTCATGCCTGAGGTCACGCGGACCTTCCCGATCGCCGACCAAGTCAGGCTGGCACGCGAGGCAAATTCTGAGCAGAGGGTCCTGTGCCGCAGAGAATCGTCATGACCAACAGCACTAGTGCGGCGGCAATCGTTAGGTTTCAGCGCAAGTGATGGACGCCAACGCCCGAGCGCAAGCGCCGTGCCGATGAAGTCTGAGCTTTCGCTCAGCCGGACCTGCTCGCCGGCGCCGGGTGCGAGCCGTCCTGCGCGGGCTTCGGTCGGCCTTATTTGTAGCCGTAAGAGATTCTGCATGTATCGCCCACTGCTTTTCGCCGCTTCCTTCATCACTGCCGCATCGTCCGCCATGGCCATTGATCTAGCACCGCTCTGGAACTTCGACGACCCGGTTCAAAGCGCGCAGCGCTTCCGCTCCGCTCTTGTCACGGCGACCGGTGACGACGCGGTTATTCTGCAAACGCAAATTGCCCGGTCATACGGTCTTCGAGGAGATTTTGCAAGCGCTAGGGAAACCTTGAAGGATCTGGAGCCGCGGCTTCACGCCGCGGGCACAGAGGCTCGTGCAAGGTATTGGCTCGAACTCGGCAGAACTTATTCTTCCGCTACTCATCCGTCAGAGTCCCAGACTCCCGACACGAAAGAGCGCGCCCGTGCGGCCTACAAGCAAGCGTTCGAGATCGCCAAGAGGGGACATCTCGATGGTTTGTCGGTGGATGCCGTTCACATGCTCGCCTTTGTGGACACGGAACCGGCCGATCAGCTCAAGTGGGGACAACAGGCACTGGCAATCGCGCAAGCATCCTCTCAACCGTCGGCGCAGAAATGGGAAGCGTCCCTCCGCAACAACGTGGGCTACGCTCTATATCAACTTGGCAGATACGAAGAAGCCTTGGACCAGTTCAAACAGGCGGTCATCCTGCGGGAGCGCGGCACGGACCTGCAAGCCACGCGCATTGCACACTGGATGGTTGGCTGGACGCTGCGTGCCTTGAATCGCGTTGATGAAGCACTGGAGATCCAGCTGCGTCTGGAGCGCGAGCGTGAGGCCGCTGGGGCGCCAAGCCCGTATGTGTTCGAGGAGTTGGAGCTCCTGTACCGCGCAAAGGGCGATGAGACGCGCGCCAATCACTACGCGGACTTGAAGCACTCTGTCGGCAAATGAGCGCGACGCCATCCATTTCCGCAAGTCACCCATAGTGAATTCTGTCTCTGGCACGATGAACAACACGCTCAAAAAGCATGTTCAATCCGGATTTGTGCCGGGTCTTGTCGCCGGCGTCTGGCGCAACGGTGAACTCAAGATCGAAGTGCTCGGCGCACATGCCTTTGGCGGCGCGCCCATGCGGACCAATTCCATTTTCCGCCTCGCGTCCATCACCAAGCCGGTTGTGGCGGCCGCAGCCATGATCCTGGTCGACGACGGCAAACTCAAACTCGATGAACCGGTCGGCGCGCTGCTGCCGGAACTCGCCAACCGAAAGGTACTGACATCAATCGATGCACCGCTTGATGCGGTTGTTCCCGCAAGACGCGCAATCACCCTGCGCGATCTGCTCAACATGACATTCGGGCTCGGAGCCGTCATCGCATATCCGCCCAAGTACCCTGTCCAGGCGGCGATGATAGGAGCCGAAGTGGCGCCGGATGCCAAAATTTTCCAGCATCCTGCTGCTGACTACATGGCTCGGATCGGCGCACTCCCGCTTCTGGCACAACCCGGGGAAGCCTGGTTCTACCACACCGGTCTCGATGTTGCCGGTGTCTTGATTGCGCGTGCGGCCCGACGGCCTCTATCGCAATTCATGCAGGAGCGAATTTTTGCTCCGCTAGGCATGGAAGATACGGGCTTTTTTGTTCCTGAAGGTAAGCGCGAGAGGCTTGTTGGTTTCTACCGGCGTGATCCGGATACCGGTGAGGCTGCGCTATTGGACGATCCGTGGACGGAGTTTTTGAAACCGCCTGTATTTGAATCGGGCGGCGGCGGGCTTGTTTCAACCGTTCCGGACTACATGGCATTCTGTCGACTGATGCTCGCCAATGGCGAACACAATGGCAAACGCATTCTCTCCAAGGTCTCCGTTGCGAAGATGACAGAGAACCAATTGTCACCTGCGATGCGCGCTACCGATCACGCGAAGTTCGTCCTCGGCAACACGGCCGGCTGGGGGCTCGGCGGTTCCGTGGAGCTCGGAAATTCACCGCTTGGGTTTCCCGCGGGAGCCTTTGGCTGGAACGGCGGCTACGGCACTACGGCCTATATCGATCCTGCAAGCGGCACCGCGGGTGTCCTTCTCACACAACGCCTGATGGATTCCCCTGAACCGCCACCGACGTATGTTGATTTTTGGAAACAGGTGTTCATCACGCAATCGAAATAACAAGGCGAACCTGCCTCGAACACACATCTCGTATGCAGCGTCGAAAGCTTCTGGCACTTCTCGTGGCTGCTCCGCTCGCGTCACCCATCCGTGCGCTTGCGCAGCCGGCGGACGGACCCAAGGCTCGATTCGAGGACGACCTCTTTTCCCGGCTGGAGTTGATGCAAAGCAATGGGTCTTCCGCATGGAGAGTCAGGAGAAGGACGGCTCACGCCGGCTTTTCGCAATCGATACGCTGGAAAGGGAGCAATGACGGCGATACTCAACCAGTCGGGCGAGCAAAAACATCGGTTCGGGCTTTCTAGTTGGCCATCGTTCTTGCCGTGTTCCGTTCACCTTAATCGTTGGGCGTCATGAGCGCGTGCGCGACCCCCGAGGAGGCGTTGGCGTTCGTCCGAGCACATGGTGTCGTCCTCGCTTCGGCGAAGGGGATCGCTCCTCGCCTCACAGAGGCCATCATCGGCGAACCCATCAAGGGGAGCTGGTGGGCGCATGCAAAGAGCCATCACATCTACGCAGTCCTTGGGGCAGTGACCGAATCCGACGAAATCCTTGTTTGTCGGCTCATCGATGGCAAGATCACCTTCGTACATCGCAGACTGTGGCCTTCGCTGGTTCGGCTCTCCAAGCGCTTCACGCCCGAGCAGCTGGCTCGAGTGCGAGAGGAACACACATCGTCGGGGCGCCACGTAAGTCGCAAGGTTCCGTTTCCGCGATGGGTGCCGCCTGACATCGCAGCACAGGCCGAGGCAATGGATGAGCAAGAGGCCCTCGCCTCACTCGGTTCCCTTGGTGCGCGGATGTTGTCGTCGAACGCGGCTACTTTGTCTCGTTAGCCATCGACCATGAACGCTGATCACATCCGCTCTGTCCTAGAAAGCCAAAGACCCATTACGTTTCCAACCATCCTGGAGGTACATATGTCATTCAAGCACTACTCGGGCAGCGGCCACTGCGGCGCTGTTCGCTATGAGGTCGACTTGGGCCGGCGAAGAAACGATGGCCGAGTACCGGTGGACTCCCAGTCCATTCCTTGACTACCGCTTCTGCAGGACATGCGGCGTTCGAGCCTATGCCAGCGGAGAAGCCGAGTTCATGGGCGGGAAGTTCTATGCGCTGGCCGTCTCGACGCTGGACGATGTCGATCCCGACGAACTGGCGGCCGCACCAATGAAGTTCATCGATAACCGCACGACCGTTTTGATCGGGCGCCGGCCGACACGCGTCTCATGTGATAGCCAAACATGCGCCCTAGCCCTACGATCGAGGGCGCGTTCAACGGGGCGCGCCCGCCGGCCGCCGATTACCTCAACCGCCAGCACGCCAGGAGTCGCCATGCCTCTCGTCACGCTCACGGTCCGCAAGCCGAAGACGGCCGCGTTCAAGACCACCGTTCTCGACGCCGTACATGCCGCGCTCGTCTCTTCCGGCGTTCCCCCGGGGGACAGGTTCCAACGGGTCATCGAGCGGTTGTCGTGACCACCTTTGTCATCGGTATCGTCACGGGTGCATTCGGGCTTGCTTATATCGTCTACGGGAGGCGTCAAGCCAAGTTCATGCCCCTGATCGCTGGCGTTTTTCTTTGTGCGTATCCATACTTCATCGATAGCGTGGTCTGGCTTTGTATCGTCGGGGCCCTGTTGCTCGCTGCGCCCTTCCTCATTGATTTCTAGCCTCGCTATGGTTAGTGTCGCTGCACGGAACCCATCCAGGACACAAAGCTTCCTTTGCCATGCCGCTACTCTTTTCCTATGGCACTCTCCAGCAAAAAAATGTGCAGCTCTCTACGTTTGGAAGGCTGCTCCAAGGTCAAAAGGACGAACTTCTCGGGTTCGAGCAGTCGTTAGCAAGGATCGAAGATCCGCAAGTCGTGGCTACAAGTGGCAAGACGCATCATGCTAACGTCACGTTCAACGGCAGAAACGACAGCCGTGTGAATGGCACAGTATTCGAGATCAGCGACGCCGAGCTCGCCGCCGCCGACCAGTACGAGCAACTCGCAGCCTACGAACGGGTAGCCGCAATGCTTGCTTCGGGGAAACGCGCCTGGCTGTACGTTGACGCCCGTTCTGCGCCCGGAGCTTAGGCCTCCATCGTCATACGATGCGCGCACTCGAACTCAAGATCCCGCCGCCGGTCGTCGCCCTGCTCACCGCCGCAGCAATGTGGGGAATTTCGTTGGCCACCCCATCGGTCCACGTACCCGCGCTTATCCGCCTGGTCGCGGCGATTGCGATTGCCGTAGCGGGTGCCGCCACCGCCATCTCAGGCACGGCCGCGTTTCGGCGCGCAAATACCACCGTCAATCCATTGAAGCCGGAAACAACCTCCTTCCTCGTTACTTCCGGCGTCTACCGGCTGACGCGAAATCCGATGTATCTCGGACTTGTGTTAGTACTTCTCGCTTGGGCGGTATTCCTGTCCTCCCCTTGGACACTTCTGGGGCTTCTGGTCTTCGTTCTTTACATCACCCGCTTTCAAATCATGCCCGAGGAACGAGTTCTTTCCAGCATGTTCGGTGCCGCATACTCCGCATACCAGGCAAAGGTGCGTAGATGGCTATGAGGCCGACCTCTCCGGCGTTACGCGCCGTCCGCTCGGCGTCGGCTAGCCGGGTTCGTTAGACGTCACCAGCCGGGAGGAGTTGTGCCACTCATCGCGAATATCGTCGTCGGCCTCGTCGCGCTCCTGCATGTTTACTTCTTGATGCTCGAAATGTTCCTTTGGGACAAGCCGCCGGGACTCCGAGCATTCGGTCAAACGATCGAAGCGGCAAGAGCATCGAAGGTCCTAGCCGCAAACCAAGGGCTATACAACGGTTTCTTGGCGGCAGGTCTCGTGTGGGGCCTTATCCTCGGAGAGAGCGGAACCGGTGTGAAGGTCTTCTTTCTGAGCTGCGTGCTGATTGCAGGCATCTATGGCGGGGTAACGGCCAGCCGGAAAATCATCCTTGTCCAGGCTGTTCCAGCCGCTGTCGGCTTGGCTCTCGTGCTTCTGTCGTAAAACATGGCTATCACGCGATCTCGATCCGCGAGTTCAACCGGAACGTGTCCGGCCGTGGTCTGCGGCGCCGCTCCGTCCGTTAAGCGAATTTGGTAATCGCCGCCGCTCCCAAGATTGTGTCCGCAGCAGCCGCGCTTGCCATCCTGGCTTGGCTTTCACTCTTGCTCGGCCTTATCTACGCGAACTTTTTTGTCTCGGAATCGCCGCCCAATCCGGTCATCGTATTTTCAGCCAAGGGGTTGACCAGTCTCCTGGTCGAACTCGCCAGTTTTGGAATCGGTTGTCTTGGCCTTCTACTCGTGGTCATCGCGTTTGTTCTGGCCGCGCGCAATCGGGCGCTTGCTTTCGCAGCGATTGGGAATGCATCCGTTTGCGCCGTTTGCATCGCATTGCTGGTGTAGTTCTGCAAACAACCTATGCGCTTAAGCCGGAGACGGGGACCTCGACTCGCATGAAAGGGCTCGTCACATCGGCCGACGGTATTCACATCGCGTACGAAACGCGTGGTGAGGGAACGCCCGCCCTTGTCTTCGTCCACGGCTGGTCGTGTGACCGGACCTATTGGGACGGACAGCTGCCAGCGTTCTCCCGGCAGTTCAAGGTCGTGGCAGTCGATCTGGCCGGGCACGGCGAATCCGGCCTCGGGCGCAAGACCTGGACGATGGGCGCGTTCGGCGGCCCCTCCAGCGATCGCGGTCGCAGCACTGGAGTCCGCTGCGAGCTTTGACCGCGAGATACCAGGAGCCTTGGTGGACCTGAAACTGCCCGTAGTCGCCATCAATCCCGACTACCGACCGCTACGGTGATCGGGGAACATTGCACGCCGCATTGAAGGAGCATTGATCCGGAGATCCGCATGCTCATTGACGGCAGATGTCATTGCGGCAATATCGCCTTCGAGCTCGAATGGGAAGGAGAGCCGCCCGAGATTCCGGCGCGTGCATGCAGTTGTTCGTTCTGCGTCAAGCACGGCGGCGTGTGGACATCCAACCCAAAATCCCGTTTGGCGATGACTATTCGTGACGCTTCGCTCGTGTCAAAGTACGCATTTGGATCCCGGACCGCAACGTTTCGCCGACATCCGCCTCATCGAGGTGGCGGGCTAACCTGTCGCTCGATCCGGATGCTGCTCAGCTTTCGTCCGTGAGCCATCGAATCGACTTGGAGATCATATGAGCGCCGCCGCCCAGGAATATCCATACGCAACATTTCTCAACGTGCTGTTTCCGCCGCTGCGGGTCGTCGACGTGCCCTCGTTGGTGGCCGCATGTTCCGACCGTTGGTACAACCAAACGCTGTGCCAAGTGAACGATTCGGTCGTTCGTCTGGGCGTCATGGAGGGAGAATATCACTGGCACAAACACGATAACGACGACGAGTTCTTTTTTGTTCTTGAAGGTCGTTTTATCATCGATCTCGAGGGCAGAAGCGTGGAGCTTGCGCAACGGCAAGGCTTCGTTGTCCCGAAAGGCGTCGTTCATCGCACACGCGCCCCCGAACGGGCGATTATTCTCATGGTTGAGACGGCGGCGATCATTCCAACCGGTGACGCCTGACTTCTCGCTCAACCCGGACGCCTCGCCACCGGTTTGCTCTGTTCGTCAGTCCCTCGGACCGACCATGCCGCTCGTCTACCGCTATGCCTTCCCCGCGATGTGGTTGAGCTGGATGGTTTACTGGTTGATCGCATCGCGCAACGTCAAAGTCGCTGTGCGACGCGAGTCCTTGCCATCTCGGCTCTTCCACCTTGTTCCGCTCACAATCGCCGTGTTTCTTTTCGGCGTACAAAGGGTGCCGATTGCCTTTCTCGGCGAGCGTTTTCTGCCGTTGGCGAAATGGCCGTTTTGGCTCGGGTTGTTGCTCACCGTCGGTGGCCTGCTCTTTACCGTTTGGGCGCGCTTGCATCTCGGGAAAAACTGGAGTGGTACTGTCACGATCAAGAAGGATCATGAGCTCATCACTAGCGGGCCTTACGCGCTCGTTCGCCACCCTATCTACACGGGGCTCTTGCTTGCATTGCTTGGCTCTGCTTTGGCACTTGGCGACTGGCGGGGTGTTCTTGCCTTTGCGCTCGCGGCAGGCGCTCTGTGGAACAAGCTGCGGGTCGAGGAGCGCTGGATGCGGCAGCAGTTCGGGGATGCGTATCTGGCATATTCCCAGCGCGTCGCAGCAATCGTGCCATTTGTTCCGTTCGGCCTCTTTTTCAAGCGGCGATGAACGAATCTGATCCTCGCGTCTTCTTTGCCGCAGAGCGCACGTTGCTTGCGTGGCTTCGTACCGGGCTCACCATGATGGGCCTGGGTTTCGTCGTGGCCCGCTTTGGCTTGTTCCTACGGCTGTTGGCGCTGCAACCGCGGGCAACTCCTGGTCCAGAATACGCCGCAGCGTCGGCCGTGCTTGGTGTACTGTTTGTCGTCGCCGGTGCAACCGCGATCTTGATCGCTACCGCTCAGCATCAACGCTTTGTCGCAACACTGGCGCGCTCCGATCTCCCGGCGTCATACAGTCGGACGTTTGCCGTCGTGCTCTCCGCGATGATCGGCTTTCTGGGCCTGCTTCTTGCCGCCTATCTTGTCGTGTCACATGCATGAAGAAGCCTAATGTCCTCGGCCCGGTTCACTCCGTCCGTTAGGCGTCACGTGGACGCAACTTCGGATCTCGCCAGGTTACTCGGAACAATGGAGCCGGTGCTTAACCCTGGCACGTTTGTCTTTGCATCGCTCGCGAAAGGCGCGATTTTCGACCCCACGCACATCATCGCCTCTGTCAGAGAACCAGAAGGTCTGTCCGTCGTTATCAGCGAAGAGCACGCGAAGAAAAGCGCGCTGCCCATACTGTTTCGGTGCGCCTGGATAACGCTGACCGTAAACTCGAACCTTCAGGCTGTCGGACTGACCGCCGCGTTTTCCAAGACGCTCGGAGACGCCGGCATCAGCTGTAATGTCGTCGCCGGAGCGAACCATGACCATATCTTCGTTCCGATCGAAGCAGCACAGAACGCAATGGACCGGCTTCGTTCTCTTCAGGCCTCGGCAAGGGCACTAAGCGCACAACCGAAACTGATGTCCGCGCCTGCGGACGCGTCTTAGGGAGGAAGAGTCATGAACAAAAAGTTCTTCATCGCCTGGTTTGTAATCTTCGTCGTTTGGATGGCCGGAAGTTTTGTCGTTCATGGCGTGCTGTTGCACGACGACTACGCGAAATTGTCCGGCCTGTTCCGGCCGGAGGCTGAAGCGCAGCAGTACTTTCCTTTGATGGTGCTGGCGCACATCATTCTGGCTGGCGCATTTACTTGGATCTTTTCGCGAGGTGTCGAGGCTGCGCCCTGGTTTCCGCAGGGGATTCGCTTTGGTTTGGCAATCGCGTTGCTGACGATCGTACCAACCTATGTGATCTACTACGTCGTCCAGCCGATGCCAGGCCTACTCGTAGTCAAGCAGATGGTGTTCGATGGGATTCTCATCCTGGTTCTGGGCGTAGTCGCTGCCCTTGTTTATCGGCAGCCGGCGCGTACGTAAGCGCAGGTCGATGACCGCCTTTTCGAAGCGTCTGCTCGTCATCGCCATGTTCTGTTGCGTGCCAGTTGTCACCTGGGCGTACATGAAGCCTGCAATCGTTTTCGAAACGTTCATGGGCGTCTCGTGTACCAACGATGAAATCTGCACAGACGATCCATCTCGCTATGAAGAAGCCTCCAAGCTGTACGACGACGCTTTGCAGTTCCTGGCGTCGTCGCTCTTTCCGTTAGAGACCAGGCCGCTTGTCGTCTTCTGCGCTAGCGAACGTTGCTATCGGTCCTTCGGTTTCAAAAGTGCATCGGCCGAGTCGGTCGGCCGTTTTGCCATCGTTATCAGTCCACGTGCGTGGAAGCCATACTATATTCGGCACGAAATGATTCATCGACTGCAAGCCCAGCGACTCGGGCTTTTCGCAATGTGGCGCGCGCCCCGATGGTTCGTCGAAGGTATGGCCTACTCGCTAAGCGAAGATCCTCGGCCGCTTCTGGTCGAGCCGTTTCAACAATACCGATTGCAATTCGAGACGTGGTATCGACAAGTTGGGAAAGACCGCTTGTGGGTCGAGGTGCGTAAGTTGTGACGACTCGTATAGGGCCGTGAGTCCGATGCACCCGATCAGGCCGAGTTCGATTGACGAGTGCGATCGCACGTAAACGCGAGGCAAACCATGAATCTGATTGTTGGCGCAACCGGCATGCTCGGCGGCGAGATCTGCCGCCTCCTTGCCGAGCAGGGGAAGTCTGTCAGAGGTCTGGTCCGGGAAAACTCGGATCCGGCAAAAGTCGCGCGCCTGAGGGGGCTGGGCGCAGACGTGGTCATAGGCGACTTGAAGGACCCGGCCTCGCTGGAGGCGGCATGCCGCGGTGCGAGCGCAATCATTTCGACTGCGTCATCGACGCTGTCGAGGCAGGAGGGTGATTCGATCGAGAGCGTCGACCGGCAAGGACAGCTGGACCTTATCGCCGCTGCGGAGCAGGTCGGCGTCAAGCACTTTGTCTTGATTTCGTTTCCGAACGTCGACATCTCCTTTCCGCTGCAGTCTGCGAAACGAGCCGTCGAGGACCGGCTGCGGCGAGCGCGGATGGCGTACACGATCCTCCAGCCCACATTTTTTACAGAAGTGTGGCTAAGCCCCGCCCTAGGCTTCGACCCCGGTCACGGGGCGGCCCGAATTTGCGGCGGCGGGCACAACAAGATCAGTTGGATCTCGTTCCAGGACGTCGCAAAGTTCGCCGTGGCTGGACTGGACAATCCGCGAGCGAGAAATGTTGTCGTCCGATTGGGCGGACCCGACGCGCTGAGTCCGCTGGAAGTCGTGCGCTTGGCAGAACAGATTGCCGGCAAGACAGTCACGATCCAGCATGTGCCCGAACAAGATCTTCAAGCGCAATACGAGGCAGCTACCGACCCGCTGCAGCAGTCGATGGCGGCGTTGATGCTCTACTATGCCCGTGGCGATGCCGTCGACATGACCGAGACCCTCCGCGCGCTTCCGGTGCAACACTTGAGATCGGTTCGTGAGCATCTGCAGGCGACCGTTCGGGCAACGTAGGCGCCGACCAGGAACGAATGCAGGATCACATGGATATTCGCGTAGACGACTTGAGCAGCCCCGAGGTGTGTCGACTAGTGGAGCAACACCTGGAGAGCATGGCGCTGCATTCTCCACCCGAGAGTGTGCATGCTCTGGCCGTTGCGGCGCTACGCAAGCCCGGAATTACTTTTTGGAGCGTATGGCAGGATTCCGAACTGATGGGTTGTGGTGCCCTCAAGGAGCTGGATGCCCATCATGGCGAGATCAAATCGATGCGTACGACCTCGCTGCATTTGCGCAAAGGAGTTGCGACGAGGCTTCTCCGTCACATTCTGGAAGAAGCCGAACGGCGTTCCTATCGGCGGCTGAGCCTGGAAACCGGCTCGATGGATGCCTTTGCACCCGCCCGTCATCTCTACACTCGCTTCGGCTTCCAACCGTGCGGGCCGTTTGCAGAGTACGTTGAAGATCCGTACAGCGTATTCATGACCAAGGAGTTATGAGGACGGCTCCGCGATGGAAATCCTGAGACGTACGCCCGCATGGGTCTCTATTCTGTTCCTTGTTTTACTCGGCTTTGGCTACCTTCAAAGTCGACCGAGAGTCGCCCGACGCAACACGCCACTATTCATCGGCAGCGTTAGCGTTCTCTATGGCGTTTGGAGTGGGTTTTTCTTCGCAAGACTGTTGCGCATGTTACGGATTGCGAAGGAGGCGAAGATCCGTGCTGTCTGACCCGATTGCGCACCAGCACCTTGGCGGACTTAGCGCGGCACTGCTGGCGTCACCGAAATGAGGAAGCCGCATGCTTGAGCTCAGACCGACTTGCGAGAATTGCAACAAGGCGTTGCCCCCCGACGCACTAGAGGCACGTATCTGCACCTACGAGTGCACATTCTGCGCTACCTGCGTCGAGAACGTCCTGGAAAACGTATGTCCGAACTGCGGCGGTGGATTTGTTCCACGACCGATCAGACCGTCCAAGAACTGGAAAGGCGAGAACTTCCTAGGTAAGGATCCTGCAAGTACCAAGGTCCGGCATCGGCCAGTCGACCCGGAAGTTCATGCTCGCTTCGCAGCCCCAATCAAAACCATTCCGCCTCACCAGCGATAGGAAGCGCAGATGATCGTTGATCTTCAGGAACGCGGATGAACCCACCGCCAGATGGCCTGCCGCTCTACCGCCTGCTCACCGGTCCCGATGACGCGAAATTCTGTCATCGAGTCAGCGAAGCCCTGACGCTCGGCTACAGCTCTACGGCTCGCCGGCAGCAACATACAACGGCGAGTCCGTAATAGTGGTCCAAGCGCTGGTTTGGCCCAGCGTGGAGCCAATCGCTCGCTGAGTCCTTGTATGAGCGCGGCAAGCCACTATCTGTATCGTCTTATGCCCGGTCGGGTCGACATGATCATCGCCGGTCCCACGGAATCCGAAGCAAAGATTGTCGATCGACATTTCGAATACCTGCAGAGTCTCGTGAGTGCCGGCGTGGTGCTCGTGGCCGGCCGCACCCTGGACACGGGTACGCGTACCTTTGGGATTGTTATTCTTCGTGCGGCGTCGGAGCCCGAGGCGAGGTTGTTCATGGAAAACGATCCGGCCGTACGAGAATGCGTCATGCTGGCCGAGCTATTCCCGTTCAAGCTCGCGCTCTGGTCGGCAAACAACGCGCTGATGAAAGAGACAGAAACTTAAGCTCTCGCTCGACCAGTCAGGCATCTAATCGCGAGGCACTGCATGCGCACACTCGACGAAGAAATCGCGCGTCGTCTTAAAGAAACCGCCGATTCCGGCGAACCCCGCCGGACTCATAGCATCGAATTGATGCGCAATGCCTCCAGGCGAAGTGCTACCTTCTGCTCGAGCGTCGCCCGGGCATGGGCGATCCAGGGTCGAGTGCCCGCATAACTCAGGAGTCGCCGATGGTCCTGGAAGTCGCACTATTGGATGTACGCGTTGGACTTGAACCCGAGTTCGAGGCGGCTTTCGCGCAGGCGTCCTCGATCATTGCCTCTATGCCGGGCTACATTTCGCATCAATTGCACCGTTGCCTCGAAACATCAAATCGATATGTGCTGCTGGTCAACTGGACGTCTCTCGAAGCGCACACCATCGGGTTCCGTGGCTCACCTGAATATCAACGCTGGAAACAGCTGCTTCATCATTTCTACGATCCGTTCCCAACCGTTGAACACTACGCGCTGGTTGCGCCGATAGCGGCCTGACTCTGCGGTGCGCGCAGACGCTCGCCGAAGCACTTGCTGGATTCTTCAGACCTAGTTGAACAATATTTTCGCAAGTTACAGCTATAGACTATCTGCATCAAATTCAGTGGCCCGCGATGATTGTTACGATCGTCGCCGCATGGCTCATTGGTTCCCAAGCCAAACATAGGCGCGAGGTGGGTTTCTGGTGCTTCCTGCTCAGCAACGTCCTCTGGATGGTCTGGGGTTGGCACGACCATGCCTATGCGCTTATCGTTCTCCAGATCGCCTTGGCCATTCTCAATATTCGCGGCGCCTACAAGAATGAACCGAAGTCGAGCGTCAAGGCGGGCCCCTAACCGGCAGGATTCGAGGAGCGTTGTTCCCATGGGTAGTCGTCCAATGCAAAAGTACCAAGGCAGCTGCCATTGCGGCGCCATTCGATTCGAGATCGAGACCGATTTTCCGGAACTGACCAAATGCGACTGTTCGATCTGTCGGCGCAAGAACGCGCTCATGGTGAAAGTCCATGAGTCCCGGTTCAAGCTGCTCTCCGGTGAAGACTCCCTCACCGAGTATCGGTTCCACACCAAGACGGCTCGTCACTTCTTCTGCAAGACGTGCGGGATCTACCCGTTTCATCGCAAGCGCGTCACTCCCGACAATCTTGGAATCAATGTCTTTTGCCTGCATGACTTCGAGCCCGACGGCATACCAGTGCGTCAAGCCGTGGGCGCTGCGATGATCTGACGGCACGCGGCAAAGGCATGCAGACAAAACTCGGTTCCATCAACCGCGTCTTCGCCATGAGCCTCGCATTGGTTTGGGCCTGTGCGGGTGTCGCGGGATTGGTGGCCGCGTCTATCTATGGCGCTTGGCTGGCAGCGCTGGCCGCGGTTTTGGCGCTTTGGTATGCCGTTGCCTGGGCCCGCGTTGGTGTGCGGGCGTGCCTTCTCACGTGGCGCGAATTTGTCACGCCGTGGCGAGCGCGCTAGGCGATCGCGGAGGTGCGCGGACTCCGACCGCGCTTCGCGTTCGGCAGCTGGGTCGGTAAACTTGCGTCGGGCTTCATCGAACGGTTGCGCAAGGAGCGAAGGAACAGGCTATGCCAAATACGATGGACCGCAGCCGTCCTGACAGCTGGCGATCGCTTGTGAGGGATCCAATCAAGCGCGCCAAATGCAGCCGCTGACTCCATCGACCATCACGCTCCTGGTGCTCGCGCCACTGCTGATTTGGCGCGTCTATTCGCGCATCCGCAGAATGGTTGGTCGCCAGCGGCTATCGCGCGTTCGCCCCTGGATCACGCTGATCCTCTTTCCCCTGCTCGCTCTGATGCTCGCTCTCGGAGCGTACGCGCGCCCGGGACTTCTGTTGTGGTTGGCAGGCGGCTTGGCGTCCGGCGGATTGCTTGCCGTCTACGGCTTGCGCCGAACGCAATTCGAACCCACTCCGCAGGGGCTGTTCTACACACCTCACGCCCACCTCGGCATCGCGTTGTCGGTGCTCTTTGTCGGTCGCATTCTCTATCGGCTGGTCGAGGGCTACGCGCTCAATGGGGCCGCGCCTCCTGGCGCTTCGGAGTTTGCGCGCAGCCCGCTCACCCTTGCCGTGTTCGGACTTCTAGCCGGCTACTACACGAGTTACGCAGCAGGCTTGCTGTGTTGGCGCAGCCGTGTGCTTCGCGCGAAGAGGATCCGCGAGCCGGAGGTAAACAGCTCGTCATGAGACTGTGGACGCTGCACCCCAAGTATCTCGATGCACAGGGTCTCGTGGCGCTCTGGCGCGAAGCGCTGCTTGCCCGGGAAGTCCTGCGAGGGCGCACCGTCGGCTATCGACAGCATCCTCAGCTCAAGCGGTTCAGGTCGTGCCGTTCGCCCCGCTCCGCAATCAATGGATACCTCGCGGCCGTTTATGCCGAGGCGCAGTCCCGGGGCTATCGGTTCGATCGGTCCAAACTGGGTCATGTTCGGTCCGAGCAGCGAATGATCGCGACCGATGGACAAATGCAATACGAATGGTCGTGGCTGCTCGGCAAATTGCGACGGCGAAGTCCGATCGCCTATCGCCGCAACCTCGACGTTTCGCGCCCCGCGGCGCACCCTCTTTTTCGGGTCGTAACGGGCCCCATTGCGGAATGGGAGCGCGTGCCGTAGCTGGAGTGTACATTCGGATCATTCGTATCCGGGGTTTTGTTCGTTAGTCTTTAAGCGCAGGAAGGCGTCCGGCGCGCGGCCGAGGGCGATTCAAATGGGCAAGGTGTTCGTCGACGTCGGCGTTTCGCTGGACGGCTATATCGCGGGCCCCAATCGGGGCCCGCATAATCCGCTGGGCGATCGCGGCACTAGTATTCACAAGTGGGCGTTCCAGACCGCAACATTCCTCGAGCGTATCGGACTGAAAGGAGGACAAACCTCGAACGATGATGCCCTTATCAAGGAAGTATTCGACCGCGCTGGCGCGTATGTGATGGGCAGGCGCATGTTCGACGAGGGAGAAGTCGGCTGGCCCGAGAATCCGCCCTTCCGCGCGCCGGTCTTTGTCCTGACCCATTCCGTACGGCAGCCTTGGTCGAGAAAGGGCGGAACGACGTTCTTCTTCGTGACCGACGGCATTGCGAGCGCCCTCCAGCAGGCAACCGCCGCAGCCGGGGGCAAGGACGTGCGCGTCTCCGGGGGAGCTGCCACGATCAGGCAGTACATCGAAGCCGGCTTGATCGATGAACTTACCCTTCATGTCGCGCCCATGCTGCTGGGAACCGGCGTGCGCTTGTTCGAGCACCTTGGGCCCGACGCTTTGTCGTTGGAGCAGTCGGAGGTAAGCAGCTCGCCGCTTGTCACTCATGTCAAATACCGGGTCGTGCGGCGAGAGCCTTGACTCGGTGCTCCTATTGCAATGGAGGCGGCATTCCTTGATGTGCCGCGATACTCCCCGCCGGCAACAGACGACACCACTGAGGAGGTAGGCAATGAAGCAACTGCACCATGGACTAAGCGTCGCGATCTGGCTACTTGCCGCCCTGCCGGTCTCCGCGTCGGGCCAGCAACTGGAGGAATCGGCGATTCGCCAGGTGCAGGTCCGACAGGCAGCAGCGTGGAATCGACACGACGCCGAGGCCTATGCAAAGTTGCTCACCGAAGACGGAGACGTCGTCAACGTCGTCGGCTGGTGGTGGAAGGGTCGGCCGGAAATCGAGCGAAAACTCAGGACGGCCTTCGCGTTCGTCTTTGCGCAAAGCACGCTCACTGTGACCGATGTGGACGTAAGATTTCTCAGTCCGACAGTGGCAGTCGCTCACGTACGCTGGACGATGGTTGGCGCCAAGACACCGCCCGGGTTGCCGGAGCCACGCAATGGGATCCAATTGCAAATCCTGACGAAGCAGGCAGGCGATTGGATGATTGCCAGTTTCCAGAATACGAACAGCGTCCCGGAAACGCCATTTCCTCAGGGGCCGCCGGCAACCTCGATGCCTAAGTCCTGAGAAAAATCGCGCCGGGTGCCACGTCGAAGAATGCCACTTATTACCGCATGGAAGGTACGGCAGCATTCAATCGCCCCCGAGAAGATGGCGCAACTGGAAATATCATGCCTACAGCCGAGACCCTGGAAAGATTCATAGCGCGAGTCGAACAGAACGCCCACGTCGAGGCGCTCGAAGAATTCTACACAGGGGATTCCTCGATGCAGGAGAATCAGTCGCCGCCGCGCGTCGGCCGAGAGGCGCACGTGGCGAACGAGCACCGCGTTCTCGCGAGGGCCACAAAGGTGTCTTCGAAGTGCGTACGACCCGTATTCGTCAGCGGCGACCGGGTAGTGATTCGCTGGATTTTCCGGTTTGAATGGCCGGACGAGACCGTTACGCGGATGGAGGAACTCGCCTACCAGCGCTGGGAGGGCGAACGCATTGCCGAGGAGACGTTCTTTTATGACCCGGCGCAGCGGGTGCCGCGCAAGCCGAACGCATAGCAACCGGGTTTACCGGGCGCCCGATGGATACGACTCTTCTTACAGGTGGTTGTCATTGTGGCCGGGTTCGATTCGAGGTGGACGCCCCGGCCGAGTTAACGGCGTCCGAGTGCAATTGCTCGATATGCGCCAAGTCTGGTTATTTGCACCTCATCGTGCCCCGATCACGATTTCGATTGCTCCGAGGAAGCGAGTTTCTGACCACCTACACCTTCAACACCGGCACCGCGAAGCATCTTTTTTGTTCGGTGTGCGGCGTCAAGTCGTTCTATGTCCCGCGCTCTCACCCCGACGGCTACAGCGTCAACGTGCGCTGCCTGGATGCGGTGACGCTCGAACACATCGAGATCAAGCCGTTCAACGGACTCGAATGGGAAAAGCAGTATCCGGAAGGCCGCGGTAAACTGCCCCCTGACTGATAGCCTTTCACCAGATGGCGTCGCGATGAATGCGCAAGCAAATCGGGCCGAACGGTTGCGGATGCTGCACACGCGGCCGGGAATATTCGTCATTCCCAATCCGTGGGACGCTGGATCGGCCAAGCTACTTGGCATGCTTGGCTTCGAGGCATTAGCCACGACCAGCGCCGGATTTGCCTTTTCGGTCGGAAAGGCCGATGCCGAGGGCGCAGTCAACCGGTCGGACACGTTCTCTCACGCACGCACGATCGTAGACGCCACGAGTCTTCCTGTTTCCGCTGACCTGGAAAACGGTTTTGGCGACGATCCCGAAGCCTGCGCCGAGACCGTTCGACTGGCGGCCGAAACGGGTCTCGTCGGCGGGTCGATCGAAGACGCCACTGGACGCGCCGATGACCCGATTTATCCGTTCGCATTGTCGGTCGAACGCGTCGCGGCCGCCGTGCGAGCGGCGCGCGCTTTACCGTTTCCATTCGTGCTGACCGCGCGAGCCGAGAATCTGATCAACGGACGGCCCGATTTGAAGGACACGATCCGCAGGCTGGAAGCCTTCGCGGCCGCCGGTGCCGACGTGCTCTATGCGCCGGGCTTGACCAATCGTGACGACATCGCCGCCGTGGTCAAAGCGGTTGCGCCCAAACCGGTGAACGTCGTCATGGGCCTGTCCGGCGCCCCGTTTTCGCTCGACGAGCTTGCAGCGCTCGGCGTCAAGCGCGTGAGCCTCGGGTCATCGCTCGCCCGGGCCGCTTACGGCGCTTTTCTCAGGGCTGCACGCGAAATTCGAGACACGGGAACCTTTACGTTTGCACAGCAAGCCGCGCCGTATGCGGCACTGAACGACATGTTCAAGCGCCCTCGGCCCGAAAGCGCAGCATCGGGGTGACGCAATGAGCCCGATCGAGTCGGCCACGCTGCGTCTCGAACCGCTGGTCGTCGCGCACGCGGACGAGATGTTCGGGCCGATGTCCGATGCGGCGATATACGATTACGTCCCGGGGGAACCGCCCGTATCCGTCTTCGCTTTGCGTCAGCGCTACCAGCAACTCGAGCGGGGTCATTCGGCAAATGGGCGTGAACGCTGGCTGAACTGGATCGTCCGGCTCAGCTCAGGGCAATGTGCCGGTTACGTTCAGGCAACCATTTATCCCGGGTCCACCGCAGATTTTGCATTCGTTTTCGCACCCGAGTACTGGGGCCGCGGGATTGCATTCGAAGCCTGTCGCGCGGCTCTTCCACACCTTGCCGGCGACTTCGGGGTTCGCGCGGTTTTCGCGACCGTCGACCCGAGAAATTCTCGCTCCATCCGCCTGCTGGAGCGGCTCGGCTTCGGCGAGGTGCCCGCGAAAGCCTATCCCCACGGCGACGTCGAGCCCGATGACCGCGTGTTTTTTTCCTTGGCTTTGCCACTTGAAGGAGACGCGCCGAACGTACATTAGCGCTCGGAGGCTGTCAGGGCCGCGCATTGACGAATACCGAAGACCATTCCAGAATCGCGCCGCCGGTCAACCAGAGGAGGGCGTCATGACAGGCTTATCCGCATTGGTAGTGCCTATCCTGCTTTCCGCAGTGCTCGTCTTCATAGCGAGCTCGATCATCCACATGTTGTTGCCGTGGCACAAGAGCGACTGTCCGAAGCTTCCGAACGAAGACGGCGTGCGCGATGCCCTGCGGCCGCTTGCCATACCGCCGGGCGATTACATGCTGCCGCATCCGTCGAGTACCCAGGAAATGCGTTCGCCCGAGTTCACCGAAAAGTTAAGACAAGGCCCGGTGATGCTGCTCACCGTAATACCCAACGGTCCCTTCTCGATGCGCAGGAATCTCATCCTCTGGTTTCTGTATTGCGTCGGCGTCGGGGTTTTCGCCGCGTATATCGCTGGAAGGGCATTGCCTGTCGGCGCGCCCTACCCCCGCGTCTTCCAGATGGCCGGCGCCGCTGCATTCGGGGCCTACGTGCTCGCGCTTTGGCAGATGTCGATCTGGTATCACCGCTCGTGGAGCACGACCATCAAGACATCGGTCGATGGGTTGATCTACGCGCTGCTGACCGGAGGGACGTTCGGTTGGCTGTGGCCGCACTAGGTGAGTAGCAGCACCAGCGGCGGGGGCGCGGCAACGGAAGGAGCGCGAAATGAATCTTTCGAACGCGACTATCGGCCAACTCATGATTCCGGTCGACGATTTCGAACGCGGCGTGGCCTTTTATCGCGACGTGCTGGGCCTTCCGTTACTGTTCGCGGCGCCGCCGCAGATGGCTTTTTTCATGTGCGGCACGGTCCGGCTGCTGGTCGGGGTTCTGCCGCCCGGCCAGAAAGCGCAGCGGGGCTCGGCGATCTACTTTCGCGTAAGCGACATCAAGGGCGTGCACTCCACTCTGACGGGCCAAGGGGTACGCTTCGTGGCGGACCCGCACATGGTCCATCGAACGCCCAATGCCGAATTGTGGTTGGCGGAATTCACCGACCCCGATGGCAATCAGCTCGCCTTGATGAGCGAGGTCGCAGTCGGGGGCGGCGCCTAAATCGGGATCGAGGCCGAGGCCTTCGGCGACAGGGCAGACCATCCGACGATTGCCGCGAATGGCAACCCGCGCTATTGCGCTCGGGGTCGGCGCTAAGGACAATGTCCCAATCCGAGCGCGATCGTCTTTTTTGTGCCCCTCCCTATGTTGCACCATCTGTCCTTAGGCACCACCGACCTGGCGCGTTCGACCGCCTTCTACGACGCCGCGCTCGCAGCTTTGGGTTACGCCCGCGTCTGGACGGACGACACTGCGGTCGGATACGGCTATCCGGGCGCCGGCGACAAGCTTGCAATCAAGTTTCGTTCCGGCGGCGGCGTGGTGCCGGGACCGGGATTTCATCTCGCCTTTGCCGCGGCGGATCGCGATGCCGTCGCTCGCTTCTATGAAGCGGCGCTCCGGCACGGCGGCAAGGACAACGGTCCACCGGGTCCGCGCCCCCAGTATGGCGAGAACTATTACGCCGCATTCGTATTCGACCCCGACGGATACGCGATCGAGGCCGTCGTCAATGTCGGGCCGCCGTAGAACGCTGGACGATCGATTGGTGACACACCGATGAACGATGAGAAAATTACGGTTCGCGTCACCGCAACCGGACAAACGCTGGACGTCGTCGTGCTGAGCAAGCGCGCCGAAGTGATCGAGGTTGTCCTTGGCGAAGGAGTCCACAACGTGCGATGTCAACTCCATCCGACGCGCAACGGCATGGCCTATGTCGGCAGCGCGATGGGACGCGAAATCGTCTATGAACGCGGACGCGCGCAAGTCAAGGCCGATCTCGAACGGGCGAATGTCGGCCGCGTCGATTTCAAGCGACGTTGAGCGCAAGCTCCCTGGCTGCGAATCGGCAAGACATTCGTTCACCCAACCGGAGAGGAAAATGTCCAGTGTCGGTTATCACGAGCCTGTCGATCAGCTGTCCGACGAAACACGCGACATGCACAGAGCAATCGTCTCGTTGATGGAAGAGCTTGAGGCCATCGATTGGTACAACCAGCGCGCCGACGCGTGCAAGGATACGGAACTCAAGGCCATCCTGGCGCACAATCGCGACGAGGAGAAGGAACATGCCTCGATGGTGCTCGAGTGGATTCGACGCCGGGATGCGCGGTTCTCCAAGGAACTGAAAGACTATCTGTTCAGCGAGCGCTCGATCGCGCATGACTGAGGCGATCGAGCGCTGCGAGCATTTCAACGATATCCGTGAGGTGCGGCCGGGCGCCAACGGCTGCGTGGATTGCATGGCGATCGGCGCGACATGGAACGAGCTCCGGCTTTGCCTGTCGTGCGGCCATGTCGGCTGCTGCGAGGATTCGGAGCACACGCACGCGCTCAAGCATTTCAACGCAACCGGCCATCCGATGATCGCCTCGTTCGAGCCCGGCGAAACCTGGGGCTGGTGTTACATCGATCGCCGCTACTTCGACCCGATGCCGGGGCCGCTGCCGAAAAGACGCTCGCCGCTTGCCGCGCTTTTCGGCCGGCTCATCGGCCGGTGACCTTGATCCTCGTCTGGCGCGAGGGCGCACGACGCCTCGGACTCGTCACGCTGGACCAGATGGTGGGGGCGATCGTCCGGGCGGTCGAGGATCCTCCGGGCTCGGGGATCCGCCGCATCGTGGAAGTGCCGACGATCGCCGGTTCCTGAAACACGCGACCCCTCCCGGATACCACTTGGGTCCCGCGCCTCGAGCACCCCGACCAAGTCGCTTACGTGGGAACTACACGACACCGTCGTCGTCTGACTGTCATCCGATGCTTCCACCCTCACCATGAACCCGACATTCGCCACCCTAAATAATCGACCGCCGACGGCTGTTGGCGGTTATGGATCGATCGCCAAATGGTTGCACTGGCTCGTCTTTGCGCTCGTCCTCGTCCAGTTCGTCATCGCATGGACGATGCCCCAAATCCGCCGTGGCGTGGTTCCGGGGAAGCTGATCAACCTGCACCTCTCGTTCGGCGTACTGATCATGGCGATAGTGCTGATACGTTTGCTCTGGAGCCGCGCCTACCCGGTCGCGCCGGTGGTCGAAAACATACCGCCTTGGCAGCAGATGCTGGCGCGCGCGACGCATTGGCTGCTGTATGGCCTGCTGCTCGTTCTGCCGGTCCTGGGCTGGGCGGCGGCGTCGGCCCGCGAATGGACGGTTCGTGTGTTCGATCTCTTCAGTCTGCCTTATCTGGTCTCGGCCAACGCAAGGATCGGCTTCATCGCCGGCGACGTCCACGTCGTGCTGTCCTGGGTCTTGCTCGGCTTGATCGGATTCCACGCCACCGCGGGCCTCTATCACTACTTCTTCCTGCGCGACCAGGTGCTGCAACGGATGCTGCCGAGCGATTGACCGCGCCGGCCGAGCCAGCCGGGCCATTCGCGGCCCGCGGCGCGCAACTTCAATTTTTCGGCAAATCCGTGCATCATGTTGACGGGCTTCAGCAGACGCGCTGCTTAACCGCGGGGCATCTGCCGTCGAGCCAAGCATGGCCATGCCGCATCTGACATCGTCCAGCACGATCGAGACGGACAGCGTCGAAGGGCTCGCGCTCGAGCTTCAACGCTGGCTCGCCGACGCCCGCATGGCGCTTGCCGGCGAGATTCGCACCTATCCGACGCCGATTCCGCGCTGCGATGCCCAATTCAACCACCTGGTCGAACAGCGCGGCCATCTGGCGCGGCTGCTGTCCGACCTCGACATCGCGCTCGCTCGCGGCGATAGCGACGCCGCATTGCATACCGTGCTCGCGCAATTGCGGGATCTGCCGCCGTTCGGCGATTCGATCGCGGAGCGCAGCCTGCGCGATCGCATCGGCGCGCAGCTGGATCGGGCCAGACCCCGATGACCGCCACCGACCCATTTCCGCTCGAAGGAGGCTGCACCTGCCGCGCGGTCCGCTATCAGATGATCAGTGAGCCCTTGTTCGTACATTGCTGTCATTGCCGCTGGTGTCAGCGCGAAACAGGCGCCTCTTTCGCGCTCAATGCGCTGATCGAAGCGGACCGCGTGATCGTGCTCAAGGGCGAGCCGGAAGTAGTGGCGACACCCTCGAACAGCGGCAAGGGCCAGAAGATCGTCCGCTGCCCGACGTGCCGCATCGCGCTGTGGAGCAACTACGCAGGAGCGGGCGACCTTCTGCGCTTCGTGCGCGTCGGAACGCTCGACGACCCCGATCGTCTTCCGCCCGATATCCACATCTTCACCGCCTCGAAGCAGCCGTGGGTGGTATTGCCGCAGGGCACGCCCGCGGTCGCCGAGTACTACGATCGCGACCGGTATTGGCCGGAAGAAAGTCTCGAACGCCGCCGCACACTCCTGGCCAGCAAGCGCGCGTAGGTACGGCAATGAAAATCGATCGCATCGATCACATCGTGTTGACGGTGCGCGACATCGAAGCCACTTGCGCGTTTTATACCCGCGTGCTCGGGATGACCGTGACGACCTTCGGCGCCGGACGCAAGGCGCTGGTGTTCGGCGGCCAGAAAATCAACTTGCACCAGGCGGGCCGGGAGTTCGAACCCAAGGCCCATGCGCCGACACCGGGCTCAGCCGACTTCTGCCTGATCTCGGCGATCCCACTGCCGGACGTGATCGCCCATCTGGCGGGTTGCAAGGTGGCGATCGTCGATGGACCGGTGGCCAAAACCGGCGCGCGCGGCGCGATCCGGTCGGTCTACTTCCGCGACCCTGACTTGAACCTCGTCGAGGTTTCGACCTATGAACCGGGTTGAAGAGAAGACAAGCGGCGAAGGCGGAATCGGCGTCGCTGCGCCGCCGATCGACCTTCGCTCGGATACGGTGACCCGGCCGACGCCAGAGATGCGCGCCGCCATCGCCGCCGCGCCGGTCGGCGATGACCAGTACGGCGAGGACCCGACGATCAACGCGCTGCAGGACCGCGTCGCGGCGCTGCTCGGCAAGGACGCCGCACTTTGGCTGCCCAGCGGTACGATGGCGAACCAGGTCGCGCTGCGCGTGCTCACCCGGCCCGGCGACGACGTCATCGTCAGCCGCGAAAGCCACGCCGTCTGGCACGAAACCGGTGCGTCGGCCGCCAATGCCGGCGTGCAGTTCACCGAGATAGGCGCCCGCGGGGTCTTCAGCGTCGCCGAATTCGTCGCCGCGGTGAAGCCGCGCGGTCATCCGATCTATCCGCCGACGACGCTGGTCGAAATCGAGAACACGCACAATCGCGCCGGCGGCATCGTCTTCGATCAGGAGGAGATCGAGCGGCTGTGCGCCGCCGCGCGCGAACGCGACATTGCGAGCTTTCTCGACGGCGCGCGCCTTTGGAACGCCGCGGCCGCGAGCGCTCGCTCGCTCGCGACGCTCGCCGCGCCGTTCGATCTGGTTGCGGTCGCGCTGTCCAAGGGGCTGGGCGCGCCAGGCGGCTCACTCCTGGCCGGCTCGCGCGCCCTGATCGACCGGTCGGTTCGCTACCGGCGCATGGCGGGCGGTGCAATGCGCCAGGCCGGCATCCTCGGCGCCGCCGGCCTGTACGCGCTCGATCATCATCTGGGGCGGCTCGCGGACGACCATGCCAACGCGCGCCGGATCGCCGAGCGGCTGGCGAAGAGCTCGCGTGTAATCCTCGATCTCGCCACCGTGCAGACCAACATCATCGTTTTCGGGCTTGCGCCCGACGCGCCGGATGCGCCGACGATCGTCGCCCAGGCTCGGGAGCGCGGCGTGCTGGTCTTCGCCTTCACGCCGCGAACGATACGCGCGGTCACGCATCTAGACGTCTCGCGCGAGCAATGCGAGCGAGCGGCGGAGATTCTCGCCGATCTGGTCGATCAACGCGCCGGTTGATCGGTTGCGGCGGACGAACATGCTCGCATCGGTCGAGCATTGGCAACCATCGAAACGGAGGGGACTCGATGAATACGGAAATCATGTACCTGGTCTGGATCAGCGCCTTCACCGCCATCATGTGGGTACCGTACATCCTCGACCGCATTGCCGTGTGGGGACTCGCCGACACCGTCGGCTATCCCGACAATCCGAAGCCGCAGTCGCCCTGGGCGCGGCGCATGAAGGCGGCGCACGCCAACGCGGTCGAGAATCTGGTCATCTTCGCCGCCCTGGTGCTCGCGGCACACGCCGCGAACATCAGCAACGGCATGACCGTGTTCGCGTGCGCGCTCTATTTCTGGGCGCGGATCGTGCACTGGTTCGCCTACACTGCCGCGCTGCCCTGGGCCCGCACGCTGGCGTTTGCGGGTGGATTCATCGCGCAGATGATCCTCGCGTGGCAGCTGATCGTGCACTGAAGCATCCGGCTGGCTCTAACCGGTCCCGGGGGGCGCGGGTGTAGGACTTGGGGTAGGCGCGCTGTCGGCAGTTGTCTGAAACTGAACGCGCTGCCGCTCCAATGCGGCGCGTCGCGTTTAACATCGCCGGATGGATCGACCGCAGCCTGTCCCGTCGCGCCCGCTGTGGCGCACGGCATACGCATTCGGCGCCGCCTGGCTCTGCCTGGGGGCAGCCGTGGCGTCGGCGGCAACCGCAGGGGAAGTCGTTGCCGATGACCTTCCGGCGATCTGGGCCGCGGCCGGTGGAGCGCCGGCGCAGTGATGCGGTCTGACACGGCTCCTGCACTCGCCGCCGAGGCGCCGCAACCGTCGGCACCGCAGAAAAACTACGCGCTGCCGGCGGCCGAAATCGTCGGTTTCAGCTTCCTGCTCAACCAGTACAACAGGCATTTTTCGGACGACGACTATGCGAGCAACATTTCGACGATCCGTCACAATCTGCACAGCAGCTGGGTAGTCGACAGCGACCCATTTCGCACCAACCAGCTCGGACACCCGTATCTGGGATCGATCTACCATGGGTTCGCCCGGTCCGCGGGCCTCGGCTATTGGGAGGCGCTCGGTTACACGTTCGCCGGCAGCGCCATGTGGGAGATCGCCGGCGAAAGGACGCCGCCCTCGCGCAACGACCAGGTCAACACCGGTGTCGGCGGCACGTTTCTCGGCGAGGCGCTCTTCCGCATGGCGCACGTCGTGCTTGCGCACGACGAGCTGCCCCCGCTCTGGCGCGAGCTCGGGGCGGCAGCGATCTCGCCAGCGACGGGATTCAACCGTCTGGCCTTCGGCGATCGCTTCGACGCTGCGTTCGCGAGCCACGACCCGGTCCATTACAGCAAACTTCAGCTGGGCTTTTCGGGCACAGCCGAGAGCAACGCGGGTACGTCGACGACCAAGCTCAAGCGCAACGAGGCATTGGTCGATTTCTCGATGGACTACGGCATGCCGGGCAAGCCCGGCTATACGTACGACAGGCCGTTCGACTACTTCAACTTCCAGGCGACCGCGTCCAGCGCCAACGGCGCCGAAAACGTCATGACGCGCGGGCTGCTGGTCGGAAAGGATTACGAGCTCGGTCCCGACTATCGGGGCATCTACGGCCTGTACGGCAGCTACGACTACATCGCGCCGCAAACCTTTCGCGTCTCCAGCACCGCGCTGTCGCTCGGGACGACGGGTCAATGGTGGGCGTCCAAGGCGGTGGCGCTGCAGGGCACGGCGCTGCTCGGCGCAGGTTACGCCGCGGTGGGCACGACGCACAGCACGATCGACAGCGACTATCACTACGGGCTCGCGCCACAGGCGCTGGTCGCGCTCCGCCTGATATTCGCCGACCGGGTGTCGCTCGACCTGACCGGCCGGGAGTACTTCGTAAGCCGCGTCGCCGCCGCCAATCGCGGCGGCCACGACAACATCCTGCGCGCCGATGCATCGTTGACCATGCGCGTCTACCGCCAGCATGCGATCTCGCTCAAGTATCTGGGCAATCGCCGGGACGCGTTCTACCCCGATTTCGGCGACAGCACCCAAACCCGGGCGACGCTCGGGATCTTCTACACATGGCTGGGCCAGGACCGCTTCGGCGCCGTCGAGTGGCGCTGACGCGACGCGGCCTCCGGGAGGTTGGTGCCGGCGGCGTCGTTCATTGGCCTAACGGCGGCGACCGCAGATAATCCCCGCATGCAACGGCGCATCGTCGGCTACCACCAGGATACGGAGCGGCACTGGGTGGCCGAACTAGAATGCGGCCACAATCAGCACGTGCGTCACCAGCCTCCCTGGACCCATCGCCCGTGGGTGGTCAGCCGCGGTGGTCGGGCTAGCCACCTCGGCGCGCTCCTCGACTGCCGCAAGTGCGCTCGGGGCGCCCCGCCGGACCGCCTTGCATGACGTCAGGGGCGCTCGGTGTCGCGACCTGCGCGGCGCCGTGGTACCGTTGCATGTGAACGGTCTGCGCCCGCCTCGCTCCAATCGCAATGAACAAAGTCACGCTCTACAGCAAATCGCGTCGGACGCACGCCGCCGGATCGGCTGACCCTGCTTCGCCGGCGCCGGGCCAGTCCGCTCCGGGCGATCAGGACGAGACTGCACGCGCATCGGGCAGCCACACGGCCACGGGTCGGGTGCGGGGGTTCCTGTCGCGGCACGAGCGCATTCTGCTGGTTGGGGTCGCCGTGCTGCTGAGCCTCGGGGCGTTCCTGGCCTACAGCGCGATGAAGCCACCGCCGCGGCAACTGACCCAGCATGATGTCGACGCCGCCGTGCTGCACACCCTCGATACCAACGTGCTGCCATCGCGTGCCGCCAAGGCGTACGAAATCGTGCAGCGCTCGGTGGTGCGCGTGCGCCAGATCGAGCACAGCGACGACGCCGAGGCCGATCACGTGCGCGGCGTCGGCACCGGCGTCGTCATCGTCGACCGCGGCATCATCCTCACCAATCTACACGTCGTCGCCGGCGCCGACCGCGTGCAGGTCGTGTTTTTCGACGGCACCGAATCGGACGCCGACGTGATCGGTTTGCAGCCGGAGAACGACCTCGCCGTGCTGCAGGCCAAGACGATTCCCGACGACCTGGCACCCGCGACGTTGCGCTCGACGCGCGATCTTGCCGTCGGCGACGACGTGCTCGTCGTCGGCTTTCCGTTCGGAATCGGTCCGTCGGCCTCGGCCGGGGTGGTTTCCGGCCTCAAACGCGAGCATCGCTCGCGAGAAGGCAAGCGCCTGCTGACCAATCTGATCCAGTTCGATGCAGCCGCCAATCCGGGGAATTCGGGTGGACCGCTGGCGACGATGGATGGCGAGGTCGTCGGGATAGTCACGGCGATCCTGAACCCGAGCGAACAGGGGGTCTTCATCGGCATCGGGTTTGCCGTGCCGATCGAGAATGCCGCTGCCGCGGCCGGCGTATCGCCGTTCTAATTCAGTCTGTCCTGTCATCCCCATAGGCGCCCACCATGAACGATCGCGATCCCGTACACAGCGAAGCCATGCCAGGCATGGAGCGCATTCTCTACGAAGTCAAAAAGATCGTGGTCGGCCAGGACCATTTTCTAGAGCGCGTGCTGGTGGCGATGCTGGCGCAGGGCCATCTGCTGGTCGAGGGCGTTCCCGGGCTGGCCAAGACGCTGACCGTCAAGACGCTGGCGCGAACCATCCGGGGGACGTTCCGCCGCATCCAGTTCACGCCCGACCTGGTTCCCGCCGATCTGGTCGGCACGCGCGTGTACAACCAGAAGACCAGCGAATTCGCGACCTCGTTCGGTCCGGTGTTCACCAATCTGCTGCTGGCCGACGAAATCAATCGCGCGCCGGCGAAGGTGCAAAGCGCGCTGCTCGAAGTGATGCAGGAATACCAGGTCACGATCGCCGGCGAAAGCCACCCGGTGCCGCAGCCGTTCCTGGTGATGGCGACCCAGAATCCGATCGAGACCGAAGGCACCTACCCGCTGCCCGAGGCGCAGGTCGATCGCTTCATGATGAAGGTCCTGGTCGGCTACCCGAGCGAGGCGGAGGAGACCGTCATCGTCAACCGCGTCACCGGCGCGCCCGCCACGGTCACCGCGGTCGCGACCACCGAGCAGCTGTCGCAGCTGCAGCGCGAATGCCGCAAAGGCTACGTCGACCCGGCGCTGGTGCAATACGCCGTGCGTCTGGTATCGGCGACGCGCAATCCGGACCGCTACGGCATTCCCAACACGTCGAAGTACATCACCTACGGCGCGAGCCCGCGCGCGACGATACACCTGGTCGAAGGCGCGCGGGCGCTCGCGTACCTGCGCAATCGCAACTACGTGCTGCCGCAGGACATGATCGATATCGCGCCCGACGTCCTGCGGCACCGGCTCTCGCTGTCATACGAAGCGCTTTCCGATGCGCTGACGCCCGACCAGATCATTTTGCGCATCATGAAGCACATCCCCGCCCCAGAGAAGCCGCTCGAGACCCATGTCAGAGTGGACGCCAACGCCTGACGCGATCCTGCGCCGCCTCGAGTGGACGGTGATCCGCCGGCTCGACGGCCTGCTTCACGGCGACTACCGCACGCTGTTCCGCGGTTTCGGCGTCGATCTCGCCGATCTGCGCGAATACGAATATCACGACGATGTCCGCCACATCGACTGGAACGTCACCGCGCGCCTTCAGACGCCTTATGTCCGCGTCTACAACGAGGAACGCGACCTCACCGCGTGGTTCGTGCTGGACCTGAGCCCGTCGATCGATTTCGGCTCGCAAACCGTGAACAAGCGTGCCGTGGCGACCGAGCTGGTCACCGTCCTGGCACGCATGTTGACCCGGCATGGCAACCGGGTCGGCGCGCTTTTCTACGGCGACAGCGTCGATACGATGATCCCCGCGCGATCCGGCCGCCGCCAGGTTTTGCACATCCTCCACAAGATGCTCGGCCGTCCCGAGCTCGCGCAGTCGGGCGCGACCCGGCTCGATGAGCTGTTCCGGACCGCGTACCAGGTCATCGCCCGCCGGTCGCTGGTTTTCGTTGTGTCCGACTTCATCAGCCAGCCCGGGTGGGCCAAGCCGCTGGCGCAGCTCGCGCAACGGCACGAGGTCGTCGCCGTGCGGCTGTACGACAGTCTGGAGATGGACCTCCCCGACCTCGGCCTGGTCGTCATCCAGGACGCCGAGACCGGGGAGCAGATTCACGTCGATACCAACGATAGCGCGTTCCGCCGTCGTTTCGCGGCCGCCGCGGCGAAGCGCGAGACGGAGCTGCGCACCGCTTTTCGCCACGCCGGCATCGACGCGCTGGAGCTCGCGACCGACGACGATCTGATGGATGCGATCCTGCGCTTCGCCGACTTGCGCAAGCGGCGCAGCAGGCTCGCTGCCGGCGGTGCGCTGCCGCAGCACCTGGAGCACCGATGACGTTCCTGTGGCCGACGATGCTATGGCTCGCGGTGCTGATTCCAGCGGCGGTCGCCGGCTACGTGCTGCTGCAGCGTCGCCGAAACAAACAGACGCTGCGCTATGCCCGCCTCGCGCTCGTCAGGAACGCGCAGGGCGCCGCGCCGGGCCTGCGCCGCCATCTGCCGCCACTGTTGATGCTGTTGGCGCTCGCGCTGATGATCGTCGCGATCGCGCGTCCGGCCTCGGTGATCAGCCTGCCCTACCAGTACGAAACCGTCGTCCTGGCGATCGACGCTTCGGGCAGCATGCGCGCCGCCGACGTTGCCCCGACGCGCATCGCCGCCGCGAGGGCCGCGGCGCGGAGCTTCGTCGCCGCGCAGCCGCGCGACACGCGCATCGGCGTCGTGGCGTTCGCGGCGACCGCATCGGTCGTGCAGGCGCCGACCTTGAACCGCGACGACATCCTCGCCGCGCTCGACCGCATCCAGCTGCAGAAAGGCACCGCGATCGGCAGCGCTATCCTCGTGTCGCTCAAGCTCATTTTTCCCGATGTGGAATTCGACCTGCGCGCAGCCAATCCCCGGCCGGGTGGCGGCCGCGAAGCGCAGCGCGGCGCCTCGCTCGACGCGGCGCCAGGCGCACAGGCCGCGGAAGCCAAGCCGCCGGGCTCGGTCAAGTCCGCCGCCATCGTCCTGCTCACCGACGGACAGACGACCGCGGGGCCGGACCCCTTCGAGGCGGCGCGAATGGCGTCCGAGCGCGGCGTGCGCGTCTACACCGTCGGCGTGGGCACACTCGGCGGCGAGGTCCTGGGCGCGGAGGGCTGGTCGATGCGCGTGCGCCTCGACGAAGACGCGCTCAAGACGATTGCCAACACGACCAAGGCCGAATACTTCCACGCCGGAACGGCGACCGACTTGTCCGGCATCTACCAGGCTCTGACGGCGCGCCTCGTGTTCGAAAAAAGGGCGACCGAGATCACTGCGCTCTTTGCCGCGGCGGCCGCCTTCTTCGCGCTGCTTTCGGGACTGCTGTCGCTGCTGTGGTTCAACCGCATCCTGTGAGGGAGCGCACCCGAGGAGCAAACTGAATGGCCGGCGCCCGACCCAAACGCAGTCCAAGGAAGCCGCGCAAGCACGAGGTCAAGGCCGACCTGGCCAACTTCGAGTTGGCCAAGGCGCGCTCCTCGCTCAATCTGCAGATCTATGCCGACCGGGAAAAGATCGGCGAACTCGAGATCGGCCGCGGCTCGCTCTACTGGTACGGCCGGCGCAAGCAGAAGAGCAAGCGAATCGACTGGTCGAAGTTCGCCCAGATGATGGATCGGCTCGCGTACGGCGAGTAGGCCGCAGGCGAGGCCGCATCCGGCCGCGCCTTACTTCACCGCAAAGCAGTACAGCAGACCTGCGCCGCCGGTCTTGCGCAAGGCTTCGTCGCTGCAGCCCGGCGTGACATGCGCCGAGTTCCACGAATACGTGGCCGGCGCGGGGCCGGTGCCGTTGCGATTGTGATGTCCGACCTGGACCGCGCCGTCGCTGCTGCTGGTCCAGTTGCGGCAGGTCTTGTCTTCGCCCGGCGGGTACGCGGTGCCATCGGGCTGCGACCCGGTGAGAATGTCGTGCTTGTTCGGCGTGTCGCCGCTCGCGTTGACGATGTCGCCTTTTTCCGTCAGCGCTGTCTCCTTGTTGAGATTGTTGTCGCCGTGGAGCTCGGCGACGTTTTTGGCGACGACGACTCCCTTGACGTTCTGCCACGGCCCGTTGCCGATGCGGTCGCGCGCGTTGACCGCCGGAGAACCACCCTCCGCACTGGTGCTGAGGTAAGCGCGCCAGGTGTGTCCGCCCGCGCCTGCCGCAGAGGCCAGCGTCTGGCAGTGTCGATCGGCACCCGCCAGGCCGCCGAAGTCGGCGCCCTTCCCACTGCCGGTGCTGGTAATGAAAAAGCTCATGTCCGCCGCGCCGGCGGCTGCCGCGAACGTCAACCCGAACCCTAGGACAGCGATGTGCGTCACCAGGAAGTGAGCTTTATTTTTCATGCTTTCCTCCGAATTGTGGCCGTACCGGCGATGTCGGCGAACGCGAGCTGCGCCGACCGCCGCAAACACCGCCAGTAGCAATGATATTCCCATTCGGGAAGGCCGAAACACCGTCCCGGATGCCGGTGCTGGCCAGCCAGGGGCTCTGGTGCCACAATTCGCATCGATGCAGGCAAGGGGCCGCGATGCCGGGGCGTCGTCCCGACCGCGCGCCACGAAGGAGCTTCCGATGAAACTCAGCGCGGCGCCGCTGGCGCTGGTAGGGTTGTTTATCGCGTGCCCTTTGGCATTCGCCCAAGGTCAGGCCCCGAACGCCAAGCCCATGGCAGGCGCAGCGTCGCCAGCCACGCCCGCGCCGTCAGCCGCGCGGCCAGCGTCGACCGAGCGCCGGCGCCCCACGCAACATGCAGATGCGCGCGTGTGCCTGGAGTTTCCGACCGAGCTCCAGGTGATCACGTGTGCGGAGAAGTACCGCTGGGCCAAGAGCCGGTAGCCGCCGGCGTCCGCCCGTCAGCGACGCCCGCGCCCGCAATGACCGTGCCATTGACGTCCGGGTCGCGCTTTGCGCTGCAAAGCTTCCAGGTAATGGCGCTGCTGTGCGTCGCGCATGCGCTGATCGTTCTGCTGCTTTGGATCGCGCAGTCGTTCGGCCACATGGCACTGCTTCGGGGACAGGTCTGGCTGGCGCTGGCGTGGCTGTGGCTGGCGTGGCCACTGCTGCTGGTACTGCATCCGGCCAGCTCGCCGCGGCGCATTTTTGTGCCGGTATTCATCGGCGTCGTGCTGATCGCGCCCTGCATGGCGACGATCTTCCTGTTCAGCGCGTGGGCGCTGGACGGCAGCGCGCGGTAGCGACGAGAGTGCGCGTCGGTTTGGCGTCCGGAAGATGTACGGTCCCGATGCCGATAGGCGCGCCTGCGCTTGCGGGCTAGAATCTCGCCGTGGGCAACCGTGCGCTGAAGTTGATGGTCATCCTTCTTTGCTGCATCAATGCGGCGATGTGGTTGTTCTATACCGAGTCCCCGCTGATGGCCACGCTGTGGGGCGGGGTCGCCGTCGGCTTTTTCGTCTGGATTCTGGATGATATGCGCAGAGGCGTACTACGCTGAGCGAAGCTCGGTAGCCCGATGCGGCAATTCGACCTGACGACGCAGTGGCAACTCGAATCCGCGATCGATCGCGTTTGGGATGCGATCGTCGCAGTCGAGAAATGGCCGCACTGGTGGCGTTTCGTGCATGCGGTCGAGGATCTGGAAAAAGGTGACGCCGAAGGCCTCGGGGCGCTGCGCAGATACACCTGGTCGAGCAAGCTGCCGTATCGGCTGAGTTTCGCGATGCGCGTGACGGCGGTGACGCGACCGACGTACCTGGAAGGCCTGGCGGTCGGCGACCTCAACGGCAGCGGGCGCTGGCGACTCGTGCCCGACGGCACAACGACCCGTGTCTACTATGACTGGACGGTCGTCACGACCAAGCGATGGATGAATGCGCTGGCGCCGCTACTGGAGCCGGCGTTCCGTTGGAATCACCATCAGGTGATGGCCGAAGGAGGTCGCGGACTGGCGAGGTATCTGGGCGTTCGGCTGCTCGCGAATCATGCGACGCCCGCGCGCTAATGCGGTCGAACGGCGGCTGGCGTGCAATGCGCCGTGTCACGGCCGTTGACGGCGCCGGCCCGAAGTTGCAGAGTTTCAACGCCTGCCGCGCAAGGCAGGCAAAGGAGCCAACATGAGCCAAGGTGTGCGTAAAGTCGATTACTTTCACGTGATGGTGCCCAACACGCCGGGCCGCGGTGCGCGTGTGCTCGCCGGCCTCGCCGCCGAGCGCGTCAACCTGCTCGCGTTTTCCGGTTTTCCCAACGGCCGCAAGGGCCAGCTCGATCTGATTCCGGAAAACAGCGCCGCGCTCAAGCGCGCTGCGCGCAAGCTCGACCTCGATCTCAGTGCCCGGAAGACGGGCTTCCTGGTACAGGGAGCGGACCGCGTCGGCGCGATGACCAAGGTGATGAACACCTTGGCGGCGGCGAAGATAAACATCACCGCGATGGATGCCGTCACCGCCGGTGCCGGCCGCTTCGGTGCGATCTTCTGGGTGAAACCGAAGTCGGTCGCGAAGGCCGCACGGCTGCTGCACGCTCGCTGAGCGCAGCGCGTTGCGGCAGCGGGGCCGATGGCGCACGTTACTGCGCGGGCAGGCGCACGCGGGTTGACGCCTATCGGATAGAATGCGCCGATGGAAACGCTAGCCCCCGCCCGGCGCCGGGCGCTTCGCGCCAAGGCGCACCACCTGCATCCGGTCGTCAGCATCGGCCATCATGGACTCACCCCCGCCGTGCTGCACGAGCTCGACGTCAATCTGCTCGCGCACGAACTGATCAAGGTGCGCGTGTTCAGCGATCTGCGCGACGAGCGCGATGCGATGCTGCAGCGCATCTGTGACGCACTCGACGCGACGCCGGTGCAGCATATCGGCAAGCTCCTGGTCCTTTGGCGACAGGGGCCCGAGAAACCGGCCGCTGCTGTGCCGCGACCCAAGCAAGCGCCGCGCGCCGCCGACGCCCGCCGCGCTCGCGAGCCGGCCCCGGGCGAGCCGCGCGGCAAGCGACGGCCCGCGGCGCGTCCAACCCACAAGACGATGGCCAAATCCACTCCGCAAGCCCGCCGTCCCCGCACGCCGACCGCGCGCACAACCGCTCGGCCACCGGTTGCCGGCGCCGCCCGGACGCCTGCCGCCAAGCCGACGGGCGAGCGAGCGCGCCGTCGCCGCGGCAGCGGCTGACGCGGCACAGCGCGTGACTGCGTCGCGGCCGAGACGGCCGCTTCGTATCGGGCTCGCCGCGAGCTCACTGCATCGCGTGGCGCCCGGCGGGGCGCTGTTTCGCCTGCTGGCGGCGCTCGAAACGGCGATCCGCGACGAATTGCACGTGGAAATCCTCGCCCTGGGACAGACCTACGACGCTCTCGTCGCCACGCGCTTGCTCGCCGACTATCCTGCGCTCAAGCGCCTGCCGACGCGCCGCGAAGGCGGCCTGATCCACCTGGTCGCGGCGGTCGTCAGCGGCGATCCGGGACGCCGGCTCGATGCGATGATCTATTTGCTCGATCCCGACGATCCGACCGCGATTTTCCCGGAGGGCCAGGCGCTCAAGCGAGAATGCGTGATCCACGAGACGGTGTTCATCTCCACGCTCGCTCACGCCCGCGAATGGTTCGAGCTTGCGCGCATCGCGCACGGTTGCCCGGCCAATCCATTGCTGGACCGCGATTTCGCGTTCGAGTCGCAGACGATCGCACTGATCGCGCACGACGCACGCAAGGGGGAGATGCGTGATTTCATACGGGCCAACTTCACCTTCTTCGACCGTTTCCGGCGCCGTATCGCAACCGGCACCACCGGCGGCCTGCTCAACGAACTTGCCGCTACGCTCGATTCGGAGCGATCGCCCTGGGTCGATCGCTTTCGTTCCGGTCCGCTGGGCGGCGACGCCGAGATCGCACTGGAGGTGCTGGAGGGACGCTGCCGTCGCGTGATCTTCTTCGAGGACCCGCACGTCGCGCGCCAGCACGAGGCGGATATCCAGCTGCTCGAGCGCTCGGCGTGGATCACCAGCGAGCGGACCGTGTGCATCAGCGACCGTGCGAGCGCCGAGCGCTGGGTCGGACGCTGCGGCCAGCGCGAACGCGGCACGCCCTGACCCGCTTACGCGCTAGAATGGCAGCGTCGACCGCGTTGCGGGCGACGTGTCAACCACCGGAGGTGCGCATGGGGCCCGCCAAGATACTCGCCATCGTCCTGATCGTTGCCGGCGTCCTCGGCCTGGCGTATGGAACCTTTACCTACACCAAGGAAACGCACACGGCGAATGTCGGGCCGCTGACGCTTTCGGTCAAGGACAAGGAAACCGTCAACATTCCGCTCTGGGCCAGCGTCGGCGCGATTGTCGCGGGTGTCGTGCTGCTGGTGGTCGGACGCAACAAGTAACATCCCGGAGCACCGCCGCCCTCCAGGCGGCGGTGCTCAGACGTACCGAACGGCGAGCACCTCGTATTCGCGCACGCCTGCGGGCGCCTGCACTTCGGCGGTATCTCCGGCGTGCTTGCCGATCAGCGCGCGTGCGATCGGCGAGTTCACGGAAATCTTTCCGTCCTTGATGTCCGCCTCGTCGTCGCCGACGATCTGATAGCAGACGCGATCGCCCGACGCCTGGTCCTCCAGATCGACGGTCGCGCCGAATACGACGCGGCCATCGGCGTCGATCTTCGCGGGATCGACGATCTGCGCCTGCGCCAGCATCGTCTCGATGTCCCTGATGCGCACCTCGAGGAAGCCCTGCCGGTCCTTGGCGGCATCGTACTCGGCGTTTTCGGACAGGTCGCCGTGCGACCGCGCCTCGGCGATCGCGACGATCGCCGCGGGCCGCTCGACGGTCTTCAGCCGGCGGAGCTCCGCCTTGAGCTTTTCCGCGCCGGCAATCGTCAGTGGAGTCTTGCTCATAATGACATTCTCGAATCGTTCTTAGTGCAATCGCTGCTGCAGCGCCTGCATCGAGTAGGGCACCAGCTCTCGCATTTCCTGGATGCCCAGCGCGGCCGCGCGCGCGCCCGCCATCGTCGTATAGGTGGGAATCTGGTCGTTGAGCGCGGCGCGCCGGATCGCGTAACTGTCCTGGATCGCACTTCGCTTCTCCTCGACCGTGTTGATGACCAGCGCGATTTCGTCGTTCAGCAGCATGTCGACGATGTGCGGCCTGCCTTCGGCGACCTTGTTGACCGCGACGACGGGGACGCCAGCGGCGGCGAGCGCGGCGGCCGTTCCCCGCGTGGCGACCAGCGTGAAGCCCAGCCCGGCGAGGATGCGTGCTACTTCGATCGCGCGCGGCTTGTCCGGGTTCCTGACGCTGACGAACACTTTCCCGCTCCTGGGCAGCCGCACGCCGGCAGCGAGCTGCGACTTGACGAAGGCCTCGGCGAACGATTCGCCGACGCCCATCACTTCGCCGGTCGACTTCATTTCCGGCCCGAGGATGGTGTCGACGCCGGGAAACTTGATGAACGGAAACACCGCTTCCTTGACGGAAAAATACGGCGGCACGATTTCGCGCGTTATGCCCTGGCTCGCCAGCGACTGGCCGACCATGCAGCGCGCTGCGATCTTGGCCAGCGGGCGCCCGGTGGCCTTCGACACGTACGGCACCGTGCGCGACGCGCGCGGATTGACTTCGAGCACGTAGACGACGCCCTCGCCGGCGTTGCCCTGCGGAAACTGGATCGCGAACTGGATGTTCATCAGCCCGACGACATCGAGGCCGTGCGCCATCGCTATCGTCTGACGCCGCAGCTCGTCCTGCAGCGCCGACGACAGCGAGAACGGCGGCAGCGTGCACGCCGAATCGCCCGAGTGCACGCCTGCCTGCTCGACGTGCTCCATGATGCCTCCGATCACGACCGCCTTGCCGCCGTCGCTGTCGTCGACCAATGCGTCGACGTCGACCTCGATCGCGTCGTTGAGGAAACGGTCGAGCAGCACCGGCGAATCGTTCGACACCTTGACCGCCTCGCGCATGTAGCGCTCGAGATCGCGCTGCTCGTGCACGATTTCCATCGCCCTGCCGCCGAGCACGTACGAAGGCCTGACGACGAGCGGATAGCCGATTTCCTCGGCCGCCTTGAGGGCGTCGGCCTCGGTGCGGGCCGTGCGATTCGGCGGCTGGCGCAGCCCCAGCCGGTGCAGCATCTGCTGGAAGCGTTCGCGATCCTCGGCCATGTCGATCATGTCGGGTGTCGTGCCGATGATCGGCACCCCGTTCGCTTCTAGATCGCGAGCGAGCTTGAGCGGCGTCTGGCCGCCATACTGCACGATCACGCCGAATGGTTTTTCGACGTGCACGATCTCCAGCACGTCCTCCGAGCGTCAGCGGCTCGAAGTAGAGCCGGTCGGACGTGTCGTAGTCGGTGGACACGGTCTCCGGATTGCAATTGACCATGATGGTCTCGTAGCCATCTTCGCGCAGCGCCAGCGCCGCATGCACGCAGCAGTAGTCGAATTCGATGCCCTGCCCTATCCGGTTCGGCCCGCCGCCCAGCACGATCACTTTCCGGCGGTCGGTCGGATGCGCCTCGCACTCGTCCTCGTAGGTCGAGTACATGTACGCGGTCCGGGTCGAGAACTCCGCGGCGCAGGTGTCGACGCGCTTGAACACCGGCCGGATAGCGAGCGCGTGGCGGCGCGCGCGCACTTCGGCTTCGCTTTTCTTCCAGAGGTGCGCTAGGCGGCGATCGGAAAATCCCATGCGCTTGAGCGATCGGAACTCGTCGGCGCCAAAGTCGTCGAGCTTGCGCTTTTCGATCGCGAGCTCGGTGTCGACGATTTCCTTGATCTGCGCCAGGAACCAGCGGTCGATTCGGGTATGGGCATACACCTCGTCCAGCGGCATGCCGATCGCCAGCGCGTCGGCGACATACCACAGGCGCTCCGCGCGAGGGTAGGCCAGCTCGTCCGCGATCGTGTCGGGGTCGACGGTCTTCAGGTTGAAGCCGTCGACTCCGGTCTCCAGCCCGCGCAGCGCCTTCTGCAGCGATTCCTGGAAGGTGCGGCCGATCGCCATCACCTCGCCGACCGATTTCATCTGCGTCGTCAGCCGGTCGTCGGCCTGCTTGAATTTCTCGAAGGCGAAGCGCGGCACCTTGGTGACGACGTAATCGATCGTCGGCTCGAACGACGCCGGGGTCTGCCCGCCGGTGATGTCGTTCTTCAATTCGTCGAGCGTGTAGCCGACGGCGAGCTTGGCGGCGATCTTGGCGATCGGGAAGCCGGTCGCCTTCGACGCCAGAGCCGAGCTGCGCGACACGCGAGGATTCATCTCGATGACGATCATGCGTCCGTCGTCGGGATTGATGGCGAACTGGACGTTCGATCCACCGGTGTCGACGCCGATCTCGCGCAGCACGGCGATCGAGGCGTTGCGCATGATCTGATATTCCTTGTCGGTCAAGGTCTGCGCCGGTGCGACGGTTATCGAGTCCCCGGTGTGCACGCCCATCGGGTCGACGTTCTCGATAGAGCAGACGACGATGCAGTTATCCTTCCTGTCGCGCACCACCTCCATCTCGAATTCTTTCCAGCCGAGCAGGGATTCCTCGATCAAGAGCTCGCGCGTCGGCGAGCTGTCGAGTCCGCGCTTGCACATTTCGACGAATTCGTCCTTGTTGTAGGCGATGCCGCCGCCGGTGCCGCCCAGCGTGAACGACGGGCGGATAACCGCCGGAAAGCCGATGTCGGCCTGAACTTCCAGCGCCTGCTCGAGATCGTGCGCGATGCCGGAGCGGGCCGAGCCCAGTCCGATGCGCGTCATCGCCGCCTTGAATTTTTCCCGGTCCTCGGCCTTGTCGATCGCCTTCTTGGTCGCACCGATCAACTCGACGTCGAAGCGGGTCAGGATGCCTTCGCGCGCGAGATCGAGCGCGCAGTTCAGCGCCGTCTGGCCGCCCATCGTCGGCAGCAAAGCGTCCGGTCGCTCCTTTTCGATGATCTTGGCCACCATCGGCCAGGTGATCGGCTCGATGTACGTCGCGTCGGCCATATCCGGGTCGGTCATGATCGTCGCCGGATTCGAGTTGACCAGGATCACGCGATAGCCTTCCTCGCGCAGGGCCTTGCACGCCTGTGCACCGGAATAGTCGAATTCGCAAGCCTGGCCGATGATGATCGGACCGGCGCCGATGATCAGAATCGACTCGATGTCAGTGCGCTTGGGCATCGTGGCTCGAGTCAGCGCGCGGCGGCGTAGTTCTCGGGGAAGAGATGCCGCTCGATCAGCTCGATCAGGATGTGAATGACCTTGATGTGCAGCTCCTGCACGCGATCGGCGTAGCGGCCCGCCGGCGTGCATATCGCACAGTCCGCAGCCGCCGCGAGCGGCGACCCGCTGCGCCCGGTCAGCGCGATCGTCTGCATGCCGATGGCCGTCGCGGCGCTTGCCGCCGCCAACACGTTCTTGCTGGTGCCGCTGGTGCTGATCGCAACCAGCACGTCGCCGGCACGGGCATGGCTTTCGAGATAGCGGGCGAACACCGCGTCGTAGCCGAAGTCGTTGGCTACGCAGGACAGGTGCCCCGGATCGCTGATCGCTTGCGCGGGCAGCCCCTTGCGGTTGCCGCGAAAACGGCCGGAGAGTTCTTCGGCCAGATGCATCGCATCGCACATCGAGCCGCCGTTGCCGCAACTGAAGACGCGGCCGCCGCGGCCGAGCGCATCGACGATCAACGCCGCGGAGCGCGCGATCGCTCCGAGCGCCGTCGAATCGGCGCGCAGCGCCTGCAGTGCGTCGGCACTTTCGGCGAGTGCCGCGTTCACCACGCGCGCGGCGTCGGCTTGCGTCAAGGCGGACATCGCGCCCTCATGCGCCGGCCTCCGCGCTGCTTCGCGAACGGGCGGCATCTGCGTGTCGGCCTACGCGCACTCGCTCGGCGACGGCCCTTCGGGTCTTCAAGCTCCCGCCTCGCTCATGCGCTGACTGCCTTGACCGCGTGCCGCTCCATCATCCGCGTGAAGCGGTCGAACAGATACGCCAGGTCGTGCGGACCCGGGCTTGCTTCCGGATGGCCCTGGAAGCCGAACGCCGGCTTGTCGGTGAATTCGATGCCCTGCAGGCTGCCGTCGAACAGCGACACGTGTGTCACGCGTACGTTGCGGGGCAAGGTCGCCGCATCGACGGCGAAGCCGTGATTCTGGCTGGTAATCAGGACCTGCCCCGTGTCCTTGTCGAGCACCGGATGGTTGGCGCCGTGGTGGCCGAACTTCATCTTGATCGTCTTCGCGCCGCAGGCGAGCCCCAGCAGCTGGTGGCCGAGGCAGATGCCGAACGTCGGCGTGCCCGTCGCGAGGAATTCGCGTATCGCCTCTATCGCATACGTGCACGGCTCGGGATCGCCAGGGCCGTTCGACAGGAAGATGCCATCGGGCTGCAGCGCCAGCGCGTCTCGCGCGGGGGTCTGCGCGGGAACGACGGTAAGCCGGCAGCCGCGGTCGGCCAGCAGGCGCAGGATGTTGTGTTTGATGCCGTAGTCGTAGGCGACGACGTGAAAGCGGCTGGCCTGCCGTGTGCGATATCCGCTGCCGAGCGCCCAACTGCCGCCGTTCCAGTCGTAGCGTTCCTCGCAGCTGACGACCTTGGCCAGATCGAGTCCCGACATCGAGGGCGCGGCGCGCGCGCGCGCGACCGCCTCGGCCGCGATGTCGGTCCGCCCGGCATCGCCCGCCGCGATCACGCAGCCGTTCTGCGCGCCATTTTCGCGCAGCATCCGGGTCAGCTTGCGCGTGTCGATGTCGCAGATGCCCAGGACGCCCGCGGCGCGCAGATACGACGAAAGGTCCTGGGTCCTGCGCCAGCTGCTCGCGAGACGGGGCAGGTCGCGAATCACCAGCGCCGCAGCGAAAATGCGGCGGGATTCGACGTCTTCCGGATTGACCCCGGTATTGCCCACATGCGGATAGGTCAGGGTAACAATCTGGCCGGCATACGACGGGTCGGTCAGGATTTCCTGGTACCCGGTCATCGCGGTGTTGAAGACGACTTCGCCGACAGCTACCCTCGCTCGCGTCAGTCGCGCCGATCGCGCGGCCGCGAAACAGGCTGCCGTCGGCAAGCGCCAGGATCGCAGGGACGGAGGCGGAAGTCACGGCGCAGTTTCTCGAAAACGGGTCCAGACGTGCGAAGCGGGAAAGGCTGCACGCCTTCCCCGCTCTGAAGGCTGCAAATTATACCCTAGGAGGATGCGGCATTCAATCCGGCCGCAGCGTTCGAGGCCGCGAAATGCGATTACTAATAAGAGACGCTGAATCCGCCGTCGACGAACAGTACGTGCCCGGTAACGTAGTCGGCGGCGGCGGATGCGAGGAACACCGCCGCACCGGCGATTTCGGGCGGCTCGCCCCAGCGGCCGGCCGGCGTGCGCGATGCGACCCATGCCGAAAATTCGGCGTTGGCGATCAGCGGCGCATTCATGTCGGTCTTGAAAAAGCCGGGAGCGATGCCGTTCACCTGCACGTTGAACGGCGCGAGCTCGACCGCGAGCGCACGGGTCATCATCTGCAGACCCCCCTTGCTCGTCGCGTACGGCACGATGTTGGGACGGCCGATTTCGCTCGCCAGCGAGCAGATATTGATGATCTTGCCGCGCCGGCGTGCCTTCATGCCGGTGACGACGCTTTTGGCGACGTAGAACGGACCGTCGAGATTCGCAGCCAGCAAGGCGTGCCATTCGTCGGGCGTGAATTCGTCCAGCGGCCCGCGCTTGTTTACGGCGGCATTGTTGACGACGATGTCCAGCGCGCCGAAGTCGCGCTCGATCGCGGCGATGCCTGCGGCGACCGCATCGGCGTCGGCGACATCGAACGGCGCGACTTTGACACTGCCGGCTTCGCCGCCGTCGCGCTCGAGCACGGCAGCGGCCGCGTCGAGCTTGGCGCGATTGCGGCCGTTGATGACGATGCGGGCACCGGCCGCAGCCAGCCCGCGGGCGATCGCGAGCCCGAGGCCGCCGCCGCCCCCCGTGACGAGGGCCAGGCGCCCCGTCAGGTCGAAAGGATGCGGCGAGGGCATCGCCCGGTCAATCGAGATCGAGGACGTCCCGCATGCCGTACAGGCCCGGCGCCTTCGCGGCACGTCGCGCCGCGACAAAACGTGCCGCTCGCAGCGCGCCCTGCACGAATGTGTCGCGAGAAGACGCCTTGTGCGCGAGCTCGATGCGCTCGCCGGGCCCGGCGAATATGACGGCGTGATCGCCGACGACATCCCCGCCGCGCAAGCTCGCGAACCCGATCGATCCCGGCTTGCGCTCGCCGACGACGCCATCGCGCGCGAACACGCCGTCGGCCTTCAGGTTGCGGCCCAGCGCTCCGGCCGCCGCTTCGCCGAGCTGCAGCGCGGTGCCGGATGGCGCATCGACTTTGTGCCGGTGATGCATCTCGACGATCTCGACGTCGTAGTCACCGCCCAGGCGCTGCGCGGCCAGCGCCACCAGCTTGAGCAGGACGTTGACCCCGACGCTCATGTTCGGCGCATAGACCAGCGGAATCGTGCGGCCGGCTTCGACCAGCGTCTTCCTGTCGGCCTCGCTCAAGCCCGTCGTGCCGACCACTGCGCCGACGCCGGCGCCGGTGCACGCCCTGATGTGAGCAACCGTCGCCGTCGGGCGGGTGAAGTCGATCAGGACATCGGCTTCGCGCAGCGCCGCGGCGACGTCGGCACCGATCACGACGCCCGTCGTCTTTCCGCACTGTCCGCCGGCATCGTGTCCGAGCAGGGGGCTCCCGGCGATCTCCAGCGCGGCGGCAAGCGCCAGGTCGTGCTGGGCGAGGACCGCCGCGACCAGCGCCTGGCCCATGCGTCCGCCGGAGCCCGCGATCGCGACGCGGACCGGCCGGGCGCCTACTTCCACCAACCGAGCTTCCGCAGCAGCGCCGCCAGCCAGTTTTCCTCGGCGGTCTTGGGCGCGCTGGTAAGCGATTTGTCGAGGACCGCATCGCCGCCGCCGGAGCGGGCGACCTGCGCGGGGGGCGGCGGCACTTCATCGCCCTCCCAGCGTGCCACCTTGTCGTCGACGAAATATACGGTGAAGCGGCGCTGCTCGAGCGTGCGTCCCTGCCGATTGAACTCGTAGACGTAGTCCCATCGGTTGGCATGGAAGGGATCCGCGACCAGCGGGGTGCCGAGTGCCAAGCGCACCTGCTGCCGCGTCTGCCCGACTTTGAGCCTGTCGACCTGGTCCTGCGTGATGTAATTGCCCTGATTGATGTCGAGCTTGTAGACGCCGAGGCTCGGGATCCAGGTGCAGCCGGCCATCATCAGCGCGAGGCCGGCGGCGAATAAGTTGGCGCGCATGCGGAGCTGTCTTTCACTGCCAAAAAGCGATCGAAGACTATATCATAAGCGCTACCCTGCCTCGCTCGGCCAGCGCCCCCATGTCCACGCCACACGACCTCAAGAACGCCGGCCTCAAGGCGACGTTGCCGCGCCTCAAGATCATCAACCTGTTCGAGCAGAGTCCGGTGCGTCATCTGACCGCCGAAGACGTCTATCGAAAGCTGCTGGCCGAAGGCCTCGACGTCGGACTGGCGACCGTCTACCGCGTGCTGACGCAGTTCGAGCAGGCGGGACTACTGGTGCGCCACCATTTCGAAAGCGGCAAAGCGGTATTCGAGCTGAACCAGGGTGGGCACCACGATCACCTGGTGTGCCTGCAGTGCGGCCGGGTCGAGGAGTTCTTCGACGCGGAAATCGAAAAGCGGCAGACCAAGATCGCGCGCGAACGCGGATTCGAGATCAGCGAGCACGCGCTGTACCTGTACGCCGAATGCACGCGCCCGAAGTGTCCTTATCGCAAGGCGGGCGGCAATAACTAGACTTCGCGGCGATTGAAATCGGCAATGCGGAATCCGACCAGCCACAGCGCGCCAAAATAAGCCGCGCCGCCGGCGGCGATGACCAGCCCGAGCCGGCCGACCTTGGCCCACAGCCCCGCCGACAGCCAGAACGCATCGGCACCGGCGGCCCACCACAACACCGCACCGAGCACGCAGAGCGCGCCCAGGACCCGCCATAGAAAGCCGGCCCATCCCGGCATCGGCCGGTAGATATTGCGACGGCGCATCGTGCGGTAGAGCAGTGCCGCATTCAGACAGGCGCCGAGCGAGATCGAGAGCGTCAGGCCGGCGTGGCCGATCTGGAACATCAGGATCACCGCCAGGGTTTGCGACACCAGGAGCGTTACGAACGCGATTCGCACCGGCGTTCGCATGTCTTGCCTTGCATAAAAACCCGGCGCCAAGATTTTCACCGCGATAAGGCCCAGCAGTCCGACGCTGTAGCCTAGCAGTGCAGCGCGCGTCTGCCAGACGTCGGCGGCGGTGAACTTGCCGTACTGGTAGAGCGTCGCGATCAGCGGGACGGCGAGCATCGCCAGCGCGAGGGCCGCAGGCAGCGCAAGCAGGAACGTCAATCGCAAACCCCAGTCGAGCAGCTCGCGATACTGTGCGTCGTTGGCATCGTGATGATGCTTGGCCAGGTTCGGCAGCAGGATCGTCGCCAGCGCGACCCCGAGCAGCGCGCTGGGAAATTCCATCAGCCGGTCGGCATAGGTAATCCACGAAATCCGCCCGTCGCCGAGGTAGGCAGCGAGCTGCGTGTTGATCAGCGTCGCAATCTGCGCCGCCGACACGCCGAGCACCGCGGGACCCATCGCGCGCGAGCACGCGCCGCACGCCCTCGTCGCGCCAGTCGAGCCTGAACCTGGGAAGCATGCCCAGCTTCGCCAGAGGCCGCAGCTGAAAGACCAGCTGCGCGACGCCGCCGACGGCCACGCCGATCGCCAGCGCCAGAATCGGCGGGTCGACGTGCGGCGCGACGAAAACGGCGGCCGCGATGATCGCGACATTGAGCAGGACCGGAGTGAACGCGGGAATGGCGAACTGCCGGTAGACGTTCATCACCCCGCCGGCCAGCGACACCAGCGACACGAAAAGCACGTAGGGAAACATGATGCGGATCAGCACCGTGGTCAGCTCGACCTTGCCCGGCGTGCGCACGAAGCTGCCGGCCAGCAGCATAGACGAGCCAGGGCGCCGCGACCACGCCGAACACCGACATGCCGAGCAAGGTCACCGCCAGCAGCGAGCCGACTTTTCCGACCAGATCGCGAGTCGCGTCCTCGCCGCGCGAGCGCTTGTATTCGGCCAGGATCGGGACGAAGGCCTGCGAGAAGGCGCCCTCGGCGAACATGCGGCGCAGGATGTTGGGCAAGCGGAATGCCGCCTCGAAAGCATCCATCTGCAATCCGGCGCCAAATCCGACGGCCTTGATGCTCTCGCGCATCAGCCCGCTGATGCGCGAGAGCAGGGTCAGCGCACTGACGGCGGAGAGGGTCCTCAGCAGATTCATGCGAGGGCCACCGACGCTTCCAGCGCAAGCGTCAGCAAGGGCAGCGATCTTCGGGCATAGTCCGAGAGCGCGATTCGCCTTGCGCGAATCGCGGAAAATCGCTATTATGCCCGGTCTTTTTCGGTGGCTCCAGCCAGCTTCCCTGCCGCCGGCAACACATCAACGCAAAGCAACCAAGGATTTCATCCAAATGGCCAATACCGCCCAAGCGCGCAAGCGCGCCCGGCAAGCCGAGGCAACGCGGCAACGCAACGCGAGCCTCAAGTCGTCGCTGCGCACCGCGATCAAGAAAGTAAGGAAGGCCATTGGGGCTCGGGACAAGGCTGCGGCGACCAAGGAATTGCAGGCCCAGCAATCGGTGATCGACCGCATTGCCGATAAGAAGGTCGTGCACAAGAACACCGCGTCGCGCAGCAAGGCGCGACTCGCCCAGGCGATCAAGGCGCTGCCCTAGGCGAGACGCCGATCGGTGATGAGGAGCGCCCGCGAGGCGCTCTTTTTTCGGCGCGAGAGTCGACTGGCCTTGTGCTAAAATGTTGTTTTAATGGCATTTCGATTGCCGGCAGCCCCTCGCGTGGCGCCTGGCATCGCCCGCGCCCGCATGCCACCGAAGCACTTCCTGCAGCTCAAGGATTTCAGCCGCGACGAGCTCGATTACCTGTTTGCGCGCACGCGCTGGATCAAGGACCGCTTCAAACGCTACGAGATCTATCAGCCGCTGCGCGACAGGACCCTTGCGATGGTCTTCGAAAAGGCGTCGACGCGCACGCGCGTGTCGTTCGAGGCGGGGATGAATCAGCTCGGTGGCATTGCGATCAACCTGAACCGCGGCGACACGCAGCTTTCCCGCGGCGAGCCGATCGAGGACGTCGCGCGCGTCATTTCCAGGATGGTGGACGTTGTGATGATTCGCACATTCGAGCAGCCGATCATCGAGCGCTTCGCCGCGCACTCTCGCGTGCCGGTGATCAACGGTCTCACCAACGAATATCATCCCTGCCAGATCCTTGCCGACCTCTATACGTTCATCGAGCATCGCGGCTCGATACAAGGGAAAACGGTCGCCTGGATCGGCGATTCCAACAATGTTTGCAACACGTGGCTGCAGGCCGCCGCGGTGTTCGACTTCAACATTCGCGTCTCGACCCCGCCAGGATACGAAGTCAAGAGCGACGCGGTCGATGCCCGCGGCAACCGCCACTACGAGTCGTTCCCCGACCCGACGCAAGCGTGCGCCGGCGCCCATCTGGTGACGACCGACGTGTGGACCAGCATGGGGTTCGAGGCGCAGAACGACAGGCGCAAGCAGGATTTCACGCATTGGAAGGTCGACGCGGCGATGATGTCGCACGCACGGCCCGACGCCTTGTTCATGCATTGCCTGCCTGCGCATCGCGGAGAGGAAGTCGCCGCCGACGTGATCGACGGGCCGCAAAGCGTCGTTTGGGACGAAGCGGAAAATCGCCTGCACGCGCAGAAAGCGCTGCTCGAATATTTGGTGTGCGGGCGCATCGACCCATTGGAAAAGACATGATAGACCACACCGGAGTCACCGTTTCCGACGTAGCGAAGAGCAAGGCCTTCTATCGTGCCGCGCTCGCGCCGCTCGGCTACGCGGTGATCATGGAGTGGGAGCAGTTCGCCGGCTTCGGCGTGCCGCCCAAACCGGATTTCTGGATCGGCCAGGGAGCGCCGAACGTGCCGCCGGTTCACGTCGCCTTCCGCGCCGAATCCCGGGCACAGGTCGACGCGTTCTTTCGCGCCGCAATCTCCGCCGGCGGCAAGGACAATGGCGCACCGGGCCTGCGCCCGCACTATCACAGCCATTACTACGGCGCGTTCGTCCTCGACCCCGACGGGCACAACGTCGAAGCCGTCTGCCACTCGCCTTCGAAGGAGCCCGCATGATGCGGTTGCTGCGTTACCTGTTCGCCGCGGTCGTCGTCGGCGCTACGCTTGCCGCCACCGGCGCCGCCGCGCAAGCGTGGCCCGAGAAACCGATCAAATTCATCGTTCCTGCGCCCGCAGGAAGCTCGCTGGACGTCCTGGCGCGCATCATCGGCGACAAGCTCAAGGACAGGCTCGGCCAGCCGATCGTCGTCGATGACCGGCCCGGCGCCGGCGGCACGCTGGCGACCGACCTGGTCGCCAAGTCGGCCCCCGACGGCTACACGATGGTGATCTCGTTCAACGGGCCGCTGTCGTTCGGTCCGCACCTGTATTCGCGCCTGCCGTACGACCCGCAAAAAGACCTGGCGCCGGTCATCATCACATCCAGCCAGCCCAACGTGCTGGCGATCAACGCGACGCTGCCGATCCACTCGGTCAAGGAGCTGGTCGCCTACGCCAAGGCGAATCCGGGCAAGCTGAATTACGCATCCGTCGGCAACGGCAGCTCGTCGCACCTGACGATGGAGCTTTTGAAGTCCGAAGCCGGCATTGACATCGTGCACGTGCCCTTCAACGGATCCCCGCCCGCGGTCACGGCGACGATCCAGGGCGAGACGCAGATGATGTTCGCGGTCATGCAGCCGCTGCAGGCGCAGATCCAGGCAGGGAAGCTGCGCGCGCTGGCGGTGACGACGGCCAAGCGCTTTGCGCTGAGCCCGGAGATCCCGACGATTGCCGAAGCCGGTTACCCCGGATTCGAGGCGCTGGCCTGGAACGGCGTCCTGGTCGCTGCGGCCACGCCGGGAACGATCGTGCAGCGTCTGAATGCCGAGATCAACGCGATCCTCAAGGATCCCGAGGTCAAGTCCAAGCTGAACGCGCAGGGCTTCGAACTCATCGGCGGAACGCCCGAAGACTTCGCTCGGCTGATCAAGAGCGATTCGGACAAGTGGGCGCCGGTGATCGCGAAGACCGGCGCCAGGATCGACTAGAACCGCGGACTCCCGATCCGGGGCGCGCGTTTTTCAAACCACGATTGCCAGCGGGCCGCGAACCATGCACGACGTCAAGAAAGTGGTGCTTGCCTATTCCGGCGGCCTCGACACGTCGGTGATCCTGAAATGGCTGCAGGATACCTACCGTTGCGAAGTCGTTACCTTCACCGCCGACATCGGTCAGGGTGAGGAGCTCGCGCCGGCTCGCGCCAAGGCGGCCGCCGCCGGCGTCAGAGAGATATACGTCGACGATCTGCGCGAGGAGTTCGTGCGCGACTTTGTCTTCCCGATGTTCCGCGCCAACGCGATCTACGAAGGCGAGTACCTGCTAGGAACGTCGATCGCACGGCCGCTGATCGCCAAGCGCCAGATCGAAATCGCGCGCGAAACGGGCGCCGACGCGGTATCGCATGGGGCCACCGGCAAGGGCAACGACCAGGTCCGCTTCGAACTCGGCTATTACGGTCTGCAGCCGGACATCCGCGTCATCGCCCCCTGGCGCGAATGGGACCTGACCTCGCGCGAGAAGCTGCTCGCCTACGCCGAAGCGCGCGGCATTCCGATCGAGATGAAGCACAAAGCCGGTGGCAGCCCGTATTCGATGGACGCCAACCTGCTGCACATCAGCTACGAAGGCCGCGCCCTCGAGGACCCGGCCCGGGAGCCCGAAGAGGACATGTGGCGCTGGACGGTGTCGCCGGAAAAGGCGCCCGACGCGCCGGAATACCTGGAGCTCGAGTACGAACGGGGCGACATCGTTGCGATCGGTGGCAAGAGGATGGCAGCGGCGAAAGTGCTGGCCGAGCTCAACCGCATCGGCGGCGGCCATGGAATCGGCCGGCTGGACCTGGTCGAGAATCGCTATGTCGGTATGAAGTCGCGCGGCTGCTACGAAACGCCCGGGGGGACGATCATGCTGCGCGCCCACCGTGCGATCGAATCGATCTGTCTCGATCGGGAAGTCGCGCATCTTAAGGATGAGTTGATGCCGCGCTATGCGAGCCTGATCTACAACGGCTACTGGTGGTCGCCCGAGCGCAGGATGCTGCAGACGATGATCGACGGCTCGCAGGCGACGGTCAACGGAACGGTCCGGCTCAAGCTCTACAAGGGCAACGTCATCGTCGTGGGCCGCGAGTCGAAGACCGATTCGCTGTTCGACACGACGATCGCCACGTTCGAGGACGACCGCGGCGCCTACGATCAGAAGGACGCCGCCGGATTCATCAAGCTCAACGCCTTGCGTCTGCGCATCGAGGCGAAGCTCGCCCGCAGGAGATGAACCATGCCATCGTTCGACATCGTTTCCGAAGTCAATCAGGTCGAAGTCAGGAATGCCGTCGACCAGGCCAACAAGGAGATTTCGACGCGTTTCGACTTCAAGGGCTCGGACGCGCGCGTCGAGCACAAGGAGAAGGAGTTGACGCTGTACGCGGACGACGATTTCAAGCTCAAGCAGGTGACCGACGTGCTGCTCGGCAAGCTCACCAAGCGCGGCGTCGACGTGCGCTCGTTGAAATTCGGCAACGTGGAAAAAATGAGCGGCGACAAGGTCAAGCAAGTGGTGACGATCCGCGTCGGAGTCGAGCAGGAGCTGTCGAAAAAGATCGTCAAAATGCTCAAGGACAGCAAGCTCAAGGTCCAGGCCAGCATCCAGGGCGACGCCGTGCGCGTATCCAGCGCCAAGCGCGACGAATTGCAGAACGCGATCGCGGCGGTCAAGAAGTCGATTACCGATTTTCCGCTGCAGTTCGGCAATTTCCGCGACTGATCTCGTTGCTGCCGGACCGCGTTACTTCGCATCCTGTCCTGCTGCGCCTGTTCACGTCCGCCGATGCGCCGCGCGTGCGGTTGCTCGCGTCTGATATCGAGGTCGCGGAAACGACGGCATCGATTCCGCATCCCTATCCGGACGGCGCGGCCGCAGCCTGGATCGCAAGCCATGACGCCGACCGCGGGCGCGGAGCGCAGTACACCTACGCGATCGCCAGCGCCGACGGCACGGCGCTGATCGGCGCCATCGGACTGCGGCCGCTGGCCGACGAGCACGACAACATCGGCTACTGGATCGGCCGGCCGTACTGGGGCCGCGGTTACGCGACTGCCGCCACGATGGCGATCACCGCACTGGCATTCGGCTACCTGGACTGCGAGGCGCTCGCCGCTTCGCACCTCCAGCGCAACCCGGCCTCAGGGCGCGTGCTGGAGAAATGCGGCTTCGCGCCGCTGCGCACCGTTACTCGCGACCATCGCGGGCGGATCGAATCCTTCTGTGTGCGCGGCATCACCCGCGATTCCTGGGAGCTGCAGATCGGTGGCTCGCCGGGCGTCGGGCTGCCTGCGGAAGACCCGACGGCAGACCGGTCTTAGCCGGCGGGAGCGAAGCTCGCGGCCGAATGCCTGCGCCGGTTAGGCGAGGTCGGCCACCAGCGCGCGACGCGTCGCGTCGGAAACCGCAGGCAGCGTAAACGCATAGGCCGCGTGGTCGACGCCGATCGAGACGCCCACGCCGTACTTGACCGCCGCGATCATTTCCGGCGTCAGCTCGAAGCGCACGAAATGTACCGACGATGTCTTGGTCTCGTTTTCCCGTTCGAGGTCTTCGTCCGCAATCGCGTAGACCCTCGCCGCGCCCTCGATCTGCACCCAGACGCGATCCTCGATGCCCTTGAGTTTTGACAGTGCCGCCTTGCGCTCGTCGACGTCCTCGAATTCGACCAGCAGCGTCGCCTTCCAGTTGTGGCCATCCGGCACAAGAGGGTTGTACGCGTCGAGCTCGTCCTGAATGCCGCCTTCGTCGAACGTCTTTTCGATGCGGAGCATTTCCTGGATCTGGTAGCGTATCGTCAGTTCGTCTTCGAACAGCAGCGTCAGGTGCTCGCCCAGATGAACGGTTCGATTCTTCTTGTGGGCGATGACCTTTGCCCGGTACTCGCTCCGGGACTTCGCGTATGCCTCGAGCGTAAGCAGACTCTCCCGCGTGATGCGCGGCACGCGCCGCGCCTCGACTTTCTTCATCGTGTGTCCTCGATGGTTCCCGGCAGTCCGTAGGCAATTCGAATCAGTGTCAGCGGATGGAGCTTCTGCGCGCGGGTCGCCTGGTTCGCCTGCTCGATGCCCTGCAGGATCGCCCTGCCGGCGATCGGGCAATCGGAGCTGACATAGTCGGGATCGCCCTCTCCCATCTGCCGGAATACCGGCCTGCCGATTTTCATCGACGTGTCGTAGAACTCGCTCTTGACTCCCCAGGTTCCGTCGTGACCACTGCAACGCTCGATCGTGGTCACGGTCGTCTGCGGCACCCATTCCAGCACTTCGCGCGTCTTCTGGCCGACGTTCTGCACGCGCGAGTGGCAGGGAATGTGATAGCTGACCTTGCCCAGACCGGTCTTGAACTCCTTTTTCAGCAGGCCATCCTTGTCGCGCAGCACCAGGTATTCGAATGGATCGAACATCGCCTCGGAGACCGCTTTGGTGTCGGCGTCGCCGGCAAACAAAAGCGGTAACTCGCTTTTGAACATCAGCGTGCACGACGGCACTGCAGCGAGAATGGCGTAGCCTTCGCGGGCATAGGCCGCTAGCCGCGACATATTGACCGCCTTGAGCTTCTCCACCGCGTCGAGGTCGCCCAGCTCCAGCTTGGGCATGCCGCAGCACACTTCCTTCTCGACGATCGTGTACGGAATCTCGTTGTGCTCGAGTATCGCGACCAGGTCGAGCCCGATGCCCGGCTCATTGTAATTGACGTAGCAGGTCGAGAAGATCGCCACCTTCCCTGGTGTGCGCTCGCCGTTCTTGACCGGCCAGTCTTTCGAATCCGGTGCGACGCGGGTGAAGCGACGGGTCGCGTACGGCGGCAGCCGGCGATCGCGGTGCACGCCCAGCATCCTGTCCATCGCCTTGCGCGCGATCGGCGTGCGGGTTGCCTTGTTGACCGCCTGGACGACCACCGGGATGGTCGCGAGCTTGCCCAGCCGGTCGGTGCCCGTAAGCAGCCGATCTCGGAAGTTCGTTTCTCCGCGCCTGAACTTCTGTGCCTTGGCACGCAGCATCAGGTGCGGAAAATCGACGTTCCACGGGTGCGGCGGCACGTACGGACACTTGGTCATGTAACAGAGGTCGCACAGATAGCACTGGTCGACGACCTTGCCGAAGTCCGACTTTGCGACGCCGTCGATTTCGCCGGACTGGCTCTCGTCGATCAGGTCGAACAGCGTGGGAAACGCGTTGCACAGGCTGACGCAGCGGCGGCAGCCGTGGCATATGTTGAAGACGCGCTCCAGCTCCTTCTCGACCGAGGTCCGGTCGTAGTACTCCGGATTCTTCCAGTCGATCGCGTGCCGGGTAGGAGCCTCGAGGCTGCCTTCGCGCTGGGTCATCGTGGGCTGACCGGGCGTTGGAGCGGCGCGTTTTCGCGCCGCTCCAACGCGAGATCGACTCAATCGGCCAGGGCGTCGAGCGCCTTCTGAAACCGATTCGCGTGCGAACGCTCCGCCTTGGCGAGCGTCTCGAACCAGTCGGCGATCTCCTCGAAGCCCTCACTGCGCGCGGCCTTCGCCATGCCCGGATACATATCGGTATATTCGTGCGTCTCGCCGGCGATCGCCGCCTTCAGGTTCAGGCGGCTCGAGCCGATCGGCAGATCGGTTGCGGGATCGCCGACGTCGGCCAAGTAGTCGAGGTGGCCGTGCGCGTGCCCGGTTTCGCCTTCCGCCGTCGACCGAAACACGGCAGCAATGTCGTTCTGGCCTTCGACATCGGCCTTGCTGGCGAAATAAAGATAGCGGCGGTTCGCCTGTGATTCGCCAGCGAACGCGGCCTTTAAGTTGTCGTGAGTCTTGGTACCTTTGAGTTTCATCGCATGGTCCTCTTGGATCTGGAAAGGTTGATCAACAGCGAAACGCGGCGGTGAACCGCACAGGATCGAATGTACGCGGGCGGGACTCATTCGTCCAATTGATTGAATCAATGTTTTCGATAGTTACTGTCAATTGCCTTGCGCGGGCCCGGGCATCCGCCACACTGCACCGGCAGGCCTCAAATGCGCCAGTCGACAACGAGGAACGCAATGACGCTAGACGACACCGCACTCGATCAGCTGTTCCGCACGGCGAGGACCTACCGTGCGTGGCGCGACCAGCCGGTCAGCGACGAAACCTTGCGCGCGGTTTACGAGTTGATGAAATGGGGCCCGACGTCGTCCAACTGCTGCCCCGCGCGCATCGTTTTCGTCAAGACCCCCGCGGCCAAGGCTCGCCTCGAGCCCGCGCTCGATGCCGGCAACGTCAAGCAGACGATGTCGGCCCCGGCAACAGCGGTCCTCGGATACGATCTCGAATTCTATGACAAGTTGCCGCTGCTCGCGCCCCACGCCGACGTGCGCAGCGGATTCGTCGGTAAGACCGATCTCATCCGCAGTACGGCGTTTCGCAACGGCTCGCTGCAGGGCGCCTACCTGATCATCGCTGCCCGCGCGCTCGGCCTCGATTGCGGACCGATGTCGGGCTTCGACAATGCCAAGGTGGACGCCGAATTCTTTCCCGGCGGCATGATCAAGTCGAATTTTCTGTGCAATCTCGGCTACGGCGATCCGTCAAAGCTTCGTCCGCGCGCACCTCGCCTCGCGTTCGACGCCGCCTGCCGGATCGACTGAGCGCCGTTCGCCCGGCATCGCGCGCGTGATCGAAGTCGGCCGACGCGCACCCGATCTGCGGGCACCCTAGTCGATGCGCTCGTACGCGGGCAGGGTGAGAAATTCGACGAAGTTGTCGTTGTTGACCAGGTCGCCGAAAATCGCGGCGGCCTCGTCGTAGCGACCTTCGCCGAAAGCGTTGCCGAGAAGCTGGCGGATCTTGGTCATTTCCTCGGGGATCATCGTTGCAACCATCGCCTTGCTGATCGTGCGCCCGTCGTCGAGCTTGCCCTTCGACGAACGAATCCATTGCCAAACTTGCGAGCGCGAGATCTCCGCGGTCGCCGCGTCTTCCATCAGGTTGTAGATGGGCACCGCACCCTGGCCGGCGAGCCAGGCGCCGATATATTGAATGGCCACGTTGATGTTGAGCCGCAGGCCGGCTTCGGTGATCGGCGCTTCGGGCTCGAAGCGAAGCAGGTCGGCGGCACTGACCTTCACGTCGTCGCGCTTTTTGAGCGCGATCTGGTTTGGCGTCGGCATCAGCCGGTCGAACGCCTCCCTGGCCAGCTGCACCATGCCCGGATGCGCGACCCACGTGCCGTCGTGGCCGTAGGTCGCCTCCCGTTCCTTGTCGGCCTTGACCCGCGCAAACGCTTCGGCGTTGGCCTTCTCGTCGTTCTTTACCGGAATCTGCGCGGCCATGCCGCCCATCGCATGAATGGCGCGCCGGTGGCAGGTCTTGATGCAAAGCTCGGCGTACGAGCGCATGAAGTGCGTCGTCATCGTCACGAGCGCACGGTCGGCCAGGCAGAAATCGTGGTTGTTCCGGAACTTCTTGATGCACGAAAAGATGTAGTCCCAGCGTCCGCAGTTGAGGCCGGCCGAATGCTCGCGGAGCTCGTACAGGATCTCATCCATTTCGAACGCCGCGAGGATCGTCTCGATCAGCACCGTCGCCTTAATCGTCCCGCGCGGCACGCCCAGCTCGTCCTGCGCCATCACGAAGATATCGTTCCACAGGCGCGCTTCGAGGTGGCTCTCGAGCTTCGGCAGATAGAAATACGGTCCGCTACCGCGAGCCACCAGTTCCTTCGCGTTGTGGAAGAAATACAGCGCGAAGTCGAATATGCCGCCGGAAACCGCCGTACCGTCGATCGAGACGTGCTTTTCGGGAAGGTGCCAGCCGCGCGGCCGCACGAATAGGGTTGCCGTTTTCTCGTCCAGGCGGTACGACTTGCCTTCGGGGCTTGCGTAGTCGATCTGCCGCCGTATGGCATCGCGCAGATTGATCTGCCCCTGGATGTTGTTGTCCCACCTCGGCGTGTTGGCATCCTCAAAGTCCGCCATGAAGACGCTGGCGCCGGAATTGAGCGCGTTGATGATCATCTTGCGGTCGACCGGTCCGGTGATTTCGACGCGGCGATCCTGGATGTCCGCAAGCACCGGCGCGCAGGTCCAGTTCGCGTCGCGGATCGCGCGCGTCTCGGGCAGGAAATCGGGGAGCTGGCCGGCGTCGAGCCGTGCCTGGCGGTCGGCGCGTAGGGCCAGGAGTTCGTCGCGGCGGCCTCCAAAGGCGCGCTGCAGGCGCGCGGTAAAGGCCATCGCCTCCGGCGTCAGGATATCGGCGTAGGCCGCGGTGACCGGCCCGGAGACCACAATACCCGGCCCGAATTGGCGAGCGCTCATCGACGATCCCCTTTGTTGCGGCGCACGCCGGCTCGGCTTGGAGCCCGGACGGCGGTCGGCGCTGTCTATGTTGCAGTGCGGAAATCATACCAGAATGCGCAATTCGACGGGGCGTCGGGTCGACCGTGCCTACTTCATCCAACCCTCCCCCGGCCGGCCCGGCAGCCGGGCCAGCGTGATGTTCCACGACAAGGTGATCCGTGGGCGCCGGCCGCGATAGGGATTGACGCTATGCAGGTAGTCGCTGGCGAAAATGATCATGGTGCCCGGCGCCATGGTCGGGATCAGATGCTGGGTCACGCGACCCGGTTCGTGCGGGCAGCAGGCGGGGATCCGGGCATCGGCGAAGCAGAGCTTGCCGGCCAGCGGTTCGCCCGGGTCGTCGTCGCCCGGGTCCAGCATGTAGACGATGCTGGCATTGGAGCGCAGGTGGCTATGCGGCATGCAGTAGTCGCCGGCACGGTAGATGCTGCCCCAGCTATCGTCCGCATACACAGGTTTGCGCGAGAGCGTCTGGTGGGCCAGCATCAACGCCCGTCCGTGGATCAGCGCAGCGCAGGAAGCGTTCCACGCGGGGACGTTGCGCACTTTGGTACCGCAGGCGCCGCGAAACATCTCGCCGCGAAAGCGTGGATCGTTTTCGGCCGCCAACGCAGCCGCGATCAGCGCCGGGTGATAGTCCGCGTGGTCGCCAAAAGTCGTGATCGCCATCAGCGGCGCGGACAGCGGCGCGATGCTCTGGCCGGGCGGCCACAGCGCAAGGTCGGCAGTGGCGACCCGAACCGACGCTGGCAGCGCAGCTTGCTCGCCGGCGGCCGACGGCGATCCTGCGCTCCGCGCCTGCATCCTTGGGCTATGCCGCGAACGCGGCGCGGCCGACCTCGTCAGGCATTGGCCACCTGCCTCGCGCGCGGCAAGCTCGCCCACCCGCGCTCGACCGCGCGGTTGGTGGCGCTGATCACCGCGCGCAGCGTGGCGGTGACGATGTTCGCATCGAGGCCGACACCGTAGCAGGTCCGATCGGCGCCGACCCGAAGCTGAACGTAGGCGACCGCGGTCGCATCCTCGCCGCTGCCGACGCCGTGCTCGTGGTAGTTGAGCACGTGCACGTCCAGTCCGGTCGCTGCGCGCAACGCGCGGATGAACGCGTCGACGGGCCCATTGCCATCGCCGGAGAGCAGCGCTTCGACGCCGCCGATCTTGAGCCGTGCGGTCAGGTGCTCGATGGCACCGTCGGCAGCGCTGTGCTGAGCCCGGTGGTCGACATAGTCGATCGGGGTTGCCGCCCGCAGGTATTCACGCTCGAACGCAGCGTGAATTTCGGATGACGAGAGCTCCTTGCCAGTCGCGTCGGTGATCTTCTGGATGACCTGGCTGAATTCGATCTGCAGCAGGCGCGGCAGCGCCAGCCCGTAATCGCGCTCGAGAAGGTACGCGATGCCACCCTTGCCCGACTGGCTGTTGACGCGGATGACGGCCTCGTACGTGCGACCGACGTCGGCGGGGTCGATCGGCAAGTAGGGGACCTCCCATAGCGCCCGGCCGGCCGCCTCGGCCTCTCTCTGCGCGGCCAGTCCCTTCTTGATCGCATCCTGATGCGAGCCGGAAAACGCGGTGAACACCAGTTCGCCGGCATACGGATGCCGCGGATGAACCGGCAGATCGGTGCAGTACTCGGCCGTGCGGATGATCACGCCCATGTCGGAGAAATCGAGGCCGGGGTCGATGCCCTGCGAATACAGGTTCATCGCCAGCGTGACCAGGCAGACGTTGCCCGTGCGCTCGCCGTTGCCGAACAGGCAGCCTTCGATGCGGTCGGCGCCGGCCATGACCGCCAGCTCGGCAGCGGCGACACCGGTACCCCGATCGTTGTGCGGATGCAGGCTTAAGAGGGCGCTCTCGCGCCTCGACAGGTTGCGGTGCATCCACTCGATCTGGTCGGCATAGACGTTCGGCGTGGCCACTTCGACCGTCGCCGGCAGGTTGAGGATGATCGGCTTGGCCGGCGTCGGCTCCCAGACGTCCATCACCGCCTCGCAGATCTCTTTGGCGAAATCGAGCTCGGTCATCGTGAACGTTTCCGGCGAATATTCGTAGCGCCAGTCGACGTCCGGCTGTTCGGCCGCGAACTGCCTGCAAAGCTCGGTGCCGTTCACCGCGATCTCGACGATCCCGGCCTTGTCCTTGCCGTAGACGACGCGCCGGAACAGCGGCGCCGTCGGGTTGTACAGGTGCATGATGACCCGCTTCGCGCCGCGTACCGAGTCGAAGGTGCGCCGGATGAGCTCGTCGCGCGACTGGGTGAGAACCTGGATCGTGACGTCGTCGGGAATGAGCTCGTCCTCGATCAGCTTGCGCACGAAGTCGAAATCGGTCTGCGACGCGGAAGGGAATCCGACTTCGATTTCCTTGAAGCCGATCCGCACCAGCTGCCGGAACATGCGCAGCTTGCGCTCGGCGTCCATCGGCTCGATCAGCGCCTGGTTGCCGTCGCGCAAATCGGTCGACAGCCAGATCGGCGGACGGGTGATCGTTTGCGATGGCCAGCGTCGATCGGGGAGATCGATCGGGGGAAACGGGCGGTACTTTTTGGACGGATCAGCTTCCATGACGGTCCTCGTCGCGAATGCGTCTGACGTGCAACAGTCACCCGGTTTCGGGTGGCGCGGACACTGCTCTACAAAGGGGGGAAAGTTTATCTGCGCGCGGGGCGCAGCAGCAGCAGACCGCCGAGGATGGCGATCGGGGCAAGGAGTGCGAGGACACGGGCCAAGCTGCTCATAAAATCACTATAGCCGGATTTGCGGCACTGCGCAATGGGCGCCGCCGGCCCGCGCAAGTAGTTAATTGCCCTCAGCGGCACCAAGCCAGGTCGGACTCGATCAGCTTCGGCGGCGTTTGATCGCCAGCCAAGCCGACCAGACGTAGCCGGCCAGCGCATAGATGACGAAGGGGGCGAACAGGACGATCGCCGGCTGGTAGCTGACCAGCACGAAAAACAGGACGATCGAGAATATCGCGATAAAAGGGACGCTGCGCCGCAAGTTGATCGTTTTGAAGCTGTAATACTTGAGATTGCTGACCATCGTCAGGCCGGCAAAGACGGTCACCGCCCACGCGACCCAGCGTACGCTCTCCGGATCGATCGCGTTGTCGTCGGCGATCCAGACGAAGCCGGCGACCAGCGCTGCCGCGGCCGGGCTGGGCAGCCCCTGGAAATAGCGCTTGTCGGCGACCTCGAGCATGGTGTTGAAGCGCGCAAGCCGCAGCGCCGCGCCCGCGCACGTAGACGAAGGCCGCGATCCAGCCCAGCTTGCCCATGCCGCGCAGCGCCCATTCGTAGACGATCAGCGCCGGTGCGGCGCCGAAGGACACCATGTCCGACAGGCTGTCGTACTCGGCGCCGAATGCGCTTTGCGTCTTGGTCAGCCGGGCGACGCGGCCATCGAGCATGTCCAGAACCATCGCGACGAAAATCGCGACCGCCGATTGATCGAAGCGGCCGTTCATCGCCTGCACGATGGCATAGAAGCCGGCGAAAAGCGCCGCCGTCGTAAAGAGGTTCGGCAACAGATAGATGCCGCGACGGCGCACGCGATTCTTGATCAGCGCGCGTTCCTGCTGAAAATCCCCCATGCGGACAGCCTAGCAGTTGGCGTCCCGCCTCGCAAATTCGTTCGCGGCGGCCACGGCATGCGCGGCTGCCCGGGTTCGCGCGTCAGGCAAGCTGGGCGAGCACCGTCGTCGTCGCGTAGACCACGTCGCCGACGGCGACCCGCGGCGCGGCGGTCGCGGGGACGTAGACATCGACGCGCGAGCCGAAGCGGATGAAGCCGTAGCGTTGTCCCCGCTTGAGCGTATCGCCCGGACCCACATAGCAAAGAATGCGCCGCGCAACCAGGCCCGCAATCTGCACGCAGGTCACGTCGACGCCGGCTGTGGTGACGATGTGCAGAGCATTGCGCTCGTTCTCGAGCGATGCCTTGTCCAGCGCAGCATTGACGAAGCTGCCGGCGTGATACCACCGGTTCTTGACGACGCCGTCGACCGGGCTGCGGTTCGAGTGCACGTTGAACACGTTCATGAACACGCTGAGTCTTGAGTGCATCACGCTCGAGATAAGGGTCGCGCACGCGCTCGACCGACATCACCTTGCCATCCGCGGGCGAGAGCACCGCGTTAGGCTCTGCCGGTACGGCACGCGGCGGATCGCGGAAGAACTGAACGACGAAAACGACAACGAGCCAGGCGAGGATCGCAACGACAACGAGGCCGAAATACGACAACGCGAGAGCCGCCACGACAGCGATCGCGATGAACGGCCAGCCCTCGCGGGCGATGATCGGATGCGGATAGTCGCTGCTCATCGGGAGGACGTTACTTTGTGGCGTCGTCGATCTTCTTGCCCAGATCGTCGGCTTGCTGGCGCACGGCAGCTTCGACGCCACGGGCGCGCTCGAGCGCGTTGCGCGGCGTCGTGGTCGCGGGATCGAGCTGGCTGGGTGCAACGCCTGCCGGCCTGCGAGCCGAGTCGTTCGCGGCCGCCGACTCGCCAGGTGCCAGCAGCCCGTAGTGCTTGAGCGCGCTCTGCGCCAGCACCGCGACGATCACCAGCGCCAGCAGCAGCACGATCAACCCGACCCAGCCACGCTGCTGCTTGGTCGTCAGTTGCGGCTCTGGTCGACGAGCTTGTTCTTGCGGATCCACGGCATCATTTCGCGCAGCTTGCCCCCGACCTGCTCGATCGGGTGCTCGGCCGTCATCCGCCGCCGTGACAGCAAGATCGGCGCGCCCGCCCGGCTCTCGAGGATGAAATCCTTCGCATACTCGCCGCTCTGGATCCGCGCCAGGGCGTCGCGCATCGCCTGCCTGGTCTCGGCGGTGATGATCTTCGGGCCGGTCACGTATTCGCCGTACTCGGCGTTGTTCGAGATCGAATAATTCATCGTGCCGATTCCGCCTTCGTACATCAGGTCGACGATGAGCTTCAACTCGTGCAGGCATTCGAAGTACGCCATCTCGGGCGCATAGCCCGCGTCGACCAGCGTGTCGAATCCAGCCTTGACCAGCTCGACGCAGCCGCCGCACAGCACCGCCTGCTCGCCGAAGAGATCGGTCTCGGTCTCCTCCTTGAACGAGGTCTCGATGACGCCAGCACGCGCGCCGCCGATCGCGGCGGCGTACGAAAGTGCCAAGTCGCGCGCCTTGCGGCTGACATCGCGATGGACGGCGATCAGCATCGGCGTGCCGCCGCCCTGTACGTAGGTCGAGCGCACCGTATGGCCAGGCGCTTTCGGCGCGATCATGACCACGTCGAGGTCGGCGCGGGGCTGCACCTGCCCGTAATGGATGTTGAAGCCGTGCGCGAAGGCGAGCGTACCGCCGTGCTTGATGTTGGGCTCGACTTCGTCGCGATAGACGGCGGCGATGTGCTCGTCGGGCATCAGCATGATCACGAAGTCGGCGCCCTTGACGGCGTCCGCGACCGGGGCCACCTTGAGCCCGGCCTTTTTCACCTTGTCCCACGACGCGCCGCCCTTGCGCAGGCCGACGGTGACCTTGACTCCGGAGTCGTTGAGGTTCTGCGCATGCGCGTGGCCCTGCGAGCCGTAGCCGACGATCGCGACCTTCTTCCCCTTGATCAGCGACAGGTCCGCGTCCTTGTCGTAATAGACCTTCATCATTGCACGACCCCCTTTTCAAACCCGCAATATTCGCTCGCCGCGGCCGATCCCCGACGCACCGGTGCGGACCGTCTCCAGGATGACGCCCGGCTCGATCGCCTGCAGGAAAGCGTCGAGCTTCGACCCGGTGCCGGTCAATTCGATCGTGTAGCTCTTGTCGGTCACGTCGAGAATGCTGCCACGAAAGATTTCGGCGAGCCGTTTCATCTCGTCGCGATCCTTGCCGGCGGCGCGCACCTTGACCAGCATCAGCTCGCGCTCGATATGGTTGCCGTCGGAGAGGTCGATGACCTTGACGACCTCGACCAGCTTGTTCAGCTGCTTGGTGATCTGCTCGATCACGTCGTCGGAGCCGACGGTGACAATGGTCATCCGCGACATCGTCGCGTCCTCGGTCGGCGCCACCGTCAGCGATTCGATGTTGTAGCCCCGCGCCGAGAACAGGCCGGAAATTCGCGACAGCGCACCGGCCTCGTTTTCGACCAGGATCGACAATATGTGCCTCATCGTGATCTCCTCACAGCTCTTCGGCGAGGATCATCTCGGTCAGTCCCTTGCCGCCCGGGACCATCGGAAAGACGTTCTCCGTCTGATCGGTGATGAAGTCGAGAAAGATCAGCTGCTCCTTCTGCTTGAACGCATCCTTCAGCGCGCCTTCGACGTCGCCGGGCTTCTCGATCTTGAAGCCGGTGTGCCCGTAGGCTTCGGCCAGCTTGACGAAATCCGGCAGCGCGTCCATGTACGATTCGGCGTACCGGTTGCCGTAGAAGAACTGCTGCCACTGCCGCACCATGCCCATGTAGCGGTTGTTCAGATTCACGATCTTGATCGGCAGGTGGTATTGCTTGCAGGTCGACAATTCCTGGATGCACATCTGGATCGACGCTTCGCCCGTGACGCAGGCGACCGTCGCGCCGGGGTTGACCAGCTGCACGCCCATCGCTGCGGGCAGGCCGAATCCCATCGTGCCGAGACCTCCCGAATTGATCCAGCGCCGAGGCTTGTCGAACTTGTAGTACTGCGCGGCCCACATCTGGTGCTGTCCGACGTCGGAGGTGATGAACGCGTCTCCGCCGGTGACCTCGTAGAGCTTTTCGATCACCAGCTGCGGCTTGATTAGCGCGCTCTTGCGGTCGTAGTTGAGGCAGTCCTTGCGCTGCCACTCCTTGATCTCGGCCCACCAGGCCTTGAGCGCCGCGGCGTCCGGCCGCTGGCTCGACGACTCGATCAGCTTGAGCATCTCGTCGAGCACATCGGCGACGTAGCCGACGATCGGAGTATCGACCTTGACGCGCTTGGAAATCGAAGAGGGGTCGATGTCGATGTGAATGATCTTGCGATCCGCGCGGTAAAAGTGCGCCGGATTGCCGATGACCCGGTCGTCGAACCGCGCGCCGATCGCAATCAGCACGTCGCAGTTCTGCATGGCCATGTTGGTTTCGTAGGTGCCGTGCATTCCCGGCAGCCCGGTGAATTGCGGATCGGTGCCGGGGAACCCGCCCAGCCCCATCAGCGTCGTCGTGCACGGGAAGCCGAGCAGGCGCACCAGACGCGTCAGCTGCGGGGCGGCGTTGTTGAGAACGACGCCGCCACCCGCGTACACCATCGGCCGCCTGGCTTCGAGCAGCAGCTGCACCGCCTTCTTGATCTGCCCGGTGTGGCCCCGCGTCACGGGGTTGTACGAGCGCAGTGACACGGTCTTCGGGTAGGTGAACTCGGCCTTCGCCTGGGTCACGTCCTTCGGAATGTCGACCAGTACCGGGCCCGGGCGGCCGGTTGCCGCGAGATAGAAGGCCTTCTTGATCGTCAACGCCAGCTCGTTGACGTCCTTGACCAGAAAGTTGTGCTTGACGCAGGGCCGCGTGATGCCGACGGTGTCGCACTCCTGGAAGGCGTCCTGGCCGATGGCGTGCGTCGGCACCTGGCCGGTCAGCATCACCATCGGGATCGAATCCATGTATGCGGTGGCGATGCCCGTGACGGCGTTGGTCACGCCCGGGCCGGAGGTCACCAGCGCGACGCCGACCTTGTGCGACGAGCGCGAGTAGCCGTCGGCCGCGTGGACCGCGCCCTGCTCGTGCCGCACGAGCACGTGCTTGACCTTGTCCTGCTTGAAAAGCTCGTCGTAGATGTTCAGGACCGCGCCGCCCGGATAGCCGAAGACGTACTCGACGCCTTCCTCCTGCAGGCAGCGGATAACGATTTCTGCGCCCGTGAGTTCCATGACACGCCTCAGTTTCGCTCAAATGAGCTGTGTGGCCACCGCCCGGCCCGCTCATGCCGCCGGATCGTTGCAAGCTGCGTGGACGCGAAACGGGTAGACGCGTCCGACCAAGGCTTGAATCGGGTAGAAAGCCGCGATCAGATCAAAGCAGGCCGCATTCCGAAGGGTAGCCGGAGGCACTTGTGGCGCCGCCGGACGGAATACGAACAGCCGATTTGCAGTGCTCTTATCGGCCGAATACCCGGCCAATGCCCAAACAGTAAAGGCTCACCCGGTTTTCGTCAACGCTTTCGGGCGTGGTGCCCGTCGTTCCCGGGTGGCGCTGTGCTTATAATCCGACGATGCCACCCTGCCCGGAAGACTGAACTGGCCTCCTACCAGGAAATCTCGACGTTTCTCGCCGAAGTGCAACGTCGCGCGTTCAAGCAGGCGATGTTTGCGGTCAAGGACGAGGACGCCGCGCTCGACGTCGTTCAGGATGCGATGCTGAAATTGACTGAAAAGTACTCGGCGAAGCCCGCCTCCGAGCTTCCTATGCTGTTCCAGCGCATCCTGCAGAACACCGTACACGACCACTTCCGCAGGCAAAAAGTCCGCTCGACCTGGACGACCTTGCTGTCGTCATTCGGGCAAAAGGACGAAAAAGACGATGATTACGACCCGTTGGAAACCATGGCGGCGAAGTCGGACTCCAATATCGCTGCCGACCCCGCCAGCCAAGTTGAGCAGGCGGAGGTCGTCGGCTTGATCGAGCAGGCCGTGGCGCGACTTCCGGCGCGTCAACGGCAAGCCTTTCTACTGCGTTACTGGGAGGAGTTGGATGTGGCCGAAGCCGCCGCGGCGATGGGTTGCTCCGAAGGCAGTGTGAAGACCCACTGCTCCCGGGCGGTGCGGGCGCTGGCTGACACGCTCAAGGCCAAAGGTGTCTCCTTATGAACGACGAACGCGAAATCGCAAAAAAAATAACGGCTTATCTCGACCGCGGCGCGGCCGGGCTGAAGTCGGGCACGGCTTATCGGCTGCAGGTCGCCCGGCGCGAAGCCTTGGCGGCGCTGGCCGAACCCGAGCGCGCGGCCGACCTGGCGCTGGCCGGTGCCGTCGGTGCCTCAGGAAGCGCCGGCAAGCGGCACGTCCTGGCCGACGCACGGGTCTGGATCGGGGTCCTGCTGATCGTCGGCGCCGCGCTCTACTTCCAATACTGGCAATCCGTCCAGCAAGTCCGGGAAATCGAGGAAACCGACGCGGCCATTCTGACCTCCGACCTGCCGATCGAAGCGTACCTTGACCGTGGATTCCCGGCTTGGCTGAAGTTCGGCACCGACAACTGACATCGCTGCCGGCCTTGCTCGCCGCTGCGCTGCTTGCGGCGGTTTGCTTCGGCGCGCCAGCGCCCGCCCTTGCCGGACCGGTCATCCTCCGTTCGCCCACCTGGGCCGAGCTCTCGCCCGCCAACAAGGAGGCCCTCGCGCCGCTCGCCCCGCAATGGGACCAGCTGGACGCGCAGCGCAAGCAAAAGTGGCTGGGAATCGCGCAGCGTTACCCCAAGATGCCCCCGGCGCAGCAACAGAGGGTGCAGCAGCAGATGAGCGCCTGGGCGAGCCTGACGCCGGACCAGCGGCGCATAGCGAGGGAGCAATACAAGTCGCTGAAACAGCTACCGCCGGAAAAGCGGCGAGCAGTCCGGGAAAAATGGCAGGAGTATCAACAGCTGCCGCCGGAAAAGCGACGCGAACTCGCGCGCAAGGGCGAGAACGCAGGCGCCGGTGGCAAACCGCAGTCGCCCGCGCCGCCGGGCACCGCCGGCAGCCAACCGATAGCCGAACGCCGGTGAGCCTCGGCCCCGCAACGGCGCCGATCGATCCGCCGCAGGCCGGCCTCGCACGGCGTCTCGCTGCCAGCCTGTACGAAGGCCTGCTGCTCGCGGCCCTAGCCGTGGCCATCGGCTTCCTGCTGCTAGCGCTGGTCGGCCCTGACGCTGCGGATGCAAGCCGTGCGCTGGCCTTGCCCCGCCCGGCCGCACGCGCTGTCTCCTTCACTGGCCTGTTCGCCGGCTTTGGGGCGTATTGCATCTGGCTCTGGAGCGGCGGCAGGCGCAGCCTGCCGATGCATACCTGGGGGATCGCGCTCTCGACAGCCACCGGCGCCGTCGTGAGCCCCGGACGGGCCGCACTGCGCTATCTGGGCGGATGGATCGGCCCCGCCTGCGCGATCGCTGCGTATCTGGCCCTGCGGCCCTACGGCCATCGCCGCTGGGCTGCGGCCTTGCTGGCGGTCAACTACGCCTGGGCGCTGTTCGATCGGGACCGGCTGTTCCTGCACGACCGCTTGGCCGGCACGCGGCTGATCCGCGCTACGGCCGCGCGTCGGCGGACCCCGGCAGCCGGCGCACCGCAAGGATCCTGAAGCCGCACCGGCGAGAGCCGTCTAGAACGGGGGCTTTGGCTGCGCCGCCCGGTAGCGCGCGACGCTCGCCATGATCTCGGCCTTGGCTTCGTCGGCGCCTACCCAGCTCGATACGCGGACCCACTTGCCGGCCTCGAGATCCTTGTAGTGCTCGAAAAAATGGGCGATCTGCCGTGTGCTGATTTCCGGCAGGTCGGCTGGCGACTGGATCGCGCGGTAGAGTTCCGACAGCTTGTCGATCGGCACGGCCAGGATCTTGGCGTCGCCACCGGCTTCGTCGTCCATCTTGAGCATACCGATCGGACGGCAGCGCACGACCACGCCGGTGATCAGCGGCACCGGCGACAGGACGAGAACGTCGGACGGATCGCCGTCGTCGGACAGCGTGTTGGGGATGTAGCCGTAGTTGCACGGGTAATGCATCGCGGTCGACATGAAGCGATCGACGAACACCGCGCCGGTTTCCTTGTCGACTTCGTATTTGATCGGATCGCCGTGCATCGGGATCTCGACGATGACGTTGCAATCGTTCGGGACGTCGTTGCCGGCGCGCACACGGTCGAGATTCATCGGCGAACGGTCAATGCGTAGGGGAGCGCAATTATAGCCGCCGCTGCGGCGGGAGGCTTGTCGTATCATTGCCGGCGTTCCCCCCACGCGCGCTTCGATGCTCTACGCTCTCGGTTCCCGCAAGGTGCAGCTCATCGGCAGCGGACACTACATCGCGCCGAACGCGACCGTCATCGGCGACGTCGTGCTCGAAAGCGAGTCCTCGGTCTGGTTCAACGTCGTCATCCGCGGCGACAGCGACACGATCACCGTCGGGTCGCGATCGAATATCCAGGATGGATCGGTGCTGCATACCGACGCCGGCGTGCGGCTGACTCTGGGCGCGTCGGTTTCGGTCGGCCACCTGGTGATGCTCCACGGCTGCACGATCGGCGAAGGCTCGCTGATCGGAATCAAGGCGGTGATACTCAACGGTGCCCAAGTCGGGCGCGATTGCCTGGTCGGCGCCAACACGCTGATCGGCGAGGGCAAGACAATACCCGATCGCTCGCTGGTGCTGGGCTCGCCGGGGAAGGTGGTGCGCACGCTCGACGACGACGAGGTCGCCAGAATCCGCGGGATCGCCGACCATTACGTCGTCAACGCCCGCCGGTACCGGACGGATTTCAGGGCGATTTGAGTCGCTCGGCGCCAAAATCGTGAATCCAGCACCTCTGCCCAGCGCATCCAACCGGTATCGCCGCCGTCCGGAAGCCAACGTGAAAACCCTGCTGATTGCTTTTGCCGCCGCCTGGACCGCCGTCGCAGGCGGCGGAGCCTATGCCGCAGATGTCCTGCGCGAAACCCGCGCCGCCAGCGGTTTTTCGCGGATTCAGATCGACGGACAAGCCGATATCACGCTGCGGCAGGGCACGACCGAGGGTGTGACCCTCGAGGCTACCGCGCAGGGCTTGAAGCAGATCCGTACCGAGGTGCGCGGCCGGACGCTGCGCATCGGCATGGTCGACCAGAGCCATTGGTGGCAATGGATCACCGGCGGGGCCACCACGCGAACGCCGCGGATCACGATCAACCTGATCCAACTCGAGCGGATCGAGGCGGCAGGTGCGGTCAACATCGTCGCCGACAGCCTCAAGGCAAACGAGCTTCGGCTCGATTTCGCCGGCGCCTGCAAGCTGAAGATAGGCGACCTGCAGGCGACGAAACTCCGTCTGGACGGCGCGGGCGCGGTCAAGGCCGAGATAGCCGGCAACGTGGCCGAGCAAAGCATCGACCTGTCCGGCGCCGGATCGTATCAAGCCGCCGACCTGGTCAGCGACAGCATCGACCTCCAGGTCAGCGGTGCGGGAAAGGCGATCGTCAATGCAAAAACCCTGCTGAAGGCCGACATTTCGGGGGCTGGGCTGGTCGAATACGGCGGCAATCCGCGGGTCGAGCAGGACATCAGCGGGATCGGCAAGATCAGGCGCCGCTAAAGCGCCGGCCGCCAAACTCTACGCCGTGTCAGGCTCGCCGCCTTCCGGCCCGTAGAAAAATACCCAGGCCTGGAAGTCGTCGGAAAATGCCTCGAAGCGATGCACGACCCCGGCCGGAACGAACAGCACGTCGTGCGGCGAGAAACGATGACGGGCCTCGCCGTTGATGAACCACCCGGTACCGCGTGCGATCACGTAAATTTCGTCGCGCGTATGCGGCGACTGCGGGTCGACCCCTCGCGGCGCGTAGAGCTTCACCTGCAACGTCCCGTGCTCGAACAGCGCCACCGATCGCTTGCCGTCGGGCATAGGCAGCAGCGGAGCCGCCTCTTCGAGCGTAATGTGACAGCGCTCTACCGGATTGGCATTGCCTTGGAGCTTGCGCATCGATGGCTCAATGCACGATCGATTGCCGCGTATCGGCGAGCGCGTCGGCCTTGAACAGCAAAGTCATGCCGGTCGCCTGATCGCGATCGGCGTGCACGCCGGGCAGCGCGCGCACGTCCGCGACCCGGCAATCGCGCATCAGGTCGGCGAGCATCCTCGCCACGTCGATGGCGCGATCACCGGCAAACAGCGGACAGCGGAAACCCTCGGCCCGGCGCGGGTCGAAAGGGCTGGACAGCGACAAGCGCAGCTCGCCCCCACCCGGTGCACCGACGCAGCGGTGCGCGCTGATCACCGCCGACGGCTCGCCAATGCTGGCGCGCAGGCGACGAATCGCATTGCTGGCGAAAAGCTGTGCACCGATGTCGCGCTGTGCGGCGCGTCCCTGCTGCAACGCGGCCAGCGGCGACTGTGCGGCGCGAGGCAAGGCCAGCACCGAGTACCAGGGCCCCGCGAGCTGGCGGGCCAGCTCCTTGGCAAGCGCCATCGCCGAACTTGCGCTGTCGGTTTCGCGCAGCAAGTCAACTTGCGGCGCGGCCAACGCTATGCCGACCAGAAAGCGCAAGTGCACTCCCTCCTGTCCGGCCTTGGTCGCGATCGGCGTCGGATGCAAATCGAGATGATGGACGCCGCCGTCGGCGGCCTGCCGTTGCCAAGCAAGGAGTTGCGGCAGGCGCGCGAGGTCGAACGAGTCGGAGGCGACCAGCGGCGAGGCCAGCGCGAACGCCCGGCTGCCGCCGAGCGCCCGGTGCTCGCGCAAGATCGACGCGACACGCTCACCGTCGCCGAGCGTACCAGCGATCTCGCCGTCGCCCTCCTTGCCCGCCGCGACCAGGACCAGCGGAATCGCAAACAAAGTCGCCGCCAGCCCATCATTCTTTTCGCCGCGCGATGCTTCGCGCCAGGCATCGATCAATCGGCGCCAAAGGTGCCGTGCCACGGACGCCGAGGGCGCCGTGGCAAGCAGCTCGGCAACGAACGATCCTTCACCGGCGACAAACCGCTGCGCCAGCGCCATGACCAGCGCCCGATCGATTTCTTCGGCGCGCGAGGTGCTCGAGGCGGCGAGGCTCGCCTCGGCCATTTCGAACAGAGGCGCCTGGGCGGAGTCGGCCTGCGCCGCGAACACCCGCGGGTCGTCGATGTTCATGACCGGCGATTGTCGCACGCGGAAATGGCGCGTCCAAGTGCCGCGCTGCGGCGCATAATTGCGAGCGGCGCCGCCGCAGCATTCCGGCATGCGGGCGCGTACCGACAGGAGGCCAGAAATGTACAAGAACATCCTTGTCGCGACCGACGGCACGCGGCTTTCCGGCAAAGCCGTCACCCACGCCGTCGCGCTTGCCAAGGCGCTCGGCGCCAGGTTAACCGCGTTTTATGCTTCGCCCGACTACCCGGTTCCCGTGTACGCCGAAGGGGCGATCGTCGAGCCGATGTCGCGTCGCGAGTACGAGGCAATCTGCAAGGACCACGCCGACAAGATCCTCGGCGCGATCGCGGCCAAAGCGAAGTCGGCACAGGTTGCATACAGCGGTGCCCATGCCGTCAATTCGACGCCGTGGCGCGCCATTCTCGCCGCGGCCCACAAGCATCGCTGCGATGTGATCGTGATGGCGTCGCACGGTCGCCGCGGAGTCTCGGCAATGCTGCTCGGCAGCGAGACGCAAAAAGTGCTAACGCACTCCAAGATTCCGGTCATCGTCGTGCGCTGACGCTCGAGCCGGCGGCCCAAGTGCCGTTGGTCCATTGCCGGCCCGGGCGCGAAGGGATCGCGCCTTTCACGTAAAATGCATGGTTTGCCAAAAACCCGGCCAACCGATGCACGTATCGCGGTTTTTTCTGTCGACGCTCAAGGAAGCTCCCGCCGAAGCCGAGCTCGCCAGCCATCGCCTGATGCTGCGCACCGGCATGATCAAGAGGCTGTCCGCCGGGATCTATACCTGGATGCCGCTGGGACTGCGCGTGCTGCGCAAGGTCGAAGCCGTCGTGCGCGAGGAAATGAATCGCGCCGGCGCGATCGAGCTCCTCATGCCGGTCGTCCAGCCGGCCGAACTCTGGCAGGAGTCGGGACGCTGGGAAAAGTACGGGCCCGAGCTCTTGCGCTTCAAGGATCGTCATCAGCGCGATTTCATCGTTCAGCCAACGTCCGAGGAGGTGATCACCGATATCGCGCGCAAGGATCTGAAGAGCTATCGGCAGTTGCCGCTTAACCTCTACCATATACAGGTCAAGTTTCGCGACGAGGTTCGTCCGCGCTTCGGAGTGATGCGATCGCGCGAATTCATCATGAAGGATGCCTACTCGTTCGATGTCGATGCCGCCGGCATGCTGAAGTCTTACCGGCTGATGTACGACGCGTACGCCCGGATCTTCACCCGCCTCGGACTCGAATTCCGCGCGGTCTCCGCCGACACCGGGCAGATCGGCGGCAGTGCGTCGGATGAGTTCCAGGTCCTGGCCGACTCGGGTGAGGACGCGATCGCCTGGTGCCCGGCTTCCGATTACGCCGCCAATGTCGAACTGGCTGAAGCGGTCGCACCGCATGCGCATCGCGCGGTCCCCGCGGAGCCTATGCAAAGGGTGCCCACGCCCGGGATGTCGACCTGCGAGGACGTCGCCGCAGTGCTGCAATTACCGCTCGGGCGTACGGTCAAGTGCATCATGCTGCATGCCGGCGGGAGGGTGCATATGCTGTTGCTCCGCGGCGATCACAGCCTGAACGAAGTCAAGGTCGGCAAGCTGGACGGCCTCGAGGGATTTCGCTGGGCGAGCGATGCGGAGATCACCGCCGCGACGGGCTGCGCGCCCGGTTACCTCGGACCGGTGGGAATCGCCCCCGACATGCCGCTGATCGCCGATCGGACAGTCGCTGTGATGAGCGATTTCGTCTGCGGCGCCAACGAGGCCGACTATCACCTGCGCGGCGTCAATTTCGGACGCGATTGCCGCGAGCCGGATCGCGTCGCAGACATCCGCAACGTGGTCGCCGGCGATCCATCCCCCGATGGCCAGGGCGATCTTGCGATCGCGCGAGGGATCGAGGTCGGTCACGTCTTTGCGTTGGGGACGTTGTATTCGGAAGCGATGGGCGCGAGGTTTCTCGATGCCGCGGGTCAGCCTCAGCCGATGCAGATGGGTTGTTACGGCATCGGCATCACCCGCGTCGTCGCCGCGGCGATCGAGCAGAATTGCGACGACAAGGGCATCGTCTGGCCGGAACCGCTCGCGCCGTTCGCCGTCGCGATCGCGCCGATAGGTTACGACCGCAGCGACGCCGTGCGCGCCGCCGCCGATCGCCTGCACGACGTACTCGAGGCGGCAGGCATCGAGGTCCTGCTGGACGATCGTGGCGAGCGCCCCGGCGTGATGTTCGCCGACCTCGAGTTGATCGGCATTCCGCATCGCGTCACGATCGGCGATCGCGGCCTGAAGGATGGCAAGGTCGAATATCAGGGTCGACGCGAGGCGCAGCCCACGATCGTGCCGCTCGCCGAGGCCGCCGCGCTCTTGCGATCGAAGCTTCATTGCTGATCATGCGACCGCGCCACGCCGCCATCGTCCTTGCGTCCGCGTTGCTGCTCGTCGCCGCAGGCGCACGCGCCGGCGCGCAGATCGAGGAGACGCTTGCCGCCAACGTGCAGAACTCGCTGCACCGCTCGGTCAGCGACTATCCGGCGCCACGGCTGGTGTTTGCCACCGACGGCGAAGGACGGGCGTGGCTCGCCGACATGTCGTCCCGACTGGCGAAAAAAATGCCGGACTGGCCGACGCGGCGCGACTTCCTGACTACTGTCCAGTACGAAGCAACCCGCGCCGGGCTCGACCCGCAACTCGTTCTCGGCTTGATCGAGTACGAAAGCAATTTTCGCAAGTACGCGGTGTCGATCGCGCAGGCGCGGGGCTACATGCAGGTGATGCCGTTCTGGGTCGCCAAGATCGGCAGCCCCGACCACGATCTGTTCACGCTGCGCACCAACCTGCGCTACGGCTGCACGATCCTGCGCTATTACCTCGATCGCGAGAACGGCGATTATTTCCGCGCCTTGGGGCGCTACAACGGCAGCCTCGGCCAGGCGGACTATCCGACGCACGTGATCGGCCTGATGCTCTCCAAATGGCGTTGGGACCCGCCGAAGGAAACTGCCACGTCGTCCGCCGCGGCTGTCGGCAGCAGCACTGTCAAGTGAGCCCGCCGCTGCGCTATCGCGGCCGGTTCGCGCCCTCGCCCACCGGCCCACTGCATTTCGGCTCGCTGATCGCCGCGCTCGCGAGCTACTGCGATGCGCGCGCACACGATGGTGAATGGCTGCTGCGCATCGAGGACGTCGACCTGCCGCGCCGCCGCGCCGGTGCGGCCGAGGCGATCACCGCAACGCTCTCGGCATACGGCTTCGTCTGGGACGGTCCAGTGCTGAGACAAAGCGATCGAGGCGCGCTTTATGAGCAGGCGCTCGACCGTTTGGGCGATCAGGGCCTGCTGTTCGCCTGCGCGTGCACGCGACGGGAATTGGAAGCCGCTGCGCCCAGCCCCAGCGGCGAGCGCATCTACCCTGGCACCTGCCGGGGCGGACTCGTCGCAGGCAGCGAAGGACGCAGCTGGCGGGTCGCTGTGGACAACACGCCGATCGCGTTCACCGATCGTCTCCAGGGCAGGCAGCAGCAGCGCCTCGATCGCGATGTCGGCGATTTCGTCGTCAGGCGAGCCGACCGCCTGTTCGCCTACCAGCTCGCCGTCGTGGTCGACGATGCGTTGCAGGGGATCACGGATGTCGTGCGAGGCGCCGATCTGCTCGCGTCCACGCCGCGGCAGATCTGGCTGCAGCGTCAGCTCGGGTTTCCAACGCCGACCTATCTGCACCATCCGATTGCCATCGACCGGTCCGGACAGAAGCTTTCCAAGGAAACCGGCGCGGCGCAATTGCCCGACGAGCCGCTGCCGGCCCTATGCCGCGCCTGGCGATTTCTCGGCCAGCCTGTCCCCGAGCGCCCGCCGCGCTCGGTGGCGGCCTTCTGGCGCTGGGCAACGCGTGCGTGGGACGCGCGAGCGCTTCCTCCGGTGGCGATGCTGCCGGTGGATGCCGAAGCGGCAAGCCAGCCATTCGCTCGATAGCGGGCGGCAGCGCGCCCTCGTCCCGCGCTGACCGGGATCCCCGGGGTCGCGGCGTTATAATCCGGCCATGCGCTGGTCGCCGCGATGCACCGGCGATGCGGTGCCCCTCGCCCGATCCGATCCAGTCATGACCACACTCGTCGTCGTCCGCAAGAACAAGGAGGTCGCCATCGCGGCCGACTCGCTGACGACATTCGGCGACACGCGGCTGTCCGCGAATTTCGACCGCGCTTACGAAAAAATCGTCCATCATGAAGGCACCTACATCGGCTTGTGCGGCAGCGCCGCGCACCAGCTGGTGTTCGAAAGTCTGCTGACCAAGCGCGAAGACATGGACTTTTCGACGCGGCGCGCGATATTCGAGACTTTTCGCAAGCTGCACCCGATCCTCAAGGAGCAGCACTTCCTCAATCCGAAGGAGGAGGAGGACGACCCTTACGAGTCGACGCAGATCACCGCGCTGATCGCCAACGCCCACGGCATCTTCGGCGTCTACTCGATGCGCGAGGTCTTCGAGTACAACCACTTCTGGGCGGTGGGGTCGGGCCGCGAATTCGCGCTGGGTGCGATGCACAGCATGTACGGACGTCTGCGCTCGGCCAGCGCCGTCGCCAAAGCGGGGATCGACGCGGGCACGACCTTCGACAAGAATTCGGCGCTGCCGCTGACGCTCTACACTTTGCCGCTGCGATGAGCCTCTACCGGCCGGCGGCGTTTGCGTCCGATGACGAGGTCGCAATCGCGCGACTACTTGACGAGCACCCGTTCGCCACGCTGATCACTGCCGGGGCCGGCGAGCCGCAGGTCAGCCATCTGCCGCTGCTCCGACGGCTCGATCCCCGCGCCGCACGGCAGTTTGATCGGCCACATGGCGCGCGCAAATCCGCATTGGCGTCATCTGGGCAGCGGCGCTTCGCTGGCGATCTTCCACGGCCCGCATGCGTATGTGTCGCCGTCCTGGTACGCGGAGCCCGCCGCCCAGGTGCCGACGTGGAACTACGCGGTCGTCCACGTCCACGGCCGCGCCGAGATCGTCGACGACCGCGCCGCAACCCTGGCGACCTTGGAGCACATGATCGAACGCTTCGAGGGAGGCCGGCCGGCGCCGTGGCGCTTGCAGCTCGAAGGAGCGCGGCTCGATGCGATGGTCGGCGCTATCGTCGCATTCCGGATTGCGATCGAGCGCATCGACGCCAAGTTCAAGCTGTCGCAAAACAAGGACGAAGCAGACCGAAAGCGGGTGGCGTCGGGGCTGCGAGGGGAAGCATTCGCCGACGCGACCGCCACCGCGGTCTGGATGGATCGTGAGGCCGGCGGCGATTGATACTGCCGCGGCCGCGCGGGTGCGCTTCGACAAATGGTTGTGGGCCGCGCGCTTCTATCGGACGCGGAGCCTCGCTGCGCTGGCAATCGCAGCCGGGCACGTCCGCGTCGAGGACCAGCGGATCAAGCCTTCGCGCGCCGCGGCGACCGGCGAGCGGGTTGTGCTGCGCAAAGATGGCTTGGTCTGGGATATCGTCGTGACGGCGCTCTCGGACCGGCGCGGCAACGCCGGGGATGCCGCCGAACTTTACCGGGAGGCGCCGGCCAGCATCACCGCTCGCCTCGAGGAAATTGCTCGCCGCAAGGCCGCGGCGACGGCATCGCCGATGCGGCCGGGGCGACCGACCAAGCGCGAGCGCCGGAAGCTGAAGGAGTTTTTCGAACGCGACTAGCGGGGCGTCTTCAGCAGAACCGCATGTTGGCGAAGTCGAGGATCAACTCGGGCTGCTGATAGCCGCGCCAGACCAGATAGCCCAGCGCGGCGATCACCATCAGCGCGATGACGCGCCACGGCCAGTGCAGCGTCCATGCATCAGGCACGCTGCGGAACCTGCGCTACCCCGCCGACCGCGCCCAGTTCGCGCATCGCGACCATCACTGAGCTGAAATCGGCGGCCGTTCGCACATTGGCGATCGGCTTGGCCAGAAGGTTGACCGCGCGACCGCTGACCACCAGTGGAAGGTCCTCGGGCAGCGCGGCGCGCAGCGATCGGATTTCCTGCCCCGCGATCTTGCCGGAAATGCCGCGGTCGAACAGCAGTATCGCCAGACAAACCTTGTACGCCCGTGCCGCACCGGCGACTTCCTGCGGCGGCACGCCGCTGCCCAGGGTCAGGCAGTTGATGCCCTCGGTAAACAGCAGCAGCTCGAGAATCGCGAGTCCGAGCTGATTGGGATCGTTGGGCGGCGTCGCCAGCAGGATCTGCCGCGCGTCGCGCGTCGGCCGTACCAGCCGCGTGACGTCGCGCAGCAGCCGCTGCGCAAGATCGGCAAAGCGCAGCTCCTGAAAATTCTGCATTTCCCCGCGCACGACGCGCTCGTGTACCGCTTCGTTCAACGGTATCAACGTCTGCTCGAGGAAGCGGCGCAGCCCCTGTCCCACCAACAGCTTGGACAAGTGATTCTGCAACTCGCCGACGCGGTGCTCGCCGAGCAGCGTGACCGCGGTCTCGATTTCCGCGGGAAGCGGCGCGGGAGCGTCGACCGCGATGCCCAGCATCGACTGCAGCGCCGGCTCGGCCAGCGGCACGACCGCGCCGGCGCGCCAACCTTCGGAGAGCAGCTGCTTGATCACCTTGAGCCGCGCAACCTGGTCGGGCGGATAGACGCGATCGCCAAAGCCGTCACGCGCGGGATGCGGAAAACCGTAGCGACGCTGCCACATATAAAGCTGCTCGCGCCGCAAGCCTGTGATCCGCACGACTTCGCGAATGTGCAAAGCGCTCCGCGCGTCGCCGCTCGCTGCTACCGGGGCGGCGATCTGCAGCCCAGGACTGCTGCGGCGCGTCGGCGCCTTGATTAGGATTCCCATGGCAAAACCTCAGTTTTCTGTTGGTTACAAGTATAAAGGCTTAACTTGTGGATTTCAGCTGTTCGCAACACGGCATAGCCTGCCGCAGTACGTCAGTCCCGATCGCCACGCGGCGCGGCGTATTGCTACCGCTGCCGCTTTGCTCCATCATCCTGCTTTCCGAACAAGGGCTTCCGGCACAGTTCTACCGCCAAGTCTTTGCTCAATTGCTGACCACAATCAGGCTAGTGCAAATATCGTACCGGCCCGAGGAAGCCCGCTCGAAATGTTCGGTTTCGGCAAGTCGATCAAGGACCCGCTGGCGGACGCGAAAACCGCCGAACGGTGGCTTTCGACCTTTCCGGCGAACGATCCGCTGGCGGCGCACTCGGCGATCCTGACCGAGCTCGGCGCTCTGTCCGAGCGCCATGCCAATCGCGCCCCGGCACGGCTCGAAGCGGTATTCCGCCTCGACGTTCAAAGCGAGGCGCTACGCCGCACGCTGACCTCCCAATACCACGAGCATGGCAGTCGTTCGAGCCGGGTCGAAAGCCAGCTCTGGCAGGCGATGTTCGATCTGACACAAGGCTTTCTGCTCTGCTACCAGGCTTTTGCGCGGGAAGTCAGCGACCATGCCCAAAGCAACCGGTGGCGCGCGCTGATTCCCGAACTGATCGCGCGCCAGATCATCCACCACGGCCTCGACGCCAAAATCCGCCTTTATCGCTACGAGCAATGGATTCCGGCGCGCTGGACCGACCTGCACTCGCTGTTCCAGGTCGCCTGTTCGATGCAGATCGAGCGGCAACCGATTGCCGCATTGGCGGACGGAGCGCTGACGACAATCGAGCAGGAATACCTGCGCGTATTGCTGCTGCAGCTGATGGACGCCGGCAACCTGTCCGCGCGCCATGTCGAATGGGTCGCCGAGCAACTGTCCGAGTGGTGCGCACCGTTGCGCTTGAATATCGAGTCGTCCACGGCGACGAGCTTCTACGTCGACCTGGGGGCGCGCAACGGCCTGAAGCGGCGCGGCCCGGAGCCGCTGGAAGGGCGCGTGCTGTTCCTCGATACGCGCCCGCTGCACGCGATGCTGATGCAGAACGTCGTCATGCTCGAGCAGAAGGTGCGCAGCGATCCGCTGTCCGACCGGACGCCGCGTCGTACCGAGCAACTCAACCTGATGACCAAGCTCGCTGCGCAGGTGGACCCGGAGTTCCGTCCGGTCACGCGGCGCGGCGAACGTATCAACGCATCCGGAGCGGTCGACGCTATCGCAGGCTTCACCAAGATCGCCGGCTATCTTCGCGACGAAGAAGTGCACCCGCTGATCGAGAAGCGGCAGCGGCTCGGCAATTTCGACGACTCGATCGAGCTCGCGACATTCGGCCATATGCGAAACGAAAACGCGCGGGCACTCGAAGTTGCCCGGCGGCTGCTGGCGACCTATGCCGCTCCGGGCGGCGCCTGGGACATTCGCGACGTGTCGCACACCGGTTACCGGCTGGTCGCGCCGATGAGCGTGATCAACTCCGTGACGCTCGGAACGCTGGTCGCGATCCGCGCCCACGGCCAGTCGCTCTGGACGCTGGGCATCGTGCGGCGCATGAAGCGACTGACCAGCGAGCGTGCGGAGATCGGACTCCAGGTGATCGCCAACAATCTGGTCGGCGTCGAGCTGTTCGAGCAAAAGCGCGGCGACCCCGACTATTCCGTCGACGGCGAAGTGTCGACGGTCAGTGGCCGTCGCTTCCCCGGACTGTTCCTTTCGCTGCGCCGGCGCGACAGCGAGACGACGATCCAGACGCTGATCGTGCCGGCGGGCGAATACCAGCCGGGAAAGCGGATGCAGATGAGCGTCGCCAGGGTATCGCAGCAGATCGCGTTCGGTCGCCTGCTCGAGCAGCAGCCGGAATGGATTTGGGCCACGATCGAATCTCAGGACAACGCGGCGCGCGCCGCCGCCACCACGGCCGCCTGAGGCAGCGCAGCGCATGACGGTCGATCGCTATCGCGAGCTCTGCGCGCGGCATCGCTGGAACGTGCCGAATGACTTCAACATCGCTGCAGCGGTATGCGCTCGCCACGCCGGCGACCGCGCGCGGCCGGCGATGTACTGGGAAGACGAGTCCGGCGCGACGACGGCGCTGACCTTCTGGGACCTCCAGCAGCAGGCCAATCGTTGCGCGAACGCGTTGGCGGCCCTCGGCGTGGGTCGCGGCGACAAGGTCGCGATCATGCTGCCGCAGCGGCCCGAAACCGCCATCGCGCACATCGCCTGCTATCAGCTGGGCGCCGTCGCGGTGCCGTTGTCGTTCCTGTTCGGCCCGGAGGCGCTCGAATACCGGCTGCAGAATTCGGAAACGATCGTCGCCATTGTCGACCCGGCATCGTTGCCCAACCTCGCGTCGATCCGCGACCGGCTGCCCAGCCTAAGGCATGCGATCGGCGTCGCTGGCGCGCGCGAGTCGTGGCTGCTCGACTGGGATCGGGTATTGCAAAAAGCCTCACCTCAGTTCTCGCCGGTACCGACGCGCGCCACTGATCCCGCGCTACTGGTCTATACCAGCGGCACGACCGGGCCACCGAAAGGCGCGTTGATGCCGCAGCAATGCCTGCTCGGCAACCTGCCCGGCTTCGTCTGTTCGCACGATGAGTTCCCGCATCCCGGCGACGTGTTCTGGTCGCCGGCGGATTGGGCGTGGACCGGGGGCCTGATGGACGCGCTGCTTCCCACGTTGTATTTCGGCTGCCCCATCGTCGGCTATCGCGGCCGATTCGATCCCGAGCGCGCGCTCGCACTGATCGAAAAATACCGCGTGCGCAACTCGTTCCTTTTTCCGACCGCGCTGAAGATGATGATGAAAGCGGTGCCGCAGCCGCGTGAGCGCTACGATGTCACCTTGCGCAGCATAATGAGCGCGGGCGAGGCGGTCGGAACGACGGTATTCGCGTGGGCACAGGAAGCCCTGGGCGTCACGATCAACGAAATGTTCGGCCAGACCGAGATGAATTACATCGTCGGCAATTCGCACACGCTGTGGCCGGCCAAGCCCGGGTCGATGGGCCGCCCGTATCCTGGCCATCGCATCGCCGTGCTCGACGAGGAAGGCAAGCCGGCGGCCGTAGGCGAGATGGGCGAAGTGGCGGTCAACCGTATCGCGCCCGACGGCGCACCCGATCCGGTTTTCTTTCTCGAGTATTTCAAGAATCCCGAAGGGACGGCGAAAAAATTCAGCGGCGACTGGTGCCACACCGGCGACCTGGCGACGCAGGACGACGACGGCTACCTCTGGTACCAGGGTCGGTCCGACGACATGTTCAAGGCAGCAGGCTATCGGATCGGTCCGTCCGAGATCGAGAATTGCCTGGTGCGGCACCCAGCCGTCGCCAACGCCGCGATCGTACCCAGTCCCGACGAGACTCGCGGCAATGTCGTCAAAGCCTTCATCGTGCTCGCGCCCGGACACGATCCCTCACCCGCGCTCGAGGACGCGATCCAGCGTCACGTGCGAGAGCATCTGGCGCCGTACGAGTACCCGAAGGAGATCGAATTCATCGCCGCGCTGCCGATGACGACGACCGGCAAGGTGCAGCGCGGCGTGCTGCGTCAGCGCGAGCTCGAGCGCAAGAAGGACGCGATGGCTCGTTGAACGCGCCGTGCGGCGGCCGGCCGCGAGAGTCACGAGGCGCGATTGCGAGCGAAGGCTTCGAGCAGTCGACGGTGCATCAGCACCCAGACGACGGCTGGCACGACCGTCGGCAGGATCAGCGCGCCGAACTGGTAGCAGAACGCTATCACCTCGCGCTGCCAGGCGCTGAACCCGGTCTGCGACGCGACGCCGGGACCGAATCCCACCGCGATGTCTTCGAGAAATTCGGCGACGATGCCCCAGGTCTGGAAGGGCAGCAGGATCGCGTAGCCGACCAGCAGGTTGCGCACCCGATGCGGCGCCCTCGCCGCGAGGATCAATGCCGCCAGCAGCGGCAGCCCGAAGGTGAAATGGCGGACATCGATGTCATCCGATACCACACCGCCCGCCGCCGCGGCGACCGTCGCATTCGCGCCGTGCAGCGAGGTGACGAAGGTGATCTTGTCGCCGTGCTGCTCGATGGCCTGGACGAGATCGGGCAGCGCGACGCGGCTGAAGAGCTCGGCCAGCAGCGCGACCGGCCAGGCCAGCAACGGTGAGGCGAACCACCAGACGAACAGCGCGAAAGCGAGCCAGGCGAAGACCAGAACGACGAAGCGTGCAAACGAGCCGGACGGCATCGCGTCAAGCTGCGACCGCCGGGAGATCGGCATCCGGCTGTGGCAAGGTGCGTACCCAAAGCAGCCAGACGACCAGCACGTCGAGCATGATCAACGCCTGCCAGACGTAGAGGTGCGCCCACTCGAAGACGCTGAAGTTCCATTGCCCCAGGTAGAAAAGGCTGATCACCCGGACGATATTGAGTCCCTGCACGGCGAGGATGCCGATGCCCAGTCCGGCGAGCTTGCGCTGCCACGACGCCGGGAACGCGAGAATCGCCGCGACCAGCACAATCGTGGCCTCGACACCGTTGCAGCCGGCTTCGATCGATACCGCGAAGCCGTTGCTGGCGCTCTGCAGCACCTTGCCGTGCGCCAGTACCTTGGGGTCGAACAGCTGGACGATGCTCGCGCTGATCGTCGCCAGCGTGTTCGTCCACGGCACGACGAACCACTGCTGCGCCCACGGCGTCAATTCGAGCCCGAACAAGGCGGCTTGCAGAACGAGAAACCAGAGGAAGAAACGGACCATCGCCGCGATTGTACGTGATGGTCCCGCGAAACAGGAACGCTAGCCGAGCTTCGCGCGTGCCAGCGCCGGGTTCTGTGCGAAATAGCGTTTGACCCCGCCGACGATCGACGCGGCGAACTGCTGCTGATGCCGGTCGCTGCGCAATTTGAGTTCCTCGTCCGGATTGGAAATGAACGCGGTTTCGACCAGAATCGACGGAATGTCGGGGGCCTTCAGCACGGCGAACCCCGCCTGCTCGACGCTTCCCTTGTGCAAGGGATTGATCGCGCCGATGCCGTCGAGCACCGAGCGTCCGACCCGCAGGCTGTCGTTGATTTGCGCGGTCTGTGACAAGTCGAGCAGCGTCTTGGCCAGAATCGGGTCGCGGTTGTCGAGGTTGACGCCGCCGATCAGGTCGGCCTCGTTTTCACGCTGCGCAAGCCAGCGCGCGGCCGAGCTCGTCGCGCCATGCTCGGACAAGGCGAATACCGACGAGCCCCGCGCACTGGGCGTGGTGAACGCGTCGGCATGAATCGACACGAACAGGTCGGCGCGCACGCGGCGCGCCTTTTCCACGCGCACGTTGAGCGGTACGAAATAGTCGTCGTCCCGCGTCAGCATTGTGCGCATGCCCGGCTCACGGTCGATCAGCGACCGAATCTTGTGCGCGATGGCGAGCGTCACGTTTTTCTCACGCGTGCCGCGGCGACCGATCGCCCCCGGATCTTCGCCGCCATGCCCGGGATCGAGTGCGACGATGATCGGCCGTCGCGACGTCGGTGCGAGCTGCGAGTGAGCACGCAGCGCCGGCTTGTCGGCCGACGCATCGACGCTGCGGCCCTGGTCGCCCCTGCCTTCTCCCTCGAGCAGAGCCATCAGCGGATCGGGCGGCGTCAGCGGGTACAGATCGAGCACCAGACGATAGCCATATTCGCCGACGGGCGTCAGCGAAAAAAGCTGTGGCTGAACCTCCCCTTTGAGATCGAGCACGATGCGAACGATGGCCGGCCGGAAGCGCGCCACGCGTATCGACTGAATATGAGGATCGTTCGGGCGCAGCCGCTGCGCGAGCTCTCCAAGCTCGCCGTCCGGTTCGACACCATCCAGATCGAGCACGAGGCGCTGCGGATCCTTGAGCAGCATCAACTGGTGCGCGATCGGTGACGACGATTCGAGAATCAGCCGTGTGTATTCCTGCGCCGGCCATATGCGCGCCGACGCGACGGTCCCGGCCGATGCCAGCCCCGGAAGCAGCAGCTGCCCGGCCGGCAGCAGCAGCCATTGGCAGACGCGGCGCCGTTGCAGCGATATTCGCGTTACGGCGCCAGCGAAGCGAACGTGGCCAGGCATGCGTTACCCGCGCGTGTGCCCGCTTGGAGCGTCAGTTGGCGGCCGTCGCCCTGATACTGCAGCGATAGCGCGACATCGACCGGCGGCAGCATTCCGCGAACGTGTTCCGGCCATTCGATCACGCACAGTGCATCGGGCCGGAAGTACTCGGCAAAGCCAGAATCTTCCCATTCGGCCGGTTTGTCGAAGCGATAAAAATCAAAGTGATACAAGTATAAGCTCGAAATAAGATAATGTTCAACTAGGGTGTAAGTCGGGCTCTTGACCGGTCCGGTCCAGCCCAAGCCGTGCAGAAGGCCACGAACCAGCGTCGTTTTTCCCGCACCGAGCTCGCCCGATAGCGTGACGATCATGCCGCCGCTCAAGCCGGGCGCGAGCGCCGCACCGGCACGCATCGTGGCGTTGGTGTCGGGCAGGTACTTGCGCGACGTTTGCATAATCGTCATCGTTGAAATGGTGCTCGCGCTGGGAGGGCGAGGCCTTCGGGAAGGTCTGGACTCATTTTGGCCATAGCATCACCGGGCGGACTTCCGCCCGATTTCCGCGGACTTGCAAGCGACATCCGCACCTGGGGACTCGAACTGGGTTTCGGTGAGATCGGAATCGCCGACACCGGCCTCGAGGCCGAGGAGGCGCGTCTGCTTGCGTGGCTCAACGCGGGCCGCCATGGCGAGATGGATTATATGGCACGCCATGGACTGCGCCGGGCGCGTCCGGCGGAGCTCGTTCCCGGCACCTTGCGCGTGATCACGGCACGGCTCGACTATCTGGCGCCCGAGGCGTGCGACGCGGCGACAACGCTGGCCAAACCCAGCAAGGCCTACGTCTCGCGCTACGCGCTGGGCCGCGACTATCACAAGGTACTGCGGCGCAAGCTCGGCCGCCTGGCCACGCGAATCGCCGATACCGTCGGCGACTTTAGCTACCGCGTCTTCACCGACAGCGCGCCGGTGCTCGAAGTCGCGCTCGCCGCCAAGTCCGGTCTGGGCTGGCGCGGCAAGCACACGCTGCTGCTGACACGCGATGCCGGCTCGTTTTTCTTTCTCGGCGAGATCTACACCGACCTGCCGTTGCCGGTAAGCTCCGCGACGAGCGCGCATTGCGGCAGCTGCAGCGCGTGCATCGACGCCTGTCCAACCGGTGCGATCGTCGCGGCGTACGAGCTCGACGCGCGCCGCTGCATTTCCTATCTGACGATCGAGCTCAAGGGCAGCATTCCGGAAGCCTTGCGGCCGCTGATCGGCAATCGCGTCTACGGCTGCGACGACTGCCAGCTTGCCTGCCCATGGAACAAGTACGCGAAAGCTGCCGGTGAAGGCGACTTCGCGGTGCGCAACGGCCTCGACGACGCCGACCTGGTCGCACTGTTCGAGTGGACGCAAGACGAATTCGAACGGCGGATGGAAGGCAGCGCGATCCGGCGCATCGGCTACGCGCGCTGGTTGCGAAATATTGCGGTCGGCCTGGGCAACGCGAATTACGACGACGCGATAATCGCGGCGCTGGCCGCGCGCCGAGACGACCCTTCCCCGCTGGTACGCGAGCATGTCGCCTGGGCGCTGGTGCAGCAGGAGCAAAAGCGCGCCCGCGCGGGCATCCGGACCGCTAGCGTATCAATTGGTTCATCGACACGATAGGCAGCATGACCGCGAGCACCAATACGAGAACGATCGCCCCCATGAACACGATCAGCAGCGGCTGCACCAGCGCGGCAAGCCAGGTCAGCCTGCGTTCGACATCCTGCTCCTGCTCGCGCGCGGCGCGGTCGAGCATCGCCGGCAATTGCCCGCTTTGCTCGCCGTTGGCCACCAGATGGATCAGCAGCGGCGGAAACATGCGCTGGCTCGCCAGCGCGCGCGCCAGCGAGACGCCTTCGCGCACCAGGCCGGCGGCGGCCTGCGCCGCGCGCCGCATCGGACGCGCCCAGACGACCGCCGCCGCCGTCTCGAGTGCGCGCAGCAGCGGCGCACCGCTGCCGGTCAGTATTGCCAGCGTGCTCGCGAAGCGCGCTGTATCGAGTCCGCGCAGGACGTTGCCGGCCAACGGAGCGCGCAGCAGCAGCGCATGCCAGCGCTCGCGCCACGTCTCGTTGCGCAACAGCAGCACCGCACCGACAACGAGCAACGCGACGGCCGCAAGCCAATAAACGCCGGTCGCCCGAAGAAAATCGCTCGTGGCGATCAGCGCACGCGTGAGGAACGGCAGCGCCTGGCGGCTTTGCTGGTAGACGGCGACGATCTGCGGCACGACGTAAAGAAGCAATGTCGCGATGACCGCGAGCGCGATGACGGTGATCAGCGCCGGATAGATCAGCGCCGCGGTGAATTGCGCGCGCAGAACCTGGCGCGCCTCGAGATAGTCGGCAAGCCGCGACAGCACGCCGCCCAGCTGGCCGCTTTCGGCGCCGACCGCGACCAAGCCGCGGTAGAGCTCGGAGAAGCTGCGCGGAAAGCGCGACAGCGCAGCCGCCAGCGGTTCTCCGGCGGCAATCTGCTCGCGAATCGCCACAAGCACGCGCGCCGCCCGCGGTTGATCGGATTGCTCGGCGACGGCGGCCAGCGCCTGGTCGAGCGGCATGCCGGACGCGACCAGCGTCGCGAGCTGCCGTGTCAACAGCGCCAGTAGCGGCGGTGCGAGCCGGGTCGTCCCGGCGTGCGCGTTGCGCGCCGTTCCGGCCGGCTCGATCGCCGTCGGGAACAATCCGTCGCCGCGCAGCTGGTCGCGAACGGCGCGTGCGCTGGCGGCATCGAGCAATCCGCGCTGCGCGCGGCCGGCGCCATCGACTGCGTCGTAGCGAAACGAGGGCATCGTCGGATCGGCGGCGCGCTAGCGCCCGAAGCCGCGCAATGGCGCGCGCAGAAGGAATTGGCTCGGCTTGCCCAGCATCAGGTTGACCAGGTCGTCGAGCACCGGCGCCTCCAGCGCATCCGGGTGGAAATCGAACACGACAGGCTCGAAGCGGTCGACGTTGCGCAGGGTGACGACGATGCTCTCGTTGACGAAGTCGGGGTCGAAACGAACCTCGCAGCGCATACCCGGCGCGATGCGGATCGTATTCCGGGTCGCGGCGCCACGCACCATCGAATCCGACTCACAGCTGAATTCGATATTGGCCGTGACCAGTGCGCGCTCGATTTCGCCCGAGCGGCGCATCGTCACGTGCAGCGGCGGCGGCGCGGGTCCGGTCAGCGTGTAGTAGATGACGACATGCGCGTAGACCTCGCGCTGCTGCAGCGGCTGCTTGCGGAACATCACCAGACCTCGATCGAACACCATGTCCGAATAGTGTGCGATGTCCGGCAGCACGAACTCGCGCTCGATGCGCGGCGCAATCACCTGCAACAGCTTGCAAGCTTCGTCGAAATACTGGAACACGGCATGCAGGCGGCGATCGACGCGATCGATGACCTCGCGCGATAGCCGCTGCTCCTGGACACGGCGCGCGCTGACCGAGTCGGCCTGCATCCGCAGCTGTTCGAGCAAGTACGATTTCGGCGGATGGGCCACGGACCGAATGCTCTAAGTGGCTCCGGTCACGCGTAGCAGCTCGGCAAGTGACGTCGTGCCGTCGGCCAGCCACCGGGTGCCATCACCGCGCAGCGTACGCACGCCGGCGCGCGCGCATGCTTCGCGCAGCGCCGGTTCGCCGGCGTGATCGTGGATCAGGCGACGCAGGGTTTCATCGACCAGAACCAGCTCGTAGATGCCCGTACGGCCGCGATATCCGGAGTCGCCGCATTCGGCACAGCCGACCGGCCGGTACAGCGGCCCGGCCGGCGGCAGTCCCAGCTCGGCCAGCAGCGCCGCTTCGCCCGAGGTCGGCGGCGAGGCCGCGCGGCATTTGACGCAGAGGCAGCGTACCAGCCGCTGCGCGAGCACGCCGAGAAGACTCGATGCCAGCAGATAGGTCTCGACGCCCATATCGGCGAGTCGGGTCACGGCGCTGACCGCGTCGTTGGTATGCAAGGTGGCCAGGACCAGGTGACCGGTAAGGCTCGCCTGCACGGCGATCTGCGCGGTTTCCAAGTCGCGTATCTCGCCGATCATCACGATGTCGGGGTCCTGCCGGAGGATCGAACGCAGTGCGCGCGCGAACGTGAAATCGATGCGCGGATTGACCTGTGTCTGGCCGACGCCGTCGAGCGCGAACTCGATCGGGTCCTCGGCGGTCATCACATTGAGCTGGCCGCGCGGCAGCCGCGACATCGCCGCGTACAGCGTCGTCGTCTTGCCCGATCCGGTCGGGCCGGTGACCAGCAGGATGCCGTGCGGCTCGCGGACCAGAGCGTCGATCGCGTCGCGCGTCGACTCGCTCATGCCCAGTGCGGCCAGGTCCAGGCGCGCCGTGTCCTTGTCGAGCAGGCGCAGCACGACGCGCTCGCCCGGGCCGGTCGGCAGAGTCGATACGCGCACGTCGACGCTCTTGTCGCCGAGCTTCAGCGCCATCCGTCCATCCTGCGGCAAACGCTTCTCGGCGATGTCGAGGCTCGCCATCACCTTGAGCCGCGAAACCAGCGCAGCGTGCAGCGCGCGCGGCGGCTCGACGACGTCGCGCAACACGCCGTCGACGCGGAAGCGGACGACCGAGCGCCCTTCGTACGGCTCGAAGTGAAGATCCGACGCGCGCTCGCGCAAGGCTTGCAGCAGCAGCGCATTGATCATCCGGATCACCGGCGCATCGGAGGTCGCACCGAGCAGATCCTCGGCCTGCGGAAGATCCTGCAGCAGCCGCGCCAGGTCGGCGTCGCGCGACAGATCATCCGAAAACTGTGTGACCGGCGCCGCCTGGTTGTACGCCGTCGCGAGCTCGGCGGCGAAGCGCTCGGCATTGACCGTCAACGTCTTCAGCGGCCGCCGCAAAACGCGGGTGAGCTCGGCGATGCCTTCGACCGATGCGTCGTTCCGCGCCAGCACGAGCACCGAGTCGCCGTCGTACTTCAGCGGCAGCACCCCGTGCATGCGGGCAAACGCGTAAGGAACGCGCTCGACCGCCGATGCGGCGCTCGCACCGGGCGACGGATTTGAGATCGGGGCCGGCATGGCGTACGCGAGCTTTACGCTTATTTCGCGCTGGCCGGCGGCGCGGCTGGCGTTGCCACCGGCGCCGGTGGCTCGGTGATCGGCGGCAGTCGCGGCTCGGTCTGATCGGGCCAGAACAGCCGCTGTCCCGGCGCGAGACGCTGCTGCTCGCCGATCAGGTAATCGTAGCGGTCGCTGGTGAGCGCCGCGCCGGCGCTGCTCGTCCGCACCACGGTCGGCTTGAGGAAGACCATCAGGTTGGTCTTGATCCGGCGCCGGTTGTCGTAGCGAAAGAGCTGGCCGAGGACCGGAACGTCGCCGACGAGAGGAACCTTGTTCGTGCCGTCGGTGAAGCTGTCCTGGATCAATCCGCCCAGCACGATGATCTGGCCGTCGTCGACCATCACCGTCGACTCGAGCGAGCGCTTGTTGGTGATGATGCCCGCGGCGTTGGTGGTGTCCTCGACGCGGGAGACTTCCTCGTAGATCGTCAGCTTGACGCTTCCGCCTTCGGTGATCTGCGGCTTGACCTTGAGGATGAGCCCCACGTCCTTGCGCTCGATGGTCTGGAACGGCGTCACCGTGGTCGACGATCCGGTCTGCGCGTACTGACCGGTGATGAACGGCACGTTCTCGGCGACGATGATGCTGGCCTGCTCGTTGTCGAGCGTCAGCAGGTTCGGCGTCGACAGGATGTTGGTGTTCGCGTCGGATCCCAGCGCCCGCGCGAGTAGGGCGAGGTTGGTGATCGTGCCGAGTCCCGGGATGTTGATCGTGCCGTGAATGATGCCGAGATTCAGGCCCTGGCCCAGCGAGCCCAGGTTCGCCTGCGCATCGATGATGTTGGTCCCGGTGCCGCGCGTGCCGAAGTTGGTCCCGCCGCCGACCTGGGTCGCACCGTTGTTGAGCTTGTTGGCGTCGAGCAGGTTCCACTGGATACCGAATTCGGCGGCCTTGTCGGCCGATACCTCCACCACCAGCGCCTCGACATAGATCTGCGCGCGGCGAACGTCGAGCTTGTCGACTATCGCGCGAATGTTGTTGTACATCGGCTCGGGCGCCATGATCAGCAGCGCGTTGTTGGCGGCGTCGGCCTGTATGGTGACACCCGAAGCGGCGAAGCCCGCGGCGGTACCGCCCAGCGATGATGCGGGCATGGCGGTCGGCGCGCCGGCCGCGCCTGCGGTCGTCATCCCGCCTGCCGCGAGGCCCGCAGCACTCGGCGCCAGCGACGCTGGCGTCGCTTCTCCCGTATCGCCGCCGCCGCTAAACAGCGCGCGCAGCGTCCGGGCGACCCGCACTGCATCGGCGTTCTTCAGGTAGATGATCGAAATGTTGCCGCCAGCGCGACCCGGCGTGTCGAGCTCGGTGATCAGCGCGCGCACGCGCGCGATGCGCGCGGCGTTCTCGCCACGGACCAGCACGCTGTTGGAGCGTGCGTCGGCGACCAGGGTCAGCCGCTGCTGCGCATCCGGCGCCGCGCCGGCACCGGGCGCGGTATCGGCGAGCAGCCGCGTCAGCATCGGCACGATGTCGAGCGCAGAGGCGTTGTGCAGCGGCACGACGATCGGCTCGCCGGCGGGGGCCACGTCCAGCGACGCGATGATCCGGTCGATGCGCTTCAGGTTCTCGGCATAGTCGGTGATCACCAGCGCGTTGGCGGTTGGCACCGCGGCAATCGCATTGTTCGGGGTGATCAGCGGCCGCAGCACGTTGACGAGCTGGACCGCCGACTCGTATTTGAGCGCGTAGACCGCGGTGACCAGCCGATCGCCGCCGACACCGACCGGTCCTGTGATCACCGGCATGCCCTGCTGCTTGGCGTCGGCTTCGGGCACGATCTTGGTAACGCCACCGCTCTCGATCGCCGCCAACCCCTGCAGGCGCAGCGCCGAGAGCAACGTCGGATAGATGAGCGCGCGCGGGACCGGCGTAGCGGAAACGATGTTGACTACACCCTTCACCCGCGGATCGAGCACGAAGTTCCGGCCGGTCATTTCGCCGACGGCCTTGATGACGGCGTCGATGTCCGCGTTGACGAAGTTGAGCGTTACCGCGTCGTCGGCTGCGCGCAGCGGCTGAGCCAGCAGTGCGGCTGCGACCGCGGTGGCGGCAAGCAAATGGCTCAGTCGGCTCACGGAGAGCGGGAAGCCGGGCCTTGCGTCGTTGCCGTCATATCGCTCCGTGTGGCGCTTCACCCCGTGGGGCCGAAAATCCGGGCAATGATAGCATGCAGGTCGACCCCCACCGGAGAGCGGGCGGACGCCGATCGAGAGGTTGAATCCGCCGCACCGCCTCGCGCCATCTAACGGCCATAAACCACGTTTTCAGGGAGAGCTTATGTCCAGTCAGATTGTCCGTTGCCGCGCCGCGCCGATCGCATTCGCGGCGCTGCTGGCCGCCGTGCTGTGCTTCGCCGCCGGCGCTGGCGTCGCCGCCGATGCGCCGGCCAAGGCCGGCACCGGCGCGATGCAGAAGTCGCAGCCCGCGCCGCCAGCCGTCCCCGCGCCCGCCGCCACGCCCACCGAGCCGGCCGCGGTCGCGGCCGACGACGCGGCGGCCGACCAGGCGGACGAGCCGCCACGGTCCGACCGCCGGCGTGCCCACGTCCAAATCGACGACTTCGACTCGTTCAAGCAGGCGATGGATGTCGCGCCGTGGGTCGTCGGGGTGATCTTCCTGGTGCTGGGATCGATCTTCCTCACGCCGATCATCCTTCTGGTCGGCATCATCTGGTACAAGCTGCGCAAGACCCGCCTGCAGAACGACGCCGTTTTGAAGCTCGCCGAAAGCGGCGTGATGCCGTCGGCGCAGGCCGTCGACGCCGTCATGGCGGGCACACCGCCGGCGCAAGCGGCACCGGCGGCGATCAGTGCCGCGGTTCCGCAGGCGGTCGCGTCGCGCCGCCGCGCAGTGTGGTCGGACCTGCGCAAGGGCGTGCTGTTGGCTGCGATCGGACTGGCGTTGTCGCTGTACTCGATGACCGAAAGCGGCGAGCCGAACTGGATCGGCCTGGTGCTGCTCTTTGTCGGCGCCGGGTATCGTGGCGTTGTGGTGGCTGGAAGATCGGCATTTGGAGAGTCGCGTCGCCGGCGGAGCGGCGACGACTAAGGGTTGAACGGGGGCGTGCGTACGTCGGCAGGCAATCCTGATGTCGTCCATCCCGGTCAGCGACGCTCAGCTGATCGCCCGCGCAGTCGTCCAGGACGACCGCCACGCTTTCGGCGAGCTCGTGCGGCGGCATCAGTCGGCGGTGCGCTCGACCCTGCGCAGGCTGACCGGGGGCAACATCGCGCACGCCGACGATCTGGCTCAGGAGACTTTCTTGCTCGCGTACCGCAATCTGAAGTCGTTTCGACAGGAAGCCAAATTCTCGACCTGGCTCTATCGGATCGCCTACAACGTCTTTCTCGCCGACGCGCGAAAGATCAAGGAGCTGCCGATGCCCGAGGACCCCGACGGCGAAACGTCCGACGTTCCGGACACGACGGCGCCGGAAAGCATGTCGCGGCAGGCAGCACTGAGCATCGATCTCGAGCGGGCGATGGTGGTTCTTTCCGAGGCGGAGCGCGCGGCCATCGTGCAGTGCTATCATAATGACCTGTCGCACGAGGAAGCCGCGCTGGTTCTGGGCTGCCCGGTCGGCACGGTGAAAACGCACATCCTGCGCGCCAAGCAGAAGCTCAAGGCACGCCTGGGTGCATGGAGCCCGCAAGCATGAATACCGACATCGATACCGCCGACTGGCTCGACGCCGCACTCGAAGCGGCCGGGCACGAGCATCGCGCCGCGTACGTTGCCGACGATGGCTTCACCGCGCGGGTGATCGGACGTCTGCCCGTTGCACCGACGCTGCCTGCGTGGCGGCGGCCGGTGATCGTGCTGCTGTGGCTGCTGGCCGGCGCCGGTGCGCTGGTTTCCCTGCCGGGCGCGTTCGACGACGCTTTCCGCGGCGGCGTGGCGCTGCTGGTCGGACATCCGCCGAGCTTGACCGACGTCGCGCTGCTGCTCGTCCTGTGCGGCGCCGCGGCGTGGACTTCGCTGGTCTACGCGGCTCGCGCCAATTAGACGCTAGCTGTCGCGCGGCACGCGCCGCAAGAAAACGGCCGCCTCGAGGCGGCCGTTTTGTTTCCGATGCCGGTTGGACCGCGCGCTACTGCAACGTGAAACCAACTTCGATTTCGGCGACATAGCGATCGCCTTCGGCCGAGAATTTCCACTGCGAAAGTGCGCGGATCACTTCGCGATCGAATACGCGGGGCGGTTCGGATTCGATAATGTGCACTGTCCGTGACCAAGCCTTTTTCGTCGACGTCCAGTCGCGCCAGGACCCTGCCTTTGTCCACTTGGGCGCGGATGGCCTCGCGCGGGTAGACCGGCTCGACGCGATAGAGCGGCGTGATGCCGCGGCGTATCGCCGGCTTGGGCGCCGGCGGCGGCGGCGCCGGTGGCGGCGGCGGCGTGATCACGTACGGTGCCGGGGGCGGCGTGATGCTCGGCGCGGCGATCACCGGTTCCGACTGCGTCACCGGCGGCGGAATGTCGGGCGGCGGAATATAGGGCTGCTCGGGCGGCGGCGGCGCCTTGGGAATTTCGATTTTCTTCGGCGGCGGCGGCGGCGGCGGCGGGAGCTTGATTTCCTCGATGATCGTCGCCGTCAGCGGCTTCTTGATCACCTCCACGGCCCTGCGCGCAAGTCCGGTCACCAGCGCATAGATCACTATCGCGTGCACCAGAATGACGCACGCTAATCCCGATCAGGTGCCGGGTCGGGTCCCTCTGCTGTCGTGCGAAATCCATGTGTCTATGACTCCAGCTGCCTGCCGCGCGTTCGCGACGCGGCTACTCGATGAACTGCTCGCTGCCGACGATGCCGATCTTGGTCAGCCCCAGCCGCTGCGCCGACGCCATCACGCCCGCGGCGACCGCGTATTTCGACTCCTTGTCCGGGCGCAGATGAACCTCGGGCTGCACCGCCTGCGCGGCGGCGGCCTTGATCTTTTCTTCGAGCGTGGCGCGATCGGGCACGACCTCGCCGTTCCAGTAGGTGACGCCGCGGTCGTCGATATCGATCTTGACGACCTCGGGCAGGACCAGCGGCGGCGGCGGATTGCCGATCGGCATGTTGAGATTGACCGCGTGCAGCTGGATCGGGATCGTGATGATCAGCATGACCAGCAGCACCAGCATCACGTCGATCAGCGGTGTGGTGTTGATGTCCATCATGACCTCGCCTTCGCCGGTCCCGCTGGTACCCACATTCATTGCCATGTCGCGCTCCTCGAAATCTTGCGCAGCAGCCATCAGCCGTTGCTGCGCGGCGGCGGCTCGGTGATGAACCCGACCTTCGAAATGCCCGCCCGCTGGCAGGCGTAGATGATGCGGCCGACGGCCTCGTACTTGGCGCCGCCGTCGCCGCGGATCTGCACCTCGGGCTGCGGCGTGAGCACGGAGACCTTCTTCAGCCGCTCGATCAGCGCGGCGGTCGTCGGTATGCGCAGGTCGTTCCAGTAAATACGGTCGTTGGTATCGACCGAGAGAACGATGTTCTCCGGCTTGGTCTCGCGCACCTCGTTGCGCTCTTTCGGCAATTGCACCGGGATCGACGTGGTGACGACCGGAATGGTGATCAGGAAGATGATCAGCAGCACCAGCATGACGTCGACCAGCGGTGTGGTGTTGATCGTCGAGACGATCTCGTCCTCGTCGCCGCCGGGCGAGCCGACGTTCATCGCCATGGCATCAGGCCTTCGCCGGCGCTTTCGGCGCGCTCAGCAGCACGGCGTGCAGGTCGGCGCCGAATCCGCGCACCAGATCCATCGCCGCCTTGTTGCGGCGGATCAGCCAGTTGTAGCCGAGAACCGCCGGGACGGCGACCGCCAGGCCGAACGCGGTCATGATCAGCGCCTCACCCACAGGACCCGCGACCTTGTCGATCGAGGCCTGACCGGCGATGCCGATCGCGGTCAGCGCGTGATAGATGCCCCATACCGTGCCGAACAGTCCGACGAAGGGCGCTGTCGAGCCGACGGTGGCCAGAAAGGCGAGGCCATCCTGCGTGCGGGCCTGGATGTTGTCGATCGCGCGCTGGATCGACATCGCGATCCAGCTATTGAGATCGACATGGCCCAGCAAGCCGACGTGCTTGCTCGAAGCCTCGAGCCCGGATTCCGCGATGAAAGCGATACGGGCTGCCTTCCTTGAGCTTTTCGGCGCCCTGGCGCACCGACGGTGCGTTCCAGAAGGACCTGTCCGCGGCGCGGGCCTGCCGGTTCATTCGCCACTGCTCGTACACCTTGGTGACGATGATGTACCAGCTACCCATCGACATCAGCGCCAGGATCGCCAGAGTCACCTTGGCGACGATGTCGCCGCCTTTCCAAAGCGCCTCAAGGCCGTACGGATTGTCGACGAGCTCGGTGGTCCGGGCCCCGGTGGCCGCGGCCGGAGCGGCGGGCGCGGCCGCCGGTTGGGCGGCCGCCGGCGGAGTCGAATCCGGGCTGGTCGCGGGCGTCGAGGGCTGTCCCTGCGCCTGTGCCGCGAACGGAACGACCGCGGGCGCTGCCGCAAGCAGCAGGGCCGCGGCCAAGGCGGCCAGGCGGGTCATCTTCAGCATGTTATCTCCAGGAATTGTCGTATTCAGTCGAAAAGTTGGCGTTTGGCCCGCCGCTACGAGGATCTACTCGTTATCTACAGGCCTCGACATGTCTGACTCGGGAATCCGTCGTACGGTGCACCCCCGGGCCGGGCGCGCAAACGCCAAAACGCGTTGGCCCCGCCGTGCAGCAGGGCCAAGCTTTCGTACAGAAAGTCGCGGAATTTTACACAAAAGCGTCAGAAAGTCCACTCAAAAATAGCCGTCTCTGCCTTCCACCGCGCGGCCGGGTCTCCCGAAGGGCGTCGCCGGGTACAAGGTCGCGTGCGCCTTCGCACCAGCACGGGGGGCTTGCGCCAGACGCGACATTCCCATGCCTCATGCAATGGATGCAAGCATTTCGTTTGCGACTCGCTGCTGCGGTTTAGATAATGCCATTGCAGACCCGAACTGAAGCGCCCCATGCGGATCGTTCATCGGCGTTCGAGCGTGTCCCAAGGAGCGCGCCGAAGCGACGACACAGTGCCCCGATCATGTCCGCAAAGATCGATGTCGACCGCGGATGACGCGGACAAGCGTTGCAGTTCATCGCGCGCCACGTCCCTTCGCACCAGCAATTCGATGGGTTCGTCGCGTGCGGCTTGAGGCCGTCACCTCATCTGCCTAGGATGCGTCGAAAGCACAGGCCAATCCCGCCGTACGCGAAATCTTGAATCCGCAACTCGGGGTTGCAGCATCCAAAGCAGGCAGGAACAAAACGAAACAGGAGCCAGACCATGAACGAGTACAAGCAAGCTTCCCGTCACGCCGCCTTCGGCGTCGTCGCCATCGCCCTGACCGCCATGACCATCGGCCTCGCCGTGGTCCTGCCGGCGAAAATCGATGCCGGCGCTCGCGAGGTCCGCACGGTGGCGGTGCCGCCGCAGTCCGTCATCGCTCCGGCGGCGAAGTTCGATTCCGACCCGATCGTTGTCGTCGTTGTCGCCAAACGCGACCCCGTGTGGATGCCGGTGGCGGCGGATACTCAGTTAACCGCGCCGAAACCGAAGCCGCAAGGATCCGGACGACTGGGCGCGCGTGCGGTCGCCGCGCGGGAACGCCTCGGGCGCACCGATGCCGGCTTGCAGCGAGCGATTTGTCCCTATTTGACCAACGGAACCGTTGCGGCGACGTCGTAATTCTGGACTGCGTGGATCTTCGATTCGAGTTGCAGGTAACGCGCCGCCTTTTTCTGTGAAAGTATCCTGGACGGAAGCGGTCGCATCAGGCGGTTGTATAGCTTTCGGCGCGCCTTGATCTCGGCTTCATCGATCGAGATCAGCTCATTGACGAAATTCCTGGCGTAAAGGTTCGACTCGGGCTTGTCCTGCGCGATCAGCCGCTCGACCGCCACGACGCGGCGCCGACCGGTCATATCCAGGTTGCGTTGGTATTCGTCGTAAATCGGCCAGAATTTCTTGGCCTCGGCGGGAGTGAGCTGAAGGGCCGATGCCACAAAAGCCTTTTTGTCGCCACGGACCGCGGCGCGCAGCGCCTGCATGTCGGTGACGTCGGCGGTTTTGTCTTCGGCCGATGCGGCTGGCGCGGCGATCACCGCTGCGGCGAACAGGACGGCGGCAAGGTGCTTGTTCATCGTAGGTCCTCGATATCGGCTTGCAGCGCGTCTTTTAGCACATTTTATTGCCGCGCGTGTCGTAGCTTCGACGCCCGCGCTAACCTCGCGCGGCACTCATCCGCCGGGGTGAATCGTGACCGCAAAGCAGCGCAGCAAATGCGCGTTGCGAAGAGCGCCCCACGCGGCTGCTCACCTCATCGATATTGGGGATGCTGCCGCCGAAGCCGATGATCTCGCCCGAATTCACGAAGCCAAGCGCATGTTGCTCGAAAGAGGCGCGAAAATCGGGCCGTTTAGCCGCTCAGCAAGCTCAATAGCAGTCCCGCCGCGCCTGCACGACCGTGCCCTCGGGACGCTTTTGCAGGTTGCGCTGGTAATACGCAGTGCCCGCCAATTTGTTTTCCGCGTCGCGCTGCTCGATCTCGGTCGGTTGGCGCCGGTTCGGATTGACCGCGTTTGCAGTAAAGGTCGGCGCGATTTTGCATTCGCGATCCTCGTGCGCCACTTGGGAGCCAGTCGCGGCGCAGCCGGCTACCATCGCCACAGCCACCACCGCGAAACACGATGTGTTCATTCGTACCTCCTGCAACAAGAAAACACTCCTGCAAACCATATGATAAGACAAAGGCGAGCAAACGGCGTTGCATTGTCAGTGCGCGGTGGCGGCCTCGCCGCAACAAAAGAACGAGCGCGGCACGCGCGGCCGGAATGAAAAAACCGGCCCGAAGGCCGGCTTTCTCGTTGCAACGTCCCGATTAGAAGAACTTGTACTGCATGCGCAGGTAGTAGGCGCGCAGCAGCGGATCGGTGAAACGCGGGTCGTAGCCGACTTGGAAGGTCGCGGCCTGCTCCGTGTGCGGCGGCGCGGTGTCGAACAGGTTCCTCACGCCGGCCGTCAGTGTGAACTCCTTGGTCACCGCCCACGAGCCGTACAGGTCCCATGTCGAGTAGGAACCGACGTGCTGGATTTGGGCCTGGCCGACGTCCTCGTCGAGGTAGCCCGACTTGTAATGGTTCACAATACCGGCGGTCCACTGCGCCCAGGACCACTGCGCCGAGAGCGTGAACTGGTTGCGGAACACTGGCGCACCCCCGGTCGTGCTTGGGATGTTCGCGTACACGCTGACGGCGTTGAACCAGGGGCCGTTCGCCTCGGTCTGGAACTGGTACTTGTTGACGTACGTTTCATTGAAGCCGAACGCCCAGTTGCCCAAGCCGGTGCTCAGGCGGTAGTTGGCCGCCAGATCGACGCCATCGGTCTTCACCCCGCCCAGGTTGTCGTTCAGCAGAACGACAAAGCCGCACTGCGGGCCGGGGTTGGCCACCGTATTGCACAGGCTGCCGTCGGTCGCGAGCGAGCCATCGACCGCGCGCACGAAATGCGCCGCGTACGTCGCCGGGTCGTTGAACACGGTGGTGTCCGACAGGGAGCCGATCGAGTTCTTCAGCCGGATCGACCAGTAGTCAATGCTCGCGTCGAACTCGCGCACCGGTTGGAACACGAATCCGAAGGTGACGCTCTTGGACTTCTCCGGCGTCAGAGCGGGGTTGCCGCCGGTGAGGGCCATGAACTGTACTGCGCAGTTATCACTGGGCGACACACCCGCGATCGGGTTCCCGCCCGGGCAGCGCACCGGGTCGTTCCAGTTGTTCGCGGTGTTCGTAAACGTCTGGGCCGAATGCAGTTCATACAGCGATGGAGCGCGAAAGCCGGTGTTCGCTGAGCCGCGAATCAGCCATTTGGGGTCGGGCTGGTAGCGGACGGAGAGCTTCGGGTTAATCGAGTCGAACTCGGGGTATTTGTCGTAGCGCACCGATGCCGTGGCTTCCAGAGCCTTGGTGATCGGCATGTTCAATTCGGCGTACAGCGCCCAGACGTTGCGAGTGCCTTCGTTGTCGGTGTTCGGGTCGAAGCCCGTACTCGATACAACCCGCGACGGATAGCTGTTGGGGTCACCGATGCCGTCCGCGAGCTGCGTGAACTTCTCGTGGCGCCATTCGGCGCCCAAGGCCAGCGCCGCCTGTTGACCGGAAGCGAACCAGTCGCCCAGATCGCGGCCCACGCGGCCGTCCCAGCCGTACACCGTGCCCTTGGCGTCGAACAGCTTGCCTGTGAGCACGGCCGACTGCACGATTGCCAGCTGGTCCGCCGGTAGGTTCGCCGTGAAGGGGTTGAGCGTGCCGCCCAGGACCGCATTCCGGATGGCGGCATCGTCAACGTAGCCGCCGATCAGAGTCTCGGAGGTCTTGACCGTGTTGTAGCTGAAGCCCGTGTTGTAGTCCCAGCCGGCGATCCGACCCTCCAGCGCTGCGACGAAGCGCTGCTGGAAGGTTTCGTTGTGGTCGGCGCGCGGGCCGGCGGGAATGGTGCGGTAGCGCACGCCAATCCGCCCCGGTGGATTCGTGCCGTTCACGAAATTCGGGTCAGCGGCGCTCGGGTAAAACGGGTTCGGAACCCCCGTGCTCACGCCGTTCACCATGTTCGTGGGAAACATCGTGAGGGCGCCCTCCGGCACCGGAGCGATATTGGTCCACACGTCGGTGCTGGCGCCCGTGTACTCGACGCTGAGCTTGTGATCGCCCGGTAGCAGTAACGTGCCCCTCAACATGCCGTTGACGCGGTCCGTCTTCGGGATCATGTCAACCCAGTTCCAGTAGTAATAGTTGCAGGTCGTGCCACTGGGGCTGGGAGCCTGGAACTGGCCGTTACAGGCGGGGGCCAGCGGGTTCACCGCCAGGCTGCCTTGCGACCACGAGGCGGGAAAGCCCGTGGGCGACGTCTTGTTGGCCGTCGCGAAGGACGGACGCTGGGGCGTCGTCAGTACGTCCTGGTGCTGGAAGTCGATGAAGCCAGAGATGTTCCACTTGTCCTTGTTGAGGTCACCGAAGCCGAAGCCCGCGTTGGCTTCCCAGGACTTGCCGCCCGAATGCTGCGGGCTCGTGTACTGGCCGCTCACCTCGGCGCCGATGTAGTCCTGCTTGGTGATGAAGTTGATCACGCCGCCGATCGCGTCCGTGCCGTACAGGGACGAGGCGCCGTCGCGCAGCACTTCGATGCGGTCAATCGCCGCGAGCGGGATCGTGTTCAGGTCGGGGGCCGAGCTGTCGCCCGAGCCGCCGATCGCCTGGTTGGCGATGCGCCGGCCGTTGAGCAGGACCAGCGTCTTGTTCGCTCCGAGGCCGCGCAGGTTGGCGAATGCCGCGCCGCCGGTGACGGCACCCACCGCAGCGCTGGTGCCAATAAAGGACTGGTTGCCCGAGAGCGTGTTGATGATGTCCTGTACGGTCGTAAAACCCTGCTGCTTCAGGTCCTCGGTCCTCAGCACCGTGACGGGCAGCGCCGTCTCGGTTTCCACGCGCCGAATCATGCTGCCCGTTACGTCGATGCGGATGTCCTGTGCGAGCACCGCATTGGCGGCCAGCATTGCGATGCTGCCTGCGCCCAACGCGTAGCCGACAGCGACAGCGACAGCGACTTTTTTCCGCTTAAGATTCATCATCTAAGGACTCCCCCTTGAAATCTATTTCGGAACTGGATGTTCGTTCGCCTTGCTGCAGACACTTACGACATTACCGCAGGGGTGAGCCCGGCGGCAATTAAAATGGCGCAATTGTTACAATGCGCATCACAACTGTTGCAAATATGTCGACTGCGCTCGTACGCCACGCTCAACCTGATGATTTGGCGCGAATCGTGGCGATCTACAACGCGTCGATTCCGGGTCGCATGGCTACCGCAGACAGCGAGGCGGTGACGGTGGGCTTGCGCGAGGCATGGTTTCGGGACTTCGACCCCGCCCGGCGTACCGCGCGACGGTGGAAGCGGGCGTCTACGTCGATCCCCTGGCCTAGAAACAGCATGAGCGGTTTGTTCCTGTGTATCTTCATCTGTGTATCTTCATTTAACCCCCCATGGGAAGGTAATTTGGGGATCGATATTCGCCGGCTGGACCAGCAGCAAAAGTGTATACCTGCGCCGTCACGGTTCGCTAGGTACTGGCAGCGTTGTTACAATCGCTGCCCCGAAGTTGTTGCAAACACGCCGAATATGGCCGCAACCATTGCGCAAGCGTCGGATCTGCCCCAGATCGTCGCAATCTCGGCACCATGATTCCGGTCGCGAAGGGCGAATTCGCGATCTGCCCGGCACAACGGGAAGACATTGCTGCGGTGCACGCCATGATCCGCGGACTCGCCGCGTACGAGAACCTTGCGAATCTTTGTGTGGCGTCGGAAGCAGATCTTCGAGAGGCGCTGTGGGGACCGCACCCGGCCGGCGAAGTGCTGATCGCGTGGAACGGCGTCGAACCCGCAGGCTTTGCGCTGTTCTTTCACAATTACTCGACTTTTCTCGGTCGCCGGGGAATCTGGCTGGAAGATCTTTTTGTGCAGCCCACCTACCGCCGACAGGGCTGCGCGCAAGCGCTGTTACGCGCCGTTGCAGCGCTCGCCGTCGAACGCAATTGCGGCCGGTTCGAATGGTCGGTACTCGACTGGAATGCCAACGCAATCGATTTCTACCGCGCATTGGGCGCGACGGTCCTGCCCGATTGGCGCATCGTCCGCGTCGTCGGACCGGCGCTGGCCGCCCTTGCTGCCGGCTCGCCCGCCGGCCACCCGGACGGTTGACGCCCGCCTTCCCCTGATCGCGACGTCCGAGACCGGGGCGATGGTCGGGCGGCCAGATCTTTCTTGCGTTTCGCCGTGGCTTCGGCGATACAATGGATCGCAGCACCGGTGCGGCGGCGCCGATTTCTCGGCAAGTTCGGCAATGCTTCAGGCCTGCCGAACGTGATTACGTGAGGGGACCCACGGATCGGTCTCCACCCCTTGACGCCGGTGCGGTCGATCGTGCGGAGTCCCCGACGGGCTCCTTGCGGAAAGGGAGACGCCAGATGAAAGCCTGCGCGGTCTTACTGTTTTCCATACTGCTCGTGGCCTGCGCAACCACACCGGTGGCGCCGGCGCCTGATCGTCTGTTCAACGATCATTTATTCCTTGCTCCGTCCGAGCGCATCAGTGCCGATGACGTGTTTGCCATCAGCGCTCCAATGAAGCATTTCGTGAGCACGGAGATCGCTGACCAATTGCATACCAAAGGTTACCAACAGGGATTTCTCGATGCGCTCCATACCAAGGGTCAGCTCAAGCTCGAATACGACTCGGTAACGACGCGGAACGCGTCGCAGGCATTCGACGCGCGTGCCGGAAATTGTCTTTCCCTGGTGATCATGACTGCCGCGCTCGCGAAGGAGATCGGTCTGTCGATTCGATACCAGAGTGTCTATGTGGACGACACCTGGACCCGCAGCGGCGACGTCTATTTTTCCATCGGGCACGTCAACCTGGCCCTTGGCAAGCGGTACCTCGACGACGGATTCGGGCGCAACGACAGCGCTTTGATGACGATCGATTTTCTTCCGCCGCAAGATATCCGCGGCATGCGCACGCGGGTCATCGGAGAGGAAACCATCGTTGCGATGTACATGAACAACCGAGCGGCGGAATCCTTCATTAGGGGGCAGCTCAACGACGCCTACTGGTGGGCGCGCGCAGCCATCGAGAAGGATCCGGGCTTCTTCGGTTCGTACAACACGCTCGGGGTCATTTACCAGCGTCACGGCAATCTGAAGGAGGCGGAGCAAATATTTGCCTATGCCCTCGAACACGAACCGGAGAACACGCACGTGATGTCAAACCTGGCAGGGGTTCTCGACAATCTCGGTCGCGTCGCGGAGCGAGGCACCTTGATGCGCAAGCTGGAACAGTTAGAGCCCCATCCCCCGTTCAGCTTTTTCAATCTGGGCATGAGGGCCATGCGCGATGGAAATTTCAAGGCCGCAAGAGATCTGTTCGCCAAGGAGGTCGATCGCGCACCCTACTACCCCGAATTCCATTTCTGGCTTGCGGTCGCTTATGTCGGGCTCGGACAAATCGAGCCTGCGCGCGAGCATCTCAAAACCGCAATTGAATACAGCACCAGCCGCAACGACCGCGATCTGTATGCCGCGAAACTCGATCGCTTAAGGGCGCAACGTCTCCAGTGATCCGCTGGGAGCGGTTCCCTCGCGAACGCATCGACAGAGTTCCAGAGGCCTGTTCACTTCATCCGGGCTGCGGATTGCGACTACGCCGTGCGTCCGCCTTGCCAGCCTTTGGGGATCGAGGCCAGGAGCCGCCGCGTATAGGGTTCACGCGGGTTGCGATAGATGTCGTCGGAGTTGGCGATCTCGACGATCGCGCCCTGGTTCATCACCATGATCTCGTCGGAGATGTATTTGACGACCGCGAGATCGTGCGAAATGAAGATGTACGACAGCCGGAACTCGTCCTGCAGGTCCTGCAGCAGGTTCAGCACCTGCGCCTGCACCGACACGTCGAGGGCCGACACCGACTCGTCGCAGATCAGGATGTCCGGCTTCAGCGTCAGACAGCGCGCGATCGCGATCCGCTGCCGCTGTCCGCCCGAGAACTCGTGCGGATACTTGTAGAACGACACTTCGGGCAGGCCGACCTTCTGCAGCAGCTCGAAGGCGAGTTCGGTGCGCTCCTGTACCGAGGCACCGATGCCGTGGATCTGCATCGGCTCGGTGAGGATCTGTCCGACGATCATCCGCGGGTTCAGCGACGCGTACGGATTCTGGAAGATGATCTGGATCCGGCGCTTGTAGTCCATGAACTGGCGCGGCGACATCGCCAGGATGTCCTTGCCCTCGAACAGCGCCTCGCCGGTAGTCGCCTCGTGCAGACGCATCAGCGTCAGTCCCACCGTCGTCTTGCCCGAGCCGGACTCGCCGACCAGCCCCAGCGTCTTGCCCTTCGGCAGCCGGAACGAAACGTCCTTGACCGCCTCGAACTTGCGCCGTCCGAACAGGCCCTCGCGCGAGTAGAAGTCCTTGCCGAGGTGACGGACGTCGAGGATGATCGGATCGCCGCGATCGATGCCGCGCTTGCGCTCGGTCAGGTGCATCGCCTTGCCGTGGCCGTTCATGAAATCCTCGATCACCGGCAAGCGGACCGGCCGGCGATCGAGCCGCGGCCGGCACAGCAGCAGCGCCTTGGTGTATGCATCCTGCGGATTTTCGAACACCGACTTCGCCGGCCCCTGTTCGCGGATCTCGCCGTTGCGCATCACGACGACGTAGTCGGCGATCTCGCCGACGACGGCGAGATCGTGCGTGATGAACAGCACCGACATCTGATGTTTCTTCTGCAGCGCGGCGATCAGGTCGAGGATCTGCTTCTGGATCGTCACGTCCAGCGCCGTCGTCGGCTCGTCGGCGATCAGCAGTTTGGGCTCGCAGGCGATCGCCATCGCGATCATCACGCGCTGCTGCTGGCCGCCCGACATCTGCGACGGATAGGCATTGATCTTGAACTCCGGGTCGGGAATGCCGACCTCGGCCAGCAGCGCGACCGCGCGTTTCCTCGCCTCCGCCGGCCCCATGCCCATGTGCATGCGCAGCACCTCGGTCAGCTGGAAGCCGACGGTGAACACCGGATTCAGCGACGTCATCGGCTCCTGGAAGATCATCGAGATGTCGGCGCCGCGGAGCTTGCGCAATTCGTCCTGGCCGAGCTCGACCAGGTTCCGGCCGCCGTAGACGATCTCGCTGCCCGGCAGCACCGTCGCGTTCTCCTTCGGCAGCAGGCCGAGGATCGACAGCGAGGTCACCGACTTGCCGCTGCCCGACTCGCCGACCAGCGCCACCGTCGAGTTGGTCGGAATGTCGAAGCCGATGCCCTTGACGGCCTCGAAGCTCGTGTTCTTGTCGAGACGGAAATTGACCCGGAGATTGCGGATCGAGAGAAGAGGCGCGGTCATCGTCGTGTTTCCGGTCGCGAATTCCGCAGGCAGAGCGGCAGTCTTGGTCATTTCAGTTTCGGGTCCAGTGCGTCGCGCAAGGCGTCGGTGAACAGGCTGAACGCGGTCACCAGCAGCGCCATGAACGTTCCGGCCGCCGCCAGTTGCCACCACTTGCCCAGGATCAGCTCGTTCTGCGCCTCGTTCAGCATCGAGCCCCAGGAGACGACGTCGACCGGGACGCCGAAGCCGAGGAACGACAGGATCACCTCGGACTTGATGAAGGCGACCGTCAGGATCGAGAGCTGGACGAGCACGACGTGGCTGACGTTGGGCAGGATGTGCACGAACATGCGCCGCGCGTTCGACGCGCCGATCGCGTCGGCGGCCTGCACGTACTCGCGTCCCTTGTGCTTCAGGTATTCGCCGCGGATCAGGCGGAACACGCCGGTCCAGCCGGTCAGGCCGAGGATGAGGATGATGGTCAGCGTGCCTTTCTGCTGCAGCACCGCGGCGACCGCCAGGATCAGCAGCAGGTACGGAATCGCGGTGAACACGCTGTAGAACCAGTTGAACACGTCGTCGAGCCATCGACCGTAGTAGCCCGCGACGGCCCCGAACACCGAGCCCAGGAACACTGCGACGATCGCCGCCGCGATGCCGACGAAGATCGACGTCTGTGAGCCCTTAATCACTTTTTTCAGGACGTCGCGGCCCCACTTGTCGCCGCCGAAGGGCAGCGTCGCGGCGCGCGCGACGACCGTGTCGGTACGTCCCGCTTCCTTCGCCTTGATGTCGGCCATGACGTCGGCGAGCGGGTCGACGCTCTTGGCGTCGGGCGCCGGCGGGGTTTCACCCGGCCGGGTGGCCCCGGCCTTGATCGCGGCGAGCGCATCGGCCAGCGGGTCGGGGATCTGCAGGTCGGCTTCGCTTTCGGCCGCGCCGGGCGCCGCAGCGGGCCCCGGCACGGCCCCGACCGGCGTGCTCGCCGCGTCGGGCCCGATAAAGGTCGGCGGCGCGTAGTTGACGCCCTCCTCCCGCGCCCAGTCCTTGGCGATAAGGCCCGTGGCCGAGAGCACGATCATCACCAGGAAAGCGGCGACGATCGCGAGCGAAACCATGGCGACGCCGTCCGACCGCAAACGGCGCCAGGCCAGCGCCCAGAGGCCGGGGGAGACGGCATGCGGAACGTCGTAGGGCATCGGCCGCCTCCTATTTGAGTTGGACGCGAGGATCGACCGCCTTGTAGATCAGGTCGGTCAACAGATTGACGATCATCGTCGCGACCGCGACATAGACGGTGATCGCCTTGATCACCGGGAAGTCGCTGCGCTCCACCGCGAGAATCACTTCGCGTCCGATGCCGGGAATCGAGAAGAAACGCTCGACCAGGAACGCGCCGATCAGCAGACCCGGCAGCTGCGCCATGACGTGCGTGATGATCGGGATCGACGCATTGCGCAGAACGTGCACCCACATGATGCGATTTTCCGACACGCCCTTGGCGCGCGCGGTGCGCACGTAGTCCTGGTTGATCTCGTCGAGCACGAACGTGCGGAAAAGCCGCAGGTCCGGCGCGACGCTGACGACCAGCAGGATGATGATCGGCAGCGACGCGTACACGATCAGGTTGTGCCAGAAGCCGTCGCCCCAGCCCTGCACCGGGAACCAGCCCGAGCTTGTACGCGAACACGTACTGGAAGACGATGATGTAGACCAGGATCGAGACCGACAGGCCGACGGTGCAGACGATCATCACCGCACGGTCGGTCAGCGAGCCGCGCACGTAGGCGACCGCCAGCGCGAGACCGATCGCGACCAGCGTGCTGATGATCAGCAGCGGAATCAGAACCGTCAGCGACGGCCCGAGGCGCGTCGCCATGATGTGCGACACCGCCTCGTTGGTGCTCCAGCTCGCGCCGAAGTCCGCGGTCAGGACCTGCTTGATGAATATCCAGAGCTGGACGTAAAACGGCTGATCGACGCCGAGCTGGCGGCGGATGTTCTCGATCTGCTCGGCGCTGGAAATCTTGCCGGCGAGCACGTAGGCGGGATCGCCGCCGACCCAATTGAACAGGATGAACACCAGCAGGATGACCCCGAGCACTGTCGGGATCATCTGCCACAGCCGTCGGATGATATACGCCGTCATGTCTCCTCCCGCTCGCGCCTCAGCATCTCGCCTGGCGCCGTTTCGCCGCCGCTTTAGTGTGCCAGCATTGCCGTCGACCGTGTGCCCGTGATTTCGGCGATGAATGCCTCGTTCGACGGCTCGCGCCCGAGGAATTCCCTGACCAGCTCCGCCGCGGGCTTCTGGCTGCCCTGGGCCAGCACCGTCGTGCGGAATCGCTTGCCGATCGACCGGGTTCATCAGGTTGCCGTCGAACGCGGACAGCATGTCGAGAGCGAGCACCTGTGACCACATGTACCCGTAGTAGCCGGCGGTGTAGCCGCTGATGATGTGCGAGAAGGTGCCGGCGAAGTGCGTTCCCGGAACGTAGCCGAGCGGCGTCTCGCCTTCCATCTTTTCCCAGAGCGCCTGCGGATCAGGCACGGTCTCGCCGCTCGCCGCCATGTCGTATGCGGCGTACAGATGCTGGCGCGAATAGCGGATGCCCGATCCATAGAGCCGCGCCGCCGAAAGCTGCTGCAACCGCGCGTCGTCGATCATCGGGCAGGCCGGCTTGCAGAATTGCGGCAGCAGCGCGAGCGATTCGCGGCGCCTTGCCCACTCCTCGAACATCTGCGACGGCGCCTCGACGAAATCGAGCTGCACCGACGTGCCTGCCAGGGTCGCGTACTGGGTGTCCGAAAGGATGCCGTGCATCACGTGGCCGAATTCGTGCACCAGCGTCTCGAGTTCGTCGCCGTCGAGGCCAGCCTGATTGAGGTTCGCCACCAGGGCGCTGACCGGCGTTCGCCGCGAGCGCCGCGCCGAGTTCCGCACCGGCCAGGCCGCCGCATGGCTGTACTTGCCGGCGCGGGGGAACGGATCGATATAGACGCCTCCCTTGAGCTTGCCGGTCGCTGCGTCGAAGACGTCGAAATAGCGCACGTCCGGGTGCCAGGTCGGCACCGTGGCCGGCGCGAATCGTACGCCGTAGAGGCGGGACGAGATCGCCATCACCCACTGGATGCTCGCCTCGGTGGGAAAGTACTTGCGCAAGGCTTCCTGGTCGACGCTGTAGCGCGCTTTCCTCTGCTGCTCCTGGTAATAATCGGCGTCCCAGCGCTGCAACCTGACCTCGCCGACAGGCTTGTGCGAGGTCGCAGCCTTCAGCGCCGTCAGCTCGGCGATCTCCCTGCGTTCGACCTCGCGGACCGCGGACGTGACGTCGCGCAGGAAATTCTCGACCGCGCCCGGATTGCCGACCATCCTGCGCCGGGTGGCGAATTCGGCGTAGCTTTTCAGGCCGAACAGGCCGGCCATCTCCTTGCGCAAGTGCATCGCCTCCGCCAGCAGCTCGATGTTCCTCGGCGTGCCGCGGTTCTGGAAGGCGAACTGGTAGCGCCGGCGCGCGTCCTCGTTCTCGGCGTTGGCCATGAACGGAAGGTATTCCGGATATTCGAAGCCGAGCAGGTAATTGCCCTTGTCGTCGCGCTTCGCCTTGCCGAGGTAGTCCTGCGGCAATCCCCTGACTTCATCAGGCGAGAAGACGACGCGCGTCTGGTTGTCGCGGATGTTGCGATCGAATTCCTGGCGAATCTCCTCGAGCCGATCGGCGATCGCCTTCAACCGCGCGCGCTTGTCCGGAGCCAGTGCGACGCCGTTGTCCTCGAACGACTCGAGCAAGTCCTTGCGCATCTTGGCCGGCGGGCCGGTGCGCGCCGTCAACGCCTTGATCCGCGCATACAGCGCCGCGTTCTGGTAGAGCTCGGTCTCGAATCGCGTCGTCCGTGATTCGCAGGCTTCGGCGGCGGCGCGAGTCGCGGCGTCGGGCGACACGTTCGCCGTCAGGTCGACTGGCCCCTCGAAGTCCTCGAGCCGGATGCGCAGTCGGTCCCAGCGGTCGAGCACGTCGCGCGCACCGGCGTTGCCGAGCGGCATTTTCTCCAGCCCCTTGACCATCGCGGAAGCTTCGGCCAGGCCATCGGCGCAAGTCTTGGCGAGCGACCCCGCATCGTAGATCGGGATCGTCGGACGCGTCGGCGATGCGGCGCTCGCGGCGCCGGCGAGAGCTACGCTGATGAGCGTCATCAAGAGCTTCGGCATGGCAGTTCCATCCACCTTTCGATCGCACAGCGACCGCGGCGCACGCACGCCGATGACTGAGCGTCCGGCCTGGTCAACGACGTCGGCTGTTGTCAATGTCGAAATAAATGAACTCGGCGAGCAAAATCGGGTGTTTCTTGTATCCGATGACCTGCGGCTGCAGAAGCATATTCCGGTATCGGGTGTCGTGCATTTTCAGAACGCCATTGACCTCGACCATGCGCCAGAGCTGGCGATACAGGCGGCTTCGCTCCGGTGAATCCGGCATCGTCTTGGTCTTCAGATACAGACGGTCCCATTCGGCCAGTTGAAAGCAGGCGCTGTTGTTCTCGCCGCTATTCGGGCCGTAGAAAAGCTGCATGAAATCGTCCCCGTCGGGATAGTCGGCGATCCACGACGCGGTTCGCGACAGCAATTGGCATGCGCGTTCCTGCTTCAACTCCTCCGGAAACCGGTTCTTGTCCACGCGCAGGCGAACGCCGATGCGCTCGAGCGATTTCTGCCAGAGCTCGTCGAGTTCCCGATCGCGCGACGACGGGGTCGACGAGTAGCGCCAAACCAGCGGTTTGCCGTTCGGCCACGTTCGGTAGCCATCGGCGCCGCGTTGGTAGCCGAAATAGTCGAGCAGTTTGTTCGCCAGCTGTGGATCGTACGGCACGATCGATCGGTAGGTCGGATCGTTGCCGATGACGCCTGGCGGGATCGGGTAGGCCTCGTCGATCGCCTGGCCCTTGCGAATGACGCGGATGTACTCCGCATTGTCGAACGACAAGAATATCGCGCGGCGCAATGCGATCTTGTCCCTGGCGAAGCCGCCGAACTCGGGATCGGTCGTGTTGATGTAGGTGTAATTGATGTCGGGGTCGGTCGTGCGGCTCGACGTCACTCCGCGTCTGGCAAGGTCGGCGTTGACCTGGTTGTTCGGCAACGCGACCGGTGCGAACTGCTCGCGCAGATAAAGGATATCGAGCTCGTTGTTCTGGAAAGCGAGCCATGCCGCTTGTTGCTCCTCGATGATGCTGATTTCGACGCGCCCGATCTGCGGCATCGTCTTGCCTTCCATCGCTGCGATCCGTTCCTTGTCGCCCGGATCCGCGCTCGGCTCGAAATGCCAGGTCAATCCGCGAAACGACGGATTGGCCTCCAGCACGATCTTGTTCGAGCGCTTCCATTCGGTGAGCATGTACGGACCGGTGCCGACCGGATGGGCGTTGGTATCGTCGGCGTACGCTTCGATCACTTCTCTCGCCACCGCGCCTGTATTCGGCAGCGCGAGGATGTGCGCGAAGTTGTAGTCGGTTTCCTTGAGCTTGACCTGGAGGGTGTAGCGGTCGAGCACCTGCAAGCCCTCGACCTTGCGGTCGTAATCGAACTTGCCGGTCCTTTCCGCGTCCTTCTTGACTTCGTCGAGCCCGAGCACGCCGCCGAGAAAGCTCTCATACGGCGATTTGTTGGCCGGATCGCGGAAGCGCTTGATCGTGTATGCGTAGTCTTCAGCGGTCAGCTCGCGCGGCTTGCCTTTGAACACCGGATCCGGCGCGAAGTAGATTCCCCTGCGAATCTTGAAGACGTAGGTCCTCGCCTGGTCGCTGATCACCGGCATCGCTTCGGCAGCTCGCGGCGCGAGCTTGGCCGGCCGCGCCAGGTAGTCGTAGGTCATCAGCGGCTCGAAGATCGCCTCGCAGACCGTTTGCGAATAGTAATCCTGGACCTTGACGGGATCGAAACCGGTTTCGGCGACGTAGAACTCGATGCGCAGGACCTTGGACGGATCGGCTGCCAGCGCCGACAGTGGCGCCAGCGCGAACGCTGCGGCCAGCAGCAATACCAGTCCGCGCTGCGCTATCCCGAACATTCGTCCAGCATCACCGCGAACATCGGTGTCATTTCGAAAAGCAACGCACGCCCGCACTACCGGGCCGGACGCTTGGAATTGTCGATGTCCATGAACGGCCATGGCGCGTGCAGGATCGGGTGCTTCTTGTAACCCAGCATCCACGGGTAGAAAAGCGTGTTCTTGTAGCGCGTGGCGCCCATGACCCAGGTCGTGTCGACTTCCATCTGCCGCGCCATGGCCCGGTAGAGGCGGTTGCGCTCCGGCGAATCCGGCAGGCGCTGCGCCTGCCGGTAGAACTCGTCGAACGCCGCCGACTTGTAACAGGCATAGTTGGATTCTCCGACGTTCGGGCCGTAGGACAGCTGCAGGAAGTTGTCCGCGGTCGGCCAGTCCGCCGTCCAGGCTGCGCCGGCGAATTGCATCTGGCATGCCCGGCCCTTCTGTATCTGGTCGGCGAACTTGATTTTTGCCGTCGCGAAATGCACGCCGATTACGTCGAGGCTCTTTTTCCACAGCTCATCGTACTCGCGGGCGATCGCTTCCGGCGTCGACCAGAGCGTGATCAGCAGCGGCTTCCCGTCCGGCAGCGTGCGGTAGCCATCCGGGCCCCGCTTGTAGCCGAAATAGTCGAGCAGCTTGTTGGCCAGCGCAGGATCGTAGTGGTAGCTCGCACGATAATTCGGGTCGTAGCCGACGACGCCCGGCGGAATCGGCGACTCGGCGCGGATCGCCTGGCTCTTCCGGATGATGCGTACTTCCTCGTCGATGTCGTACGACATTGCGATCGCGCGCCGCAGCGCGATCTTCTCCTTGTCGAATCCACCGACGACCGGATCGACCATATTGAAGTAGTAATAGGTCATCTCCGGCTCGAGATAGCGATACAGCTTGATGCCGCGCTTGGCCAGATCGGGCGCGACCTTGTTGTTCGGGATGGCCATCGGCGCAAATGAGCCGAAACGGTCGATGTAGTCGATTTCAGCACCCTGGAACGCGAGCCAGCGCGACTGCTCCTCTTCCATCAGGCGCACGTCGACCACGCCGATTTGAGGCATTTGCTTGCCCTTCATCGCCGCGACGACGTCCTGGTCCCACGGATTGCCGGACGGCTGAAAATCCCAGACGAAGCCGCGATATCCGGGATTGGCGTGCAGCAGGATGCGGGCGCCCCGTTGCCACTGCGCCAGCATGTACGGACCGGAGCCGACGGGATGGGCCTTGGTATCGTCGCTGTAACGCTCGATGACTTCGCGCGCGACGATGCTGTTCGTCGGCGATGCCAATATGTAGGCGAAGTTGTAGTCGGTGTCGGTCAGATGAAAGCGAACCGTATAACGATCGACGACTTCGAGCCCGGGAATTTTTGCGTCGTAATCGAAGCGATCGCCATTTTTCTTCGCCAGCGCTTCCTGCTCGTTGAGTCCGACGATCTTGCCGTCGAACAAGAATCGCCATGGCGAGCGATTCTTCGGATCGAGGAAACGCTTGATCGTGTACACGACGTCTTCAGCGACGAGTTCGCGCTTGTCGCTCTTGAATGCGGGGTCCGGGGTGAAATACACTCCCTTGCGCAAATGGAACGTATACGTCTTGCCGCCGTCGCCGACTTCGGGCATCGCTTCGGCGAGCATCGGCACGAGCTTGACCGGCTCGGCGAGGTAGTCGTAGGTGAGCAGCCGGTCGAAAATGACCTCTTCGATCAGCCCCGAATAGTAATTGGTGCTCCGCGACGGATCGAAGCCATCGTCGCCCGCTTCGATGGCCACATGCAGGACCTTGTTCGGATCCGCGGCTGCCGACGCCAACCGCGCGCCGGCGCCGGACAGCGCCACAAAGCAGGCCGCGACGACGATGACCCGCAGAAACGGACTGCGCATCGATCCCTCTCCAGCGAAAGGCGCGTAATGTACCACTTCCCGCCTCGACTCGATGCCCGTTGCGACAGGGCGCCCCGAAAGGCATCGGCCTCATGGCATTCCCCGTCCGGCCGTTGGCCCGCACCGCGCATGGCCCGGAGCCGATGAAGCCGCCATTCTGGGATGAAGCGGCGCGCGAGCTCTCGCGCCGCGATCGCACGCTGCGCCGGCTCATCCGCGCCTACCCCGGCATCCATCTGAAGCGCCGTGCCGATCCGTTCACCACGCTCGCTCGGGCGATCGTCGGCCAGCAGATATCGGTCAAGGCCGCCGACGCGATCTGGTGGCGCTTTGTCGCGGTGGCGGACAATGCGCCGGCGCACAAATTCCGGCGCCTTCCCCCGGCGAAAGTGGCCGCGACCGACATGACAGCCTTGCGCACCTGCGGCTTGTCGCAGCGCAAAGCCGAGTATCTGTCCGACCTCGCGCGGCATTTCGCCTCGGGAAGGCTCGATCCGAAGCGCTGGCGGAAGCTCGACGACGAGGCGGTCATCGCGCAGCTGATCGACGTCAAGGGAATCGGTCGCTGGACAGCCGAAATGTTCCTGATGTTCCACGAACTGCGACCCGATGTTCTGCCGGTCGACGACCTCGGCCTGCAAAAGGCGATGGCCAAGCATTTTCTGAACGAGACGCGACCGACGCGCGCCGCGATGATTGCGGTGGCGGAGCCGTGGCGCCCTTGGCGTTCGGTTGCGACTTGGTATCTGTGGCGCAGCCTGGAGCCAGTGCCGGTCGATTACTAGGCGCGGCGCGCGAAACCGCAGCGTCCGGGTATCAGCAGGCGTCGCGCGGCCCTACGTACAATGGCCGGATGGACGATTCATCTGCAGCACCTTACGCGGGGCTCACGCCCGACCGTGTGCTCGATGCGCTCGATGCCGTCGGGCTTTTCTGCGACGGCAGGCTGCTTGCGCTCAACAGCTACGAGAATCGCGTCTACCAGGCGTGGCTCGACGACCGCGCCAAGCCTTCTGGAGCCCTGGCGCCGGCATCGGTCGTCGTCAAGTTCTATCGTCCCTCGCGTTGGAGCGACGAGCAGATCGGCGAGGAGCACGCCTTCGTCGCCGAACTCGCAGCGCAGCGAGATTCCGGTCGTCGCGCCGATCGCAACCGGAGGCGCGACCTTGCATCGTTTCGCCGGCTTCCGCTACGCGGTCTATCCGCAATGCGGCGGACGCGCGCCGGAGCTGGAGGATCGCGCGACGCTCGAATGGATCGGCCGTTTCGTCGGCCGCATCCATGCCGTCGGAAAAACCGCGCCGTTTCTCGTGCGGCCGTCGCTCGATGCCGCAAGTTTTGGCGACGAGCCTCGCGATTGGCTGCTCGCACATGGCTTCATCCCGCCCGACCTAGTCGCCGCCTGGGAGAGCGTCGCCGCGCAGGCTATCGAGGGCGTGCGGCATTGTTATGAGCGCGCTGGCGCGGTCCGCAGCATTCGCCTGCATGGCGACTGCCATGCCGGCAACGTGCTTTGGCGCAGCGACGGGCCGATGCAAGGACCGCATTTCGTCGATTTCGACGATTGCCGCAGCGGTCCGGCGGTACAGGACCTGTGGATGCTGCTGTCGGGCGACCGCGACGACATGCGCCGCCAGCTGCGTGCCGTGCTGTCCGGCTACGAGGACTTTTGCGACTTCGACGACCGCGAGCTCCATCTGATCGAAGCGCTGCGCACCCTGCGGCTGATCCACTATTCGGCATGGCTGGCGCGCCGCTGGCACGATCCCGCTTTCCCGGCGGCGTTCCCGTGGTTCAACACGCAGCGCTACTGGCAGGATCGCGTGCTGGAGTTGCGCGAGCAGATAGCGGCAATGGACGAGCCGCCGTTGTCTCCGTAGCGGACAACGTCCTGCCGCAGGTGCCGCGATGCCTTGCGCGCCGCGGCGATCCCGGCCGCCGCCGCGATGCTATCCGGCCGATGCCGTCAGCACGCCATCGATAAGATGCAGCGTCCGATCGGTACGCGCTGCCAGGTCGGGATCGTGCGTAACGATAACGAGGCTGGTGCCCACGCTTCGATTGAGTTCGAGCATCAGATCGAACACCTGTCCGGCGGTGCGCCGGTCGAGATTCCCGGTAGGCTCGTCGGCGAGCACGCACGCGGGCGCTGTCACCAGCGCGCGCGCCAGCGCGACGCGCTGCCGTTCGCCGCCCGAGAGCTCGGCCGGGCGATGCTGCGCGCGATGGGCGAGGCCGACGCGCTCGAGCAGCGCTGCCGCACTGGCCTGTGCGGCCGCCCTCGGATCACGGCGGATGTAGAGCGGCATGGCGACGTTTTCCAGCGCCGAGAATTCCGGCAGCAGATGGTGGAACTGGTAGATGAAGCCCAGCGCGCGGTTGCGCACCCGACCGCGCTCGGCCTCCGACAACTCCACGAATGGCGCACCCTGCACGCGCACTTCGCCGGCGGTGGGCGCGTCGAGGCCGCCGAGCAGATGCAAAAGCGTGCTCTTGCCCGAGCCCGATGCGCCGACGATGGCAACGCGCTCGCCCGGAGCCACCGCCAGATCGATGCCGAGCAACACCGGGACGTCCAATGGGCCGCTGCGATAGGTCTTGCGCAAGCCCCGGCACTCCAGCACGGCGGCATGCGGCGCGAAAGCTTCCTCACTCATAGCGCAGCGCCTCGGCAGGATTGACCCTGGCCGCGCGCCAGCTCGGATAGAGGGTCGCCAGCAGCGCGAGCAGCAACGCGATCGCGGCGATCAGCATGATGTCGCCGCGCTGCAGGTCGGACGGCAGTTCGCTGATGTAGTACACGCTCTTGTCCAGAAACTGGATGCTGAATGTGCGCTCGATGAACGGCACCACCACGTCGATGTTCAGCGCCAGTGCGATCCCGCCGACGACGCCGATCAGCGTTCCGATGAAGCCGACCAGTCCGCCCTGGATGACGAATATGGCGAGGATGCTCGCCGGCGACGCGCCGAGCGTGCGCAGGATCGCGATGTCGGCCTGCTTGTCGGTGACAACCATCACTTGCGCCGAGACGATGTTGAACGCCGCGACCGCGACGATAAGCGTCAGGATGATGAACATCACGCGCTTCTCGATCGCGACGGCGCGAAAGAAATTGGCGTGGTCCATCGTCCAGTCGCGCACTTCGGCATCGACCGGCATGGCGCGCGCCAGCTCGCGGGCGACCGCCGGCGCGGCAAACATATCGTCCAGCTTGAGTCGAACTCCGCTGACGGCATCGTCGAGCCGGTACAGCTTTTGCGCGTCGGACAGCTCGATCAGCGCGAGGCCGTTGTCGAATTCGTACATTCCAATCTCGAACACGCCGACGACGCGGAAGGTTTTCACTCGTGGCAGTGTGCCGGCCGGAGTCACCGTTCCCTGCGGCGTGATCAGCAGCACAGAATCGCCGACGCGCACGCGCAGCGCCCGTGCCAGCTCGATGCCGAGCACGATGCCGAAACCGCCAGGCTTGAGATCGGCGAGCGATCCGGAGCGCATATGCCGTCCGATGTCGGCGACACTGTCTTCGCGCGCCGGGTCGACGCCGCGTACCAGGGCGCCGCGATTGGCGTCGCCCGCCGAAAGCATCGCCTGACCGAAGACGAACGGCGCTGCACCCTGGACGTGCGCATTCTGGCGGGCGGCGCGCGCGACGTCCTGCCAGTCCGCCATGGCGCCGTCCAGCGCGCGGATCTCGATATGCGATGCGACCGACAGGATGCGATTGCGCAGTTCGTCCTGGAAGCCGTTCATCACCGACAGCACCACGATCAGCGCGGCGACGCCCAGGGCAATGCCTGCCATCGAGACGAACGCGATGAACGAGACGAATCCGTTGCGTCCGGCGCCGCGGCGGGCGCGGGTATAGCGAAGGCCGACGAGGATTTCGTAGGGACTCAAGGCTGCAGACTCACGACATTCGGAGACGGAAGTGTGCCACACCAGTTTGTAGGGTACACTCAGCGCCCATGCGCAAGCTTGCGTCGGCATCGCCGTCCAAATCGGCCCTCGCTCAGAGAGCGAGGCCCGCGGTCGCCGTCTCGGCAAGCGCTCCGTTGCCCGCGAATGTCGGTGCGCTTGTCGAAGCCTATCGCGCCCACGGGTACCGCAGCGCGTCGATCGATCCGCTGGACAACGAGCCGCGCGAACCTTCGCTGATCGTCGAACTCGACCCTCGAGCCTATGGCTTGTCCATCGACGAATCGATCGCCTACTCGCTGGATTTTGGCGGTAGCACCCACGTTCTCACGCTGTCGGCACTGCTGAGCCGCTTGCGCGAGGCCTACTGCGGGTCGGTCGCGATCGATTGCGCACACGTCCGCGCCGGCGAGCAGCGGCGCTGGCTGCACGCCAGGATGGAGACACGCACGGGCTGGCCCGATTTGCGCGGCGACGACTGGCTGCGCATCCTCGGCCAGCTGGTGGCGGCGCAGGCATTCGAGCGGCTTCACCGGGCGAGCTACGCCGCCTACAAGCAGTTCAGCCTCGAGGGAAGCGAGAGCATCGTCACGCTGCTGCGCGAGACGATCGAAAGCGCCGCCGGACACGGCGTCGAAGCTATCGTCCTGGGCATGCCGCATCGCGGCCGGCTGAACATGATGCTGAACGCCCTCGACGTACCCGCGCAAAAGGTGCTCTCGCTTTTCTCGCCGAACCCCGACGTCACGCTTGCTGCCCGGGATCTCAAGGATCACGCCGGCCTTTCCGGCAGGATCGCGACGAGCAGCGGCGATATCGCGATCCTGCTCGCGCATAACCCGTCGCACCTCGAGAGCGTGTCACCGGTCGTCTGCGGCATGGCGCGCGCGCTACAGGACCGCCAGACCGACGCTTCCACCCGGAAGGTGATGCCGATTCTGATGCACGGCGATGCTTCGTTTTCCGCCCAAGGCGTCGTGACCGAGACGCTCAACCTTTCGCAGACGCGCGGTTACGGCGTTGGCGGCACGCTGCATCTGATCCTGAACAACCAGATCGGCTCGACCGTTTCGCATCCACGCGATTCGCGCTCGACACTGTCCTGTGCAGACGTCGCGAGAGCCGTCGATGCGCCGATCGTTCACGTCAACGCCGACGATCCCGATGCCGTCGTCTTCACGGCGCGCCTGGCGACAGGCTTCCGCGCGACGTTCGGTGCAGACATCGTCGTCGACCACGTCGGCTACCGTCGCCACGGGCACTTCGTCCGGGATGATCCGACGATCACACAGCCGGCAATGCAGCGCCGGATCCAGCGCCATCGCAGCGTCGTCAGCCTCTACGCCGAACAACTCTCGCGCCGGGGAATGGCCGGCGAAGAGCTGGCCGAGACGCTCGGTGCCGAAGCGCTCTCGTCGATGAAGGCACAGGCGCCAAACAGCGCCGTCGCGGCGACGCTGGCGGGCGGTCCGCCGCCGCAGACGCTGCCGAGCAAGCCGGCGCGCACGACGATTCCGCTCGACCAGCTGCGTGCGATGACCGAACGCCTCGCGACGCCACCGCAAGGCTTTGTGCTGCATGCTGATCTCTCCAAGATGCTGGAAGACTGGCGCCTGGTTGCGAGCGACGACGATCGCCTGGTCGACTGGCGGCTCGCCGAGAACCTCGCCTACGGGTCGCTGCTGGCGAACGGGTTCAATGTCCGGCTGTCGGGGTTGGACGTCGGGCGCGGGACCTTCGTTCACCGACAGCACGTCTGGCACGACCAGGACGCCGATAACGATTGGCAGGACCTTCACGTCCCTCTGCGCCACGTCGCCGATGGCCAGGGAATATTCTCGATTTTCGAGTCGCCGCTGTCGGAAGAGGCCATCGTCGGCTTCGAGTACGGTTACAGCCTGCAGGTGCGGGCGCGATCTCGTTGTATGGGAGGCGCAGTTCGGCGATTTCGTGAACAATGCTCAAGTAATCATCGATCAATACATCGCGTCCGGCGAATCCAAATGGGGCTACGAGAGCGGGCTCGTCCTTCTGTTGCCGCACGGCCACGACGGCTGGGGCCCCGAACACTCGTGTGCGTTCCTCGGTCGATTCCTTCAGCTATGCGTTTCGGGGAACATGCATGTTGCGATGCCTTCCACCGCTGCGCAGATGTTTCACCTGCTGCGCCGCCAGGCGCTCACCGATCGTCGGCAGCCGCTGGTCGTCATGACGCCGAAGCCGTGGCTGTACGGCGTACAGCCGTCGTACTCCCGGCTGCGCAACCTGGCGGAAGACGAGTTTCATCCGTTGCTCGTCGCGGACAGCGATGTCGACCGCGACGCGGTTGGCCGCGTGATCGTTACGAGCGGAAAGCTCTACTACGATCTGGCGGACGAGCGCGCAAGGACGGGCCTTCGGAATCTGCCGATACTGCGCGTCGAGCAACTACACCCGTTCCCGACGGATATGCTCGCCATGGAACTTCGCCGGTTTCCGCGGCTGCGGCACGTGGTCTGGGCGCAGGAAGAGGCCAGGAATCACGGCGCATGGCATCTGGTTCGCGACCAACTCGAAAGCGCGTTGCCGCCCGGAGTGTCGCTGGAATACGCAGGCCGTGCCGCGTCGGCATCGAGCGCGACGGGCAGCGCGGCGTCGCACGCCGTCGAACAGCGAGCAGATCGTCGCGGCTTCGCTCGAGCCGCGTCGACTCTGACGCGTCTTCGCGACGAAGTCCCCGAACAAGCGGACTCCGCGGGCATCGCTCACATCACCTTTTCGTTCTCGTCGGTGGTCGGACGGGACAGCAGATAAGTATGCGAAGCCTGCGCAAAGCTCATGAAGGCGGCGGGCTCCATCGGACGCGCAAACAGGAAACCCTGAAGCACGTCGCAGCGGTGCTTGACCAGGAAATCCGCCTGCGCCCTCGTTTCGACGCCTTCCGCCACCGTTTTCAGGTGCAAGCCTTTGGCGAGACCGATCGTCGCCCGTACGATCGAAGCATTCGCCTCGCTGGTCATCAGGTCCGCGATGAAAGTTCGATCGATTTTCAGCGTATCCAGCTGAAACCCCTTCAGGTAGCTGAGCGACGAGTAACCGGTTCCGAAATCATCGAGGGCGATCGAAACGCCGAGCGACTTGAGCTCGGCCAGGATTGCCTTACTGCTCGCGAGATCGTCCATCAACAGCGATTCGGTCAATTCGAGCTCGAGGTTGTTTGGAGCGAAGCCGGTGTCCTCGAGCACTTTCTTGATCGTGCTCGCCACGTTCTCCTGCCGGAACTGCCTGCTCGAGAGATTGACGGAAAGCGTGATCCGCGGCAACCCGCGCTGGTACCAGGCATTCATTTGCGTGCATGCCGTGCGCAACACCCATTCCCCTATGGCACCGATGAGACCGGTCTCTTCCGCGATCGGGATGAACTGCGCGGGCGCGACCATGCCATATTCCGGATGGTTCCAGCGCAGCAGGGCCTCGACCCCCGCGAGCCTCCCCGTCTTGGCGGAGATCAGCGGCTGGTAGTGCAGCAGCAGCTGTTTCCTTTCGATCGCATTGAACAGAGCGTTCTCCATCGAAAGGCGGCTGTGCGCGCCGGCGCTCATGTCGGAGCTGTACATCATCAGGCAATCGCCGCCACGAGCCTTTGCCCTGTACATCGCGACGTCGGCATTCTGCAGCAGCGTCTCCGAAGCCGTGCTCGAGTCCAGCGAAACGCTGATGCCGATCGATGCGGTGATATGCAAATCGTGGTCCTCGACGAAGAACGGCTCTTTGAGCGCCGTCAGGCATCGCTCGGCTATGGTGACGGCGCTGCTGCCGTCCTGAACGCCGGGCAGCAGCAGGACGAACTCATCGCCGCCCCACCGCGCCAGTGTGTCGCAGTCCCGGATGCACGTTTTCAGCCGGGACCCGACCAGCTTCAGCAGCGCATCTCCCATCCCGTGCCCCAGGGTGTCGTTGATGTTCTTGAACCGGTCGATGTCGATCATCAGCATCGCCAGCAGCGAGCCCTCGCGGCGGGCCTGCGCGAGCCCTCCCGCAAAGCGCTCGTCGAGCAGGAAGCGGTTGGGCAACGTCGTCAAATGGTCGGTCCGCGCCAATTCATGCAGACGCTCCTCCATCCGCTTGCGATCGCTGATGTCGCGCGAAATGCAGAGAATGCGCTGCGTGTCCTCGCCGGTGGCGTCCTTCATGCGCTGCAGCGTCGTCTCGAGCCACACATGATGCTGATCGGCGTGGCGGGCACGATACATGATCGTGGCCAGCGACTTGGTCCGTATGGCGTCCGCGAAGGCGGTGCGAACGGCACTGAAGTCGTCGGGGTGCACGAATTCGCATAGCGAATGGCCGATCAGCTCGCCTTGGGGGATGCCGAGGATGCTGATCGAGACCGGGGACGCGAAGGTGATCGTTCCGTCCGTCGCATGCTTGGTGATCAGATCGGTGGAATTTTCGGTGATCAACTGGTATTTCTGCATCGTTTCGATCAACGCGTCTTCCCGCTCGCGCAGGCGAGCGGTCAGGCGGTTGAACGCGCGTCGCAGCGCACGAATCTCGCCGCCGCCGGCGCGGCCGGTCAACGGAGCGATCCGCTCGGTGTGCGCGGTGTAACTCTTCAGGTGGTTGGTGAGGACAACGAGCGGCCGCATCAGGTACCGCGTCAGAATCCAGATCGATGCAACGACGAGCACACAGGCCAGCAGCAACAGCTCCGCGAAATGCCAGGTCAGTTCGTGAATCGCCCGGAACGCCTCGTCCTTCGGATATACGGCAGCGACGATCCAGTTCGACAACGGAACGCGCTTGTAGGTGACGATGGCTTCTCGACCGTTCGATTCCATCGCTTCACCGGTCCCTTCGAAGCCTTCGAGCGCCCGCTCGAACAGCGGATTGACACGCGGCGGGAAGGCGCGCTGGGAAAGGCGATCCCGGTCCGGGTGCATGATCAGCTTGCCGTCCGCGGTGACGATGTACAGATAGCCGGTGTCGCCGATCACCGTCTTGGCGATCTTGCCCAGCATTCCGGGTCGGGTGAGGCCGAGGCTGCCGGTAAGAATGGCGACCATCTGCCCTTCCTTGTCAAAGACCGGCGCGGTTGCGACCAGCACCATGTTCGAATCACCGACATTGGTGACGAACGGCTCCGAAATGACCGGTCGGTGTGTGCTGATCGTATCGCGCATGTATTCCCGTTCCAAAGCATTGCTTCCTCGCCGGTTGGGTCGATATGGGCGCTCGGCCAGCTCGATCGCTTCGGCAGTGAACAGGAAGATCGAGCGGTCGACGACGGCGAACAGGCCGGTGCTGGTGTCCAGGTAATGCTGCGCTGCATCCGAGGAAGCGAGGTCGGCGCCGGTGATCTCGCTGGCGCTGAGTGTCAGCGCTGTTTGCAACGTCGACAGCTTCTGGTCCAGGTTGTCGGCGATGCGCACGACCAGGGTGTTCTGATCGGCGACCATCACGTTCAACATCTGCGCGCGGAAGGATTGCAGCGCCGCCATCCCGATCGCCAGTATGGTGACCAGGAACAACAGCGATGTGGCGATCGAGGTCTTGGTGGCAAGCGTAAGCCGTGCGGGCTTTCGCAACACCGAGAGCAGCCTGTGTGTAGGGTACAAAATCGCACGCCTTTGAGTTCGACCATCCCTCCTCAGCAAGAGCTGTGCCGGACAATCGGACTCGACAGGACGAAGCGACATGCCCTGGGTATTGCGGTCGACCTGCCGCTGCCAGACACTTCACTACACTTTTGCGCGACGGCCGAGCGCGGCTCTATCCGAAGCGCCGTGGGCACGCGTGCTAGACTCGGCTCGCCTCCGCCCCCTTTTTCGCATGCAACTCACGCTGGTCGTCCCGGGATTGCTCGACCTCGCGGAGGCCGAGCCAGCCCGAGCCGACGCCGAGGGCACTGCGCTGGCGCGGCTTTTGGCGGCCGGAACGCCGCCCGCCGTATACGACAGCTCAATCGAGATTGCCTGCGCGGCGATGGGCATCGCCAGGCAGCGCGACTGGCCCGTCGCACCCCTATTAGCCGCTGCTGCGAGCCTCGATCCCGGCGACGCCTACTGGCTGCTGGCCGAGCCGGTCACGCTGGTCGTGGGCCAGACGGACGTGCGGCTGGTCAGCGTCGTCGACGACCTGTCGGCGGACGAGGCGGCGGCGCTTCTCGCCACGCTAAACTCGCATTTTGCCGACGACGGGCTGCGCTTTGTTGCCATCGACCCGGCGCGCTGGCTGATCACAGCGGCGAGCGCGCAGCAACTCCTCACGCATCCGGCGGACGACGCGCTCGGCGCGCCGATATCTGCGTTCCTGCCCGACGGGCCGGATGCGGCGCGCTGGCGCCGATGGCAAAGCGAAATGCAGATGTTGCTGTTTGCCCATCCGGTCACCTCACAGCGCGAGCAACACGGCCGCGCGCCGATCAACGGGGTCTGGCTTTCGGGTGGCGGCGTGCGCGCCACGACGCAGGCGAAGGCGCGCATTGCGTCGCTGTACGCCGATGCGCCGCTGCTGCGCGATCTCGCGCGCGCCGCGGGCCTGGAGGTTGGATCTGCGCCGTCCTCGTTCGGGGAGTGGATCGAAAGTGGACCGAAATCGCCGACGCTGGTCTGGCTGCAAGCCATCGGGACAAACGATGGGCCTGCGGCGCTGGCTGCGCTCGGTCGCGACTGGGCCGATCCCCTTTGCGCGGCCCTCGACGCGCATGGGCCCCTCGAACTTTCCGTCGCGATATCCGGCCGTGGCCGCGCATTGTCGTTTACGCCGCGCCGTCGCTCGCTCGTCGCGCGCTGGCGGAACCGGCTGACGCGGGTCGCGCTGTCGACGCTGCTCTCTGCGGCCAGAGACTGAATGGAGATAGTGCGCCGCGACGTGCCCGCGGCCGCCAAGCTGCTCGGCGCCGCAGGCATCGACCCGGTCATGGCACGGGTCTTCGCTGCACGCGGCATTGCATCGACCGCGGAGCTCGACAATGACTTGACCGGCCTGCCGCCGTGGCAGGCGCTAAAAGGCATCGACGCAGCCGCCGAGCGCCTTGCCGAAGCGATCGAGCGCGGCGAACGATTGCTTATCGTCGCCGACTACGACGCCGACGGTGCGACCGCCTGCGCGGTCGGGATGCGGGGCCTGGCCGCGATGGGGGCGACGGTCGAATTCCTGGTGCCGAACCGATTCGAGTTCGGCTACGGCCTGACACCCGAGATCGTCGCGCTCGCCGCCGCGCGTCGCCCGCGAATGATCATCACCGTCGACAACGGCATCGCGAGCGTCGAAGGCGTCGCCGCGGCGCAGGCACTCGGCATCGACGTGCTGATAACCGATCATCACCTGCCCGGCGAACGGCTGCCTGAGCCGGCCTGGATCGTCAATCCCAATCAGCCGGACTGCACGTTTCCGAGCAAGCATCTCGCCGGCGTCGGTGTCATGTTCTACGTGCTGTGTGCATTGCGGGCGTTGCTGCGCGAGCGCGGTCATTTCGCGCATCGCACCGAGCCGCGTCTGGCCGATCTGCTCGACCTGGTGGCGCTGGGCACGATCGCCGACGTCGTCAGGCTCGATCACGCCAACCGCATTCTCGTCGATCAGGGGCTGCGACGAATCCGCGCCAATCGCATGCAGCCCGGCGTGCGCGCGCTCCTTGCCGTCGCCGGCCGCTCGCCGCAGCGGGCGACGAGCTACGACCTCGGCTTTGTCGCGGGCCCGCGGCTCAACGCCGCAGGGCGGCTCGCCGACATGTCGGTCGGCATCGCCTGCCTCGTGTCCGACGACCAGGCGGCAGCCGACCGGATCGCGGCCGAACTCGACGGACTCAACCGGGAGCGGCGCGACGTCGAGGCCACCATGCAGGAGCAGGCGCTGGCCGACCTGGAGCGCGGCGTCGACGAAGACGGGTGCACGCTCTGCCTGTATCGGGCCGATTGGCACCAGGGTGTGGTCGGCATCGTCGCATCGCGCCTGAAGGATCGTTACCATCGGCCGGTGATCGTCTTCGCCCGCGCCGGCGGCGCTGGCGAGCTTCGCGGCTCCGGCCGCGCGATCGCGGGCTTTCATTTGCGCGATGCCCTTGACCTCATCGCCAAGCGGGCGCCCGGGCTGATCAGCCGATTCGGCGGGCACGCGTACGCCGCCGGTCTGTCGCTCCACGAAACAGCCCTCGACCGTTTCGTCGACGAGTTCGAGCGCGTCGGACGCGAATGGCTATCGCCGGCGCTGCTCAAGCGCACGATCGAAACCGACGGTGCGCTGGCGGCCGAAGAGTTGACGCTGGGCCTCGCCCGGTCCTGCGCCGCCTATGTCTGGGGCCAGGGATTTCCGGCGCCCGCGTTCGACGCCGAGTTCACGGTCACTGCGCAGCGTGTCGTCGGCGACAAGCATCTGAAACTCGCCTTGGCGCTGGGCGAACGGCGTTTCGAGGCGATTCTTTTCCAGCAGACCGGGCCGCTGCCGCCACGAATCCGCGCCGCATACCGGCCCGAGGTCAATCACTACGAGGGTTTGGACTCCCTGCAATTGGTGATCGAGCACTGGTTGCCCGTCTGATCGTGGCCCCCAGTGTCTCAAGCACAGACGTCCTGCAATGCATCACAATCCTGCCGCGGGCTTCGGCCATGTCTCCGAGAGCAAGTGCACACAAACGCCTTAAGCCATTGTTTATTTTGTGCACTTCCAGCGTGTTGCGCGGGGGCAACGCGCGGCCAGCTCCCGGTTGTGCAATGCAATGAAAACGGTTAGAGTCGCCGCACTCAAGCGGGGCAGACGATCGTCCACAACCATTGGGGTAAGGTAACCATGCGGCTCAAAGGCAAAGTCTCGATCATCACCGGCGCAGGCCAGGGCATCGGGCAGGCGACCGCGGTCAAATTTGCCCAAGAAGGCGCCAAGGTCGCCGTTTGCGACATCAACGAGGCGACCATCCAGGAAACCGTCGCGAAGATCGAGGAGCTCGGCGGCGAGACGGCCGGCTTCGTGATCGACGTTACCGACAAGCAAAGCATCGCGCGCATGGTCGAGGGCGTGATGGCCAAGTGGGGACGTATCGACACGCTGGTTAACAACGCCGGCATCGTCCAGGATGCGCAATTCAGGAAAATGAGCGACGACCAGTTCGACCGCGTCGTCGACGTCAATCTCAAGGGCGTCTACAACTGTACCAAAGCGGTCGTCGACATCATGCTCGAGCAGAACTCGGGCTGCATCCTCAACGCCTCGTCGATCGTCGGCATTTACGGCAATTTCGGCCAGACCAACTACGCGGCGACCAAGTTCGGCGTGATCGGCATGGTCAAGACCTGGGCGCGCGAGCTCGGCCGCAAGGGCATACGCGCCAACGCGATCTGTCCGGGCTTCATACACACGCCGATCCTGGCGTCGATGCCCGACAAGGTGGTCAAGATGATGGAGGACCGCGTTCCGCTCGGTCGCCTGGGCCAGCCCGAGGAAATTGCGAACGCCTACGCCTGGCTCGCGTCCGACGAAGCGAGCTACATCAACGGCGCCGTCATCGAAGTATCGGGCGGCGCGACGATCTGATCCGCTGCGTCGCTCGCCGCCGCACGCTTGAGCAGGCCGGCCGCGCTTGGTAGCATGGACGACCTCTTTTCCTGGTCGATTCCATCATGCGCCGATTCGCCGCACTCGCCACGCTTGCCATCGTCGCGGTGCTGCCGGCCGCATCGGCGCATGCTCTCGACAATGTCGATCCGTACATCTGCCCGACGGCGCTCCACGGCACCGGCACCGATTGTTTTTTCGAGGCGGTTCCGCAGACCTACACGATGTGCCGGCAGGTCAAAAGCATCGAGATAATCGAATTCGGCCTGGCCGGAGCCCAGCAAGGCGTCAACGGCGCCAAGACCGAAGGCTGCATCGAAAAACACAAGCGGCTGATCGCGCGCCCATACCAGGCGGCGTTACGCGAGGCCGGGCGCAACAAGGCGAAGGTGCAGGGCCTGCAAACGCTTTACGCGACCTGGACGAAAAGCCTTGCCGATCTGACGCCGGGCCCGGACGAAATCGACGCCGGCTACAAGCAGCGCGTCACGCATCCATACGGCGCGTTCGAAGGGCAGATCAAGGCGCTGCGCGAACCGCCGCCGACGGTCGTCGCGGCGAAGCCGGCAGCCAAGCCGGCGGTCAAGAAGAAATCCGGCAAGCAGTGATCACACGCCACCGCAACGATGACACGGCACGCGAGGGCGCCGCGCTGAGAGGCCGCCGCTGAGCAACATCGAGCTTCGTGCGGTTTTCGACGCCGGCGGAGCGCTTGCGCGCAATATCCCCGGCTATAGGCCGCGGCCGCAGCAACTCGCGATGGCCGAAGCGATCGCGCACGCCATCGAGACGCGAGGCCAGCTGCTCGCCGAAGCCGGGACCGGCACGGGGAAGACCTTCGCCTACCTGGTTCCCGCCCTGCTGTCGGGCGGCAAGGTGATCGTTTCGACCGGGACCAAGACGCTGCAGGATCAACTCTACCAGCGCGATCTGCCGCTGGTGCGCGATGCGCTGCGCATTCCGCTTACGGTGGCGCTGCTCAAAGGCCGCGGCAATTATGTCTGCCACCACCATCTGGCTCGAACGGCGGCGCAGCCGACGTTCGCGTCGCGCGCCGACGTAGGATACCTCAAGCGGATCGAAGCCTTCGTGCGCACGTCGACCAGCGGCGACAAGAGCGAGGTCGCCGACGTTCCCGAGAACGCCGCGATCTGGGCCGACGTCACCTCGACGCGCGAGAACTGTCTTGGCACCGAATGCGCGCACTACAACGAATGTTTCGTGATGAATGCGCGCAAGCAGGCGCTCGCCGCCGACGTCGTCGTCATCAATCATCATCTCTTCTTCGCCGACGTCATGCTGAGGGACGAGGGCATCGCCGAGTTGCTGCCGGCGTCCAACACGGTGATTCTCGACGAAGCGCACCAGCTGCCCGAGACCGCCACCCTGTTTTTCGGCGAGGAAGTCACCGCGGGACAACTGGGCGAGCTCGCGCGCGACGCCGAACTCGAAGGGCTGAAGTCGGCTCGAGATTACGCGCCGCTGCCCGCCGCCGCACAGGCGCTTGGGCTGGCGCTACGCCGGTTCCGGCTCGCCGCAGGCGAAGGTCCGGGCAAGCTGCCGCGCGCCGTCGTCATCGCGCGTCCGGGTTTCGATGACGCGCTCGACGCGCTGAACGCGGCGTTGGCCGCGCTCGCTCTCGAACTCGGCAAACAGTCCGAGCGCAGCGACGATCTGGCGCAATGTGCGCACCGCGCCGAAGATGCGTTGGCGCGCCTCGCGCGCTGGCGAGACGATGAGGATCCGGAGTGGATCCGCTGGATCGACATCACCGTTTCCGGCTGGCAACTCCGGGCGTCGCCGCTATCGGTGGCCGAGATATTCGCCAAGCAGGTCACCGATCATGCGCGAGCCTGGATCTTCACCTCGGCGACGCTGGCGATCGGCAGCGACTTCTCGCTCTACCAGCGCGAGCTGGGCTTGGGCGGGGCTGCGACCGGCTACTGGGAAAGCCCATTCGACTACGCGCGTCAGGCGCTGTTGTATCTTCCGCGCGAATTGCCCGAGCCGAACAGCTTCGAGCACACCGATGCGGTCGTTGCGGCCGCATTGCCCGTATTGAAGGCCAGCGGCGGTCGCGCGTTTCTGTTGTTCACCACGCTGCGCGCCCTCGCCCGGGCGCGCGACTCGCTGGCGATTGCGTTCGAACGCGAAGGCATCGATTTTCCGTTGCTGGTGCAAGGCGAGGGCTCGCGCACCGAATTGCTGACGCGATTTCGCCGCCTCGGCAACGCGGTGCTGCTGGGCAGCCAGAGCTTCTGGGAAGGCGTCGACGTGCAAGGCGAAGCTTTGTCGGTGGTGATCATCGACAAGCTGCCGTTCGCGCCACCCGACGATCCGCTGCTCGCCGCACGGCTCGAGCACATTGCCCGCCAGGGTGGCAATCCGTTCTTCGACTATCAGTTGCCGCAGGCGGCGATCAATCTAAAGCAGGGCGCGGGCAGGTTGATCCGCTCGGAAACCGATCGCGGCGTCTTGATGATCTGCGACCGGCGACTGGTCGACAAGCCCTACGGCCGGCGCATATGGCAGGCGCTGCCGCCGATGCGGCGAACGCGCGAGCTGGCCGAGGTCCGCGCGTTTTTCGCGCCAGCGACGGTCGACGGCTAATCGCGGCAGGCGCGCGTTGCAGCGCCAGCTTCCGCACCAGCACCACGACGAATGCCACCTCGTTGTCGCTGGCTCTTCCGCCGCCGGGGTCGCATCCCCACGCTACGCGCGGGGCCCCTGCTCCACCCTTCGGCGTCTTACCAGAACTTCCACCAAGGTTTCGCGGTGTCGCTGGACAGCAGCGGCGGGGGCTCGTCCTTGCCCCAAAATTTCCACCAGGGCTTACCCGCGCTTGCGATGAAGTACCTCCCGTTGGGGAAGCTTTCCTTCAGCACCCGGCGGGTGTCGTCGCGTAGCTGCGTCATGCCGAGCTTGTCGTAGCTCTCCATCAAGAGCACAAGCGCGTCTTCGTTCGCGGGCGTCTTCGGATAGTTGACCAGAGTGGCCTGCGCGCGGTTCACCGCGGCCACGTAGGCGCCACGGTTGTAGTAATAGCGCGCGACGTGGACCTCGTATCCTGCGAGCGCATTGGTCAGATACCGCATGCGCTCGGTCGAGTCTTCGGCATACTTACTGTCGGGGAAGCGCGTCACCAACTCCCGGAACGCGCCGAACGCCTCCTTGGTCATTTTCGGATCGCGCTCGGAGAGGTCGGTCTCGACCACGTAGCCGAGGATTCCCTGATCCTCGCGGAAGTTGACCAGGCCCTTCAGGTAGTACGCGTAATCGACGTTCGGATGATTGGGATACGTGCGAATGAAGCGATCACAGGCGGCGATCGCCGTCGTCGCCTCGCCTTGCCGATAGTTCGCATAGGCGCCTTCGAGGATCGCCTGCTGCGCAAGCCGCCCGTAGGGAAACCTGCCCTCCAGCGTGTCGAACAGCTTGATCGCGCGGGTATAATTGGCCGCCAGCAGCGATTCGTGCGCATCCTTGTACAGTTGCTCCGCCGTCCAACTCGCCGTCTCGTCCTTGACCTCCGGCAGCAAGTTGCATCCCGCCAGGGCCGCACACATCAGGATCAGTAACGCAAACGAATATCTGCTCAGCTTCGACATCATTGCCTGCTCCACACGTAACCGTGGATTATAACCCTGCCGCCGCGGCGGGCACCCAGCGCGCGCTGACCATACCCGCCGAGTGTGCGGGCATGCGGCTGGACCGCGCTCTCGCGCAGCTCTTGCCCGAGCATTCGCGCAGCCGCATCCGGACCTGGATAGACTCCGGCCGCGTGCTGCTTGCCGGTGCGCCCGCGGATGCGAGCCGCAAGGTCGGCGGCGGCGAGCGGGTCCTGGTGCACCCGTTGTCCGAACCCGCCGCCGCTCTTTTTGCGCCGCAGGCGCTGCCGCTGAAGATCGTGCATGAGGACGAAGCAATCCTCGTCATCGACAAGCCGGCCGGGCTGGTCGTTCATCCGGGAGCCGGCAACCGCGACGGCACGCTTGCCAACGCGCTGTTGCACCACGCGCCGCAACTCGCCGGTATCGCTCGCGCGGGCATCGTGCATCGCCTGGACAAAGATACCAGCGGCCTCCTGGTCGTGGCCAAGACCGAGATCGCCCAAACAGAGCTTGTGCGCCAGCTGCAGGCAAAGAGCGTCCACCGCGAATATCTGGCGCTCGCCGCCGGAGACATCGTCCATGGTGGCGCGGTCGACGCGCCGATCGGCCGTCATCCGATCCGGCGCACGTCGATGGCGATCGTCGCGACCGGCAAAGCAGCCGTCACGCGCTATGAGGTGCGCGAGCGTTTCGGCGACTGCACGCTGCTCGCCTGCCGCCTCGAGACCGGCCGCACGCACCAGATCCGCGTTCACCTGGCCTCGCTCGGACATCCGCTGGTCGGCGATCGGACGTACGGCAAGAAGCGCGGCATAGCGTTCGGGCGGCAGGCACTGCACGCCTGGCGACTTGGCCTCGTACATCCATCGACCCGCAAACCGGTGCAGTGGGAATCGCCGCTGCCGCCCGACTTCGCCTCGCTGCTCACGGCGCTGCGCGAGCGCGCCGGGCAGACATGGGCGCTGACGCGGAGCTCACGGCGCGGTTTCTTTCGGCCGGGGTCGACTGGATCGTACCGGACTGGCCGGCGCCCGCGCCGGTGCGTGCATTCTCGACCACGCGCAACGGTATCGCGGGCGGCGCAGTCGACTTCGCGCGCGAGCACAGCGACGACACCGCACGCGCGCTGCTGCGCCGCTTCGTGCCGGTTGAGCCGCTGTGGCTCGCGCAGGTGCACGGCGCGACGATCGTCAGCGCCGACATCGGTCACGACCGTGCACCCGAAGCCGACGGCTCGGTTTCGCGTGTTCCCGGCAACGTCTGCGTGGTGCTATCGGCGGATTGTCTGCCGGTGCTTTTCGCGGACCGGCGCGGCCGTGTCGTCGCCGCGGCGCACGCCGGGTGGCGTGGTCTCGCTTCCGGTGTGCTCGAAGCCGCGGTCGGCTCGATGCGCGCCGAGCCGGCAGAGGTGCTCGCGTGGCTCGGACCTGCTATAGGTCCGACCGCGTTCGAAGTGGGCGCCGACGTCCACGCCGCATTCTGCGATCGCGACCCCGGCGCCAGCGCATGCTTCGTTGCGACTCGCGAAGGCAAATGGCACGGTGATCTATATGCGCTCGCGCGGCGTGTGCTGGCCCGCGCCGGTGTCGACGCCGCGGCCATCCACGGCGGCGGTCGCTGCACCTACAGCGAAAACGGCGCGTTCTATTCCCACCGCCGCGGCGGTGCCGGTCGCGATGCGAGGATGGCGACGCTGATCTGGCTCGCGCCGGACTAAGGGGGAATCTTCTGTCTCGTATAATGACTCGGCGATGACAGCGCTCTCTCCCCTTTACGCGATCGTCGTCGCCTGCCTTGCCGGCGGCGTGCTGTCGATCCTTGCCGCCGCAGGGACGCTGGCGCTGCATGCGCGCTGGATATCCAAACTGGTCAGCTTTGCCGTCGGCGCCCTGCTCGGCGCCGTGTTTCTCGAATTGCTTCCGCACGCGCTCGAGCACGGGCCGACCGAGGGCGTGATGCTGACCGTTCTCGCGGGCTTGCTGCTGTTCTTCCTTTTGGAAAAACTGGTTCTGTGGCGCCACAGCCATCTCGAGGCGGAAACGCTGGGCGAGGACCGGCATGCCGCCAGCGCGTCACACGCGCACGGCGCCGACGGTGGTCGCTCCGGCCTGATGATAGTGATCGGCAACAGCGTACATAATTTCTGCGACGGCATCGTGATCGCGGCCGCTTTCCTGACCGATTTCGCGCTGGGTACGGCAACCGCGCTGGCCATTGTCGCGCATGCGATCCCGCAGCAGGTTGGCGACTTCGCCGTGCTGATGCACTCGGGCTACGCGCGCCGACGCGCGTTCGCATACAATCTGGCGACCGGCGCCGCGACCCTGCTCGGCGGGCTCGCCGGCTACGCGGCGCTGGCCTCGATGCAGCACGTGCTGCCGACCGTGCTCGCGATCGCATCCGCGAGCCTGCTCTATGTCGCCGTGGCGGATCTGATTCCCAGCCTGCACAGACATCCGGCGCCGGCCGCGACGGCGCAGCAATTGCTGCTGATCGGCATCGGCATTGCATTGATTGCCGCCGTGCATCTTTGGCTCGAACGCTGATTGCCGATGACCACGACCAAACGCGCGAAGAGCGACCCCGCGCCTGTCGACAAGGCGGCGAACGACTGGTCCGAGCTCGCGCTCCGCTGGCAGGAAGTCGGCGCGCAGTGGATGCAGCTGTGGACCAAGGCTGCGCTGGGCACGTCGCAGCCGACGGCGCCGGTCAGCGTCTTTCCGGTACACGAGATGGCTTCCCAGGTGTCCGCCGTGTCGATCGATCCGGCCGCGGCGGCGCAACTCACCGAGCGTTACGCCCGGCGATTCGAGGCTTTGTGGGCACGCGCCGCGGAGGGCGCGGCCGCGCCGACGCCGGCGCCGGGCGACGCCGACCGGCGCTTTTCGGACAAGGTCTGGCGCGAGCATCCTTACTTCGCGTGGCTGCGCGATGCCTACCTGCTCTATGGCGAGTATGTGCGCGAGCTCGCCGCACTGGCGGAGACCGACGACGCGACCAAGAGGCGACTGGCCTTTCTTGCCCGGCAGTATGTGGATGCGATTTCACCGTCGAATTTTCTCGCCACCAACCCCGAGGCGCTGCAACGCGCGCTCGCCACAGGCGGCGCGTCGATCGCGCAGGGGCTGTCGAACCTGATCACCGACGCGCAGCGCGGCCGCATCGCGATGACCGACGAAAGCGCATTCGAGGTCGGCCGCAACCTCGCGATCACCCCGGGCAGTGTGGTGTTTCGCAATCCGCTGATCGAGTTGATCCAGTACGCGCCGACGACCCGCGAGGTTGCCAAGCGGCCGTTGCTGATCGTGCCGCCTTGCATCAACAAGTATTACATCCTCGACCTGCAGCCCGACAACTCTTTCGTGCGCTACGCGGTCGGCGAGGGCCACACGGTATTCATGGTCTCCTGGCGCAACATCCCGCCGGAACTCGGCGGCCTCGGCTGGGACGACTATCTCGAGCAAGGGGTACTGACCGCGCTCGGTGCGGCTCGCGAGATTACCGGCAGCAAAACCGTCAATGCGCTCGGGTTCTGCGTGGGCGGAACGCTCCTTGCCTGCGCGCTGGCGGTCCTCGCGGCGCGGCGCGAGACGCCGGTCGCCAGCGCGACTTTCCTCGCGACGATGCTCGACTTCGCCGATCCGGGCGACATCGGCGTCTACATCTCGCGCGAAGGGCTTGCGGCTCGCATGCCGGCGCTGTGCGGCGGCGGCCGCGTCCAGGGCAGCGAACTGGCGAGCGCGTTCGCGAGCTTGAGGCCGAACGAGCTCGTCTGGAACTACGTTGTCGGCAATTATCTGAAAGGACAGACGCCGCCCGCATTCGACCTGCTTTACTGGAACGGCGACTCGGCCAATCTGCCTGGACCCATGTACGTCGAGTACCTGCGCGACATGTATCTGGACAATCGCCTGCGCGAGCCGGGCGCGCTTTCGATGTGCGGACAGCCGATCGACTTGGGGCACATCACGATGCCTTCCTATGTCCTCGCGACTCGGGAAGACCACATCGTGCCGTGGCGAACCGCATACAAAAGCGTCGGCCTGCTCGGAGGCGACCTGACGTTCGTGCTCGGCGCCTCCGGCCATATCGCCGGCGTGATCAATCCGGCGGCGAAAAACAGGCGAAATTATTGGACCAATGAACTCCTGACCGATGATCCCGACGACTGGCTCGCACGTGCCGGTACGCAGCCCGGCAGCTGGTGGTCGCACTGGATGGCGTGGCTCGGCAAGTACACGGGCGGAATGCGGGCGGCTCCCAAAGAGCCGGGCAGCGACAAGCATCCGCCGCTCTCGCCCGCACCCGGAACCTATGTCATCGAGCGCGTGCCCTAGGCGCCGTGTCGAGCGCTCGCGCTCGGATCGCGTCCCCGCTGCCGCGAAGCCGTCGGCTGCGATACCATAGCGTAGCGATCATCTGATCCAGGGCAATCGGCAAGTCGTCGTCACCCCAATCTTTTCGGAGAATTCCATGAGCGACATCGTCATCGCGGGCGCATTGCGCACGGCGATAGGTAAATTCGGCGGTGCGTTGGCCAAGACGCCGGCGCCCGAGCTCGGCGCCACGGTGATCGCCGCGCTGCTCGCCCGATACAACATCAAACCCGAGCAGATCTCCGAAGTGATACTCGGGCAAGTGCTGACCGCGGGCAGCGGCCAGAATCCGGCGCGGCAATCGCTGATCAAGGCGGGCCTGCCCGCGGAGATTCCGGCGATGACGATCAACAAGGTCTGCGGCTCGGGATTGAAGGCAGTGATGCTGGCCGCGCAGGCGATACGCTGCGGCGATGCCGATATCGTCATCGCCGGCGGCCAGGAAAACATGAGCGCGGCCCCGCACGTGCTGCCGGGCTCGCGCGACGGCTTCCGCATGGGCGATGCCAAACTGATCGACAGCATGATCGTCGACGGCCTGTGGGACGTCTACAACCAGTATCACATGGGAATCACCGCGGAAAACGTCGCCAAGAAGTACGCCGTCTCCCGCGCGCAACAGGACGAGTTCGCCGTCGCCAGCCAGAACAAGGCCGAGGCGGCGCAGAAGGCGGGCAGATTCAAGGACGAGATCACGCCGGTGTTGATTCCGCAACGCAAGGGCGATCCGGTCAAGTTCGACAGCGACGAATTCATCAAGACCGGTGCCACGCTGGAGGCGCTTTCGGCGTTGCGGCCGGCGTTCGACAAGGAAGGCAGCGTCACCGCGGGCAATGCATCGGGCATCAACGACGGGGCGGCGGCGGTGCTGGTCATGAGTGCCGAGCGCGCGGCTCAACTCGGCTTGAAGCCGCTGGCGAAGATCAGGGCATTCGCATCGTCGGGCGTCGATCCGTCGATCATGGGCATGGGACCGGTGCCGGCGTCGCGGCGTGCGCTCGAAAAAGCCGGCTGGAAGGCGGCGGATCTCGACCTGATGGAGATCAACGAGGCGTTCGCCGCGCAGGCCTGCGCTGTCAACAAGGAAATGGGCTGGGATACGAAAAAGATCAACGTCAACGGCGGCGCGATTGCGCTCGGCCATCCGATCGGCGCGTCCGGCTGCCGGATCCTGGTGACGCTGCTCTACGAAATGGCGCGACGCGATGCAAAAAAGGGCCTGGCGTCGCTTTGCATCGGCGGCGGCATGGGCGTGGCGATGGCGATCGAACGCTGAGCGCGAAGGCTACGCTGCGCGAGGAACACCGGACGGCACATCAAAGGGCAAAGGAGGAGACGATGGCACAGGACAAGCAGCGCATTGCGCTGGTGACAGGCGGCATGGGCGGCCTGGGCGAGGCGATCTGCGTCAAGCTCGCGGCGCTCGGCCATACGGTCGTGACCACGCATTCGCCGGGGAACGTCAGGGTGCAGGAATGGCTCGAGACGATGAAAAAAGCGGGGCCGCGGTTCTATGCCTACCCCTGCGATGTCGTCGACTGGGAGTCATGCGTCGCCTGCGTTACCCGCGTCGTGGCCGACGTCGGGCCGGTCGACGTGCTGGTCAACAATGCCGGCATCACCCGCGACATGACATTCAAGAAGATGGACAAGGCGAACTGGGACGCGGTGATCCGCACCAACCTCGACTCGTGCTTCAACATGACCAAGCAGGTCTGCGACGGCATGGTCGAGCGCGGCTGGGGCCGCATCATCAACATTTCGTCGGTCAACGGCCAGAAGGGCGCCTTCGGCCAGACCAACTACTCGGCCGCAAAGGCCGGCATGCACGGCTTCACCAAGGCGCTCGCGCTGGAAGTGGCGCGCAAGGGCGTGACCGTCAACACGATCTCCCCCGGCTACATCGGCACCAAGATGGTGATGGCGATTCCGCAGGAGGTTCTGGACTCGAAGATCATCCCGCAGATACCGATGGGTCGCTTGGGCAAGCCGGACGAAATCGCGGGGCTGGTCGCCTACCTGTCTTCGGAGGAAGCGGCCTTCGTCACCGGCGCCAATATCGCGATCAACGGCGGCCAGCACATGTTCTAGCGGCGCAATGCCGCTGCCGGCGATCAAAAAAAAAGCCCCGGCATTGCTGCCGGGGCTGAGGCTGTATCATTTAGGAGGAGGAAAATGATACAGGTGGAGCCAGCAAACTCTACGTTGGGACCGCCTCTACGGTTTCAAGCTCCCAACGGGCGATTGCTCTGACTTACGCGGCCTTGCGGCCCTTGCCGGCCGGCTTGGTCGCGTTCGCGGCGTTAGCGGCTGCGGCGCGGACCGAGGCGTCGGCAAAGCTGACAACCTGCTTCGTCGCCTTCGAGAACTGGTCGAACGCTGCGGTCGTCGCCGCAACCGTCGACTTCAGTGCCGTCACGGCAACGTCGGAGCCCGCGGGGGCGTTCTTGGTCGCGTTGTCGACCCAGACTGCGAAGCCCTTGGTGTAGGCAGCCCACGCTTCTTCGGCCAGGGCCGAGAAGTCGGCTTGCGCTTCCGAGGCGATCTGATAGACACCGCGCGAATAGCCGAGCGCGTTCTGCACGCCGGCTTCGGTCAGCTTGGCGCGGACGGCCGCGAGTTCCTGGACGTCCTTGATGCCTGCGACCGCGTTGGCCGTATAGACGCCGTTTTCCAGCACGATCTTGGCCGCTTGCAGGTTGAGCTTGGCCAGCTGCTCGGCCTTGTCCAGCGACAGCGACGCCAGCTTGACTGCATTGTCGTAGCCCGCCTTGTTGATTTCAGCGAATTGTTCGGTTGCGTTGTACATGGTCATCCTTTCCCGTTGGGTTGCAGGACCCTAAGACGGGTCCGAATAGGCGGGCTGCGAGGGGCTTTCCGGTCGCCGGCCCTTCGCCGGACGACCCCGGGACCACGCCCCGATTTGCTGCACCGCACAATTCACATTGTAAGGACGGGCGAACCGCGAGTCAAGGACTTTTTTGTGCATTGCACCAATCTACCCCGGTACCCCGCAAACCGGAAATAAATCAGCGGGTTATAATTGACCCTCGACGCCCGGGAGCCACGCATGACCAAGCCGATCCGCATTATCAAGAAGTATCCGAACCGCCGCCTGTACGACACCGCCAACAGCGGCTACATCACGCTGGCGGACGTCAAGCAGATGGTGCTCGAATTCATCGATTTCCAGGTCATCGATGCGAAGTCTGGCGACGACCTGACCCGAAGCATCCTGCTGCAGATCATCCTCGAGGAAGAGTCCGCCGGCGTGCCGATGTTTTCCAGCGAGATGCTGTCGCAAATGATCCGTTTCTACGGCAACGCGCTGCAGGGCATCATGGGCAATTACATGGAGCAGAACGTCAAGGCGTTCATGGCGATCCAGGGCAAGCTGCAAGACCAGGCCAAGCAGATCTACGGCGACAAGATGATGCTGACGCCGGACCTCTGGAAGCAGTTTTTGCAGATGCAGGCACCCGCGATGCAGGGGATGCTCGGCAACTATCTGGAGCAGAGCGCCAAGTTGTTCATGGACATGCAGCAGCGCATGCAGGACCAGACGCGCGGGCTGTTCACCGCCTTCCCCTTTCCCAATTTTGGCGCGACGCAACCATCCGCCGACGACGAAAAAAAGCGCTGATGCCGCGAAGCGCCGCAATATCCGCATTGCAGCGCGAAGAATTTCCGCAGCGCACGATCGGCCGATGATGGCCAAGCCCGCGCCGGCGCGCTCCCGCGCCCGCCCTGCCCCCGCGCCGCGCGTCGGCTTTGTCTCGCTCGGCTGCCCCAAGGCGCTGGTCGACTCCGAGCAGATCCTGACGCGGCTCCGCGCCGAGGGCTACGCGATCGCACCGAGCTACGACGGCGCCGACCTGGTGGTCGTCAACACCTGCGGCTTCATCGACGCCGCCGTCGAGGAGTCACTGTCCGCGATCGGCGAGGCGCTGGCGGAAAACGGCAAGGTCATCGTCACCGGCTGCCTGGGCGCCAAGGAAGGCGGCGCGTTCGTCCGCGCCGCGCATCCGAAGGTGCTCGCGGTCACCGGCCCGCACGCCGCATCCGACGTGATGTCGGCAGTGCACGAGCACCTGCCCAAGCCGCACGATCCGTTCGTCGATCTCCTGCCGCCCCCGGTCGACAAAATCGGCATCAAGCTGACGCCCAAACACTACGCGTATCTGAAGATCAGCGAAGGCTGCAACCACCGATGCACGTTCTGCATCATTCCGTCGCTGCGCGGCGATCTGGTCAGTCGGCCGATCGGCGAGGTAATGATCGAGGCGGAAAACCTGCTCAAGGCCGGCGTGCGCGAACTCCTGGTCGTTTCGCAGGACACCAGCGCGTACGGCGTCGACATCCGTTATCGCACCGGATTCTGGCGCGGGCGGCCGCTGAAGACGCGGATGACCGAGCTCGCGGCGGCGCTCGCAGCGCTGGCCGTCGAATACGGAGCGTGGGTGCGCCTGCACTACGTCTATCCGTACCCGCATGTCGACGAGAGCATCGCGTTGATGACAAGCGATGGCGGCCCCGGGCTCTTGCCCTACCTCGACGTACCGTTCCAACATGCAAGCCCGCGCATCCTCAAGCTGATGAAGAGGCCGGCAAACGTCGACAACAATCTTCAGCGGATCCGCGCCTGGCGCGCCGCGTGCCCGCAGCTGACGATACGCTCGACCTTCATCGTTGGATTTCCCGGCGAAACCGACGCCGAATTCGAGGCGCTGCTCGAATTCTTGAGCGAGGCAGAGCTCGACCGGGTCGGATGCTTCGCCTATTCGCCGGTCGACGGCGCCGCCGCCAATGCGCTGCCCGACCCGGTTCCGGACGCGGTGCGGGAGGAGCGGCGCGCGCGGTTCATGGCAACGCAGGAGGCGATCAGCGCCCGCCGCCTCGAGCGCCGGGTCGGCACGACGCTGACCGTGCTGGTCGATGCGCACGAAGGCCCCCGGGCGTTGGCGCGCAGCGCCTCCGATGCGCCCGAGATCGACGGCACCGTGGCCGTCGCCGATGGCGCGACGCTCGCGATCGGCGAGTTCGCGCGCGTGCGCATCACCGGCGCGAGCGCACACGACTTGACCGGCGTGCCGGCTTAGAGCTTAACTGGCGCGCCGCGGCTTATTTCTGCGGCAGATTACGTAGGACCGAGGCGAGCTGCTCGAGCACATTGCCTAAGGCTGCATTGAACCCGCGCACGAGCGCGTCGGCCGAGCGTGAAGGTACGTCGATGCGCGAGCCCAGTTCGCCGTTCCAGACGAAGGTGCCCGGCGCAGCGGTGCTGCTGGTGAGGAAGAATTTTGTGTTCAACACGGCAGCCGGATGCGAAGTGTCGCGCAAATCGGCGTAGAGCTCGGTGACGAATCCTTCCAGCGCGAAGTCACCGTCGATCGAGGTCGACGGGGGCAGCACCGCCCGGTAAATTCTCGTCGCCGCCAGCCATGTTGCGGTCGCTTCTCCGATCATCGTCGCCGGCGATACCAGGAATTCCTCGTAGAAGTCGGCCTCGTACTTGAGGTCGCTCTCGCGGTAGACCAGCGTTCTGCCGCGAAACGGCGCAGCCACGGTGATCGTCTCGACCTTGAGCGTCGCCTGTCCCGGCGTCGGATTGCGCGTCGCTGGCGCCGGCGGCTCGAGCAAGTAAGTCGACTTGACCGGCGACGGGCGCGATAGCGAGCATGCCGCGGTGAGCAGCGCCAGCGTTGACACGATGGCCTGCCGGCGCGACAGGAAAACGTCTGAGTTCATGGCTGGAGGCCTTTCGCCGGCGGCGGCGGCGCGCCGAGCAGCAGCTGCGACGGATAGCGTTTCGCATTTTCGGAGAGGTCGCGCAGGTTTTCGGTGAGCTGCCGCAGGTTGTCGAATGTCTTTTTCAGGTCGGCCTCGCCGCTGCCAGTGACGCGGTCGAGTCGATTGAGCGTGCTTTGCAGATGCGCGAGCGACTTCGCCAGATTCGGATCGTCGAGCGTCTTCTTGAGCTGCACGACCGCTGCGTCGGCATCGGACGGCAGACGCTTCAATGCCGGATCGTCGAGGACGGCCGCCAGCCGCTGATTGGTCGTGCGCAACTCGGCGAGCAGCGCGACGCTTTCGCTGTTGATCTTGTCGACCGCCAGCTGGTCGAGCTTGTGGTCGATCTTGTCCATCATGCGCGTCGCGCTTTGCGACAGCTTGGCGGTGTCGATCGCATCGATGCGGCTATTCGTCGTCACCAGCAGCTTGTTGACGTTGACCAGCGTGCCTTCGAGGTCGAGCTTCTGCAGGCGTCCCACGATGTCCGATGCGGCGGCGACGAACGCGGTGAACGTCGACTGCGCGCTCGGGATGTAAAGATTGTTGGGTGTCCAGGTGATCGGCAAGACGGAGTTTGTCTTCGGGTCGACGTAGTCGATTTCGAGATAATTGGTGCCGGTAATACCTTGCGGCGCAAGCCGCACGCGCAAGCCTCGATCGATTTCGACCTTGGCCGTATCGGGACGTGTGATGTCGCCGCCGGCGCGGCCGCCGATCAGTCGCGGCAAGATCGTCGCCTCGATCATCACGTAGCGCAGCCGCACGGGCATCGGCTGGTCCTGCTCGTAGACGTTGTAGGTAAAGCCAATGCGCCGCACTTCGCCGACGACTACGCCGCGGTATCTGACCTTCGAACCGACTTCGAGGCCCTGGACCGATTCGTTCATGTAGGTTTCCATCGTCACCTTGGACTGGAACCATTGGCCGGAGCCCAGAATCAGCAACAGCAGAACCAACGCGAGCGTCCCGCCGATGACGAACAAGCCGATCTTGAAAAAGCTGGCCTGAGCGCTCATGGCCGGCTACGCGGGTTCGGCGGCGACTTCGCGCCGGAAGAATTGCCGTACCCACGGATTGTCGCTGCTGTCGCGGAGCACCTTTGGATCGCCCTCGGCGATGATTCCCTTGGTGCGCTTGTCGAGCATGATGACGCGGTCGGCGACCGTGTAGATGCTGGCGAGTTCATGGGTAACGATGACGAAGGTGATGCGCAGGCTCTTCGCCAGCCGCATGATCAGCTGGTCGAGCTCCGCCGAGGTGATCGGGTCGAGGCCGGCGGATGGCTCGTCGAGAAACAAGATCATCGGATCGAGCGCCATCGCGCGCGCGATCGCGGCGCGCTTTTGCATGCCGCCGCTGATCTCGGCCGGCATGTGACCGCAGAAGGCGTCGAGTCCGACCAGCTGCAATTTCATCCTTGCGATCAGATCCATCGCCGCGCCGTCCAGCGCCGTGTATTCCTCCAGCGGCAAGCGCACGTTTTCGAGCAGCGTCATCGACCCGAACAGCGCGCCGCTCTGATACATCACGCCGATCTTGTTCAGTATGGCGCGCCGTGCCGCGCCTTCGGCGGTGACGATGTCGTCTCCCTCGATCAGAACGCGCCCCGTCATCGGCTGATAGAGCCCGATCATGTGCTTGAGCAGCGTGCTCTTGCCGCTGCCCGAGCCCCCGAGAATCACGAAGACCTCGCCGCGAGTAACGGTGAAGTTGACGTCGCGCAAAAGGATGGATCCTTCGTACCCGACGGTCAGGTTCTTCACGGTGATGATCGGATCGGCGGACATGCTGGTCGGCGTCAAATGTCGAGCAGATAGTAGACGAAGGCGTAGATGCCGTCGACGATTACCAGCAGGATGATGCCTGACACCACCGCGCGCGTTGCGGATATGCCGACGGCGCTGGCGCCGGTTTGCGTCTGGAGGCCGCGCAAGCAGCCGATTCCGGCGATCAGGATCGCGAATACCGGCGTCTTCGCCATGCCCGCGAGCAGGTCCTTCACGTCGACCAGGCTGTCGACCTCGTGCAGGAAGCTCAAGATCGGGATGTTGAAGGTGATCATCGTCAGCGCGCCGCCGAGGATGCCGATCAGGTCCGCGAACAGTGTCAGCAGCGGCATCATCAGTAACGCGGCAAGGATTCGGGTCACGACCAGGAAGCGCACCGGGTCGAGGCCCATCGTGGTGAGTGCGTTCAGCTCCTCGTTCACTTTCATCGTACCGATTTCCGCGGCAAACGCGGCGCCAGAACGCCCGGCAAGGAGAATCGCCGTCATCAACGGTCCGAGCTCGCGCAAAATCGACAGTCCGACGAGATCGGCAACGAAAAGCTCCGCGCCGAACTGCCGCATCGGTACCGCGGCCTGGAAGGCCAGGATTATGCCGAGGAGAAAGGAGATCAGTGCGACGATCGGCAGCGCATTGACGCCGACCTGCTCACAGGTGTACCAGACGTCCTTCCAGCGAATGTGTGCCGGATGTTTGGCCGCTTGCCACAGCGCGGCGGCGGTTTCGCCGATGAACGCAATTTGCGAGCGGATGTCGCGCCCGGTAATTGCCGCGGCGCGTCCTATCTCCGCGACGACATTGACCCGCGCGACGTGGGGAGGCTCGACCGGCGCGCGCATCGCCGCCGGATCGAACTGGTCGAGAAGCGCCTGAAATTCCGCTCGCAATCCGGAGAGCGATACCGGAGCGTTCGCCGCGCGCGGCTGCCGCAGCAGGTCGACCAGCATCGCAATGCCGCCGCCGTCGCAGTAATCGACGCGCGATGCATCGATGACGACACCGCGGTCGCCAGCGGCTGCCAGCGCGGCTCGCGCGTCGGGCCAGACCCCGGCGATCGAATAGGCATCGAGCCTTCCAGACAGCTGCAGCTCGCGGCGGGCGTCGGCATCGACGACCGCCAATGTTGCCGCCGCGGTGACGGCCGGGCGCGGCATCGTCGCCGAGCTCACGGCGAGAGCTCGCTCGGCCGCTCGGGACCGCGAGCGCGATCGTCCCGGACCGGCATCAGTGATAACCCTCGCCCGCCCGAACCTTGCCGCGAAACACCCAGTAGGACCATCCGGTATACATGACGATGATCGGCAGTAGGAACAGCGTGCCGAGCATCAGAAACGCCTGCGACTTCGGCGATGATGCGGCCGCCCAAAGCGTGACCGTATAGGGAACGATCATTGGCAATATGCTGATGCCGAGCCCGAGATAGCACATCGCAAAGAGGCCGAGTGCGAGCAGAAAAGGCGTCGCATCGCGGCCCGATTTGAGCGAGCGCAACAGCCAGACGAACAACGCGAACGTGATTACCGGCACCGGAGAGAGTAGCAGCAGGTTCGGCCAAGCGAACCAGCGACGCTGGATTTGCGGCTCGATCAGCGGCGTCCACAGGCTGACCATCGCAATGAACGCGGCGACGCCAAAGGCGAGCAGTCTCGCTTTACCGCGCGCCCAATTCTGCAGCTCGCCTTCCGTCTTCATCACCAGCCAGCAAGCGCCGATCAGGCCGTAGCCCGCGATCAGTCCCAGGCCAGTGAGCACGGCGAACGGAGTCGCCCATTCGAAGCTGCCGCCGCTGAAATGCCGGCCCTCGATCGGGATCCCCTGCACGTAGGTGCCGAGGACGACGCCCTGCGCGAAGGTCGCCACCAGCGAGCCTACGTGGAACGACCAGCCCCAGAACCTCTTGCGCGGGGACATGTGGCGGAACTCGAACGCGACGCCGCGAAACAACAGTCCTATCAGCATGAACAGGATGGGGAAGTACACCGCCGGGATGATGATGGCGAATGCCATCGGAAACGCCGCCAGCAGCGCGATCCCCCCCATGACCAGCCAGGTCTCGTTGCCGTCCCAGATCGGCGCGACGGAATCCATCATCTGGTCACGGCTCGCGTCGTCAGGGGCGAACGGAGACAGAATTCCTATGCCCAGGTCGAATCCGTCCAGCAGCACGTACATGAATACGGCAAGAGCGAGGATGCCGGCCCAGAGCGGAACGAGATCGAGCGCCATCGCCTACTCGACTTCGGCCGCAGAGATCGGGCGGGCCGGTGTGCCTTTGAACCTCCGCCCGGTGTCCGGAGCCTTTTCGACTGGCCCCATTCGCAGGAAGCGCACCATGAAATAACCGCCGACACCGAAGATGACGATATAGGCGATAACGTACACGGCCAGCGACGCAACGACATCGCTGCCGGTAAGCGACGGCGTGACTGAATCCCTCGTCCGCAGCAGACCGTACACGGTCCACGGTTGCCGGCCGACTTCGGTAGTCACCCATCCCGCGAGCACGGCGACAAATCCAAGCGGCGACGCGATCTCGCACAGCTTGTGGAACCAGCGCGAGCGATCAAGCGCGCCGTGCGCCCAGACCCACCAGCTGCACAGCGTAAGCGCCAGCATCGCGAGGCCGATGCCGACCATCAGGCGGAACGAAAAGAAGGGGATCGCCACCGGCGGTCGGTCTTCAGGTAGCCATTCCTTCAGGCCTTTGACGACGCCGTCGGCATCGTGCGTGAGGATCACCGAGCCAAGCACGGGAATGGCGATTTCGTAGCGATTGGCTTCGGCGCGCTCGTCCGGCCAGGCGAACAGCAGCAGGGGCATGCGGCTTTGCGTCTTCCAGTTGGCTTCCATCGCCGCGAGCTTCGCCGGCTGTTGCTCGCGGGTATTGAGCCCATGAAGGTCGCCGAGCACCATCTGCAGCGGGACCAGCAAGCTCAACAGGCCGAAGGCCATCTTGAGCATCGTCGTGCCTTCTTCGCGAAAGCGGTCCGCGCGCAGGTGATACGCGGCGACGCCCGCGACGACCAGCGCCGTCGTGATGAAAAATGCGACTGCGGTGTGCGTGAGCCGGTATGGAAACGACGGATTGAATATCACCGCCAGCCAGTCCTCGGGCAGGAAGCGACCGTCGGTGACCGAATATCCGGTCGGCGTCTGCATCCAGCTGTTCAAGGCGAGGATCCAGAAGGTCGAGAACAGTGTTCCGGCCGCAACCATCACCGCGGCAAAGAAATGAACCCAGGGCGGCACGCGCGCACGTCCGAACAGCAGCACGCCGAGGAAGCCGGCTTCGAGGAAGAATGCCGTCAGGCCCTCGTACGCCATCAGAGGCCCCGAGATGTCGGCCGTGGCATCGGAAAAGCGACTCCAGTTCGTGCCGAACTGGAACGGCATGACGATGCCCGAGACGACGCCCATGCCGAACGAAACCGCGAAGACCTTGAGCCAGAACCTGGACAGCCGCAGGTAAACAGACCGCCCCGTCGTCAGATGCAGACCCTCGAGCACCGCGATATATGCCGCCAGCCCGACGGTGAATGCGGGCAGCAGGATGTGCAGCGCGATGACCCAGGAGAATTGCAGCCGCGAAAGCAGCACCGCGTCGAGCGACATCGCCTCTCCGCCGTGACGGGTTGCGAGCCGTCACTATAGCATCGGCGGCAAATGCCGCACCCAGACGAGCCGGAATATAATGCCTGGGCAGGTCCGACGAACCTCATCGCATCCCAGGGAGGAAGCCATGTCGAAATACAAGGTACCGCTAATTGCCGTCCATGCACTCGCATCCATGTTGTTGGTCACCGCCGGCACTGCGGCACTCGCGCAGTCCGATCAGACCGGCAAGGGTCCGGTAACGTCGCCCACCCGCACCAAGCCCACTCCGCAAGCGCTGGTCGACGCCGCGGACAAGACGTTCGGCAACTTCATGCGTGACCCGGAAATGGACTGGCTGCATCAGAACGTCCGTCGCGCGAAAGCCGTGCTGATCGCGCCCGAAGTCGCCAAGGCCGGCTTCATCTTCGGGGGCTCCGGCGGCCGCGCCGTGCTGGTCGTGCGCAATGCCAAGACCGGCCGCTGGACCGGCCCGGCGTTCTACACGCTGGCCACGGCCAGCGTCGGCTTCCAGGCCGGGATATCGGTATCGGAAATGATCACGCTGGTCATGACCGACAAGGGCCTCAACTCGCTGCTGTCCGACTCGTTCAAGATGGGCCCGGACGCAAGCATCGCGGCGGGTCCGGTCGGCGCCGGTGCCAAGGCCGACGTGATCACCGATCTCGTCACGTACAGTCGCTCGAAGGGTCTCTACGGCGGCATCAACCTGGACGGAACCGTGGTGGCCACGTCCGATGAATGGAACGAAGCGTATTACGGCAAGAAGGGAATGCATGCGCCGGACATCGTCGTTCGCAGCGCAGTGCGCAACAAGGGCGCGGACCGGCTGCTTGCCGACGTCGCGCGTTCCGCCGGCAAGCGGTGAACGAGCGGCGGCGCCTGGCCATCGGGCTCGAGCGCCGCCGCATGCGGTGCGCTGAACATCGGCGCACCGCGACGATGGCGACCCGGCGCCGCTGACGACGATGGACGCGGCGCCGGCACCTCGCCTGCAGCTTTCCGGCATCACCAAGCGGTTCCCGGGGGTCGTCGCCAACGACGGCATCGATCTCACCGTCATGGCGGGCGAGATCCATGCGGTGCTGGGTGAAAACGGCGCCGGGAAATCCACGCTGGTCAAGATCGTCTACGGGGTCGTCCGACCCGATACCGGCACGATCCGGTGGAACGGCAAAGCGGTCGCCATCGGCAGTCCGGCCAAAGCGCGCGCGCTCGGTATCGGCATGGTCTTCCAGCAGTTCTCGCTGTTCGAAACGCTGACCGTCGCCGAAAACATCGCCCTAGCGCTCGATAAGACCCGTGGCGGACGCGAACTCGACACGCGGATTCGCGAAACTTCGGCGCGGTATGGTCTGCCACTCGATCCCCGCCGGCACGTGCACACGCTTTCGGTGGGCGAGCGTCAGCGCGTCGAGATCGTCCGCTGCCTTCTGCAGGCCCCCGAGTTGCTGATCATGGACGAGCCGACGTCGGTGCTGACGCCGGCCGCGATCGGCAAGCTTTTCTCTACGCTTCGGCGTCTGGCCGCCGAAGGCTGTTCTATCCTCTATATCAGCCACAAGCTCGACGAGATCCGCACGCTGTGCGACCGCGCGACGGTGCTGCGCGCGGGAAGGGTCACCGGCGACTGCAATCCGAGCCAGCAAACCAGCGCTCAGCTCGCGCGCCTGATGATAGGCGGCGACCTGCCGCATCCGCAGCACCGCGCCGCAACCACCCGCGGCGACGGGCTGCTCGAAGTGCGCGATCTGTCGCTCGTCTCCGAAGACCCGTTCGGCACCGATCTCGCTGGCATCGAACTTCGCGTCGGCGCTGGCGAAATCGTCGGTATCGCCGGGATTTCCGGCAATGGCCAGAGGGAGCTGGCTGCCGCGCTGTCGGGCGAGCGCCTGGCCGATGCGGCGCATGCCATTGTGGTGAACGGCGTTCCGGCCGGCCGGCTCGATGCGGCGGCGCGCCGAACGCTGGGCCTTTGCTATGTCCCCGAAGAGCGCGATGGCCACGGTGCCGTGCCTGAGATGTCGCTAGTCGAAAACGCGCTGCTGACCGCGTACGGCCAGCACCTCGTCACACGACAGGGGCTGATACGCCAACGCGCGGTTCGCGCATTTACGCAGGCGACGATCGCACGGTTCGATGTCAAGACAGCCGGTCCCGGCGCGGCAGCGCGGAGTCTCTCCGGCGGCAATCTGCAGAAATTCATCGTCGGACGCGAAATTCTGCAAGGACCGCGCGTGATGATCGCCGCACAACCGACCTGGGGCGTCGACATCGGCGCCTCGGCGCAGATCCGGCAGGCGCTGATCGACTTGCGGGATGCGGGCGTCGCCGTGCTGCTCATATCCGAAGAGCTCGACGAGCTGTTCGAGGTTTGCGACAAGGTCGCGGTGATGACGCAGGGTCGCCTGTCGCCGGTCAAGGCCATGCGGGAGACCAACGCCGAGGAACTGGGGCTGCTGATGGGCGGATCGTTCATCGCCCCCGAAGGGCCGGCGTCGCTCGCGGCCCACCGGCAATGATGTTGATCACGCTGGAAGCGCGGCCCGAGCCGTCGCGCCTGATGGCCTGGGCATCGCCGCTGCTGGCCGCGATGGCGACCCTGGTGGCCGGCTTTGCTCTGTTTTCGCTGCTCGGCAAGGATCCGCTCGACGCATTCTTCGTCTTCTTCATCGAACCCGTCACCACGCGCTACGGCGTTGGTGAGCTCCTGCTCAAGGCGTCGCCACTGATGTTGTGCGCCCTCGGCCTGGCGATCGGCTACCGTGCCAATGTGTGGAACATCGGCGCCGAAGGCCAGCTGACGATAGGCGCGGTATGCGGCGGCGGTCTTGCACTGTGGCTGCCGCAGTTGGACGGCGCCTTGCTGCTGCCGTTGATGATCGCCGCGGGCGCCGCCGGTGGCATCGCGTGGGCCGCGATCCCGGCATGGCTGCGCACGCGGCATAACGCCAACGAAATCCTGACCAGCCTGATGCTCGTGTACATCGCGACGCTCGCGCTGTCCTATCTCGTGCAAGGTCCATGGCGCGATCCCGAGGGTTTCAATTTTCCGCAGTCGAGGATGTTCGGCGACAGCGCGCTTTTGCCGCTGCTGCTGACCGGCACGCGGCTCAATGTCGGCTTCCTGCTCGCCATCGCGGTCGTCGCAGCAGGCTGGCTGTTCACCGCGCGGACGCTGGCCGGATTCCGCATGCGCGTCGCGGGGCTGGCGCCGCGCGCGGCGAGCTATGCGGGCATTTCCGCCTCGCGGACCGTGTGGGTCGGCATGCTGGTCGGCGGCGCGACGGCAGGCATCGCGGGAGTCGGTGAGGTCGCGGGACCGATCGGTCAGCTGCTGCCTTCGATATCGCCGGGGTACGGTTTCGCCGCAATCATCGTCGCATTCGTCGGTCGCCTCCATCCGCTGGGCATCGCGCTGGCGAGCCTTTTGATGTCTTTGCTCTATCTCGGCGGCGAATCCGCGCAGATCGGACTGGGGCTGCCTTCGGCGGTGACGCGGCTGTTCCAGGGGATGCTTCTCTTCTTCCTGCTCGCCGCCGATGTGTTCATCGGCTACCGCATGCGCTTGCGGCCCAGTTCAGGCCCCGGCGCGACACCGGCAACGGAAGGTGTCGCCCGATGATCGATCACGCGATCACGCTGATTACGCTGACGCTGGCAGCCGGGACCGTCCTCGTATTCGCCGCGCTTGGCGAGCTGGTGACCGAGAAAGCCGGCGTACTAAATCTGGGCGTGGAAGGAATGATGCTCGTCGGTGCGGTCGCAGCATTCATCGTCGCCGACGAAACCGGGCATGACTGGCTCGGCGTGCTCGCCGGCACGGCCGCTGGCGGCGCGCTATCGCTGATATTCGCCGTGCTGACGCTATCGCTGCTGGCGAATCAGGTCGCCACCGGGCTCGCCTTGTCGCTCTTCGGCATCGGCCTGTCGGCATTCGTCGGCTTAAGCCATGTCGGTCATGTCGTCGACCCGATCGCGCCGCTGGCGCTACCCTTGGTGTCGGGGCTGCCGGTCATCGGCCGCCTGCTGTTCGCGCACAGTCCGTTCGTCTACCTGTCGCTCGCACTCTTTGCGCTGGTGCAATGGTTTCTATTCGGCACCCGCGCCGGCCTCATCCTGCGCGCGATCGGCGAGTCGCCGCAGTCGGCGCATGCGATCGGCCATCGCGTCATCGCCGTGCGCTATGCGGCCGTTGCGTTCGGCGGCGCCTGCGCGGGTTTGAGCGGCGCCTACATGGCGCTGGCGTACGCGCCGATGTGGACCGAGGGCATGACGGCGGGTCGCGGCTGGATTGCGCTCGCCCTGGTCGTGTTCGCGAACTGGAAGCCTTGGCGCGTGCTCGCCGGAGCGTACCTCTTCGGCGCGGTGACCCTGGTGCAGTTCCAGGCGCAGGCGATGGGCGTTGCCGTACCCTCGCAATTTCTGGCGATGCTGCCTTATGCCGCGACCATCGTGGTGCTCGCACTGATCTCGCGCGACGCTACGGCAATACGCCTGAACGCCCCGGCGTCGCTGGGCCGGCCGTTCCACGCCGACAGCTGAGTCTCGAAAGGCGACCCGCTTCGAGTAAAATGCGCGATTCCGCCGACGGCGAAGCGCGCCGCGCGGCGGCAACTCGTCCGGGGAGAGATCCATGTCCGTGCTGTCGCCGAAGAGCGTGCCGTTTGCCGTGCTGGCTGTCCTGGCGGGGCTTGCATCGCTCCCCGCAGCCGCCGCGGACGCGCCGTTCAAGGTTGGCTTCGTCTATGTGAGCCCGGTCGGTGATGCCGGCTGGACCTCGCAGCACGATGCCGCCCGCAAGGAAATGGAAAAGGCGCTCGACGGCAAGGTCGTCACCAAGTACGTGGAAAACGTGCCGGAAGGCGCCGACGCCGAGCGCGTGATCCGCGAGCTGGCGCAAAGCGGCTACCAGCTGATTTTCACGACGTCGTTCGGCTACATGAACCCGACGATCAAGGTCGCCAAGCAGTTTCCCAAGACCTATTTCGAGCACGCGACCGGCTACAAGACGGACCGGAACGTCGGCATCTACAACGCGCGCTTCTACGAGGGCCGTTATCTCGCCGGCATCGTCGCCGGCCGGATGACCAAGTCGAACGTCGCCGGTTACGTCGCGGCCTTTCCGATTCCGGAAGTCGTGATGGGCATCAACGCGTTCACCCGCGGCATGCGCAGCGTCAACCCGAATGCGGTGACCAAAGTGGTCTGGGTCAATTCCTGGTACGACCCGGGCCGCGAGCGCGAAGCCGCCGATACGCTGATCTCGCAGGGCGCCGACGTGCTGACCAACCACACCGACTCGACCGCGGTCGTGCAGGACGCCGAGGCGAAGAAGGTGTACGCCATCGCGTATCACTCCGACATGTCCAAATACGGCCCGCATGCGCAGCTGACCGCGGTCACGCATCAGTGGGGCGCGTATTACACCAAGGAAGTGCGGGACGCGATCGAAGGCACATGGAAGCCGGGCAGCGTGTGGGGCGGTATCAAGGAAGGCATGATCAAGATGGGACCGTTCAATCCCGTCGTGCCGAAGGACGTGCAGGATCTGGTCAACCGGACCGCGGCGGACATTGCGAGCGGCAAATTCCATCCGTTCACCGGGCCGCTCTCCGACAACGAGGGTCACCAGCGGCTGGCTGCCGGCAAGGCGATCAGCGACGACGCGCTGCTGAAGATGGACTACTACGTCGAAGGCGTGCAGGGCAAGCTGCCGGCAACGAAGTAGCCGCGAGGATTCTTTGCCGGTCGCGCCAGTCCACGCCGTTCCCGCAATGAACCTCGAATCCTGGCTCGGCCGGAGTGAGACGTCGACCGATGTGATCACGGCCACCCCGTACGCGGCGCTTTCGGCTACGCTCGACCGCTCGGTGCTGCGGCCGCCCGAGGGTACGCCGCTGCCGCCGCTCTGGCACTGGCTCTATTTCCTCCCGCTGTACAAGGAATCCGAGGTCGGACCCGACGGCCACGCGCGCCGCGGCGAGTTCCTGCCGCCGGTGCCGCTGCCGCGTCGGATGTGGGCCGGCAGCGAATTCGAATTCCGCCATCCGCTGTGCATCGGAGACCGGGTGACCCGCGTCTCGACGATTTCCGGCATCAGCGAAAAGGCCGGCCGCTCCGGATCGCTCGTGTTCGTCAAGGTGCGCCACGAGTTGCGACGAAGCGGTAAGCCGGCCCTCGCCATTGCCGAAACGCACGACATCGTCTATCGCGAGGCAGCGCGGCCTGGCGCAGGCGCACCGCCCGCGGCCGCCGCGCCCGACGCCGCCGCGTGGGAGCGCAAGGTCGTGCCCGATGCCGTGCTGCTTTTTCGTTACTCGGCGTTGACATTCAACGGCCATCGCATCCACTACGACCGCCGCTACGTCACCGAGATCGAAGGTTACCCCGGCCTGATCGTGCATGGACCGCTAATCGCGACGCTGCTGCTCGACCTGCTGCGCGAGCACCGGCCCGATGCGGCGGTCGCGCGCTTCACATTCCGGGCGTCTAGCCCGCTGTTCGATACCGATCCCTTTTTCGTTTGCGGTGAGCCGGCCAGCGACGGCAAGACCGTACGCCTGTGGGCGAAGGATCATCGCGGGGGCCTGGCGATGGAAGCCACGGCGATCGTCGCCTAAAGGCCGCGTCGTGCAACCGCTCGCCGGCATCACCGTCGTCACGCTGGAGCACGCGATCGCCGGACCGTTCGCGACGCGGCAGCTCGCCGATCTTGGGGCGCGGGTCATCAAGATCGAACGCCCCGGCGTCGGCGATTTCGCGCGCGCATACGACGAAAGAGTTCGCGGTCTTGCCTCGCACTTCGTCTGGACCAATCGCTCGAAGGAAAGCCTGACGCTCGACGTCAAGCATCCCGAAGCGCGCGCGATCCTGCAGCGACTCGTCGTCGACCATGCCGATGTCGTCGTGCAGAACCTGGCGCCCGGCGCGGCGGCGCGGCTCGGGCTGTCGTACGCCGCGCTGTCGGCGGCGAAGCCGGCGATCATCGTCTGCGACATTTCGGGCTACGGCGGGGACGGTCCGTATCGCGACAAAAAAGCGTACGACCTGTTGATCCAGAGCGAAGCGGGATTCCTGTCGGTGACGGGGACCGAAGCCGACCCGGTGAAGGCCGGCTGCTCGATCGCCGACATCGCGGCCGGCATGTACGCCTACAGCAATATCCTCGCCGCGCTGCTCGAGCGCGGCCGCACAGGCCGCGGGCGGCATCTCGACGTTTCGATGCTCGAATCGCTGGTCGAGTGGATGAGCTACCCGCTGTACTATGCGTTCGATGGTGCCGACCCGCCGCCGCGGACCGGCGCGAGCCACGCGACGATCTTTCCGTACGGCCCGTTCCCGGCCGGAGACGGCAAGACGATCATGCTCGGGCTGCAAAACGAGCGCGAATGGTCGACCTTCTGCGAGCGCGTGCTGATGCGCCCCGATCTTGCTTCCGATCCGCGCTATGCCAGCAACTCCAGGCGAAGCGCGGCGCGGGAAGACTTGCGTCGCATCATCGTCGACGTATTTGCCGGACTGACAGCCGCGGAAGTGCTGCGTCGGCTCGATGAGGCGCGCATCGCGAATGCGCAGGTGAACGACATGCACGACGTCTGGCGGCATCCGCAGCTCGCCTCGCGGCGGCGCTGGCGCGACGTCGACTCGCCCTCCGGCCCGATACCGGCGTTGCTGCCGCCGGGGACCGATGACGAAGCCACGCCGCAATGGGGCGCGGTGCCCGCGCTGGGCGCACATACCGACCGCATCCTGGCGGGCCTCGGGTACTCGCCGGAACGAATCGCACAACTCCGAGCCGACGGCGCGATATGATGCTCCGCAACGCGCCTTCGGAGCGCTGAACGATGCCCTCGACCCTGATCGACTCGACGATACTCGGCAACCTAGTCGGCACCGAAGCGATGCGCGCGGTGTTTTCCGACGACAATCGCACGCAGCGTTATCTCGACGTCGAATCGGCGCTGGCGCGCGTCCAGGGGCGGTTGGGAGTGATTCCGCAGGCGGCCGCCGCGGAGATCGAGCGCAACTGTCGCGTCGACCGCATCGACATGACGAAGCTGCGCGCGCAAACCGAACGCGCCGGCTCGCCGATCGTCGGCGTCGTGCGGCAACTCACCTCCCTGTGCGCCGAGCCGCACGGCCGGTACTGTCATTGGGGCGCGACGACGCAGGACATCACCGACACCGCGACGGTGCTCCAGATTCGCGACGCCCTCGCGCTGGTCGACGCCGAGCTCTCCGCCATCGCGGATGCGCTGTCCGGCCTCGCGCTGCGCTACCGCGACACGCCGATGGCCGGGCGCAGCCATCTGCAGCAGGCGGCGCCGATCACCTTCGGCTACAAGGCCGCGTGCCTGCTGTCGGCGATCGAGCGCCATCGCGCGCGGCTCGCCGAGCTCAGGCCGCGCGTGCTGGTCGGCGAATTCGGCGGCGCCGTCGGCACGCTCGCATCGCTCGGACCCGACGGGCTGAAGGTCCAGGCGGCGTTGATGCGCGAACTGGGCCTCGCAGCGCCCGACATCAGCTGGCACACGCAGCGCGACCGCATCGCCGAGGTCGGATGCTTTCTCGGCTTGGTCACCGGCACGCTCGGCAAGCTCGCGATCGACATCAAGCTGATGATGCAGACCGAAGTCGGCGAAGTCGCCGAGCCGTTCAGCCCTGGTCGCGGCGCCAGCAGCACGATGCCGCAGAAGCGCAACCCGGTCTCGAGCGTCTACCTGCACGCCTGCGCCGCAGTCGTGCGCCAGCATGCCGCGCTGCTGCTCGAGGCGATGGCGGCAGATCACGAACGCGCGACCGGCCCCTGGCATATCGAATGGATCGTTCTGCCGGAAATATTCGTGCTGACCGCCGGCGCACTGGCGCACGCGCGGACCATTGTCGACGGCCTGCAGGTCGATGCGAGCCGGATGCGCGACAATCTCGATCTCACGCACGGCCTGATCGTGGCCGAGGCGGTGATGATGGGACTGGCGCCGCACCTGGGCCGCGAGCGCGCGCACGATCTGGTCTACGAGCTATGCCGGACGGCGATCGAGCGGCGGCGGCCGCTGCTCGACCTGCTGGCCGAGACTCCCGAGGTCACCGCTCATCTGGACCGTGAGCGGCTCGCCGCATTGTGCGATCCGGCGAACTACCTCGGACTCGCCGGCGAGATGGTCGATCGCGTCCTCGCGGCCCGCGCCGGGCATTGACCGCGCCGATGGCGGCCGACCGCGCGGGCGCCCGGATTCCGCGCTACACGATCTTTTTCAGCAGGCGCAGCATCGCCTCGAAGCGCTTGCCGTAGGGCGGATACAACAGTCGATTCAGCGCCGCGCGCGACTGCGCAAAGACCGCCTTCTCGTGCGTGAATGCGAGAAATCCGCGTTCGCCATGATAGGCGCCGTAACCGGAGGCCCCGACACCGCCGAACGGCAGATTCTCGTTGCAGAAATGCCATAGGGTGTCGTCGAGCGTGACGCCGCCGGCGACCGTCCGCTCCAGCACGCGCCGCCGCGAAGGAGGGCTTCCGCCGAACATGTACATCGCCAGCGGCCGCGGCCGCGCGTTGATCCGCTCGATCGCCTGGTCGAGCGTCTCGTAGGTCTCGAGCGGTAGTATCGGGCCGAAAATTTCCTGCTGCATGACGGTCATCGCGTCGCTGACTCCGAGCACCAGCGTCGGCGGCAGTCGGCGCGGGCGATCGCTCGAAGCAGCGCTCCCGCCACCCAGCTCGATGATCCGTGCGCCCTTCGCCCGCGCGTCGTCGAGGAGCGCGGTGAGCCGTGCGTTGTGCCGCTCATCGATGATGCTTGCGTAATCGGGATTGTCGCGCGGCGCCGGATACAGAATAGCTACCGCCCGCTCGATCGCCTGCGCCAGCGCGTCGGCGCGATGACTGGGAACCAGCACGTAGTCCGGCGCGATGCAGGTCTGCCCGGCGTTGAGCAGCTTGCCGACTGCCACGCGCGTCGCCACCGCGGCCAGATCGGCGTCGTCATGGACCAGCGCCGGCGACTTGCCGCCGAGCTCGAGCGTCACCGGCGTCAGATTTTCCGCCGCGGCAAGCGCTACGCTGCGTCCGACCGCGGTCGATCCGGTGAACAACAGATGATCGAACGGCAGGCGGGCGAACGCTGCCCCGACATCGGCGCCGCCGTTGACGACGGCGAGCTCTCCTGGGGAGAAGTAACGCGCGACCAAGGCAGCCAAAAGCGCCGAGGTGGACGGCGTGATCTCGCTGGGTTTGATCAGCGCGCGATTGCCGGCGGCCAGCGCGGCGACGGCCGGAAGCAGCGCGAGCTGCAGCGGGTAGTTCCACGGGCTGATGATGCCGACCACCCCCAGCGGCTGCTTCTCGATGCGGCTCGTACCGGGCTGCAGATACAGCGGCGTCCGTACGCGGCGCGGGCGCATCCAGCGCGCCAGATGCCGGCGCGCGTGGCGTATCGCGGCCTGCACGACGAACAGCTCGGTCAGTCGGGTTTCCTGCGCCGGCCGGATCCCGAAGTCTGCGGCGATCGCGGCGACGATGTCCGGGTCGTGGCGCTCGATCAGCGCGGCAAGACGATCCAGTCGGTCGCGCCGCACGGCCTGCGATGGATAGGGCTCGTCGGCAAAAGCCGCCCTTTGCAGGGCGAACAGGTGAGCGGCTTCGGCAGGCGTGGGAGGGGTTGCGCTCATCGGATGCTCTGGTCGTTGCGGAAGACGCGTTACCGGGCCTGCCGCGCTGCGGCGATCGCGTCGAGCAAGGTGGGCGGGTCGTGCGCTCCCGACACCGCGATGCGTCCGTTGAAAATAAAGAACGGCACGGCCTCGATACCGACGCTTCGCGCCTCGCGATCCTCGGCCGCAACCGCATCGCTGCCCTCGGACGACTCCAGCATCGCGCGTACTTCGGCCGGCTCGAAGCCCGCCGCGCCGGCGGCGCGCACCAGCTCCTCGCGGTCGCCCAGAAAACGTCCGTCGATGAAATAGGCATGGAACAAGCGCTCGACCAGTGCGCTGGCCGCGCCGACGTCTCCGCGTGACTGCGCCCACGCGATCAGCCGGTGCGCCTGAAGAGTATTGGGCTGGATGGCGATCCGCTCGAACGCAAACGCAATACCGACCTCGGCGCCGACGGCGCGCACGCGCGAATAAACTTCCGCCGCGCGATCCGTGCCGCCGAACTTGGCCGCGAGATAGCTCGCGCGTGGAATGCCGCCTGCCGGCAGGTCCGGGTTGAGCTGGAATGGATGCCAGCGCATGGCGACGTCGAGCGCAGGTTCGCGCGCCTTCAGCTGATCGAGCGCCGCTTCGAGCTTGCGCTTGCCGATGTAACACCAAGGGCAGACGACGTCCGAGATGACGTCGACGGCGAGCGTGCCCGAGACTGGGTCGGCAGCGGGACTACTGATCAAGGATTTGAACCGGGGTGGGAAAACGCGACGGGGCGTGACCATTGTAGTACGGCCGCCGCCATGCGCGAAGCGCACTCGACACGACGACGACAATAGGTTCAACTATCCTTTTGGTTTCTGCCCCCGTGAACACGCCGCAGCGCTGGGACGTATTTTGCTCGGTCGTCGACAACTACGGCGATGCGGGCGTCGCGTGGCGGCTCGCGCGGCAGCTCGTCGCAGAGCACCGCCGCGACGCACGCCTGTTCGTCGACGCGCTGCCAGTTCTCTCCCGCATTGCGCCCGACGTCGACCCGTCGCGCGAGCGGCAAACGGTGCAGGGCGTCGACATCATGCGCTGGGGAGGGACGCACGGCCCGATGCCGGCAACGCCCTCCGGACAGGCCGTGATCGAAGCGTTCGGCTGTGGCCTTCCTCTCTCGTACCTCGACGCGATGAGCGCGCTGCCGGCGGCGCCGGTCTGGATCAACCTCGAGTACTTGTCGGCCGAAAGCTGGATCGAAGGCTGTCACGGCCTTGCGTCGCGCCATCCGCGCCTTCCTTTGCAGCGCCATTTCTACTTTCCGGGATTCACGGCACGAAGCGGCGGCCTGCTGCGCGAGGCGGGGCTGCTCTCCCGCCGCGACGCATTCCAGACCGACCCGGGCGCGCGCGACACATTCTGGCGCTCGCTCGGCGTCACACCGCCGCAGGGCGCACTTGCGATCTCGCTGTTTTGCTACCCGAACCGACATCTGCCGGCGTTGCTCGATGCGTGGGCCGACGGCGATGTCCCGGTATGCTGCGTCGTGCCCGAAGGCGTCGCCGCGGGCGAGCTCGACCGATGGACCGGCGGCGCTGTCCCGCATGCGGGACAGGTTCTCGCGCGCGGTCGTTTGTCGCTGGCAGCCATCCCTTTCGTCGCGCAGGATGTGTACGACCGGCTGCTGTGGGCGTGCGACCTGAACCTGGTGCGCGGCGAGGACTCGTTCGTCCGCGCGCTGTGGGCGGCGCGCCCGTTTGTGTGGCAGCCCTATCCGCAGGCCGGCGATGCGCAACTGGCGAAGCTCGATGCGTTTCTCGAGCGCTACACGCAAGGGATGCCGCAGGCGAGCGCGGCAAGCTTCGATGCATGGCATAGGGCCTGGAACGACCCGGCCGACCGGGGTGCATCGGCCACCCCGATATGGGACGCGTTCGCAGGCGAAATGGCTGCAATGCGCCCCCATGCGCGGCAATGGACGGCCGAGCTCGCGACTCAGCCCGACCTCACCGCCCGGCTGGTCAGGATGGTCGAAGAGCTGGTATAATTTCGGGTTTCGCGAGCTCCATAGGGACTCGCCTTTTCGGACAAGAAAGCAACCATGCAGGTGCAGCCATGAAAACCGCGCAGGAAGTTCGCGCCGGCAACGTCATCATGATCGGCAAGGATCCGATGGTCGTGCAAAAGGCCGAATTCAACAAATCCGGCCGCAACGCGTCGGTGGTCAAGATGAAGCTCAAGAACCTCTTGAGCGGTTCCGGGGCGGAGACCGTCTATCGCGCCGACGAAAAATTCGACCTCGTGCAGCTCGAACGCAAGGAGGTCACGTATTCGTATTTCCAGGATCCGGCGTACGTCTTCATGGACGCCGATTACAACCAGATCGAGGTCGACCGCGAGAACATCGGCGACGCCGTGCACTATCTCGAGGAAGGCTTGCCCTGCGAGCTCACGCTCTACGAGGGCAAGCCTATTTCGGTCGAGCTCCCGACCAGCGTCGTGCGTGAAATCACCTACACCGAGCCGGCGGTGCGCGGAGATACGTCCGGCAAGGTGTTGAAGCCGGCCAAGCTCGCGAGCGGGATGGAGGTCCAGGTACCGTTGTTCGTCGCCACCGGCGACCGGATCGAAATCGACACCCGCAACGGTGAATACCGCCGCCGCGTCTAAGCTCGTACCGCGACAAGGAATCAGGGCGCCTGCGGGCGCCCTTTTTTCTTCGGCGTCACGTTTCGGACCACCCCACTAATGACGTCGTCATAGCGACGAGAGGGGCATGCTTCTTGCTGACTTCAAAGCACACCGCGCGCATGCGGCGTGATGCACTGTGAGCGGTGAGATTCGGCAGCGCGAGCGGCGCTCAAGGCCGCGTCGCGCGTCACTTCATTGACCTGGCGGGTCACCCGCCGAGAGCCTCGGCCCGAACAAGGCAAAGGGCAGCGGTTGTAACCGACAAAGGATCAAAGCGAATGGGCAGCGCATCGGATAGCCAAGACCAGCGTCGATTTCGCGATCGCGAGCCGCCGGTGACCGAGATGGTCGACAGCATGCTGCAGGCCAAGAAGCTCCGTCCGGAAGAGAGGGAGGCGGTCGAGCGCATTTGCGCGCAATGGGCGAGTCTGGACGATATACTGGATGCCGCAGCCGGCCCGAGGGAACCGATCGGTGAGTTATTGCTCGAGGCTGGCCGACTGACGCGGGCGCAACTCGCTCGCGCCCTCGCCGAACAGCAGTCTTCGAAAGAAAGACTGGGCCAGGTGCTCGTGCGCAAGGGTTGGCTCGGCGAAGCCGAGCTCGCCGCATTGCTCGCCTTTCAGGAGCGTCTCGACGCCGCGCGCGCCGGGCGCGCGGGGCCGTTGCAGCTGGGCAATCTGCTGGTCAGCACGGGCCGGATCACCTCCGAACAACTGCAGGATGGCATCGCGCGTCAGGCGCAGTCGCGGCAGCGCCTGGGCGAGGCGCTGGTTGCCGCGGGCGCGGTCAGCGAGCGCGATATCGCCCGCGGCCTGAAGCTGCAGCGCATCCTGGTCGGCATTGCATTGGGAGCGGCGTTTGCGCTTTGTGGAAGTCCGAAGCCCGCACGCGCGACTTCCGCCGGATTTGGCTCGTCGACGATGAAAGTGTCGGCGAATGTCCTTCCATATCTGCGGCTACAGGTGCTGAAGCAGGCGCCGACCCTCGACGTCACGCCGGAAGACGTCGCACGCGGCTACATCGATGTGCCCGCCGCAACCGACCTGATGGCCCGAACCAACGACCCTAATGGCTTTTCCCTGAGCTTCGACGCCCGCTCCAGCGTGTTTCGCAAAGCGCAGGTGACCGGGCTGGTCAACGGCCTCGAGATCGGCCCCGACGGGGGCTTGGTCCATCAGCCGTTTACCGGCAAACAGATGCTCATGCGCCTGAGCTACCGCTTCTTCCTCGCTCCCGAGGTGCGGCCCGGCAGTTATCCGTGGCCGCTTCAGATTTCCTCGACGGTGATGTACTAGCAAGAGTCCGGCGCCACGCCGGAATTCGAGCGCGCGGCATTGTCGCCGCGCACGTGTCTTCCTAGGGATTCACCGACAGGACGACCGTATCCTTGTAGTTTCCGACCGGGGAATCCTGGCCGGGATCGATCTTGCCGTAGATCGGGACGGACGCTGTCCGATTGGACGTATTCACGACCAATGCCGTGGTCCCCGCGGTGCCGTCGCCCCACAGATTCGAATAACCACCGTCCTTGTAGATGTTGTAGTTGAGACGGCCGGTGCCCGCAATCTGTGCCATCTGACGGTTGGCGATGCTGCCCGATGTCGCGGATTGTCCGACTCCGACGGTGATGGTCGCCTGATTGCCGTTGCACCTGAATTTGGCGATCTGCGAAGTCGTCGTCGGAGTCGCGACGAAGACGTCGTAATTGGGAAAGCCGAGCGTCGGCACCGACGTTATCGAACAGGTGGCGCCGAACGCGGGCTCCACGAGCGCGAGCACTGCGGCGCAGGCGACTACTTCAATGCAATGTTTCACAATAGACCTTTCCGACGTTGAGCGGCATGGGTACCTCTGCCGCCACGTCCAGAGCCACGTGACACAGTGCGCCTTCCGCGCGAATGTCGGCGTGATAGCTACCTGGTGCCGCATCCTCGATGTAGAAACCGCCATCGGCGGCCGTGAACAGCTGCAGTCGCGAGGTTCCCGAGTCCAGCACTGCATCGATGCCGCCGAGCGGCGTTTCTTCCCTGCCGCGACGAAGCACCAGCAGGCCGCTGACCGCGCGTTGCGGACGCAGCCCGAAATCGACGAGGACACCGCCCCGCAGCGCTGGAACGACCACGACGTTGTTCTGCCCTATGATGGTGTCGATCGGGACGGTATTCGGGTCGAGTGTAAACCGGTTTTCGACATAGGAGCCTACCGTCGAGGCGAGCATCGTCCCATCGCGCCCGGTGCGGCCCGCGTCCTGGCTGTTCTGCCTAACGCCTACGCCTTCCAAGCTTCCCGCCCTGATGATGGCAAAGCTGTCGTAGACCGGACGGGTGAACTTGCCGACGCCGCCCACGTAGGCGAACGCGCCGGCGATCGATGCTTCCCCGGTCGTGGAATTGGCGTCCCCGCCGAATGTCCGCGCCATGCCGAGCGTGTATTCCTGCGTGTCGGTGTTGAGTTGGACCTGCGGGCGCACGAGATCGGCTCCGCCGCTGCGCTGCATGTCGACCCGGTAGCCGAACCCGGGTCCGATCGGAGGCGTCCGGGCGAGCTCGAGATCGTACTCGGTGCCGTTGCCCGGCGTTCGCTGGACGCGCGTTGTCGCCGTCGTCCTGTCGCTGAAAAAGTAGTTGACGCTGAGCGCCGCGGAAACACCCGATTGCGCGCCTGCCTGCCCGCTGACGTGGCCGAAGGTCGCGTCGATATTCCACCGTGCGGACGGCGAGATGTTGTAGCGCAAGGTGTAACTGTTCTGCCGGCTGCCGTCTTCGAATTCGCTGCGCGTCGCCGTGGCCGTGAACGTGCCGTAGCGCGGCGAGCCGTAGCTGACCTGCACGCCGGCGTCCTTCAGCGGCACGAATTGCGGCAACAGCGCCGTCGTCGGCAGGAAGCCGCGCTGCAACCGCCGGTAGTTGAGGTCGACGCCAAAGCCGCCGGCCGAATACGAATACAGAAGGCTGGCGGCGCCGGCGACATGCCCGGTCTGCTGCGGACGGCCGGCGGCCGCGTCGGCGCCGAACACGCCGAGATCGCCCAGCCGAACAGTCGCATCCGCTCCAGCAGTCGTGTAATCCGGAGTGCGGTCGGCATGCGCGCCGACGGTGAAAGCATCGGTCAGCCCGACGCGATGCGCGGCGGCGAAACCCAGACCGTGGTAGCGATCGCTGCCGACGCCGGTTTCGGGCCGGACCAATCCCGCCGCGTAGGTGAACTCGTCCAGGCCGCCGCGCAACAGGCGATCGGACAGATAGGTCGTGCTGCTCGAGCGCTGGATCACCTGACCGAGCGAATCCTTCACCAGCACCTCGACATGGCGCAGCCCGGCGTAGCGCGTGATGTTGTCGAGCTCGAACGTTCCCGGCTTGACCGGCGCGCTGTATACGCGAATCCCGTCGACGTAGACCTCGACTTCCCCCGACACCGGCGTCGCGCCGGTGAAGCGCGCGGTCGGCGTCGTGATCAGGCTCGGATCCATCGAGTACGCGCGATAGAAGCCAACGCCGCCGAGCTGCATCGACTGGCCAAGGTCGCCGGTCGACGCCGCCTGATCGCCGACGATAAAACGCGCGAGCTTTTCGTACCAGTCGTAGCTTGCGCTCGTTCCAAGCCGGGTGAACGCGCTGCCCGTCTCGTCGTTCAGATAGGTGGTCTGGTTGTCGAACAGCCAGCGGCCATAGCGCACGCCCAGTTCGGTATTGACGCCGTAGCTGCTACGTTGGTGGTCGGCGCCCGCCCAGTTGAACTGGTAATTGAAAAAGGCGCTGTTGTCGTAAGTCGGCATCAAGCGTGGCGCCGGAGTCAGGTCGAGGCGCTGCTGACCGAAAACGGCCGGGTCGGCGACGAGATCGATGCGGCTTGCGGTTTCGTCGATCGCAACGCGCACTTGTCTGAGCGAGCTAAGTACGCGGTAGTGTCGCCCCTCGATGGTGACGCTGTCGCCGATTGCTTCCTGGAATCCGAGCTGCCGCAGTTCGGCGTCGGCGATCAGCCAGCGATCGCCGTCCCTGAGCACGAAATGATCGCCGCGTTCCTGCCCGTTGACGGTGATAGTCATGATCGTCGGCACCGGATCGGCGCTCGCGGTGACTGCAACCGCGATGAGGGCGGCGGCGAGAATGCCGCGCCAGCGATGTCGGGTGAGGTGCGCCACGGCATCAGGGCTGGCACACGTCGCTCGCCGCGACACTCGCTGCGAGAACGGTGCGGGTGGCCTGGACGCGCAAGTCGAGTGCGGGTCCGGTGCAGGCTTCCTGCGGGATCGCCAAATCGTAGCGCCGCGCCGTTCCGGGCAGCAGATACCAGGACGAGACGTCCTTGACCGGAACGCCATTGGCGGTAATCGCTTCGACGTTGAAGTGCACGTTGCCGGTGTTCTTCACCTGCATGGTGATCCGGCCGCGCTTGCGTTCGACGATTTCGGCGCTTCCCGCAACGCGCTCCGACCGTGGCGCAACGAACACCGGCACGCCGAACTTGATGACCACTGCGATGGTTGCGCCCGCCCCTTCCGGGTTGGCGGGCGCCTGCTCCTCCAGAAAAACACGGTAGCTGCGCTCCACGTCGCCCGGTTCGCGCAGCGTGCCGATGCGGACGATGCGCGGAACGCCCGCCTCGACCCGCAACAACGGCGGCGTAACGACCAGATCGCTGCTCGGCGTGTAGACGTCAGCGCCCTCCGCGTTCTGCGTCCATAGCGACGGGGTGTTGCGAAACACCAGCGGATGATCGTCCTCGCTGGTCACGGTGACGGCGCCAATTCGGGTTCCGGCTGTGAAATCGACGCGGATGGGCGCGACGCTGAAGCGGCCCGCCACGGCGGGAGCCGTGCAGGCCAGCAACAGACAAGCGAGCGCGATGCGCATCATGCGTGGAGTCTACCCAGAGGGCGCTAGCGCAGCCACAAAAAACGAGCCGCCGGATCTCGCCGGCGGCTTGTTCCCGCAAGGCACTCGCCTTGTCACGGATTGACGGCCATTTGCACCGTGTCGTTATAGCTACCTACCGTGGCGTTGATGTAGTTCGCATTCAGCACCGTGCCGGTGACAGCGAAGGTGATCGCAGTCGACTTGCCGGCGCCCGTGCCGGTCGCGGCTGCGGGCAGGGCCAGCGAGTACGCCATCAAGTCCGTCGCGCCGGGGCCTTTCATTTGTCGCGTCGAGTTCACCGCATCGTAATGGCTGCCATTGCCGGCGGTTACCGTGTAGGCGGAGCCCTTGGTGCACCAGAAGCTGATCGTCGAACTGCCCGATCCGTTGGTGACGTTCGCCGGATCGAGGTTGCCGAAGTCCAGCGTCGGCGTGCTGTTGAATTTGCAGCTGCCGACCACAGCAGCCTGTACCGTCATGTTCGAGGTATCGGCGGCATAGGCCGCTCCGGTTGCGATCAGACCGACGCTCATGCCGAGTGCGACGGCGAGTTTGCTTGCTTTCATCATTGCTCTCCCAGTAGAAATTGATCGAGGCTTCATGCCGCCTCGGACGGTTGTCTTTAGCTTGGCAGTCACCACTGAGCAACCCCCGTGCCACTACTGGAATGTTTTACAATGTGATAGCATAAGAGATTGATTTAAAAGAAATTTATTTTTTCGGATGCCCCCTGCCGGGATGCTTTCGTAGCCCACAGGCAAGGCCGGCGGCCGGCTTGTCACGCGCCCTGGCGAGCGAATGTGACGAATATGACAGCGGGCGAGCAGAGGTGGAGCTGCTTTCCCGGCTAGGCACCGAATGCGAAGCCTCGCTCGGCGAATAGCCGAACGCAGGCGTCGACGACCACCGCATCGTAGAACGTCCCTCGGAGCTGGATCAGCTCGCCCAAGGCGGCTTCGACGCTGAGCCTCGGCCGGTAGGGGCGGTCCGAGAGCATGGCTTCCATCGCATCGGAGACAGCGAGGATCCTGGACTCGATCAGCATCGCGGACCCGGCGAGCCCTCGCGGATAGCCTGTGCCGTCGATTCGCTCGTGATGCTGCAGGATGATCTCCGCGATCGGCCAGGGGAACTCGATCCCTTGCAATATTCGATGGGCGACTTCGGGATGCGATTGCACCAGCAAGCGCTCCACGTCGGTCAGCTTGCCGGGCTTGACCAGAACGTCGACGGGAATCTTGAAGCTGCCCAGGTCGTGGATCAGGGCCGCGAGGCGAGTGCCTTCCAGCTGGGCCGCCGACAAAGGCATATCCTTGCCGATCGCAACCGCCAGTTCGGCGACGCGGCGACCGTGGCTGGCATTGCCCGGGTCGTTCAGCTCGATTGCCGCGGCGAACGCCTCGATGGTCGCTTCGAGATTGCGACGCAGACGTCCGTCCTCGGCCTCGGCGCCTTCGATGGCGGACGCCGACCCGGCTCCGGTCGCCGCGGAGCGCTCCCGCAGAATGTGTATGCAGCAAACCGTGCCGCCGACGTCGTCCTGCAGGGGCAGCGTGCGGCAGCTGAATGCCTCACCGCCGGTGAGGACGACGTCGGCTTCGCCGTGCGCGCACTGGGCTTGCGCCCGACCCGCGGGATTCGCGCCCGCCGCGGCTTCCGGCAATACCTCCCGGAACGGCCGGCCAAGAAGGTCGCGCGACGCCGCGCCCGCGCGTGCCGCAAATGCCTGGTTGACGCGCATCAGGTAGCCGTCTTCGTCGTGCATGAACACCAGGTCGGATACCGAATCGATGGCGGCCGACCAGGCACGCAAGGCCGTATTCAGCGTGTGCGGGTCGGTCGCCGGGCGCGAAGCGGCGCGCCCTGTGGGTGCTTGTTCCTGGCGGCGGCTCATGTCGGATTCGATTCCATCGGCGTGGGCGCAACGAGCGCGGACATGGCGCAATCATAGCCGCGACCGCGGTGTCGGAGCGGCCGGACGTGAGGTTCCGCCCGGCGGAGCATCGCGCATGCCGCGGCTGCGATGCTCGGACGGGCCGCCGCGATGCGAGAGGTTACGTGCGGTAATGATCAGCGCGACATGGGTCAGCGCCTGCGGAAAATTGCCCAGTTGCCGCCTGGCGACCGGATCGTACTCTTCGGCCAGCAGTCCGACGTCGTTGCGCAGGCCGAGCAGGCGCTTGAACAGGCGCTCGGCCTCGGCACGGCGGCCGGCAAGGCTCAAGTTGTCGGCGAGCCAGAACGAGCAGGGAAGGAAAAGCCCTTCGCCGGGCGGCAGCGCGTCGACGTCCGGCACGTTGCGATACCGTGCGACCAGGCCGTCGACGACCAGGTCGCGGCGGATCGCCGCCAGCGTGCCGCGCACGCGACGGATCGTCGGCCGGCAGAAAGCCGACAATGGGCAACAGCAGCAGGCTCGCGTCGACTTCCCGCGAGCCATAGTACTGGACGAAGGTATTGCGAGAGGCGTCGTAGCCCTTGCGGCAAACCTGTGCATGGATCCGGGCGCGCAGCGCTCGCCAACGCTTGACCGGCCCGGACAGGCCGTACTGCTCGACCGCCTTGATCGCCCGATCGACGGCGACCCAGGCCATCACCTTGGAATGCGTGTACTGCCGCCTCGGCCCGCGCATTTCCCAGATCCCGTTGTCGGGCTCGGTCCAGTTCGATTCCAGATAGGTCAGCAACGCCCGTTCGAAATTCCAGGCGTCCGCGTCGGGATCGAGTCCGGCACTACGCGCGAGCTGCAACGCCTCGATCACCTGGCCGTAGATGTCGAGCTGCAACTGCGACGCAGCGGCGTTGCCGATGCGCACCGGTGCGGAATTCTCGTAGCCGGGCAGCCATGGCAGCGTGAATTCGGTCAGTTGTCGCTCGCCGGACAAGCCGTACACGGTCTGCATGTCCTGCGGCCTGCCCGCCGCCGCGCGCAGAAGCCAGCGCCTCCAGGCATGCGCCTCGTCGCGATAGCCGGCAAGCAGCAGTGCGTAGAGAGTGAAGGTCGCATCGCGCGGCCAGCAGTAACGGTAATCCCAGTTGCGCTCGCCGCCGATCGCTTCGGGGAGCGAAGTGGTCACTGCCGCGGCGATGCCGCCGGTCGGAGCGTAGGTCAGCGCCTTCAAGGTGATCAGCGAGCGCACCACGGCGTCGCTCCAGCGCCCCTCGTAGCTGCAATGGGCGCACCACGCGCGCCAGGTGCGCACGGTCGCGTCGATCGCCGCATCGGGGTCGATCGGAAGCGGGCGCGGCAGATGCGAGGCAAAATGGGTCAGGACGAAGGCTACGCGCTCGCCCCGGGCGACGCTAAACGAGGCTACCGTCGTGAATCCCTTGCCGTGCACCGGCACGCCGGAGCGTAATTCCAGCGACTCGGGCCCGGCGGTCGCCAGCAGGGCCCCGTCGACGCGCCGAACCCAAGGCACGATCGCGCCGTAGCCGCCGCGTATCACCAGTTCCATGTGCATGCTCACGCGTCCGCGGAGGCCCTCGACAACGCGCACGACGTCGGTCCGCTCTTCCCACAAAGGCATGCAGTCGACGATGCGCACCGCCCCGCCGGTCGTGTGGAAGTCTGTTTCGAGCACGAGCGTCTGGTCGCGGTAGCGGCGTTCGACGCGGCGCACGGCGCCGCGCGGCGCGAGCAGCCACCGCCCGTGGTCGGAAGTGCCGACCAGCGCCGCGAAGCAGGCCGGGGCATCGAAGCGCGGAGCGCACAGCCAGTCGATCGAGCCGTCGCGCCCGACGAGCGCCGCAGTGCGGTTGTTGCCGATCATCGCGTAGTCTTCGATCCGCATCGCCATCTCACAGTCGGTCCATCGCCGTCCGTATGACGCGCGTGCCCGGACTATCGTTCCGGACGCGGACCGGCTTGGCCGCGCTTCGCGCGCTGGCGATGATTGCCGGTGCCCGGCGCGGCGTTTGCCGGGCCGGTCGCACGCGCTATAGTTCGGCGCGAGCCCCTGCCCGCGCGAGCAGGGACCGGGACCGGCTGGACATCGCGATCATCCACGAGGAGGGATCAATGCAAGCAACCGCCATCGCAGCGGCGCCGGGCGCGCCGATTCGCATCTGGTATCGTCTGGCGATACTGTATTTCGTCGTCGCCACGGGACTGGGCGTCTATATGGGCGTGTCGCAGGACCACACGCTGTTTCCGGTGCACGCGCATCTGAACCTTCTCGGCTGGGTCTCGCTGGCGCTTACCGGTTTCATCTACGAGCGCTTCCCTGCCGCCAGCGCGTCGCGCTGGTATCCGGTGCATTTCTGGCTGTACAACCTCGCGCTGCCGGCGACGATGCTCGCGCTGGTATTCCTCTTCAAAGGCAACGAGATGTTCGGCCCGGTCGCGGGGATCGCATCCATCGTGCTGTTCGCCTCGATCGTCATTTTTGTCGTCAATGTCTGGCGCAACAGCGGTTCCTGACCGTCGGCGATGACTCTGCACTCTGCTGACGGTCCGCCTACGCTCGACGTCGAGGGCAGTGTCGCGACGATACGTCTGCGCCGTCCCGCCGAGCACAATCGCATCGATCCGGACGACGTTGCGATCATCCACGCCTATCTGGACAGCGGCAAGCTTTATCCACGGGCACGGGCGCTGGTATTCACCGGCACCGGAGAGACGACGTTCAGCTCGGGATACACGGTCGATGCGATCGTCGGCCGCCTCGACCGCAATTTCGAGGAGCTCCTCGATGCTATCGAGCGATTTCCGCTGCCGACGATCTGCGCGCTGAACGGCAGCGTGTACGGCGGGGCAACCGATCTTGCGTTGTGCTGCGACTTCCGGCTGGGCGTGCGCGGCTCGCGCATGTTCATGCCGGCCGCGAAATTCGGATTGCATTACTATCCGGGCGGGCTCAGGCGCGCGGTGGCTGCGCTCGGCGCAGCGCAGGCCAAGCGCATATTCCTGACCGCGCAGACGATCGACGCCGACGAGATGCTGCGAATCGGATTTCTGACCGAGCTTCTCGACCGCGACGAGCTGGCCGGCCGCGTGGATGCCTACGTCGCTGCGCTAACTGAATGCGAGCCCGGCGTCGTGCGGTCGATGAAGCGCCAGATCGACGCGATCGCGGCGGGCGATCGCACCAACGCCGAATCGCGTGCGGCCTACGAAGCCTCGCTCGGCTCCGAGGAGTTGCGCCGCCGTCTGGCCAGGACCGGCCATCAAAGCTAGCTCTTCGCCGCGTTCCTACGCCGGCGCTCTTCCCGCGCCTACGGCAGAATCGGCGATTCGCCGATGGCGGACGGTCGCGCCACGGGGATAATCAAGTCAGGCAGGGCAGATCATAGTTGCAGCTGCCGGTCGATTCCCTCAGGTTGACCGGACGATCTGATCCCTGCCCTTTCCATGTCTGGTCCGCCTCTATAGCGTCGGCAGGACCGCTGCAATCAGACCCTCGTCACGACTCGATCGATGCGCTGGAACCGCCGCCGCGCGGTCGCGACGTAAGCGGCGGCGGTCCGCTTGGCGCCGCGCCCGCGGCCGCGCCCAGTCGCGCGGCGAACTCGGCGACCGTCGGGCGGCGGAAAAGCTCGATGGCGTCGAGGTCGAGCCCAAGCGCGGCGTTCATACGCACGACCGCCTGCGTGCCGCGCAGCGAATCACCGCCGAGGGCGAAGAAATTGTCGTGCGCGCCGATGCGCTCGATGCCCAGCACCTCGCGAAAGCTTGCCGCCACCAGCAGCTGCAGCGGGCCGTGCGGCGGCGCGAACTCCGTATGCATCGCCTGCGCCAGGACGTCGGCTAGCTCGCCTCGGCGGAGCTTGCCCTGCGCATCTCTGGGGATGCTGTTCACCGGCACGATGCGACTGGGCACCTTGTATGCCGGCAAACGCTCGAGCACGACGTCGCGCAGCTGCTGCCCGCTGACAGACGCATCGGTGCGCAAGATGACCACCGCCACGACGTCCTCACCCAGGGTTCGGTGGGGGACGCCGAAGCATGCGGCGTCGGCGACACCGGCCTGCGCCATCAGCACGGCGTCGACTTCCTGCGGCAGCACCTTGGCGCCGCCGCGATTGATGATTTCCTTGACCCTGCCTGCAACGAACAGGTAGCCATCGGCGTCGACATGCCCCAAGTCGCCGGTTCGGAACCAGTTTTTGTGAAACGCGCGCCGGTTCGCCTCGTCATCGTTCTCGTACCCTGCGAAGACCGTCGACCCGCGAACGACGATCTCACCCGTGTTCTCCGGAGGCAGCAGCTCACCGTCATCGCCGAGGATTGCGACTTCGCACGCCGCTGGCTTGCCGACCGAGCCGGCGCGGCGCTCCGCGGGCGGCAGTGGATTCTGCGCGATGGTGCTCGTCTCGGTCATTCCATAGGCGTGAATTGCGGGCACGCGGAACGCGCGCTCGAGCCCGTGCTGCACGTCGGCCGTGAGCGCGCCGGTACCGCAGAGGATGAAACGCAGCGAGTGGCCGGCGATGCCACGGCGCAGGGCTTCGTCGAGAACCGCGCGGTGGACCGTCGGGCCGGCGGCATAGAAGCTGGGCTTGAATTCACCGAGCAGGTCGAAAAACACGGCCGGGTCGAAACCGGGCGTGCACACGACGCTGCCACCCGCGGTCAGTACTGGAAACAGACTGCGACGAATTCCAGCCGCCGTCGTCAGCGCGGAAATGCAGAGACCCCGATCCAGCGCGGTCAACTGCAGCAGTTCCATCCGTGACAGCGCGCCGCTGACCAAATTCGCGTAAGTAGCGGGCACGATCTTCGGCACGCCCGTCGTGCCGGATGTATGCAGGACTAGGGCAACATCGTCGCCATGCGGAGGCTCGCGCCGAACGGCCGGACGCGGGTCCGCCGAGGTGAGGTCGAAGGCACCGGCGGGCGCGCCGCCACGCGGCGACAAGACGATGATCTGCACCCCGAGCGCGGCACCAACACGGCGCGCCGCCGCGTCGTGGTCGTCAGCGACGATCATCGCGTCGATGCGCATGCGCTCGAGCAGCGCGCGGTAGTCGCAATCATCGATCGCAGGGTCGAGGGGCGCGCACGTGGCGGCCTCGGTGACCGCGTACAGCGCGGCCGCCATTTCGGGTCCGTCAGGGAGCACAAGGGCGACACGGCTGCCGCGGCCGACCCCGAGCGCCGCCAGCCGCCCAGCGGTCGAATCGATCAATTCGGCGAGTGCACCGAAACTCATTGCCCTACGGCCGGGCGCGAGCAATGCAGGCGCATCGGGACGTCGCTCGGCCTGCAACGCAACCAGACCCGCGGGCGAAACGGCCGCGGCCGCGCCCTCTTCACCGCTATTCATCGCTGCCGGCCTCCCCCGCCGCGCTGCCGCGTCTCCGGCCTGTCCGATCGATATTTCCGCCGGCGGGCGGTGTATGCCGGACGCGCTCACGCAGGAAATCAGCAAGAGCTCACGTCCCAACGGCAACCGGAAGCATTGCATCATTTTCGCCTGGCCGCAACGCCGTGCTGTTCGTTCCGGTCGTGCGGCTGTCCGCATCGCAACCGCGCGCCTTTCCGTGTAGCATCTGCGCTCATTGCGCGCACGCTGCGGCATCCGGATGCATCGGGTAGCAACGCAAGAACGAGAATCGTCATCGTGCGGTACAACGATCGGCGCGCCCGGGGCCAGACATGGACACCGTATTCGAATTGCTCGCGTTGCAAGCGCGCACACGCGGTGCCGAGCCGGCCGTTCTGGCACCGCACCAGCCCCCGCTCCGCTATCGCGCGCTCTATGAGCAGGTCGAAGCGGCGGGAGCGACGCTCGCGGGTATGGGGCTCGGCCGCGACAGCCGGATCGCGCTCGGGCTTGGCAACGGCCCCGAGGCTGCGGTCGCCACGCTCGTGGCGATGAGCTGGTGCTCCTGCGCCCCGCTGAATCCCGCGCTGAGCAACGATGCCGGCGCCTCCATCCTGTCGCAGCTGCGCATCGATGCACTGATCGCGTCCGAAGGTGACGAGTCGCCGCTGGTCGCTGCGGCGCGGGCCTTGCGCCTGACTGTCGTCCGCTTGCGCGGGCTTGCGCAAAGCAGCGCGGGCACGTTTGCCCTGCGCGCCGAATCCGCCCGGGCGGCGACTGCGGCGCACGCGCCACGCGATGGCGATCTCGCTTTGATCATGCAAACTTCGGGCACGACGTCGAAGCCGAAGGTCGTGCCGCTGAACCACGCCCAGATCCTGGCCTGCGCGCGCCAGTTTCCGCTAGTCGCCGATGACCGCGCCTTGTCCGTGACGCCACTTTTCACCAAGGGCGCGCTCGGCGTCGACCTGTTCGCGCCGCTCGCCGCCGGCGCGAGCACCGTGGTCACGCCGGGATTCAGTGCGGAACATTTCGTCGGCTGGCTGGATGAGTTCCGGCCGACGTTCTATTCGGCCAGCCCGACGATACAGACAGCGATCCTGGAGGCGCTCCATCAGCGCAAGCCCGCGCCCCCGTGCTCGCTGCGCTACGCCCGATCGAGCAGCAAGGCATTGCCGCAGACCATCCAGTGCGGCCTGGAGGCGGCGCTGGGCGTGCCGGTCATTCAGGGCTACGGCATGACGGAAAGCGGTTTGATCGCGCAAAACCCGCTGGCGCTCGGCGCGCAGCGTCTGGGCTCCGCGGGCATACCGCGTCAGATCGAGGTCGCGATCCACGATGCGCACGGTAGAACCGTCGCGCCCGGTACGGTCGGCGAAGTAACCGTGCGCGGGCCCAGCGTGATGAGCGGCTACGAGGACGATCCGGAAGCGAATCGGCTCGCGTACGACGACGGCTGGTTCCGCACCGGAGACTTGGGCTACTTCGATGGCGACGGCTATCTGTTCCTGACCGGTCGAGTCAACGAGATCATCAATCGCGGCGGACTGAAGGTCTCCCCGGCGGAAGTCGACGAAATATTCGTCGGCCACCCGGACGTGCTGGAAGCGGTCTCCTTTCCGGTGCCGCATCCGTCGCTCGGCGACGATCTGGCGGTCGCGATCGTGCTGCGCCCTTCCGCAACGGCGAGCCCTGAAAAGTTGCGCGAGTTCGCGATCGAGCATCTGGTGCCGTACAAGGTGCCCAGCGTGGTCGTGGTGGTGCCCGACCTGCCGAGAAACGCCTTGGGCAAGGTCTGGCGGCGCGGCCTTGCGGACACGCTGCGCGGCGCGCTGCAAACAGCTTACATGCCGCCGCGCGACGACGACGAACAGATCGTCGCCGCTATTTTCGCCGAAGTGCTCGGCCTTCCACGCGTCGGCGCCCTCGACAATTTTTTCTGCATCGGCGGCGATTCGCTGCGCGCGGCTCAAGCGCTCTCGCGAGTCGAGGCTCGAACCGGGGCGCAGATGGAGATGCTGTCGTTGTTCAAGGCGCCCACCGTAGATCGGTTCGCCGTACGAATGCGCGCGGCGCTGCGTGACGGATCTCGGCGCGAACAACCACACCTCGTCGCGCTGCAGCGCAGCCGCTCCGGATGAGCGGCACCGTTTCCGCCGGGCAGAAGTATGGACGGTACGCCGCGCCGCCATCGTGCACGCGCATCATGATCCTGCTGGCATTCGCTGCCGCCGCGATGTCGGCGCCGGGCCCGGTTGCCGCCGAGGATTATCCTGCCAGGTCGGTCAAAATCGTCGTCGGCCAGAGCGCCGGCAGCGCCGCCGATTCCATCGCCCGCGTAATCGCGGAAACGCTATCGGGCCTATGGCAACAGCCGGTCACCGTCGAAAACAAAGGTGGCGCTGCGGGAACGATCGCCGCAGACCTGATTGCCAAGGCGCCTGCCGACGGATACGCGCTGCTGCTCGGCGGACAGGGCAACCTCGTCATCGCGGCGACGCTCGAACCGGCGTTGCGCTACGATCCGACTCGAGACCTGGCGCCGATCGGCCGCCTCGCGCGCACGCCGTTCTTCCTGGTGATGAACGCCGGCGTCCCGGCCAAGACGTTGCCCGAATTGATCGCGTACGCCAAGGCGAACCCCGGCAAGCTCACCTACATCTCGTACGGTGATGGATCGGTCAGCCGCGTCGCCTTCGAATGGCTGAAAACGGCCGCCGGCATCGACATGCTCGAAATTCCGTACAAAGGCGCAGCGTTGGCCACAGCCGATCTGTTGGCGGGCCGCGTCGACATCGGACTTAATGACTTTGGAGCGGTCGAGCAGCACGTCGGTGCGGGCACCCTGCGGCTGCTTGCAGCCGTCGGCGCGACGCGCGCCGCCTCGGCGCCTGATGTGCCGACCGTCGCCGAGCAGGGCGTCGTCGGCTATTCGATCGAAGCCTGGTATGGGTTGCTCGCGCCGGCCGGGACGCCGCGCGAGGTCATCGCAAGAATCAGCGGCGCACTCGACCGGATACGACAAACGGCCGCCTTCCGCCGGCGCCTGGCTGAACTCAGCTACGAACCTATCGTCGACACGCCTCTCCAGTTCGAAGCGGTCATTCGCTCGGAAATTGCGACCTACGCCGATATCATCAAGCGTGTCGGGATCGACGCGCGGCACGATCCAGCGAGCGCCCCACGATGACCGAACCCGCAGCGCGACCCACCGACACCGATCGCGCGGTAGCAACGCGGCCCGATCGCGCGGACGATCGAGCGGCGGCGGATGATTCGTACGCGGAGATCATGTCGTTCGGGCAACAGCGCCTGTGGGTTCTGGACAAGCTGCTGCCGGACCGTGCGGTGTACAACACGCCGCGGGTGCAACGACTGACGGGCCCGCTGGATATCCCGGCGCTCGAGCGAAGCATTGGCGAAATCCTGCGTCGCCACGACGTACTGCGCACTCGCTTCGCGGTCGTCGACGGCGAGCCGCGACAGCTGGTCGGGCCGCCTTCGCCGCTGCGTTTAGAGGTCGATGACCTTTCGGCCCTCGCCGCCGACACGCGCCAAGCCGAAGCCCGGCGACGAGCTGCGGCATTTTGCCGACAGCCGTTCGATCTCGAAAATGGTCCGCTGTTCACCGCACGCCTGTTGCGACTCGGGGGCGATGAGCACTGGCTGCTGCTGAACCTGCACCACATCGTCACCGACTACTGGTCGACCGCCATTTTTTCGCGCGAACTGGCACTTCTGTACGACGCATTCCATCGCGGACTAGTCTCGCCACTTCCGGCGCTGCCGGTGCAGTATGCCGATTTCACGGTGTGGCAGCGCGAATGGCTGAAAGGCCCGGTACTGGAACGCCATCTCGATTACTGGCGAGATGCGCTGGCTGATCTGCCTGCGCTGGAGCTGCCGTTCGACAGGCCGCGCCCGGTCGTTGCGAGCGCGCGCGGCGGCCGCGTGCCGTTCACCATCGACCATGCGCTGACGTCGGCGCTGAAGGCGCTGGGCCTGCGCCAGGGCGCGACACTGTTCATGACCTTGCTGGCCGCATTCCAGGTGCTGTTGCATCGTTACAGCGGACAGGACGACCTCGCCGTCGGTGTGCCGATCGCCGGCCGCAGCCGTCCCGAGCTCGAGGGACTCATCGGCTTTTTCGTCAACACGCTGGTATTGCGCGGTGACCTGAGCGGCGAACCTTCGTTTGTCGATTATCTGGCCCGCGTACGCGAGTACTCGCTCGACGCCTACGCGCATCAGCATCTGCCGTTCGAAAAACTGGTCGAAGAGCTGGCGCCGAGCCGTGACCTGTCGCGCAACCCGTTATTCCAGGTCTCCTTTGCGTTGCAAAACACGCCAGCGCCGGATTGGCGTCTTGCGGGTCTGGACGTGACGACGGTCGAAGGGATCCTCGACAGCAGCGCGAAGTTCGATCTTTACCTCGCAATAACAGAAAGCGCAGGGGAGCTGCAGGGCCGCATCGAATACGCCGCGGCGCTGTTCGACGCCGCGACCATCGAGAACATGGCGGCGCAGTGGCGCACGCTGCTTGGTGAAATTGTCGCGAATCCCGCCGAGAGCATTGCCCGGCTTCCTCTGCAGAGTCAGTCAGAGCGTGCACGCCTGCTGGCGCAGGGGAACCATGTCGCGTCGGATTGCAGCGACGCGTCGGTGCACGAGCTATTCGCAGCACAAGCCGCGCGCGCACCCGAATCGATCGCCGTGCGCGACGGACAAGCCACGCTGAACTACGCAGAACTGGACGCACGCGCCAATCAGCTGGCGCGCTTTCTCGGCCGCCATGGCGTGCGCCGCGAGACCCTGGTCGCGGTCGCGATGGAGCGCGGGGCCGAAATGACCGTCGCCCTGCTCGGCATCCTCAAGGCCGGGGGCGCCTACCTGCCGCTTGATCCCGCGCTGCCGCGCGACTGGCTGGCGTCGATGCTTGAGGATGCTGGAAGCCCGCTGGTGGTGACGCAGCAGCGATTGCTCGACCGCCTGCCGGGCGACCTGGCGCGCGTATGCTGCATCGACCGAGACTGGCCCGACATCGGCAGCAACGATCGCTCGGATCCAGGCAATCGCGCCCTGGGTCGCGATATGGCGTACGTGATGTACACGTCAGGTTCGACCGGGCGCCCGAAGGGCGTCGTCATCCCGCACCGCGCGATCGTCAGGCTGGTCATTGCGACCGACTACCTGCAACTCGGCCCCGACGACGTCGTCGCGCACATCGCCAATCCCGCGTTCGATGCGTCGACATTCGAAATCTGGGGCGCTCTGCTGAACGGCGCAGCGCTGGCCACGATTTCCTATCAGACAATGCTCTCCCCGCCCGCGTTCGCCGCCGCGCTCGACGAGCATCGAGTGACGGCGATGTTCGTCACGACCGCGCTCTTCAACCAGCTCGCGCGCAGCGCACCTGCCGTCTTCCACGGTCGCGACGTACTTTTCGGCGGTGAAGCCGCCGAACCGCGTTGGGTCGAGGCCGCACTGCGCGACGGCCGCCCGCGACGGCTGCTGCACGTCTACGGTCCGACCGAGACGACGACATTCGCGGCTTGGCATGAGGTGCGCGAAATTGCCAGCGATGCGGCCACCGTGCCGATCGGCCGGCCGATCGCCAACACAGAGGTGTACGTTCTGGATGATCGGCGCGAACCGGTGCCTATGGGCGTGCCGGGGGAGATCTACATCGGCGGGCCGGGGCTGGCGCGCGGCTATCTCGAGCGCGCGGAGCTGACCGCCGAGCGTTTCGTTCCGCATCCGTTCGACCCGGCTGCCGGAGCGCGTCTCTACCGAACCGGCGATCGCGCGCGAATCCGCGCCGACGGCGCGCTCGAGTTCCTTGGCCGGCGAGACCGCCAGGTGAAGATCCGCGGCCACCGCATCGAGGTCGACGAAGTGGAGTCGGCGCTGCAACGACTGCCGCAGGTCGCCGAAGCGGTTGTCCTCGTGCACGGCGACACTTCGGACACGCGACACCTGACCGCCTACATCGTCGCCGCTCCGGGCACGCAGCCGACACCTGCCGACCTGTGGGCGCAACTGCGCCAGACGCTGCCGGACTATATGTCTCCGGCGGCGATCGTCATGCTGCTGACGATGCCGCTGACGCCCAACGGGAAGGTCGACCGCCGGGCGCTGCCGTCGCCGGACGACTTGGCGCAGCAGCGCACCGGCTGGCACGTCCCGCCGCAGGACCCGCTCGACCACATGGTGGCAGCGATCTGGGAGGAGCTGCTCGGCGTGCGCAACGTCGGCATCACCGACAATTTCTTCGATCTGGGCGGGCACTCCTTGCTGGCGGCGCAAATGATCGATGCGATCGAGCGCACGTCAGGGTGCCGGCTCCCGCTAACGGCGCTGTTCTCCGGGCCGACCATCGAGCATCTGACCCGCGCGATAAGGGGCAGCGCACGCGAGGACCGCGCCCCGCTGGTGGCGCTCAACGCAGCGGGCACCCGGCCACCGTTCTTTTTCCTGCACGGTGATTTCACTGGCGGCGGCTTTTTCAGCCACAAGCTCGCACGCGCGCTCGGCGACGATCAGCCGTTCTACGCGGTCCATCCGCACGGCTTGATCGATCCGGCCGTCCCGGATTCAATCGAGGCGATGGCGGCCGAACGCCTGCCGGCGGTGCGTGCGGCACGCCCTCGCGGACCGTACGTTCTGGGAGGCCATTGCGCCGGCGGCATGGTCGCTCTCGAGATCGCGCGGCAACTGCTACGCGGCGGAGAGGAAGTCTCCTGCGTGGTGATGATCGATACGGTTGCCCCGCAAGCGCCGAAGCTCGTCTTTCAAGGCATCAGCGTCGGTGCCGAACCGCACCGCTCGCGCCGGCGCTCTGCCGACACGTTGCCGGTCGACGAAACGCCGGGCAGCGCATTCGCGCGCTACCGCGATGCGATCAAAAGGTACGTTCCGGCACCGTATGCGGGTCGCGTTGTCGTCCTGCGTCCTGAGAACCATCGCGACACGCGTCCGGCGATGGGTTGGACCGCATTCGCGCCCGGCGCGCAGACGGTCATCGTACCCGGCGACCACCACACGGTAATCACGCGCCACATCGATTCCACCGCGGCCCACGTGCGGACCTGCCTGCAGACGCGGTCTTGAACACACCGGGCTATCAGGCCGGCAGCGCCGCCGGCCGATGACCCTTACTGGTTGCCGTTGACCACCAGATTGTCGGCGATGAATCGCGCGTCGTCGCCGCGATAGATTACGCAATCGTAAGCGCCCGGCGCGCGGGTCAGAGTCCGCATCGGAAGACCCGGGAAGCGCTGACTGACCCACGTGAGCTCTGCACCGCAGACCGCGGCACTGAACCAGGCGACGTTCTCGTTGATCGACGGTTCGGGGTCGCCGACGTGCCAGACGACCTGCGTCTGGCCATTCGACAGGACGATCATTGCCTGGCTCTCCGACGCAAAGAGACAACATGACGAAACAACTACCGCCAGCAGCGTGCGCATCGCGTTCATCTTGTTTCCTTCTCAATGGTTGGGCGCGTTCGGCGCCGTATCCTCGGTTGATCCGAGGCGTCATTCAATTTGCGTCGTCACTATTGCCTGCGGGAGGGCCGTCTTCAATCGGCGCGCGGATGATTGCGTTGTAAGACGGGCAGCCGTTTACACGGCCGGCGACGAGTGCCGGTTGTCGGACCAGGAAGCGCAACGCGTAGGAAAAGCCGCGTGCGGGGCACCGCCGCTTTCGAGGGTGCGCGGGGTCCGGAACTTCCGGCCCGCGACGCAGACCTAAATCTGCTTAGGGCTTGCCGGGGCGGTCAATGCGTCCCGTCACGTACGGGCGGGAGCACGCGCCGAGAGGCGCGGTCAGAAGCGACTGCGCGAATCGCTGAACGGGCCAAGCGGATACTGCGGCCGGCGCACCGAGTGATGCAGCGAGACCGGCGTGCCCAGAACGTCGATATCGCCTGCGGCGTACGAATCGAGCAGCTTTTTCGCTCGCATTTCCGCATAACGCCGCGCATCGGCCGGCCAGTCGAACAGGCGGTCCGAAAAGGTCGCTGCGTAACCGAGACCGCGTTGCACGAAGGTCACGCCGCACAACCAGCGGATGCGCCCATCCTTTCTGCTTTCCCAGACTTCGAGGTGGACGTCGAAGCCGCGATACTTGATGCCTTCATCCATAGCGGCGCGCGCAAGCTGACCTGAGCGACATTTTGCCACGCACAATGTGAAAGCTTCAAGTCAAACGGACCACGCGGCACCAGCGACCAGCATCGGCGACGCCGGTCCGCGCGCCTTCAACCCGGCAGGCCGGCGCGAAACGCCTTGAGGATCTCGTCCATCACCCACGCGGTCCGCGCCGCGCTCGTCCCGGTGCTCGGGCAGCGCCCCTGCCCGTTGAGCTCGGCGACGATCGTCTGGATGAGCGGCTGGTGCACATGCGGAGGATCGGCAATCGGAAACTCCTCCACCGCGTCGCCACGGAAAAGCCGGATTGGCACGGCTTGGGAAGTAGAGAACATGATTCTGCCCCGCTCGCCGACGATCTCGTTCATCTCGTAGTCCTCGGCGGCGGCGTAGCACCACGTGCCGCAGCCCTGGACGCCCGAACGGAACCGGTATGCCGCCACGACCGTGTCCTCGGCCCGGTAGGCCCCGGACTGATTGGACGCGATGCCGCACGCCTCGACGACTGGACCGAATACGAAATCCAGGAAATCGAACGTATGGCAGGCCCCTTCGAAAAAAAAGCCTCCACCGCTGCGTGCCGGATCGACGCGCCACGGAAGCGCATCGCCTTCGCCGATCTGCGGGGCGCGCGCGAACTGGCGCGAGATCACCAGGCGTACCGCGCCGATCGCGCCGCTTTCCACCAAGTCCTGAACCTTGAGGAAACGCGGAAGCGCGCGGCGATAGTAGCCGACCCACAGCGGCACACCGGCGTCGCGGCAAGCCTCGATCATCTGCATGCAGTCGGCATGCCGCATCGCCATCGGTTTTTCCACGTAAACGGGCTTGCCCGCCTGGGCACAGCGCAGAGTGTAGTCGCGATGACTGTCGGTCAAAGTTGCGATATACACCGCGTCGATGTCGGGCGCCCGGATGATCGTCTCGGCATCGTCGGTCCAGCGTGCGACGCCGTGCCGGCGCGCATAGTCGGCGGCGAGCGCGCCGTTGCGGCGCATGACCGCGACCAGCGACGAGTGCTCCGCCTTGTAAAATCCGGGGCCGCTTTTCATCTCGGCGACGTCGCCGCAGCCGATCATGCCCCAGCGTATGGTCTTCATCGTTCTCGGGTTCCCTTCGGATACTGGACTAGTTTGGCGACGGCACGCTCGAACGCATCACGGCGCGAAAGCAATTTCTGCTGCCTGGTGGAAATCAGCGCGTAGTGGCGCCTGCGCTCGAGCTGGGCGTGCAGTTCCCAGCAGCCATCGGCCGTGATCCATAAAGCGGGGTCGACGCGGCGCAGGTCGAGCGGTGACGCGTAGCTGCGCAAGGTCTTGCGACCGCCCCGAGTCGAGTATTCGTGGAAATATGACATCGCGAGCTCACGGAGAGTGCGGTAGACCGGATCGCGATAGCGCAGCGCGACGCCGTTGGATTTGGAGATCGCACCCAAGCACCTGCCCCGGCGAAACAACGCAACAACGTGCGGATAATCGCTCGCGTCGCAATCGAGATGCATGACCCGCGGCGGCTCGCCCTGGATCCACAGCGCGCAGGCGGCCAGCAGCGCCGCTTCGATGCAATGCGCGCGGCGGTGCGCAAGAACCTGCCGAACCGAGAAGATCGTCTCTCCGCCGATCTCGTAGTTGATCGGTATCGCATTGATGAACGCCTGGATCTGCTGCGGCGTTCGCAAGCGGCTCAGGATCGCGTATTCGCGCTTGTCGAGCCCGAGGTCCTCGCGGCGGGCGATGCGTCTGGTGGCGTGCGAAACCATGCTTCCAGCGAGTTACCGCGTCTTAAGTCCGTATGCCACGACAGCTAGCAAAACAAAAATCAAGCGATCAAACATCAGAACTTCCTTGGCGCTACTACCTGCATCGGGAATGTGGCAGACAGACAAAGACACTACCAGAGGACAATATACGCCCGATCGCGCGTCCCGCTCGCGCGTGGACCGTGCTTGTTCGCGGCGCTACGGCCGCGCCCATCGACACCCGCAACCAGCCTTTGTAGAATCCAAGACCATGGATATCGAAGAACTCCGCCGCGCAGCCGAGGCTGGTGACATCCCGTCGATGACGGCGCTCGGCACGCTCCTGCTCATCGGACGCGACGCGCCGTTCGAGCCGGAGGAGGGCGCGAAGCTCATCGCTTCCGCGGTCGAACGCGGCGATGCGCAGGCGATGTCGGTCATGGCGACGCTGAAAGGCGCGGGCGCTTGGACCTCGCACAGCTGGCCCGAAGCGCTCGCCTTGCTCCAGCGCGCGGCCGAAGGAGGTGCCGCGGACGCGCGCGCCCAGCTCGTGATCCTCGCGGGCGATCAATCGCTGGCCGATCAGGCGCGGCGCGGAGCGGACGTGGCCGACATGTGGCGGCGCCTGCGCGAGAGCATCGATCTCGAGAAATGGGTCGTGCCGGCGGAACCCAAGCAGGTCTGCGACTGGCCGAAGATCTGGACGGCGGAGAATTTCACCACGCCCGAGCTCTGCGCCTGGCTGGTCAGCCGCGGCAAGGACAATCTGCGCCCCTCGATGATGTTTGACGGGCAGAAAACGGTATTTCTCGCCATTCGCAACTGCAGCGACTTCCCCTTCACCCTCGTCGATGGCGGGGTGGTGCTGCTATTGCTGCGCATCCGCATCAGCCTGCTCACCGGCCTCACCGTAGAGCAGATGGAGCCGCCGCAGATCTTCCATTACGCGCTCGGCCAGGAGATCAAGGCGCACTACGACTCGCTCTACGACCGGGAGCACCCTTACGGCCGCGATGGCACCTATCAGGGCGACCGGCTAGCGACGTTCCTGATGTACCTGAACGACGACTACGAGGGCGGCGACCTCGACTTCGTCAAGGTCGGGTTCTCCTACAAGGGCAAGACTGGCGATGGCCTCTTCTTCGCCAGCATGCGCGAGGGCAAACCCGACCCCCAGAGCCTCCACGGTGCCCGCCCGATCACCCAAGGCGAAAAGTACATCTTCTCCCAGTGGATTCACGACCGGCCGTTCAAGGCCTGACGGACGTCGGGAATCGGCCCACGAAACCAACAGAAAACGGCCCCGCGAGGGGCCGTCATTTTTTGGTAACTGCCCTTGCTACACGCGCGATGAAAGCAACGTAGCCCGGACGGCCTCTTGTAAGGGAGTCAGCGCGCTGTGACACGTACGGTACGTGTCGAGGGGTCGTCGGGCTGGGTACGTTAGCGGTATGTCCGTCCGTCACCGGATAGCAGGTCCTGTCTGCTGGCCCGCGCAGCACCGGGATCGGAAACGGTAACAACGAGCTCGAGACGGCTGCGGTAGCTCGCCGGCAATCCGTGCTCGCGCGCCCCAGCAATGACCAATGCCTTGTACCAGTGGTAAGGGCGCAGCGTCGGGTCCTTGTCGGTCGCGCAGTACGTCACGGCGGTAACCGGTCCGTCCTCCGTTAATATATTGACCGTCTTCTCCAAGTAGCCAGCACCAACCCCTTCAGCTCTGTCGAGCAATGGCTTTTCTTGCGGGTCGAACTCGAATAAAACGCCCCAGACAACATCATCCTTTTGACTGGTGGCTTCCGCGTCGCACTTGCCCGACCCGTCCCGCCCACTGCGTTTGTCCCAACGAAGGGCGTGGCCGGGGAGCTGGCCGATGCCGATTGCCGTGGCCGAGGGCACGCGCTCGCGCAGCCGATCCGTCAGCATGTTGGAGCCGTAAGCGAAATAACGCACGCGCGGTCCAGTCATAACTTATCCAGTATCAAACGCCAGTCGCCAATTATTGTTGCGCCCTTCGCAAATACGCGCAATCCCCTGGCGCCGGGAGCAGACCTTCCGTCGGATCGTAGTTCCCCTCGACCGCTTCCGTTCGGCCAAAGAGCAGTCGGTCGGGCTTGGGACACCAGCTCCGATTAAGCGCCTGTTTCGCTTTTAGGCGCGCCTCATCGGCTTCATGCGACAGACTTGGATACGTCATCGAGCCGACGCTTAGGGAATCGTCGCTGGATCGCGCTGATGATTCCCTTGGCATCAAGCCCGCATTCGCCGAGTAAGGTAGCAGGGTCGCCATGGTCGAGAAAGCGGTCCGGCAAGCCCAGGTGCAACATCGGAATCGTTACCCCTGCGCTGGCTAAGGCTTCCGCAACCGCGCTGCCGGCTCCTCCCGACACAACGTTTTCCTCAACGGTGACAAATGCTGCGTGCGCGGATGCGAGCTGCAGCACCAAATCGATATCGAGGGGCTTGACATAGCGCATATTGACCACGGTGGCATCACATGTTTCGCCCGCGAGCGATGCCTGCTCCAGCACGCTGCCAAATGCCAGGATCGCGACGGCGGAACCGGGCCGGTTTGATCGGCGGCGTATCTCGGCACGGCCGACCGGCAATGCGCTCATCGCGGCGGCAACCGGGACGCCCGGACCAATTCCCCGTGGATAACGGACGGCGACCGGGCCATCCATCGTAAATCCGGTGTAAAGCATCTGGCGGCACTCGTTCTCGTCCGCGGGAGCCATGACGATAATATTGGGCAGGCAGCGCAAATAGCAGAAATCGAAAGCCCCCGTATGGGTCGCGCCGTCTGCTCCCACAATCCCTGCCCGATCGATTGCGAAGAGAACCGGCAGGTTCTGCAACGTCACGTCGTGGATCAGCTGGTCGTAGCCCCGCTGAAGAAACGTCGAGTAGATTGCGACGACCGGCTTCATCCCCTCGCATGCCAGGCCGGCAGCGAACGTCACCGCGTGTTGTTCAGCAATCCCGACGTCGAAATACCGGTCCGGATATTCCCGCGCAAAGCGCACCAGCCCCGAGCCCTCGCGCATGGCCGGCGTGATGCAAACAAGGCGGGGGTCGGACGCGGCCATGTCGCATATCCAATCCCCGAAGATCTGCGTATAGGTGGGCTTCCCTGCCGTCTTTTTGACAATGCCGGCAACGGGATCAAAGCTCGGAACACCATGATAGAGAATGGGATCGGCCTCTGCGGGCGCATATCCATTGCCCTTTCTTGTAATAACGTGCAGGAGCTGCGGACCCTTTAATTGCTTCAGGTTTGCAAGCGTCGGGACGAGCACGCCGAGATCATGTCCGTCGATCGGACCGATGTAGTTGAATCCGAGCTCTTCGAACAGGGTGCCCGGCGTCACCATGCCCTTCATGTGCGATTCCCAGCGCTTGGCGAACTCGCGCAGCTGGGGCAGCCGCGACAGCATCTCCTTGCTGCCGCGCCGGACGTAGTTATAGGTCCTGCCTGAAAGCAGACGCGCCAGATAATTGTTTAGAGCGCCCACCGGTTCAGAGATCGACATGTCGTTGTCGTTGAGGACGACCAGCAGATCCGCATCGGCTGCACCCGCATTGTTCAGCGCCTCAAAGGCCATGCCGGCGCTCATCGCACCATCGCCGATGATGGCGACGGCGCGCCGTGATTCATTCTTCCGGCGAGCCGCAATAGCCATACCAAGCGCCGCGGAGATCGATGTCGACGAATGGGCGGTCCCGAACGTATCGTATTCGCTCTCAGCACGTCGCGGGAACCCTGACGGGCCCCCGGCCATGCGCAGTCGGCTCATGTCCTGCCGGCGCCCGGTAAGGATCTTGTGTGCGTAGCATTGGTGACCCACGTCCCATACCAGTCGGTCGCGAGGCGTGTTGAAGACATAGTGAAGAGCGATCGTCAGTTCGACGGTCCCGAGGTTCGAAGAGAGGTGGCCCCCGGTTTCCGCAGACCGATTGGAGGATGAAGGCTCGCAACTCGGACGCGAGCCGTGGCAGCTCTGCTGAATTGAGCCTGCGCAGCGCCTCAGGAGCGTCGATGCGTTCTAGCAGCGTGTCCATCGATGATTTCTCATGCCCATATCGGATCGATCGGAGCGGCGCGATCTCCCCATGGCGCCGATAAAAGTTCACGCCCCTAGCACGCCTCTTCGCATGACTCCTGCCTGGATAGCACGGCCGCCGCGAGATCCAGGTCCCCCGGATACGTAATTTTTACGTTGGATCCGCTCCCCAGCACGACCCGAGGTCGGAGCCCCAGCGCTTCGACAGCACCAGCTTCGTCCGTCCAACGGTCGATGCCCGCATTCGAAAACGCCTTTCGCAGCACGCCGTACCGGAACATCTGGGGTGTTTGAGCGCGCCACACGCTCTCCCGCGGCATACTGCGTAGCACCCGTCCATCACTGGCGACGACCTTGAGCGTGTCGGACACCGGTATCGCGAGCAAGCCTCCTACTGGATCGGCGCTAACCTCCGCTTTGAGGCGCAGGCACGCTGCTGGATCGATGCAAGGACGCACCGCGTCATGCACAACGATCCAGTCGTCATTCGCGACTCCAACCAGAGCGTCGATCGCATTGCGAACGGTCTGTTCACGTCCGTCGCCACCAAGACGAAGTCCTTGTACATTGTCTTGCTTCGCGATCGAACTTTCGAACCAGCGGTCATCCGGTGCAAGCGCGACACAAATCGTCGACGCGGGAAAGCTTGACGTCATACGATCGATCGCGTGCTGCAGTACCGGCTTGCCCGCGAGGGACAAATATTGCTTCGGGACAGGTGCACCGTAACGGAAGCCGTTACCCGCCGCTGGAATTATGATGTGATATTGCATATCTCGATATTAACTTAACCGACCTACTTACGTGCTCGCGATTGACACGCTCCTTCACCCGCGACCCTCTAAGCTTCCCGGGCGGACTTTCATTCCGTTCGCGAACAAACGTCACGTTCGTAATTGCGCAGGTCAGAAACGTCGTCACGCGAGTGACACATATGCTGTGCAACAATGCTGCCACCGTTCGAGGAAGCGGCAAATGGCTGTTCGCGCCGAAGGTTACTGTTGGGTGATGGAGCAGCTTGGCGAAAAGCAGGACTTCGAGTCCGAGCTTAGCCGGCTTGGGTACCTTCACGAAAATTTCGCGCTAAGAGTTCGTCGAGCTCGGGCGGATGGTTTGGGCGATGAGTGGACCGCAAACTACTTGGTTTGTGTAACGGAGCTTCGGACGTCAAGGTCCAATGTCTATTTGGGCGGACCGCGTGGGCATTGGGTTGAACAGTTCTCGGCAGACCTAGCCGCGGGTGTCTTTGGTGCGCCTCAAATTGTTCGTAAAGCAACGCGCGCTCCACTCAGGTGCTTGGGAACATAATTATCTGTTCGAACAAGCTGCTCGTCTGAGGCGCCATGTGACACAGTTTTCGGTGTCGCAGCGGGCGCAACGATGGCGACTGGGATTTTTGGCATACTCAGTTCCGACATTAGTCCCTGCGCTAGCTGTAACAATCTCGCCGCAGAGTTACGGTACGACGAAAACTTGTCCAACGGAGATATTGCAATGGGCGCCCGTAAGAAGAAGGAATACGATCTTGGCAGTAACGGGGCCATCACATTCCATGTGTCTGAGGATGCCAAGCGACTCCTGATCGATTTCGATGTCGAGGAGAAAGGCCTGACGAAAACCGCGATCAACCTTCTGATCGACGCGCTCAAGGAAACCCGAAAGACAATGGTGCGCTAAAGGCTCGCGTGTTCACTTTGGCGGTTGCGCGCGGCGTCCGATCAACTGACCAACTTCACAAGGTGCCTCGTTGCTTTACTCGGCGATCAAATAACCCAGGATGTGTACGCCGAATTCATCGGCCTCGCAGGCGAGCTCAAAATAGTCTTCGCTATCAAGAGGACTCACGAGTGTTTGCAGTGATACATCCTTCGAATTCTCAATCTTGATCGCACCGTTCATCGGCTCCATTGTATTCTCCATCGCGCAGATGCCCTTCGCGGCATCCCATCGCGGGCAAAGTACACGTCAAGTATGACCGCACGGTGACGCATCGTCCGCAGTGGCTTTCGCTTTCGTTGCATCAAGCCTCAACTACCAATATTCCACGAACACGCGATGAGTGCCGGCAGCCATCCGACCGGCTAGGTGCATCCGCGCTCGCTGGCGCTTCTCGCCTAGGTAGCAAAAGGGTCTGGGTCATCTCTGTGCCTTGGACGACGGCTGTACTGGGCAGATAAAAAGAAAACGGCCCCACGAAGGGGCCGTCATTCTTTAGTTTGGTGGAGGCGGCGGGAATCGAACCCGCGTCCGAAAACGCTACACAGTCGGGACTACATGCTTAGCCACGTCATTGTGCTCTCGCCCCGGCGCCACTGACGGGCAGGCAACGCCGGAACCAGTCACCTTGCTTTAGCGTGTCGCCCAAGTGACCCGGACGCACGCGATCGCTCGAAATGTCCTCGCTGTGACAGTTACATCACCCGGATTGAGCGCCACCCGGTGCGAGGTCCGGCGGGATTAAGCCGCCAGAGCGTAGTTTTCGTCGTTCGCAGTTAAGTTTGCGATTGCAGAGGATTCACAAGGTTCTGCACCTTGGCATGCCCCGCGCTGCTTCACAGTCCCCGTCGAAACCAGGTCGCCCCCGGTAATCGGTGCTGCCGCGAGCCCGTCGGCCAAGCCTTCAAGCCCTGCGCGATACTAAACATATTATAACACCCGGCACTGTCCCTAACCCCGCGCTTCGCCCGGTATTTCAGGATGTTACTGTTAAAATGGGGTCGATTCGGCAACTGACAAGGGACCCATGAGCCTCGTACCGATCATTCTTTCCGGTGGCGCCGGCACACGCCTCTGGCCGCTGTCGCGGGAGACCGCGCCGAAACCATTCTTGATCCTGCCGGATGGCGAGACCCTGCTCGGCAAGACCGCCGCGCGCGCCGCTGCGCTGCCCGACGTCGCGGGACTCGTCGTCATCACCAACCGCGACTATTACTTTCAGACCAAGGACCAGTTTTCGGCCGCGATCGAGGACGCGTCGGAACGCGTCGCCTACCTGCTCGAACCCTTCGGACGCAACACCGGCCCGGCGATCGCCCTCGGCGCGCTCTACGCGGAGTCGCGCTACGGCGCCGACGCGATCCTGCTTGCGCTGCCGTCCGATCATCTGATCCGCGATGGAGGCGCGTTCACCGCCGCGGTCGACCGCGCGAAGGCGCTTGCCGGAGCGGGCTGGATCGTGACTTTCGGCATCGGACCGACGCATCCCGAGACCGGGTATGGCTACATCGAATGCGGCGAGCCGCTCGACTCGGGCGACGCATTCCGAGTCGCGCGCTTTATCGAAAAACCGCCGCTCGCCGATGCCGTGGCATTCCTGACCGCGGGCAGCTACGTCTGGAACTCGGGCATGTTCTGTTTCACGCCGGCGACCATCCTCGCGGCATTCCGCGAACATGCGCCGGCGATGTACGAGGCCGTGCGGAGCGTGTGGCAAGCGCTGCGTGCGAGCGCCGACACATCGATGCTCGAAATCGATGCCGCGTTGTTCGCCGCCGTGCCGGACATTTCGATCGACTACGCGGTGATGGAGAAGGCCGATCGGGTTGCCGTCATCCGGGGCGGATTCGATTGGAGCGACGTCGGTTCTTGGCAGGCGGTCTCGGCGCTGACCGAGCCGGACGCCGCCGGCAATCGCGGGCAAGGCGAGCGCGTGGCCATCGACACCCGGGATACGTTTGTGCATGCCGGTGACCGCGTCGTCGCCACCGTCGGTGTCGATAACCTCGTCATCGTCGACACGCCGGATGCGGTGCTGGTCGCGCACCGCGATCATCTGCAGCGGGTGCGAGAAGTCGTCGGCGAGCTGAAAGCGCGCGGCCACGATGCCTACAAGCTGCACAGGACCGTCGCCCGGCCCTGGGGCGCGTACACGGTGCTGCAGGAAGGGCCCGGATTCAAGATCAAGCGAATCGAAGTCAGACCGGGCGGTGCGCTTTCGCTGCAACTTCACCACCGACGCGGCGAGCATTGGGTCGTCGTCAGCGGAGAAGCGCGCGTCACCAACGGCGACCGGGTTTATGCGGTGCACGTCAACGAATCGACTTTCATCCCGATCGAAACGCGACACCGGCTCGAGAATCCCCGCGACGAGCCGCTGATCATGATCGAAGTGCAGTGTGGCGATTACCTGGGGGAAGACGACATCGTCCGCTTCGACGATCAGTACGGTCGCGTCGCGCATTGAGTCGCGGCGGTAGCGTTCGGAGCCGCGTTGCGCGGCCCGTATAATTGGTCCTTTGACCTGGAACAGCCGCATTGTCGATTCCGTTGTCCCCGTCGCCGGCGTCCAGCCCGCAGCCGTTCGTTCCCCTTCCCCGCCTCCTGCCCGCCGTGCCGCCGCCCGGGCGGAAGGCCATCGCGCAGCCGTTCGCCGGTTCGGCCGACGCGCTGGCACTTGCGCAAGCCGCAACCGATGCCGCGCAACGCCGGCAGCTGTTGGCCGTCGTCTGCGCCGACGCGCTTGCGGCGCAACGGCTGGCCGCCGAGATCGCATGGTTCGCTCCTGCGCTGAAGATCGCCGTCCTACCCGACTGGGAGACGCTGCCCTACGATCATTTTTCGCCGCATCAGGATCTGGTTTCGGAGCGGCTGGCGACGCTCTACCGCATGTCGCGCGGCGATTGCGACGTGGTGATCGTCGCGGCGACGACCGCGCTTTACCGCTTCGCGCCGCCGTCCTATCTCGCGGCTTTCACGTTTTTCATCGAGCAGGGCGAAACGCTCGACGTCGATCGCCTGCGCTCGCAGCTCGCGCTGGCTGGCTATCAGCATGTCACCCAGGTCGTTTCTCCCGGCGAATTCGGCATACGCGGCGGCCTGATCGACCTGTTTCCGATGGGCAGCCCCCTGCCCTACCGGATCGACCTGTTCGACAACCAGATCGAATCGATACGAACGTTCGATGTCGACAGCCAGCGCACCGTCTATCCGGTGCCGCGGGTGCGGTTGCTTCCAGCGCGCGAGTTTCCGCAGGACGAGGCCGGGCGCACCCGCTTTCGCGGACGCTTCCGCGAAGTCTTCGAAGGCGACCCATCGAAGTCGTCGCTGTACAAGGACGTGTCCAACGGCATCATGCCGGCCGGCATCGAGTATTACCTGCCGCTGTTCTTCGATGCCACCGCGACGTTGGCCGAGTACCTGCCCCTCGAGGCGCTGGTCTGCCTGCACGGTGATGTGACGGCGGCGTTCCGGCGCTTCTGGGAAGACACCGACGCGCGCTACCGGTTGTTACGCGGCGATCGCACGCGGCCGTTGCTCGCGCCACACGAGCTGTTCGTGTCGGAAGACGAGTTCCATCGCGTGCTCAAGCCGTTCGCCCGCATCGAGCTCTCCTCGGAGCGATCCGCGCCGTCGGGAGGACAGACTTCTCCGGGTTCGACCGACACCGCGACCGAACCACCGATCGAAACCGGTGATGATGCCGCGGCGGCGTCTACCGCGGAAGCGAGCATCCACACCAAAGGATCACGCCGAGCGCCGGCCACGCTCGCGTTGCCGCCGGTCCAGGTCGACCGCCGGGCCGACGATCCGCTGCGCGCGCTCAAGCGCCATGTGACCGCCACGCGCGAACGCGTGTTGATCGCCGCGGAGAGTCTCGGGCGCCGCGAAACCATGCAGCAGTATTTCGCCGAGTATGGATTCAAGCCGGCAGTCGTCGCCGACTGGGCCGAATTCATCGGTGGCGACGCGAGCCCGGCGCTGGTCGCGAGCCCGCTGCATGCCGGGTTCGTCTGGCCGGCGGCGAACGTCGCGCTGATCACCGAGACCGAGCTCTACGCGGGTGTCGTGCGGCGGCCGGGCAAGCGGGACGCGCGGCGCAGCAACGTCGACGCGATGCTGCGCGATCTGTCCGAGGTGCGGATCGGCGACCCGGTCGTGCACGAGCAGCACGGGATCGGTCGGTACCTCGGCTTGACGACGCTCGATCTGGGCGACGGTCCGAACGAATTCCTGCACCTGCTGTACGCCAACGACGCCAAGCTCTACGTGCCCGTATCGAGCCTGCACCTGATCAGCCGCTACAGCGGCGCATCTCCCGACGCGGCGCCGCTGCACGAGCTCGGCAGCGGCCAATGGGACAAGGCGAAGAAAAAGGCTGCGCAGCGCGCGCACGACACTGCGGCCGAGCTGTTGAATCTCTACGCGCAGCGCGCAGCAAGGCAAGGGCATGCGTTCAAGTACGATCTGCACGAATACGAGGCATTCGCCGCGGGCTTCGGCTTCGAGGAGACGCCCGATCAAGCGGCCGCGATCGAGGCGGTGATCCGCGATCTGACCTCCGGCAAGCCGATGGACAGGCTGGTTTGCGGCGACGTCGGATTTGGCAAGACCGAGGTGGCACTCCGAGCAGCGTTCGTCGCGGTGGCGGACGGCAAGCAGGTCGCGGTGCTCGTGCCGACCACGCTATTGGTCGAGCAGCACTTCCAGACGTTCTCCGACCGGTTCGCCGACCTGCCGGTGAAGCTCGCCGAATTGTCGCGCTTCCGTTCCGCAGCCGAGGCGAAGACGGTGCTCGAGGGTCTTGCCAGCGGACGCATCGACCTGGTCATCGGCACGCACAAGCTGATCCAGCGCGACGTGAAGTTCCAGCGCCTCGGCCTGGTCGTGATCGACGAGGAGCATCGGTTCGGCGTGCGACAGAAGGAACAACTGAAGCGGCTGCGCGCCGAGGTCGACGTCCTGACACTGACCGCGACGCCGATCCCCAGGACGCTGGCGATGTCGCTCGAGGGCCTGCGCGATTTTTCGGTGATCGCGACCGCGCCCGAGCGGCGCCTCTCGATCAAGACCTTCGTCGCGCAATACTCGCCCGGCATCGTGAGAGAAGCCTGCCTGCGCGAGCTCAAGCGCGGCGGGCAGATCTACTTCCTGCACAACGACATCGATACGATCGCCACGATGGGACAGAAGCTCGAAGCGCTGATGCCCGAGGCGCGCATCGCGATCGCGCACGGCCAGATGCCCGAGCGCGAGCTGGAGCGCGTGATGCGCGATTTCTACCAGCAGCGATCCAACCTGCTGCTGTGCTCGACCATCATCGAGACCGGTATCGACGTGCCGACCGCCAATACGATCATCATCCATCGCGCCGACAAGTTCGGCCTGGCGCAGCTTCACCAGCTGCGCGGCCGCGTCGGACGCTCGCACCACCAGGCGTACGCCTACCTGCTGACGCCGCGAGAGGAGGCGCTCTCGGTGCAGGCGAAGAAGCGGCTCGAGGCGATACAGCTAATGGAGGACCTAGGCTCCGGCTTCTATCTCGCGATGCACGACCTGGAAATCCGGGGCGCCGGCGAGGTCCTCGGCGACGAGCAGTCGGGAGAGATGCAGCAGATCGGCTTCCAGCTCTATACCGAAATGCTCAAGGCCGCCGTCGATTCGCTGCGTTCCGGACGCGAGCCGAATCTCAACGACCCGATGGGAGTCACCACCGAGATCAACCTGCACGTTCCGGCGCTGTTGCCGGAGACGTACTGCAACGACGTGCACGAGCGATTGGTTCTCTACAAGCGGCTGGCCAATTGCGACACCGCGGCTGAACTCACGTCGATGCAGGAAGAGCTGATCGATCGGTTCGGCCTGCCGCCCGAGCAGGCGCAGGCGCTGCTCTATTGTCATCGCCTGCGGCTGCTGGCGAAGCCGCTCGGCGTGGTCAAGGTCGATGCCGGCCCCGATCGCTCGCAGGTCCAGTTCGGCCCACGGCCGCCGTTCGATGCCGGCAAGCTGATCGCGCTGATCCAGAAGGACGGCCGCTACCGCTTCGCCGGTCAGGATCGCGTGCGGATCGAGCGGGCCGCACCTGCGGTCGAAGATCGCGTCGGGCTGATCGAGGAATTCCTCGGCAGGCTGCAGTGAGCGCCGCGCCGAAGCTGCCGCCACAACTGCACGTGTTCGTCCGCGACTGGCTGTCGTCGAACAACGTACTGCTCAAGAGCCGCGATGGGCACGTACTGATCGACTCCGGCTACGTGCGCCACGCGCCGCTGACCCTTGGGCTGCTCGAGACGCCCGCGGGGATCGGCAACGAGCCCCTGGCGCGACTGGTCAACACCCACTGCCACAGCGACCACATCGGCGCCAACGCGACGATCAAGGCGCGTTACCGGTGCCCGATCGCGCTGCCGGAAGCTGAAGCGCCGCTGATCGATCGCTGGGACGAGAGGGCGCTGCTGCTCGCCTATTGCGACCAGCGCACCGACCGCTTCGGCTACGATGAAATAATCCGGCCTGGCGAGACGCACATCTGGGGCGGGCTCGAATGGCGCGCGCTCGCGGCACCCGGCCACGACATGGCGGCGCTGGTATTTCTCAATCCCGAACATCGAATCCTGATCTCGGGAGACGCGTTGTGGCAAAACGGCTACGGCCTGGTGATGCCGCGAGAGATCGATCCGCGCGCGATGCCCGCGACGCGCGCCACGCTGGAGATGCTGGCGGGCCTGGACGCCCGTGTCGTCATTCCCGGTCATGGCGAGCCGTTCGGCGACGTCGCCGCAGCGCTCGATCGCGCGTTTCAACGTACCGCCGCGTTCGAAGCCAGCAGCCTGCGCGTGGCAAGGTACGCGCTGAAAGCGCTGCTGAGCTTTGCGCTGCTCGATCAAAGACGCATGCTGCTGGCCACGATGCCGGCCTACGTCGAGCGCGTCCAAATCTACCGCGACTTCAACCGGCACTTCTTTCAGCTCGCTCCCGACGCACTGGCGGCGATGCTGATCGGTGAGCTCGAGCAGGCGGGCGCTGTCCGTCGCGAAGGGGGCTGGCTCCTGGCCGCATGAAGCGGCACCCTGGGTTCAGCCGCGGAACTGCGCGGCGATGCTCTTGATCCCGCCGAGCAACATTTCGACCGCAACCGCAGTGAGCACCAGTCCCATCAGCCGCTCGAACGCGCGCATTCCGCGCTCGCCCAACAGGCGCTGCAGCCGCCCAGCGGCCAGTAGCACCAGCGTCGTCGCTGCCATCGCTATCGTCAAGGCAAGCAGCCACACATCGATGTGCTCGGGATCGCGCGAAGCCATCAGCATCACCGTCGCCAGCGCCGAAGGTCCCGCGATCGCCGGTATCGCCAGTGGCACCAGCAGAGGCTCGCTGTCCATCGTGTCGCCGAAGACGCCCTCCGGATGCGAGAAAACCATCCGCAAGGCAATCAGGAACAAGATGACGCCACCGGCGATCGAAAGCGAGGTTTCGGAGACGTGCATCAGCGTCAGGAAAGATCGCCCGCCGAACAGGAAGGCGAGCAGCACGGCGTAAGCGATCACGCACTCTCGAAGCACGATCCAGCGGCGGCGCGGCGGAGACGTCGCCTGCAGCGCGCTGACGACCAGCGGCACATTGCCGAAAGGGTCGATCACCAGGATCAGCAGGATCGCCGCAGACAGGAGCTCGGATAGCATCTTCAATGCGCGATCTCGACGGAGGCCGGAGTATATCGCCCTATCGTGGCTACTCGGCATTGCCGCTGGCATAATGCAAATTCTCAAACTGCTTATCGCCACCGGCGGCGTTTGGTCGTCTGATGACGCGCCGCATCGCAAGCCGGGCGGCGAACCGATCGTCCCTGCGACAATGGCCGCGGCGGGAGCCAATCGTGCAGGCACACAGCCGCCGGCCTGCGAGCGCGGCGGCTATGGGCTACAGCCGGCGACCGACCAACGACCTCCTGACGATGGATCGACTATGAAACGACTGCTGGTCAGCTCCCTTTGCTTCGCCTTGCTTGCCGCCACCGCGCGCGCGGCCGAGCCGCCGAGCGCGCAGACGCTCGCCCGCCCCACCGACGCATCCGCGCCCTTGCGTTCAGGCATCGACATGAGCCTGATCGAACCCTCGGTGCGCCCCCAGGACGACCTGTCGGGATACGTCAACGGGCGATGGTTCGCCACGACCGAGATTCCGGCCGACAAACCCGCCTACGGCGCAGGCAGCAAGATTTACGACCAGACGCAGGTTCAGCTGCGCGACATCGTCGAGAAGGCACAGCGCGAGCGGCACGCCAGCGCCGGCCCGGCACAGCGCATCGGCGACCTCTACAAGAGCTTCATGGACGAGGCGCGGCTGGAAACCCTGGACGTCAAGCCGCTTGCGGCGGAATTCGCCCGCATCGATGCCCTCAGGGGCAAGCATGAGATTGCAGCCGAGATCGCGCACCTGGGGCGAATCGGTGTGAACACGCCGTATGGGTTGGAAGTGCACCAGGACAACAAGGACTCGACCCGCTATATCGTCGATCTCGGACAGGGAGGCCTGGGCCTGCCCGATCGCGATTACTACCTGGATGACGGCGACGCCAAGCTCAGCGCGGCGCGGGCCAAGTACGGCAAGCACGTCGGTCAAATGCTGGCGATGGCGGGCGACCTGAACGCCGATCGCGACGCCGCGGCCATCCTCGCGCTCGAAACCGAGCTCGCGAAGGCGCAATGGACCAAGGTCGAGCTGCGCGACCCGATCAAGGCGTACAACAAGTTCGAGCTCGACAAGCTCGGTGCGCTGGCGCCCGGTTACGACTGGAAGCGCTACATGGACCGCGCCGGCATCACCGGGAAGGTCGGCTACCTGATCGTCGGCCAGCCCAGCTATATCACGGCCTTCGCGACAATCCTCGACCGGACGCCGCTGCCGGTATGGAAGACCTATTTCCGCTGGCGGCTGCTGAGCGCCTATGCGCCTTACCTGTCCCAGCCGTATGTCGACGCCAATTTCGCGTTTTACGGTACCGTGCTCAACGGCACGCCGGAAATTCGCGCGCGCTGGAAACGAGGCATCCAGCTCGTCGACCAATCGATCGGCGAGGACCTGGGCAAGGTCTACGTCGAGCAATACTTTCCGCCGGCGAGCAAGGCGCGAATGGACGCCCTGGTCGGCAATCTGCTGGTCGCCTACCGGCAGAGCATCGGCGGCCTCGACTGGATGAGTGCGGCCACCAAGGCCAAGGCGCTGGAAAAGCTCGCCAAGTTCACGCCGAAGATCGGCTATCCGAACAACATGGCGCGACTATTCGACGCTCAGAATCGTTTCGACCGACCTGGTCGGCAACGTGATGCGCGCCAACGAATTCGAATATCGACGCAACATCGCCAAGCTCGGCAAACCGATCGATCGCGACGAATGGCTGATGACACCGCAGACCGTCAACGCCTACTACAACCCGGAGATGAACGAGATCGTGTTTCCCGCGGCCATCCTGCAGCCGCCCTTCTTCGACGCGCAAGCCGACGACGCGGTCAACTACGGCGCGATCGGCGCGGTGATCGGCCACGAGATCAGCCACGGCTTCGACGACCAGGGCAGCCAGTACGACGGCGACGGCAACCTGCACAACTGGTGGACGGCCGAGGATCACGAAAAATTCGCAGCCAAGACCAAGGCCTTGGTCGCAGCAGTACAACGCCTATGAGCCGGTGGCCGGTTACCACGTCAATGGCGAGCTGACCCTGGGCGAGAACATCGCCGACAACTCCGGGCTCGCGATCGCGTACAAGGCCTACCGGATCTCGCTCGGCGGCAAGGCAAGCGCCGGTGATCGACGGACTCACCGGCGATCAGCGCTTCTTCATGGGCTCGTCGCAAGGTCTGGCGCACCAAGATGCGCGACGACTACACGGTGCGTCTGATCAAGAGCGACCCGCACTCGCCCAATTCGATACGATCGAACGCCGCGGTCATCAATCAGGAAGCCTTCTACCGTGCATTCGACGTCAAGCCGGGCGATAGGATGTACCTGCCGCCGGAAAAACGCGTGACGATCTGGTAGACCGGTCGCCCTCGCCGCGCGTCAATGCAGCTTGACGCGCGGCTCCATGCGGCGGCGAAGAAAGCGCCCGATCGTGTCGAGCGCGACGCGAAAATAGCCGTGAATCGACACTTGATGCAGCTTGTATAGCGACGCGTACATCGCGCGCGCGATCAGCCCCTGGATCAGCATGCTGCCACCGATCAGCCTGCCCATCAGATTGCCCACGGCCGAGAGTTCTCCTAGCGATACCAGCGAACCGAAGTCGCGAAAATGGAACTCGGGCAGCGGCCTTCGGCCAAGCCGCGCCCGCATCGTGCGCACCAGGAGCGCCGCCTGTTGCCGCGCTGCCTGCGCCCGTGGCGGAATGAGCGCGCCGGCCTTGCCCCGTCCGAGCCACGGTGCCGCGGCACAATCGCCAAAGGCGAAGATGTCGGGGTCGCGCGTGGTCTGCAGCGTCGCCATGACGACCAGCTGGTTGGCGCGATTGACTTCGAGACCGTCCAGCGTCGCCAGCAGCGGCGGCGCCTGAATGCCCGCGGCCCAGACGATCAGGTCGGCGCGGAGCGTGGCTCCCGCCGCGGTGTGCACGCCATCCTCATCGACCGCGACGACACGCTCGCCGGTGCGCACGGCGATCCCTAGTGTGCCAAGCAATTCGGTCGCCGCCCGGGCAATCCGCTCGCCCAGCTGCGGCAGGATGCGCGGCGCCGCCTCGAGCAGCGTGAGGTGGATATCCCGCGCAGGGTCGAGCTTGTCGAGACCGTAGACAGCATGCGTGCGGGTCGTCTGGCGTATTTCCGCCGCGAGCTCGACGCCTGTTGCGCCGGCGCCGATGATGACGATGTCGACATGCGACGGGCGGCCTGCGGCCGCTTCGCCGTCGGCGCGCACGGCCGCGGCGAGAAGCCGGCGATGGAAACGTTCGGCGTCGAGCGGCGTGTCCAGCGAGATCGCGTGGGCGGCGACACCGGGAATGCCGAAATCGTTGGTCGTGCTGCCGACGCAGAAGATCAGCGTGTCGTACGGCACGATGCGCTCGGGCAGGATCTGCCTGCCGTCGTCGTCGTCGACCGCCTGCAGCCTGAGCTCTCGGCGAGCGCGGTTCAAACCCTCGACCGCGCCCTGACGAAAACGGAAGTCATGCCAATACGCGACGGCGAGGTAGTCGACGTCGTGCGCGGCGGCATCCATGCGGCCGGCCGCGACCTCGTGCAGCAGCGGCTTCCACACGTGCGTTTCGGCGCGATCGACCAGCGTGACCGCGGCCTTGCCGCGGCGGCCAAGCTTGTCGCCGAGCGCGGTCGCCAGCGGCAAGCCGCCGGCGCCGCCGCCGACGATGACGATACGATGCGGGCTCGCGGCCGCGGGCGCAGCCGTGTCGTCAGTCACCTCGCACCGTCCCTTCGCGGCGTGAATCGGCGGCACCGCGCCAGCGCCCAGCCGAGCGCACGATGACCTGCAGTCCACTGTTCTGGTCGATGATTTGTGTCGTCTCGCCAAGCGCCTCCAGCTTGGGCGCAAGCGCCTCCGCACTGGTGCCCCGTTCGAGCTCGGTCGGGCCGTTGCGGCTGCCGATATTGGGCAGATCGACGGCCGCCTGCGGATCGAGCCCCCGGTCGAGTATGGCGATCAGCGTTTTCGCGACGTAGTTGATGATGGCGTTGCCGCCGGGCGAGCCGGCGACCACAGCAATCTGCCCTTGCGCATCGTAGACGATCGTCGGTGCCATCGACGAACGCGGACGCTTGCCGCTTTCGACGCGATTGGCGACCGGGCGTCCGGATTCGAAGGGCGCAAAGGCAAAATCGGTCAGCTCGTTGTTGAGCAGAAATCCGCCGGCGGTCATCAGCTTGCTGCCGAACGCGTCCTCGATCGTCGTCGTCATTGCCACCGCGCCCCCATAACGATCGACGATGGAAATGTGCGAGGTCGAAGGAAATTCCAGCGCCTCGCCCTGCCCGAAGGTGGCGCTGTCCTCCGCCGCGATCGGCGGCGGCATGCCGGGTGCCGCGTAGCCGACGCTGGAGTCGAGCCGGATCAGGCGCGAGCGCTCGCGCAGGTAAGCTCGGTCCGTAAGCCCGACGGGCACCGCGATGAAATCCGGGTCGGCGACGTAGACGTCGCGGTCGGCGTAGGCAAGCCGCCCCGCTTCGCTGAACAAATGCGCGCTCATCAAATCGCTGCTGCCGATCGACCGCAAGTCGAATCGCTCCAGCATCCCCAGCATTTGCAGCACGGCAATGCCACCTGAGGACGGCGGCGGCGCACCGCAAACGCGGAAGCTGCGGTATTGCCCGCAGATGGGCTTGCGGACACGCGCCTGATAGGCCGCGAGATCGGCGGTAGTCAAGTCGCCCGGGTTGGCCGCATAGCCGTCGGCCGTGCGCACGACGTCCTGCGCGATCTCGCCGGTGTAAAAAGCGTTGGCGCCTTCGGCGGCAATTCGCTTGAGCGTCGCGGCGAACGCGGGATTCCTGAGGAGCTGCCCGGCGGCGAGCGGCGTTCCGTCGGCATTGTGGAAATACGCCCGCGCCCGGTCCTGTCGCAGGAACCTCTCGGCAGCGATCGCGCCGCTCAATCGACGGCTGACGACAAACCCCCGCTCGGCGAGGCGTATCGCCGGGTCGAACAACGTCGCCCAGGCGAGCCGGCCGTGGCGCCGGTGCGCGAGTTCCAGCATCCGAAGGGTTCCGGGAACTCCGACCGAGCGCCCACCGACGACCGCATCGAAAAAATGGAGCGGGTGACCCGACTGGTCCAGAAAACGGTCGGGTCGCGCCGCCGCGGGCGCGGTTTCGCGGCCGTCATAGGCAATGAGCGTGCTGCGCCGGGGGTCGTGAACGAGCATGAACGCGCCCCCGCCTATGCCAGACGATTGCGGTTCGACCAGGTTCAGCACCATTTGTACGGCGATCGCAGCGTCGACCGCCGTGCCGCCGCGGCGCAGGATCCGGTCGCCGGCGTCCGTGGCGAGCGGGTTGGCGGTCGCGACCATCTGGTGCCTGGCACTGACCGTGTGCTTGACCGTCCGGTCGGACGGCCGTTCGGGAGGGGGGCGGCGCTGGGTCTGGGCGGCGGCGGCAGAGGCGAGCGCCAGGCCGAGGAACAGCGCCAGCGAGGGCGCCGCCGTGCTTCGGATGCGGGAGAGTCACCGGCCGATTCTACCCCGCCACTTCGGGACCCCTTGCCGGGGCCGGACGGCGTGTACCCGCGCCAGCCCGCTCCGGGTAGAATGGCGGCGCCCGCTGTAAGCTTTGGCAGGTCGCTTCGACCAAAGGCGTGAGCGTGCGATGCGCTCGCGCCCGGTGGAGCGAAACCGGGCCTCGCCCCGAGATCCACTACAGGAAGGAGCAAAAGATGACGATGAAACAGACCGTGAAGGCACTGTCGTTTGGCGCAATGCTGGCCGTTGCCGCGCTGTCGGCACCCGTGGCGCTGGCCGACGACACGGGCCTGTCGCCGTTCTCGATGGAAATGAAAAAGATGTCGAACAAGGAAGGCATGATCACCAAGAAGGACTTCATGGCGATGATGGAAAAGCGCTTCGACATGATGGACAAGAACAAGAAGGGCATGATCCACATGAACGACGCGATGAAGATTTTCTCGGACAAGCCGTAAGCAACATGTCAGCCGGCGTCGGATCGTCAAGGGGCTGACGTCGCGCGGTCGTAGAATCGGCAAGAGGGACAAGGGCGGCTTCGTGCCGCCCTTGTCCTTTGGACCCCCGTGCGCGGGCACTCGCCGGCGTTGCAAGAGACCGCCGACCACGGCATTCTGCGGTCGATGAGCCGGTCACTACTACCCGACGCGGTGGAACGCTATGTCACTCGGGAGATCGCGCGCGAGACCACGGTGCAGCGCCGGCTTCGAGCGGAAACGGCGCCGATGCCGCACGCCGGCATGCAGATCGGTGCCGACCAGGGCGCGCTGCTCGCCATGCTGGCAAAACTCATCGGAGCGCGCCGCGCGATCGAGATCGGCACGTTCACCGGTTACAGTGCGCTGGCGGTCGCTCAAGCGCTGCCGGAGGATGGCAAGCTCATCTGCTGCGATATCAGCGAGGAATGGACGAGCGTCGCCCGCCGCTATTGGCAGGAGGCCGGCGTCGCCGCCCGCATCGAGCTTCGTCTCGCTCCCGCGATCGACACGCTCGCGGCGTTGTTGCGGCAGGGCGGCGCGGAAACCTTCGACCTGGCGTTCATCGATGCCGACAAGACGAACTACGACGCCTACTACGAAGCGTGCCTCAAGCTCGTCCGCCGCGGCGGCGCGATCGCGCTCGACAACATGCTCTGGTCGGGCAAGGTGGCCGAGCCGAACGTGCATGACGAAGACACCGATGCGCTGCGCGCGCTCAACGCCAAGATCCGCGATGACGGCCGCGTCGATGCCTGCCTGCTGACCGTCGGCGACGGCGTGATGCTCGCCAGAAGGCGCTGAGCGAGCGAGTCGATAGCGCGCACGAAAAAAAGGCCGACCCGAGGGTCGGCCTTTTCGCATGCGCGAAGCGCTATTTGGTCGGCGCGCCGTTCGGCGCCGGCACGCCCGTCGTCGCCGCGACAGCGACTGCGCCCGCCGGCACCGTGATCGACGGCGGAGCATCGGCGACCTTCCGGTCGGCGCCGTGCAGCGCGAGCAGCGGGACGATCATCAGCGCGACGATATTGATGATCTTGATCAGCGGATTGACCGCGGGACCGGCGGTATCCTTGTACGGATCGCCGACGGTGTCGCCGGTCACGGCGGCCTTGTGCGCGTCCGAGCCTTTGCCGCCATAATGGCCGTCCTCGATGTACTTCTTGGCGTTGTCCCAGGCGCCGCCGCCGGTGGTCATCGAAATGGCGACAAACAATCCGGTGATGATCGTCCCCATCAGCAGCCCGCCCAGCGCGACCGGGCCGAGCAGCAGGCCGACCAGAACCGGCACCAGCACCGGCAGCAGCGACGGGATGATCATCTCGCGGATCGCGGCCTTGGTCAGCATGTCGACCGCGACGCCGTATTCGGGCTTCGCCGTACCGGCCATGATGCCCGGAATCTCCTTGAACTGACGGCGCACTTCGACCACCACCGCCCCGGCCGCGCGGCCGACGGCTTCCATCGCCATCGCGCCGAACAGATACGGTATCAAGCCGCCGAGGAACAGCCCGACGATCACCATGTGATCGGAAAGGTCGAAGCTCACGTTAATGTTCGCGCCGGACAGCGCGTGCGTGTAATCGGCGAACAGCACCAGCGCGGCAAGACCCGCCGAGCCGATCGCGTAGCCCTTGGTCACGGCCTTGGTCGTATTCCCGACCGCATCGAGCGGATCGGTGATCGCGCGCACCGACTCCGGCAAATCGGCCATCTCGGCGATGCCGCCGGCGTTGTCGGTGATCGGGCCGTACGCGTCGAGCGCGACGATGATGCCGGTCATCGACAGCATCGCGGTCGCGGCGATGGCGATGCCGTAGAGCCCGGCCAGCCAATAGGAGGCCAGGATTGCGATGCACACCGAGATCACCGGCCATGCGGTCGACTTCATCGATACGCCCAGTCCCGCGATGATGTTGGTCGCGTGCCCGGTCGTCGACGCCTCTGCGACGTGGCGGACCGGCTTGAATTCGGTCGCCGTGTAGTACTCGGTGATCACGACCATCGCCGCGGTGAGCGCCAGGCCGATCAGGCCCGCGCCCCACATATGCAGCGTCGTCAGCTCCGGATTCGACCCGGCGACGCCGGCCATCACCCAGTCGGTGATGAACCAGAAGCCGATGGCCGAGAGGCCGCCGGCGACCATCAGCCCGCGATAGAGCGCATTCATGATCTTGCCGCCGTGCCTCGCCTTGACGAAGAAACATCCGACGATCGAGGCCAGGATCGAGAAGCCGCCCAGCGCCAGCGGATACGTCACCGCGGCCTCGGCATGCGTCGGCAGCAACAGTGCGCCAAGCAGCATCGTCGCCACGATCGTCACCGCGTAAGTTTCGAACAGATCGGCCGCCATGCCGGCGCAATCGCCGACGTTGTCGCCGACGTTGTCGGCGATCACCGCGGGATTGCGCGGATCGTCTTCGGGAATGCCGGCCTCGACCTTGCCGACCAGGTCGGCGCCGACATCGGCACCTTTGGTAAAGATGCCCCCGCCCAGCCGCGCGAATATCGATATCAGCGAACCGCCGAAGGCGAGACCGACCAGCGGCTCGATGATGCCGTGCAGTCCTTCCTTGGCAGCATTTGGCGCGTAGTGCGCCGATTGCACCAGGAACCAGTAGAAGCCCGCGACGCCGAGCAGACCCAGCCCGACGACCAAGAGACCGGTGATCGCGCCGCCGCGAAACGCAACCGCCAGCGCCTCGTTCAAGCCGGTGCGCGCCGCCTCCGCGGTGCGCACATTCGAGCGCACCGAGACGTTCATGCCGATGAATCCGGCGAGTCCCGACAGAACCGCGCCGACGGCAAAACCCGTGGCGGTGGTCCAGGAGAGGAACACGCCTATCACCACCAGCAGAATGACGCCGACCACGGCGATCGTCGCGTACTGGCGGTTCAGGTAAGCCTGCGCGCCCTGCTGCACGGCAGCGGCGATCTCCTGCATGCGCGGGTTGCCCGCCGGCTTGTTCATGATCCATGTGATCGACCAGCCGCCGTAGACCAGCGCGGCAATCGCGCAAACGAGCGCGAAGACGAGTGCGGTTGACATGTGCATCCCCTAGAATGGTGGCGAGCGAATCGTTGCGAATCTTTGTTGTGGCCCGGCCGAGCCTGCGCCGGGGGGCGGTTTGCGGCGCGCTCGCGTCAGGCAAGCGGACGGCGAACCGCGAAAACGTGCTATTTTGCCAGCGCCCGGTCCAAAAAGTCGAGCCGATCCTGACCCCAGAATAATTCGTCTCGATAGACATACGTCGGCGAGCCGAAGATCTGGCGGTCGATCGCCTCCTGCGTCAACGCGTCATAGCGCTCGCCGATGTCGGCGGCGCCGGCGCGTTCGGCCAGCGATTGGGCATCAAGTCCCTGCTCGGTCGCGATCGCGGCCAGCGTGTCCGCATCGGCGATGTTGCGTTCTTCGGACCATACCGCACGCAACAAGGCGCCGCTGAGCTTGAGCGCGCTGCCGGCGCCTTGCAGCGCCTGCGCGGCGAGTATCCATTTCGAGGCGAGCTCGGGCGGCACCGGAAAATGGCGCGGCTGCAAATTGAGCGGCAGCCCAAGATGCTTCGACCAGCGCGCGAGCTCGACCAGGCGATACGCCTGGCGCTGCGGTGCGCGCTGCTTCAGCGGCAGCCCGCCGGACACCGGGAACACGCGGCCCAGGTCCACCGGCTTGACATCGACCGACACGCCGTGCCTGTCGGCGAGGGCAACGAAGCGCTCGTGTCCGAGATAGGTGAACGGCGATACCGGCGTAAAGAAATATTCCACGTTGCGGGTCACCGGATGGCCTCTTCGACGGATGAGCTCGCTCGCTACCGCTAGAGCGAGAACGACGTCGCCAGCTTTTTCGCGACCGCAATGTTCTTCAAACGCACGTATTGCGGAAGGCCGTCGCGAAACGGCGGGAACGCTTCGCCGCGGGTCAGCGGCGACAAGTAAGCGCGTGCCTTGGCGGTGATACCGTAACCATCGGCACTGATGTAATCGCGCGGCAGCTTCTTTTCGACATTGGCGACCTCGTCCAACGGAGCCGCCTCGATTTTCCACCGGTATGGCTTGTCGGAGGTGCGCACGATCGCCGGCATCACCGCACTCTTGCCCCGCACGGCGAACTCGACCGCGGCGCGGCCCACCGCGTACGCCTGCTCAAGATCGGTTTTGGAGGCCAGATGCCGCGCGGCGCGCTGCAGGTAATCGGCCACCGCCCAATGGTACTTGTGTCCGAGCTTCTCCTTCACCAGCGAGGCGATCATCGGCCCGACTCCGCCCAGCTGCGCATGGCCGAACGCATCCTTGGTGCCCGCTTCGGCCAGCAGCTTCCCCTGCGCATCGCGCAGTCCTTCCGAGACGCCGACGCAGCAATAGCCGAATTGCGCGACCTTTGCATCCAGCCGTGCCAGGAATTTCGTCTCGTCGAAAGCGATCTCGGGAAACAGGAGCAGCAGCGGAATCGGCGTGTCCGCGTCATCGGCGAGCCCGACCGCCGCGGTGATCCAGCCGGCGTTACGTCCCATCACTTCGAGCACGAAAACGCGGGTCGAAGTCTTCGCCATCGACGCCACGTCGAACGCGGCTTCGCGCATCGACGTCGCGACATACTTGGCGACGGAGCCAAAGCCGGGACAGCAATCGGTCACCGCCAGATCGTTGTCGACGGTCTTCGGCACGTGCACCGCGATCAGCGGATAGTCGAGCCGCGCCGCCATCTGCGATACCTTGAGGCAGGTGTCGGCCGAGTCGTTGCCGCCGTTGTAGAAAAAATACCCAATGTCGTGCGCGCGAAAGACGTCGATAAGCCGCTCGTACTGTGCGCGGTCGCGGTCGATGCCAGCGAGCTTGTAGCGACACGAACCGAAGGCGCCAGCCGGTGTGTGCATCAGCGCGGCGATAGCCCGCGACGATTCCCGCCCGGTGTCGATCAGGTCTTCGGTCAGCGCACCGATGATTCCGTTTCGGCCGGCGTAGACGCGGCCGATGCTGCGCTTGTGCTGCTTGGCGGTCTGGATGACGCCGCAGGCGCTGGCGTTGATGACGGCGGTCACGCCGCCGGACTGCGCATAAAAGGCATTGCGTCGACTCAAGGGCGCCGGCGAATTCACCGAAAGGGGAGGCAGCGATTGTAATTGATGCACCGGGGGCGCGTCCAACGGGCCGGCATAAGAACCGGCGCGCGACCGTTCACCCGCGCTGGGCGTCGATTGCCTCCAGCAGCGTCTGCGCGGGAGCGAAGTCGGGCGCGAGCTCGAGTGCACGCTGCAGACAGCCGCGAGAACGCGCAAGATCGCCGCGCTCGCGGTGGATTTCCGCGAGATTGTAGAGCAGCGACGGATTGTTCGGCAGCAGGAACCGGAGCGCCCAGTCGCCGAGACTTCGGTCGACCGTCTCGATCGGATTGACGCCGAGCCCGCCCGTCGCCGCGAGCCAGCCGAGCCAGCCGAGCGGCATCAGGCAGAGCAAGAACACCGCCGGCTTGAGGACGAAACGGATCAGGCGGTCGGACGCGGCACCGCGTTTCGCTCGAACGCCGGGTCACCGTGCGCTCGGCCGGTGCCGGTGCGTCCATCGGCCCCCTCACCCTCCCGCTCACGCGGGTGCCGCCCTCGCGCGGAGAGGGTCGGGGTGACGGCTCGCGAGCGCGGGAACCGGACAGCGCCTGTCCTAGAACCACTGCTTCAGATCCATGCCGGCGTAGAGGCTCGCCACCTGATCGCCGTAGCCGTTGAACATCAGCGTCGTCGCTGGCGGACAGGAACTCGCCGATGCGGCGCTCGCGTCGCCTGGCTCCAGCGCGGGTGGTCGACCGTCGGGATTGACGTTGGAGTAGAAGCCGTACTCGCGCGGCGTCTGCATGTTCCAGGTGGTCGTGCGGCTGCTTCTCGACGAAGCGGATGCGACGATCGACTTGATGCTCTTGAAGCCGTACTTCCACGGCACCACGAGCCGGAGCGGCGCGCCGTTCTGGTTCGGCAGCACCTCGCCGTAGAGGCCGACGGCGAGGAGGGTCAGCGGATGCATCGCCTCGTCCATGCGCAGGCCTTCGACGTAGGGCCAGTCGAGCGCCGGCGCGCGCGCTGGCCCGGCATCTGCGTCGGGTCGCAGCAGCGTCGTGAACTGCGACGTACTTGGCGCTTGCCGAGTCGGCTCGCACGCGCTTGAGCACGTCGGCCAGCGGAAAGCCGACCCACGGGATGACCATCGACCAGCGCTTCGACGCAGCGCATGGCGGTAGATGCGCTCCTCGAGCGGCTGCGGCTTGATGCAGGTCGTCGAGGTCGATAGTTGCCGGGCTTGGCGCACAGCGCCGTCGATCGTCACCGACCAGGGCGCGGTCTTGAGCGTGCCGCGCGTATCTGCGCCGGATCGTCCTTGTCGGTGCCGAACTCGTAGAAGTTGTTGTAGCTGCGTGATGTCCTTCGAGCGGCGTCGGCGGCTCGTCGGTGGCAGTAGGGACCCTTGACGACGCCGTCGAGCCGCGGCGCCGGCGGCGTGCCCTCGACCGCCGCCGCCGTGCCGATGCCGGTGACGCCGCGACGGCGCCGACCGCCGCCCCGGCGAGGAATCGCCGTCGGTCGAGGTAAACCCGCTGCGGCGTGATCTCGGACGGTCTCACGTCCATGCGATTGCGGACCCTGATCACCATGTGTGCTTCTCCGGCCGGACGCCCTGCCGTCGCCTTCATCGGCTGAGATGAGAGCCTCGTCACCGATCGGCAACGTATGGTCTCGATAGCCGGGATCGAATAAAAACAACGTGATCCCCGCTCCGGTGGCATTCCTGCCAAGTTCGGGTCACCCGCCCGTGCCCGGCACGCTGAGAAGATCGTAGCGGTCAGCGTCGTCGTTCCCTAGAATAGCCCTATTGAGGGCCATGGTTCCGTGAACCGGTCGAGGCGAGGTGGGGTTGTGAAATGGGCAAAACGAGACGAGCGCTTGCAGCCTCGTGCGGCGCGCTGATCGCCGCGGTGGGATTCGCCGCGTCCGCGCGGGCGTGCGCCAGCTCTACATCGGGGCCATTGGGCGGGCTTCCTCGAGGCGAAGAGGACGCGTTCCTCGCCGAGCTGGCCGAGCGCAGGCGATAGCACGAGCGGATGTCGGGTTGGTGTTCGTCTGGTTGCAAACGTTCGATCGAGGAAGACTCGAACCGTGGCGACAGCGTACACACACACGCGTGCCGCGCTCGGATCTACCCGACCTCGCCAGGTACGCTGTCAGACGCGGATGCTGCCCGCCCTCCGCTCTGCGGACCGGTCCGAAATCAGCGAGGGTGCGCCCCACAGACGTTCGAGCGCGTAGAATTCGCGGATTTCCGGACGGAACAGGTGCACCAGCACGTCGCCGATGTCGATCAGCACCCAGTCACAGTGACCGGTGCCTTCCACGGCGACCGAGGTCGCGCCCATTTCCTTCAGCTCTTGCGAGGATATGATCCGCCATCGCGGCGACATGCCGCTTCGAGGTCCCGGAAGCGACGATCATGAAATCGGCGATGGTGGTCTTGCCTGCGAGATCGATGACGACCACGCCATCGGCTTTGTCGTGGTCGAGCGAAGCCTTCACCGCCTGAAGCACGTCGTCGGCCGAAGGCGGCACCTGCGTCATCGCGTGTATGGTGGACGACTCCCTATCAATGTTGATCCCGCTGCGATCCTCGCTCCGTGCGCTCGACTGCCCGCTGCGCGCTGCCGCGCGCGAATGCGCGTCGCCGATCCCGGATGCGGGCGCATGTGCAGAAACACCCATGCGGGCGGCGACATCGTCGCGACCGACCGTGCTCGCGATTCCGCCGCTCGACTCCTCGGCAAAGACACGCGCCGAGCGCGCGACCAAGGCAGGTTTAGAATAGGGTGGCCGGGAAAAAACCGCAATGGGAACCAGCCGGAAGATGCGCCGCCAGTCCTTCCACTCGCTGACCTGCACGAGATTGTCCGCTCCCATCAGCCAGACGAAACGATGCTTCGGAAAGCGCGGCAGCAGGAGAGCCAGCGTGTCGGCCGTGTGCGTGGTGCCGAGTCGCCGCTCGATGTCGGTCACGCGAATGCGCGGATGCTCGGCGACCCGTGTCGCCGCCTTCAGCCGTTCCTCGAACGGCGCCGTGTCGCGCGCGTTCTTCAGCGGGTTCTGCGGCGTCAGCATCCACCAGACTTCGTCGAGGCGCAGCCGCTTCAGCGCCAGCAGCGAGACGTAGCGATGTCCCTCGTGGGCCGGATTGAACGAGCCGCCGAGAAGCCCGATCCTGCGCGCGCCGAAGGTCAAACCCGGGCACCGTTCATCGCGCGAGTGAAGCCCGCCGCGCACCGGCGACGAAAGCAGCCCGCCGGCATCGGCGCGGTCGACGTCACCTTCATGGCCGGCATTGGCCGGAACCCCGGACGACGTACTTGAAGCTGGTGAGTTGCTCGGCGCCGACCGGGCCGCGCGCATGCAGCTTGCCGGTGGCGATACCGATCTCGGCGCCCATCCCGAACTCGCCGCCGTCGGCGAACTGGGTCGAGGCGTTGATCATCAGGATCGCGCTGTCGAGCGCGGCGACGAACGTTTCCGCGGCGTCGGCGATCCTCGGTGACGATCGCCTCGGTGTGTTGCGAGGAATGCTCGCGGATGTGAGCGATCGCGTCCTGGACCCCGTCGACGATCTTCACCGCGAGAATCTTGTCCAGGTATTCGGTATCCCAGTCCGCGTCCGTCGCCGGCACCACGCGGCTGTCGATCACCCGCGCGGCGGCATCGCCCCGAACCTCGCAGCCGGCGGCGAGCAGATCGTCGAGGATCGGCGGCAGCAGCGTCGGCGCCACCTCCCTGTCGACGAGCAGGGTCTCGGTGGCCCCGCAGATGCCCGGCCGCCGCATCTTCGCGTTGAAGACGATCCGTCGCGCCATCTCCGGATCGGCGGCGGCGTGCACATAGGTGTGGCAGATGCCGTCGAGGTGCTTGAACAGCGGTACCCTGCTCTCCGCCGCGATCCGCTCGATCAGCGAGCGGCCGCCGCGCGGCACGATGACGTCGATGCAGTCGCTCATCTTCAGCATCTCGCCGACGGCGATCCGGTCCGTCGTCGGCACCAGCTGGATGCTCGCATCCGGCAGCCCCGCGGCCATCACGCCCGCCGTCAGGCACTCCGCGATCACCGAGGACGTCAGCAAGCTCTCCGATCCGCAGCGCAGGATCGTGCGTTGCCATGAGTGCCGCTCCTAATGAGCCGAGCGGCTGGCACCAGACCCGGCGACGGCCAGCGGAGCCCCGCGGCGGCGGCCCGGCCTCCCGGACGGCTGCCTCACCAGGGCGTGCGCTATAGTTAGTTAACGTCAAGCAAGTTTCTACTGGTGCCAAAGTTGCCTGTGAGGCTGAGGGCTTAGGCAAATGAATTCCAATTCTGGTCAGGTGAGCGCTGGCGTGCCTGCGAAGGCCGAGCTGGGACCGCACTACAAGTGGATCGCGCTGTCGAACACCACGCTGGGCGTGCTGATGGCGACCATCAACCAGTCCATCGTGCTGATCGCGCTGCCGGACATCTTCCGCGGCATCGGGCTGAACCCGCTCAGCTCGGACAACACCAGCTACCTGCTGTGGATGTTCATGGGCTTCCTGGTGGTCTCCGCGGTGCTGGTGGTCAGCTTCGGGCGTCTGGGCGACATGTTCGGCCGGGTCCGGATGTACAACCTGGGCTTCGCGGTCTTCAGCGTGGCCTCGATCTTCCTGACCGTGACCTGGCAGCACGGCACGGCCGGGGCGATGTGGCTGATCCTCTGGCGGGTCGTCCAGGGCATCGGCGGCGCGTTCCTGTTCGCCAACTCGACCGCGATCCTCACCGACGCCTTCCCGGCCAACCAGCGTGGCACCGCGCTGGGCATCAACTCGATCGCGGCCATCGCCGGCTCGTTCCTCGGGCTGCTGCTCGGCGGCGTGCTCGGCCCGGTCAACTGGCACCTGGTCTTCCTGGTCTCGGCGCCGATCGGGGCGTTCGGCACCATCTGGGCGTACTTCATGCTCAAGGACATCGGGGAGCGCAAGCACGCCCGGATGGACTGGTGGGGCAACATCTTGTTCGCCGTCGGGCTGATCGCGATCCTGGTCGGCATCACCTACGGCCTGCAGCCCTACGGCGGGCACGCCATGGGCTGGACCAGCCCGTTCGTGCTGTCGGCGATCCTCGGCGGGGCGTTCCTGCTGGTGATCTTCGGCGTTCGTCGAGACGAAGGTCGCCGAGCCGCTGTTCCGTATCTCGCTGTTCAAGATCCGTGCCTTCGCGGCCGGCAACATCGCCAACCTGATGCTCGCGCTGAGCCGCGGCGGCATGCAGTTCATGCTGATCATCTGGCTGCAGGGCATCTGGCTGCCGCTGCACGGCTACAGCTTCAGCCAGACCCCGCTGTGGGCGGGCATCTACCTGGTCCCGCTGACCATCGGCTTCCTGCTCTCCGCGCCGCTGTCGGGCGTGCTGTCGGACCGGTTCGGCGCCAAGGCGTTCACCACCGGCGGGGCGCTGCTCACCGCGCTGACCTTCTTCGTCCTGCTGTTCCTGCCGGTGAACTTCAACTACTGGCAGTTCGCGCTGATCATCGCGTTCAACGGGTTCGGCTCGGGCCTGTTCGCCTCGCCCAACCGGGCCGAGATGATGAACGCCGTGCCGGCCAACCAGCGCGGCGCGGCCGGCGGGATGATCGCCACGTTCATGAACACCTCGTTCGTCCTGTCGATCGGGGTCTTCTTCTCGCTGATGGTGGCCGGGCTCTCGAGCAAGCTGCCGGGCGCGCTGTCCAGCGGGCTGACCGCGCAGGGGGTCCCGGCGGCGGCCGCCCAGCAGATCTCGCACCTGCCGCCGATCGGCGTGCTGTTCGCCGCGTTCCTCGGCTACAACCCGATGCAGCAGCTGCTGGGCCCGCTGCTCGGGCACCTGTCGGCCGCGCACGCCGCCTACGTCACCGGCCGCCAGTTCTTCCCGCAGCTGATCACCGCCCCGTTCCACTCCGGCCTCGGAGTCGCGTTCGCGTTCGCCATCGCGGCCAGCCTGATCGCCGCCGTCGCCTCGGTGCTGACCGGGCGCGCCGCGAGCGGCCGCGGCCGCCCCGGCCGAGCCGCTCGGCGCCGAGCTGGCCGCGGTGGCCGGGGACGCCGGCCTCGAGCCGAGCGAGATCGTCGGTCCGGTCACCACCGCCGACGAGCCCCACGGTGCCGCCGATCCGCGGGCCGATTCGCGCGAAAATGGCCATTCACCTGCGGTTACCAAGTCCGCGAGGACGGAGCCGGGCTGAGCTTCCCGGCCTGGCCCAGGCTAGGTGCGCGGGTGGTGCCCGGCAGAGCCGTCATCCGATCATGGCGACCGGACGGTATCCTGCAGGTGAGTGGCGAGTGACCTATTCGCCGTCGCATCCGGGGAACCTCACAGCATCCTGACCAGTGCCGGCTGGGCGGTTCGGCGGGCCGAAGGCCCGCGGCAGGCCCCGGAGACCGCAGCTGCTGGCGCGCTACCCGAGGAGCCCTGCTGCCGTGAGCGAACCTCGCCCGGTCGCTGTCATCGTCCTCGCCGCGGGCGAGGGCACCCGGATGAAATCGCGGATCCCGAAGGTGCTGCATCCCCTGTGCGGCCGCAGCATGCTCGGGCACGCGCTGGCCGCGGCGGCCGAGCTCGCGCCGGAGCGCCTCGTCGTCGTCGCCGGCCACAGCCGGGACGAGGTCAGCGCCGAAGCCGCCCGGCAGGCGCCTGACGTGCACGTGGTGCTGCAGGAGCGGCAGGGCGGCACCGGCCACGCGGTCCGCACGGTGAGCGAGGCGCTCGGTGACCTGCCCGGCATCGTCGTGGTGACCTACGGGGACATGCCCCTGCTCCGGGCGCAGACGCTGTCCGCGCTCGTCCGGGAGCACGCCACGGCGGGCAACGCGGTGACCGTGCTCACCGCGCTGGTCCCTGATCCGGCCGGTTACGGCCGCATCATCAGGGACGGCAGCGGCGCGCTGGCCGAGATCGTCGAGGACGCCGACGCCACCGCCGAGCAGCGGGCGATCAGCGAGATCAATTCCGGCTGCTACGCCTTTGACGGCGCGCTGCTGGCCGGCGCGGTCAAGCGGGTCGCCACCAGCAACGCGCAGGGCCAGGAGTACCTCACCGACGTGGTGGCCATCATGCGCGGCGACGGCCACCTGGCCGGCACCGTCCTGGCCGGCGACCCGGCCGAGATCCAGGGCGTGAACGACCAGGTGCAGCTGGCCCAGGCGCGCCGCGCCCTCAACGGCCGCCTGCTCGAGGACTGGATGCGGGCCGGGGCCACGATCATGGACCCGTCGTCGACCTGGATCGACGTGGACGTGACGCTGGCGCCCGACGCGACGATCATGCCCGGCACGCACCTGGAAGGGCGGACGGCCATCGGGGCGGGCGCCCGGATCGGGCCCGGCTGCCTGCTCAGGGACACCTCGGTCGGCCGGACGCGATGCTCCTGTACACCGTCTGCGAGTCGGCCGAGATCGGCCCCGGCGCGACCGTCGGGCCGTTCGCCCGGCTGCGCCCGGGCACCCGGATCGGCCCGGGCGCGCACATCGGCACCTTCGTCGAGCTGAAGAACTCCGCGGTGGGCGAGGGGGCCAAGGTGCCGCACCTGTCCTACGTGGGCGACGCGGACATCGGCGAGCGTGCCAACATCGGCGCGGCCACGATCTTCGCCAACTACGACGGGGTGGCCAAGCACCACACGACGGTCGGCGCGCACGTCTTCACCGGCAGCGACACCGTCCTGGTGGCGCCGGTGACCATCGGGGACGGCGCGTACACCGCGGCCGGCTCGGTGGTCACCGAGGACGTGCCGCCCGGGGCGATCGCCGTCGCCCGCGGCAGGCAGCACAACTCGCCGGGATGGGTGGAGCGGAAGCGGCCGGGAACCGGGTCCGCCGCGGCCGCCGCCCGCGCCCGCCAGGCCGACCGCGTCAGAGCCAGCGCCGAAGCGCAGGGCCAGCGCCAGAGCCGCCGCGCCAGGGGCCAGCCGCGGACGCCGGGGCGACGAAGGAGCGCAGAACAGGTGAACGGCATGACGCCGTCCGGGCGCGAAGAAGATGCTGCTCGTCTCCGGGCCGCGCCTACCCCGCGCTGGCCGACGAGGTGGCCTCGTGCCTGGGCATCAAGCCGACGCCGACCAAGCTCTTCGACTTCGCCAACGGCGAGATCTTCGTCCGCTTCCTCGATTCCGTCCGGGGCTGCGACGTGTTCGTGCTGCAGAGCCACACGTCGCCGATCAACGAGTGGATCATGGAGCAGCTGATCATGGTCGACGCCCTCAAGCGGGCGTCGGCCCAGCGCATCACGGTGGTGACGCCGTTCTTCGGGTACGCGCGGCAGGACAAGAAGAACCGGGGCCGCGAGCCGATCTCGGCCCGGCTCATGGCCGACCTGTTCGCCACCGCGGGCGCCGACCGGCTGATGGCGGTCGACCTGCACACCGCCCAGATCCAGGGCTTCTTCGACGGGCCGGTGGACCACCTGTTCGCGCTGCCCATCCTGGCCAGCTACGTCGAGAAGAAGCTCGACGTCAGCCAGGTCACCGTGGTCGCGCCGGACGCCGGCCGGGTCCGGGTCTGCGAGCGGTGGACCGACCGGCTCGGCTGCCCGCTGGCCATCATCCACAAGCGGCGCGATCCCGACGTGGCCAACCAGGTCCGGATGTTCGAGGTGGTCGGCCAGGTGGCCGGGCGCACCTGCATCCTGGTGGACGACATGATCGACACCGGCTCGACCATCGCCAAGGCGGCGGAGGCCCTGTTCGAGCAGGGCGCGGACCGGGTCATCGCCACCGCCACCCACGGCGTGCTCTCCGGCCCGGCGGTGGACGTCCTGAAGAACTCCAGGATCAGCGAGATCATCATCACCAACACGCTGCCGGTGCCGCAGGAGAAGCGGTTCGACAAGCTCACCGTGCTGTCGATCGCGCCGCTGCTGGCCCGGGCGATCAGCGAGGTGTTCAGCGACGGCTCGGTGACCAGCCTGTTCGACGGCCAGAGCTGAGATGTCCCCGGCCGCGGCGGCCGCTGCCCCTGGTGACCGTCGTCCCCGCCCCCGCCAGAGGCGCGAGGACGACGGCCATGGTGGTGGCACCGGGCGGTCCCGGCCGCGAGGCTGGTCCCTCTCCCTCCCCTGCCCGGGACCAGGACCGCTTCCCGCCACGCCCACCCCGCCAGGCGAGCGGGCGATCGGGGCGCCGGTCGGACGACGCCCCCGTTGCCGTCCGGCGCTACGTATCCGCCGTAGGCTCCGGTGCCGACACCGCACATCGTGGAGCGGGTGGTTTACGCGCGGATTGAGTCGTGGTTAAGTGAAATCCCTGACGGCCGGTTCCGATCCAGGCGGAGGCGAGTGATCCCGGGTAATGATGAGGTTCCGGCTTCTCGGTCCGCTCGAGGTCCTGGTCGGTGACGACTGGCGGGCGATCGGGGCCCCCAAGTGGCGGTCGGTGCTGGCCGCCCTGCTCATCCACCCCGGGCAGATCGTCTCCGCCGACACGCTGATCAGCGAGGTCTGGGGGGACGACCCGCCGGCCCGGGCGGCCAACCTCATCAGCATCTACGTGCTGCGGCTGCGCCGGCTGATGGCGGACGCGGACAACCTCGTGCTGGTCACCCGCGCCCCGGGCTACCAGCTGCGGGTGACCGCGCAGGACACCGACGCGCTGCTGTTCGAGGCCCTGGTACGGGACGGCAGGCGCGCGTACGGGGCCGGGGACCCGCAGGCCGCGGCCCGCCTGCTCACCGAGGCCCTCGGCCTGTGGCACGGCCGTCCGCTGGCCGACGTCCCGCCGACGCCGCTGACCGAGGCGGAGGCCGAACGGCTTTCCGAGCTCCGCCTCGGTGCCGTCGAACTGCGGATCACGGCCGAGCTCGCCCTCGGCGGGCACGACCAGGCCGTGGCCGAGCTGCGACGGCTGCTGGCGGACCACCCGCTGCGGGAAGGCCTGTGGCTGCTGCTGATGCGCGCCCTGGACGGCGCGGGCCGGCACGCGGAGGCGCTCGAGGTCTACGGCCAGGCCCGGGAGGCCATCTCCGCCCAGCTGGGCGTGGACCCCGGCGCCGAGCTGCGCCAGCTCCACGCCGAACTCCTGGCCAAGGACACCGCCGCCCCCGTCGGCGCTATGTATCTCGGCGGGGATGCGTGCCCCCGGCGGGCGACCCCCCCGGTGACCCCCCGAGCCTGGGAGGGCAGCCAGCCCATCCCGCCAGGCCCCCCTGGGCCGGCCGATGGCCGGGAGCCCGCGTCCCGCCCGGCGCCGTCACCCGCGCAGTTGCCGGCTGATGTGGTCGACTTCACCGGGCGGGACGAGCAGGTGGAGCGGCTGGCCGAGCTGCTGTCGCACGCGGGCGAGGCGGAAAGCAGCGACCCGGGCGCGGTCCGCATCGCGGTGGTGGCGGGCACCGGCGGGCTCGGCAAGACGTCGCTGGCGGTGCACGCCGCCCACCGGGTGCGGGGCAGCTTCCCCGACGGGCAGCTGTACGTCGACCTGCTCGGCGCGACCCCGAACCCGGTGCCGCCGGGCGACGTGCTGGCCCGGTTCCTGCGTGACCTCGGCGTGGACGGCCGGGACATCCCGGTGGACGAGGCCGAGCGGTCGGCCAGGTACCGGACCACGCTGGCCGGCCGCCGGATGCTGGTCGTGCTGGACAACGCGCGGGACGCCGCCCAGGTCCGGCCGCTGCTGCCGGGCACCGCGTCGTCGGCGGTGCTGGTCACCACCCGCAGCCGGATGCCCGACCTGGCCAGCACCCGGCTGGTCGACCTGAACGTGCTCGACGACGACGACGCGCTGAAGCTGTTCGTCAAGGTGGTGGGCGAAGCGCGGGCCGCGGCCGAGCCGGAGGCCACCGCCGAGCTGCTCGAGGCGTGCGCGGGCCTGCCGCTGGCGATCAGGATCTGCGCGGCCCGGCTGGCCACCCGCAGCGGCTGGACCATCGCGGCCATGGCCGCCCGGCTCCGCGACGTGCACCGGCGGCTGGACGAGATGCGGGCCGGGGATCTCGCCGTCCGGGCCAGCTTCCAGGTCAGCTTCGCCAGCCTGCCGGCCAGCACCGACGAACGCGGCATCGACCCGGCCCGCGCGTTCTGCCTGCTCGGCCTGTGGACCGGACCCACCATCGCGGCCGCCGCGGCGGCGGCCCTGTTCGGCATCCCCGAGTACTCGGCCGCCGACGCGCTGGAGATCCTGGTCGACGCGCACCTGCTCGAATCGGTCGGCACCGACCGCTACCGGTTCCATGACCTGCTGCGGGTGTACGCCGCCGAACGGGCCGCGGACACCGGCCCGACGCCGAGCGCGAGGCCGCGGTCGCGCCGCCTGCTCGGCTGGTACATGCGCGCCGCCGACGCCGCCGCCACCGCCGTGCTCGCCGCACCGCTACGACATCCCGCTCGACCCGCCGCCGGGGACGCCACCGACGCCGCCCGCCTTCGCCGGCGCCGAGGACGCCCTGGCCTGGTACGACAGCGAGCGCGCCAACCTGGTCGCCGCCACCCGCCAGGCGGCCGCGTCCGGCCTGCACGAGATCGCCTGGCGGCTGCCCGCCCCGCTGTTCAGCATCTTCAGCCGCCGCGGCAACTGGGCCGACTGCATCGCCACCACCGCGATCGCGCTGGACAGCGCCCGCCGGCCGGAGACCGGCAGGGCGAGGCGTGGGTGCTGAACAACCTCGGCGACGCCCTCGGCGTCACCCGCGACCCCGAAGGGCTCGCCCTGCCTGGAGCGATCGCTGGCCATCCGGCGCGAGATCGGTGACCGGACGGGCGAGGCCCAGGCGGCCAACAACCTCGCCGACGCCTACCAGCGGCTCGGGCCGGACCGACGAGGCCCTCGGCCTGTACTGCGGCGCGCGCTGGAGCTGAACCGCGAGGTGGGCTACCAGTACGGCGCAGGGCGTCGCCCTGGTCAACCTGGGCTGGACCCTGCTCGACCTCGACCGGGCCGGGCGAGGCCATCGAGTACCTGCCGCAGGCCCAGCGCACCTTCGCCGAGATCGGACTACCTCGACGGAGTGGGCTACGCCCTGCACATCCTGGGCCGCTGCTACCTGTCGCTGGGCCGGGACGCCGAAGCCCTGGACTGCCTGCGGCAGGCCCTGGCCAGCCACCAGGTCACCGGCAACCGGCGCAGGCAGGCGGCCACCCTGAAGTCCCTCGGCACCGCGCAGGCCCGGCTGGGCCTCGGCGGCCGAGGCGCGCGGAGTCCTGGGCCCAGGCGGCGGCCATCTTCACCGATCTCGGGCGACCGGGCCGAGGCGGCCGAAGTGCTGGCTGAGCAGGCAAAATCCGGCATTTCCTGAGTCTGTCTTAACGATCATGTCCGGACCGATACGATGCTGCGCGTTTCCCCCGCACGCATCCTTCTGGGCCCCGGGGACCAGGAAATCGAAAGGACCACCATGGGGATTGCAGCCGTCGCCGAGGAATCTCGCCGGCCGTGACGAACTCGAGGAGCTCTTCCGGCTGGACGCCAGCGAGAGCGAGCCCGAGGACGACGAGGACGACGACGACGACGACGACGACGAAGACGACGAGGACGACGACGACGAAGGCGTCAAGCCCGAGGGCATGCCGCACGACTAACCAGTACTACTAGCGCGGCGGGTGCGGGACAGTCCCGCATCCGCCGCGTTCTTGCTTTCGTGTTCAGGCCGTGAGATCGGATACGTCGCGTACCCGCCGCAGCGGGGAGAAATAGACCAGGAGACCGGCGGCCCATGAGCCGGCATACGCGATCCAGATCGCCGGGCGGATCCCGATAGCCGTACCGGTAAATCCACCCAGCACGGCGCCGACCGGCAAGATCCCCCATGTTATCCACCGGACCGCCGCGTTCATCCGGCCCCGCAATTCCGGCGGGCAGGCCGACTGCCGGTAGGCGAGCTGGGCCGCGCCGAATATCGCGCAGGAGAACGACGAGACACCGTAACCGATCAGGAAAAGCGCTATCTTCCAGCCCGGTCCGGCCAGCGGCAGCAGGAGCGAAGGGAAATCGAAGACAAGCAGCGAGAGCCAGATGATGCGGGCCGATCCGATTCTGGAGGTCATGGGCGCGGCCAGCATTCCGCCGGCGATCCCGCCGAGGCTGCCAAGCGCGGTGTAAAGACCCGCGATAGCGGGCGGCACCGCCAGGACGCGGAGCAGGAACAGCAGGTTCAGCGAGATCTGCATGGCGATGAACAGGTTGCCCGCCGCGGCGCAGGCCGTGGTCTTGCGCAGCACCGGGTGGCGGGCGACGAAGGCCAGCCCCTGGGTGACGTCCCGACGCAGCTGCCCGGCCCCTGGTGAGCGTTCCCGTCGCGGCTCGGGCGCCTTCTGCAGGAACAGGCAGGTGACCGACACCGCGTACGACAGCGCGTCGGCCGTCACCGCCCGGGCCGCGCCGATGACCGCGACCAGGCCGCTGGCCAGCCCGCGCCCGGACACCTGGGCGAACGAGGCGGAGGCGCCGAGCTTGCCGAAACCCTCGGTGAGGTCGGCCGGGTCGAGCAGCGACGGGAGATAGCTCTGCTGGGCTACGTCGAAGAACACCGCGCACGTCCCGGTGGCCAGCGCGACCGCATAGAGCTGGCCGAGCGTCACCCGGTGGAGCGCGGCCGCGACCGGTACCGAGCCGACGAGGACCAGCCGCGCGGCGTCGCAGCAGATCATGATCGGCCGCTTGGGGAGCCGGTCGACGATCACGCCGGCCGGGAGCGACACGACGATGAACGCTCCGTAGGTAGCCGCGGTCAGCAGGCCGACCTGGATCGCGGAGGCCCGCAGCAGGGTGATCGCGGCAAGCGGGAGGGCGATGGTGGTGACGGCCGAGCCGGTGAGGCTGATGGTCTGGCCCGTCCACAGCAAAGCGAAGTTCCGCTGGCGCCACAGCGGCCCTCGCCGCGTCGGCGCGAGCGTCCCAGCGCGTTCCGCGATCAGCTGGCTCATCTGCACTCCTGGGGATTTCTTAATGCCGTCATCTGGCATAGCTAATTAGCCCGGAAACATCTGGCTCGGTGCGGGTCAGTCTAATCCGCAGGACACGTTAATTCCAGCCGTCGCGCATTAAGCCGCAGTTAAGGAAACCTATCTCCGCATACGGCTTCATGCGGGCGAGACTGGCCTTCAACAGGATAAACGGGAGGATCGGGCTGGTTCTATGAACGGTGTCCCAGAAAAAACATCAGGGTGATTTATTGCTTTCTGGCCGAGCGCGGGTCTAGCATTCTGGTCAGATGTAGGAAAGCAATCGACGGCCACTTGAAAGAGGGGAGCTGATCGTGCTGGTTCAGCTTGGCATTCCGCACCCGTAAGGCCGATGAACTCTCCGAATGAGCCCGCAGGAAAGCCAATTATCAGGAGGATGTTATGAGCACCCGTAGTCGCGAGATCCCCCATGGGTACCGCGAGATCCCCCATGGGTACCGCGAGATGCCGCACGGCCGCGAGATACCGCACGGATACCGTGAGATACCCCACGGGTAGGGACGAGCAGACAGACGAGCAGGTGCGGGCGCACAGCCCGCACCTGCTCGCGTTCTCGGCTACACTTCGTACGCGCATCGCACGTTCAGACGGAGGAGAAAGCACCGTGCCCGAGGTAAAGATCGCCGCCGAGACTCGTGACGAGTTCGGCAAGGGCGCTGCCCGCCGCAGCCGCCGCGAGGGCAAGGTGCCCGCCGTGCTGTACGGGCACGGGACCGATACCCGCCACCTGAGCCTGCCCGGCCACGACCTGATGCTCGCGCTGAAGACGCCGAACGTGCTGCTCCAGCTGGACGGGCTCAAGGGCGGCAGCGCCCTCGCCCTGCCCAAGGCGGTGCAGCGGGACCCGGTCCGGGGCTTCATCGAGCACGTCGACCTGATCCTGGTCCGGCGCGGCGAGAAGGTCACCGTCGAGGTGCCGATCCGGGTCTCCGGCGACATCGCCCCGGGCGACACCATGGTCGACCAGCAGCTGGTCCAGATCCCGGTCGAGGCCGACGCGACGAACATCCCGCAGGGCATCGACGTGGACGTCGAGGGCATGGAGCTCGGCCAGGCGGTGCACGCCGGCGACCTGAAGCTGCCCGCGGGCGTCACCCTCCAGGTCGAGCCGGACACGCTGGTCCTGCACGTCATCGCGCAGCAGGGCGGCGAGGAAGAGCCCGAGGCCGAAGAGGGTGCGGGGCCGACGTGCCCGAGTCCGTTGACGGCGCGGCTGGCGACAGCTCGGCCGAGAGCGGCAGCGCAGAGGAGTAGGCGGGCTGACCGCGGAACGCTGGATCGTCGCCGGTCTCGGCAACCCGGGACCGGAGTACGCGGGAAACAGGCACAACGCCGGGCACATGGTGATCGCCGTGCTGGCCGAGCGGTGCGGAGCACGCTTCAAGGCGCACCGCTCGGGCAGCGACATCGCCGAGGGACGGCTGGCCGGGGTGCCGGTCACGCTGGCCCGGCCGCGTTCGTTCATGAACCTGTCGGGCCGGCCGGTCGCGGCGCTGACCGCGTTCTACAAGGTCCCGCCGGACCGGCTGGTGGTCGTCCACGACGAGCTCGACATCGGCTTCGGCACGCTGCGGCTGAAGCTCGGCGGCGGCGATAACGGCCACAACGGGCTCCGCTCGATCACCGCGGCCCTCGGCACCCGCGACTACTACCGGGTCAGGTTCGGCATCGGCCGGCCGCCGGGCCGGATGGACCCGGCCGCCTACGTGCTCCGCGACTTCTCCGCGGCCGAACGCAAGGACCTGCCCTTCTTCGTCGACCGCGCGGCTGACGCCACCGAGGCGCTGATCGCCAGCGGCCTGGCCAGCGCGCAGAACACCTACCACGAGGAGCTGCCCGGATGACCGGCGACGACCACGCTCTCGCCCGCGACCTGGCCGGCCTGGCCGGGGAGCGGCTGCTCGCGCTGCGCGCTCAAGGCGGCGAGCAGGACGTGCTGCGCAAGGCCGGCGACCGGCTGTCACACGACTTCCTCACCGCCGAACTGGCCGCCCGCCGCCCCGGTGACGTGGTGCTCTCCGAGGAAGGCGCCGACAACCCCGCGCGGCTGGCCGCGCGCCGGGTGTGGATCGTCGACCCGCTCGACGGCACCAGGGAGTTCGGCGAGCCGGGCCGCACCGACTGGGCCGTCCACGTCGCCCTGTGGGAAAGAAGCGACGCCAGTGCCGGCGACCTCACCGCCGGCGCGGTCGCGCTGCCAGCCCAGGACCAGATCCTGTCCACGGCCGAGCCGCCGCCCGCGCCGTCGCCGGGGCTGGACGACAGCGGGACACCCGGGAGGATCCGCATCGTGGTGAGCCGGAGCAGGCCACCTCACTTCGTTCGGAATATTTCCGGTCTTATTGATGCTGAATTGGTTCCCTTGGGGTCGGCGGGAGCTAAGGTGGCGGCCGTGATCAACGGCGAGGTCGACGCGTACGTGCACGGCGGCGGGTTCTACGAGTGGGACACCGCCGCGCCCGTCGCGGTGGCGCGCGCGGCCGGCCTGCACGCGTCCCGCATCGACGGATCAGCCCTCGCCTATAACCAGGCCGACCTGCTGATGCCGGATATCCTGGTCTGCCGGCCCGCGCTGGCGGGCACCCTGCTGCGAGCGATCCGGGAAGTCACTCATGCGCCCTGATTACCAGATGTCCCAGCTCGACGCGCTCGAGGCCGAGGCGCATCCACATCATGCGCGAGGTCGCGGCCGAGTTCGAGCGGCCGGTCCTGCTGTTCTCCGGCGGCAAGGACTCGATCGTCATGCTGCGCGCTGGCCGAGAAGGCGTTCTGGCCGGCCCGCATCCCGTTCCCGGTGATGCACGTCGACACCGGGCACAACTTCCCCGAGGTGCTCGACTTCCGCGACCGGCGGGTGGCCGAGCTCGGCGTCCGGCTGGTCGTGGCGCAGCGTGCAGGACTCGATCGACGCCGGCCGGGTCGCCGAGGAGACCGGCCGGACGCGCGCCGCGCAACCGGCTGCAGACGACGACGCTGCTCGACGCGATCGAGGAGCACCGGTTCGACGCGCTGTTCGGCGGCGCCCGGCGGGACGAGGAGAAGGCCCGGGCCAAGGAGCGGGTGTTCTCGCTTCCGCGACGAGTTCGGCCAGTGGGACCCGAAGAACCAGCGGCCCGAGCTGTGGTGCCTGTACAACGGCCGGCTCCACCGCGGCGAGCACATCCGGGTGTTCCCGCTGTCCAACTGGACCGAGCTCGACGTCTGGCACTACATCGCAGCGCGAGGAACTCGACGCTGCCGTCGCATCTACTTCGCGCACGAGCGCGAGGTGTTCGAGCGCGACGGGCATGCTGCTGCGCCGGTCAACGCGTCACGTGACCCGCGGGCGAGGACGAGCCGCCGTTCACCGCGCACCGTGCGCTACCGGACGGTCGGCGACATGACCTGCACCGGCGCGGTCGCGCTCCGGCCGCGGACACGGTGGCCGAGGTCATCGACGAGGTGGCGGCGACCCGGATCACCGAGCGCGGCGCGACCCGCGGCGACGACCGGGTCAGCGAGGCGGCGATGGAAGACCGCAAGCGCGAGGGGTACTTCTGATGGACGCTAGCTGCGACTCGCGATGGACTGCTGCGGTTCGCCACCGCGGGCTCGGTCGACGACGGCAAGTCGACGCTGATCGGGCGGCTGCTCTACGACTCCAAGTCGATCTTCGACGACCAGCTCGAGGCGGTCGAGCGGACCAGCCGGCGACCGCGGCGACGAGCACACCAACCTGGCGCTGCTCACCGACGGCCTGCGGGCCGAGCGCGAGCAGGGCATCACCATCGACGTCGCCTACCGCTACTTCGCGACGCCGCGGCGCAAGTTCATCATCGCCGACACCCCCGGCCACATCCAGTACACCCGCAACATGGTGACCGGCGCGTCGACCGCGGACCTCGCGATGGTGCTGGTCGACGCGCGCAAGGGCTGATCGAGCAGTCCCGGCGGCACGCCTTCCTCGCCTCGCTGCTGCGGGTGCCGCACCTGGTCCTCGCGGTGAACAAGATGGACCTGGTCGACTACTCGGCCAGGAGGTCTTCGAGCGGATCAGCGACGAGTTCGCCGCGTTCGCGGCCAAGCTCGACGTCGCGCGACCTGACCGTTCATCCCGATCTCCGCGCTGCACGGCGACAACGTCGTCGACCGCTCGGCCAACATGCCCTGGTACGACGGGCCCTCGCTGCTGCACCACCTGGAGCACGTGCACATCGCCTCGGACCGCAACCTGATCGACGTCCGGTTCCCGGTGCAGTACGTCATCCGGCCGCAGTCCACCGACGCGACTCACGACTACCGCGGCTACGCGGGCCAGGTCGCCGGCGGCGTGCTCAAGCCGGGCGACGAGGTGATGCGTGCTGCCGTCCGGGTTCACCACCGAGATCGCAGCGGATCGAGACGGCCGACGGAGCCGGTCGCCGAGGCGTTCCCGCCGATGTCGGTGACCGTGCGGCTCGACGACGACATCGACATCTCCCGCGGCGACATGATCTGCCGGCCGCACAACCAGCCGCCGGTCGCCCAGGACATCGACGCGATGGTCTGCTGGATGTCGCGGAGGCGACCGCTGGCGCCGGCGCAGCCGGCTGCGTCGTCAAGCACACCACGCGTACGGTCAAGGCGATCGTCACCGACCTGCACTACCGGATCGACGTCAACACCCTGCACCGGGACGAGGCCGCGACCGCGCTCGGGCTGAACGAGATCGGCCGGGTCCGGCTGCGGCTGACCCAGCCGATCTTCTGCGACCCGTACGCCGCAACCGCACCACCGGCGGCTTCATCCTGATCGACGAGGCCACCAACGCCACGGTCGGCGCCGCCATGATCACTGAGGCCAGCTGACCCCGCGTCGACGCCGTTTCCGCACTTTCCGGTGACGTTGCGTCACTGCGGCCGAGTGAGGCAGGCCTGCCTTCATAGCCAGGAATCGCTGGTAATGCCGGGGGTATGACGCAATTGCGGCTTGTCGATCACCTAGGCGGGAGCTACCGTGAGCGCTAATTCCACTCCGTTCAGTGACCTCAGTGACTTCGTGGCCCTGCCGCGGGTGGGGGCGCTGCGGCTGGCCCCGGACGGGAGCTGGCTGGCGGCGACGGTGCAGACGCTGGGCCCCGACCAGAAGAAGTACCTGACCAGCATCTGGCGGATCGACACCCAGGGCGGCCCGGCCCGGCGCCTGACCCGGTCGGCCGAAGGTGAGGGCGGCCCGCGCTTCCTGCCCGACGGGTCGCTGCTGTTCACCTCGCGGCGGCCCGATCCCCAAAGTCCGGGCCGGAAGAAGGGCGCCGACGGCGACCCGGGCGACGGCGCGGCGCTGTGGCTGCTGCCCGCGGGCGGCGGCGAGGCCCGTGTGCTGGCCGCGCTGCCCGGCGGCATCACCGCGGCCGAGGCGGCCAGGGGCGCCGCCGCCGTCGTGGTCGCCGCGCCGGTGCTGCCCGGGGCGGCCGGTGCCAACGGGCCCGGTGCCAACGGGACCAGTGCCAACGGGACCGGCGTGAGCGGGACCGGCGGACGGACCGGCGGAGCGGGCGTGGCGCGAGCGGGCGCGGCGAGGACGCCGCCGGGCAGGACGCGCGGCTGCGGCAGGAGCGCAAGGAGGCCGGGATCACCGCGATCCTGCACGAGTCCGCGCCGGTCCGGTTCTGGGATCACGACCTGGGCCCGGACCAGCCCCGGCTGTTCGCCCTCGACCTGGACTCCGACGATCCCGAGGTTGCCCGCGCTCCCGCCGATCAGGACGACGATCAGGCCGAACGGGGGGCGTACACGCGGCTCCGCGACCTCACCCCGGAACCGGGGCGGGCGCTGGACGGCGAGGCGTTCGAGCTGACGCCGGACGGCGCGTCGGTCGTCACCGGCTGGTGGCAGTGGCGCCCGGCCGGCGAGTCACACTGCGAGCTGGTCCTCATCGATACGGCCAGCGGCAAGCGGCGGGTGCTGCTGTCGGTGCCCGAGTTCGACTTCCAGAGCCCGCGGGTATCGCCCGACGGGCGGTTCATCGCCTGCCTGCGCGAGCGGCACGGCACCGCCGAGCGGCCGGTGGACGACACCGTGGTCCTGATCGAGGTGGGCGACGCCGGCGATTCCGGCGGCGCCGGCCGCGACCTGCTGCCCGGCTTCGATCGCTGGCCCGCCGACCTGGCCTGGTCGCCCGATTCGGGCGCGCTGTACTTCGCCGCCGACGACGGCGGGCGCCGCCCGGTGTTCCGGGTCGAGCTCGAGACCGGCGAGGTCACCCGGGTGACCCCCGACGACGGCGCGTACACCGAGCTGAACCCGGGCCCGGACGGCCGGTACCTGTACGCGCTGCGGGCAACGGTGGACACCCCGCCCACCCCGGTCCGCCTGGACCTGGTCACCGGCGCGGAGCCCGCCCCGCTCGACTGCCCGGGCACCCCGGTCACGGTGCCGGGACGGCTGGAGGAGATCGAGGCGGCCGCCGACGACGGCCAGCCGGTCAGGTCCTGGCTGGTACTGCCGAGGACGGCGTCGCCCGAGAGCCCGGCGCCGCTGCTGCTGTGGGTCCACGGCGGGCCGAACAGCAGCTGGAACACCTGGTCCTGGCGGTGGAACCCGTGGCTGATGGCGGCCCGCGGCTACGCCGTGCTGCTGCCCGACCCGGCCTTGTCCACCGGGTACGGGCAGGATTTCATCACCCGCGGCCACCGCGACTGGGGCGCCCGGCCCTGCGCCGACATCATGGCGGTCACCGACGCCGCGCTGGCCCGGCCGGACATCGACCCGGACCGGGTCGCGATGATGGGCGGCTCCTACGGCGGCTACATGGCCAACTGGATGGCCGGCCACACCGACCGGTTCAAGGCGATCGTGAGCCACGCCGGGCTGTGGGCGCTGGACCAGATGTTCGGCACCACGGACCACCCGATGTTCTGGCGGCCGCAGTTCGGTGACCCGCTGGCCGAACCCGAAATGTACGAGAAGAATTCACCGCACCGGCACATCGACCGGATCCGCACGCCCATGCTGGTCATCCACGGCAACAAGGACTACCGGGTGCCGGTCGGCGAGGCGCTGCGGCTGTGGTGGGACCTGTCCCGGCACGACGCCGAGGCCAAGTTCCTCTATTTCCCCGACGAGAACCACTGGATCCTCACCCCCGGCAACGCGCGGATCTGGTACGAGACCGTCTTCGCCTTCCTCGCCCAGCACGTCCTCGGCCAGGAGTGGCAACGCCCCCGCCTCCTCTGACCCCGCCTCCACTTCTTCCCCTCACATCCTCACTCGCCCGTCTCAGCAGCAACGCCAGTCCCAGCACGGGTTATTTGTCTGCAGTTTTGGGCGCCAGGGCAACCAAAACTGCAGACAAATCGGGGCTCACCCACGGGGCGGGGGCCGCGGGCGGTCGGCGTGAGCTGCCGGGCGCTGGCCGTAGGGTGGCGTTATGGCGCGCGCTGAGCTGGACAAGCAACCTGGCGAGGTGGCGGCGATGTTCGACGGCATCGCCCCGCGTTACGACCTGCTCAACGACATCCTGTCCATGGGCCAGGTCAGGCTGTGGCGCCGGGCCGTGGCGCGGATCACCGGGGCCAAGCCGGGGGAGCGGGTGCTCGATCTGGCGGCGGGGACCGGGACCTCCACGCTGACCTTCACCGCCACCGGGGCGGACGCCGTGGCCTGCGATTTCTCGCTGGGGATGCTTCAAGCCGGTCATGCGCGGGGGGCGAGGGGGTACGGGGGGGCGCGGAGCCCCCCCGTGAGCAGGGGGGGTCTGGGGGGGATCGCTCCCCCCGAGACAGCACAGCCCGGCTGGGGTGGGTGGCGGGGGACGCGCTGCGGCTGCCGTTCCGTGACGGGGCGTTCGACGCGGTGACGATCTCGTTCGGGCTGCGTAACGTGGCCGACACCGGTGCGGCCCTGGCCGAGATGCGCCGGGTGACCAGGCCCGGCGGCCGGCTGGTGGTATGCGAGTTCAGCACGATCACGATCGCCCCGGCCGATATGCTTTACCGGCGCTACCTGCTCCATGTCCTGCCCGCCATCGCCCGGCGGACGGCTCGCAACCCCGAAGCCTACGAGTACCTGGCCGAGTCGATCGTGGACTGGCCCGCCCAGCGCGAGCTGGCCGGGCTGATCAGGGCGGCCGGATGGTCGGCGGTGAAGTGGCGCGACCTGAGCCTGGGCGCGGTGGCCGTGCACGTGGCCCGCCGAACCTGACGGCGCTATCTGACGGCGCTATCTGACGGCGCTGCCCGCAGTACCGTCCGGCGAACGGCTGGCGGGGCGCGGCTGCCCCGGATAAAAGCCGTGCCCCGCTAGGTCTAAACTGATGGCAAAGAATTTGTGAAGCGGTTCACAAGAACACCAGGATCTGATCAAGTGACCGAACACGCTCCCCCCGCTCCGAATCAGCCACCGGCCGATGAAGCCGACGTCATCGTCGTCGGCGCCGGGCCGGCCGGCTCGACCACCGCCTTCCACCTGGCGCAGTCCGGGCTCGACGTGCTGCTGCTGGAGAAGACCGCGTTCCCGCGCGAGAAGGTCTGCGGCGACGGGCTGACCCCGCGCGCGGTCAAGTCCCTGGTCGCCATGGGCATCGACATCAGCGAGCAGGCCGGCTGGCTGCGCAACAAGGGCCTGCGCATCATCGGCGGCGGGCATGCGGCTCGAGCTGCCCTGGCCCGACCTGGCCAGCTACCCCGACTACGGCCTGGTCCGCACCCGGCTCGACTTCGACGAGATGCTGGCCCGGCAGGCCCAGAAGGCCGGCGCGCGGCTGCACGAGGGCGCCACCGTGACCGGCCCGGTCCGGCACGAGCGCACCGGCCGGATCACCGGCGTGGCGGCCCGCCCGGAGGGCGGGGACGAGCGCCGCTACGCGCGCCCGCGTGGTGGTCGCGGCGGACGGCAACTCCTCGCGGCTCTCGCTCGCCATGGGCCTGCGCAAGCGGGACGACCGGCCGATGGGCGTCGCGGTCCGCACCTACTACACGAGCCCCCGGCACGACGACGACTACCTGGAGTCCTGGCTCGAGCTGTGGGACGGCGACCGGCCGGCTGCTGCCCGGCTACGGCTGGATCTTCGGCATGGGCGACGGCACGTCCAACGTCGGCCTCGGGCATCCTCAACACCAGCGCCGCGTTCGGCAAGACCGACTACCACGACCTGCTGCGCAAGCTGGCTGGACCAGACGCCGGAGGAGTGGGGCTTCCGCGAGGAGAACCGGACCGCGCCGATCCGCGGCGCCGCGCTGCCGATGGGCTTCAACCGGACGCCGCACTACACCAGGGGCTGCTGCTGGTCGGCGACGCCGGCGGCATGGTCAACCCGTTCAACGGCGAGGGCATCGCGTACGCGATGGAGTCCGGCGAGATCCTGGCCGCGGACGATCGCGCAGGCGCTGGCCCGCGGCCGCCGGGCCGAGACGCGAGCGGGCGCTGGCCGGCTACCCGCACGCGCTGAGCCAGGAGTACGGCGGCTACTACACGCTCGGCCGCGTCTTCGTGAAGCTGATCGGCCACCCCGGGGTGATGCGCGTCGCCACCCAGCACGGCCTGCCCCGCCCCGCCCTGATGCGGTTCGCCCTGAAGCTGCTGGCCAACCTCACCGACCCGCGGCGGCGACGCATCGACCGGGTCATCAACGGCCTATCCCGACTCGCACCTAACCCTGAGTGAGTAGCCATGCAGGTAGCCCCTATGATGAGGCGGTTGGCATCCGGCCTGTGAAGGGAGGAAACCCGCGTTGAGACTGTACGTGCCGATCCTCGTGCTGGCGCTGCTCGCGGCTGGCTTCGCCGCCTTCTCGGTGGCTCGTCGGCGCGCTCGCCGGGCCCAAGCGCTACAACCGGGCCAAGCTCGACGCCTACGAGTGCGGCATCGAGCCGACGCCGCAGCCGGTCGGGCGGCGGCCGGTTCCCGGTGAAGTACTACCTGACCGCGATGCTGTTCATCGTCTTCGACATCGAGATCGTCTTCCTCTACCCGTGGGCCGTCGCCTTCGACGCAGCTCGGGGTCTTCGGGCTGGTCGAGATGGTGCTGTTCATCGTCACCGTGTTCGTCGCCTACGCCTACGTCTGGCGGCGCGGCGGCCTGGAGTGGGACTGAGACCGATGGGTATCGAAGAGAAGCTGCCGAGCGGCGTCCTGCTGACGACCGTCGAGAAGGCTCGCCGGCTAGGCCGCGCAAGGCTCGCTCTGGCCGGCCACCTTCGGCCTGGCCTGCTGCGCCATCGAGATGATGACGACCGGCGGGCCCAGCTACGACCTCGCCCGCTTCGGCATGGAGGTCTTCCGCGCCTCCCCGCGCCAGGCCGACCTGATGATCGTGGCCGGCCGGGTCAGCCAGAAGATGGCGCCGGTGCTGCGCCAGATCTACGACCAGATGCCCGAGCCCAAGTGGGTGCTCGCGATGGGCGTCTGCGCCAGCAGCGGCGGCATGTTCAACAACTACGCGATCGTCCAGGGCGTCGACCACGTCGTGCCGGTCGACATGTACCTGCCCGGCTGCCCGCCGCGGCCGGAGATGCTGATCGACGCGATCCTCAAGCTGCACGACAAGATCAAGGACACGCAAGCTCGGCGCGAACCGCGACCGGCAGATCGCCGAGCTGGAGAACGCGCGCTCGGCCTGACCCCGCTGCACGTCATGCCCCGAGGGACCGCAGCGGTGAGCGGGCCGCGACGAGCGCCGAGCGACTCGCCGCAGGCGACGCCGCACGCAGCCGACGCGAGCGCGCAGCCGTCCCGGCCCGGCTGGGCGAGGAGCGGCTGGCCGAGTCGGTCGTCCGGCACGGGCATGTTCGGCGTCCAGGGCACCGGCGACACCTCCGGCTACGGCGGCCTGGTCGCACCGGGCGCCTGTCCCGGCGCAGCCCGCGCCCGTACGGCGGCTGGTTCGACGAGGTCGCCGACGCGCTCGAGGCCGCGCTGGCGGCGGACCGGCTTCGGCGACGCGATCGAGCAGGTCGTCGTCGACCGCGGCGAGCTGACCTTCCACGTCCGCCGCGAGCGACCTGCTCGAGGTGGCCGCAGACGCTGCGCGACGACCCGGCGCTGCGCTTCGAGCTGTGCAGCGGGGTGTCAGCGGCGTCCACTACCCGGACGACACCGGCCGCGAGCTGCACGCGGTCTACCACCTGCTGTCGATGACCCACAACCGGCGGGTCCGGCTCGAGGTCACCGCGCCGGACGCCGACCCGCACATCCCGTCGCTCGTCGGCGTCTACCCGACCAACGACTGGCACGAGCGCGAGACCTACGACTTCTTCGGCATCGTCTTCGACGGCCACCCGGCGCTGACCCGGATCCTGATGCCGGACGACTGGCCGGGCCACCCGCAGCGCAAGGACTACCCGCTCGGCGGCATCCCGGTCGAGTACAAGGGCGCCGACGATCCCGCCGCCGACGAGCGGAGGTCACTACTCATGACGCAAGCGCACGACGCCGCACGCACCGGCCGGCGCGAGCGACGCCGACGAGGACGCGGCCGAGGGCCGCGTCTTCACCGTCACCGGTGAGGACTGGGACGAGATCGTGGCCGCCGCCAACGAGGCCAGGACGTCCAGAGCGACGAGCGCTCGTCGTCAACATGGGCCCGCAGCACCCGTCGACCCACGGCGTGCTCCGGCTGATCCTCGAGCTCGAGGGCGAGACGGTCACCGAGGCCGCGCTGCGGCATCGGCTACCTGCACACCGGCATCGAGAAGAACATGGAGTTCCGCACCTGGACGCAGGGCGTCACGTTCTGCACCCGGATGGACTACCTCGTCGCCGTTCTTCAACGAGACGGCCTACTGCCTCGGCGGTCGAGAGGCTGCTCGGCATCGAGGACGAGATCCCCGAGCGGGCCCAGGTCATCCGGGTGCTGCTGATGGAGCTCAACCGGATCTCCTCGCACCTGGTCTGGCTCGCGCACCGGCGGCATGGAGCTCGGCGCGCTGACCGTCGATGACCATCGGCTTCCGCGAGCGCGAGCTCATCCTCGACCTCTTCGAGCTGATCACCGGCCTGCGGATGAACCACGCCTACATCCGGCCCGGCGGCGTCGCGCAGGACCTGCCGCCGGGCGCGGTCGACGAGATCCGCGAGTTCCTCGACGGCTGCTGCCGAAGCGCGTGCACGACGTGCGCCGACGCTGCTCGACGCCAACCCGATCTGCAACGGGCCGGACCGAGGGCGTCGGCTACCTCGACCTCGCCGGCTGCCTGGCGCTCGGGCGTCACCGGCCCGGTGCTGCGCGCGGCCGGGCTGCCCGTGGGACCTGCGCAAGACCCAGCCGTACTGCGGCTACGAGACCTACGACTTCGACGTGCCGACCGCGGACACCGGCGACGCCTACGGCCGCTTCCGGGTCCGGCTGGACGAGATGCGAGGAGTCGCTGCAGGATCGTCGAGCAGTGCCTCGACCGGCTGGCCGACGCTCGAGGGCGCGCCCGGTGATGGTCGACGACAAGAAGATCGCCTGGCCGGCCCAGCTCGCGCTCGGCCCGCGACGGCATGGGCAACTCGCCTCGACCACATCCGCCACATCATGGGCGAGTCGATGGAGGCCCTGATCCACCACTTCAAGCTGGTCACCGAGGGCTTCCGGGTCCCGGCCGGGCAGGTCTACGTGCCGATCGAGTCGCCGCGCGGCGAGCTCGGCGCGCACGTCGTCTGCGACGGCGGCACCCGGCCGTACCGCGTGCACTTCCGCGACCCGTCGTTCACCAACCTGCAGGCGACCGCCGCGATGTGCGAGGGCGGCATGGTCGCCGACGTGATCGTCGCGGTCGCCTGCATCGACCCGGTGATGGGAGGCGTGGACCGGTGACATGCCGTCTCAGCGACCGACGAGACTGGCCACGCCGTCGACGCCGACGCTGGCGCGAGATCATCGCCCGCTACCCGCAGCCGCGCTCGGCGCTGCTGCCGATGCTGCACCTCGTGCAGGCGGAGGAGGGCTACGTCACCGCCGACGGCATCGCGTTCTGCGCCGAGATGCTCGGCCTCACCACGGCCGAGGTCACCGCGGTCGCGACTTCTACACGATGTACAAGCGCCGCCCGGTCGGCGACTACCACGTCGGCGTCTGCACCAACACGCTGTGCGCGGTCATGGGCGGCGACGCGATCTTCGGCCGGCTCAAGGAGCACCTCGGCGTCGGCAACGACGAGACCACCGCCGACGGCAAGATCACCCTCGAGCACGTCGAGTGCAACGCCGCCTGCGACTACGCGCCGGTCGTGATGGTCAACTGGGAGTTCTTCGACAACCTGACCCCGGCAGTCGGCCAAGCAGCTGGTCGACGACCTGCGCGCCGGGCAACGAGGTCCAGCTCGACCCGCGGGCCCGCGCGCTGTGCACCTGGCGCGAGGCCGAGCGGGTCCTGGCCGGCTTCCCCGACGGCCTGGCCGACGAGGGCCCGGCGGCCGGGCCGGCCAGCCTGGTCGGCCTCGAGCTGGCCCGGGAGCGCGGCTGGACCGCGCCCGGCCGACACGCCGACGCGCGTCCGACGCCGGGCGGGCAGCACGGCCGACTCCGGCCGACGGACCGCGCTCGCACGCCGACCGCGAACCGCCGGTCCGGACCGGCGCAGGCAGGAGGAGGGCAGCAGTGACCGACACGCTGACCCCGGTCCTCACCGAGCACTGGGACGAGCCGGACTCCTGGACGCTCGACGGCCTACGAGCGCGCGCGGCGGCTACGGCGCGCTGCGCAAGGCGCTCGCGATGGCAGCCGGACGACGTGATCACCGCTGGTCAAGGACTCCGGCCTGCGCGGCCGCGGCGGCGCCGGCTTCCCGACCGGCATGAAGTGGGGCTTCATCCCGCAGGGCGACGGCAAGCCGCACTACCTCGTCGTCAACGCCGACGAGTCCGAGCCGGGCACCTGCAAGGACATCCCGCTGATGATGGCCAACCCGCACGCGCTGATCGAGGGCGTCATCATCGCGGCGTACGCGATCCGCGCCAACCACGCCTTCATCTACGTCCGCGGCGAGGTCGCTGCACGTCGTCCGCCGGCTGCAGCACGCGGTCGCAGGAGGCCTACGCGGCCGGCTACCTCGGCAAGGACATCCTCGGCACCGGGCTACGACCTCGACGTCGTCGTCCACGCCGGCGCCGGCGCCTACATCTGCGGCGAGGAGACCGCGCTGCTCGACTCGCTCGAGGGCTTCCGCGGCCAGCCGCGGCTGCGGCCGCCGTTCCCGGCCGTCGCCGGCCTCTACGCCTGCCCGACGGTGGTCAACAACGTCGAGTCGATCGCCAGCGTGCCCGTCATCGTCGGCAGCGGCGCCGACTGGTTCGCCGCGCATGGGCACCGAGAAGTCCACGGGCTTCGGCATCTTCTCGCTCTCCGGGCACGTCACCAAGCCCGGGCCAGTACGAGGCGCCGCTCGGCATCACGCTGCGCGAGCTGCTCGACCTGGCCGGCGGCGTCCGCGACGGGCACGAGCTGAAGTTCTGGACGCCCGGGCGGCTCGTCGACCCCGATGCTGACCGCCGAGCACCTCGACGTCCCGCTCGACTTCGAGGCGGTCGCGCGCGGCCGGCTCGATGCTCGGCACCCGGGCGCTGCAGATCTTCGACGAGACCACCTGCGTGGTCCGCGCGGTGCTGCGCTGGACCGAGTTCTACAAGCACGAGTCGTGCGGCAAGTGCACGCCGTGCCGCGAGGGCACCTACTGGCTGGTCCAGATCCTGCGAACGGCTCGAGACGCGGCGAGGGCACCGAGGAGACCTCGACAGCTCCTGCTCGACCTCTGCGACAACATCCTCGGCCGGGCGTTCTGCGCCCTCGGCGACGGCGCGACCAGCCCGATCACCTCGGCGCATCCAGTACTTCCGCGACGAGTACGTCGCAGCACCAGAAGGACGGCGGCTGCCCGTTCGACCCGGCCGCGTCGACCGTCTTCGCGCGGAGCGCACGCCGATGACCGTCACGACGACCGCACGGAGCAGCCGACGACGGTCGACGACCTGGTCACGCTCACCATCGACGGCGTTCGAGGTCAGCGTGCCCAAGGGCACCCTGGTGATCCGGGCCGCCGAGCATGCTCGGCATCCAGATCCCGCGGTTCTGCGACCACCCGCTGCTCGACCCGGTCGGCGCCTGCCGCCAGTGCCTGGTCGAGGTCGGAGGGCCAGCGCAAGCCGCTGGCCTCCTGCACGACGACCGTGCACCGAGGGCATGGTGGTCCGCACCCAGCTCACCTCCGCGGTGGCCGACAAGGCGCAGCAGGGCGTCATGGAGTTGCTGCTGATCAACCACCCGCTCGACTGCCCGATCTGCGACAAGGGCGGCGAGTGCCCGCTGCAGAACCAGGCGATGTCCAACGGCCGCGGCGAGTCCCGGTTCGACGAGGCCGAAGCGCACCTTCCCCAAGCCGATCGCCGATCTCCACCCAGGTGCTGCTCGACCGCGAGCGCTGCGTGCTCTGCGCCCGCTGCACGCGCTTCTCCGAGCAGATCGCCGGCGACCCGTTCATCGAGCTGCTCGAGCGCGGCGCCGAGCCAGCAGGTCGGCATCGCCGAGGGCGAGCCGTTCGACTCCTACTTCTCCGGCAACACCGTGCAGATCTGCCCGGTCGGCGCGCTGACCGGCGCCGCGTACCGGTTCCGGTCCCGCCCGTTCGACCTGGTCTCGACGCCGAGCGTGTGCGAGCACTGCGCGTCCGGCTGCGCGCATGCGCACCGACCACCGGCGCGGCAAGGTGCTGCGCCGGCTGGCCGGCGACGACCCCGAGGTCAACGAGGAGTGGAACTGCGACAAGGGCCGGTGGGCGTTCCGCTACGCCACGCCAGCCCGACCGGCTGACCACCCCGCTGGTCCGCGACGAGACCGGCGAGCTGCGTCCCGGCGTCCTGGCCGCGAGGCGCTGGCGGCGTCGGCCGGCCGCGCGGCGCTGGCGCGACCGGCCCGGGGCGGCGCGCGGCGTCGGGGTGCTGGCCGGCGGCCGGCTGACCGCTCGAGGACGCCTACGCCTACGCCAAGTTCGCCCGGGTCGCGCTCGGCACCAACGACATCGACTTCCGGGCCCGGCCGCACTCGGCCGAGGAGGCCGCAGTTCCTGGCCGCCGCGGTGGCCGGGCGCGGCATCGGCGTCACGCTACGCCGACCTCGAGCAGGCGCCGCGCCGTGCTGCTCGTCGGCTTCGAGCCCGAGGAGGAGTCGCCGATCGTCTTCCTGCGGCTGCGCAAGGCGGTCCGCACGCCGCGGCCTGCCGGTCTTCGCGGTCGCGCCGTTCGCCAGCCCGCGGGCTGGCCAAGCTGTCCGGCGACGCTGCTCGCCGACCGCTGCCGGGCGCCGAGGCCGGGCGCTGACCGCGCTCGCCGCCGGCCGTCGGACGGCCCGCCGAGCGACGGCTGGACGCCGACCGCTGGCGCGGGCAGCCAGGCGCTGACGCCGGGCGCGGTGATCCTGGTCGGCGAGCGGCTGGCCGACCGTCCCGGGCGCGCTCGCCGCGGTGGCCACGCTGGCGGCGCGCCACCGGCGCGCGGCTCGCCTGGGTGCCGCGCCGGGCCGGCGAGCGCGGCGCGGTCGAGGCCGGCGCCCTGCCCGGCCTGCTGCCCGGCGGCCGCCCGGTCGCCGACGCCGGCGGCGCGCGTCGACGTCGCCGCGGCCTGGGGCGTCGGCCGCTGCCCGCCGCGCCGGGGCGCGACACCGCGGCGATCCTCGCGGCCGCGCCGCCGGCGAGCTCGGCGCGCCTGGTGGTCGGCGGGCGTCGACCCGGACGACCTGCCCGACCCGGCGGCGGCGCTGCGCGCCTCGAGATGGCGCCGTTCGTGGTCAGCCTCGAGCTGCGGGCCAGCGCGGTCACCGACCGGGCCGACGTGGTCTTCCCGGTCGCGGCGGTGGCCGAGAAGGCCGGCACGTTCGTCAACTGGGAGGGCCGCGGCGGCTCGTTCGAGGCCGCGCTGCGCGGTCCCCGAGGTCCGCACCGACCTGTACGTGCTCGGCGCGATCGCCGACGAGATGGACGTCCACCTCGGCCTGCCCGACGCGGCCGCGGCCCGCGCCGAGCTCGCCGCCCTCGGCCCTGGCGCGGCGTCCGCCCAGAACCGCCCGCCGGGGGGCCCCAGGGCGCATGGGCGGGCGGCAGCCCCCGCGAGCGGGCGGGTCTGGGGGCGATCGCTCCCCGGGCATGCTGGCCACCTGGCACCAGCTGCTCGACAGCGGCCGGATGCAGGACGGCGAGCCGTCCCTGGCCGGCACGGCCCGCGCCGGTGGTGGCGCGGCTGTCGGCGGCGACCGCGGCCGAGGCCGGCGTGGCCGACGGCGAGAAGGTGACCGTGGCCACCGACCGGGGGTCGGTGACGGTGCCGGTCGAGGTCGGGCCGATGCCGGACCGCGTGGTCTGGCTGCCGGCGCGACTCGCCCGGACGGGCGCCGAGCTCGCCCCGTATCCCGCCGCGCCCGAGCCCGCGCTCCGGCCGGATCCACCATCCGGGCCCAGCTCGGCGCGGGGCACGGCGACACGGTCACGCTGAGGAGGCCGGAATGATGGCACAGGGGACGCTGCCGCACGTGCTGGCGGCGCCCGCGCGCTGGGCGAACCCCACGCTGAGCGACTTCGGCCAGCTCATCTGGTGGCTGATCCTGCTCAAGGTCGGGTCGTCTTCCTCTTCCTGCTGCTGACGACCCTGTTCATCATCTGGTTCGAGCGCCGGGTGGTCGGCCGGATGCAGCACCGCCTCGGCCCCAACCGGGCCGGCCCGTTCGGCCTGCTGCAGCCGCTCGCCGACGGCGTCAAGCTGGCGCTGAAGGAAGACATCATCCCGCAGGGCCGCGGACAAGGCTGGTCTTCATCCTCGCGCCGGTCATCTCCGCGGCGTCCCGCCTTCGTCAGCTTCGCGGTCATCCCGTTCGGTGCCGAGGTCTCGATCTTCGGCCACCGCACCCCGCTGCAGCTCGACCGACTTGCCGGTGGCGGTGCTGCTCGTGCTGGCCATCGCGCTCGATCGGCATCTACGGCATCGTGCTGGCCGGCTGGTCCTCCGGCTCGACGTACCCGCTGCTCGGCGGCGCTGCGCTCGGCGCGCCCAGATGATCTCCTACGAGATCGCGATGGGCCTGTCCTTCGTGGCCGTGTTCCTCGACGCCGGCTCGATGTCGACCTCCGAGATCGTCGCCGCCCAGGACACGGGTGGTACGCGTGGGTGCTGGCGCCGTCGTTCCTCATCTACCTGATCGCGATGGTCGGCGAGACCAACCGGCTGCCGTTCGACCTGCCCGAGGCCGAGGGCGAGCTGGTCGGCGGCTTCCACACCGAGTACTCCTCGCTGAAGTTCGCGCTGTTCTTCCTGGCCGAGTACATCAACATGGCGACGGTCTCCGCGCTCGCGACCACGCTGTTCCTCGGCGGCTGGCGGGCGCCCTGGCCGATCGTCGCTGTGGGCGGGCGCGAACAGCGGCTGGTGGCCGGTGCTCTGGTTCCTCGGCAAGGTCTTCCTGCTGCTCTTCGTGCTTCATCTGGCTGCGCGGCACGCTGCCGCGGCTGCGCTACGACCAGTTCATGGCGATCGGCTGGAAGGTGCTGATCCCGGTCTCGCTGGTCTGGATCCTGCTGGTCGCCGACCGTGCGCGCCTGGCGGCTCGACAGCCACAGCAAGGCCCCCTGACGTGGTCCTCGGCATCGTCGTCGTGCTCGTCCTGGCCCTGATCACGATGTGGGACAGCGCGGCTGCAGCAGCGGGCCGCGCGCGACGCGACCACGGACGACGACCGACGACGCCGAGGCCGCGCCGGCGACCGTGCACCGCCACCGCGCTTCCCGGTGCCGCCGATGGACCTGCCGCACGACCACGGTGTCGGTATCGACGACCAGACCCGAGCCTCCAGCAAGGAGGTCACAGGTGCCTGACTGGCTCAACGACCTCATCAGACCCGGTCAAGGGGTTCGGCGTCACCTTCCGGACGATGTTCAAGAAGGTCGACACCGAGCAGTACCCCGAGGACAAGCAGCCCACCGCGCCGCGGTTCCACGGCCGGCACCTGCTCAACCGGTAGCCCGACGGCCTGGAGAAGTGCATCGGCTGCGAGCTGTGCGCCTGGGCCTGCCCGGCCGACGCCATCTACGTCGAGGGCGCGGACAACACCGACGACGAGCGGTTCTCCCCCGGGGAGCGGTACGGCCGCGTCTACCAGATCAACTACCTGCGCTGCATCCTGTGCGGCCTGTGCATCGAGGCCTGCCCGACCCGCGCGCTGACGATGACCAACGAGTACGAGCTCGCCGACGACAACCGGGCAGACCTGATCTTCACCAAGGAGCAGCTGCTCGCGCCGCTGCTGCCGGGCATGGAGGCGCCGCCGCACCCGATGCGCCTGGGCGACGACGAGAAGGACTACTACCGCTCGGCGCGGCGGCGTGGTCGCGGGCCCCGGCTCCGGGCATGGCGGGCCCGGGGCAGCGGGCCGGCTGTTCGCCGGCGCCGAGGCGCGGCACGTACCCGGCGCGACCGAGGTCCGCGACGCCGACGGCGTGGAGGAGGACGTGAGCCACGTCCTCGCGGCCGCCGGGCACGGCGGACGAACATCGACTTCATCGCGGAAGAGACGATCTTCTGGATCCTGGCCGTCGCCTCGGTGCTGCGCCGCGCTCGGCATGATCTTGGTCCGGCAAGGCCGTGCACTGCGCGCTGTTGCTCGCGGTGGTGATGCTCTCGCTGGCCATCATGTACGCCATGCAGGGCGCGCCGTTCCTCGCCTTCGTGCAGATCATCGTCTACACCGGCGCGGTCCTGATGCTGTTCCTGTTCGTCCTGATGCTGGTCGGCGTCGACTCGTCCGACTCGCTCGTCGAGACGATCCAGGGCCAGCGGCTGGCCGCCGTCGCTCGCCGGCCGTCGGCCTGCTCGTGGTCCTGGTCGTCGAGCATCGGGCACGCGGCCATCGGCCGCGGCCGCGGCCGACCACCGCGGCCAACGGCGACGGCAACGTCTCCGGCCTGGCCACACCTGATCTTCACCCGCTACGTGTTCGCCTTCGAGGTCACCGGCGCGCTGCTGATCACCGCGGCGCTCGGCGCGATGGTGCTCGCGCACCGCGAGCGCACCGCGCCGAAGCCGACGCCAGCGCGACCTCGCCGCCCGGCGGCTGCGCCAGCGGCCAGCTCGCACCCGACCCGCCGCCCCGGCGTCTACGCGCGGCACAACGCGGTCGACACGCCCGGCCCTGCTGCCGGACGGCAGCGCCTCGGAGCTGTCGGTCAGCCCGACGCTGTCGCCGCGTGACCCGAGCGAGGAACCGTCGCTTCGTTCGGCCCGACGACGCGGTACCGGTGACGGCGGCCAGCGATGAGCGAGCGTCGAGCGGCAGGCCATCTCGGGGAGGGCCGACTCGTGAGCCCCACCCACTACCTCGTCCTGTCCGTGATCCTGTTCACGATCGGCGCGGTCGGGCGTGCTCATCCGCCGCAACGCCATCGTCGTGTTCATGTGCGTCGAGCTGATGCTCAACGCCTGCAACCTGGCCTTCGTCGCGTTCGCCCGGCATGAACGGCAACCTCGACGGCCAGATCATCGCGTTCTTCGTGATGGTCGTGGCCGCCGCCGAGGTCGTCGTCGGCCTCGCGATCATCATGACGATCTTCCGGACCCGCCGGTCGGCCTCGGTCGACGACGCGAACCTGCTGAAGTACTGAGGGGATGACGACGTTGCACACCGGTCGCGGCGACCGGCGCGCTGCAAGCTGTCGCCTGGCTGCTGATCGCGTTCCCGCTGCTCGGCGCCGTCGTGCTGCTGGTCGGCGGCCGGCGCACCGACCGGTGGGGCCACCTGCTCGGCGTCGCTGATGCCGGTCGGCGTCGTTCGTGCTCGCCGTGATCGCCTTCTTCGCCCTGCTCGGCGAGCGCGACGACCGCAGCCAGGACGACGCACCTGTACACCTGGATCCCGGTCGGCCGGCTTCCAGGTCCACGTGGGCCTGCTGATCGACCCGCTGTCGATCTGCTTCGTGCTGCTGATCACCGGGGTCGGCTCGCTGATCCACATCTACTCGATCGGCTACATGGAGCACGACCGCGACCGGCGCCGGTTCTTCGGCTACCTCAACCTGTTCGTCGCCGCGATGCTGCTGCTGGTGCTCGCCGACAACTACCTCGTGCCTGTACGTCGGCTGGGAGGGCGTCGGCCTCGCGTCGTACCTGCTGATCGGCTTCTGGCAGTACAAGCACGCGGCGGCGACCGCGGCCAAGAAGGCGTTCATCGTCAACCGGGTCGGTGACGTCGGCCTGTCGCTCGCGATCATGCTGATGTTCGCCGACGTTCGGCACGCGTGTCGTTCGCCGGCGTGTTCGGCGCGGTCGCGCCCGGCGGCAGCGGGCGCGGCCACCGCGATCGGCCTGCTGCTCCTGCTCGGCGCGTGCGGCAAGTCGGCCCAGGTGCCGCTGCAGTCCTGGCTGCTCGACGCGATGGAGGGCCCGACCCCGGTCTCGGCGCTGATCCACGCGGCGACGATGGTCACCGCCGGCGTCTACCTGATCGTCCGGTCCAACCCGATCTTCGACCTGTCGCCCGACCGCGCGGCTCGGCGGTCACCGTCGTCGGCGCGGTCACGCTGCTGTTCGGCGCGATCATCGGCTGCGCGAAGGACGACATCAAGAAGGTGCTGGCCGGCTCGACCATGAGCCAGATCGGCTACATGATGCTCGCCGCCGGCCTCGGCCCGGCCGGGCTACGCGTTCGCCATCGTCCACCTGCTCACGCACGGCTTCTTCAAGGCCGACCTGTTCCTCGGCGCCGGCTCGGTCATGCACGGCATGAACGACGAGGTCAACATGCGCCACTACGGCGGGCTGCGCAAGGTCATGCCGGTCACCTTCGTCACGTTCGGCCTGGGCTACCTGGCGATCATCGGCATCCCGCCGTTCTCCGGGTTCTTCACCAAGGACAAGATCATCGAGGCGGCGTTCGACAAGGGCGGCACGTCCGGGGCGATCCTCGGCGCCTGCGCGCTGCTCGGCGCGGGCATCACCGCGTTCTACATGACCCGGGTGATGCTGATGACGTTCTTCGGCGAGAAGCGCTGGGCACGACGGACGTGCACCCGCACGAGTCGCCGGCCGTGATGACCGTGCCGATGATCCTGCTCGCGGTGCGGCTCGGTGGGCGCGGGCGCGTTCCTGATCCTCGGGCAGCGGTTCGAGAACTTCCTCGGCCCGGTCACCGGGGTCCCGCCGACCGCGCACGGCATCTGGAGCCTGTCGGGCATCGTGACCCTGGTCCTCGTCGTCGCGGGCGTCGGCGCTGGCCTGGGCGATGTACGGGCGGCGTGCCGGTGCCCGCGGTCGCCCCGCGCGGGCGGCCCCTCACCGTCGCCGCCCGCAAGGACCTCTACGGCGACGCGTTCAACGAGTCGGTCCTCATGCGGCCCGGCCAGTGGCTGACCCGGCTCTCGGTGTTCTTCGACAACCGGGGCGTCGACGGCGTGGTGAACGCGCTCGCCGCGGCGGTCGGCGGGACGTCCGGCCGGGTGCGCAGGCTGCAGACCGGCTTCGTCCGCTCCTACGCCCTGTCGATGTTCGTCGGCGCCGCTGTGCTGGTCGCGCTGCTCCTGGTGGTGAGGCTGTAGATGAACGGCTTTCCCTGGCTGACCGTCGCCGGCGCGCTGCCGCTGCGTCGGCGCGATCGTGATCGCGCTGGTCCCCGGCCTGCCCGCCGACAGCGCGGAGGCGGACCGGCAGGCGCGCAACGCGCTGGCCAAGTAGCTCGCCCTGGCGTTCTCGCTGCTGACCCTGGTCGCGGTGATCATCATCGCGGTGAAGTTCCAGGCCGGCGGCCCGAACTTCCAGTTCACCGAGAGCACGCGTGGATCCCGGCGTTCGGCGTGCACTACGCGCGTCGGCGTCGACGGCATCGCGCTGGTGCTGATCGCGCATGACCGCGGTGCTGGTGCCGGTCGTGATCCTGGCCGTCGCTGGTACGACGCCGACGATGCCGGGCGCGCACCGCGTGCAAGGCGCTACTTCGCGCTGATGCTGGCGCTCGAGACGATGATGATCGGCGTCTTCGCCGCCACCGACGTCTTCCTGTTCTACGTGTTCTTCGAGGCCATGCTCATCCCGATGTACTTCATGATCGGCAGCTTCGGCGGCCGGCAAGCGGCAGTACGCGGCGGTGAAGTTCCTGCTCTACAGCCTGCTCGGCGGCCTGCTGATGCTGGTCGCGGTGATCGGGCTGTACGTGTCTCCGCCCGCAGCGCGCGCGACCGGGCACCACGGCTCGTTCCTGTTCAGCCAGCTGATCCAGGTGCCGCTGAGCCCGGCCGTGCAGAAGTGGCTGTTCCTCGGCTTCTTCATCGCGTTCGCGATCAAGGCGCCGCTGTTGCCGTTCCACACCTGGCTGCCCGACGCCGCCGCCGAGTCGCCCCGCCCGGCGCCGCCGTGCTGCTGGTCGGCGTGCTCGACAAGGTCGGCACGTTCGGCATGCTGCGCTACTGCCTCGAGCTGTTCCCGAGCGGCGCGAAGTACTTCACCCCGCTGGTCATCACGCTGGCCGTGATCGGCATCATCTACGGCGCGCTGCTCGCGATCGGCCAGCAGCGACATGAAGCGGCTGATCGCCTACACCTCGGTCTCGCACTTCGGCTTCATCGCGCTCGGCATCTTCGCGTTCACCACGCCAGGGCGGGTCCGGCGCGACGCTCTACATGGTCAACCACGGCTTCTCGACCGGCGCGCTGTTCCTCGTCGTCGGCTTCCTGATCGCGCGCCGCGGCTCGCGACCGGATCGCCGACTACGGCGGCGTGCAGAAGGTCGCGCCGGTGCTGGCCGGGCTCTTCCTGATCGCCGGCCTGTCCGGGCTCGCGCTGCCCGGGCCTGTCCACCTTCGTCAGCGAGTTCCTGGTGCTGGTCGGCACCTTCACCCGGTACAAGGTGGCCGCCGTCATCGCCACCGCCGGGATCATCCTGGCCGCGATCTACATCCTGTGGATGTACCAGCGGACCATGAACGGCCCGGTCCGCGAGGAGGTCGCCGGGATGAAGGACCTGCGGCCGCGGGAACTGCTGGCGGTCGTGCCGCTGGTCGTGCTGCTGATCGTCGGCCGGGCGTCTACCCGAAGCCGGTGCTCGACGTCATCAACCCGGCGGTCAAGGTGACGATGGCGCAGGTGCACACCACCGATCCGAAGCCCGCCGCATCCCGCCGGGGACCGACCGTGACCGGCATCGCCGCAGCGGACCAGCGCCGTGCACCGCGGCGCACGCCGCCTTGGCGCAGCGCGGCGCACGCCGCCATGGCTCGCAGCGCCGGCACCATCAGCGCGCCGAGCATCGAGTACGGGCAGCTCGCGCCGATGCTCGTCGTCTTCGGCGCGGCGCGTGGTCGGCGTCCTGGTCGAGGCGTTCGTGCCGCGTCGGCGTCCGCCGCGCCGTGCACCTGGTGCTCGCGCTCGGCTCGCTGGCCGCCGCGTTCATCCTGACGATCGTGGTGGCCGCCGTGCACAGCCTGTACGCCAAGGGCAGCCCGGGCCACGTCGCCGCGATGGGCGCCGTCGCGGTCGACGGGCCGACGCTGTTCATCCAGGGCACCGTGCTGGTGCTCGCCTTCGTCAGCGTGCTGCTCATCGGCGACACCAGCAACAGCCGCGTTCGCCGCGCAGGCGGCGGCCACGCCGGGCAGCCCGGAGGAGCGCGAGGCGCCTGCGCCGCCGGGCTCATGCACACCGAGATCTTCCCGCTGACGCTGTTCGCGGTCGGCGGCATGATGCTCTTCCCGGCCTCCAACGACCTGCTGACCATGTTCGTCGCGCTCGAGGTGCTGTCGCTGCCGCTGTACCTGCTGTGCGGCCTGGCCCGGCGGCGCCGGCTGCTCTCGCAGGAGGCGGCGCATGAAGTACTTCCTGCTCGGCGCGTTCTCCTCGGCGTTCTTCCTGTTCGGCATCGCGCTGCTCTACGGCTTCGCCGGCTCGGTGCGGCTCGCCGCGATCGCCTCGGCGGCGGTCAGCAACACCTCCAACGCGACCGCTGCTGTTCGCCGGCATCGCGCTGTCGGCGTCGGCCTGCTGTTCAAGATCGGCGCCGTGCCGTTCCACGGCTGGACGCCCGACGTCTACCAGGGCGCGCCGACGCCGGTCACCGCGTTCATGGCGGCCTGCACCAAGGTCGCCGCGTTCGGCGCGCTGCTGCGCGTCTTCTACGTGGCGTTCGGCGGCCTGACGCTGGGACTGGCGGCCGATCATGTGGGTGGTCGCGATCCTCACCATGGTGGTCGGCGCGGTCCTCGCGATCACCCAGACCGACGTGAAGCGGATGCTCGCCTACTCCTCGATCGCGCACGCCGGGTTCATCCTGACCGGCGGTCATCGCGACCAGCGACGCGGGCCTGTCCAGCACGCCTGTTCTACCTGGTCGCGTACGGCTTCACCACGATCGGCGCGTTCGCCGTCGTCACGCTGGTCCGCGACGCGGGCGGCGAGGCCGACGCACCTGTCCCAGTGGGCCGGCCTCGGCCGGCGGTCGCCGCTGGTGGCCGGCATCTTCGCGTTGTTCCTGCTCGCCTTCGCCGGCATCCCGCTGACCAGCGGGTTCACCGGCAAGTTCGCGGTCTTCCAGGCCGCGATCGCCGGCGGGCGAGACCGCCGCTGGTGATCGTCGGCGTGCTGAGCAGCGCGATCGCGGCGTTCTTCTACGTCCGCGTGATCGTGCTGATGTTCTTCAGCGAGCCGATCCGCCGACGGGCCCGACGGTCGCGGTGCCGAGCGTGCTTCACCGGCGCCGCGGTCGGGCTCGGCGTGGTGGCGACCGCTGGTGCTCGGCGTCGTCCCGCAGCCGGTCCTCGACCTGGCCGACCATGCGGCGATCAGTTCGTCCGCTGAGGTAGCCTGCCACCGCGGACCGGGCGCAGCGCTGGGCCCGGTTCGGCGCTGCCCGCGTTCGCGGCGACCCGCGAGCTCGAGGCGTGGCGAGCTCGCGATCGCGCAGTCCCTGGACCGACCGGTCGAGGCAGCGTGCTGCGCCTGGCCGGTCGAGTCGCTGACGCGACGACCCGTTCGTCGCTGACCGAGGCCGCCCGGCACCTCGTCGACGCCGGCGGCAAGCGGTTCCGGCCGCTGCTCGTGCTGCTGGCCGCGCAGTTCGGCGACCCGGCCGCGCCGCGGTGTCGTCGCCGGCCGCGGTCGTCGTCGAGCTGACCCACCTGGCCACGCTGTACCACGACGACGTCATGGACGAGGCCGCGGTGCGCCGCGGCGCGCCCGTCGGCCAACGCCCGGTGGGACAACACGGTCGCGATCCTCACCGGCGACTTCCTGTTCGCCCGGGCGTCCCACATCCTGGCCGACCTCGGCCCGGAGGCCGTCCGGATCCAGGCCGAGACGTTCGAGCGGCTGGTCACCGGCCAGATCCGCGAGACCGTCGGCCCGCGCGACGGCCAGGACCCGCTCGACCACTACCTGCACGTGGTCGCCGACAAGACCGGCTCGCTGATCGCGACGTCCGGCCGGTTCGGCGCGCTGTTCTCCGGCGCCCCGGCGGAGGTCGCCGACCTGATCGCCGGCGTCCGGCGAGCAGATCGGCGTGGCCTTCCAGCTCTCCGACGACATGCTCGACATCGCCAGCGACTCCGCGGAGTCCGGCAAGACGCCGGGCACCGACCTGCGCGAGGGCGTCCGCACGCTGCCGGTGCTGTACGCGCTGCGCTCGCTGACCCAGCCGTGCGGCGGCCGGCCGGCGGCGCAGCCGGCGGCGGACGCGCGGCTGCGCTGGCTGCTCGAGGACGCCGACCTGACCGACGAGGCCCTGCTGACCGAGGCGCTCACCCTGCTGCGCGGCCACCACGCCATGAAGGAGTCCCGCGCGGACGTGCTGAACTGGGTGCACGAGGCCCGGACCTCGATCGAGACGCTCCCGGACGGCCCGGCCCGGGCGCGCCTTCCTGGCCGCTGTGCGACTTCGTGGAGAAGCGCACCGGCTGACGTCAGCCGAGACGCTGCACCGTCTGCAGGGTCCGGCGTGCTGCAGCCGCCGAGGCTGCCACGACAGCGGCGGCCAGACCGGGGCCGGTGATCTCCAGCGTCGGTCGCCGGTGCCGGCTTCGCGCCACGTACGCGCCAACTGGCTCGGCACGCGACGGTACTCGTGCCAGTCGCCGTGACGATGCACCGGCGCGACGCGCTTCGCCGCCTGGCCGAGCCGCAGGCAGCGGAACCGGCGACGCGATCCTGAGCGCTGCCGCCGCGCTGGCCAGCGCCGACGGCCTGGACGGCCTGTCCACCTGCGCGCTAGCCGTGGTGCCGCGGCCGCTCGGCATGGCGGGCCCGTCGGCAGCGCCGCGGCGCCAGGCAGGAGCTCCAGCTGGCCGACCGTGGCCGAGGCGGGCGCGGATCTTCGACGAGGAAGTGGTGCAGCCGCGCCGCTGCGCTGCCCGCGGCCGGGCTCGGCCAGCTGGCCGCGGTGTGCGAGGCGTTCGTCGGGCACCGGAGCGGCATACCGTGCCCGGGCGGCTGCTTCATGGCCAGTGCCGCCCTGGCGATGGGGACCCGCACGGGCCCGGTCCAGTGACCTGATCACCACGCTGCAGGCCCAGTTCGGCGAGCTGATCCGCGGGTTCGCGGCCGCCGCCGTGGCCAGGAACGAGCTGCCGGCCGGACGAGGACCCCGGCCGGCTGGCGTTCGAGCTGAACGGCATCATGCTGGCCACCGACACGAACTTCGTCCAGCACGAGGACCCGGCCGTGCTCGACCTGGCCCGGCAGATCGTACGCCAGCGGCTCGGGGTCAGCCAGCTGCAGCGCCAGCGACAGGCCGAGCGACGGGCGGTCAGTTGACTTCCCAGGTGTCGTTGCCGGCCAGCAGGGCGGCGAGGTCGCCGGAGCCGCTGCGCTGCTGGGCCGGCGTCGATCTGCTCCGCCATCAGCTGGTCGTAGCTCGGCTGCTCCACCTGCCGGAAGACGCCGACCGGGGTGTGCCGGAAGTCCGACGCGTCCAGCCGGGACAGCGCGAACGCGTAGGACGGGTCCGCGCGGTGCGCGTCGTGGGTGATCAGCGTGCGTCGCGGGTCGTCCGTGCCGCGGCGCCGTGCGACCTCGACCGCCTCGAGCTGGCCGTGCGGGCCGAAGCGCAGGCCGCGGGCCGTCGCGCCGCCGAACCGGACCGGCTCGCCGTGCTCGAGCCTGATCAGCCGCTCGTCGCGGTCGCGCTGGCCTCCTTGAGCGGGTCGAACGCGTCGTCGTTGAAGATGTTGCAGTTCTGGTAGATCTCGACGAACGCGGTGCCCTGGTGGTCGGCGGCGGCGCGCAGCACCGAGGTCAGGTGCCTGCGGTCGGAGTCGATCGTCCGGGCCACGAAGCTCGCCTCGGCGCCGAGCGCCAGCGACACCGGGTTGAACGGGTGGTCCAGCGAGCCGAACGGGGTCGACTTGGTGACCTTGCCGCGCTCGGAGGTGGGCGAGTACTGGCCCTTGGTCAGCCCGTAGATCCGGTTGTTGAACAGCAGGATCTTGAGGTTGACGTTGCGCCGCAGCGCGTGGATCAGGTGGTTGCCGCCGATCGACAGCGCGTCGCCGTCGCCGGTGACGACCCAGACCGACAGGTCGGGCCGGGACGTCGCGAGGCCGGTGGCGATCGCCGGCGCGCGGCCGTGGATCGAGTGCATCCCGTAGGTGTTCACGTAGTACGGGAACCGGGAGGAGCAGCCGATCCCGGAGATGAACACGATGTTCTCCCGCGGCACCTCGAGCTCGGGCAGGAAGCCCTGGACCGCGGCCAGGATGGCGTAGTCCCCGCAGCCGGGGCACCACCGCACCTCCTGGTCGGATCTTGAAGTCCTTAGCCGCCGAACGGGTGGCCGCTCGCGGCACTAGCGTCAGCGACGCCAGCCGGTGCCCGTCGCCCCCGTGGGCGGCACCGTTGCCGTGACCGTTCGTCTCAGGCATGCTCGATCACTTCCTCGATGACACCGGCGAGCTCGGCCGCCTGGAAGGGCAGGCCGCGCACCTGGTTGTAGGAGATCACGTCGACCAGGAACCGGCCGCGCAGCAGCAGCGCCAGCTGGCCCAGGTTCATCTCCGGGACCAGCGACCTTGTCGTAGCGGCGGAGCACGTCCCCGAGGTTGGCCGGGAACGGGTTGAGGTGCCGCAGGTGCGCCTGGGCCACGCTGCGCCCGGCCTTCCTGCGCCCGGCGGACCGCGGCGCCGATCGGCGCCGAAGGTCGAGCCCCAGCCGAGCACGAGCACGCGGGCGTCGCCGTCCGGGTCGTCGACCGTCGAGCGGCGGGATGTCGGCCGCGATCCCGTCGACCTTGGCCTGGCGCAGCCGGACCATGCGGTCGTGGTTGTCGGGGTCGTAGGAGATGTCGCCGGTGATGTCGGCCTTCTCGATGCCGCCGATCCGGTGCTCCAGGCCCGGGGTGCCCGGGATGGCCCACGGCCGGGCCAGCGTCACCGGGTCCCGCCGGAACGGCTCGAACCCGTTCTCGCCCAGGTCGTCCGGCTTGGCGCGAAGGCGAACTCCGGCTCAGGTCGGGCAGGCTGGCGATGTCCGGGATGCGCCACGGCTCGGAGCCGTTGGCCAGGTAGCCGTCGGAGAGCAGGAACACCGGGGTGCGGTACTTGACCGCGATCCGGGCCGCCTCGATGCGCCGCGTTGAAGCAGTCGGCCGGGCTGGCCGGCGCGACGATCGGGACCGGCGACTCGCCGTTGCGGCCGAACATCGCCTGCAGCAGGTCGGCCTGCTCGGTCTTGGTCGGCATGCCGGTGGAGGGACCGCCGCGCTGGATGTCGCAGATGATCAGCGGCAGCTCGACCGACACGGCCAGGCCGATGGTCTCCGCCTTCAGCAGCATGCCGGGGCCCGAGGTGCGTGGTCACCGCCAGCGAGCCGCCGAACGAGGCGCCGAGCGACGGCGCCGACGGCCGCGATCTCGTCCTCCGCCTGGAACGTGCGGACCCCGAACCGCTTGTGCTTGGCCAGCTCGTGCAGGATGTCGGAGGCCGGGGTGATCGGGTAGGAGCCGAGGAACAGCGGCAGCCCGGCCAGCTGGGACGCCGCGACCAGGCCGTAGGCCAGGGCGGTGTTGCCGCTGATGTTCCGGTAGGTGCCGGGCGTCAGCGGCGCGGGCTTGACCTCGTACCGTGACCGAGAACGCCTCGGTGGTCTCGCCGAAGTTCCAGCCGGCCTGGAACGCGGCCACGTTGCGCGGCCATGATCTCCGGCTTGGCGGCGAACTTGGCCTTGAGGAAGGACAGGGTGCCCTCGGCGGGCCGGTCGTACAGCCAGGAGAGCATGCCGAGCGCGAACATGTTCTTCGCCCGCTCGGCGTCCTTCCTGGTGATGTCGAAGGCCTCGAGCGCCTTGACCGTCATCGAGGTGATCGGCACCGCGTGCACGTTGTACGGCTCGAGCGAGTCGTCCTCGAGCGGGCTGCCCTGCGTAGCCGACCTTGGTCAGGTTCCGCTTGGTGAACTCGTCGGTGTTGACGATGAGGTCGCCGCCCCGCGGCAGGTCCTTGATGTTGGCCTTCAGCGCGGCGGGGTTCATCGCGATGAGGACGTCCGGCGCGTCGCCGGGCGTGAGGATGTCGTGGTCGGCGAACTGCAGCTGGAAGCTCGAGACGCCCGGCGAGAGTGCCCGCCGGAGCCCGGATCTCGGCCGGGAAGTTCGGCATGGTGGACAGGTCGTTGCCGAAGACGGCTGTCTCCTGGGTGAACCTGTCCCCGGCGAGCTGCATGCCGTCACCAGAGTCGCCGGCGAACCTGATGATGACGCGATCGAGCTGCTGGACCTGCTTGGTCACAGTTGGAAGACCTCCTCCGCACGCCGCAGCCGGGCGCTCACCTGGCACCACCCCACGGCCGGGGGCATGAGTTAGGACGGTACAAATATTACGCCGAGACAGGCTCTGGAACGTTCATCCCGTCCCGTGATATTCCCAGCCCCGTGTTCGGTCTGGCGCCGCCACTGTAGGTTGTGACAGATTCCGGTAAGAACTCTGCCGTCAGGCGTCAGCGTGGTTGCGCTGTCCTGCGTAGCATGCCCGGCCCCTGGTCCCGTCGGCTAGGGGCATGTGTCCCGCGGCCAGCGGGAACTTTAGTCATCATGCCACTGCCGGGACCCGGGCGTGGCCATGGGAGGTGGGAGGCTGTGCGCGGTTACGCGCTGCGGGCAGCCGAACTGGCCGGCGCGGTCGCCGGCCTGGCCACGGCGGTGCTGCTGCTGGTCGCGGGCTGTGCCCTCCTCGGCGTCGCGGCGGCCGGCGGCGGCGGCGCGGTGGTCGCGGATCGTGCTCGCGGCGGTGCTCGTCGCGGCCGTCCTGGCCGGCTGCGAGCGGATGGCGCTGTCCGCGATGCTGGCCCGCCCGGTCAGCGAGGTCGAGCATCCCGAGCTCTACCGGCTGGTGCGGGAGCTGAGCAAGGCCGGGCGGCTGCCGGTACCGCGGCTGTACCTGTCGCCGGCCGAGCAGCCGAACTCCTTCGCCGTCGGCCGCGGCCCGCGCTCGGCCGCCATCTGCTGCACCGAGGGCCTGCTCGAGGTGCTCGACGAGGCCGAGCTGCGCGGCGTGCTCGGGCACGAGCTCGCGCACGTGTCCGGCCGGGACGTGCTGGCCTCGACGGCGTCCGCGGGCCTGGCCACCGTCATCACGTTCCCGGCCGTCCTGGCCCGGTCTCGGCCCGCCCCGGCCCGGCTCGCCCGGAGCCGAGGCTGGTCCCGGCGCCGACGGGCGCCGGACGCGCTCCCGGCCTCGGCGTGCTCGAGAACCTGCTGATGCTGCTGCTCGGGCCCGTCGCCGCGGTCATGGTCCGGCTGGCGGTGAGCCCGGAGCGCGAGTACCGGGCCGACGCCTCGGGCGCCCTGCTGACCGGCGACCCGCTGGCCCTGGCCAGAGCGCTGCGCAAGATCGACGCCGGGGCGGCGGAACTGCCGCTCGCGCCCGACGGCCCGCGTGCCTCGGTCGGCCCACCTGATGATCGCCAGCCCGCTCACCGCCCGAGGGCGTCGCCCGGCTGTTCCTCACCCACCCGCCCGCAGGCGAGCGGATCCGCCGCCTGGAAGCCCTGGCCGGCTACCGCCGCTGACCCGTGTCCCGTTCCCGCCCCGCTGACCGGCGGCCCGGTTACCGGTAGTTGACGAACTGCAGGGCGAAGTCGAACTCCTTGCCCTTCAGCAGCGAGATGACCGACCTGCAGGTCGTCCTTCTTCTTGGCCGAGACGCGGAGTTCCTCGCCCTGGACCTGAGCCCGGACGCCCTTCGGGCCCTCGTCCCTGATGATCTTGGAGATCTTCTTGGCGTCGTCCTGGGTGATGCCCTCCTTGAGGGCCACGCTCATCCGGTACTCCTTGCCGGAGAGCTTCGGGTCGCCCGGATCCAGCGTCTTGAGCGAGACGCCGCGCCTGACCAGCTTGTCCTTGAAGACGTCGAGGACGGCCTTGGCGCGCTCCTCGCCGTTGGCGCGGATGTCGATGGCGTGCTCGCCGGACCAGGCGATGGACGCGCCAGCGCCGCGGAAGTCGAACCGGGTGCCGATCTCCTTGGCCGCCTGGTTGACCGCGTTGTCCACTTCCTGGCGGTCGAGCTTGGACACGATGTCAAAGGAAGATTCTTGTGATGCCACGGACCCAAGGCTAGACGCGACGGGCGGGGACCGTCACGCCGAACGCGCCAGGAGCCAGCGCGCCAGGACAGGAGCCGGGCTCCCTAACCGCATCCCGCGTTACCGTCCGGTCTCGTCATGGGCTATCCTTCTCTGAGCCGCCAGCGCTGCGGCATACGGCAGGTTGCCCGAGTGGCCAAAGGGAGCGGTCTGTAAAACCGTCGGCTCAGCCTACGTTGGTTCGAACCCAACACCTGCCACCACCTGCGAAAACGGCCCGCTAGCTGCGGAATTCTCGGCTATGCGGGCCGTTTCCTTCTTGTCACGCCGTGTATCAGGGTGTGTCACTGTGGGTCGATGCATGGCAGTGTGCGCGTACATATGGTGTACAGCGTCCGGGTAAAACTAGCGGTTCGTATAACCGCTCGCTTTGGCATCCGCGCCGCGTCTTGTCCTTCAGGTGGACGCTCGGGCTGCTGGTCTGAGGCTTATCGGGTCGGCCGGTTCTCTGGGCCAGCAGGTCGAGCACCGCCCGCATGGTCGCATCGGCCCCGCGGGTGCGGGCGGCCATCGGTTCGGTCAGACCCTCGGGCAGCCGTGCGCTGGGCGGAGGAACCATGCGGCCGTCGGGCAGGACCTCGCCCATGTCGTCGAACACGATCACCCCGTTGCAGAGCAGGCTCCACCCTTGGCCGGGGTGGAAGGCCACGGTATGGGCGGCGCCGTGGTCCGGGCGATCAGCCGGCGGGCAGGGGGGTTGATGTGGACACATTGCGTACCTCGGGTAGGGACTGCGGATTGTTCTGGTTTGACGGTACGGAACTGCGTTGCGGCCCGGCATCGCCCGAAAGTATCCCGTGCCGGCGGAATGTTTCGCCGCCGGCCCGGGAACGAAGGGACGAGCTCGTCTTTGCGTGTGCGACAGAGAACCGCGGCCTCGGGTTTGCTGGTCAGCGAAGGGCGAGCTCATCTGGTTGCCCCTGGTCGCTGTCTGCGGGAAGGCCAGGGGAGCTGACGGCTCCAACGGAAGCGAAGGCGGTGCTTGCCGAGGATCGCCCGGCTTCGGATAGCGTGCGCGGCCGACTGGGCCGCGTCGTGTGCCGGGAGGTCCGTGACCGCCGCGTGCGGCGTGCCTGACGTGCCTGCCGTGCAGTGCGCGTCTGCAACCATCTCCTTGACATGCTCGCCGGCGACCTGTTGCAGGATGACTGGATGCATGGTGTCCTCCGTTGCGGGTTTGGCTGGCCGACCGCACGGCCTCTCCCGTGCGGTGATCGTGCCTTGGGTTAAGACGCTCGCCGCCCCTTCAGGGGTCGGCTTGGCTGGCCTCCGCGTGATGGCTTCTCATTGCCCGCCTGTCGTTCCGTCATCGCCGGGGTCCACTCGGCAGGCTTGAAGCGGTCGAGCTTGACGGCAGCTATTCCTTCCCTCCTGTCGGTTGCGTTTCTGTGCCTGCACGTTATGAAGCAGCCCCCGGGCGGGGCGTCACCCGAAGGTGGCGCTAGGGGTGGAATCTTCTCGGCGGTATCGGGCGCGGGAGTGCCGCTCGGCGTGGCGGACACGGCTGGCGGTGCGCGGCGGCCTGTGGCGTGCTCGCGGCTCTCGTGCGGCTGGCCGTTGGATGTTCATGTGGTTTGCGCGGTCGCGGCGGTCTATGCCCAGACGGGCTACTACGATGGTCCTACCAGCAGCGACACGCAGGATAGCTGGAGGCGCTGAGCGTGCAGGTCACCGGTGGCTGAGCCGTCCGCGGCAACGCCGTCGGAGGTTGCCGCGCCCGAGCGGGATATCCTGCTGGCCACCAAGCTGCACGTTCCCGTGCCCAGGCCGGAGTTTGTGCCCCGCCCGCGTCTGGCGGGACGCCTCGATGAAGGGCTAGGGCGAGGGCTGGTCGTGGTATCCGCCCCGGCCGGGTACGGCAAGACGATCCTGCTGGCCGACTGGGCCCGGAGCGGTCGTTGGCCGGCCGCGTGGCTGTCGCTGGACGCGGGCGACAACGACCCGGGTCGGTTCTGGCGCCATGCCGTTGCCGCGCTGGACCGGGTGCGCCCAGGGATCGCCGGGCGGCTGGGCCCCCTGCTGGGTCCTCCGGCGCCGCCGTCGTTCGAGGGCGTGGTGACCGCTCTGATCAACGAGCTTGCCGCCCAGCCCGGTAACGACGACGAGGCGGTACTGGTCCTCGACGACTACCACCTGATCGACGCACAGCAGGTGCACGCGTCGCTTGGGTTCCTGCTTGAGCACCGCCCGCCCGGGCTGTACCTGGTGCTGGCCACCCGCAGTGACCCGCCGCTGGGGCTGGCCCGGCTGCGGGCTCGCGGGCAGCTGGCTGAGCTGCGGGCCGCGGAGCTGCGGTTCACCGCAGACGAGGCGGCGACGCTCCTGCAGCAGGCGGCGGCCGGGCCCGGCATGGAGCCTGCCCGATGCGGCCGTCGCGGCCCTGGCGGCGCGCACCGAGGGGTGGGCGGCTGGGTTGCAGCTGGCCGCCCTGTCGCTGCGCGGGCAGGCGGATCCCGCCGGGTTCGTGGCGGAATTTACCGGCAGCAATCGCTACGTCCTGGACTATCTGGCCGAGGAGGTGCTGGAACGGCAGAGCGGGCAGGTGCGCGCGTTCCTGCTGGAGACCTCGGTGCTGGAGCGCCTCAGCGGCTCGCTGTGCGACGCGGTCACCGGCCGCGCCGGCAGCCAGGCGCTGCTGCAGCAGGTGGAGCGGGCCGGGTTGTTCCTGGCGCCGCTGGATGAGGTGCGTGGCTGGTGGCGCTACCATCATCTGTTCGCCGACCTGCTCCGCGCCCGCCTGCAGGCCGAACAGCCCGGCCAGACGGCGCGGCTGCACCGGAACGCGGCGGCCTGGTGCGAGGAGCATGGGCTGGCCGATGACGCAATAGGGCATGCAGTGGCCGCCGGGGAGATGGTCTGGGCCGCGCGGCTGATCGAGCAGCACTTCGACACCGTCTACATGTCGCGCGGCGAGGGGGCGACGATTCAGCGGTGGCTGTCGGCGCTGCCGGATGATCTGGTCCGGTCCCGTCCCCGGCTGCTGCTGGCCCAGGGACTTCTGGCCGCCAACAGCGGTCGCGTAGAGATCGTGGAGCGCTCGGTCGATGCGGCCGAGCGCGTGCCCGCGGGCGGGCACGATGAGCTGTTCGAGCCCACTGCTGGCCGGGCCGCGAGCCTGCTGGTGAATGTCGCCGCGCTGAACATGCTTTGCCGGAGTTATGTCGCCTATCTCCGCGGTGACGCCGAGGGTATGGCCGCGTTCGCGTTGCGGGCACTGGCCGAGCTCGGCGAGGGCGAGTCGATGCTGAACTTGGTCATCCGATGGAATCTGGCCGCTGGCCGAGTGGCTCCGTGGGCGGCTCGCGGAGGCCGAGCATGCGTTCGTGGCCGGGATCGCCGGGTCGCGGGCGGTCGGCCAGCCGACCTTGACGGCATACGGCGGCTACCAGCTCGGCCAGGTTCAGCGCGCCCAGGGCCGCCTGGACGCGGCGCTGGGCACCTACCGGCAGGCGCTGGAGCTGACCGCCCGGCCCGGCGGGCCGCCGCTGCCGGCCGCCGGCGCCGCGTACGTGGGCCTGGGCGAGGTGGCCTACCAGCGGAACGAGCTCGACATGGCGCTGCGGCATGTCAGCGAGGGCATCGCGCTGTGCCGCCGGTTCCTCTACACCCCGCCGCTGGCCGCCGGCCTGGTGACGCTGGCGTGGATCCGGCAGGCCAACGGTGATCCGGCGGGGGCCCTGGCGGCCATCGGCGAGGCCGGGCAGGCCGAGCCGGGCCCGGCCGGGGTGCTCAACCCCGTCCCGGCGCAGCGGGCGCGGCTGCTGCTGGCCCAGGGCGATCTCGCTGGAGCCGCCAGCTGGACGCAGGAGTGCGGCCTCGGCCCCGGCGACGACCCGGACTACTCCGGCGAGGCGGGATATCTGGTGCTGGCCCGGGTACTGCTCGCCCAGGGCCTTTCTGGCCAGGCGCTCGCGCTGCTGGACCGGCGGCACGCAATCGCGGTCAGCCAGGCCCGGACCGGCAGCGTCATCGAGATCGGCGCGCTGCGGGCGCTGGCCCTGGCCGCCGGCGGCGAGGAAGCCGCCGCGGTGGATGCCCTGGCCGGGGCGCTCATGCTGGCCTGTCCCCAGGGCTACGTCCGGGTCTTCGCCGACGAAGGCCCCCCGATGGCCGCGCTGCTCGGCCGGCTGATCGCCGCCCAGCGGTCCGGGCAGGCCGCCGCCGAGGTCCCGCTCGGCTGCCTGGCCCGGATCCAGCGCGCGTTCAACGCGCCGCACGCCAAATCCCGGGCCGGGCACCACCGCAGCGGTACCGGGCATCGTCGACCCGCTGACCAGCCGCGAACTGGAGGTCCTGACCATGCTGGCGGCGGGCCGGTCGAACCAGGCCATCGCCGGGGAACTCGTGGTCAGCCTCGACACCGTCAAGAAGCACGTCACGCACATCCTGGGCAAGCTCGGCGCCGCAAATCGCACCGAGGCCGTCGCCCGTGCCCGGGAACTGGGCCTGATCCGCCTAAACGCCCGCTCCCCTTCGTAGCACCCCTTGTTCCACCACTGGTCGCGAAAGATTCCACCGAGCATGCCCACCATCGAGTGATGCCCGCCGCATTGCCGCCGCCATACCGTCCTGGCATGACCCGCCCGCCGGCCACGCGGGCCTCCGTACCAAGAAGCTAGGAGGACGACCGGCATGCCCGCAACTCGATCCGCCGGCCGCGGCCATCATAACCTCGGCCTGGCCCTGGCTCGTCATCGCTGCCGCGCAGCTGATGGTCGTGCTGGACGCGACGATCGTGAACGTCGCGCTGCCGCACATTCAGCGCGCGCTGGGATTCTCCGGAACCGGCCTGGAGTGGGTCGTCAACGCCTACGCGCTGACCTTCGGCGGCCTGCTGCTGCTCGGCGGGCGCGCCGGCGACCTGCTCGGCCGCCGCCGGGTGTTCATCGCCGGGCTGCTGCTGTTCTCTGCCGCCTCACTGGCCGGGGGCTTTCGCCACCTCCCAGGCGTGGCTACTCACCGCACGGGCGATCCAGGGCAGTCGGCGGCGCCATGATCGCGCCCACCGCCCTCGCGCTCGTCGTCACCACATTCGACGAGGGCCCGGCCCGTAACCGGGCGATGGGTGTGTACGCCGCGATGAGCGGCGGCGGCGCGGCGGTCGGCCTGGTCGCCGGCGGCCTGCTCACCACCTACCTGTCCTGGCGGTGGGTGATGTTCGTGAACGTGCCGATCGGCGTCTTGACCGCCGTCGTCGCACCGTTCGTGTTCCCCGAGTCGGCCCGCCGCCGCGGTCGCTTCGACCTGCCCGGGGCGATCACCGGCACCAGCGGCGTGGCGCTGCTCGTCTACGGCCTGTCCAACGCGAGCGCCGACCAGTCTGGCGTCTCGCACTGGACCGACACCAAGGTCGTCGTCTCACTCGCGGCGGCGGTGCTGCTGCTGGTCAGCTTCTCGTGATCATCGAGGCACGGAGCCGGCACGCGCTGATGCCGCTGCGGATCTTTGCCAACCGCAGCCGCTCCGGCGCGTACCTCATCATGCTCCTGCTGGCCACCGCCATGTTCGGCATCTTCTTCTTCCTCACGATCTTCGTGCAGGACGTGCTCGGCTACAGCGCGCTGAAGTCCGGCGTGGCCTTCCTGCCGTTCGCCGGCACGATCGTCGTGGTCTCGGGGATCGCCAGCCAGCTGGTCGGCCGCGCCGGCGCCAGGCCGCTGATGCGCGGCGGCCACCGCCGGCGGCATGTACTGGTTCTCGCGCATCAGCGTGCACACCACCTACCTAAACGGCCTGCTCGGCCCGATCCTGGTCACCAGCGCGGGCCTGGGAATGCTGTTCGTGCCGCTGGCTCTGGTGGCCCTGACCCGGGTCCGCGACCAGGATTCCGGGCTGGCCTCCAGTCTGCTCAGCACCGGCCAGCAGGTCGGTGGCGCGATCGGGCTGGCCGCGCTCGGCACCGTGGTATGGACAGCGGTCGCCAGCAGCGCCCGCAGCCAGATCGCGGCCGCCGCGGCTGTTGCCGCCCGGTCTGGCCGCTCTCTGGCCAGCACCCAAGCGGGGGCATCGATCTATCACAAGGCTCTCGCGGCGGGAATCGACCGCGGGTTCCTGTCCGCCTCGGGTATCGCGCTGGCGGCGCTGGTGACCGCGGTGGTCACCAGCCGGGTCCGGCCCGAGGCCCCCGCCGACCCCGCCGCGGCCGGCCCGAGGCAGCTGGCTGGCGCTGAGCCAGCAGCCGAGCCAGCCAGCACGTAACGGCCGTTTACGCGGGCGGCGTCTAGGACGCCGCCCATGCCCCGGAAGGAATGCCTCTATGAGCACGCAGAACCGCGCCAACCCCACCCCGGTCCAGATCCACGCCGATCACGCCTCCCAGAAGCGGCTGGGCAACTGGACCACCGCCCGCGCCTTCCAGGTCCGTGCCCGGCACGCCCATGACACGATCGACCTGAGGTCGCCGCAGATCCCCGATAGTGACATCGAACTCGACCTGGACCTGGATCGCTCCGCGGTCAAGCTCCTGGTGGCCGCCAACGCGGTCATCGACCACTGGGGCCTTGCCGGGACCGGCACCGGGAAGGTCAAGCAGACCTGCCACCACAACCCCGCAGGCACCAGCCGCCGGATCCGCCTGACCGGCCAGGTCCGTCACGGTGAGGTCCGGGTGCAAAGCGGCGGGATCGCCCGGCTGTCGGCCATCGCGTCGCGAGAGTACCTCGCTGACGCCCGTCGCGCCCACGCCGAGGGCAGCATACCCACCCTGGACGACCCCGCCCGCGGCACCTGACGCCGAGGAGCGAGGACATCCGTACACCCGAAGGAGAATGAGATGAACATCGCGAAGGCCACCGAGACCACCGACACCGGCGGGTTGACCACCGGCCTGGTCACCTCTGCGGACGGGACGCCAATCGGCTACCTGCGGCCCGGCCGCGGCCCGGCGGTAGTGCTGCTTCATGGCAGCAACGAGTCGGCCCGCAGTCACCTTCAGCTCGCGCTGGTACTGGCCGGCGAGTTCACCGTCTACCTGCCCGACCGGCGCGGGCGCGGCCTGTCCGGTCCGCACAAGGCCGATCACGGCATGCGCACCGAGGTGGCGGACCTGCAGGCCGTCGTGGCCGAGTCCGGCGCGCAGAAAGTGTTCGGGGTTAGTATCAGCGCGCTGATCGCCCTGCAGGCCGCCCGCACCACCCCAGCCATTCGCCAGATCGCCGCCTACGGGCCTGCCCTGCTGATGGACACCTCGGGCCGGTACACCAGCTGGGTACGCCGCTTCGACCAGGAGATGGCCAGTGGCCAGATGGCGGACGCGCTGATCACGAGCCTTCGCGGGCTTGACCTGGCCCCGCCGGCCTTCAAGGTCCTGCCGCGGCGGCTGCTGGCAGCCATCACCAACGCGGCCATGAAGAAAGAAGACGCCCAGGCCGCCGACGGCGACGTCACCATGCGCAAGGTCGCTCCGACCCTGCGCCATGAAGGGCTGCTGCTCGCCGAGATGGCCGGAACCATCGCCGCCTTCGCCGACGTCCCCGCCGACGTCCTCCTGCTGGGCGGAGACATGAGGCGGCCGGCGTTCATCAGGCCCGCATTCGACGCGCTGGCCCACACCCTGCCGCGTGCCCGGTGCGCGGTCCTCCCCGGCCTGGACCACGGCGGCTCCAGCGATCCCGGGCCAGCCAACCGTGGCGGCAAACCCGAAGCAGTTGCTCCGGAAATCCGGTCCTTCTTCGCCCAGCCATAGACCCCGTCCGGCCGAACCCAGTCACCAGGAGAAAGAAATGAGTATTCGCCCGACCGCCGTCATCGCCGCGGCGGCCGCCGCGCTGGCAGCCACCCTCATGGCAGGCCCGGCAGCCAGCGCATCGCCACAGCAGCCAGCCACGCACTGGTCAGCAAGCTGGACATCAGCAATGCAACAGCCCGTCGCCAGTACCCCCTCCATGGGAGAGAACTGGTCCATGGAAGGCTTCGCCGATCAGACCGTCCGCCAGCAGGTGCGCGTCAGCGGCGGCGGCAACGTGGCCCGGATCCGCCTATCCAACCTAGACGGGACCGAGCCGCTGCGCCTAGCGGGGGCGACCATCGCCGAGTCCGCTGGCGGCGCGGCAACCAAACCCGGCACGATGCGTTCCCTGACCTTCCGCGGCAGCCGCTCGGTGACCATCCCCGCCGGGCAGGTCACCGCCTCCGACGCCACCGGCCTGCACGTCGCACCGCTGGAATCACTGACGGTCACGCTCTACTTCGCGGCCCCCACCGGTCCCTCGACCTTCCACGAAGACGGCCTGACAACCACCTACCAGGCCACCGGCGACCATGCCCGCGACCGCGGAGCCGCGGCGTTCGACAGGCCCACCAGCCACTCGTACTACTACCTGACCGGAGTGGACGTGGCCACCCGCGGCCCCCAGACTGTCGTGGCGTTCGGGGACTCCATCACCAACGGCCACAACTCCACCGTCGGCGGCAACGACCGGTACACCGACGCCCTGGCCGGACGGCTCATCGCGGCGCACAGCCCGCTGTCCGTCGCCAATGCCGGGATCACCGGCAACCTGCTGCTCCACCAGCTCCCCTGCTTCGGTGAGACCGGCATCACCCGATTCCAGCGCGATGCCGTCGGCCAGCCCGGAGTCCGCACCGTCATCTTGATGGAAGGATCCAACGACATCTGGGACTCCCAGGACAGCTACGGATGCGGGACCACCCCCGCGGTCACCGCCGCGCAGATCATCGACGGGTTCCGGGCCCTCATCGCCGCTGCCCACGCCCGCGGCATCCGGGTCATCGGCGCCACCATCTTGCCGTTCAAGGCCAACTACGAATCCGCAGCCGACTTCCAGCGCGCCGAAGCGATCCGCCAGGCCGTCAACAACTGGATCCTCAGCTCCGGCCAGTACGACGCCGTCGCGGACTTCGCCGCCGCCGTCGCCGACCCCGCCGACCCGCAGCAGCTCAACCCCAGCTACGACTCCGGCGACCACCTCCACCCCAACGACGCCGGATACCGCGCCATCGCAGCGGCCATCAACATCCGCAACCTGTAACACCCTCACGGACGAAGTCGCAGCGACGCCGTGATGCAGGGCCGGTCCCCGGCCCGCATCACGCCTCCTCTGTAGATCCCCAGCCGCTGCCAGGGAGCCCAGGAGCCCAGCGTGGCATCTGACCAGCATCTGACACGAGAGAACGGCCATGGAACCCGCCGCGGTCATCTATTACAGCGGAACCGGCACCGTGCGCGCCCTGCCGCAGGCCGCCGCCGACCTCACCACTACTCAGTACGCGCCTGCACCAATCATCGGAGGCATCAATGAGCACGTTCAATCCGAACGAACTCACCTATCCCTTCACGCCACCTGCAACGCATGCGGTGGTGATCGCCGGAGGAGGTCCGACGGGGCTGATGTTGGCGGGCGAGCTGGCGCTGGCGCGGGTCGACGTCGCGATCGTCGAGCGGCGCGCAAGCCAGGACCTCGCCGGCTCGCGCGCGGGCGGTCTGCACTCACGCACGATCGAGGTGCTCGATCAGCGGGGCATCGCGGAGCGCTTCCTCTCGCAGGGGAAGGTGATGCAGGTCGCGGGCTTCGCGATGATCCCGTCTCGACATCAGCGACTTCCCGACCCGCCACAACTACGGGCTCGCGCTCTGGCAGAGCCGCATCGAGCGCATCCTGGCCGCCTGGGTCGGCGAGCTGGCGGTGCCGATCGATCGCGACGGTGAGGTGACGGGCTTCGCGCAGGACGACACCGGCGTCGACGTCGAGCTGTCCGACGGCCGTTCGCTGCGAGCGAACTACCTCGTCGGGTGCGACGGCGGTCGCAGCCTGATCCGCAAGACAGCCGGCATCGACTTCCCGGGGTGGGACCCGTCCATCAGCTACTTGATCGCCGAGGTCGAGATGACCGAGGAGCCGGAGTGGGGCATTCGCCGTGACGACAAGGGCATCAAGGCGTCGGCAAGCTGGAGGACGGGAAGCGCGTGCGGGTGGTGTTGAGCGAGCGGTATGTCGGGCAGACCGACGAGCCGACCCTGCGTGACCTCCGCCGGGCGCTCATCGCCGTCTACGGAACCGACTTCGGTGTTCACAGCCCGGCCTGGATCTCGCGGTTCACCGATATGGCCCGGCAGGCGGCGTCCTACCGGGAGAGACGCGTGCTCCTGGCCGGCGACGCGGCGCACGTGCATTCCCCGGTCGGCGGGCAAGGCCTCAACATCGGCGTCCAGGACGCCGTGAACCTGGGATGGAAGCTGGCCCAGGTGGTCAAGCGGCACATCGCCGGAGAGCCTGCTCGACACCTACCAGGCCGAGCGGCACCCGATCGGTGCGCGCGTGCTCCGCAACACCATGGCGCAAACCGCGCTCAACCGCGGCGACGAGCGGACGACGCCCTGCGCGAGACCATGTCCGAGCTGCTGAGCATGGACGAGCCGCGCAAGCGATACGCCGCGATGATGTCGGGCCTCGACATTCACTACGACCTCGGCGCGGGACACCCGCTGCTCGGGCGTCGCATGCCCGATCTCGACGTGGTCACCGAGACGGCCCGCGGCGGGTGTTCACCCTGCTGCACGATGCCCGGCCGGTGCTGCTCAATCTCGGTGAGCCCGGCGTCCTCGACATCGCCCCATGGGCGGATCGGGTTCAGCGGATCGACGCTCGATACGCCGGCCGTGGGAGCTCCCGGTGCTCGGCGCGGTCGCTGCTCCCGCTGCCGTGTTGATTCGGCCCGACGGATACGTCGCGTGGGTCGGAGACCGGACCGACCAGGGGCTTCGTGACGCCCTCACCACCTGGTTCGGACCGCCTGCCGCGGTGTAGCGCCAAGAGTCACTCGCGGCCGACCCCGATGCTGCCGCGGCAGAGCGAGCGGATCGCGCCGGATGACCGCATCCTCCCGGCCGAACTGGTCAAGTTCCTGGAGGCCAGCCCACCGGCAAAGCCGATCCCGGAGGCAACAACCCATGCTTTCTCTCCATTTCACTGCCGAGACTTTGTCCAACGGTGTCATCGAACGCGACTTCACCGTGGGCGAGGTCACCGGCGCTCTCTGGTCGCCCGTATCCGGCGCCGATCGCGCTCCGCTGGTACTGATCGGTCACGGCGGCGGCCAGCACAAGAACGCACCGGCAATGGCCGGACGTGCGCACCGCATCGCGACCAGTTGCCGTTTCACCGTGGCGGCCATCGACGCGCCCGGACACGGCGGCCGACCGCGCACCGCGCACGACGAGCAGGAGATCGCCGCGATACAGCAGGCGAGGGCGGCGGGCGAGCCGGTCGGCCCGATCGTCGTCCGGGTACAACGCCCACCTGGCCGAGCGCGCCGTACCGGAGTGGCAAGCGACCCTGGACGCCCTTCAGGAACTGCCGGAGATCGGCGCCGAAGGGCCGGTCGGCTACTGGGGCCTGAACATGGGCACTGCGATCGGCGTGCCGCTGGCGGTAGTCGAACCCAGGATCACCGCTGCGGTCTTCGGTCTGTTCTGGCCCGACCTGGCCGAAGTGGCAAGCCAGATCACCATTCCGATCGAGTTCGACCTCCAGTGGCACGACGAGTACATCGATCGCCAATCCGGTCTCGTGTTGTTCGACAGGCGGCCGCCGCGAGCAGCTAGGTCAGAAGGATCCGACTTCAGGTCTGGGGCGGGTCAGGCGGGTTGCGCGGACAGCGACCGTTGCTGTCCGTGCGGGTCAGCGGATGGAAGCACGCGGACACGTACATAGCGGACAGCGTCAGCGACAGGGCGGCGTACCGCAGGTCATAGGGGCGGCGGGCCAGCGCGGTGGCGGCCAGGTCCGGCATCCAGTGGCGGCTCTGCCGCGTCACTCGATCCAGTTCACCTGGATGAGGACCACGCGCTCGCCGCGGACATCGGTCAGGTAGACGAGCATCGGCGGACCTCGCTGGATAGTGCGCAGTCCGGGCGGATCGCCCGTGAACCCCGGGCCGTCCAGAAATACCATCGATTCGCGTACGGCCAGTTCCTCAGCTAGCTGCTGGAGCGCCCGCACGGCGTCAGGCGGCAGCCCGTCGAGCAGGTCATCGGTGACGCATTCCCAGCGCCAGTCAGCCACCCACCACCTCGTGGTAAGCCGCCTGGACGATCTCGGCGGCTTCGTGGATGGCCCGTTCCCGGACGTCGGCGTCGGGGTCAGCGAGTGCGCGCCCGGCGGCGTGCAGGCGGGCGGCCACCGAAGGCCGGCGCTCAATCGCGATGGTGGCGGCCCAGCGCTGATAGAAGTGCCGGATCGGGAAGACGCTGTCTTCGTCGCCGGCCTGACTGAAAGCGTCCTGGATTTCCTGGAAGAACTCGGGCAGCCGCTGATGCCAGAGCTCGCTGAGGGCGGTGGCAGGCACGTCGGGTCGGGTCAGATGAACAGGAACGCGGCAGCGGCCAGCATCACCGCTGCCGTCGCTGCGTGGACTCCGTACGCGGTGGCCTTCGGGCCGTCGCGCCGCAGCACGATGATGGCGTCGCCGACGGGGATGATGGCGGCCGCCAGCATGAACCCGCCCAGCAGGCGCGGTTCCCCGGCAGCGAGCAGGATGAAGACGACGAGTCCTGAGGCAATGTCACGCACGCCCTTGACCGAAAGGTAGGGGTCGGTGCTCCCGCTGTCTTGCCCGATGGCGATCCCGAAGCCGGCCGCGGCAGCCCGGGGCGCAAGGAGAAATCGCGTGCCTATGAAGATGATGCCCAGGCCGAGCAGTCCGGACAGCCCGTAACCGATGTTCGTGAGAACCATGGGTATTCCCTTCCTTTGCCTTAGCGCCGTGCAGCGAGCAATGGCTGATCCCTGCACGGTGGCGGAACATTCAGTGGGTTGCGGCGCTGGCCGCCAGGCCGGCTACCGCGATCGCCATCAGCAGCGCACGAGGGGTGATGACGCTGTTCCAGCGTGACTGGAGGCTCCGGGTGTTGGCAGGAGTCACGCGAGCGATGGCTGCCGCGGTGAGCGCCCGGTTGACTGGTGCCGCCACGCGCAGGTAGAGGCCGAGCCAGGCGAGCATCGCCACGACGGCGACGCCGGCCGCGATGACGCTGGCCGGCGATCCGCTGACGGCCCAGGCCGCCGTGGTGATAGCTGCGGCGAGGATGCCGATGACGCCGGGGATCGGCAGGCGCCGGTCGCCGTACTGGTGCACGCGGCCCATGACCGCGGCCACCGTAGCATCGTCGAGTTTGGCGAGGGCCGGCCGCTGGACGATGGCGCAGAAGACATCGGTGCCGTAGATGATGCCCGCGGCCATTACCCCGATGATGGCGGCTATGGTGCCGAATACGTTCATGGGCGTCTCCCTGCGTAAGCGGGCTGGTGACATCGGAAGACCGTCGAGGCGTCACTAACCCGGCAGCGGGCTGCTACGCGCTCGCCGCCAGGTCGGGCTGTCGTCGAAGAAGGTGTCATAGCGGGCCTGGACCTCGAGCAGGCTGTCAGGCGGCTGCTGGCCGGTGGCGATCCTGGCCAGGTGGCGGAAGTACTCGAACCGCTCGATGCCGGGGGTGATCACTATCAGCAGATCCGCATCAGATGTCCGGTGCGGCCGCGAATGCGTGCGGCAGTCCGGGTGGCACGACGGCGAGATCCCCTTCGCCGTGCAAGAAGGAGACGGTCACCGGCCAGCAGCTGCGCTGAGCCGCTGAGCACGTAGAACAGTTCGGCCGACGAGGTGTGGTGGTGGGGATTGGCGCCATCGGCGCCGCCCTGAAGGGTGACGCGCTGAGCGCTGAGCTTCCCGCCAGTGGAGGGGCTATCGGCCAGGAGCCGGACCGTCTGGGGAGGAAACCCGATTCGCTCTGCGTCTCGGCGCGGACGAGCACCGCTGCGTGGTCACTGGTAGTTACGTGGGACATGGGACTGCTACCTCCGTGTTTCCTGGTCAGCGGGGTAAGTAATCCAGGCTGGAGCACTGCTCGCGCTGGCTGGTGGGTCACCTGGCTCTTGTCAGGAGCGGCCTTGTGATTGGCGCGATGTGCGCGTCGGCTCATCGCCAGCGCCGGGCGTGACTGCGTCGGGCAGCATGTCCCCGACCATGACCGTTGCCGGGGTATCGGGCTCGGCGGGGCCGATGATGCCGACGTCGGGGCTGGTCCGGACGGCCTGAGCGCGCGCGCCGTGTTCGCCGTGGCGGCGAGGGCTGATTCCGGTGGCAGAGACGAATATCAGCAGCAGGATCCCGGACACGTACACCGCTGAGGAAAGGCCCGGGGCAAGAAGGAGATAACCCAGGCCGGACGTCACCAGCGCAGCGGCCAGCACGACCCCCAGGGGCGCCAGCCAGGCAGGCAGGATGCGCGGCCTTCGGGCTACCTGGGCGATAGCCAGAGCCATCGCGGCCAGCAGGAACATCTTCGCCCCGTCCATCCGCGTGATCGCGTGGTACACGGTCCCGGCGGTAGCGGCCCGCCGGTCTGGCACCAGTCCGCGGAACAGCCAGGTGCCCAGGGCCAGCTGCGCCCACGAGACTCCTGCCGCGGCGATCCCGAAGGCGGCCGCGGCCTGCCCGGCGCGGGCATGCCCGCGCCGGCGGGCGGCACGGGCCACCGATATCACCACGGCAGCCAGGGAAACTGCGGCGACGCCCTCATTCAGGACGAACTGGGCCAGGGCCGGCCCGCTGTGCCCGGCAAAGGCAGTCACTACCTGCCTGCCGCTCGCGGCCACGGCGGGGTTCGGCGCCCCCACCGACAGGCTGATGATCCAGGCGGCTGTGTAGCCGATACCCGCCAGTGCGGACAGGCTGACAGTCCCCCGCCGGCCTGGACGGGCTGTCCGGGTGGACGCAATCTGAGTGGTCATCGTGCTTCTCCTGCGCTCTAATGAGACGGGCCGCCGGCCAGTGGCGCCGGGCGGGGGCTCAGCCGGCCGTGGGTCTTGGCCGGCCCCTTTCAGCCGACCGTACGGCCCGATCGCGGGGACCGTCATCACACGAAAGTGCACGTGCCGGTGGAATCTTGCGCCGCCGACCGGGCACGAAGGTGCCGTCGGTCATCGGCGGCTCGGCGCTAACGGATCAGGCCGATGCGGCGGGCCAGGCAATGCCGCGTCGTTAAGGAATCAGGCCCAGTGCACGTGCCCGCGCGACGGCCTCGGTGCGGTTTACCGCACCGAGCTTGCCCAGGACATGGCTGACGTGCTTCTTGACCGTGTCGACAGTGACCACGAGCTCATCGGCGATGGCCTGGTTCGGCTTGCCCGCGGCCAGCATCCCTACCACTTCCAGCTCGCGGCTGGTCAGCTCCTCGACCAGGCCAGACACTACAGCGACCCGCTTCGCGCCATCGGCGCTGGTGTGGTCAGCGTCAAAGGCACGCTGAAGGCGGGCCAGGCAGCCCAGCGGGACCTGGGCCGCGTCGGCATGGCCGGCCCGCTGCGCAGCGACCAGCCGGGCCAGCAGCGTGGCCATCGGCGGCCCCTCGTCGGCGAAGACCCGCACGTAGCCCTGCGGGCACGCGAGGGTGAGCGCCCCGGCCAGGGCATCCACCGCGCCGGCGTCATCACCGCCGGCCGCCAGCGCCAGCGCCCGCAGCGCCCCGGCTTCGATTACGCTGCCGATCCGGTCCTGGGTGATCGCCGCCGCGTGCAGCCGGTCCAGCAGCGCGAGGGCCCGGTCGGGTCGGCCCTGGGCGAGCAGCACCCGGGCCAGCAGCAAATGCCCCGGCTCGTTAGGATAGTCCGGTTCGTCGTCGGCGCCGAGGCCGCCGTCCTGCGTCCAGCGGGCGGCTGCAGCCAGGTCACCCTGGCCCAGCAGCAGCCGGGCCCGCTGGGCCGGGACGGGGTTGAGCAGCCCGGCAGGGACCGGTGCGGCCTGCATGGCCTCGCCGATCGCATCCAGTGCCCCAGCCGGATCACCGCTGGCCTGCCGGATCCACGCCAGCGTCAGCAGGCCTGCGGCCATCGGCGGGGTGTAGACGAACTGTCGGCATAGCGCGATGCCCTTGATGACGTGCCGAAGAGCGGCGTCGAGCTCGTTGCGCTGGTAGGCCACCTCGGCCAGGCTCACATACGCCGGGCCAGCGGCGGGCAGCGGCAGCCGACCAGGCGGCGCGGTGATCTCCAGTGCCTGTTGGCAGGTCCGCACAGCCGCGTCCAGGCGACCCTGAGAGCGCTGGACCTGGGCGAGTTCGTAGCAGCGCCATGCGGTGATAGTGGGCTGCGCGGCGGCCTGCCACCCTGCGACACCGGAAGCGAAGGCACGCTCGGCCGCTGCAAGCCGGCCGTGCAGCCACTCGGCGATGCCCAGATGAATCCGGGTGACGGAAGCTAGCAGCCACTCACCCTCGCCGATCCCGGCCAGGGCTTGCGCGGCGAACGCGGCAGTGCCTTCGGCGTCACCGCGAAGTTCGGCCAGATAGGCGCGCAAGAGCGCGATCCTGACGGGGACGCTCGCCAGCAGGCTGGCCGACCTACCGACCGAGGCCTCGAACGGCTCGTCGGCAGCAGCCGCAGGGGCGCTCTCGGCGGCATCCAGCAGCCCATCCGCCGCCCTGGCGTCGCCACCCGCCAGCGCCATCCAGGCCTGTGCCACCAGCAGTCGCGGGCGGACTTGGACCAGGTCATCGGGGAGCGCCGCAAGCCACCGCTGCAGGGTCGCCCCTTCACCGCGGAGACTGTACACCGCATCGAAATTCTGCTCGATCAGCTGCGCGGCCCAGATCATCTCCCCGGCCGCCACCGCGTGCCGCACCGCGTCATCGGGCAACCCGTGCTCATCCGACCACGCGGCGGCGGCCCGGTGCAGTGCCGCGGCGCGGGCGGGCTGTTGCTGTCAGCAGCCGGGCCCGCAACAAGTCCGCGAACAGGTGGTGGTAGCGCCACCAGCCGCGTACCTCATCCAGCGGTACCAGGAACAAGCCCGCCCGCTCCACCTGTTCCAGCATCGCCTGGTTACCCGCCCGGCCGGTGACCGCATCGCACAATGCGCCGCTGAGCCGTTCCAGCACCGAGGTTTCGAGGAGGAAGGTGCGCACCTGCTCGCTCTGCCGCTCGAGCACCTCCTCGGCCAGGTAGTCCAGCACGTAACGATGGCTCCCGGTGAAGGCCGCTACGAACCCGTCGACATCATGCTGGCCGCGCAGCGACAAGCCAGCCAGCTGGAGCCCGGCTGCCCACCCCTCGGTCCGCGCCGCCAGCGCCGCCACAGCCGCATCCGATAGGGTCCCGCCGGGCGCCGCCGCCAGCTGCTGCAGTAGTGTGGCCGCTTCCTCAGCGGTGAACCGTAGCTCAGCGGCGCGCAGCTCGGCCAGCTGCCCACGGGCCCGGTGCCGCGCCAGCGCTAGTGGCGGATCACTGCGGCTGGCCATTATCAGGCGCAGTCCTGGCGGCCGCTGTTCCAGCAGGAACCGGAGAGACGAGTGCACCGGCTCGGAGCTGATCACGTGGTAGTCGTCCAGGACAAGCAGCGCCTCGCCGTCACCTAGCCGGGCGGCCACTTCATTTATCAGCGCCTCCAGCAGCCGTTCGAATGACGGTGGCACGAGCGGGCCGAGCAACGGCCCGACACTCTCGCCGATCCCGGGGCACACCCGGTCCAGCGCGGCGATCACGTAGCGCCAGAACCTGGCCGGGTCATTGTCCGCGGTGTCCAGCGACAGCCATGCGATGGGGCGCCCGCCACGCCGGGCCCAGTCGGCCAGAAGCGCCGTCTTGCCATATCCAGCCGGGGCACACGCCAGGATCAGGCCCCGCCCGAGACCCTCATCGAGCTGTTCCGCCAGCCGCGGCCGGGGAACCAGGCCCGGGTGCGAACCGGGCACATGAAGTTTGGTGGCCAGCAGCACATCCAGATCTGAGGCCGCGCTCTCAGATGAGATCGCAACGGCCGACTCATCCACCGGAAGCCTGCACGCTCGGCGCCACCAGCGAACCTCCTGTCGCTGCTGGAACGAGACAACATGGTCAGCCGGCTGGCCAGCCCCATCCCATCCCGAAGATCGACTGGGACGCCTGGCCGTCGAGGAGGCGCTGGTGTCAGGACAGGTCCCGGCACGGGCTGGTCGGCACTTTGGTGCCCCGGTGCCTGCTGGAAGATTCCACCTGGCATGTCCACTTTCGGGTGACGTCGGGGGCTGGCCGGGCCTCCTAGCGTGCAGAGGACGCAACCGCACGCCACTCATCGGGAGGAAAGGAATGGCCGCTCTCAGGCCCGACCAGGCCAAGACCGGCGCCGGCGCCATAATCGGCACACCCGAGACGCAGGTGACCCCCCGGCCAGGCCGGTACGAGATCGACACCAGTTGTTCGGCCGTCACGTTCAGGACCCGGCACCTGTTCGGGCTCGCGCCGGTTCGCGGCAGCTTCGCGATCCGGGCCGGGACGATCGATGTCGCTGAGCCGCTCGCCGGCTCGAGCGTCTACGTGCAAATCGACCCCGCGAGCTTCCGCACCGGGAACGGGCAACGGGACAGCAACGTCCGTTCGGAGCGCCTCCTCGACGCCGGCCGGTACCCGGTCATCACGTTCCGTTCCGAAGGCGTGGACGGTCCGGCCTTGACCGGCACGCTGACCGTGCGCAATGTCACCATGCCGGTCACCCTGTCGATCGAGCAGTCGGCGGTGACACCGCGATCGTTCAACGCGCACGCCACCACGCGCATCGACCGGACCGAGTTCGGCGTGACCGCGTACCGCGGGCTGGCCGCGCGCTACCTCGACATGACCGTGGAGGTGCGGTGCGTACGCAATTGACCGCGGCCGCGGACATGACCGCGCCGGCCGCTGTGCCGACTGGATCGCCCAGACCCAGCGCGGTGATGGTGGCGGGGCTGCGCAAGAGCTACGGCGCGGTGCAGGCCGTGCGCGGAACGAGCTTCACCGTCGAGCACGGGGAGATCTTCGCGCTGCTCGGGCCGAACGGCGCGGGCAAGACCACCACCCTGGAGATCCTCGAGGGGTTCCGCACCCGCGATGCCGGACAGGTCGAAGTGCTCGGCCTTGATCCCGGCGACCGGTCGCACGGGCGGGCACTGCGCGAGCGGATCGGGCTGGTGCTGCAGGACATCGCGGTCGAGCCCTACCTGACGGTCCGCGAGACGATCGCCCGCAACGCCGGTTACTACCCGGCACCACGCGACGTGGACGAGGTGATCGCGCTGGTCGGCCTGGCCGGGCAGACACGGCAGAAGGTCCGGGCCCTTTCCGGTGGCCAGAAGCGGCGTCTGGACCTGGCGCTGGGCCTGATCGGCGGCCCGGAGCTGCTGTTCCTCGACGAGCCGACCACCGGGTTCGACCCGAACGCGCGCCGGGATGCATGGCAGATCGTCCGCAACCTGCGCGGCCAGGGAACCACCATCCTGCTCACCACGCACTACATGGAGGAGGCCCAGGCGCTGGCCGACCGGGTGGCGGTGATCTCCGGTGGCCAGATCGTCGCGGCAGGGACGCCAGCCACCATCGGCGGCCGTGACACCGCCCGGGCCCGGATCCGCTTCGCGCTGCCCGCGGGATATACGGCCGCCGATCTGCCAGCCGATGCCGTGCCAGCCGGCGGCCTGGTCACCGTGGAGACCGCAGAGCCGACCCGGACGCTGCACCAGCTGACCGGCTGGGCGCTCCGGCACGGCACGGTGCTGGACCAGCTCACCGTCGACCGGCCCAGCCTGGAGGACATCTACCTGCGGCTGACCGACCACGACGGACCCGAGCGCACGACGGAAAGGAATACGCGGTGAGCCTCGCCCACCACCAGGCCCCGCGCCGGGACGTCCCCCTGCTGTGGCACCAGATCCGCTACGAGCAGCTGTCGTTCTGGCGCAACCCGCAAAGCGCCTTCTTTACCTTCCTGTTCCCGGTGGTGATCATCACGATCTTCGGCGCGCTGTTCCGCGGCGCCAGCGGAAGCTCGTATTTCTACGGGCTATCCGCGCTGCAGTACTACGTGCCGACGATCGCCGCGATCTCCGTGCTGGGCGCCTGCTACAGCCAGCTGGCGATCGTGCTCTCGACGCGACGGCAGAACGGCATCCTCAAGCGGGTGCGGGCGACGCCGCTGCCGGCCTGGACCTACTTCCTCGGGCTGCTCGCGCACTGCATCATGGTCAGCGCAGTCGATGTCGCGCTCATCGTCGGCATCGGCGCCGCCTTCGGGACCCCGCTGCCCACCCACTGGCCCGCGATCGCGCTAGCGCTCGTTCTCGGGGCGGCCAGTTTCTGCGCGCTGGGCGTCGCGGTGGCCTCCCTCATCCGCAATTCCGAGGCCGCGCCGGCGGTCGTGCAGCTGGTCCTGTTCCCCCTGGTCTTCATCTCCGGCAGCTACATGCCGATTCACTCCGACATGCTGAACCGCATCTCCGGCGCGTTGCCGGTGCGGCCGTTCAACCTGGCCCTGATGGGCCCGTTCGCCCAGCACAGCGGGTTCGACTGGAAAGACCTCGGCGTGCTGCTGGCCTGGGGCGCCGCGGGAGCCCTCATCGCCGTCCGCCGCTTCCGCTGGGACCCCAGACCCGAATAACCGCCGCTCCATACGGAGGTAGGCCAATGTGTCCCCATCTACCCGCGTGCCCGCCGGCTGACCGCCCGGACCGTGCCGCCGCCCGCACCGTGGCCTTTCACCCCGAGCAGGGGTGGAGCCTGCTCTGCAACGGCGTGATCGTGTTCGACGACCTGGGCGAGATCCTGCCCGGCGGCCGGGTCGCTCCTCCTCCGCACCGCTGGGCGCGCTCCCGGCTTCCCGCGGCGGCGTGACCGACCCGCCCGGGAGAACCTGTCCATGTGGCCGCGGTTAAGGGATCAGCCCTAGTTCCCGCGCCCGGGTGACGGCCTCGGTGCGGTTGGCCGCGCCGAGCTTGCCCAGGACGTGGCTGACATGCTTCTTGACGGTATCGAGAGTGACCACGAGCTGGCCCGCGATGGCCTGGTTCGACCGGCCTGCCGCCAGCATCTCAGCACCTCCAGCTCACGGCTGGTCAGCTGCTCGACCAGGCCCGGCACCGCCACGGGGGCCGTGCCGGACCGCGGGCCCGGCCCAGTGTGCCCGACGTCAAAGGCGCGCTGGAGCCGGGCCAGGCAGCTGAGCGGGACCTCCGGCAACCGCCCCGCCGGACCGCTGGGCCGCGATCAGCCGGGCCAGCAGCGCGGCCATCGGCGGTCCCTCGTCGGCGAAGACCCGGACATAGCCCTGCGGGCACGCCAGGGCGAGCACGTCGGCGAGGGCGGTCACCGCGTCGGCGTCCTGGCCGCAGGCCGCCAGCGCCAGCGCCCGCAGCGCGCCGGCCTCGATCACACTGCCGACCCGGTCCTGGGCGACCGCCGCGGCGTGCAGCCGGTCCAGCAGCGCGAGCGCCTCGGCGGGCCGCTGCTGGGCTAGCAGCACCCGGGCCAGCACCAGGTATCCCGGCTCCCGCGGGTAGCGCGGCTCATCGCCAGGCGTGCAGGCCGGTCTCATGCGTCCACCGCGCGGCGCCGGTCACGTCACCCTGGGCCAGCAGCAGCCGCGCGTGCTGCGCCGGGGCCGGGTTGAGCAGGCCAGCCGTCGCCGGCGAGACATGCTCGGCTTCACCGACCGCCTCCAGCGCTCCGGCAGGATCGCCGGTGGCCTGGCGTATCCACGCCAGCGTCACTAGGCCTTCGGCCGGCGATGTCCCGTCAAGGAACTGGCGGCTTAGCGCGATGCCCTCGGTGACATACTGGAGGGCGCTGTCGAGCTCGTTTCGCTGGTAGGCCACTTCGGCCAGGCCCAGATACACGGGGCCGACGGTCGGCGCCGACGGTCGGCCGGGCACTGCAGTGGCTTCCAGCGCCTGCTCGTAGGTCTGGATGGCCGTGTCCAGGCGACCCAGGGCCCGCTGAACCCGGGCCGCCTGGACGCGGTGCCATGCGGTCAAAGCGGGCTGGCCGGCCGCCTGCCAGCCCGCAATGCTGGTCGCGAAGGCGCGCTCAGCTTCCGTCAGCCGGCCACGGAGCCACTCGGCCATGGCCAGGAATCCCCGGGCGGTAGAGCTCAGCAGCCACTCGCCTTCCTTGCTCTCGGCCAGGGCCCGCGAGGCGAACGCCGCCCCGTCTTCGGCGTCACCGCGGAGTTGGGCGAGAAAGCCACGACGGATCGCGATCAGCGCGGGGACATTCACGAGCATGCTGCCGGCCCGGCCGACGGTAGGCTCGAACGGCTCCTCGGCCGCGCCTGGGGCCGCGCGCTCGGCCGCGTCCAGCAGCGGCTCCATCGCCTCCACCCGACCGCCGGCGATGGCCAGTTGCGCCTGCGCGAGCAGCAGCCGGGGGCGGGACCGGATGAGGTCATCGGGAAGCGCCGATAGCCACCGCTGGAGCGTCGTCCCTTCGCCGCCCAGGTAATAGAGCTCATCGAAATACTGCTCGACCAGCCGGGCGGCCCAGGTCATCTCCCCGGCAGCCACCGCGTGCCGTACCGCGTCGTCGGGCAGCCTGTGCTCCTGGCACCAGGCGGCGGCGTTGCGGTGCAGGAGCACCACCCGGTCGGCCTGTTCCTGCTGCAGGCGGGCGCGCAGCAGGTCGGCAAACAGGTGGTGGTAACGCCACCAGCCGCGCACCTCATCCAGCGGCACCAGGAACAGTCCCGCCCGCTCCACCTGCTCCAGCAGTGACTGGCTCCCGGTCCGGCCGGTGACCGCGTCGCACAGGTCGCCGCTGAGACGCTCCAGCACGGAGGTCTCCAGCAGGAAGGTGCGCACCTGGTCGCTTTGCTGCTCGAGCACCTCCTCGCCCAGGAAGTCCAGGATGAAGCGGTGGCTTCCGGTGAACGCCGACACAAACCCCTCGACATCGGCCTGGCCGCGCAGCGACAGGATGGTCAGCTGCAGCCCGGCCGCCCAGCCCTCGGTCCGGACCGTCAGCGCCGTAACCGCCGTATCGGACAGGGTCCCGCCGGGCCCGGCTGGAGCCTGCTGCAGCAGCGCCGCCGCCTCGGCGGTGGTGAACCGCAGCTCGGCGACGCGCAGCTCGGCCAGCTGCCCGCGGGCGCGCAGCCGGGATAGTGGCAGCGGCGGGTCGCTACGGCTGGTCAATACCACGTCTAGCCCGGGCGGCTGGTACTCCAGGAGGAAGGCGAACGACTCGTGCACCGGCTCGGCGTCGATCAGGTGATAGTCGTCCAGGACGAGCAGCGCCCGGTCGTCACCGGGCCGGTCGGCCAACTCGTTGATCAGGGCGGTGACCAGGCCCCGGTACGAGGACGGGGCGGGCGGCCCGAGCAGCGGCGTCACCCGTTCGCCGATCGCGGGGCAGGCCCGGTCCAGCGCGGCCACCACGTGACGCCAGAACCGGGCCGGGTCGTTGTCTCCCGGATCCAGGCATAGCCAGGCGACCGGATGCTCGCCGCGCTGTACCCACTCGGCCAGCAGGGCGGTCTTGCCGTATCCGGCCGGCGCGCACACCAGGACCAGTCCTTGGGCCAGGCCTTCATCGAGCCGCTCCGTCAGCCGCGGGCGCGGTACGAACCCCGGCCGTGGCCTGGGCAGGTGCAACTTGGTGGCCAGCAGGGCATCTCGCTCGGAGGCCACTTGCGATAGGGCCGCGAAGGGCGGCTCAACCATGTCCCCCACCCTGCCCGGTATTCCCGTCGGCAACCGCGCACGACGAGCGCGAATGCGGACGGCACTTCCGTGCCCGCGCCGCCGCGGAAGATTCCACCCGGCATGTCCACTTTCGGGTGACGCCCCGCGTGCCGGGCCTTCGTTACCTTCGGTCCACAGACCTGCCCAACGTCGATGACATCAGCGCTAGCGGCAAGTCCAATCGGAAAGAGGGGGCCTCACATGAAACAGATCCAGAAGACCAAGCGCCATCGCGGATCGGCCAGCGGGCGGCAAGAGCCGCTGGCCGTCGACCCGCGCGACCCGGACATCGTGCACGCCCACCAGATCGGCCCTCGCAGCAGCCGTCCTGGTGCCAGCCGGGCGCGGTCCGGCAGCCACCACCCCGCCGCGCCGGTCCCCGGGCGGTAGCAGGTCATGGCCAGCTCCCTGGTCCTGCTGACCACGCAGGCAACGGCACTGGATGACCCGCTGCCGTGCCACCGCGAGAACCCGCAGCTGTGGTTCTCGGACCTGCCGGCCGACCTACAGCTGGCCAAGGCATACTGCCAGCCCTGCCCGATGCGCCGGGCCTGCCTGGCCGGCGCGGTCGAACGCCGTGAACCGCACGGGGTCTGGGGCGGTGAGATCTTCGCCCGCGGCGCGATCATCACGGAGAAAAGGCCGCGCGGTCGGCCGCCCGGCAAGCTGCGGCCCGTTGTCGGAGTTGACGCGCGCGCGATCGCCTGAGGTGAGCCACCAAACACCCCTGAGCAGGCAGCCCAGGCAGCCTAGGCGAGTTGGGCGAAGCCCGTAACGGTTACCCGCTGCCGGTCAGGACGCCGCGAAGTGCTTGTGGGCGGCGGCGGGGGCGACGCCGAACGCGTCGACCAGGACGACTCCGGCGGTCAGCGAAAGGGTCCACCAGCGACGTCCGGCGGCGGTGCGCGCGAACCAGCGGCCGGGGACCAGGAGCAGCAGGCTGGTAGCACCACGGTCCGTTCGGGATTAAAAAGATCTCTTCTCCGGAACGACGGTGGTGCGCGCGCCTCGTCAGGGGATCAGGCTGAGCTCGCGTGCGCGGGCGACGGCCTCGGTGCGGTTGGCCGCGCCGAGCTTGCCCAGGACGTGGCTGACGTGCTTCTTGACGGTGTCGAGGGTGACCACGAGCTGGCTCGCGATGGCCTGGTTCGACCTGCCCGCCGCCAGCATCTCCAGCACCTCCAGCTCACGGCCGGTCAGCTGCTCGACCAAGCCCGGCACCGCCGTGACACCGCCCCGGCCGGCATCCGGGACGACGTCCTGCGCGCCAAGCGACCGCTGCAGCCGGGCCAGGCAGCCGAGCGGGACCTCCGCGGCCGTCCCGCCGGACCGCTGGGCCGCGATCAGCCGGGTCAGCAGCGCGGCCATCGGCGGTCCCTCGTCGGCGAAGACCCGGACATAGCCCTGCGGGCAGGCCAGGGTGAGCGCTTCGGCCAGCGCGTCCACCGCGCGGTCTGCTTCACCGCTGGCGGCCAGGGCCAGCGCCCGCAGCGCGCCGATCTCGATCAGGCTGCCGCCCCGGTCCTGCGCGGTCGCCGCCGCGTGCAGCCGGTCCAACAGCGCCAGCGCCGGGCCGGGCCGGGCCTGGGCCAGCAGGACCCTGGCCAGTACCAGATGCCCCTGTTCCCGGGCGTAGTCCGGCTCGTCGTCCTGGTTGAGGCCGTTCTCCTGCGTCCAGCGGGCGGCTGCGGCGAGGTCGCCCTGGGCCAGCAGCAGCCGGGCCCGCTGCGCAGGGACCGGGTTGAGCGGGCCCGGCGGGCCCGGCGAGGCCTGCTTGGCCTCGGCGATAGCTGCCAGGGCCCCGCCCGGATCGCCGCTGGCCTGACGGAGCCGCGCCAGCGTGACCAGCCCGGTGGCCAGCGGCGGGATGTATGCGAACTGGCGGCACAGCGTGATGCCCTCGGTGATACGCCGCAGCGCCGTATCGAGCTCGTTCCGCTGGTAGGCCACCTCCCCAAGGCCCACGTACGCCGGGCCCGCGGCCGGCGGAGGCGGCCGGCCGGGCACTGCGGTCATCTCCAGTGCCTGCCGGCAGGTCCGGGCGGACGCGTCCAGGCCGCCCTGGGCGCGCTGAACCTGGCCGAGTAGATAGAGAACCCATGCCGTCAATGTGGGCAGGCCCGCTGCACGCCACTCGGCGATGCTGGACATGAAGGTGCGCTCAGCCTGGGCCAGCTGACCACGAAGCCACTCACCGACGGCCAGGAATCCCCGGGCGGTAGAGCTCAGCCGCCACTCGCCCTCGTCGGCCTCAGCCATCGCCTGTGAGGCGAATGCCACCGTGGCATCCGCGTCACCACGGAGCTGGGCGAGAAAACCGCGATGGATCGCGATCAGCGCCGGGACGTTCACCAGTAGGCTGCGGGCCCGGCCAACGGTAGGCTCGAACGGCTCCTCCGCTGCGCACGCGTACGCCTGCTGAGCCGCGTCGAGCAGCGGTTCCACCGCCTCCAAGCGGCCGCTGATGAGGGCCAGGAAAGCCTGCGTCAGCAACAGCCGCGGCCGGGACCGGACCAGTTCCTGGGGCATCGCCGAAAGCCACCGGTGAATCGTGGCCCCTTCGCCGCGCAGGTAGAACAGTTCGTCGTAATGCTGCTCGATCAGCCGGGCGGCCCAGGTCATCTCCCCGGCGGCGACCGCGTGCCGGATCGCGTCATCGGCCAACCCGCGCTCCGCGTACCAGGCAGCCGCGTTCCGGTGCAGCCCGGGAACCCGGGCGGGATGTCCGGCCTGCAGGCGGGCGCGGAGCAGGTCGGCGAACAGGTGGTGGTAGCGCCACCAGCCGCGCACCTCGTCCAGCGGTACCACGAACAGCCCGGCCTGTTCGGCCTGCTCCAGCAGCGCCTGGCTGCCAGGCCGGCCGGTAACCGCGTCACACAGCTCCCCCGACAGCCGCTCCAGCACCGAGGTCTGAAGCAAAAACTCACGCACCTGCTCACTCTGGTGCTCCAGCACCTCCTCGGCCAGGTAGTCCAGGACGTAGCGGTGGCTGCCGCTGAACGCCGCGACGAAGCCGTCGACATCGTCCTGCCCGCGCAGCGACAGGCCAGCCAGCTGCAGCCCCGCCGCCCAGCCCTCGGTCCGCGCGGCCAGCGCCGCAGCGACCGCGTCAGGCAGCGGCGCCTCGAGCCGCGCTCCGCCCGGCACGGCGGCGATCTGGGCCAGCAGCGCCGCCGCCTCCCCGGCCGTGAACCGCAGCTCCGCGGCGCGCAGCTCGGTCAGCTGCCCGCGGGCCCGCAGCCGCGCTAGGGCCAGCGGCGGGTCGCTGCGGCTGGTCAGCGCCAGCTGCAGCCCCGGCGGCCGGTGCTCAAGCAGGAACCCGAGCGACCCGTGCACCACCTGCGAGCTGATTACGTGATAATCGTCCAGGATCAGCAGCAGCGCCTCATCTGCGTCAGGCTGCCCGGCTACCTCGTTGATCAGGGCCGTCACCACCGGCTCGAATGACGGCGGTGCGGGAGGCCCGAACAGCGGCGCCAGCCGCTCGCCGATCCCGGGCCGCACCCGGTCCAGCGCGGCCACCAGGTGCCGCCAGAACCTGGCCGGGTCGTTGTCGCCGGCATCCAGCGACAGCCAGGCCACTGGATGCCGGTCACTCCGGACCCACCCAGCCAGCAGGACAGTCTTGCCGTACCCGGCCGGCGCGCAGACCAGGACCAGTCCCCGTCCCCGTCCCTCATCGAGGCGCTTCGCTAGTCGCGGTCGCGGCACCAGATCTGGCCGCAACCCGGGCACGTTCAGCTTGGTGGCCAGCAGAACGTCGCGCTCCGACGTTGCGGCCTCGGCGGCCGGCTCACCCATCGGTAACCTGCACGATCGGCGCCTCCAGCGATCTTGCGTCGCTGCCGGAACCCATCGTAGTCGTGAGGCTCCCGCCCTGAACTCCGGGCCCTGATCCGGGCGGCACCATCGTGCCGGCGCCGTCGCGGCAAAGATTCCACCCGCGTGGGCACCTTCGGGTGACGCCGATCCCGTCCCGGGTTCGTAGCGTGCAGATCCACGGACCTAAACCGAAGGACGGTTACATGGGCTTGAACTCGCGCTACGAGATCCGGGTCAAGGGCATCCTCGACGGGCGGTGGACCACCTGGTTCGGGGACCTCCAGGTCACCAGCGACGGGGAGGAAACCGTCATCTGCGGCCCGGTCGCCGATCAGGCCGCCCTGCACGGGTTGCTGACCAAGGTACGCGACCTCGGGCTGTTCCTGATCTCGGTACGCCACCTCGATCCAGATTGACCATCGCGCGTCGCCGTCCGCTCGGAAACACTAGGAGGAGATCATGCACCCGGTCATCATGCGGCAACTCGCAGCCGACCACATCAAGGAGATGCACGTGAGAGCAGAGGAGGAGCGCGTGGCCCGGCGGGCGCGCCGGGCCCGGCGCCGCGCGCCGTCCACGCGGCCAGGGCTTCGGGCCAGCGGGACGCTCAGTTACGACGATCCCCGCCTGGACGCAGCCCAGCGCCCGGCCCTGCACGAGCAGCCCAGCACGCCGCCAATGCCGGTAATGGCCGGCTCGCCGCCAGCTAGCGGCGACGCCACCACGCGACGCGAAACGCTGGACCATTGCCACTGATCAGAGCGAGAGGCGGGGCGGGAGGCTTAATAGATAGTGCGCGGGTCCCAGGCACGCTGCCCAGTAGCGTTAGGGTACGTCAGGCGGGCCGGTAGTAGCCAAGCCGATCAACCTGACATGTCGTGCGAACCTGGTGAAGTCATCGAGATTGATCGTGATGACTGCGTCGATGCCATGCACCAGCGTGGTGGCCACGACATTCGCGCCATGAACCTGGTTGCCGCCGCATTCGATGTCGTCCAGCAAGACGAGCAGGCGGTCGGCCACCTTGCCGTCCTCGGCGAGCAGACTGGTCCGCCCGCGGAAGGCACGCACATTCGCCAGCGCGTCTGCCAATTTCAGGCCGAGCCCGTTCCTTTCGGCGGGTCGGCTGGCCACGGCGAGATATTCGCGCATGATCTGCCCGCTGGTATACAGCGTCGTTCCGCGGCCTGGCCAGTCGTTGACGATCTTCAGCGCTTGATCGATGTTCGGCCCTGCTCTCGTCGGTTACGGCCAGCAGCACGTTGGTGTCGAGCATCGCCCGATCAGGGGGCGTGGCCGGGTCAGCGGCCCTCATTGCCATAGATGTCCAGCTCCCGCGCGCGGGCGACCGCCTCGGTGCGGTTGGCCGCGCCGAGCTTGCCGGCGATGGCTGGCAGCACTGTCGCGACTGGTCCCGCGTCGGCGATGGGGCGAGGTGTTCACGGTGACCCCGGCGACGCTGCTCACCTGGCACTGGCGGCTGGGAGATCCGCCGGCAGGTGACGCTGGCCCGGCTGGACTGGGACGCGATCCGGCCGGTGCGGGACGGGCTGGGCCTGCCGGCCGGGGCGCGGCTGCGGGCCGAGCCGCACGCGCTGCTGGTGTACGGGAAGGGGCAGTTCTTCCTGCCGCACCAGGACTCGGAGAAGGACGACGCGATGATCGGCACGCTGGTGGTGTCGCTGCCGTCGTCGCACACCGGCGGGGAACTCGTCATCGAGCACAGCGACGAGACCGTCGCGTACCAGGCGTCCGCGACCGAGGTGTCGGTGGCCGCCTTCTACGCCGACTGCCGGCACGAGGTCAAACCGGTCAGGACCGGTTACCGGGTCACGTTTACCTGCAACCTGCTGCTGGACCCCGATCCGGCCGGTGGGGTTCCGGCCGAGCCGTCGGCCGAGGCCGCCCGGTACCTCACCGAGCACTTCACCACCAGGGTCTCCCGGTGGAAAGGCGACGACCGGGAGCCGCCGAACCGGCTCGTCTGCCTGCTGGACCACGAGTACACCCAGCGCGGGCTGGGCTGGGACCGGCTCAAGGGCGCCGACGCCGAACGGGCCGCGCTCTTGCGGGCCGCCGCTGACGATGCGGGGTGCGAGGCGGTACTCGCGCTCACCGAGATCAAGGAGACCTGGGATACCGAGCCGGGACGGCGGGGCCGCGGTGTCGATCTCACCTACATCATCACCTCCGAGCTGACCCTGAGCTGGTGGACCGGGGTGCCTGGCGGGGAGCCCATCTCGCTTCATGTGCCGGAGGAGCAGGTGTGCGCATCAACGCCGTCGGCGGACCTGAAGCCGTACGACTCCGAGTACACCGGGTACATGGGGAACTACGGCAACACGATGGACCGCTGGTACCGGCGGGCTGCGATCGTAGTGTGGCCTCGGCAGCATGCCTTCGCGGCCCGGGCGCAGGCGTCGCCTTCGTGGGCGCTGACCGAGCTGAGCGCCCGGCTGGACGCCGGGGACCTGGTCAACGCGCGGGCCGCCGCGGAGTCCGTCGCGCCGTTCTGGAAAGCGCCCGGTCCTGAGCTGCTGGAACCGGCACTACGTACGGCTGCGGGGCTGGCGGATCCGGGAATCGCGCTCATGCTGCTGCGGCCGTTCGCGGTCGAGTGGGTGACGCCCGCGCACGCGGGCGGGCTGGCGGCGCTGGCCGCGCGGTACGGCGAATCCTGGCACCGGAACCTCCTGGACGCGTGGTTCGGGTCGCGGAACGCGCGTCGGTACACCGGGGACGTGGACCGCAAGG
>CAVZLP010000015.1:0-9543 GCA_963776175.1 uncultured beta proteobacterium | reverse complement strand
TCCGCGCCATGTCTTCGAGCTCCCGCGCGACTTCATGTACGCGGGCCTGCTGTACTCCTTGCCGCTCGCCGCGGTGGCGGCGGCCTCGGCGTTTGGCTGGATGATCGCGTACCTGCGCGGCCCGGATCTCGTCGCCGAGTACATCACCGGCTGGGCCGGCACCAGCGGACCGATGATCATGCTGTTGCTGGTCGTGCTGTTCATCATCGTCGGCGACTTCATCGACGCGATTCCCGCGATCATCATTTTCATGCCGATCATCAACAAGCTGACCCAGGTCGGCAACATCAACCCGCTGCACATGGGCGTTGTGATCATCACCACGCTGGTGTTCGGCCTGATCACGCCGCCGTACGGACTGTCGCTGCTGGTCGCGTCGAAGTACGTCGGCGTCGGGTTCGGCCGCGCGCTGTTGCGCGCGCTGCCGCTTTACGTCGTCTTTATTCTGACGATAAGCTTCACCGTGCTCTTTCCCAAGGTGGTGCTGTGGCTGCCGAAGACCCTCTTTCCCGAGTCGGTCGGCTGCTTTAAGAGCCCGACCGGCGCGGGCTACATCTGCCCGCCGTGAGCGCGTTGCGCTAAAGTATCGGTGATGAACTCGACCGTTGAGACCCACCGCACGCTGGCGCTGCGCCCGCTGACGCCCAAGCTCGGCGCCGAGCTTCCCGACGTGAAGCTCGCCGACGACATGAGCGACGCGCTCTTCCGCGCGATCTACCAGGCGTTCCTGCGCTACCAGGTGCTGCTCTTTCCTCCGCAGGACGTGCCGCTGGCGCGCCAGGTGGCCTTCGCCCGCCGGTTCGGCGAAGTGCAGATCCACATCATGAATCAGTATCACGCCGACGGTTATCCCGAGCTATATCGCCTCTCGAACCTCGATGCGGACGGCAAGCCGAGCGGCAAGCATCCCGACCGCGGCACGCTCTGCTGGCACACCGACGGATCGTGGCAGCGCGTTACCGGCCAGGCGACGATCATTTACGGCGAGGTGATGCCCGAGATCGGCGGCGAGACGCACTTCTGCGACATGTACGGCGCCTACGAGCGCCTCGATAGCGAGTGGAAGGCGCGCATCGCAAGCTTGCGCGCCGTGCACAATCTGGACTTTTCGCGCACCCGCCGCCACGGCGAGGACCCGATGACCGAAGCGCAGCGGCGCGAAAAGCCGCCGGTCGACCATCCGATCGTGCGCACGCACCCGGAAACCGGCCGCAAATGCATCTATTTGGGCGACCACGCCGAATACATCGTCGGCATGCCGTACGACGAGGGACGTGCGCTGATCGAGGAATTGAACGCGCTGGCGATCCATCCAGACCTGACGTACGAGCACCGCTGGACGGCGCGCGAGCTGATCCTCTGGGACAACCGCTGCGTCATGCATCGCGCGACGGCGTACAACCCGGCGACTCAGGGACGCGTGATTCGGCGATGTACGGTGCTCGGAGAAGTGCCTAGCTAGAGTTGGGAGGGTCATCGGATCCGGACGCAGCCGCTGCCTATCATCAGGGCAGCGCCATCTTTTCCTCCGCCATCACCTCCCGCAACCGGTTCGGATAGTCGGTGATGATGCCGTCGACGCCGAGGTCGATCAGGCTTCGCATGTCGCCGCGCTCGTTGACCGTCCACGGCAGGACCTTGAGCCCGAGGGCGTGCGCCGCGGCGAAATCCTTCGGCGTCAAATTGCGCCAGAACATCGACCAGGTTCCACAGCCCGCGGCCTTCACCAGCGCGGGCAGCGACCCGCCGTGGTCGCGCAGAGCGAGCCCCGCATGCCACGGCGAAGGCCCGCCGTCGGGCGCTTGCTGCACCGTATCGTCGTTCGCCGTCTGAATCGTCAGGCACGAGGTCTCGATCTCGGGGGCGAGACGTTTCATTTCGACCAGCGTGCGCCAATCGAACGACTGCAAAGTCACGCGATCGGCGACGTTGGCGTCGCGGACCACGGCAAGGACCAGTTTGGCAAACGTTGCGGGGTCGGGCGTGTTAGCGCCGCTGGTCGGCGTGATCTTGGTCTCGATGTTGAATCGCACCGGCTTGCCGCTCGCCTTGGCCAGCTCGAAGAGCTCCGAGAGCTTGGGAAAGCGCTCCCCGTCGGCAGCTTGCTGGTTCGGGAATGATCGCGCGTACTGGCTCATCGGATTGATGCGGCCGATGTCGTAGCGACGCAGCTCGGCAAAGGTCAGCGTGCGGATCTGCGGCCCAGGTCCGGCGAGCCAATGCCCGTCGGGATCGCGCACCAGGTCGGGACTCAAGAACGGGTTGTGCGAGATCACGACGACGTCGTCCCTGGTCACGCCCATGTCGGTCTCGATCGTCGTCACGCCGATCTCCAGCGCACGGCGAAATGCCGCGAGCGTGTTCTCGGGCGCGAGACCGCGTGTTCCGCGGTGGCCTTCCAAGTCGAAGGCGAAAGAGGGAGTGGCTAGGAGCGTCAAGAGAAAAAGCGGGAGTATCTTCTGCATATAGGCAAGTATCCTATGACAAACGAGCCTTAGCGTGAACGAAAGCGCACCATTCCTGGACTAATGTCCTTTAGTGAAGGAACGACCTGTGACACTGCTCGCGAAACCGAAAGTGTTGACTTTGCTGTTTGCTTCGACGTTCGTCTTCGCGGCGCCAAGCGCGCATGCCTTCGACCTCGTCGTGCACGCATCAACAGTCACAAAGGCCCTGAAGGCGCAGGTCTTCAAGGACAAGGGGCGCTATCACCTGCAGAAGCCTGACCGTTGTAGTGATCCGTATCTGGAGAATCCTACCGTATCGTTCAAGGAGGGCCGCGTTTTTGTCGGAGCGCGTTTTGCCGGACGGATCGGCGCACTGATCGGGGGAGTTTGCCAATCGGCGACCGAACCCAGCGCGATCATGCTCTCGGCCCGGCCTGTCCTGCGCGCGCAACAAGCTGCGCTGGAAGACGTTCGCCTGGAAGCCGCGGACAAGCCGATGGTGGCCGCGGCACTGCAAAACCTGATCGGCGCCAACGCGCTTTCACGGCTGCACATCGACGTCCTCGAAGCGGTGCGGGCTCTGACTGCCCCAGACAGGACAGCCCCCTTCACCATCGCCGTGCGCGGGCTGCAATTGAGCAACCTTGTCGTGCAGAACGAAGAGCTTCACGTCACGGTGAACGGTGCGGTTGAAATCCGCTAAAAAAGTCGGGGCAGATTAGATTTTCACGGGGATGATGGAAGTCCTCTCGACCGCTACCCCTGCCGATCACCTAAAAACAATTGCACTGGTTGGGAACGTCGGAGAATCTCGATTGGTCGCGCAAGCTGCACTTTTCGCGCGTTGCGAGGCACGTCCAAGACCGGGGCGCCGAAGCGTAGCTGCCCGAAAAGCCTCCGGTCTAGCGCCTGAGTACCACATCGCTGTGGTACTCAAGATAGTCAGCCTGTTCGCTTGAAAAAGTACCAACATTTTGGTCGGGATCGACTGACCATCGTTCCAGAATACTCGGCGCGAGGGTCGGAGAAACAAGGATGCGACCGACCGACGTGAAGCTAATCAAGCCTCGATCAAACAGGTGATCGATGTGCGGAGCAAGCAGTAGCCCGTTGTTTCCATCAAGCCTTTCTATATCCGAAGAAGTACGCCACGGCTTAATGTGACTCGCTGTCAGGTGCTCTGGTCGCTCCACTTTTGTGATGCGACAGCATTTTTCGACCAGCTCAACTCTTGATTTGAAAAGGCCTTGTCCGACCCGGGCTTTAGCAAGTTGCAGTTTCTCGGTTGGCGCTATGTCGGTTCGATATTCTAGGTCGGCCTCTGCAAATGATTGGGCGATCTCATACTTTGCGATTATCTCCAGAGCATCAATTAATATCTGCCCTTCTCGTCCCAGCAGTACCAAGAGTTGGTGTGCCATGGGAGGCGGTATTTCGGCAAGATAAACGTGCTGCCCACCTTCGCCAGTTGGTCGAAGCGGCGAATACTTCGCCGGGAGTGTTGGTTCCAGCACCGCCATGTGTTCACGCGGTCTTAGTGGAGAAGCAAGTTCACGAAATTGCATCTCGACGAACCACCCTTCGTCGCTCCAGTATGCCCCCGCCCGGCCGAACGCGGTGGGCTTGGGTACTGATGCGGCCGTACTGGTTGCTACTCCAATTGCTTTGATGTAAGTGTCGTAGTACGAAAATACAACGTCACCTGGTTGAATCCGAGTCATATTCTCGTAAAACTGATTTCGTGCCCCGTCGGCGCGCAATTTTGGTGACCATAGGTAACCACCGCGCACTTCATGCGCGTAGGTTTGATTCTGATTGACCCACCAATAGTTCGCCACGATGTAAAGTTTGCGCGACGTTTCGGCCCTCTTACGCAAGCTGCCAATGGTACCAATTCATAAAGCGAAGGCGGGTGCGATCAGGGCCTCTATGCCTGACCTCTATAATCTTGCATGGCGCCCGCACCCCCGCGCCGGCGGCATCCCTCATGACCTGGCTTCTCCTCATCGCCGCTCTCGTCCTCGGCGTGCCCGCCTGGGCGTGGTTTACGCAGGAGAGCATGCTGTTCTTTCCGCAGCCGGTTTCCTCCACTGCGCACCTGCCGGCGCGGGCCTCGCCGCTGGAGGTCGTCGCGACCGACGGCACGCATCTTCGCGGCTGGATCGTCAAGGGTGCGGCTGTACCGGCGCCGACGGTGATCTACTTCGGAGGCAACGCCGAGGAAGTCTCGTGGACGATCTCCGACGCGCGCTGGCCGCCCGATTGGACGATCGTCGGCGTCAACTATCGCGGCTACGGCGCGAGCGAGGGCAAGCCCGGCGAGCCCGCGCTCACCGCCGATGCCTTGGCGATCTACGATGCGGTCGCCAAGCGCGATGACGTCGATCCGCATCGCATCGTCGTGTTCGGACGGAGCCTCGGCACCGCGATCTCGACACATCTTGCCGCGGAGCGTCCCGTCGCCGGCGCGATTCTCGTCTCGCCCTACGACAGCATGACGGCGATCGGCCAGCAACACTATCCGTGGCTACCGGTGTCGCTGCTGCTGCGCCACCGCTTCGACGCGGTGCCCGACGCCAAGCGCAACGCAATGCCGATGATCGCGATCGTCGGCGGGTCCGATTCGATCATTCCTCCGGAGCGTTCGCGCGCGCTGTTCGACGCCTGGGCGGGGCCGAAGACCTGGCAGCTTGTACCGCGCGCCGGTCACAACGATCTCGGTAACGACGCGGCGTTCTGGGAGAGCGTCGCGGGGTTCTTGGGCGAGAGGTAGCTACCGGTACGGGAGTGCAACAATACGCTACGGTAGCGTTGCGTTATGTCGCCGAACGTGCTAGCGTGGGTCCGATCGGATGCGGCCCGTCCGCGCCACCAGGAGGAGCAAAACATGGGCAAGACCAAAGTTGTTGCGCTCGGCACTCTCGTTGGCCTCGCTCTCGCTCTCGCGCCGCTGTCGTCCGCCTTTGCCGACACTCGATTCGACCGGCATTGGGGTCACGGCAGCCACTGGGGCGGCCATGGCAACCCGAGTTTCGCGGTTCGCGGCGGCGGCTACCGCGGTCACGGGTGCTACGGCTGCTTATGGCCGTTCGCGGTGGTTGGTACCGCGGCTGTGGCCGTCGGGACGGTCGCTGCCGCGGTCGTCAACACCGCCGCTGCGGTCGTCACATTGCCGTTCGTCGCTCTCAACGCTGCCGCGAACGCGCCTTACTACGCGCCGCCCGTAGCTTATGGCCCGCCGGCCGCCAGTGATGCGACGCTGCCTTCCTATTACAACAACGCGCCGGCTGCCTATTACGCGCCGCCCGCAGGCTACTACAACAGTGCGCCCGCTCCGGTCTACTACGGTCCGCCCGCAGCGCCGGCCTATTACCGCGCTGCCCCTGCCTATTACGCGCCACCCGCGCGCTATTACGCTCAGCCCCCGCAGTATTACGCTCCGCCTGCGCAGTATTACGCTCCGCCTGCGGCTTCGGCGGCGCCGGCTTACGACTACGGCCCGCCGCCGGACTACTACAACCAGGCTCCACCTGCTCCAGGCTACTACGACAATCGGCGCTGATCGCGTCGGCGGATGAGGCGATCGGCCGGGAGCGGTTCGACACCGCGAAGTCGAACCAGGAAGGCGGCGTCCGCTGCGCCTGCCGCGATTCCTCGCCGCGGAGGTCGCCCTTCGCGGCAGCAGGCAGCACAGCTAGGCGAACGGATTCTCGACGCTGCCACGCATCTGTTCCTGTCGCACGGCTACGGCGCCACGAGCATCGAAGCAGTCGCGCGACGCGCCCGAATTTCCAAGCGCACGTTCTACCATCGCTTCCCCGATAAGCCTGCGCTTTTCGCCGCCGTCGTCCATCGCATCATCGAAGGCCTGCGTCCACCCGCCGATATCCCTCTGCTCGAAGGCGACCTGCATGAGATCCTGCAGCGGCTGGCAGGACTCATCCTGCGCGCGGCGCTGTCGCCACAGGCGATCGCTCTGAATCGAATGATCGTCGCCGAATCGGGAAGATTTCCGCGCCTGGCCGCTGTCACGACCGGCGCCACCGAGGAGGCGATCCGGCGCATCGCCGGCATTCTCGAGGGTGAAGTCCGCGCCAAAAGGCTCGCATTGGCCAACCCGACGTTCGCGGCCCAGCAGTTTCTTTACATGATCATCGCGCTGCCGCAGCGCCGAGCCATGGGCTTCGGCGCGCCGATGGCCTCCGCGGAGATCGATGCCTGGGCGGGCGACGTCGTGAATCTGTTCCTGAATGGCTGTCGCGGCCGGCTACGCGCGGCGCGCTGATCGGCGTCGATCGAGCGCCGGGCCGAAGACCTGGCTGGTCGTGCCGGGCGCGGACCACAACGATCTCGGCCGCGACGACGCTTTCTGGCGGGCCGTGGCGGGGTTCCTGGCCGACCGGTAGACTAAACGGACGCGTTGTCCGCGAGCAAGGAGATCCGCGATGGCAAACGTTCCGCGATGGCAGGCCGAGGGCGACTGGTTCGACGTCTGCAAGTGCGATATTCCGTGTCCGTGTGAATTCGCCCAGCCGCCTACGGACAATGAGTGCGAGGGCATCCTGGTCTGGCGCGTACGAAAAGGCCGCTACGGCGACGTGCCGATCGATGGACTGAACGTCGTGGCGCTTGGCCACTTCGAAGGCAATATCTGGGCGGGCGCCAAGGCGACAATGGGCATCATCCTCGACGAGCGCGCCAATCCGAAGCAGCGCGAGGCTCTTCAGATGATCTTCGGCGGCCAGGCCGGCGGGTGGCCGGGTCAGTTCGCGCAAACCATCGCCGAAGTGCGCGGCATCGAGTTTGCGCGCATCGAGGTCGACATCGCCGGCGACCTCGCGAAATGGAGCGCATCGATTCCGGGACGGGTGGAAGCGGCGGCCGAAGCGCTGACCGGCCCGACGACGCCGCCGGGCAAGCGCGTACAGACGATCAACCCGCCGGGCTCGGAGGTCGGCCCCGGCGACGGCGCGGCGACCTGGGGTACCGCCACCACGGACCGGGTCGACATGTTCGGCTTCAAGTGGAGCCGCAGCGGCAAATCAAGCAAGCACATTCCGTTCAGCTGGCGCGGCCCCGATTGACCGATGCAGCTCGCGGGCGCATCACCCGAACAAGACTCGCCGCGCGCGGCGTTCGCTCGGCTGTCGTGGCGGGTCAACCTGGCAGTCGTCGTCGCGCTGTTCACGCTGTCTGCGCTCGCGTGGCGAAGCACGATCCAGGACGCCGTCTCGATGCGCGGCATGGTGATGGGACTCGGGCAGATCGGCTGGCTGGCGCAGGGCGACATGAGCGCCGGCGTCTTTCTCGTGATGTGGGTGACGATGATGGTGGCGATGATGCTGCCGACCGTGGCGCCGATGGTGCTCGCGCATCTCGGCGTCACGCGCCGGCGCGGCCGCGGCATCATTCCCACGCTCGTGTTCATCATCGGCTATCTTCTGGTCTGGTCGGTGATCGGCGCGGTGCCGCTCCTGGCCTACAAGGCCTTTGCGCCTCTGAGCGAAGATCCCGCGCTGCTGCGCTGGCTGCCCGCGCTGGCCGGCATGATTCTGATCATCGCGGGCGCGTACCAATTCAGCGCATGGAAGAGGATCTGCTTCGACCACTGCCAGAGTCCTTTCGCCTTTCTTGCGTCGCACGACTTCGACGGAGGCTCGGCCAGCGCGCTGCGCGCGGGACTGGTCCACGGAGCGCTCTGCCTCGGCTGCTGCTGGGCGATCATGGCCGTGCTGCTCCTGGTCGGGCTGATGAACCTGTTGTGGATGGCCGGCATCTTCGCTCTCGTCTTCATCGAGAAGCATTGGAGGCACGGACTGGTCGTGGCGAAGGTGGCCGGCGTTGCGCTGATGGTGTTGGGCGCGGCGGAGGTCGCCTATCCGTCCCTCCTTCCCTCGATCGCGTTATAGTCACGCCATGCGCGCGCTTCGATTCCACAGCTACGGGCCGCCGGACGTTCTTCGCATCGACGAGATTCCGGAGCCCTCGCCGGCCGCGAGCCAGGTCAAGGTGCGCGTGCAGGCGGTCAGCCTCAATCCTCTCGACTGGAAGATCCGCGCCGGCCATCTGCGCCTGCTTCCGGTCTTTCGTTCGCCGCCGCGCGGAGTGGGTACCGATTTTGCCGGCGAGATCGTCGCCGTCGGCGCGGGTCCGAATGCGCGGCGGGTGGGCGAGCGCGTCTTCGGCTCGCTGCAGCCGTCCGGACGGGACGGCGCGCTTGCAGACTTTCTCGTCGTATCCGACGACCGCGTGCTGCCGATCCCGGACGATCTCGACGCCGCGCAGGCGGCCGCGCTGCCGGTCGCGGGGGGCTCCGCGCTGCAGGCGCTGACCGGCGAGGCCCACGTGGGACCGGGGCAGCGCGTGCTGATCACCGGCGCGGCCGGCGGTGTCGGACACTTCGCCGTGCAGATCGCCAAGCACCTGGGCGCGTACGTCGTCGCGGTGTGCAGCGAGGCCAATGCCGCCTTCGTGCGCGAGCTCGGCGCCGACGAGGTCGTCGACTACGCCCGCGACGATTACACGCGGCGCAGCGACCGCTTCGACGTCGTGTTCGACGCCGCGAGCGTGTCGAGCTTCGCGGCCGCGGGCCCCGTGCTCGCCGCGTCGGGCGTCTATATCAGCACCGCCGGTACGACGACCGCGGCTCTCGGCGCCGCGGCGGCCGCCGTGATGGCGCGCCTCACCTCGCGCCAGCGCGCGATCCCGCTGCTGCTGCGCAACGACGCCCGCATCTGGCAGCGGCTGCTGCAGCTGGTGCGGCAAAAGGCGATCAAGGCTCACATCGAGCGCACGGTCTCGCTGGAAGAAGTCGCCGACGCCCAGCGCGCGATGGAAACCGGCCACGGCCGGGGCAAGATCGTCGTGCGGCTAGGCTGATCTTCGGGTCTGAACCTTTACTCGCCGTGCATTTCCACGATCAGCCGTCTCAGTTCGCGCCCGGTGGCTCGGAGCCCGCGGGCAAATCGTGGCCGATCGAGATCGGCTCGAGGCGGGGCGCAGGCGCGTCGGCAGCGATGTCGTCGTCTTCGCGTGCGTGTGCGATCGCCTGGTCGGCGTCGGCCGCGATGTCGGCGAGATCGTCGCCGAGAAAGCC
>CAVZLP010000014.1:0-8044 GCA_963776175.1 uncultured beta proteobacterium | reverse complement strand
TCGCGCATCGGGTCAGACCGCCCCCGCCCACAACTTTGCGCGCCTTGGTCAAGCTGACGATAGCGCTTTGATACCCGGAAATAACGTGAATATTCGCGGCCCCGGACCGATCCGGAGCCCGGCGTGACCGCGTCGATTTCCGCGGGGCGACTCTCGCTTTCTCGCCCGGACAACTTGTATTTCACAGCGATCGGAAGGCGGTATGATTCGATCGGATCGCCGGTCGCGCCGGGGTTCGCCGTCCCGGCGGACGAAGCGGCGGGGCAGGGCGGCGGATTTCCAATCAGCGGAGGATCGCTATGAAAAGATCGACTTTTTCTGCCATGGCGTCGACGCTCTTGCTCGTCGCTTGCGCCGGCAACCCATTCGACAAGACATCGAATCCGCATCAACCGAACGTCAGCGTGATCAGCGGGTATGTCGTCGTTAACCTCGAGCCTATCGTCATCGACAAGAACGAGAAGGACGTATGGATCACCTGGCAGTTGACGCCGGGCTCGCCGTACACCTTTCCCAATGATGGCATCGTCATCGGCGGCGGCGGAGACGAGTTCAATTGCCATCGGGAGGAGAACAAGCAGCGATTCTCCTGTAAGGACAAGCATTCGAAGCCCGGCCGGTACAAGTACACGATCAAGGTCGATGGTCCGGAACACCCGGAGCCGCTGGATCCCTCGATCATGAATCTGTAATTCGCGTTGCGTCCCCGCAGGGTCGTTGCGGCTGCGATTTGGCTCAGGCGGCGCCGCTCAGCCAGGCGCGCGCCGCGTCGATTGCCTCCGGATAGGAAAGTGCGCGGCCCGCTGCCTCGCTGGTACTGAAGGTCGCTTCGTCCAAAGCGGCGCGGACCTTCGCCACCAGCGGGGCGAGAAACGCCTCGTCCGCCGGGTCGCGATGAAGCCCGGACTGCGCCGCCTGCGCCTCGGCCGCACCGAAAAAATTCGCGGCCAGCGCCGATTCGCCGCGAATGGCGGCAAGCCCGGTGGAGACTTCCAGCACGCTCTGCCCTGTCGACCTCGACCCGATTTCCTCGGTTATGCCGAGCACCTCGATCAGCAGTCTCCGGGCTCGCTCTGACGAGCCGCGGCCAATCGACACCATCGCGAGATTCAGGAGGCCGATCGCGATGCTTTCACGATCGCCCAACTCGCGGGCCAGCGCCACGACGCTCTCGTAAAGCGGCTCGGCAACGTCGAGAGCTTCGTGAGCCCGGTGTAGCTGCGCCAACGCGTTGAGCGCGCCGGCGATGTCGCGTTTGTTGCCCAGGTCCCGTGCCAGGAGGAGCGCTTCCTCCAGATGAACCCGCGCGGTAGTCACGTCGCCTTGTCCCAACGCGACCATGCCCAGCGGCTGCAGCACGCTGGCCTCGCTTGCCTTGTCGCCGATTTCGCGCGCGATCGCCAGCGCCGCTTCCAGATACGCCCGGGCCTCTGGGTAACGGCCCATGAAATAACCGAGCTTTCCCGCGTCGGTAAGGCCTCGGCAGCGAGCGAGATTTCGCTGCTGCGCACCGGCGCGCGCCAGCGCCTCCACCGTCAGGCGATAGCCGAGCTCGAGAAGCCCGCGGCTTAGCCAGTAGAGCTTCGTGGCATAGACGAGCCGCAACCCCAGTGCGGCGCCATCCTCGGCCCGATCGCACCACGCATGGGCTGACAGCAGATTCTCTCGTTCCAGATCGTACCGCGCGAGCCAAGTACCCTGCCGGGGGCCGACCAGTTCCGGCAACCCTTTCTCCACGAACGCGAGGTAGAAATGCAGGTGCGCCGCGCGCGCCCGGTCTGCCTCGCCGGACTCGTCCAAGCGCTCCTGCGCATATTGCCGCACCGTTTCCAGCAGGCGATGTCGTTCACCCTCGGTGTCCAACTCGACCAGCGACTTTTCCACCAATTGACTCAGCACCGCGAGCACGTCGGGCAGATCGTCCTTGCCTGCCATGCGCAATGCTTCCGCTCCTTCGAGCGTGAAACCGCCCGCGAAGACCGCAAGGCGCCGGAACAGCAGGCGTTCATCCTGGGTGAGCAACTCATGGCTCCAGTCGATCAGCGCGCGCAGGGTTTGCTGCCGAGGCAACGCGGTTCGATCGCCGCCGACCAGCAAGGCGAAACGGTCGCCCAGACGCGCGGCGATGGTCTCGACCGACAGGCTCCGCGCGCGTGCGGCGGCGAGCTCGAGTGCAAGCGGGATGCCGTCCAGGCGGCGACAGATGTCGGCGATTGCGGCCGCATTCTGCGCCGTCACCCGGAATGCCGGTTGCGCCGCGGCGGCGCGTTCGGCGAACAAACGGACCGCCTCGAACTGCGACAATCGATCGACGCTGATCGGCTCCGACGCATCCGGCGTCGCCAGCGCGGGTACCGGGAAGGTCGTCTCACCCGCGAGGCGCAGCGGCTCGCGGCTGGAGGCCAGAATCTTCAGGCGCGGACCCGCCTGCAGCAATTGCCTCGCCAGTTCCGCGCACGCATCGATCAGATGCTCGCAATTGTCCAGGATCAGCAGTATTCGTCGGTCCGCGGCCAGCTTGACCAGGGCTTCGATCACCGGCCGGCCCGCCTCCTCGGTAACGCCCAGCGCGGACGCGACTGCCTGCGGTACCAGCCGCGCGTCCGACAACGGGGCGAGCTCGACGAACCACACACCGTCCGGATACTCGTCGAGCAACTCGACGGCGGCGTGCAGCGTCAGCCGCGTCTTGCCGAGACCTCCCGCGCCGATAAGCGTCAGCAGCCGGGTACCGCCCAGCAACTTCCTTATCTCGCCGAGTTCGCGCTCGCGGCCGACGAACGAGCTCAACTGCTGCGGCAGGTTGTTCGGCGTCGCCTCGAGCGAGCGCAGCGACGGAAAGTCCTCCCGCAGACGCGGATGCACGAGTTGGAAGACGCGCTCCGGGGTTTCGAGACCGCGCAGGCGCACTGCGCCCAGGTCGCGCAGCGCGACGCGTGGCGGGAGGCGCTCGCCGACCAGCGTCGCCACCGCTTGCGAAAGCAGGACTTGCCCGCCGTGCGCGACGCTCATGATGCGGGCGGCGCGATTGACTGCGCCGCCGAAAAAGTCGTTGTCGCGCCGCTCGGTAACCCCGGCATGCAGCCCGCAGCGCACGCTAAGGACGACGCCCTGGGTCTTGGCGGGATCAGCGAGTCCCTGTTGCAGCTGCAGCGCCGCGCCGAGCGCGTCGAGCGGATCGTCGAAGGCGGCGTGCGCTCCGTCGCCGCTCATCTTCACGACGACGCCGCGATTTTCCTCGATGGCGGCGCGCACGATCGCGTCGTGGCGCGCGAGCGCGATCCGCATGCGCTCGTGCTCACGGTCCCACAGGCGCGTGCTGCCCTCGATGTCCGTGAACAGGAATGTCGTGACGCCGGAAGAGGCTTTCACGCCAGTGCGCCTCGCTGTGCTGGCTGCCGGAAGTCTACCGTCACCGCGCCGGCTTAACCAGCATGGCGCACTGCGCCGGCCACGCTTCCGGATCCCTCGTCGGCCAGTGCGCTCGCGACGGCGCGTGCGACCTCGTCCATCACGTCGCGACTGTTCAGCAAGGCGTTGTGGCCGATCCCCGACAGCGCGACGTTGCGCGCGCAAGCAAGTTCGGCGCTCGCTTGCGGCGCGACCATGCTGTCGTGACGCGAGCGGATCGAAAGCATCGACGTCGGCGCCCTCCCGCCTTCGTCTATGTTGAGCGCCGAAAGCCAGCGATTGCCAGGCCTCATCTGCGCCAGGCAGCATCCGCCGAACGTCCATGCCAGCATGCTGCCGTGATGCGGCGTGCCTATGGTAATGAGCTTCGCGACGCGCGCCGCGCCCGAGCGCCGAAGATACGCTCGCGCGACCAGCCCGCCCATGCTGTGTGCGATGAGCGCGACCCGTGCCGCACCGGTGGCTGCGCACATCGCGTCGATCCGCGACTCGAGTTGGCAGGCGAAATGCTCGATGTCGGCAAGCGGCGGCCCGTAGTTGATCGTGTACACGGGCCCGAGACCGCGTCGCGAAAGATCGCGCCGCAAGCCAAACCAGACGCCGTCGTTGACCAGTACGCCATGGACCAGCAGCAGGGGCAGCGGCGCAGGAACCGGAGCCGGGGCGCGGATCAGCCACCGATGCAGGATCAGAAGCGGCCACGACAGCGCGACGGCGCCGACCTCGCCGAAGAAAAGCCGAGCGCACGCGGCCGGGCCAAGCCGGTACTCGGGCGGCCGCGGCGTACGCCAGATCCAGCTCAGCGTGAACCAGACCGACACCAGCAACAGCACCGGCAGCAGATAGGCAAGCGGGGCTCCGGCGATGAACCACCACGCCGGATCGCCCTGGGCGATCCGGTATTCGGCCCATGACACATATCCGGCGGTCCCGGCGGTCAGCAGCAGCAGAAGTGAGATCGCGGTCATCGCGTTTCTATGCCGAATCGGTACGCCAGGCCTTGAGCGCCGGGCCGACTTCGGCGAGATCGCCGATCAAGCGGACGCCTGGCAGCGACTTGCGCAGACGCCGCGTCATTTCGCCCCCCGCCCACAGCGAGGTCGGCGCCGTCAGGTGCCGCCGCAGCATCGCCAGGCCTTCGCCCGCCTGACGCAGCGGAAACGCCGCCGAAAACGACAGCGCGACGATGTGCACCTTGTGCGCGAGCGCGGCCCCGCGAATGTCCTCGATCGGCGTCTGCGTGCCCAGCGAGATGCACTGCGCGCCTTCCGGGACCAATAGCGCCTCGACCATCAGCAAGCCCAGTCCATGCTGTTCTCCGGGAAAGGTCGTCAACAGGACCCTGGGTGCGCCGGTCTGTCGTGGGAAGGCATTGACCGCGGCGTGCAGCGCCACCTGAATCTGCTCGGTATACAAATGCTCCTCGAAGACCTGCAATTCGCCGCGCATCCACGCTTCGCCGATCGCCCGATTGAGCGGGACCAGCGTATCCAGGACGAAGCGCTGCAGTCCCTGTCGCATCAGCAGATTGGCGAGCGCGTGCTGCAACGCCGGCGCGTTGTGACCCTTGACCAGTGCGATGATGTCGCGCTCCAGTGCGGGCGCAGGGCCTTCGCGGCGCGGTCCAGCACGGGTATCGGCCAGCGTATTCAACTCGGCAAGCGTCTGGCGCATCAGCTTGCCCGGCCGCATTCCGGTATCCATCAGCCGCTTGATCGCGCGCAGCTTCGCGACCTGGTCGGGCGGGTACAGGCGCTCGGCGTTGTCGTCGCGCAGCGGATCGGGAAAGGAATAGCGCCTTTCCCACATGCGCAAGACATCTTTCGACAGCCCGGTCTCGCGTTCGACCGCACCGATGTTCAGTGCCAATCCGGAGGTGTCCACCATAGGTTAATGTCTAGGACAAAAGAACCGTAGTTCTGCGAGATGGGATATTGTAGGCGTTACGTCAGGCCATTGTCTATGACACCCTACTATACAACGGCGCCCGACCACGGTAATATGCTTGGGTGATGCAGCGCTTCCTATCCTCCCTGGTGGCAACATTCTCAGCGGCCATCGTCCTGGCTTTCGCCGCACCGGCCATGGCCGCCGGCCCTGCGACCGACGAGGCCGCCTGCCCGGCACTATTGAATTACACGTTCAACCGGCTGCAGACCGGCAAGCCCGAGTCGCTGTGCCAGTTTCGCGGCAAGGTACTCTTGATCGTCAACACGGCAAGCTATTGCGGCTACACCCACCAGTACGAAGGACTCGAGGCGCTCTATCGTCGATACAAGTCTCGCGGCCTGGTGGTTGTCGGATTCCCATCGAACGATTTCGGCGGGCAGGAGCCGGGCAGCAACCAGGAGATCGCCGAGTTCTGCCGCCTCACATACGGCGTCGAGTTCCCGATGTTCGAAAAATCGAGCGTAACCAGTCTCAAGACGAATCCGCTCTATGCGACGCTGCTTGCCCGCACCGGGCAGGCGCCGCATTGGAATTTCCACAAGTATCTGGTCGACCGCAACGGTAATCGTGTCGAAAGCTTCGGCACCAAGATCGAACCCGACGATCGCGCATTGCTCACCGCGCTGGAAAAGCTTCTGACCGACAAGCCCGCGTTGCCCGAGGGCTGATAGACGCCTCGGCGCTCGCTATTCCTGCGCGCGCAACTGATGCCGGAAACCCGGCGACGCCGTGCCGTATTTGCGTTCGCGTTGGACGCGTTTCTTTGACGTACGGCGGCGCAATCACTTATAATCGCGCCCCTTTCGGCGAATTAGCTCAGCTGGTTAGAGCAGAGGAATCATAATCCTTTGGTCCGGGGTTCGAGTCCCTGATTCGCCACCAATAAAGCGACGGCCCGCGGGAGCGCGGGCCGTTTTTGTTGCGCGTCACGCGCGCGCCCGATCCAGCGCTTTCAAGAAACCCGTGTGCTAAAGCATGCGTTTTTCCATTCGTCACCTTGCGCGCATTGCCAGCATCGCTTGCAATAAACCCAAATCGTCCCAGGGTACATCAGTGCGAGCGGCACGCAGGTAGGGACTGGCGGGGTCGCGCAACCACTCCTGGGGAAACTCCGCTATCAAATGCTCCTCCCCTTCGGGGATGTCCGCTCGTCCCAGATACGCACCGCCGTTCAGCGCTGCCGCCAGCGCGGCACAAAGATCGACGCCAACCAGCGCGCCCATCTGCACGCCGTTGGTCACGCGCCGGTTGATTTCGATCAGGTAGACCTCCCCGGTACGCTCGTGTTCGATGAACTCCGGCCCAAAGAAGCCGCTTACGCCGAAGCCAGCCGCAAGCAGTTCGGAGAAACGCCGAGCCTCCGGCGCATGTCGGCAGCGTACAACCGTCGAAGGTCCGGTTGCCGGACTCCGCATCAGCACTTCGCGCGTCATGCCGGCATAGGCGACTCCGCGCCACGCGGCGACCGCATGCAAAAGCCCTTTTCCAGGAATCCACGCCTGAATCAGCAAATCGGCCGATTGCCAAACCGTCGCGTCCCCTTTGGAAATCAGTTTCCGGAAGGCAGGCTCCAACCGCGTTTCGTCCGGAACGACCTCAACTGCCTGCCCCGCCGTGCCGAACGCGCGCTTCAGCACAATCGGATAGCCTTGCGCACGCGCGAACGCGCGGGCCGAGCCAACGTCCGCAATGACTTCGAACGGGGGCACGCGCACGCCAAGAGCTTCGGCCGCCGGCGGCAACAGCGTCTTGTCGATACTCGGCCGATAGTATCTGGGGTCGCCCAGTGATTCGCGAATCAGCGCGAGAAGTCGCTCCCGCACCGAACTTTCGATACTTTCGGGCGGCGTTTCGACGAACGTCATCATCAACTGCAATGCGGTGTCGTCGCAGGGCACGATCAAACGCATTGCATGCGTCCCGAGGCTCGCTGCAAGCATGTATGCCCACTGCATTGGCGTAGTCGAGTCCGGCAGGTAGGTCACCGCGCCCACATACCTGCTTTTCGCCACCAGAGCACGCTTGGGCGCCAGCACCGACACGTCGAAGCCCGCGCGCACCAACTCGCGTGGCAGACGCGCCGGACCGGCCCATTCGGTCGCAGTCGCTGCCAAGAGTAGCGGAATTCCCAGGCGCACTCCCCTATCGACAGCCGAGCGACAGCCGAGCGTCTGCCTGGACGAGTCTAGCGCCGTGCCGGGCCGAAAGCCACCTGCCTGTTCGAGAACTGATCCTGATTGGTTTGCTCGCCGCCGCGCCGCGCAACTTGACCGCGGCGCGGGCGCGTCCGAGAATGGCAAGTTAACGCACGCTCAGCAGCATCCTCTTGGCGTGGCTGCGGCGGACTTCGCGCGTTGCGCCCCAGGCAATCGCTGCTTTCAGAAGATGCTCGCGCGAGTACCTCGACCGACAACGTCGCCTCTCCACCATGGATGACGAATACCTGGCGCATCTGCGCCGTGCCGTCGATGCCATCCGTGCGGATGGGTTCTACAAGGCCGAGCGGGTGATCCAAAGCCCGCAGTCTTCGCAGATCCGCTTGAGCTCGGGCGCCGAGGTGCTCAATTTCTGCGCCAACAATTATCTGGGCCTGGCCAACGACCCCAGACTCGTGGCCGCAGCGCGCGAGGGGCTGGAACACTGGGGCTTCGGTATGGCATCGGTGCGGTTCATCTGCGGGACG
>CAVZLP010000013.1:0-128923 GCA_963776175.1 uncultured beta proteobacterium | reverse complement strand
GACTGTGCATTCGCTGCCTGCCGATCGATTCGCCGCCCCAGCGCCTGCGCGAGCGCGTCGAGCTTGTCCATCAGCGTCGCGAACTCGTCCGGCGTCAGCGCCTGATCGGCATCGCACCACGCTTCCGGCGGACAGGGATGGACTTCGATCAGCAGCGCGTCGGCGCCGGCCGCTACCGCGGCGCACGACAGTGCCGGCACCATCCACGCCTTGCCCCCCGCATGCGAGGGATCGACGATGACCGGCAGATGGGTTTCGCGCTTGAGCACCGCGACCGCGGTGACGTCGAGCACGTTGCGATAGGCGGTCTCGAACGTGCGGATGCCTCGCTCGCAGAGCATGATCCGGTGGTTGCCGCCGGCGGCGATGTATTCGGCAGCCATCAGCCATTCGCTGATCGTCGCACTCATGCCGCGCTTCAGGATCACCGGCACGTCGACGCGGCCGACCTCCTTCAACAGATCGAAGTTCTGCATATTGCGCGTCCCGATCTGGATGACATCGACCTTGTACTCGAGGAACGCATCGAGCATGCGCACGTCCATCAGCCCGTGACGATCGGCAATCGGTGTCGCGCCGCGGCATCCTTGAGCATGGAGAGCCCGTCGACGCCCTTGCCCTGGAAGGCGTAAGGGCTGGTGCGAGGCTTGAATGCGCCGCCGCGCATCAGCCGCGCGCCGGCCGCGGCCACGCCGTCGGCGGCGGCATCCATCTGCGGCTGCGTCTCGACCGAGCAAGGCCCGGCGATGACCTGGATCGCGTTTGCGCCGATCTTTACGCCGGCGACGTCGACGATAGTGCTGGCCTTGTGCCATTCGCGCGCCACCAGCTTGTATGGCTTCAGGATATGCAGCGAGCGCTCGACTCCCGGCAAGGGATCGAACATCTCAGGCTCGAGCTTGCGCTCGTCGCCGATCGCGCCGATCAGCGTCCGCTCGGTGCCGCGCGACACGTGGACCTCGAGCCCGGCGGCGCGGATCCTGGCCTCGACCGCGGCGATCTCGGCGTCGCCGGCTTCGGGTTGCATGACGATGATCATTTCTGGCTCCTTGAAAAAAAATCGGGCGGCCTTTGGGGCCGCCCGATTTGACCTGAAACTTTGATTCGAACTATCGGCGAGCGCGGCCCCGGGAGCGTCTCCCGAAATAGTAAAAGCCGACGTACCCGACAATGCGGGCAGCCTTGCCGTCGGCAGCGGAAACGAATGGGGTGTGGCGCGCGTTCATGATTTTCCAGTCTAGCACAGCTCGGTGCCGGGCTGCGCAACAGCGCCGGACGCGTTCGCGCTCAATGGTCGCGCCGCCACTGCGCGATCTCCCGTTCGATCGCCTCGGCGACATAGGTGCGCAATACACCGCCGACGTGCTCGGTGATCGCTCTGACCAGCTCGGCGCTCGCGCGCTCGACGATCGGCTGCAGATGCTCGGCGAGCTGAGTCTTGAGGCCGGTGTCGGTAAAGAGGTCCACTCGCTGCAATACCTGCATCGACACCTGCTCGGCCAGCGCGCGCCAGCGCTCTTCCTCGGCAGCGGTTTTCGCCTCGCGTTGCGCCGCGTCGTCGACCACGACGGCGGGAATGTCGGCGGCAGGCGGCGGCGCCGATTCGGCCTCGGCTGCCTTGAGCGTGACCGGCGGAACGACGGCAAGCGTATCCGGGTTGGCACCGGTAATGCTGTGCGTGGCCGGGTCGATCGTGTCCATCACCAGCCAGTCGGACGTGTCGCCATCCATCGGCAATTCGACCGGGATCGCCTCGACCGATCGCATGATCGCCGCGCTGTCGGCCTGGGACGGCGCCGGTGCGAGCTCCGGCTCCGCGGGTTCCGGCTGGACGGATTCGACTGGCTGAACCTCTACCGCGACCTCATGCGGAGCCGCGGCGCTGACGGCAGCGGCTTCGACCACGTCGGTGAGCACGGGCACATCGGTCTCGGGCTCGTCGTTGGCTGAAACGCCGGCCACGACATCGGTCAGCACCGGAATGTCGACGCCGCTACGGCTGCGGTTGCGCCGCATCAGCGCGTCGGCCTGCTCGAGAAGTTCGCGTGCGCTCGCCATCAGCCGCGCTCGCTTAGATTGTGCGTACGGAGCTCGTAGCCGCGTTCGCGATAGAAACGATAGCGCTCGCGCGCCGCGGCGGCGCCGGCTTGATCGGCGCCGACGATTTCGGCAAGTCGCTCGAAACGCGAAAAAAACGGCGGCGGCGCATCGTGCAGATTGATCAGGACCGCTGCCGGACCCTGATGCTCGAGCACGTGGTCGACCCAGATCGGTGTTTCGGCGGCCAGGCGGCTGTCGATCCGGCAATGCGGCAGGAAACCGATCGCCGGCTGGATCCAGAGCATGCGATCCAGCGCCTCGGTCGACTCGGCATCGCGAGTCAGTACCCGCACGCTACCGTGTTGCGCAAGTGCCTTGGCGACAAGCTTGGCGACGACCCGGAAGCGATCGCTCACGTGCGTGTAGAAGTCGATCGAGGTCATGGATGCGTCTGCCGGAGATTCTACGCAAATGAGGCTCGCGCTAACTACGGGGCCGACTCCTGCGACAGCACCCACGTGGTCAACAGGGGCACCGGACGCCCGGTCGCGCCTTTTTCCTTGCCTTCCTTCCATGCCACTCCGGCGATGTCCAGGTGCGCCCAGTCGAATTTCTTGGCGAACTTGGATAGAAAGCACGCCGCCGTGATGCTGCCGCCGGCACGGCCGCCGATGTTGGCGAAATCGGCGAAATTGCTGTTGAGCGCTTCCTGATAGTCGTCCCACAGCGGCAGCTGCCATCCGCGGTCGAACGCGTCTTCGCCGGCGTTGAGGAGCGCCCTTCCGAGGCTGTCGCTGTTGCTGAAAACGCCGCAGGCGACGTGGCCGAGCGCAATGACCATCGCGCCGGTCAAGGTCGCGATGTCGACTACCGCGGCCGGCTCGTAGCGCTCTGCATAGGTCAGCGCGTCGCACAGGATCAGCCGGCCTTCGGCATCTGTATTGAGGACTTCGATCGTCTGACCCGACATGCTCTTCACGACGTCGCCCGGCTTGGTCGCTCGACCGTTGGGCATGTTCTCGCAGGTCGGTATCAGGCCGATCAGGTTGACCTTCGCCTTGAGCTCGGCGACGGCCCGAAACGCGCCCAGAACGCTTGCGGCACCGCACATGTCGAATTTCATCTGATCCATGTCGGCGCCGGGCTTGAGCGAGATGCCGCCGCTGTCGAACGTGATGCCCTTGCCGACCAGCACCAGCGGTTTTTGCTTTTTCGTACCGCCCAGGTATTCGAGCACGATGAATTTCGGCGGCTGGTCGCTGCCGTTGGTCACCGACAGGAACGATCCCATTTTCAGCTCTTCGAGCTTGGCGCGGTCGAGCACCTCGCACTTGAAGCCCAACTCCTGCGCGAGCGCCTGGGCGCGTTCGGCGAGATGCGCCGGCGTGCAGATATTGCCGGGAAGGTTGCCGAGGTCGCGGGCCAGGTCCATGCCGTGCGCGATCGCAAGCCCGCGCGCCGCCGCCGCCTCGCCCGCGGTCAGATCGCTGCGCTGGGGCACCGACAGGGTGAGTTTCCGCAACGGCCGCCGCACGTCGGCCGGCTGGCTTTTCATCTGGTCGAAGCGGTAGACCGCCTCCATCGCAACCACAACCGCATGCTCGACCCGCCAGGCCACTTCCCGACGCTTGACCTTTTCCTCGGTCAGGTAGACAACGGCCTCGTACGACCCGGTTTCGTTGAGCAGCCGCACGGCGGCACGGATCGCGCTGCGAAACTCGCGCTCCCGGAAGTCGCGCTCTTTGCCCAGGCCGACCAGCAGGACCCGGTCGGCCAGCGTCCCGCGCACGTTGTGCAGCAGCAACGTGGCTCCCAGCTTGCCCTCCATGTCGCCCCGGCGAATGATTTCGCTGATGTAACCGCCCGAGGCGCGGTCGATCAGTTCGGCCGAAAGGCTGGGCTTGCGATTGTCGAATACCCCGACAACGACGCAAGCGCTGCGCTGCTTTTCTGGGCTGCCGCTTTTTATGGTAAATTCCATCGCCTTCCTCGAACGAAAAATTTGCCTTTAGGCGGTACGATCCGCATTATCGGCAAATCGGCCTGAAAAAGTCAAAATATTTCCGTCGTCATGGTCTTCCGGCGCAGCCTGGTGCGAGAACTGACCGCGACAGCGGTGGGACTCTTTCTAGTCCTGCTGGGAATACTCTTCACCAATCTGGTGCTGCGGTTGCTGGCCCGCGCCGCCGGGGGAACCGTGGCTCCCGAAGGCGTTCTGGCCCTTTTGGGCTTTAATGCGCTCTTCTACTTCAACATCCTCCTGTCGGTCGCGCTGTTTCTCACCGTTCTGCTGACGCTATCGCGCTGGTATCGCGACAGCGAAATGATCGTCTGGTTTACCTCCGGACAGAGCCTGACTTCCTGGCTCAAGCCGATACTTTGGTTCGCCACGCCGTTCCTGCTGGCGATCGTCGTCCTCTCGCTGTGGCTGTCGCCGTGGGCCGAAACGCGGCGGCTCGAATACGAACGCCAGCTCGAATCGCGCGAGGAGCTGTCGCTGCTGACGCCAGGCTTGTTCAAGGAATTCCGCCAGGCGAAGCTGGTGGTGTTCATCGAAAGCATCAACACGCTCGACGGAACGATCCGGAACGTGTTCCTGCATTCGATCGATAGCGACAAGGATGTGACGACGGTCGCCCGCTCGGGCCACCTGGAAGAAGCGCCCAACGGCGACCGCTTCATCGTGCTGCAGGACGGCCGCCGCTACGAGGGCACGGCTGGCAGCGCCGATTTCCGCACGGCGGAGTTCGAGCGGCTTGGACGCAGGATCGAGCCGGCGGAAGTTCGCGCGCTGCCCGTATCGCTGAAGGCGTTGCCGACCGACCTGCTCGCCGTCGCCGACGGCGCGCCCGAACGCGCCGAATTGTTCTGGCGCATATCGGTGCCGATCAGCGCCCTGCTCCTGGTGCTGCTGGCGATCCCGCTCGCCTACGTCAATCCGCGCATGGGGCGTTCGCTCAACCTGTTCACCGCGCTGTTCATGTACATGCTCTACAGCAACTGCCTGAACATCGTCCAGAGCATGATCGCCCAGGGCCGGGTTTCGCTGCTGCTTGGCCTCGTCGTCATCCATTCGATCGCGGCTGCGGTCGTCGTCGCGCTTTTCCTCAAGCGGCTGGCCGTGCGCGGCTGGTTCCCGCGGCGGCGTCCGGCGTGAAGACGCTCAACCGCTACGTCGGACGTGAAGTGCTGTACGCGACGACGCTGATTTTCGTCGCGCTGCTGATGCTGTTCGCGTTCTTCGATCTGATCCACGAGCTGAGTAATGTCGGACGCGACGGCTATCCTCCGGGCCGCGCCTTGCTTTTTGTCGGCTTGAGTCTGCCCGGGCACGTCTACGAGTTGATGCCGACGGCCGCGCTGATCGGAACGTTGTTCGCCATCGCTCAGCTGGTCGGCAATTCCGAATACACGGTGATGCGGGCTTCGGGCGCATCATTGACGCAGATCACCTGGGCGATCGTCCGGGTCGGCATCCCCCTGGCCGTCGCCACGTTCCTTGCCGGCGAATTCCTAGCACCCCCGGCCGAGCGCCTGGCGCAGCAGGTCCGCGTGCAGACGCAGGGCCAGGCGCTGCGTTTCGTCGCGCAGCAATTCCAGTCCGGCTTCTGGTTCAAGCAAACGCTGCCGGACAGCGATATCCAGACCTTCGCCAATATCCGCAGCCTGCTCGCCGATATGACCTTGCTCGGCGTGCGCATCTACGAGTTCGATGCCGACCTGCGCCTGAAGGCGCTGCGCGTCGCCGACTCGGGAAGCTTCGTCAGCGACGGCGAATGGAGGCTCAAGAATGTGCGCTCGACCGAACTGGGACCGGATGGCGCGAAGGTCACCCGGTCGAGCGATTACATGTGGGCGACGGTGCTGAAGCCGTCGCTCCTGACCGTCTACCAGGTCGCCCCGGAAAAGCTGGAGATCGAATCGCTATACGACAACATTCGCGTATTGGGCGGCAATCAGCAGAAAACCTCGCGCTTCGAGATCGCGCTGTGGAACAAGATCTTCTATCCTGCCGCCGTGGTGGTCATGATGGTGCTCGCGCTGCCTTTCGCGTACTTCCAGCGTCGCGCCGGAGGCGTGGGCTTTCGCATTTTCGCCGGAACGATCCTCGGCCTGGTCTTCTTCCTGGTCGGAAGGCTGTTTTCCTACCTCGGGGTCATCAACGACTGGCCACCGCTGTTCTCCGCCGCGTTTCCGGTCGTTGTGTTCGTGGCGGTCGCGGCGACGATGCTGTGGTGGCTGGAACGGCGATAGCAAGAATTCGAATCCCCGCCGCAGCTGGGATTCGAGTTTCGTTGCCCGGCGCGCCGCGGGGCGCGCGTATCGCAGAATTTGCCGCCGGGGCTAGGCCGCCGCGACTGCCGGCACGATGCTGACGAAAGTACGCTTGGCGCTGCCTTTGGTGCTGAACTGGACGCTGCCGTCGACCAGCGCGAACAAGGTGTGATCCTTGCCGATGCCGACGTTGACGCCGGGATGAACCTGGGTGCCGCGCTGCCGAACGATGATCGCGCCCGCGGTGATCGCCTCGCCGCCGTAAGCCTTGACGCCCAGGCGCTTCGAATGCGAGTCGCGGCCGTTGCGCGAGCTGCCGCCTGCCTTTTTGTGTGCCATTTGTCTACCTCGAACGCAAGCCGCGCTTCAGCCGACGATGCCGTCGATCTGCAGCTCGGTATATCCCTGACGATGACCCTGATGCTTCTGGTAATGCTTGCGGCGGCGCATCTTGAATATCTTCACCTTGTCGCCGCGCCCGTGCGCAAGCACGGTCGCGCTGACGGTCGCGCCAGCCAGTGTCGGTTGACCCAGGCGGACGCTGTCGCCGTCGCCGACCATCAGGACCTGGTCGAGAATCACCGCTGCGCCCACGTCCGCCGGTATCTGTTCTACCTTGAGCTTTTCGCCGGGGGCGACCTTGTATTGCTTGCCGCCGGTTTTTATGACCGCGTACATAGGAAACTCCAGATGGGGTTCATTACCGCAAAAAGGTCGCTATTTTAAGACCTTAGGCCATCGATGTCAAAGCCGGCGACGACCGCCGGATCCGACTGCGCCCTTCGGGTACACTACCGGCCGGCACCGCCGGGCTTTGCGCAACAGCCTTAAGCCCCGCCGGCATCCAACCCTATCCTGCCGCCATCACGTGACCATTCCGCTGCTGCAAACCGCGCTGCGCGACGACCTGCGGGCCGTCGACCGGGTCCTGCGCGAAGCGCTGTACTCGGATGTCGCGCTGGTCGGCCAGGTCGCCGACCACATCATTGCCGGCGGCGGAAAGCGGCTGCGTCCTGCACTGCTGCTGCTGGTCGCGCAGGCCTGCGGCTATCGCGGCAGGCATCAGCACACTCTGGCTGCGGTGATCGAAATGATTCATACGGCGACGCTGCTGCACGACGACGTCGTCGACGAATCGGCTCTGCGCCGCGGCCACGACACCGCCAATGCCATTTTCGGCAATTCGGCAAGCGTGCTCGTCGGTGATTTCCTGTATTCACGCGCCTTCCAGTTGATGGTGACGGTCGACAATGCGCGCGTGTTCCAGATTCTCGCCGACGCGACCAACGTCATCGCCGAGGGCGAGGTCATGCAACTGATCAATTCCGGCAATCCGGAAGTCGACGAAGCGACCTATCGCGACGTAATCCAACGCAAGACCGCCAAGCTGTTCGAAGCCGCGGCGCGCCTCGGCGCGGTGCTGGGCGGCGCGGCGCCGCCGCTGGAGGACGCCCTCGCGCGCTACGGTACGCACCTCGGCACCGCGTTCCAGTTGATCGACGATGTTCTCGACTACACCGGGGACCACGCGGCTATCGGCAAGAACCTGGGCGATGATCTCGCCGAAGGCAAACCGACGCTGCCGCTGATCCGCGCACTTGCCGTCGGCTCGCCGGAAGAAGCAGCGCTTATCCGCGGCGCCGTAAAGGCCGGAGGACTGGCCGACTTTCGACCGGTGCTCGTCGCGTTGCAGCGTACCGGCGCACTCGACTACACGCGGGCGAGCGCCGAGGCCGAAAGCAGGCAGGCGAGCGCGTGTCTGGATGCGCTGCCACCTTCGACTTACCGTGAAATCCTGCTAGAATTACCGGCTTTCGCAGTGACTCGCGCGTTTTGAAGTTCGAGACGCGGCCGCACGGCGACCGTCGGGGTGTAGCTTAGCCTGGTAGAGCGCTACGTTCGGGACGTAGAGGCCGGAGGTTCAAATCCTCTCACCCCGACCAGTTTCCCCGCGGCGCGCAGCTGCGGAAGAGTCGACCCGGCGCAGGGCCGCTGCCAGCGCGGGGAGAGTTGCGGCGGTTGCATTGCCTCTCGTGTCTCCCGGTTGGCCGGCAACTTGTAACCGGATATTGCGTGCCGTCCCCGCCGTGCAGGGCATGGCCTTATAATCAGCGCGTTTCGCCGCTTCGCTTCCCGTTGCCGGCCCGTCTGACGGAGAACTCCATGTCGATCCCGCGCGCCCTGCTTGCCGCCCTGTGCCTCACGTCCTTGATACTCACCGGGTGCGGCAAAAGCAGCAGCAGCAATCAGGGCAACGCGCAGCTGCGCGTGGTCAATGCCTTTTCGCAGGCGAATGCGCTCGACCTCAGTGTGAACGCCAAGCCGGTAGTCGGCGGCTTGGCCTTTCAGGCCAACTCGCAGTACGCCGGCATCGACACGGGAAGCCAGATTTTCATCGTGAGCGTCACGGGCGCCTCGACCGCGCTGGTCAATACGACCTACAACGTGAGCTCGAACACCAAATACAGCTACGTTGTCTACGGGCCGCAGACCGCCGTCGGCGCCCTCCTGTTGTCCGATTCGTTCAACGATCCGGGCGACGGCTTTTTCTCGCTGCGCTTCGTCAACGCCGCCGCCGGTCCCGGCGCGCTGGACCTCTACCTCACCGCACCCGGCGCGGACCTGACTGCCACCGCGCCCAGCGTCGCCAACATCAGTTACGCATCGGGCAGCTTGTTCCTCCCGATTGCGAAAGGCACGACATTCGAGCTTCGCATTACGCCGGCCGGCACCAAGGACGTGATCTACGATGGGGCGCCGCAGACGTTCGCGGAGCACTCGGGCGCCAGCGTGGTTGCCTTCGGCAAGGGCAGCGGCAAGCTGGTCGATGTCGTGCTGCTGCGCAACGACGACGCAGGTTCGGGCACGCTGGTCGACAACCTGCTCACGCAATACAAGGTGATCAATGCGTCGCTGGTTCCCTCTGCGTTGAACGTGCTGATCGACGGCAGCCTTCAGCTGTCGAATGTCCCTTATACGGGGGTGTCGAATTATCAGCGGACCAGCACGGGGACGCACAATTTCAGCATCGAGGCGACCACGACACCGGGGGCCGCGCTACTGACGCTGGGGAGGAACTTGACGGCGGCGACCGACACCTCGATCGTCCTGACCGGAACCTCGGGGGCGCTCAACGCGCTGGTGCTGCAGGACAACAACCTGCCTCCACCGGCGGCAACCGCCAACATACGGTTCGTCAATTCGTCGGCGGACGTCGCGGCGTTCGACGTCTTCATCAATTTCAGCAAGCAGGTTTCGGGCCTCTCGACCAACACCGCCTCGTCGTACTTCAATCTCAGCGCGGCCGCATCGACTGGAACCAGCTACGAATTCGACTTCAATCTGGCGGGGACCACGACCTCGTTGCTGAAGCTCACGTCCGTGGTGCTCACCGCGGGCCACACCTACACGATCTATCTCGCCGGTCCGGGAAACAGCCTGCGCGGCATCGTGTCGCAGGACAACTGACGATTCGACTGCCCGCGCCGCAGTCCGGAATTCGCGCCGCGCGGCCGGTGCCCGCGCACGCGCAGGGCTGGCGGCGATGCCGGAGCGATACGTCGGATCGCGGCGGCTTGATAAGCGCCGCGGCGGCTGAACGAGTTCACTGATCCGGAGCAAAAGATGCGCGCGCACCCATTACTCCTTGCCTTGACCTGCGCCCTGTCGCTCGCACTGGGCAGCTGCAATACCGGCCAGGGTGTCAGCAACGGCAGCACGCACGGCACGATGCGACTGATCAACGTCATCCCCAACGCCGCCGGCCCGCTGAATGTCATGTTCGACTTGAAGCCGTTCCTGACCGGCCTTCCGTTCGAGGGAATGACGCAGTATCAGTCGATCGACAGCGGCCTGCGCGAAGTGCAGATGAGCGTGGCCGGAAGCTCGACCAACGTCATCGATGTGACGGCGAGCTTCCTGGCTGACAACGCGTACACGTTCGTCGCGTTCGGCGCACTCGCCAGCGCCGGCAGCCTGATCCTTAACGACACGCTGACGGTCGATCCGGGCGCCGGCAATTTCGCGCTGCGCGTGGTCAACGGTGCGAGCAACAATATCGCAGTCGATATCTACGTCACGCCACCCGGCGAAGACCTTAACACCGTCTCGCCGAGCATCGGCAGCGTCAGCTACGGGGCCAGCAGCGTGTTCGTTAATCTGCCGGCCGGCAATCGCGAAGTTCGCGTCACGGCGGCCAACTCCAAGCAGGTCATCTACGACGCCCCCGCGCAGGCCTTTGGCGAGCGCGCCCAGGTCCAGGCGATCATCTATTCGCGTGGCAGCAGCACGCTGGTCAATGTCGCGTTCCTCAACATCGACGATACCGGCACCGGCTCGATCGGCAACAGCCAGCTCGCTCGTTTCAGGGTGGTCAATGGCTCATCGGTGGGTTCGCCGCTGAATGTCTTCGTCGATCAAGACCTCGCGCTATCGAACATTCCCTACGCCGCCGCATCCAGTTACCAGACGATCGGCGCCGGACAGCCCGTGCTGACAGTGGAACCGACGGCGACGCCGGGCGCGGCGCTGCTGACGCTCACTTCGACGTTTTCCCCAGCGACCGATACCGCGATTGCCATCACCGGGCCCGCCGGGGCGTTGACCGCTACGCTGTACAACGAACCGAATTTCCCGCCCGCCCCGGGTCGCGCGCGTGTGCGCTTCGTCAACAGCACGGTCGACGTTGCGGCGCTGGATGTGTTCGTCAACTTCAGCAGGCAGGTTTCGGGGCTGGCGATGAACACCGCTTCGGCCGGCATCGAGCTCGCCGCCGATGCTACGGCGGGGACGACCTACGAATTCGACTTCAATGTCTCCGGATCGAGCCAGGCCGGGCTGCAGCTTCCCGCGGTGACGCTACTCGGCGGACAGCTCTATACGATCTACGTTGTCGGGCCGGGCGTCGCGTTGGCCGGCGTCGTCGTCCAGGATAATTGAGCCGGTCCGCAGCGCCCGCCGCCACACGCGCGCACCGGCGGTCGTACGGTCAACGAACGGGAGAATTTGATGATCGACACGACCACCGCCCCATATGCCGCGCTGCTCCTGCGCGTTGCTCTGGGCATACTGTTCCTCGCGCACGGATTCCTCAAGCTGTTGGTGCACAAGCCCGCCGGGACCGTTGCCTATTTCAAGTCGCTGGGCCTTCCAGGCGGTGTGGCCTACGTGACGATGGCCGCCGAAATCGGCGGTGGGATCGCCCTGGTGCTCGGTATAGCCCCGCGCTATGTCGCGCTGGCGCTGATCCCGCTGATCGTCGGCACTATTGTGACCGTACATGGCAAAAACGGGTGGATGTTCACCAACAAGGACGGTGGCTGGGAATATCCCGCGTTCTGGGCAGCGGCGCTCGCGGTGCAGTTCCTGCTGGGTGACGGCGCCTGGCCACTCCTGCCTTCGGCGCACCTGTTCTGATCGTTTGCAGAATTCGATGTTCTGGGCGGTCCGGGCGTGCAGCACGAAGTGAGCCAATCCGAATCGCCGCCGCCCGCGGGCGCCAACGGGGCGCACACGCCGATGATGCATGGGCATGAACTCAAGCACTGGAGCGGCTCTTTGGCCAGCTAGGCTATCGACCTACACCACAGCCTACACCAGCATCGAGTGCCGGTCGTTGCAGCTGCTTTGAAGCTCACGCGACAGCACCAAAGGAAAAGCATGGCGAACGATCTTGAACCCTTCCTGCGCTTCTCCAATGGCATCCTGTCTCAGGACGGAATGCAGGTGAGGTTGCGCGTTGAGACTGCTAACGTCCCGCCACTTGATATTGCCATGCACTATGGCGAGATCGCGAGCATGGTTGAAGTTTCTCGTTGACTTAGCAAACGCTGCCGCATGCATCGCCGATTTTCTCGCGGCGCAGAGCGAAGCACGCGCTCTGTCGCGGTACGCAAAGGTGCTCGCGGGCCGCGCACGAATCGTGGGCGCGGACCGCGACGCCGCAGCGACGCCCCTCGTGCAGTGACCATGAGAGACCGCCGCTTTCGCGACCGTCGCGAACAGCCCCGACCGGTGCCTTGGGACTCCTCCGGCACGCGCTGCCGTTTTCCCTCCTGCTATTCGGGAACTGCGCATCTTACCGGGCCCAGGCACAGCCATCGCGCGTCGGAGCGGATGCGCCTAGCGCATCGCTTGACACGTGTTCCGGACGTGTTGCAGAGTCTGGCTTCAAGGAGGGGGATCATGAGCCATTCGATGCGCGGCGGAGGTTCGCTGAGCTTGCGATCCGGACTGCGGATGCTTGCGGTGGTCGCGGTTGGGGCTCTCCCCTTTGGCGCCCTCCACGCTCAAGGCACCTCGCCCGCGAGGTCGTGCGATCCCGCGCCCGCCCGGGCCGTCTCGGTCCAGGGTATCGTCGAGGCGAAACGAGCCGCCGATTCGCAGTGGCGGCCGGTCAAACTGAACGACCTGTTCTGTCCAAGCGATTCGATTCGCGTCCAGGCGAACAGCCGCGCGGACATCGCGCTGCTCAATCAATCGGTTCTGCGCCTAAATGCCAACTCGACGATCACCGTCGAGGCACCGAAGGAGCAGAGCACCGGCGTCGTCGATCTGCTTCGCGGCGCGACCAACATCTTCAGCCGTGGTCCCCGCAGCCTGGAGGTGAACACGCCATTCACCGTCGCCGGGGTCCGCGGGACTGAATTTTTCATCAACATCGAATCCGATCAGACGTTGATTACGGTATTCGAAGGCACGGTCTTGGCCGAGAACGCGGCGGGTAGCCTGTCGCTGACCGGCGGTCAGTCGGCCGTAGCCCAGGCCGGCAAGGCGCCTGTTCTGCGCACCGTGGTGCGGCCGCGGGACGCGGTGCAGTGGGCGCTGTATTACCCGCCCGTCGTCTATTTCCGTCCCGGCGAGTTCCCGGCGGGCGCCGGCTGGCAGGGGATGGTGCGCAGCTCCACCGAGGCATACGGGAAGGGAGATCTCGCGAAGGCGTTGCAGGACCTCGAGAACGCTCCCGCCGACGTTCGCGATCCGCGGTTCTTCGCCTATCGCGCGCATCTGCTGCTTGCGGTCGGCCGCGTCGACACGGCCCGCGAGGACATCGATCGTGCTCTGCAGCTCAACCCCAACGACGCCAACGCGTTGAGCCTCCAGGCGGTCATCGCGCTGGTCCAGAACGAAAAGGACAAGGCATTCGACATTGCCCAAAGGAACGTCGCCGCCAATCCGAGCTCGTCCACCGCGCGGATCGCGCTGTCGTACGCGCAACAGGCCCGGTTTGACCTGCCGGGCGCCCGGGCGAGCGTTGAGAAAGCAGTCGAGTTGGATCCGCAGAGTGCGTTGGCGTTTGCGCGGCTTGCGGAACTCGACTCGTCGTTCGGCGAGCTCGACAAGACCTTCGCCGCGGCGCAGAAGGCTGCCGAACTCGATCCGAATCTCGCGCGGACCCAGACGGTGCTCGGCTTCGCCTACCTGACTCAAGCGAGGACGGCGGAGGCTGGGCAGGCCTTCGAGAAGGCGATCGTGCTCGACCAAGCCGATCCGCTGCCAAGGCTCGGTCTGGGGCTCTCGAAGATCCGGGACGGCAGGCTCGACGACGGGGCACGCGACCTCGAGATTGCCGCCAGCCTCGACCCGAGCAATGCTCTCGTACGCAGCTACCTCGGCAAGGCTTACTACGAGGAGAAGCTCTATCCGCGCGACGAGCGCGAATTCAAGGTGACGAAGGAGCTCGATCCCAACGATCCGACGCCGTACTTCTACGACGCGATTCAAAAGCAGACAACGAACCGGCCAGTCGAAGCGCTGCAGGAAATGGAAAAAGCCATCGCGCTCAACAACAACCGGGCGGTCTACAGGTCGGAACTTCTGCTTGACTCGGACAATGCATCGCGCAGCGCGAGTCTGGCGCGCATCTACACCGATCTCGGCTTCCAGCAGCTCGCCCTGGTCGAAGGGTTCAAGTCGGTCGACGCCGATCCGACCAACTTCTCCGCCCACCGGTTCCTGTCCGACAGCTACTCGGTGCTTCCGCGGGCCGAGATCGGCCGGGTAAGCGAGCTTCTCCAGTCACAGTTGCTACAGCCGATCAACATGACGCCGTTGCAGCCCCGGGCTGCGGTGAGCAACCTGCTACTGATCAGCTCGGGCGGTCCCGGCACGGCTTCCTTCAGCGAATTCAATCCGCTGTTCACCAGCGACGGTTACACCGTACAACTGAACGGCATGGCGGGCGAACATGGCACGGTCGCCGGCGACGCCATCGTGTCCGGGATGGCCGGCAAGGGCGCCTTCAGCGTCGGCTATTCGGGATTCAAGACCGACGGGTTCCGCACCAACGCCGACCAGAACGACCAGATCTTCGATGTCTTCGGCCAGTACGACATCACGCCGCAGGCGAGTGTACAAGCGGAGTACCGGCACAGGAACACCAAGACGGGCGACCTGGCCTTGCGCTTTTTCGCGGACGCCTTCTCTCCGGGCGAAAGAGACAACACCGAGACCGACATGGGCCGGGTCGGTTTCCGGTACTCCTTCTCGCCGTCTTCCATCGTTCTGGCCTCGGTCATCTATCAGAATTCCAAGGCGACCGTCACCGACGATTCCTTGGGCGACCCGGTCACGCTGCTCAAGTTGGGCAAGCCCGAGCGGTCCTTGAGCGGGGAGGTGCAGTATCTTTTGCGCGCGCCTCAATTCAATCTCGTGAGCGGGCTCGGTTACACGGACGTCAACGGACATCTCGACACGACGGTAGACTTCTTCATTCCGCCGCCCGATGGTCCAGGCGCGTTCGAAATCCAGGACACCACGAGCACCGCTATCCGGCATTTCAACGTGTACACGTACGGCTACTTCAAGCCGGTAAACAATTTGACGCTTACGGCCGGAGTCAGTGGCGATTTCCTGAGCGGCGACAGCATCGAGATCAGCGGCAAGAACCAGATCAACCCGAAGTTCGGCGTGATCTGGAACCCTGCCCCGGCCACGACGATCCGCGCCGCGGCGTTCAGGGTGTTGAAGCGCACACTGGTCACGGACCAGACCCTCGAGCCGACGCAGGTCGCCGGTTTCGAGCAGTTTTTCGACGATGTGAATGGCGCATCGTCATGGCGTTACGGGGTCGGAATCGATCAGAAGCTCGCAAGCCAGCTGTTCATTGGCGCGGAGGCCTCCAAGCGAGATCTCAAGTCTCCCTTCGTCAACGTGGACGACCCCGAAAACCCGTTCCTTGTGAACGAGAACATCAAGGAACACTTCGGGCGGGCGTATGCGTTCTGGACGCCGCATCCATGGTTTGCATTGAGCGCGCAGTACCTCTACGAGCGGGTGGAATCCGAGGGATTGAGCGACGTGCCGATCGACCTGAAGACGAACCGAGTCCCGGTGGCGGCGAAGTTCTTCCATCCGTCGGGTTTCGGCGCGGGCGTCACCGCCACCTATGTGCATCAGAACGGGGCATTGGTCGACGGAACCGAGGTCAGCTCGTCATTTACCGTCGTCGATGCAATGCTGACCTACCGGCTGCCCAAGCGCTATGGATTCATCGCGATCGGCGGCACCAACCTCACGAACAAGAAGTTCAATTTCTTCGACACGGACGTTCGCAATCCGACGCTGCAGCCGACCCGGATGCTCTTCACACGAGTCTCTGTGGCACTGCCGTAACCGGCGGTTGCCGCCTTCCGGTTCGAGAACCTTCCCCGCGAGCTGTTCATCGCGGGATGCGTCCCATGCCGAATCGAGAGGTGACGCGTAGCATCACCGCCCCATGAAGCGTCTGCTCGACCGTCTCCGTATCACGCCTTCGCTGCTCAAGTCACTGCTGCTCAATCCCGTATGGCTGACGCTGGGGACGATCGCCGTCGTCGTGTCTCTTTTCGCGGCCGGGACTCCGGTTCTCGACCGGATCGAGCTGAACTGGCTCGACTTGCGATTCCGCACCCGCGGCCCGATCGCGCCCAAGCCGACCGTCGTGCTGGCGGCGATCGACGAAAAGAGCGTCGAGGCCGAGGGACGTTGGCCCTGGCCGAGGTCGAGGATTGCGGCGCTCATCGACGCGCTCTCGCGTGACGGCGCTAGGGTCATCGCGTTCGACGTCACCTTCGCCGAACCTGACGAGAACTCGCGGCTGAAGCTCGTCGATCAGCTGGCTCGAAAGGTCGACTCGCTGCACGTAGAGATTCCGCAGCTTGCCGATTTCATCCGGGAGAGCCGGATCGATGCGGACAACGATCGCGCTCTGGTACGTGCGCTGGAGCGATCAAAGGCCGCGATCGTGCTCGGCTATTTCTTCCATATGAGCGAGGCCGAGGTCGGGTACAAGCTCAATGAAGCTGGCATCGAGCGCCAACTCCGGGGAATCCTCGATTCCAAGTATCCCTTCGTCTTCTACACGACTCAAAGCGCCACGTCGGTGCCCCTCATGAAGGCCTACGCGCCGCAGGGCAATCTCGAAATCTTCACCGCAGCAGCAGCGTCGTCAGGCTACTTCACCGTGGCCAGCGATCCCGACGGTGTCGTCCGCTGGATGCCATTGGTGATCCAGGACGGAGAAGACCTGTTTCCGCCGCTGTCGATACTGAGCGCCTGGCACTACCTGGGCAAGCCTCAGCTGTCGGTCCGCGTGCGGGCGGAGGGCGTCGAGGGCGTTCAGGTCGGCGATCGCTTCGTCCCGACGGACGAGGCCGGCCAGCTGCTGATCAACTACCGTGGGCCGCCGAAGACCTTCCCCCACTACTCCATTAGCGACATCCTGGGGGGTAGGCTGCCGAGCGGCACGTTCATGGATAAGGTCGTCGTGGTAGGAGCGACCGCCATCGGCATCGGCGACATCCGTAGCACGCCGTTCGGGCCCGTGTACTCCGGCCCTGAAATCCACGCCACGGTCATCGACAATATCCTCACCGGAGATTTGATCGCGCGGCCGCGCTGGTCGCAGGTCTTCGATCTGCTGGCGATCGTAATCCTGCCGTTGCTCGTCTGGGCCGTCGTGCCGCGGGTCAGCGCCTTCGGCGGTCTCGTATTGATCGTGGGGCTCTTCGTCATTTTTGTGGGGGTCGCCTACGAACTTTTCGTTAGCGCCCACGTGTGGTTGAACATGGTCTATCCGATATTCGCTCTCTTCGCGACCTATATGATGCTGACCGTCCACCGCTACCTCACCGAAGAGCGCGAGCGTAGGCGGGTCACCAAGACCTTCCAGCAGTACGTGTCGCCCGAGGTGATCGAGCAGGTGCTGAAGGATCCCGAGCGGCTGAAGCTTGGGGGCGAAGAGAGGGTGCTTTCGGTCCTCTTCACCGACCTGGCGGGCTTCACGAAGTACTCCGAGAATTACACGCCGGCCCAGATCATGGGAGTGCTCAGCGAATACTACGACAGGATGACCGAGCTAGTGTTCGCCAACCGCGGCATGATCGCCACCTACGTCGGCGACGAGCTGATGGCGATCTTCGGGGCGCCGGTCGAGCAGCCCGACCACGCCAAGCTCGCCTGTGCTGCAGCGCTCGCGATGCGCGACGCGCGCCATGTGCTCGCGGACGAGTGGGCGAAGTTCGGCCGGCCGCCACTGTCAGCCCGCACCGGCATCAACTCGGGCCCGATGCTGGTCGGCAACTACGGCTCGAAGTATCGCTTCAATTACAGCGTGCTCGGTGATTCGGTGAACCTCGCTTCAAGGCTCGAACAGCTGAACAAGGTCTACCGGACCGATCTCATGATCGGCGAGCAGACCGCCGACCTGATCGGAAGCGCTTTCCGGCTGCGCGAGCTCGACAAGGTGCAGGTCGTGGGCCGCACGCAGGCGCTGCGGATCTACGAGCTTCTGGGGCTGGAGGACGCAGTGCTGCCTCCGATCCAGGAGCAGATGCTCGTGCACTATGCCGCTGCACTGGAGGCCTATCGGGACCGGCGCTGGGATGAAGCTTCGGAGCTATTCCGGCAATGCGTGGTCCTGTGCCCGGACGACGGCCCGTCTCGCGTCATGGGAGACCGGTGTCGGACGATGCCCGAGCGGTCTCTGCCCGAGAACTGGGACGGCGCGTTCGAGCACCTCGTTAAAGCCTAGGCAGCAGGCTGCTGGCTAGTTCGGTCTTGGCCGCGACGCGAGGTCCGCGCCGGCTCGTCCTGATTGTGGCCAACAACGACAAAGCGGACTGCTCGAGCCCGAGCCCGTGCCTGACCCACCCGACCACGGGCCGGCGCACAACTCAGCGCTGGATTAGCGGAATCTCTTAAGCTGCGCGCCGCGAGAAAACGCGGCCCTCTCCGAACCGCGACGCGGCAGAGCCCCGCGCTGGGGCTGCCGAAAACCGCGGGCAAGAGGTCGGAAGAGCGCGGAGCAGTACGACTGCGAGGCTAGACGCTGAGGACGGCTTCGCTTGGCGCAGGTTGCAAAGCCGTCTTCAAGCCAGCAGATTGGTCAGTCCGACTGCACGGTGCAAATGTACTTGTTCCCCCCGTTGTTCAGCGTGCATTTCTGGGTGAGGAAAATGTCGACATTGGACTCTGACGGACCGGGGATGAAAACCTCTGTCGTCCCGGTGAACTTGTTGGCCGTAAAGGTCACGAAGGTGGGGAAATTCGGATCCGTGCACAGGCCGGTGTTTGCAGTGACGTCGACCTCGATCGACGTCTTGAGAGATCCGTTCTTCTTGATGAAGTTCTTAACATTCTCGCTGTTGGTAAACGGGAATGAAGTGGTGGGGAGCGGGAAATTCGGGGTAGCTTGGCACGCAACGGTAGGCGCGCCGTCACTGTCCTCGTCGTCGTCTTCTTCTTCGTCGTCTCCAGACTGGCATTTTGCGCCCGTCGGGGTACTCGGAGGGCCGCAGAACAAGGTGCCCACCAGGCCGTTGCTGTCGAATTGATCGACCGTACACGAAACCTGCGAATTCTCACCTCCATCGCCAGGGGGTATGCCCGTGACCGTTGTCTTGCAGATTTCGCTTCCCGTAATCCACGAGGCGCATACTTTGGTGCCGCTCACTGTCTTGCATCCCGCGTTCGCTTCACTGGCCGCCAGGCCCATTGCTGCACAAACAGCGACATAGAGAACCGAGCGAATCGGACTAAACATGGTGCCTCCTTTATCCCTGCATTAAACGTTGCTGATTGATCTCTTGTTCGATGCGTGTTCGCGATTCGATCTCGACCGCTGCGGATGCACGCGGCTTATTGCCTGGAGAGCCGACCTTGAAAATAGCAGACCCCCCAATGGGCCACAAGCCTTTTTCGCGCACGCCTCAACAGTCGGACTCTGTTCCGGGCCAGACCGCCACGTCCCGAGCACAGACATCCGCGCCTGGAGGACCGCCGTGGAGGACAAGGAATAGCAAGCTTCATTCCCAAAGACCTAAGCCACTAAGTTTGCAACGAAAGTCCGGACATCCTAGAGCGCCGAGCCACGGCGCTGTAAAATCTGCCGACAATGCATTAGACCATCGAAATGAACTCTTCGAATTTGCCGCCCCGGGTCTTGGGCAGCTCCGCGTCGTGGTAGCTGAACCGCAAGGTGAAGGGGTAGCCCAGCGCAGCCTGAATCACTGTACGTAACAACGCCTCCTGTTCGCCCGACAGCGGCGCGTCGACCACCAGCTTCATCTCGACAGTATCGAGACTGTGTTGGACCGCCTGATATTGGCGGATCGGCGCGATGTCGCGGAAGGCATGGAAGCCAACCGTGGGCCAATGCTTCGAGCCATCGGGCAGCGTAACCATGTTCCGCCGTCTGCCCAGGATACGCTTCAGCGTGGGCAGTCCACGGCCGCACGGGCACGCACCGCCGACCTCCGCATAATCGCGGATTTCATAGCGAATGATCGGCGTGGCGAAGTTGTGCAGGTCGGTCACCACGACGCGGCCTACTTCCCCTTCGCTGCAAGGCGCACCCTCGTCGTTCAGGACTTCGACGATCAGGCTTTCCGCCTGCACATGGTAGAGCCCGCTGACCGGGCATTGCAGCGCGATCACGCCGACCTCCTGCGCGCTGTATAAATCGACTGTCTTGAGCGCGAAATCATTTTCGCAGCGCGCCTTCAATCCTCCTGAAAACGTCTCTCCGATCGTGCGTACTTCCTTCAACTGCGAGGGGAAGCGACCCATCCGTTCGAACTCGTCCAGCAACGCATTCAGATTGGTGGGGTATGTCAGCAGATAAAAGGGATTGCGTCGCAACAGCCACGCTGCCTGCTCGGTCACGCTAAGCGACAACGGTTGCCGATACGACGGGCCGGTTTCGAACAGGAGCGAAACAGGTAAGCCCCAGCCTTCCTTCTTGGCGGCGGCGTCGTTGTCCTGAGCCTGCGCATTGGCGCGGATGAAGGCTACGCTTTGTCCGAAATCCCGCTGGTGCCAGAAATGATCGCGCAACGTCAGCGCCATCCACATCAGGTTGTTGAGCCCGGTATGCTTCACCTTGACAATCTGACCTGTGGATCCCGATGTCTGACTCTTGTGCGACGGCCCATGTGCCTGGGGAACGACACGGCAATTGATGTTCGCCTCTTGATCGACGAGCGTCTGCCTTGTCAACAGCGGAACTCTCACCAACTGCTCTTCGGACCAGAGGTCACTTGCTCCCGTCGCGTGTTGATCGAAAAGCTGCCGATAGAACGGCGAGTGGCGATGAGCATGGGCTGTCAGCCGCCCGAGCTGCAACAATTGCCGTTCTAACAACGCCGGTCCGCTCAGCCATTGCGTCTGCTCGAGCTGGTACAGCTGAGCGACCAGCGCCGCGCCCGTCTGGGATGGCACCGATGGCCAAACCATTTCCGGAATGGAAGTCTTGAAGAGCGGCATTGTCCGCGTGCTGCTCACGACGTCTCCATTCTTCTGAATACTAGTATCGGGCAGCGCTCGGCCAATTCGTACGTGCCGCGCTTTTCGTCCACGCATTGGAATGCGTCTTCAAGTGCACCGACCATTTCCCCGATGCTCGGAAAATGATAGCTCGCCTGACTGCCTCGATACGCATCGATCGTGCTGATCTCATTGATCGGCCAACCCGTCAGCTCTCCCAGGCGGGCAGGTTGACCAAAGTGCTTGTCGACGCTTCGCCATACGTCGTCGACGCGGACTCCTCTGTCTGCATTCTCGCCCTGCAGCGCCATGGCCAGCCGCCATTTGAAAATGTGGAAGTTGCCGATCTGTCGACCGTACGTGGCGGTCAGCACGTCGTCGACCGACTCGGTGTTGTCGGGCCGCGCAAAAATTCGCGCGACGAAGAGACCGCCTGGTTTGAGTACGCGATGCAACTCCATCGCCAGTTTTTGATGAGCACCTGGAAACGATATCGCCGGCAAACCGCCGTCGATCATCGCGAGATTCATGCACGCATCGTGCAGCGGTAATTGCAGCCAGTTGCCGCAGAGTACCGTTCGGTGCGCATCATTTTTCGGCCAGACGCTTTGAATCATCGCCAGCGTATTGTCCACGGCGACCAGATTCAGAGCCGGCATCCAGCTGTTCGCCGCCAATTCCGGCGTGACGCCCAGCATCAAGGCGTCCAACGTTATCTGCGTTGGTAAGTGGTCGGCGACCGCCTGCTCGATCAGTGCAATATCCTCGGCACACGGGCGCAACGGTGCTTTGACGTAACGCCACTGCTGCGAATGTTTGTTCCAATGTGAGAAACGAGGCGTCGGTTGCGCCATGGGTGACCTCGAAGCGTCTGCGGCAGACAAGATACCGGTTTCCCGGAAAGGCCCCCACGCCCAGGACATGTCATGCCGCGAAGTAGCCGCGGATACCGCGCCTGCTTAAACGGACAACACTCGGCTGCGCCTACGCGACGACGCCAAGCGTCATGCCCGCGCGGTCGGACGGTTACTATCTTCAGACGACGTGATTCTGGCGCGAAAACAGCGGCATTTTGCGCGCCGTTTCCGATTAAAGTGGTAGCGAGGGAGGACTCGAACCCCCGACCAAAGGCACAGGACATCCCGCATGTCCCCGCAAGTTCCCGTTGAGTCATTCTTCAAGCACTTGCTGTGCAGGCGTCTGCAATTGACTTCCCGCTGTCTCCCGCGCTTTCCTGCGATTGCCTTTTGCAATTACACCAAAATTACACGCGCTCGTGTCCCTCTCCGCACCCATGCTGCCCAGCAGCGCCGGCTGCCCACACGCCCATGACCGCCACGTCGTTGTCGAGAATCAAACCAAGAAATTTGCGGGAATTACTTTCGACATGAAGCGCAGCGAAACGCAGCGGAATCAGAAGCAAAACGGCTTCGCGAACAAACGAATTGAGTACCTTGGCGCTGATACGAGATATGACCTTGGCGACGACGTTGCCCCTGCGCTGAATCGCGCCGACGATGGGCGTCTTGCCGGAGCCAACGCCATCACCTGGTTTGCCACGGCCACCGCCCCGCTTGTTCTTGTGCCGGTTCTCGGGCTTGCCGCCGATGAACGTCTCGTCCACTTCGACGATGCCGACGAGCTGCTTGAACTCCTCGTCTCGCAGGGCAACTCGGATACGGTGACACATGGACCACGCGGTTTCGTATGAGCCCGTGTTCTCAAAGACCGTGCCGACCAGATGCGAGAAGCGGTACGCCCCCCCCTCGCGGCGGTCCGGGCATTCCCACTTATATTTCATAGTCTTAAGTTCGTAAACTACAGCGCTGCCGCAACGCGGGCACCAAACCCCGGTGGGCCAGCGCTGGCGGATCAGGTAAGCGCAGCAAGCATCCTCGTACGGAGACGCCCGCTCGAACTGCTTGATCGTCATTTGACGAATTACGGGCTTTTGGGCCTGGTCATAAGGCTCTGTTGGGTAGTTATCAACGACTATAGGCCAGTTTGACAATCCGTTAAGTACCACATGATCACGCCTAGGCTTGACGTCCGAACGATCGTTCGGTAGTCTAGGGCGGATGTCGAACGATCGTTCCTACTTGGCGACGCTGCAGGACTATTACACGCGGCATCACGCGTTTCCGTCGTACTCGTCGATCGGCACGCTATTGGGGCTGCGCTCGAAGTCCTCGGTTGCGGCGCTGGTGGCGAGGCTCAAGCTCGGCGGCTTCATCGAATCGACGCCGGATCGCCGGCTCGCGCCGACGCGGCGCTTTTTCGAGCGGTCGCTGGCCGAGGCGCCGGTGCACGCGGGGCTGCCGAATCCGATCGACGATGCGCCGGCCGACGCGCTGACCATCGACGACTACCTGATCGATCGCCCGTCGCAGACGGTGCTCGTTCGGGTGAAGGGTGACTCGATGATCGACGCCGGTATTTTCGACGGCGATCTTGTCGTCGTCGAAAAACGCAACACAGCCCGCCGCGGCGAGATCGTCATCGCCATCGTCGACAATCAGTTCACCTTGAAGCGGCTCGACCTCGAGCGCGGCCAGTTCATCCTGCGTCCCGAGAACAAAGCCTACCCGGTCATCCGTCCGGAAGGAACGCTGGAAATCTTCGGCGTCATGGTAGGGCTGGTCCGCAAGTACAACTGAGGCGTCGCGTCAGGGCACGCTCGCCCGTTACCCTTCGACGCGTGCCACTTCGACCAGGACGTCGTAGAACGTCGCCGCACGTCCCATGTCGGTCAGCGCCTGGCCGGTCACCATGTTCGCATTCGTCCCGTCGGGCGAAAGCTTGCGCCACCAGATCGAAGGCGCGACCACGACGCCGGGCCGCGTTCGATCGGTGACGCGTGCGGTGACGATGAAGGCGCCGCGATCGTTGTAGACGCGCACTTTGCTCCCGTCTTCGATGCCGCGCGCGGCCGCATCCTCGGCATGGATGTCGAGCCAGGGCGTCTTTTCCGTTTCGAGAAACACCGGCAGCCCGCCGAAGGTCGAGTTCAGGGCATTGCGCGCCGGCGGCGACAGTATCGCCAGCGGAAAGCGGCGAGCGAGCACCGGGTTGCTGGCGGCGGATTCGCGCGGCGGCGTGTAGGTGGGCAGCGGATCGAGACCTTGCCGGCGCAACGATTCCGAATAGAACTCGCACTTGCCCGACGGCGTCGGAAAGTTGCCTTGCGCGAATGGCGCGAACGGCGAAGGCACGTTCAGTCGCTGCCAGCCCTGCGCCTTGAGCGTCGACCATTCGACGCCGGCCATGCGCGGATGTCCGGCGATGAACGCGTTCGCCGCCATGCTCTCGTCGGTCTCGACGAAGCACGGGTCGTCGAATCCCATCCGTGCGGCCAGCAGGCGGAACACTTCGGTGTTCTGCTTGGCTTCGCCTAATGGCGCGATCGCCGGATTGTTGGCGAGCGCATAAAGGTGGCCGTACGACGAATGCACATCCAGATGCTCGAGTTGCGTCGTTGCCGGAAGCACGATGTCGGCATAGTCGGCGGTGTCGGTCAGAAATACGTCATGCACGACGCAGAACAGGTCCTCGCGCGAGAAGCCCGCGACGACCTTGCTCGACTGCGGCGCCACCGCGACCGGATTCGAGTTGTACACGAACAGCGCGCGAATCGGCGGATCGTCGGCCTCGAGCAGCGCGTCGCCGATCGTGGACATGTTGATCGTGCGCGGGCGATTCCAGATCAGGTCGGGACGCTCGAGCGCTGCGTGGTTGACCGGATAGGTGCCGCTCGATGAGAGCAACGCGCCACCCGCCGGGTGGCGCCATGCACCGACCAGCGCCGGCAGACATGCCACCGTGCGGATTGCCATGCCGCCGCCGGCGTGCCTTTGCATGCCGTAGTTGAGGCGGATGACCGCAGGCGCCATCGTGCCGTAGTCGCGCGCCAGCGCGACGATCTGCGCCTCCTGCAATCCCGTGAGCGATGCGACGCGCGACGGCGGGTAGTCGCGTACGCGCTCTTCTAGCGCATCGAATCCCAGCGTGTAGCGGGCGATGTAATCGCGGTCGAGCAGGTCCTCGGCGATCAGGACATGCATCATGCCGAGCGCAAGCGCGGCGTCGGTCCCTGGCAGCAGCGCGATATGCTCGTGGCACTTTTCGGCGGTCTGGCTGCGATAGGGATCGATGGCGATCAGCTTCGCCCCGCGGCGCTTGGCTTCCTGGACGCGGCTCCAAAGGTGCAGGTTCGAAACGACCGGGTTCGAGCCCCAGATCAGGATCAGCTTGGCGTTTTCGAATTGCTCGAGGTCGGTGCCGATCGAAGCGCCGATCGTCGCGGCATAACCCGCCTTGCCGGCGGTCGCGCAGATCGTCCGATCGAGGAGCGACGCGCCGAGCTTGTGGAAAAAGCGCCGGTCCATCGAGCCGTATTGCAACAACCCCATCGTTCCGGCATAGCTGTACGGAACGATCGCCTGTGGCCCGTCGGGCGAGTCGGCGATTTCCCTGAAGCGCGAGGCGATGGTGTCGAGCGCTTCGTCCCAGCCGATGCGCTCGAAGCGGCCTGTTCCCTTCGCACCCACGCGCCGCAGCGGATGCAGCACGCGCGCTTTGGAATAGGTGCGCTCCAGATAGCGCGCGACCTTGGTGCACAGCACGCCGCGCGTCGTCGGATGATCGGGATCGCCTTCGACCTTGATCGCGCGGCCGTTCGCCACCGTTACGTGCAACGCGCAGGTGTCGGGGCAATCGTGCGGACACGCGCCGCGGACGACGGCGTGTCCGATGGGGAGCTGCGCTGAACGGTCGAGCGGCATCGGGTATCCGGTAGAGCTCATATTGTATCCGGCGCGCGCCGGGTTCGCCCGCCACCCGATGGTTGCGCTATCGTTCCGGCAGACGACGTCAGCGGAAGGACTTGCAGTGTTAGATCGGACGATCGCTTTACGCTCTGGCGCAGCCATGCCGGTCCTAGGCCTGGGTACGTGGCGCATGGGCGAGCGCCGCGACCGGCGCGAGCAGGAGATCGCGTCCCTGAGATCCGGCATCGAGCTTGGCATGACGCTGATCGACACCGCAGAGATGTACGGCGAGGGAGAAGCCGAGGAAATCGTCGGCGAGGCAATCGCAGGTCAGCGTGAACGGGTGTTCCTGGTGAGCAAGGTCCACCCGCACAACGCCAGCACGCGCGGCACCGTCGCCGCATGCACGCGCAGCCTGAAGCGCCTGGCTACCGATCACCTTGATCTTTACTTGCTGCACTGGCGCGGTGACGTGCCTCTTGCCGAAACCTTGGCTGGATTCCGGGCGCTGCAGGCCGACGGCAGGATCCGGGCTTGGGGCGTGTCGAATTTCGACCGCGCCGACATCGACGAGCTGTTGACGCTTCGCGGCGGCGATGATTGCGCGGCCAATCAGGTGCTCTATAACCTCGGCGCACGCGGCGTCGAATGGGATCTCATCCCGCTCTGTCGCCGGGCGCGCATCGCGGTGATGGCGTATTCGCCGCTCGACCAGGGCCGATTGCTGCGACACCGCGCATTGCGATCGGTTGCGAGCAGGATCGGTGCGACGCCGGCGCAAGTCGCGATCGCGTGGCTGCTGCAGCAACGCGACGTCGCAGTGATTCCGAAGGCAGCAGATGTCGCGCATGTGCACGACAATTTGTCGGCCGCGAATCTGCGCCTCGATCAATCGGCGTGTGCGGAGCTCGATCGCGCGTTTCCTCCACCGCGTCGCGCGACTTCATTGCGCATGCTGTAACTTGCTCGCCTTGCCGCTTTGCGGCAGCCCGGTCGATCTTGCGTCATGCGCAGCACCACAGCGCGCGAGCACCGCCGCGCCGACCGCCGCGTGTGCGCTTCACTCAAGCAATCAGTGGCTTGTGCGTTCACAGGCGGGTGTGCCAAAACCGATGGCATGGATGTTGCGTAGCCATGGCCATCAGGGCCTCGGCCCACACTGAATCCAACGTCTTTGAGGAGCGAATCGTGCAGTACACCTACTACGATTACCTGGACTTACCGCCTGGTGCGTCGGCCGCGCGGATCGAAGCGGCGTACCAGACGATCAGGCAGCGGCTGGACGCGTACACCGACGAAACCTTGGTGCGACTGATTCATGAAGCGCACGCGCTCTTGTCCGATCCGGAACAGCGGCATGTCTACGACGAGGAGCTCGAGCGCAGCGCGGCACAGGCCGACGCCGAGCTCAAGGCACTGCTCGACGAAGAGGCGAAGAAGCCGCGGCCGCGTCGCGTCCAAGATGTTCCGACACCGCTGCTCGCCGCGATTCGCGCCTGGGCGGCATAGCGCCATCGGCCGTCCGCCCGATCCATTGGACTGATCCTGTGTCGGGACGGCAGTGACAGGATTGACCCCGTGGCTTACATGATCGGCGTCATTCGCGGTTCGGCAACCAGACACGACTAAACGACAAGCGGAAAGGCATCACCGTGAAGAAATGCCAGAATTGCCAGTTCTACGACCGCAAGGACGCGCGGACGATCGACGGCCGCACGACGCTGTGGGGCCAGTGCCGGCGGCATTCGCCGCAGCTCAATCCTCAAAACGCCAAGACGTATATGATCGAAGGCACGTGGCCGGTGGTGCGTGACGACGACTGGTGCGGTGAATGGTTCGCCCCGGTGCCAAGCGCTATGCCGCGGACACATGGCCTGATCAACGGCCAGGAACTGATGGCAGCGGCGGCAAACGCGGCGGAAACCGTTAGCGGGTCGCGCACCGCGATGGAATCGCGTCCCGTCGCGGCGGTGGCCGGCGACGACTGACGCGCGTCTCAGGGCCGACGCGTGCCGGCCGGCACGCGGGAACGACCCCGCGCTTTAGGTGCCCTTAGGTGCCTTTAGGCGCCTGCGACGACAACCATGTTCATTTGCGCTGCGCCATCGCGCGCGGCGCGGGCCGCACGGTAGTCGGCGGAATCGTGGAACGCCCGCGCCTGCTCGAGCGTCGGGAATTCCAGTACGACCAGGCGATTCGGCGTCCAGCTCCCTTCGAGCACCTCGGCGCTGCCTCCCCGCACCAGGTATTTGCCGCCGTGGCGCTGGACACATGCCTGCGCCAGGCGTTTGTAATCCTCGTATTTCGCCGGGTCGGTGACCTTGCAGTCGACCAGTATGTAGGCAGCCATTAGGTCCGGGTCCTCGCGTCAGTTGCGTCGCCGTCGCGGCGCCGCGGCAGGAGAGTGTGCCGGCACGAGGTTCGGCTGACAAGCGCGTGCCGTCGCCTCGGATACCATGGCGGGCAATGAACGCTCTCCTGTCCGCCGTTGCCGACGGTGCAATAGCCGTAACCCCCAATCGCCGCCTCGCCCGTCGCCTGCATGCCGAGTTCGACGCCGCGCTTGCGGCGACGGGACGCCGCGCGTGGCCGACGGCGACGATCCTGCCTTATCCGGGCTGGCTCGCGACCCTCTGGGAGACCGTCCTGGCGCAGGAGGGCGCGCGCGAAACGCGCACGCTGTTGAGCACGTCGCAGTCAATCGCGCTCTGGCAGCGTGTCATCGAGGACTCGGGGGCAACGCTCGCCGACATCCGCGGCGCAGCGACGCTGGCGTCCGAAGCGTGGGCCCAGGTGCACGCGTGGGGCGCCGGCGGAGAAAGCTGGCGTAGCTGGCGACAGCACGACGACGAACAGGATCCTTCGCTCTTTGCCTCCTGGGCCGATGCCTATCTGGCATGGACGCGGCGACTCGGCGTGCTGGACGGCGCGCAGGTGGCCGATGCGATTGCGGCTCAGGCGCTGCGGGTCGAGGCGACGCACCCTCCGCTGTGGATCGCAGGCTTTTTCGAGCACACACCTCAGCAGCAAAGGCTGTGGTCGGCGCTCGAGTCGTCGGGCGTCCCGGTGCGCGAGGTCGACCCCATGGCCGGGCGGATGACGAGCATCGCCCGCACGATCGCGGCGACGCCGCGCGACGAAATGGCCGCCGCGCTGGGCTGGGCGCGAGCAATCGTGCTGGCGCGGCCGGGAGTACGCGTGGGCGTCGTCGTCGAGGACCTGGCTGCGCGCCGCGATACCGTGATGGCGCTGGCGCAGGACATTCTCCATCCGGCCTCGATATTGCCCGGGCAGCCACGAAGCGCGGCACCGTTCGAGATTTCGCTCGGCGCGCCGCTCGCCGCGGTGCCCTTGATCGGCGCGGCGCTGGACCTGATCGCCTTGTCCATCGCGCCGCTGCCCGTCGGTGCCGCCGCGGTGCTTTTGCGCTCGCCGTATCTTCCGGCCGCTGAGGCGTCGTGGCAGCACCTCGCGGCGCTGGAGCGGAAGTGGCTGGAGGCTGGTGTGCGGACCGTCACCCTGGGTGAGGCGATGAGCGCGATGGCGCCGGTCGCACCGGACCTGTCGGCACGCTGGCAGCGCGGTCGCGAAGAGGCACGGGCCACGCGCTTCGCCACCCCGCGCGAATGGGCCGATCGCTGGCGAGGCTGGCTTGCGGCGGCCGGCTGGCCCGGGACCCGCACGCTCGACAGCGCCGAATACCAGGCGCGCGAGGCCTGGGAGGCTCTGCTCACGCAGTTTGTCGCGCTCGGCACGGTGACGCCGCGCCTCGACGGCCCCGAGGCGATCCGCGCGCTCCATGCAATGGCGGCGGAAACCATACACCAGCCCGAAGGAAGCGACGCGCCGATCCAGATCCTCGGCGTGCTCGAAGCTTCGGGATTGAGCTTCGACGCGTTGTGGGTTGCCGGTCTGTCGGCCGATCGATGGCCCGCTGCGCCCCGGCCCAATCCGCTGCTGCCCATCGCCTGGCAACGCGAACGCGGGGTGCCTCGCGCGACCGCAGAGCGCGAGCTCGACTATGCCCGCATGCTGACCGAGCGATTCGCGCGGGCGGCCGACGAGGTCGTGTTCAGTTCGGCGACCGGCGTCGACGATCCGCCGTTGTCGCCGTCGGCGCTGGTGCTTCCCTACCCGCAATCCCCACAGCCTGATCTGCCTGACACCTGGTCCGCCTCGATGGGGAAGGGTGTCGCGCTCGAGAGCCTCGCCGACGAGCGCGCGCCGCCGATGCCGCGGGGATCGACGATCCGCGGCGGCGCGCGCGTGATCCAGACGCAAAGCGATTGCCCGTTCCAGGCCGTCGCGCGTCATCGCCTCGGCGCGCAGCGGTGGCCGACGGCCATGCCGGGCTTAGCAGCTTCCGAACGCGGACAGCTCGTGCACGCGACGCTCGCGGCATTCTGGACCGCAATCACGGATCGCGCGAGGCTGCTGGCGCTCGGTCCCGACACGCTCGACATCGAGATCGGGGCGGCGGTCGGGAAGGGCCTGGCATGTCTGCCCGCGGCGCGGTGGCGCAACGTGCCGGATGCCGTGCGCGCGGCCGAATCGCGTCGCCTCAACCGGCTGCTGCGGGCATGGCTCGATATCGAGCGCGAGAGGCCGCCGTTCACCGTCGCCGCGGTCGAAGCGCGGCGCGACCTGGTACTCGGCGGCATCGGTCTTCGAATGCGCGTCGACCGGATCGATGCGCTCGGCGACGGCGGCCTCGCGATCATCGACTACAAGACCGGCGCGCTCGAGCAACCCAAGCAATGGTTCGACGATCGACCGCGTGCATCGCAACTCGGTACGTACACGCTGGCCCAGCGCGCGGCCGAGCCTGAGCTCGCGGTGCGCGCCGTTGCCCACGGCGAGCTTCGCACCGCGAGCATCGCCGCATCGGGCATCGCCGCCGATCGCGCGGCGTGGCCCGCCCTGGCCCACGTCAACACCGTCGGCGACTTTGCCGACTGGAGCTCGCTCGAGGCGTGGTGGAACGGGCATCTGGGTGCGCTCGCGGCCGAGCTCGCCGCCGGCGTGGCCAGCGTAACGCCGCGTCCGAGGCCATCACCGTGCCGCATCTGTGGATTGCAGGCGCTCTGCCGTATCGATTCGGTCCGTTTCGACGAGCCGGAAGATGATGGCGACGCCTGAGTCGAGCGGTCCATCCGACGGCGCCGCGCGGGAGGCGGCGCTCGATGTCACGCGCTCTTTCATCGTCCAGGCACCGGCGGGCTCGGGCAAGACCGAGCTTCTGATCCAGCGTTGCCTGGCGCTCCTCGCGCAGGTCGAGAGGCCCGAGGCAATCGTCGCGATGACGTTCACGCGTAAGGCTGCCGGCGAGATTCGCGAGCGGATCATCAAGGCGTTGCGCGAAGCCGCCGGCGGCGCTATTCCGGATCAGCCGCATCGTGCACTCACCTGGCGCCTGGCCCGCGCCGTGCTCGAGCGCGATGCGGCGCTCGGTTGGGAACTGGTTGCGCATCCGGCGCGCCTGCAGGTCCACACGATCGACGCCTTGTGCGCGGCATGGATGCGGCAGGCGCCGATGGCGGTGAAGCTGGGCGCGATGCCCCGGATGATCGAGCGCGCGGAAGCGCTGCATGCCCAGGCGGCGCGGGCCGAGCTCGAAGACGCAGGGGAGGGCAGCGGCGCCTGGCAGCGCCTGCTCGACTATCTGGACAACGACGGTGAACGGCTGACCATGCTCATCGCCGAGATGCTGGCTCGGCGCGATCAATGGCTGCGTCACGTGATGGGCGGCGATGCGACTGCGCTCCGCGCTCGACTGGAGCACGCACTGGGCATCGAGATCGCGCACAAGCTCGAAGCGGTCGCAGCGCTGCTGCCGACGGCCGAAGCACGACCGATGATCGACCTCGCGCGCTACGCCGCGGCGCACCTTGCGCGATCCGATCCCGCACATCCTCTCGCCGCCTGGGCGCAGCGCGGCGCGCTGCCGGATGAGCGCGCCGAATCGCTCGATCATTGGCGCTCGATCGCCGACTGGCTGCTCAAGAAGAACGGCGATTTCTATGTTGACATCAACGTTGCACAGGGCTTTCCGCCCAAGGGCAGCGCGCGCGATGGCGGCGCGGCCCGGCGCGACGCGCAAAAGCAGGCGATGATCGGATTGCTGCAAAGGCTTGCGGCGGTGCCGGGCCTGGCCAATGCGCTCGACGGCATCCGCCGATTGCCGCCACCGCGCTACGACGAGACGGCCTGGGCCTTTATCGAAGCGCTGCTCGAAGTACTGCCTCGGGCGGCTGCGCGGCTGCGGCTGGTCTTCGCGGACGCTCGTGCCATCGACTTCGTCGAGGCCAGCCAGATCGCGTTGCGCGCCCTGGGCGAGCCCGACGCACCGTCCGACCTCCTGCTGCGGCTCGACATGCGCATCGAGCACCTGCTGGTCGACGAATTTCAGGACACCTCGCTCGCGCAGTACGAGTTGATCGCGCGCCTGGTCGCGGGCTGGACCCCGGGCGACGGCAGGAGCCTCTTCGTCGTCGGCGATCCGATGCAGTCGATCTACGGCTTTCGCGAGGCGGAAGTCGGCCTGTATCTGGACGCACGGCGGCAGCGGCGACTGGGCGAAGTCGCACTCGAGCCGCTGGTCCTGCAATGCAATTTCCGCGCGCAATGCGAACTCGTGGCGTGGGTCAATCGCGTGTTCGCGCAGGCGCTCGACGCATCGCCGCCCGCAACCGATGAGCTCGTCGCGTTCGGCGCCGCCACTCCCGTGCTGCCGGGAGAGCCTCCTCCCGCCGTGACCGTGGAGGCGTGCGCCGGCAACGTCGACGAAGCGGGGAAGGTGGTCGCGCACGTTCGCGCCGCTATTGCCGACGGCGCCCGCGAGGTCGCGGTGCTCGTTCGCAAGCGCGGCGACCTTGCGGAAATTCTTCCGGCCCTGCGTGCAGCCGGCATTCCCTTCGCCGCGGTCGATCTCGACCGAATGGCCGATCGGCAGACGATTCTCGATCTCGCCTCGCTGACGCACGCGCTCATCCAGCCCGACGACCGGCTGGCCTGGCTTGCGTTGCTGCGCGCGCCATGGTGCGCGTTGACCTTGCCCGATGTCTTCGCGTTGGACACGGAGGCAGGGGCTCGCAGCTTGTGCGAAGCGGTCGTCGCGCACCATGGGGCGGGGCAGGTGCCGCCTGCCGGCATGTCGGCCGACGGCGCACGTCGATTGCAGCGGCTGGCCGCCGCAATCGCGCCGGCCGTGACCGACCGCGGTCGGCTGCCGCTGGCTGCAGCCGTGCGCGGTACCTGGCTGGCGCTCGGAGGCCCGGCCTGTGTCGCCGAGCCGAGCGATCTCGATGCGGCCGATCGCTTTTTCGCGCTCCTGGCCGAGCACGCCCCGGGCGCCGATCTGTCCGACTGGAACGCCTTTCTCGACGCGCTGGCGGCGACGTTCATCGAAACCGGCGCCGGCGCCGATGCGAAGGTGCGCATCATGACCTTGCATCGTGCGAAGGGCTTGGAATTCGACGTCGTCGTCATGCCTGGGATGGCGGAGCCGCCCGGGAGCGGCCCACCACAGCTCTTGCGCTGGCGCCGCCGGCCGGCCGGCCTGCTGCTGGCGCCGATCGCGGCAAGGCACGTCGACCTCGCCGACTCGAATCCGGTGTACGCGTACCTTAGCAAGCTCGCCGCTGCCGAGGAAGCCGCCGAGCTCGTGCGTCTCCTCTACGTGGGCTGCACCCGCGCCCGGAAGCGATTGCACCTCACCGCGGTGCTCGGCACCGAGCCCGGCGAGGATGAGCGCCTGCGCTGGCGCAAGCCCTCGCGGGGCACCGCGCTGGCCGCGCTTTGGCGCGCGGTCGAGGGCGAGCTTCCTCCGCCACCGCTTGCGCACGCCGCGGCGCCGCCACGCACTGCGGCCGGCGTGCCTCTGTTGCGCCTGCCGCTCGACTGGGAGCCGCCGCCACTGCCACTTGCGCTGCCGATTGCGACGCGCGAGGCAGCCGCCGACCGGCAGGTGGTCGAATTCGACTGGGTGCGGGAGACGGCGCGCCAGATCGGCATTGTCGCGCATCGCCTGCTGCGCCAATGCGCGGAGGAGGGGCTCGATCGCTGGCCATCCGAACGCATAGCCGCGCAGCGCGCCCGCGTCGCGCGGGAGCTTGCGGGCCTGGGATTTACCGGTGGCGAAGCCGAGGCCGCCGCCGACCAGGTGCTCGGTGCAGTCACGTCGACCCTTGCCGATGCGCGCGGCCGCTGGCTATTCGATCCTCGGCACACCGATGCACACAGTGAATATGCGTTGACCGGCATGCGCGACGACATACCGGTGCATGTCGTGCTCGATCGAAGCTTCGTCGACGCCGAAGGCGTGCGCTGGATCGTCGATTTCAAGCTGTCGCGACACCAAGGCGCGGGACGGGACGCCTTTCTCGACAGCGAGCACGCGCGCTACCGGCCGCAGCTCGAAGCGTATGCCGAAGTCGTGCGCGGCTTGGGCGCGCAACCGATACGTCTCGGACTGTATTTTCCGTTGCTGGCCGGCTGGCGGGAATGGGAAGCTCCACGCTGACCCGAGAGGCTGCAGCCGCCACTCGCTGGACCGGAGGTGAGCGCGCAGGCTAAAATCAAGGTTTTTCAAGGTCTTCCGACCTTGGACGGGAACTGCAGTGCAGGTATTTCGTGGACTCCCCGACCTCGCCGACCGCCATCGCCACATCGCGCTGACCATCGGCAACTTCGACGGCGTCCATCGCGGCCACCAGGCGATGCTCGCGCGGCTGTCCGAGGCCGCAGAAGATCTCGCCCTGCCGTCGGCCGTACTGACGTTCGATCCGCACCCGCGCGAATTTTTCGCACCCGGTGCTGCGCCGCCGCGGCTGTCGACCCTGCGTAGCAAGCTCGAGCAATTCGCGGCATACGGCGTTGCGCAGGTTCATGTCGCGCGTTTCAACGCCGCGCTGGCGGCGCTGCCCGCGGCGCGCTTCATCGACGACGTTCTGGTGCGCCGGCTCGGGACCCGCTGGGTCCTGGTCGGTAACGACTTCCGCTTCGGCCGCGGCCGAAGCGGCGATCTCGCGCTGCTGCGGCGTGCCGCGACGACATTCAGCGTTGAGGCGATGCCCACCGTCATCGTCGACGGCGAGCGGGTGTCGAGCAGCGCAATCCGCGTCAGCACTCGCTGCTGGCGAGCTCGATCACGCGGCGCGATTGCTCGGGCGACCGTATGCGATCGGCGGCAGGGTCGTGCACGGCGACAAGCTGGGACGCAACTTGGGTTTTCCGACGGCCAACATCGTGCTGCGCCACCCGCCGCCGCTGAGGGGGATTTTCGCGGTACGCGTGCATGGTCTGGGCGGCGGCGCGAGAGCGGGAGCCGCGAGCCTCGGCGTGCGGCCGACGGTCAAGGCTGGGGCGAAACCGCTGCTGGAGGTATTCGTGTTCGATTTCGACGAAGCGGTGTACGGCCGCCGCGTCGTCGTGGAGTTTTTGTGCAAGCTGCGCGACGAGGCGCGCTATGCCGACCTCGATTCGCTGACCCGGCAGATCCGCGCCGATGTCGCGCAGGCGCGCGAGTATTTTGCGACCGGCCCGAGCGCGGTCCGGTAACGAAGGCAACGATGTCCGACAAGCCCAAGACCGACTACAAGTCGACGCTCAATCTCCCCGACACGCCGTTTCCGATGCGTGGTGATCTGGCGCGGCGTGAGGTCGCATGGGTCCGCGAATGGCAGGAGCGGAAAGTGTACGAGGCTATTCGCGCCGCCAGCCGCGGCCGCCCGCGTTTCGTTCTGCACGACGGACCACCGTATGCGAACGCCGACATCCATATCGGGCACGCCGTCAACAAGATCCTCAAGGACATCGTCGTCAAGAGCAAAGAGCTCGCGGGCTTCGACGCGCCGTATGTGCCGGGCTGGGACTGCCATGGCATGCCGATCGAAGTGCAGATCGAAAAGACGCACGGCAAGAATATCCCGGTCGAACAGACGCAGCGTCTGGCGCGGGCGTATGCGACCGAGCAGATCGCGCGGCAAAAGGCGCAATTCCAGCGGCTCGGCGTGCTCGGCGACTGGGACCATCCGTACACGACGATGGCGTTTCGCAACGAAGCCGACGAGATCCGCATGCTCGGCGCACTGCTCGCCAAGGGTTACATCTATCGCGGCCTCAAACCAGTGAACTGGTGCTTCGACTGCCAGTCGGCGCTGGCCGAAGCCGAAGTCGAGTACGAGGATCGCACCGATATCGCGATCGACGTCGGCTTCGAGGTCGACCCGCGCGATCGGGACAAGCTGGCGGCCGCATTCGCGCTCGACCGACTGCCCGACGGCCCGGTGCGCGCCGTCATCTGGACGACGACGCCGTGGACGATCCCGGCCAATCAGGCTCTCGCCGTGCATCCCGATCTTGCCTATTCGTTGGTCGAGACCGACCGCGGCAGCTTCATCCTCGCCAGCGCTCTGGTAGATGCGTGCCTTGCGCGCTTCGGTATCGCAAGAAAAGAGCCGGCCGGCCGCTTCGAGCACAGGGCGCCCGGCAGCGCGCTCGAGCATCTGCGTTTCCGCCACCCTTTCTACGACCGCGAATCTCCAGTTCAGCTCGGCCAATTCGTCACGCTGGAGCAGGGCACCGGCATCGTGCACAGCTCGCCGGCGTACGGCATCGACGATTTCCAGTCGGGACGGCGCTACGGCCTTCGCGACGAGCAGATATTGAATCCGGTGCAGGGCGACGGCCGCTATGCGGAAAATTTGCCGTTTTTCGGCGGTCTCGACATCTGGAAAGCCAACCCGCTGATCGTCGACAAGCTGCGCGAGGTCGGCGCGCTGCTGCATGCGGAAAAGATCACGCACAGCTACATGCACTGCTGGCGGCACAAGACGCCGATCATCTACCGCGCGACGACGCAATGGTTCGCCGGCATGGACGACGTGCCGGGATGGCGCGGCATCAGGCCGGAGAAGACGCTGCGCGAGACTGCGCTGGCCGGCGTCGAGGCGACGCAATTCTTTCCCGCGTGGGGCAAGGCGCGGCTCTCCGGAATGATCGCCAACCGACCCGACTGGACCTTGTCGCGGCAGCGGCAATGGGGTGTGCCGCTGCCGTTTTTCGTCGACCGCGAAACCGATCAGCTCCACCCCGACACGCTGCCGCTGCTCGAGCTTGCGGCGGCCAAGGTGGAGCGCGGCGGCATCGAGGAGTGGCAGAAAGCAACTTACGAGGATTTCGGCGTCGATGCGAAGAGGTATCGCAAGCTCTCCGATACGCTGGACGTCTGGTTCGACTCCGGAGCCACGCACCAGACCGTCATGGGCGGCCCCGACGGGCGCAAGAAGCATCTCGGCTCGCATCCGGATCAGACCGGCTTTCCGGCCGACCTGTACCTGGAAGGCTCGGACCAGCATCGCGGCTGGTTTCATTCGTCGCTGCTCTCGTCGTGCATGCTCAATGGCGTGCCGCCGTACAAGGCGCTGCTGACCCATGGCTTCGCCGTCGACGGCGACGGCAAGAAGATGTCGAAGTCCAAGGGCAACGTCGTCGCACCGCAGACGGTGTCCGACACGCTGGGCGCCGAGATTCTGCGCCTGTGGGTCGGTGCGACCGACTATTCAGGCGAGCTTTCGATCTCCAACGAGATTCTGAAACGCGTCGTCGAGGGTTATCGCCGCATCCGCAATACGCTGCGCTTTCTGCTCGCCAATACGTCGGATTTCGATCCGGCGCGGCACGCTGTGCCCGCCGCCGAGCTGCTCGAGCTGGACCGCTACGCTCTCGACGTCGCCGACAGCTATTTCGACGACATGCGACAGAAGTATGCTGTGTACGAATTTCACCTGGTCGTGCAGGCGCTGCAGCTGTATTGTTCGGAAGAGCTCGGCGGACGCTATCTCGACATCCTGAAGGACCGCCTCTACACGACGGCCGCCAATTCGGCGGGGCGACGCTCGGCGCAGACGGCGCTTACCTATATCCGCGACGAATTGATCAAGCTGATGGCTCCGATTCTGTCGTTTACCGCCGAAGAAGCCTGGCGCATCGTCCATCCGGAAGACCCGACGATCTTCGCCGGGACCTGGAATGCGCAGCTGCGGGCCGTACGCGGCGGCAGCGCCGATTTTTCCAGGCGTTGGACGGCGATCATGGGCGTCAGGGACGCGGTGCTGAAACGACTGGAGTCATCGCGTGAGCGGGGCGAAATCGGTTCGTCGCTGCAGGCGGACATCGCGATTACTGCACCGACGCCGGTCTACGAGGCCTTATCTTCGATCGGCGATGACCTCCGCTTCGTCATGATCACGTCGTCGGCCACGGTCGCCCACGGCGATGCACTCGACATCCAGGTGGCGCCGAGCGCCCATGCCAAGTGCGAGCGCTGCTGGCATTACCGCGCCGACGTCGGAGCCGACGCCGGCCATGCGACGCTGTGCGGGCGTTGCGTCGCCAATCTCTACGGGAACGGCGAGCCGCGCCGATTCGCATGAGCGAAAAGCCTATTACCGGCACCGGGGATCGGCTCTGGTGGACATGGCTGTTGGTCAGCGCGGCCGTAGTTGCCGCGGACCAGCTCAGCAAGACCATCGTGGAATCGGCGCTGCACGTCGGCGAGCAGCGCGCGCTGACCGGCAACTTCAGCATCGTCCTCGCCTACAACGCCGGCGCGGCGTTCAGCTTTCTCGCCGATGCGTCGGGCTGGCAGCGCTACCTGTTTACCGCGCTTGCGCTCGCCGCCTCGGCGCTGATCGTCTGGCTGCTGCGGCGCGGCGGCGACCGCGTCTATTCTTTGGCGCTGAGCCTTATCCTCGGCGGGGCGCTGGGCAATCTATGGGACCGACTCACCCTGGGCAAGGTCATCGATTTCCTGCTGGTGCACGATTATTTGCCATTCGGCGGGCGCCTGGCCGCGCGCTTCGACCCGTTCCCCGCGTTCAATCTGGCCGATAGCGCACTCACGGTCGGCGTCGCACTGCTGATTCTGGACAGCTTGCGCCAACGCCGCGTCGATCGTACGGCAGTGACGGAGCACCGATGAACGAGGTCATCCTCGCCAATCCGCGCGGCTTTTGCGCCGGCGTCGACCGGGCGATCGCGATCGTCGAGCACGCACTCGCGCGGTTCGGTGCGCCGATCTACGTGCGACACGAGGTCGTCCACAACAAGTTCGTCGTCGACGATCTGAAAGCCAAGGGCGCGATCTTCGTCGACGAGCTGGCCGACGTTCCGCAGGGCAGCACGGTGGTGTTCAGCGCGCACGGCGTATCGCGTGCCGTGCGCGCTGAGGCTGCTGCTCGCGGTCTCACCGTATTCGACGCGACCTGCCCGCTGGTGACCAAGGTTCACGTCGAGGTGGCCAAGATGCACGCGCAAGGGCGCGAAATCGTCATGATCGGCCACGCGGGCCACCCCGAAGTCGAAGGAACGATGGGCCAGGCCGACGGCGGCATCCATCTGGTCGAATCGGTCGGCGACGTCGATCGCCTGGTCGTTCGCAACGCCTCGCAGCTCGCGTATGTCACGCAGACGACGCTTTCGGTCGACGACGCGGCCGCGATCGTCGCGGCGCTCAAACGGCGGTTCCCCGCAATCGTCGGCCCGCGGAAGGACGACATCTGCTACGCGACGCAGAACCGCCAGGACGCGGTCAAGTTCCTTGCGCCGCAGTGCGACGTCGTTATCGTTGTCGGCAGCCCCAACAGCTCGAATTCCAACCGATTGCGCGAAGTTGCCGCGCACCGCGGGATTCCGGCTTATATGATCGACCGCGCCGATGAGCTGCAGCGTGGGTGGGTCGAGGGCAAGCGGCACATCGGCGTCACCGCAGGTGCCTCGGCGCCGGAAATCCTGGTGCAGCAAGTGATCGAACGGCTAAGGCAACTCGGGGCCGACAAGGTGCGCGAGCTCGACGGTGCCGTCGAATCGGTGATGTTCCCGCTGCCTCGAGGCCTCGCCGGGCACGGCGACCGCGGCTCGCACTGACGCTGGCTCAAACCGGAGAACGCGGCGCCCGACCCTGCGCACGAAACCAGCCGAGGCCGGCCGCGAGCGCGGCCAGCGCCAGCGCAGCGGCCGCACCGGCGCACAGCGACTGCCGACCGCTTTCGCTGAACGCACGCACGAGCCCCTCGGCGACATACCAGGGCAGCAGCAGCAGCGTCCATTGCCGCGCGCGTAGCCGTCCCTGCGCGACACCCGGCGCGAAAGCGAGCAGCGGCAAGGCCTTCAACGCCAGCCACGATCCTCCGGGCTTCAGCGGCGCGAGCCACAGCTCCCAGAGCACTTCCAGCAGTGCCAGCGCGAGAAGCGCCGCGGCGGCCGCGCGCCGCCAGCGCGGGTCGCCGCCCTCAAGCGACGGCGACATACTCGAACAGATCGAAGCCCGGGCCTTGATCGACCAGCTTGGTCAGCACCGCGGTGCCGACCGATTTTTCGCGGTGCAGGGATATCGCCTGCTCGAGCTGGAACGCGCCGGCCGGCACCAACGCCATCGGCGGCGACTCGTCCTGGCCATTGCCCGGCAGCAGCACCATCGGCAACAGCGGTGAGCCCTCGGCGCCTTCGCCGCGGCCAGCGGCGGCCTCGGGGCTGTCGGTCAGCAGCTCGCAGCCGAACTCCAGCCCCGTACCGCGCATCGTGTTGCGGAACCAGCGCACCATCGCGACCTGCAGCGCACTGCGCCCCTCGACGCGCAGGGCGATCAGGTCGCCGACGCGCAAGGCCGCATGCACGGAATCGATCTGGCGCAGCGCGTAGCCGGCCGGCGTGTGGTTGATGACCTGACAGGCCGTCATCGTCGGAAGGCCGGGAGGAGGATTGAAGATCTCCAGGTGCGCACCGGGGCTGTATTGCCACACCGCGTTGAGGCCGGCGCACATCACCACGCGCGCTCGCGACGGCAGTCGGTTGAATTGTCGCGCCGGGGGTATCGCCCACTGCCGCAGCAGGCGGCGCAGCAACGTCATGTATTGCGCGACCGCCGCGGGATCGGAGGGAAATCCCGCCGGCGACTTGCCGCCCGTATCCAAGGTGCGCAGCTGCTCCTGCAGCTGGAAGGCAAGATCGAAGGTCAGCAGAAACAGCTTGTTGCCTTCGATGTTGCCGCCCTTGTTGGACGAAAACGGCGGGAAATCATGCCCGATCGGAACGATCGCCACGGCTTTTGCCAGGCGGTGCACCGGGGCCACATCGGTCAGCTTCGCCCAGTGCGAATGTTCCTGCAGATACTGGATCACGTTACCGAGCTGCGTCGGCAGAAACCCGTACGGATTGGCCAGCGCCAGCAGCAAGGCCTGCACGTAGATCCGTTCCGGCGTGGCCTCGGGGTTGTCGCTGACGATCGGCGTCTGGTGCAGGCCCCGCGCTCTGGCGTGGGCGTAGATCGCGTGCGCATCGTGCCAGGTACGCGCCGGCACCGGCGCGTACGACATGTAGCTGTTGGTCAGTACTCGGGTCGTGCATTGCAGGCAACGATGGATCAGCGCCACCAGCAAGCGGTTGCCGCCGAGCAGGATGCGCTTGTCGGCTTCGTGCGCGAGCAGACGCTTGTACGCGGTGGCGAGCTCGGCGGACAGCGTCAGCGCGACCTTGGCCGCTTCCAGCGCATTGCCGGTCAGCGGATGCGCCGCCCGCGCGAAATTGCGCTCGAGTATCGGCCAGAGCGTGACTGCGGCTGCGTAGAACTTCTCGGCGAGCTCGAGGCGGCGCGAGTCCGAAATCGCGGCCCGGTTGATGGCGGCGAGTGCGTCGCCGATCACCCCGGCGGCATCGATCGAATCCCGCTTCATCGCTTCGTCTATCCACGCCTGGACTTGCGCCGGGCGCGTTTCGGGCGGATGCGCGGGACGATCGTTGATCGGCGGCAGGCTGAGGGAGAGGCTCAAGAGCGTAGGCGTGGGCTGGGTTGGCCGATTGTAGACGATGCGTCGGATTGGTTGCGGCTCGGGGCAGCGCCCCTACATGGCGTCGAGAAAGGCCGCCACGGGCGCGATCTGCGCGGCGTCGAGCAACATCGGCGCGTGTCCGATGCCGGCAAATTCGATCAGGCGCGGCTTGGGCCCGCGCGTGCGCATCGCCGCTGCGGTCGCCGGCGCGAGCAGATCGGATTCGGCGCCGCGCAGCACCAGGGTCGGGCACGTGATCGCATCCCACAGCGGCCAGAGGTCGCCCGTTTGCGCGGCTTGGGCGCGAAACGGCAATGCGATCCCCGGATCGTACTTGAGCCTCCAGCTGCCGTCGGCGAGCTGTCGCGCTGTCGTGCGCGCCAGCGTTTCCCACTGTGCATCGGGCAGCGCGCCGAATGGCGCGGATACGGAGCGGATATGCGCTTCGAGGTCCGCGAACGACTCGAAACGAGGGTCGGCGCCAACGTAGGAGGCGATCCGCGCCAGCGCCGCCGGCTCGATGACCGGGCCCACGTCGTTGACGACGAGGCGCACGACAGGCGTATTTCGCTGCGCAGCCAGCACGATGCCCAGGAGGCCGCCCATCGACGTGCCGACCCAGGCACACCGCTCCACCGCGGCATGCGCCAGCAGCGCCGTAAGCGCCGTCAGGTAGGTGGGGAACGTATAGTCGCTCGGATCGGCCAGCCATTCGCTGTCGCCGCGCCCCGGCATGTCGGGGCACAGAACGCGGAAACGATCGGCGATCGTAGCCGCCAGCGCGTCGAAGTCGCGACCGTTGCGGGTCAGTCCGTGGACGCAGACGACGACCCGCGGGTTGTCCTGATCGCCCCATTGTCGATAGACGACCCGGTGAAAGCCGTGCGGGCTGAGGCTTGCGAAATGGCGTTCTTGCGGAAGGGGCATGCGGACGGTTGCGCGCAGAGTCGATGCGGCGCGCGGCAATGCATCGTCGGGGAAAACGCCGACCGCGTCAAATACGCGACAAGGTCTAGCGGAAAAGCGCGCCAGGAAATACCGGCACGAAGCCGGGGCTGTCGCCGCCGAGGAAAGCGTCGATTTCGTCGCGCCGCGCCATCGCGTCGGCATGCCCGAGCGCCATCAGCGCACGGCAATAGTGGCGGTCGAAGAGGAGATAGGAAAGCAGGTTGCCGCCGGTGCCCTTGGTGCCGCCCAGGCCGCCCAGCAGATAACGCACCCCGGTCGGAAGATGATGTCCGTAATCCACGGCAAGCTCGGCCAGATCTCGGCTGGGGCCCAGAACCAGCGCGTCGACGTGCGCGACCTCCATGCCGTGCTCGATCAGGCGCTCGGGCGCAATGAGGTTGGCGAGCTGATTGATCCCCCACATGCGCTCGAGATCGGCGCCGAGGTTGTCGAGAAATATGCTGGACAGCGCGTGTCCTGCGACCTGCGCAAACGAAGGATAGCGCCGCGCCGCGCTGCGCGTTGGCGAAGACTTCTGCCCCGTGAACTGACCAACGGCGATTACCAGCAGCCTGCGAGCCCCCAGATGGAGCGCCGGCGACAATGGCGCGATCTGGCGGACCGAGCCGTCGGCGAAGTAATCGCTGCCAACGCGGGTCGCGGGAAAGATGAACGGTATCGCCGTGGACGCGAGCAAATGGTCGACGCCGATCGTCGCCGTCTCGCCGCGCCGCCGCATCCGATGCCATGCCTGGATCGCAGGATCGCCCTGGTAGAAGGTCACGGCATGGCCGGTGGTGTAGCTGGTCGCATTGATCGCCAGAGCCCGAAGGCGCCCCTCGGCGACGTGCGCCGCGATGCGCTCGGCGTTCAACTCCCGGCGCAGAAGGCTCTTGAGCGGACGATTGTCGAACATCGAAGCGGCGTTCGCCGGCCCCGGACGACCGGTCAGGACGGACGCCAGCCAGCGCATGCCGTGTCCCGACACCGTGCTTAGATCGGCCTTGTACACATCGCCGGCGTCGATGTTGCGCCACAGGCGCACCAGACGCGCGACACCGTCGCGGAATCGGTCGGCGTGGACCGCCATCGCCGCGGCGTTGATGGCACCTGCCGATGTCCCGCAGATGATCCCAAACGGGCCGGCTCCCTTCGGCCGCAGGATTCGCGCGACCGCGCGCAGCGCGCCCACCTGGTAGGCGGCGCGCGCGCCGCCTCCGGAGAGGATGATCCCCGTGGTGATCCGCGTGCTGCCGAGCGACGCCAGGCCCGCTACTCCGCGCGCAGCGTGCGGTCGAGAATCAGCAGCATGGCCGCGGTGGCGCCCCAGATGAAGCGTTCGCCATACGGAATCGCGTGGTAATCGCGCCGTATCTCTCCCAGCATGCGGAAATGGCGCTGCTGATTGGCGGGCTCGAGAAGAAACGCCAGCGGCACCTCGAAGACGGCGGCGACCTCGACCGGATCGGGCTTCAACTCGATCGGCGGCTCGATCCAGCCTACGATCGGCGTCACCCGGAACCCTGTCACGGTCTCGTAGTCGGCGAGACGGCCGAGCGGCTGCACGCGATCGCGCGGCAAGGCGATTTCTTCCTCGGCTTCGCGCAGCGCCGCGGCGACCGCGTCGACGTCCTCGGGCTCGATGCGACCGCCGGGAAAACTGATCTGGCCCGGATGGTCGGGCAGGTCGACACTGCGTTCGGTAAACAGAACCGTCAATCCGTCGGGGCGATTGACCAGCGGCACCAACACGGCCGCAGGTGTAGTCACGCCCTCGCGGCCCGGCAGGCGGAATCCGTCGGAAAGATTAGTCGCCGACTTCGGCGCAGGCCGGTCGAATCGGTCGCGCAACCATGCCTGCTGCTCGACAGCGGAGAGCCGGAAAAGAGGTAATTGCATCGGACGCAAGGCGCTGGAATCCGGGCGCGTCGCCCATTGTAGCGCCCTGCGCGACGGCCTCGGCGAAGACGCGCCGCGATCTCAGATCAGAAGGGTTGTCGGCGAGCGGGTCGGCGATCGCCGCGCGGCGAGCGCGAAATTGCGCTCCGATCAGAATCACGGCAGGCCCGGTGAGACCAGCATCGGCGATGCGCGGCAGCGCCGCGATCGTCGAATAGATGGCACGAGCGTTCGGCAGCGACGCGTTCTCGACAACCACAACCGGTGTCGCCCCTGGCTTGCCCGCAGCGATCAAGGCTATCGCAATAGCGTCGGCCTGGCCGGCGCCCATGTAGATGGCGCCAGCGTCCGCCGCGGCGATGCTTCGTGCCCATTCGTTCGCGGCCTCGCCCTCGCCGACGCGCGGCGTGACCAGGCTGACCGTGCGCACGACGCCGCGCTGGGTCAGCGAAATGCCAAGTTCCGCACTGGCCGCCAGCGCCGCAGTAATACCCGGTACGACCTCGTAGCGCACGCCGGCAGCCTCGAGAGCGGCGATTTCTTCCTGCGCGCGGCCGAAGAGCATCGGATCGCCGCCCTTCAACCGGACGACGACTTGGCACACGGCGGCGGCGTCGACCAGGCGTTTGTTGATGAATTGCTGTGCCGTCGAGTGCTTGCCGCAGCGTTTGCCGACGGCGATCTTGCGGGCGTGCGCGGCCAGCGCGATCGTGTCCGGATGCACCAGTGCGTCGTAGAACACGACGTCCGCGCGCTCGAGCAGTCGCGCGGCGCGCAAGGTCAGAAGGTCGGGCGCGCCCGGACCCGCGCCGACCAGATAGACAGTCCCGCTGCGGCTACTCATTGGAACTGCGCGCGTCGTCGCCCTGAACTTTCGGTCGACGCCGGTGAACCGTCGACAGCCGCAGCCTGCAGGCGGCGCCGGAACAGCGGCAGCGGCTGTGCAGCCGTAGCCTGGTAGTTGTCGCTGAAGTCGTCGAACGCGGCCAGCGCATCGTCGACGTTGCGCCCAGGTTGCAGGGCGAAAGTGTCGAAGCCGCACTGCCGAAGGTCGTAGAGCTGATCGCGCAAGATTTCGCCGATCGCGCGCAATTCGCCGCGAAATCCGTACTTTTCCCGTAGCAGGCGAGCGCTCGAATAGCCGCGCCCGTCGCCGAACTGCGGAAATTCCACCGCGATCAGCGGCAAGCGCTGGACGTCGGCGGCGAGCGCATCCGGGTCGTCGACGGGCTTGAGCCACACGCCGATGTCGCGCCGGGCGGCCAGGGCACCGCGGCATTCGAGCCACAGCGACAGAGGCACGATCGTCGGAGTCCCGTCGACGTCGCCGAGTGCCGCTGCGTCGGACAACAGCGTCCACCGGTTCTCGACGATCGCCCGGCCCTTAGTGAGCAGCGGCATAGACGCGCTCCTTGAACGGCTCGATGCCGATGCGGCAAACGGTATCGATGAACGGCTCGTCGTCGTGACGTCGGTCGATGTACGTCTCGATGAGGCGGGCGACGACATCGGGCATTTCGCGCGCCGCGAACGACGGACCGATCACCTTGCCCAGCGACGCATGCTCACCCTGGTCGCCACCGATCGAGACCTGGTACCACTCGTCGCCGTTCTTGTCGACGCCGAGCACGCCGATATTGCCGACGTGATGATGTCCACATGCATTCATGCAGCCCGAAATGTTCAGGTTGATTTCGCCGATGTCGTGCAGGTAATCGAGATCGTCGAACCGGCGCTGGATCGCTTCGGCGATCGGTATCGACTTCGCGTTGGCCAGCGAGCAGAAATCGCCGCCCGGACAGCAGATGATGTCGGTCAAGAGGCCGATATTTGGCGTGGCAAAGCCCAGGCTCTTGAGCTCGCCCCAGAGCGCGGGCAGCGCCGCCCGCCTGACGTGGGCGAATATCAGATTCTGCTCGTGCGACACGCGGATCTCGCCGAAGCTGTAGGCATCGGCCAGATCGGCGACCGCATCCATCTGGTCCGACGTGACGTCGCCCGGCGGCACGCCGGTTTTTTTCAGCGACAGCGTGACCGCGGCGTAGCCGGGAACCTTGTGCGGAAAGACATTGCGCTTGACCCAGTTTGCGAACCCGCGATTGTCGGCCACCGCGGCGCGAAACCCTGCATCTTCCCCGGGCAAGCGTTCGTACGGCGGTGCTGCGAAGAACGCCGCGATGCGGTCGATCTCCTCGTCCGGCACCGTCGCCGGACCGCCACGCACACGCTGCCACTCGGACTCCACGTGATGCGTGAATACTTCCAGGGTCATTTCCTTGACCAGGATCTTGATCCGCGCCTTGAACTTGTTGTCGCGGCGGCCGAATCGGTTATAGACCCGCAGGATCGCGTCGAGGTAGTTGAGGATTTCCCCGCGCGGCAGGAATTCGCGGATGACATGGCCTATGACCGGCGTGCGCCCGAGGCCACCGCCGACGAGGATCCGGAAGCCGATCTCGCCTGTGTCGTCGCGCAGGGCGTGCACGCCGATGTCGTGCACCAGCGTTGCCGCGCGATCGGTCGCGGAGCCCGAAATGGCGATCTTGAATTTGCGCGGCAGATAGACGAATTCGGGATGAAACGACGCCCATTGCCGGACCAGCTCGCAATAGGGCAGGGGGTCGATGATCTCGTCCGCGGCGATACCGGCGAAATGATCGCTGGTGATGTTGCGCACGCAGTTGCCGCTGGTCTGGATCGCGTGCATCTGCACGGTCGCCAGTTCGCCCAGGATGTCCGGCACGTCTTCGAGGCGCGGCCAGTTGAACTGGATGTTCTGCCGCGTGGTGAAGTGGCCGTAGCCTCTGTCATACTTGCGGCCGATATGGGCGAGCTGGCGCAGCTGCGTCGATGACAGCACGCCGTACGGAATCGCTACTCGCAGCATCGGCGCGTATTTCTGGATGTACAGACCGTTGCGCAAGCGCAAGGGCCGGAACTCGTCCTCGCTCAACTCGCCGGCGAGAAAGCGCCGCGTCTGGTCGCGAAACTGGGCGACACGCTCGTCGACGAGGCGCTGGTCGTGGTGGTCGTATCGGTACATGGTCGATGCGGTGCGGTCCTGCCATCAGAGTAGTGGGGCGGCGTTATACGGACAAGGAATGAGTGGCGATTAGTTGATAGCTGGAGTGCATAACGCACGGTACAGGCAATCGACGTGAAAGACGGACTTGTGCTTTTTGCGCACGGCGCGCGCGACCCCCGCTGGGCAGAGCCGTTCGAAAGACTGCAGCAGCGGGTACGGGCGCTGGCCCCGGAAAAAGAAGTCCGGTTGTGCTATCTCGAGCTGATGCAGCCGGATCTCGAGGGCGCGATCGGCGAACTGGTCGCGCTCGGGGTCGATTCGATTCGGGTCGTCCCGGTCTTTCTGGGCCAGGGCGGCCACGTCCGCCGCGATCTCCCGGGCCTGATTGCCGCGGCTCAGGCACGCTTCGCCGGCACTCCGATCGCCTGCGCCGTGCCGGCCGGAGAGGATGACGCTGTCCTCGACGCGCTGGCTCGCTATTGCGTCGTTGGCGGAGGCTGAGCTCGCCGGCGCTTGCCGGGGTGGGCACTCGACCGCCGCAATCGGAGTCGAAACGCGAACAATCCGGAATAACGACCGATCGAGGCAACGCCAATGAGTGAGCCGCTTTCCGCCGAACTACTGCGGCGAATCGACGCCTACTGGCGAGCCGCCAACTATCTGTCGGTCGGCCAGATCTACTTGCTCGACAACGCCTTGCTCAAGAAACCTCTAGTACTTTCGCATGTGAAGCCGCGACTGCTTGGTCACTGGGGCACGACGCCGGGCCTGAACTTCATCTATGTTCATCTCAACCGGATCATCAAACAGTACGACCTGAACATGATCTACGTCACAGGGCCGGGACACGGCGGTCCGGGCCTGGTGGCTAACACCTACCTGGAGGGAACGTACAGCGAGTTCTATACCAGCGTGACCCGGGACGAGGAGGGGCTAAAGCGGCTGTTCAAGCAGTTCTCTTTCCCCGGTGGCATTCCGAGCCACGTCGCTGCAGAAACGCCCGGATCGATCAACGAGGGCGGCGAGCTCGGCTATTCGCTGATGCACGCGTATGGCGCGGCCTTCGACAATCCCGAGTTGATCGTCGCGTGCGTGGTCGGCGACGGGGAAGCGGAAACCGGGCCGCTCGCCACCAGCTGGCACTCCAACAAGTTCCTGAATCCTGCGCGTGACGGTGCCGTGCTGCCGATACTGCACTTGAACGGGTACAAGATCGCGAGCCCCGCAGTTCTGGCCCGGATCGGACGGGAGGAGCTGGAAGCGCTCTTTCGCGGCTATGGCTACACGCCGTATTTCGTCGAAGGAAGCGATCCCCCACAGGTGCACCAGTCGATGGCCGGCACGCTCGATCGGGTCATCGTCGAAATTCGTCGTATCCAGGCACGCGCGCGAAACGGTGGATCACCGGATCGTCCCGCTTGGCCGCTGATCGTGCTGCGCACACCGAAGGGGTGGACCGGTCCGAAAACGGTCGACGGACTCAAGACCGAAGGTTCCTGGCGCTCGCACCAGGTGCCACTGGCCAACCTTGCCGAGAATCCCGAGCACCTGGCTGCGCTCGAGCAATGGATGCGCAGTTACCACGCCGAAGAGCTATTCGACGAGGAGGGCGCCTTGATACCCGAACTCGCGGACCTGGCTCCCGCCGGCGACCGGCGCATGGGGGCGAATCCGCACGCCAATGGCGGTCTGCTTCTGCACGATCTGAAGCTCCCCGACTTCCGCGAGTATGCAGTCGACGTCGGCGATCCCGGCGCGACGACGGCCGAATCGACGCGAGTGACCGGCGTGCTGCTGCGCGATGTTTTCAAGCTCAACGCGGAAGCGCGCAATTTTCGTATGTTCGGTCCAGACGAAACGACATCCAATCGCCTGGTGGCGCCGTTCGAAGCCACCGACCGCACGTTCATGGGCGAGATCCTGCCGAGCGACACGAATCTCGGGCCGGACGGGCGGGTGATGGAGGTCTTGAGCGAACACCTGTGTCAGGGCTGGCTGGAAGGCTACCTGCTGACCGGCCGCCACGGCTTTTTCTCGTGCTACGAGGCTTTCGTCCATATCGTGGACTCGATGTTCAACCAGCACGCCAAGTGGCTGAAGGTATCGCGCGAAATTCCCTGGCGGCGGCCGATCGCCTCGCTCACGTACCTGCTGACATCGCATGTCTGGCGGCAGGATCACAACGGCTTCAGTCACCAGGATCCGGGGTTCATCGACCACGTCGCCAACAAGAAGGCCGAGGTCATCCGCATCTACCTACCGCCGGATGCCAACACGCTGCTTTCGGTCGTCGATCATTGCCTGCGGAGCCGGAACCGCGTCAATGTCATCGTCGCGGGCAAGCAGCCGCAGCCGCAATGGCTGGACGTCGACGCCGCGATCAGACACTGCGCCGCAGGATTGGGCATCTGGGAATGGGCAAGCAACGACGAGGGCAGCGAGCCTGACGTCGTCATGGCGTGCGCCGGCGACGTGCCGACGCTCGAGACGCTGGCCGCCGTCGACATTCTTCGCGAGCACGTGCCCGAACTCAAGATTCGCGTCGTCAATGTCGTGAATCTGATGTCGCTGCAGCCGCGCAGCGAGCATCCGCAATGGCCTGGAAGACGGCGAGTTCGACGCGCTGTTCACCAAGGACAAGCCGATCATCTTTGCCTACCACGGCTATCCATGGCTGATCCACCGGCTGACGTACCGCCGGACCAACCACGACAGCCTGCACGTCCGCGGGTACAAGGAAGAGGGAACGACCACGACCCCGTTCGACATGACGGTGCTCAACGACATGGACCGGTTCCATCTGGTCAACGACGTCATCAATCGGGTGCCCGCGCTCGGCGCGCGCGGCGCGTATCTCGGGCAGTTCATTCGCGACAAACTGACCGACCACAAGCGCTATATCAGAGAGTACGGCGAAGACATGCCCGAGATCCGCGACTGGCGATGGGGTGCCCGCGTCGCGGCAGTTCGCCCATCCGGCGAACGACGGTCCTGAGCGGTCGGTAGCGCCGGCAGGGGACCGCGATCCTCTAGAGGGAAAGGTTACGAGCCTCATGGCCGCCTAGCCAAATACGATATTTAACATAATATACATTATACGCAACACGGTCCCAAACCCGCGATGCCAAGGGCGCAGCGATTCGCGCCTCAACCGGGTTGCTGCCAGCGCAGCAGGACGCGCGCCGCGATGTCGGTCACGGGCATCGGCGCCGGCCCCGAAAGCTCGCCTGAGCCATCCGCTGCGGGTCGCGGCCACGCACAGGATTCGAAGAACCGGGTCAGCCCGTTCGGAATGAAGCGACTGCGCGATGCATACACGTGGCGGTCGCCGTACTGCGTCTGCTGATGCACGTAAAAGCGTTGCGGCACCATCAGATGCAGTTCGTCCTTGGCGCGGGTCATCGCCACGTACAGAAGGCGCCGTTCCTCCTCGATCTCCTCGGCGGACCCGGTGCTCATGTCGGACGGGATGCAGCCATCGACAACGTTGAGGACATGAACGCTGCGCCATTCCTGTCCCTTGGCGGAATGGATCGTCGACAGGATCAGATAGTCCTCGTCCAGGCCAGGCGCGCCGGCCTCGTCGCTGGTCGCCGCCGGCGGGTCGAGCGTGACTTCGGTCAGAAAGCGTTCGCGCGACGCATAGGTGGAAGCGATCCTGCCCAGCTGCACCAGGTCGGCCTGTCGCACGTGCGCATCGTCGTAGATCCGATGCAGATGCGGCTCGTACCAGCGGGTGGCCGCGTCGATGTCGGCGGGCCAGGCCGCCCTGCCGGAGCGCAGCACGCTGAAAAGACCGCGCAGGCCATCCCAATCGACGGTCGCCGGTGCAGGCATGCGGAAGTCGTTCATCGCGGTCACCGGATCGGGCGCGGTCTCCATGGCATCGAGCAGTCTCGCTGCGGTCGCGGGACCCACGCCGGGCAGCAAGCGCGCAATGCGGAATCCGGACATCCTGCTGCGCGGGTTGTCCGCCCAGCGCAGCACGCACAAGACGTCCTTGACGTGCGCTGCATCGAGAAACTTGAGCCCGCCATACTTGACGAACGGTATGCCGCGCCTGGCAAGCTCCAGCTCGAGCTGCGCGCTGTGGCTGGAACTGCGGAACAACACCGCCTGCGATTTGAGCGTCATGCCGCATTCGCGGTGCTCGAGCACGCGATCGGCGATGCAACGCGCCTGGTCGGCCTCGTCGCGAACGCTGATCAGTTGCGGCTTCTGCGAGGCCGTGCGCTCGGTCCACAGGTTCTTGCTGTAGCGCTCGCTGGCCAGGGCGATGACCGCGTTCGACGCATCGAGGATCGGCTGCGTCGATCGGTAGTTGCGGTCCAGCGTCACGATGCGCGCGGGCGGATCGAAGGCGCGCGGGAAATCGAGGATGTTGCGAACCGTCGCCGCACGGAACGAGTAGATCGACTGGGCGTCGTCGCCGACGACGGCGAGCCCGGCTCCGTCGGGTTTGATCCCGAGCAGGATCGACGCCTGCAGACGATTGGTGTCCTGATATTCGTCGACCAGGACATGATCGAAGCGAGCGCCGATTTCCCGGCCCAACGCCGGCTCGGTCACCATATGTGCCCAGTAGAGCAGCAGGTCGTCGTAGTCCAGCGCGTTTTGCACCTGCTTCTCGGCAGCATACGCGGCGAATAGCTTCGCCAACTCGGCCTCCCACTGGGCACACCAGGGGAACCTGTCGGCGAGCGCATCGGAAAGCGAGGCGCCGCTGTTGATTGTGCGCGAGTAGATCGCGAGGCAGGTCGCCTTTCCAGGGAACCGATTCTTGGTGGCCGACAGACCGAGTTCGTGTCGCACGATCGCCAGCAAGTCCTCCGAATCGCCGCGATCGTGAACGGTGAACGACGGATTGAGACCGATGCGCTCCGCGTATTCGCGCAGCAACCGCGCACCGATGCTGTGAAATGTCCCGGACCACGGCAGCGCCGGCGGATGTTGCGACGTGCCGGCGCCGATGCTCCGGCTCAGCACCTGACCGGCGCGGCGCTCCATTTCCGCCGCGGCCCGGCGCGAAAACGTGAGCAGCAGGATGCGCTGCGGGTCCGCGCCGCTCAACACGACGTGCGCGACGCGGTGTGCGAGGGTGTTGGTCTTCCCCGAGCCGGCGCCGGCGATCACCAGCAAGGGCCCCTGCCCTTCCAGGCCGCCCCGACCGACACCGTGCTCGACTGCAAGGCGCTGCTGCGCGTTCAGGGCATTTAAATAGTGGTCGGCCCCGACGGGCGACGGGACGGCGGTTTCGGTGAGCGTGCGCAAATGCGGTCTTGGATCCACTTGGCCTAGAACGTTCGTTCTAGGCCAAGCATAACATCGGCGGGCCACATGTCGACAAAATCCCGCGGTTGAACATGAAGTTCGGCTGCTAAGCTCCCGTTACGACTGGAGATGGGTGCTCTGCCGTGGCCTGGCCCATAAGCCGAGCAGGGCGAGCGCCGTAAAAGTCGCCCCAGCGTAGAAGGTCAGTAGCGGGCCATAGACCGCCCAGAGCCAGCCGGCCAGCCCGCTTGCCACCAGCAGGGCGATCCCGCTGACCAAGTTGAACAGGCCGAATGCCGTGCCCCGCAGGTCGGCCGGCGCGGCCTGTGCCACCAGCGCAGCCAGCACACCTTGCGTCAGACCCATGTGCACACCCCAGACCGCGGTCCCCAGCAAGACGACCGCGCCCGATCCGGCGTGGGCGAGGATGACGTCGGCGATGACCAGCGCGACGAGGCCCCCCGACAGCAGCGCGCCCTGCCTGCCCCGGTCAGCCAGAACGCCTGCCGGGTACGACACCAGCGCGTAAACGACGCTCATCAGCACCATGACCAGCGGCACCCAGGCCAGTGCCATTCCGACGCTTTGCGCGCGAAGAACGAGAAATGCCTCCGAAAATCGCGCCAGCGTCATCACCGCGGCGATGCCGACGATCCACCAGTAGCGCATCGACAGCCGCCTGATGTCGGCCAGCGCGATCGGCGGTCCCACGGACTTCCCATCGGCCACCTGCTCGGGCTCGCGCACGCCGACGACAAGCAGCGCGACCGCGGCGAACGCGGGTATCGTCGCGAGCCAGAACACGGCGCGGAAGTTGTCGGCGAACCAGATCATTGCCGCAATCGCCAGCATTGGTCCGGCGAACGCGCCGACGGTGTCGAGCGACTGACGCAGGCCGTACGCCGCCCCGCGCGACTCCTTCGGCGTGATATCGGCGATCAGCGCGTCGCGCGGCGCGCCGCGTATTCCTTTTCCAACGCGATCGACGAAGCGCGCTGTGACGACCCAGCCGAGGGAGGACGCCAGCGGAAACATCGGCTTGGTAACAGCGGCGAGCCCATAGCCCAAGACCACCAGCAGTTTCCGCTTGCGAAATCGATCCGAGATGTAGCCGGAAAAGACCTTGGTGATCAGTGCCGTGGCTTCCGCGATGCCTTCGATGATGCCGACGGCGAACGCCGATGCGCCAAGCGTCGTGATCATGAATAGCGGGAGCAGGCTATGGATCAACTCGGACGACGTGTCCATCAGCATCGACACGAGGCCGAGCGTCCATACGCTCGCGGGAATTCGCGAACGTGACGTCTTCATCGCGACACCTTGCCGAGGAAGCCGGCGCGGGCGAGACGCCGCAGGCGGCCGTCGCGATTGCTGCCGATCACTGCGAAAAATCGAACGCCGCGCTGAGGTCGCCCATTGGCGCACGCGCACCCGGTAACGGTTCCAGACCGAAGCGCCGGGTAATGAATTTGATGATGGAAGTCGTGTCGTATTGCGTGTGATCGACGTAGTGGCGTCGCGCGAACGGCGAGATGATCAGCGTCGGGATTCGCGTTCCCGGTCCCCAGCGATCGCCGGTCGGCGGCGCGACGTGGTCCCAGAACCCGCCATTCTCGTCGTAGGTGACGATAATGGCCGTGGTCGACCACAGCGGGCTTGCTGTGATCCTCGTTACGACGTCGGCGATGTGCTCGTCGCCCGACAGCACGTCCGTGTACCCGGGATGCTCGTTCAGCGATCCTTGCGGTTTGTAGAAGACGACTTGCGGCAACTCGCCGTGCGCGATGCCGTCAGCCAGATCCGAATAATCCTTGAGGTGCTGCGCGCGCGCCGCGGTGCCGGGCGCGTAGTTCCGGAAGTAGTTGAACGGCTGGTGATGTGCGACGAAGTTCGCAGCGCCCTTGGCGGTGTTGTAGATGACGTTGCGCTTGGCTTCCGGCGGCTGCATACCATCGGCGAGGGCCGCGTTCCAGGCGCCTGAATACCACGCCCAACTGACGCCCTTCGCCGACAACGTGTCGCCGATGGTCTTCTGCACCTGCGGCGGCAAAGTGTATTTCGACGGATCGGTGCCCCGGGGATCTCCGTCCTTGGCGGGAGCAACGCGCGAAGGTTGCCAAGGCGGCTGGGTCGTCGTCAGCACGTAGCCGTCCGGCGATACCTGATTGGCGACGAAATTCGGTGGGCCCTGCAGCGCCGACGCCGGCGAGCCTGGCTCGGTCTTGAGCCGTCCACGCTCGTCCAACCGGGCGCGAAGATCGGCGGGGGCGTTGCGATCAATCGGCGTGCAGGCGCAAATCAACCACTGGTGGTTGAGGAACGAGTCGCCGAACGCACCCATGAAGAAATTGTCGGCCAGCGTGTAATCCTGCGCCCAGCGCCACATCGGGAGCTTCGATCCGTCGTAGTGGCCCATCACCAGTGCACCCGCATCGCCGGCGGCGACGAAGCGATCGTTGCGGCCGCCGTCGATCTGGTCCTGGTTCTGATAGAACTTGTGCACGAGGTCGCGGGTGGGCGTCGACAGCGGCAGGTTGATCGGCGGAGCATCAATCCGGAATGGACGATTCGGCAGATTGCGCGGAAATGCCGGGTCGGGATCCTTGCCCTTCCACACCGGCGGCAGCGTCTCGAATGGCTTGCCGTCGTTGTCGACCTGCGTATATTGCGCCGGCGTCGCGTTTGCGATGCCATTTGCGCCGGGGAACAAGCCGTACAGGTTGTCGAAGCTTCGATTCTCAGCGTAGATGACGACGATGTGTTCGATCCGGTCGAGTCCCGTTTTCGTCGGTGTCGCCGGCGGCAGTGTGCATCCGGCAACCGCGAGCAGCGCGGCGGCGAACCAGACCGTTCTTGTCGTCATGATGTGCATGAATCGCCTGCGTTCGGATTGATATCTGGAATGCACTGTCGCGGGACTCAGTCGGATTTCGCAGGCTCCCACAGCTCGACCTTATTGCCGTCCGGATCGATGAACCAGCCGAAGCGGCCGTACTCGTGTTCCTCGATCTCGCCGATGACCTGCCCGCCGCCCGTGTGCACCTGGCCGAGCGCGCCGTCGAGATCGTCGACGATCAGGTTGAACATGAACGCGCGTCCCGACGGCGCGAAATAATCGGTGTTCGCCGGAAACGGGCTCCAGACGGTAAAGCTGTTCGCCGGCATCGTCGCGCTCGAGAATTCGATCGACGCTTTGCCGTCGCCGATACCGAGCCATTGCGCGTACCAGGCGAGAAGCTTTTGCGGGTCGGGCGACTTGAAAAAGAGCCCCCCCACGCCGAGAACTTTTGCCATCGATCGCCTTTAGTCGAGTGTGACGTTGGTGCGCACGGTACCGGCGCGCTCGTGCCGCGCCGTCAGCGCGATGCGGTCTCCCGCCCTCCCCTGCACCACCCATTCGATCTTCGCACGGTCGTCGGTCAGATGGTAGTCCGGCCAGAATGAAACGCCGGTGTGCTTGTACGCCTTGCCTTCGAGCTGCCCGACTTCCTGTCGCCGCTTGCCGCTGTGCGAGCTTGGCGCCTTCGGGCAATGCGATTTCGGCGATCAGGCCCCGAACAACCTTGCGCTCCACCGCCCGCTTGCTGACGTAGCTCGGCAGCCAGCCGGTGTTCTGCACGACCAAACGAACGCGCCAGGACTCGACACCGATCCGCTCCGCCCGCGCGTCGACCAGCTCGAGCTTAGGCGACAGCAGCGCCTGCCAGATCATCCACGACGGAAAGCGCGCGACCTCCTTTTCCAGGAACTGCGGCGGCGGATTGCTGAACGCGTGCAGGCGGTTCCAGCCGCCGATTTCGACGGGGCCAAGCTGGGGATGGTCGAATGGCTTCCAGTCGACGTGCGCGGCGCCGCCGAGCTTTTGCTCGTTCCAGCGGAACAACGCCAGGTCATCGGCGATCGGATGATCCCGAAACCAGTCGATATACAGATACTTCTCGATGCCGGCTTCGCGCATCGGGGACCAGATCTCAACGACCCACGAGAACGCGCCCAGATGGTCGAAGAGCCAATCGGAAGTCCCTCCGATGACCTGCTTCGGATAATAGCGGAACTCGTGGTAAACCGAGATCGCCGGATATCCTGTCAATTCAGTGCCCTTGACGCCGATCTTCTTGTAAACCCAGAGGTCCTCGGGAACCATGTCTTCGTCGGGCGAATGATCGAACGGGCGCAGGAGCACGCCGCTCCAGGTGTGATAACTGACGCCGCCGCAGATGTTTCGATGCGAGGTCAGAAATTGCACCTGGGCGCGCACCTCGGGTTCGGAGGTCGGGAAAGGCCCGGCCCCGAGCTGTTCGTATTCCTGACGCCAGTGGGCTGGGTAATTTCTATTAAGATCAATCCCTTCTTTTCGTTTCTTTATCTTTAGCATGAAGCCGTCGTAATCTTCCAGCGTTCCCTCGGGGAGGATGCGGAAGTAGTTGCCGCCGACCTCGGTGGGGTCGCGGCGCACCATCAGGCGAGACTCTTCGGGGTGCGCCTTCCACAAGCCGTTGCTGTCGCGTACGCGCATCTGCAGGATTCGCCCGTCACCATCGATATCCTCGACCGTCAGGCCCTCGATCTCTTCCTCGTCGTATGGATAGGGGCGAGTACTGGAACGGATGAATTTGGGCTTGTCGGCGAGCGCCCATTCGGGGCCGTCGGGATTGACCCGCGGGCAGATGTAGAACGCGCGAGTATCGAGCACCCGCGTCACGTCGGCATCCTGGCCGTACCGGGTGAGCAGATGATTGAGGAAATACACGCAGGCGACCGACGCCGCGATTTCGGTCGCGTGCACGTTGCCTTCGATCCAGAAAGCTGGCTTGTCTGCGGCGGGTCCGCTGGCGTGACTGGTTACCGTAAGGACCCAGATGTCGCGACCTTCGTGGCTCTTGCCGATCGACTCGATCGTTGCCAGCTGCGGAAATTCGGCGGCGTACTGCTTGAGAATCGCCGTCAACTCGTCGTAACGATAGAAGCGATCGAAGCGAACGGAAGGCATAAGGGTCAGCCTCGGCAGACAAAGCGCGAAGTGTGGCGGGCAGCGCCCCGCCGCGTCAACCGATCCGGAAGATGCAGCGCGAAACGGCGGCTAGATTCCCGCGTACCACTGGTAGCCCTGATCTTCCCAGTAGCCGCCCTTGCCACCTGCGATGTTGGTGAAGCTGTCCACCAGCTCGATGCGCATGACGTACTTGGCATGCTTGTAGCCCAGCTGGCGCTCGACGCGCAGCCTGATCGGTGCGCCGTTCGGGACCGGCAAGGTCTTGTCGTTGAGCTCGTAGGCGAGGATGGTCTGCGGATGATAGGCATCCTCGAAATCGATGCTCTCGTAGTACGGACTCGTGCCGTCGTTTTCCATCGGGTCGGCGCAATGGAACACGACATACCGGGCGTTGGCCTTCGGCTGTACCGCGTCGAGCAGCGCGGAGAGCTTCGCGCCCTTCCACTTGCCGATCGCGCTCCAGCCTTCGACGCAATCGTGCCTGGTAATCTGCGTGCGGCTTGGCAGCGCGCGCAGGTCGGCGAGCGAGAGGCTCGCCGGCCGTTCCACCAGGCCCCCGACTTCGAGCCGATACGCCGCGAATCCGCTCATCGCCAGCGCCTGGTATTGCGCGTTGCGCGGCACCGCGGTGCCGTTGCTGCGAAACTGTGGCGACAGGTCCGCGTCGGTGAACTCCTGCGCCATCGCCTTGCGCGGAATCACCAGCCGTTGCGCGACCCGGGTCAGCGATTCGCCTGCACCCAGCGTCTTCTGAAACCATCCGGTATTGGCAAGCTTGTCGCAGCCGGAGAGCACCAGCGCGCCGGCGCCGGACAGCGCGCCCAGGAGAAAACGCCTTCGCGGGAAAATTTCAACGGGATTCATCGCCAGCCTCGCCTTCGACGCGATAGCGTCCGGTGATCATCGAACGCAGATTGTTCCACAGTCCCGTGATGACGACCTCGAAGACGTGGATGAACACGAATGCAACCAGCAGCCAGGCGATGACGAAATGGATCGTGCGTGCCGACTGGCGGCCGCCGACGACGTCGACCCAGCCTGGAATGAGCGCGTCCAGTCCCGGTGACATCGCGAACCCCATCAGTATCACCAGCGGCAGCAGCACGAAGATCACCGCGAGATAAGCGAGCTTTTGCAGCACGTTGTAATGCTTCGACGCCTCGCCGGTCGGGTGGTGGAAACGCAGATGGTCGATGATCGAGCGCCCGATCGAGCGCCAGTCCGCCCCGGTCGGGGCGAGGTCGCGCGCCAGATGCCGGCTCCAGATCGCGTAGGCCAAATAGCAAAAGCCGTTGACCAGGAATATCCAGGCGAACAGGAAGTGCCATTGCCGCGCCAGCGACAGCCAGCGGTTGCCGGGAATCGTAAGCCACGACGGGAAGGTCGCCGCGACGACCTCGCCGCTGGCATCGCGCGAAGCGCCGAGCAGGCCGGTCGTGTCGAAATCGTGGCCGAGAATGCGCGTCACGCCGGTCACATTGTCGGCGTCCTCCATCGCGCCGATCTCCAGCACGGCCGGCCGTCCCGAATACGACGAGTGCCCCCAGTAGAGGGCCGGATGGGCGCTGAATATGTTGAGTCCGCTCATCAGCAGCACCGTCAGCGCGATCACGTTGATCCAGTGCATGATCCGCACCGCAGCCGTGTGCCGGTAATAGAGATACGACGTAGGCGCGGCGCGCACGCTATCGACTGTCGACATGGACGGGCTCCCCGGCTGCCGGCGGGCGGCCGAAGTATCGATTCTAATGCAGGCCTTCGCCCTTCGCCGAACGCGCGCTCGCGGCGGGCGACGCGGTTGTTTCCCCGCCGGCGCCGGACACGCGCTTGCCCGGCAATTTGACTCGCAGTCGCGACGGGGCTGCGGCAGGTGGCGGGCTGAACAGCCGGCGGAATTGTTCGACCAGCTTGACGAACTCCTGCGTTTCGGCAAACGGCGGAATGCGCGACCCGTAGTGCAGCACGGCCTGCTCGCCCGCGTTGTATGCCGCCAGCGCGAGCGAAACGTCGTCGGAGAACTGCACGACCAGGTCATGCAGGTAGTGCGTCCCTGCACGCAGGTTGACCGCCGGGTCCAGCAGCTTCTGCGCGGCGCTGCGTTTCGGATCCCCGATGACCCCATAACGCGCCGCCGTCTCGGGCAGCAGCTGCATCAGGCCGAACGCGCCCTTGGGCGACACCGCCGCTGGATCGAAGCCCGACTCGACGGCAACGACGGCCTTCACCAGCGCGGGATCGAGCGACTGCGCGCGGGCATTGCGTTCGATCAACGGCAGCAGGCGCTTCAGGTTCGGATGATTGACCGCGCGCTGATAGATCGAAGTGTGGCGGAAAGCCTCGTCACTGATCGCTTCGGCGCGGTCGCCCTCGTCGGGCGGATCGAGCGTGCTGCCCCCCTTGAAGAAGAGCCGATAGCGCGAATCGAGCGGCGTGGTGGCGAAATGCGCTGCACCGTTGTCGTCGACATATCCCCACAGGTCCGCTCGCGCCACGGCGGCCCAGCTCAGCGTGCAAGCGATAGCGAGTCCGACGACGGCGTTGCGGGCGAAGCGCGAGTTGCGCGAAGGCGTGGGCATCGATTCAGCAATCGCGAATAAGCCTTGGATCGCGTGACGGCACGAAGTTCCTGCGACCGCGGCATTAAGCGCCGCGGATGGCGGACGCCTCGGCCCGGCGGATGCGGACTGAGGGCCGAAGCGCCAGCCTACACTAGAACTCGTATTCCAATTGCACGCGCATCGCGTTTTTCGGGATGTCGCCGCTGATCCGACGCAACCAGGTCAGGTGGTAGCCGACGTGTTGCGTCGCAATTCTGAGCTTGCCGGAAATGCCGGGCCCGGCGTACGCGCTGTGCTCGTCGCTTTGCCATTGCACCAGCGGCTGGAGTTCCGCCCGGTAACGCCACGCCCACTGCGCGCGGTACACCTGTTCCCAGCGTGAGGATTCCTCCCCGGCGAAAGCCCGACTGACCAGCCAATTGACAGTCAGCGTCGTCTCGTCGATATCCTTTTCCAGCAAGAGACCGACCCGCGCCTCCTTGCCGGTCCCCGGGTGCGTTCGCTCCAGCTCGACCAGCGCGCCGACATCGACCCAGTATTGGCCTGGTTCGGTGAACTGAAAGCGGTTTTCCCATTCGAATGCCGACCAGCCGCCGCCGTTGCCGGGCGTGTGTTCATATTCGGCGTAGAGCTCGGTCCACCAGTACGAAGTCGGACCGTAACCCAGCGCGAGCTTGTTCTGTGATTGCCGATGCTCGTCGCTTTCGCGATCGTAGAAGTATCGTCCTTTATACTCGAGCTCCCGCTCGCCCTGCTCCACCCGCGGTGAATAGATGGTGTCCGGTTCGACCGCCCATACCGGTGCCACATGGAACAGGATGCCGAACACGAATACTGCCAACGCGGCGGCGCGAATCCGGATCATGTTGATTTCCTCGATGGTCTGGCGAAAAGGCGCAGCGTCGCGCGTCGCCGCGATGGCAGCGCTCCACTGCAACGGGAAGCGACGGCGATCGACCGCAGCGCGATCTGATCGCGCCGATGGAGACTTACTTCACGATGATCTTGCCCGTCGCGGTGCTCTCATTGAATTCGCCGACGAATGGATATTCGCCCGACTTCAACGGCCCGATGTAGATGCTCGCCTGACTTCGGCCCGGAATCACTTTCTCGCGATTGAGTCGCTTGCTTTCGAATTCCTCGGGTGTCGCATCTTCATTCCTCACGACCAGCTTGACCTTCTGGCCCGCGGGAACCGTGATCTCGTTGGGCACGAAGCGGTGATCGCGAATGGCGATCTCGAAGGTAGGGTCATCGGCAAGGGCGACGCCGGCGATGGCGAAGCAGCATAGGGCGACGAAGGTGCGCATCGGAGACTCCGGTGTTGTGAATGAATGCGATTCGTTCGATCAGGAGGCGCGTGGCGCCGGCGGGCGCCCGCTCATCGCGCTGCGCCAGTGCGAGGCGATGATCAACCCCGCGGCGGTGAGCACATAGCATGCGAACTGCAGGCCCGAAGGGGTGGGTGTGTAACCGACGAGAACATGCAGCAGCTGGCCCGGCAGGCTGGCATCCGACAGAATGGGCGACGTATCCCAAAGCTGGGGCACGAGGGGCGGCAGCAGATTGGCTTGTTCGAGAAAACGCGCTGCCTGCGCGGCCAGGCCCGCCGCGAGCGCGACGATCATCCAGCCGGTGACGCGGAAGAAATGCCGAACCGGGACGTGCACCAGGCCCAGATACAGCAGTGCGCCGAGCGCCGCGCCGCCAGTCACGCCGAGCGCCAGCCCCGCCATCACGTTGCGCAAGGGCTCGCCGGTGGCGACACCCTGGATGAACAGCACCGTTTCGGCGCCTTCGCGGAGCACGGCCAGCGTGACCGCGGCCGACAGGGCCGCGAGCGTCGCGCCGCCTTGGCGCACCGAATCGCTCAAGCGCCGCAGTCGCGCCGCGAGCGCACGTCCATGCACGGCCATCCAGAGGTGGTGCCAGGCCAGCATGACGACGGCCGCGATCAATATCGCCGCGTTAAACAGCTCCTGCCCGATACCTTGCAGCGCGCCCGCAATGACTTCGGCCAGCCCGGCAATGACGAGCGCGCCGGCGACGCCGGCGACGATGCCGCCACCGATCCAGCGGCGGCGACCGGCGATGCCCCGGGTCGCCGCCAGCACGATCGACACGATGAGCGCGGCTTCGAGCGTTTCGCGGAAGACGATGACTGCCGTGGCGAACATTTGGGATGCCCTTCGATCGGGCCGATAATAATGCGAATGATTCGCATTATGATTACTTCGCAGTAGCCTGTCAACAGGCTCATTGCACCCCGTTTGGCGGCTCCGCAGCCCGAGGCCAAGGCTGGTCGCACGGCAGCATCCGGCCGGCACGTCGATTGCTTGATAGTCCTCACCCAGACGGGGCGGCGTTCTCCGTGACTATCTCTCCTCGCCGGCGCCGTCCCGTTCTGGCACTCCCCCGCGGCGCCTGTACGTCCATCTGCCTGCGATCACACAGGATTTTCGAACGCCGCCGCGCTGGCCTTGCCCGACGTGCGACCCTCGGCCCGGTATCGCGGCGACGCACCTGTAGCGGCGATGGTGTGACGGCCACGGTCAGACTTGGCCGACGGGCGTCGCTAGTCGCGGCGTGGCGGCGGCTTGTCGGCGCTGCCCTCGTTCGGAGCACGGGCACGCTTTTGGATTTTTTCGACGATCGTTACCGGGGCGTCCGTCGAACGCATGTCCGATCGCGAACTGACGGTTTCCGACGTGTCGTGATACTTGCTGCGGGAACGCTGTCTTTGCCGGCGCAGCAACTCGCGCTGCCGTCGCGCCTTGTTGATGACATGGCGGGCCGCGAGCCACGCCAGCGCAAGCGCTGCAATCAGAGGTAAGCCGTAGATTAGATCCATGGTGCGCTGTCGGTCGCCCTAAGGGCCAGCCCGCGGTAGTCGATCGATCATCCGGGAAGCAGAAGATACCGCACTCGAGGCCGTCGGCACGAATTCCCTGTCCGGACACGCACTTATCCGTCGTCAGCCTTTTGACGCGCGCGGTTTTGCGGGCGCATGATTGAAAGCCGCGCGCAACAGCGATGCTGAAGCTGGGTGCCGACTTCCTGGAGCGAGGAGCCATCATGGCAAATGCAAAAGACGCGGCACCCGGCGCGCATCTCGGCACGTCCGGTGCCGGCTGGCAGGTGGTTTGGGGCGTTCTGCTGATACTGGCTGGCGTCCTCGCGGTATTGATGCCCGGCATCGCGGCGCTCGCGACCGCACTGATCTTCGCGTGGCTGCTGGTTTTCGGCGGGGCATTCGAAATCGTGTATGCGGTCCAGACGCGAAGCAGGGACGGCTTCGGCTGGAAGCTCGCGTCCGGCATTCTGACGCTGGTGCTCGGGATTGCGATCCTGATCGTTCCGCTGGCCGGAGTAGCTTCGCTGGCGCTGATGGTCGGCGCGTTTCTGTTTGCGGGCGGCGTCACTCGAACGATGCTGGCATTCCGTCTGAAACCGCAGTCCGGATGGGGCTGGATATTGTTCGACGGTCTGCTGTCGATCGCCGTGGCGATCTTGATCGCCATCGGCTGGCCGCAGAGTTCGCTTGCGTTCATCGGGCTGTTGACCGGATTTTCGCTGATCGCGACGGGCATCTGGCGCATCGTCCTTCGTAACCACCCGCTGGCGTAAATCGCAACGCGTCGGCCGGCGAAGCGAGACGGCGCCCCAAAGGTCTCACTTTCCGAGCATGTAAAGCTGCCACAGGTCCTTGTGGCTCATGTGCAGCACCGGCTGCATGGCGATCAATCCCGTGCGGCCGATGCTTCGCTCCAGATATCGCATCTCGTCGAACTTGGCTCGAGTCTCGTCGTCGACGCCGACCTCGAACCCGTTTTCGCGCATCATCAGGATGCCCTTGGCGCGGAGCGCGAGCTCCGTATAAAGGCGCAGAAAGCACAGGATGTCGGCGAGCACCGCGCCTTTGAACTTGTCCTTCAACGTGTGCAGGTATTCCCCTATCGGCGAATCGGAGAGGCGGCCGGAGTTGATCAGTTCCAGCATTTCGGTATCGGCGTCGAAGCCCCGCCCCAGCCAGTTGCCCACTGCCTTCGCGCTCCGCTCGAACACGAAGTAGAACAACGGTGGCATCACCACGATCATGGCGAGCGTCGACAGCTTCGGGGACAGGAACAGATGGTTGTACGCCCCGTGCAGCCCCACGGCGAGCGCGAAGCCCGGCAGGAACGACCACAGGTTCGCGCGTTGCGTCCGCTCCAAACGCGCAAGACTCATCACGGCGAAGATCGCGGTGGCGCCCCCATGCATGATCGCGGTGCCGAAGCCACGCACGATCCACGTGCCCATGCCGGCATCCGGCACCTGCTCCAGGTAGTAGAGATTCTCGACGACCGCAAAGCCTGAGCCGACGGCGAAGCCGAAAATCGCCGCGTCGACCAGGAATCCGATGCGGTGGAAGCGAATCAACACGACGATGATCAGGCCCTTCAGCAGCTCCTCGATGACGGGCCGACATAGCGCATATAGCTGGTGAGCTCGATGCCGAGCACGCCGAGCAGCCAGGCGTTCAGAAAGAAGCCGACGCCGGCCACGACGGCACCGCACGCGACGACAGCGACGACCGTGTGCAGCTTCACGAGCTTGTAGCTGTCGAGGTACAGCAGCGCTGCGAGGAAGCTCAGCACCGGCAGCAAGGCCACCAGCGCTGGAACGATGAGCTTGGCCGACATGGTGTGGATCGGCCGTGGCTACAGGATCTTGAGCGAGATCATCCATTCGTCGCCGGCGCGCCGCGACTCTGGAAGCCGACCGCGTATCCTGCCGACAGCGTCATGTCGTACCAGTGCAGCACGCTGAATCGCAGGTCGACCTGCGCCCCGAGGCTCTGCGTAGTCCTTGCGCAGCGATGCGTTGCCAGGATCGGTCCACAGCGCCGAGACGAACGTCGCTGGGCGCAGCCAGTTCAGATAGAAGGCCGGCGTGCCGACCGATTCGAAGACGATCGGCGGAAGATTCCATTCGACCATCTCGCGCACGAAACTGAGCCCGCTGATCTCGTCGATGCCGAATCCTGGCAGCGCATAGTACTGGCGATACCGCTTCACCGGCCCGCTGTCGACATAGTTGTTGCCGAAACCGCCGAAATAGAAATTCGCGACGGGGTTGTCGCGGTTGCCATTGGCGGCGCCGGCGGCGCTGCGAAGCCAGAGGGACGAATTCGGAGCGGGAAGCGCGAAACCGAAGTCGAAGGTCGCGTGGATCTGAGGCGTGGTCTCGCCGCCGGCGCGGTTGACCGTTAGCCCCGCACTGCCCAGGCGACGCCTTTTTCGTCGTCGACGGCGCCGAGCGAGCGACGCACGTCGGTGTAGTGGAGCCCGATCTCGGCGCTGGCAGAGACGGCTGAACGTGGTGCCGACGTTCTGGGCGCCCGGCAGCGTGTCGATCTTGTCGTAGTAGTCGAGATCGTAACTGAGCGTCGAGCCGGCGTGGCTCGTCCTAGATCAGCAGATCAGTCGTAGCCGAGCTTGGCTGCGTAACCCTTTCGGCTGCGCTTGGTCGGGCCGAACAGATCGTAGAAGTCGGAGCGGTTCCACGACAGCTCGGCTCGCCAGCCCAGGTAGCTGGCCCGTGATGTCCACGTGGCCGCGCTCGTCGCCGGACAGTTTGCCGGTCGGCGTATAGGCGGCGGTGATGCCGAGCTTGGCGAACGAAGCGGGTCTTCGATGTTGAAGTGATAGCCGATGCCTGCGAAGTTCTTGTAGCCCTGCAGCACCGGATACGCGTTCGCCAGACTCGATGTCGCGAAGCGGTATCCTACGGGCCCTTCGCCGTGATCAGCTTCTCGTCATCGACCGTGCTCGGAGGCGGCACCTGCCATGTCGTGACCACCGGATATTTCTCGGCGACCTCGGCGCCGAGGAACGTGATCGCGCTGACGTCCTCGATCGGGCTTGGCTCGATGGTCGCCGGAACGAAACCGTCGCCGGTGTACGTCAGTACGACCAGACGCCCATCGGCAAGCGGCACCGGACGGAAGAATCCGGATTCCGCGTTGGAGACCGCCTCGACGTCGCCGGTCGCGACCTCGTAGCGGAAGATGTTCGACACGCCGGTGTAATAGCTGCTGCCGTACAGATAGCGGCCGTCCTTGGAAAACACGAAGCTCTCCGGCACGGACTGCCCGAAGCGAAACTCGGTCAGCGGTTTTGTGTCTCCGGCGAGGAGCTTTGCGAGCTCCCAGACGCGCAGGAACTGGTCGCCGTTGACCTCGCTCATCGACGCCGAAAGCAGGCGTCCGTCGGGCGAAATGTCGAGATCGGACGGGACGAATTCGTATGGAAACGTCGTGCACTTCGATACCACGTGGCGTAAGGGTACGGAATGCGGACCAGCGTCGCCAGGCCGTTCGTCGTGCCGCACGCCGATCAGCGAACGATCGACCGGGTTGAAGACGATCTCGCCGATCCGCGCATTCTCGAGCAGCATTCGTTCTTCGCCTGTCTTGACGTCCACCGCCATCAGGTCGCGAATAAACAAGGTTGTCGTTGGTGTAAAAGGCGGTTCCGCTCTTCGGGTCGTAGGCGAACGACGTGACTCGATACAGCATCGCGCGCTTGATGTCGGCGAGCCTGCGGACGCTGCCATCGCGCGTGTTCAGCGCGCCGACGTGCTCGACGACGCCCGGGTAGCGGAAGGCGCCGTAGATGATGCCGGTCGCCTCGTCGTAATACATGCGCGAAATCGAACCGACCGCGCTGGCGGCCAGCTTGTGGTGCGGCGTGATCGGGTACTTGCGCACTTCGGCCAGATTGCGCCGCTGGAACTCGTGCTCGAAAGCGATCCAGTCCTGCCAGGCCTGCTCGAGTGGAATGCCGAACACGTGCTGAAACTGGTCGCGCGTAGTAGCGCTCGCTCCCTTCGTCGCGCCGGATCCAGGCGACGACTTTCTCCGGAGAATAGATGTACGCGAGGTACGTGAAAAAGCGCGTGCCGTACAGGTAGGCATTCGCGCCGAACTGGAAATCGACCTGGACGCCGCGCGAGACGAGACCCAGGGATCGTAGAAATGGGCGTCGTCCCGCACCATCGCCCGGAACACCATCTCGTCATAGCCGCCCTGCGCGCGGCCCACCCCGCCGCCCATCCAGGTCTCCATGAAGACCGCACTGCCCTCGATGTACCAGCGCGGGGCGGTGAAGCGCGGGATGGTGAGGTAGCTGTAGAGAAGCGATTCCGGATTCTGCGGCTGAGCGGCGACCTTGCCGAGGAAGAAACGGCGCCAGCGACGGTCCTCCTCGGACGCAATGTCGCCTTGCACGACGTGGACCATTTCGTGGTTCATCAGCGAGTACATGCGCTCGCTGGCCGGATAGGTCTCGAACGCGTGGGACAGCGGCGCGATGTCGAAGACGAGCCTGCTGTGCGGCGCCGCTACGCTGCCGCGCGCTGCCGTAGTCCGCGAAGTCCTTCAGCAGGACGATCGTGGGCTCGGACGGCGCCCAGCCGAACATCCGGCGTTGCCACGCGAGCGAGTTGGTGAAGGTTCGCACCGCGTGCGGCGCGAGATAGCTCAAGAGAATCGAAATAGATGAGCTTGAGATCCTTGGTCTCGACATACGACATGCCGACTGGGCTCTCGTCGGCGCAGGCTGCGGCAGGCAACAACGTCAACAACAGGCACAAAACGCGCGCATTCGCATGCAAGCTCCTCCCCGAGCCGCATGAAGATCGCCGAAGCATACGGACTCGGTGCCCAAAAGCAAACCGCCGGCACTGAGGCCGGCGGTTGCGTGCTGCTGGGACTGCGTCGGACTAGTTCTGTTGACCGGCGGATTGTCCTGCTGCTTGTCCGGCGTTGCCCGCATTGCCGGCGTTGACCCGCATTGCCGGCGTTGACCGGCCGATTGACCCTGCCGATTGACCGGCGATTGCCAGCCGATTGGCGCCGCCGATTGACCCGCCGATTGGCCAGCCGATTGGCCACCGCTGACCGCGATTGACCCGCCGATTGGCCAGCGGATTGACCCGCCGATTGGCCGGCGGATTGACCCGCCGATTGGCCAGCGGATTGACCCGCCGATTGGCCGGCGGATTGACCCGCCGATTGGCCAGCGGATTGACCCGCCGATTGGCCAGCGGATTGACCCGCCGATTGGCCAGCGGATTGACCCGCCGATTGGCCAGCGGATTGACCCGCCGATTGGCCAGCGCGATTGACCCGCCGATTGGCCAGCGGATTGACCCGCCGATTGGCCAGCGGATTGACCGCGCCGATTGGCCAGCGGATTGACCCGCCGATTGGCCAGCGGATTGACCCGCCGATTGGCCAGCGGATTGCCTGCTGAGCTGCCAGCCGAATTACCCGCGGAATTGCCAGCCGAACCACCAGCCGCTGAATTCGCCGCGGAATTGCCTGACGTCGACAGATCGCCGAGCTTGACGCCGTCGGTAGACTTGGGTCGCGCGATACCGCTGCGCCGGGACGATCGTGCCGCTCACGTCCTTGCCGCACGGCGGGAAGTCCACATACTGCAGGACGAGAACAACGGCTACGGCGGTGATGCCGGCGCCGATCCAGACCGTACGCTTGCCGATAAAGCCGCTTTTCTGCTCGTTCATTGTGTTGCCCCTTAGTAGTGGCCCCGGTTGGGATACCTGATGGACCCTTGCTGAACCTCCCGGGCTCGTGCCCCGGGGTCCCATAGAAACTTGCCTAATTACACGCGACCGCGAAAAAAGTTGGCGCAGGCCCTGTCGCCCGACCGGACGCTGCGGCACCGCGGCGGTGACCGCTGCGACCAGTCCTTCGGGCGGAAACGCCTTGGGCACGCGGCGGAGTCCTTCGAACAGCCGCTTGAGATCCTCGAAGCGCTCGCGGGCTGCCGGGTCAGCCGCCAGATGGCGGTCGAGCTCGCCAGCCTCCGACGGCGTGGCTTCGCCGTCGAGCACCGCTTGCATCAATAGATCGAGTTCGAAAATATTCATGTCGATTATCGCAGGTCTTTCAGCAATTCGCGGAGGCGGTGCCTTGCTTCGAACAGGCGGGACTTCACCGTCTTTTCGTCAAGGCCGAGGATCTCGCCGATCTCCTGGTAGCTGCATTCCGAAAAGTGCCGCAGCGTCAGCACCATCCGGTCGTTGGTCGGCATGCTCATCAATGCGCTCTGGATTCGCCGCGAAACCTGCGCTTCGCTGGCGATCCGCTCCGGGCTTGCGCTGTCCAGTCCCGGAAGGTCGATCTCGTCATCGAGCGCTTCCTCCCGCCCGTTTCGGCGCAGCAGATTGAGCGACTCGTTGACCGCAATCCGGTAGATCCAGCTGAAGAACTTGAACCGAGGATCATAGTCGTCCAGCCGCTCCGCAACCTTGAGGAACACGATCTGCGTGATGTCGTTCGCATCCTCGGCCTTGCGCAGGATCCAGAACGCAGCGTTGTAAATGGGCCGCTGGTACCGGATCACCAACTCGGTGAATGCCGCCCAATCACCGTTCCGGCACCGCTCGACCAACGCCAAGTCTGGGTCGTTGTCCACAATTACACGCAGAGGCCGGAAAAGTTGGGGACCGATCAGCGGGCGGGTTCGATCTCGAAAATCTGGTCGAAGCCCGAGTACTCGAATATGTCCCGCAGGTGCCGGTTGACCCCGGACAGCCGGAGCTTGCCATCCGCCGCCAGCAGTCGCTTCTGGGTCTTCAGAAGCACGCCCGAGGCCGGCACTGGAGATGTACTCGAGCCCGCTGCAGTCCAGCGTCACCTTGCCCTCAACCCGGTCCAGAAAGGCCTGGGCGGCCGCGGACTGGGCCGCGTCCAGCCGTCCCGCAATGACGACGACGTCATTCGGGCCAAAATCAATCGCGAGCATGCTTATCCCCTGTGTTCGCCCCGCTTCCCCGGGCTGGTCGCCCGGTCCGGGTCTTGCGGAACGTGGTCCGGCTCTGGCGGTTCTCCCTTGAATACTCGTATTCGATGCTGTCCACCAGCCGTCGAATCAGATGCAGCCCCAGCCCACCGGGCTTGCGCTGCTCGATCGGCAGCTCGATGTTCACGTCCGGCGCCTGGGTGACGTCGAATGGCTCGACATCATAGTCGGTCAGCGTCACTTCCACGCCATCATCGACCTTGGCCAGATCGATGCGGACCGCGGCGCTGCTCATGGTGCTGTATTTGACCATGTTCGTGAACAACTCTTCCACTGCCAGATCGACGACCGGCAGCAGCTCGGGATCGATCTGTTGGCTCGCGAATACCTCCGAGGTGAACCCGAAGATGCCCTCGATCGAGTCGAAACTGCGCTCGAACGACCGGTGGACGGCGGTCGAGGAAGTCTCGCGCTTGACCAGTACCACGGTTATGTCGTCGTCCTGCGGGGCGCCGTCGGCGAACGCCTGAACCGCCGCCAGCAGAATGGTCGAAAGTTCCGCCATCGACTTGCCGTGGTGGGACCCGACGATCTCCTCGACTCGCGCCTCCCCGAACTGTTCGCCTCCGGCGCCCTGGTACTCGTAGATTCCGTCCGAGAGCAGGAGCAGGATGTCGCCCGGCTGCATCTCCAGCGTTACCGCGGGCCGAAGCGTACTCAGGCGCATGGCGCCCAGGGGAAAGCTGGTCGGCTTGTAGCGGGCGCAGGCCCCGAGCGCAGCCTGGAAATGAAGGATCGGCCCCTGGCCGCCGCTGTGGAAACGCATGCGGTGCGAACTGGCGTCCAGTATGCCGACAAAGGCCGTGATGAATCGGTCGCTGGCCAGCGTGTCGGCGAGCTGGTTGTTCACCTCCTTGAAGGCGGTTTCCAGGTCGGCGCCCAGGCGGAATGCCATGCGCAGCATCGCCTGCATCTGCGTCACCGATAGCGCCGGGGCGATGCCGTGGCCGGTGGCATCCCCCAGCACCGCCAGCAAGCCCTGGTCGAGCAGCGCAAGGTCGAAGGTGTCTCCGCCGGTAAGTTCGGCCGGCTTGAACGCGCCGTAAACATCGTAACCGGGGAGCGCGGGCATGCTGGCGGGCAGCGTGCTCATCTGGACGATGCGCGCCATTTCCAGCTCCTGGCGCATTTTCTCGCCTTCGATCACCGCCTCGGTCATCCGTACTCGCTGCAGCGCGACGGCACACTGCGCCGCAAGCGCCGTGGCGAGCGTCTCGTCGTGGGCGTCGAAAACGGCCCCGCCAGCCTTGTTCAGCACCTGCATCACCCCGACCAGGACATCCTTGTGATCGACAAGCGGCAAGGTGAGCATGCAGCGCGTCCGGTAGCCGGAACTCCTGTCGACCGCCGGGTCGAACCGCGAGTCGGCGTAGCAATCGGGGACGTTGATGATCTGGCGATTGCGCGCGCAGGCACCCACCAGCCCTGCCCCTGCAGGCACGCGGACGGGCCGGATGCCGGTGGCGACCTCGAGAACGAGCTCGTCGGCCGCGGCGTCGTACAGCCAGACCGAGCCGCGATCGGCATTGAGGACCTGCTTGGCGGCGCTCACGACCTCGGCCAGCATGGTCATCAGATCGAATGGAGCCGCCAGAGCGCTGGTGACGCCGAGGATCGTCTCCAGATCGCGTGCCGAATGACGACGCTGATGGGGCCGCGCGCTCATGGCGACAGAATGTAACAGAGCATGAGCTATCCTGCCTCCGCCCCGGGCGGGAACTCGAGTTCCCTTCGTTCGGACGAAGGTCTGCCTACTATCGCAACGGCGGTAAGCAGCAGCCGCTTGCACTGTGGCTCGTTCTCAAACCGCGCGGGGGCAATGCGAGCAAGCGAGTTCCGACCTTGCGCGCGTAAGATCGACGACCGATGCGCTACTGGCTTTATTCAGCGAACTACGGGAGCGACCTGTCGGCGATGCGCACGCTTCGCCTGACGATCGCGCTGTCCTTGCTGATCCACCTCGCCGCCTTGATGCTGCTGCCGCGCGTGCGCTTGTCGAGGCCTGGTGACGAGCGACTGTCGTTGGCGGCGAACCGACTGCAGGTGCAGCTCGCTGCTCCTTCCGAGCCACCGCCGCTGCCGAAGTTCGAACCTCCCCGCAGAGCTGTCACCCGAGCAATACCTCGCAGGCCTCCGCCGGCGTCGCCCGCGCCGGCTCCGCCCGTTCTCACTGCGCCGATTCCAGCAACACCCGACATTCCGACGCCGCCTGTTGCAACGCCGCCGCCCGCCGCCGCGGCCAGCAGCCGCCCCGCTCCGTCTGGCGACCTTTGGTCATACATCCAGGCACGGCGCCGCGAACGCGGCGAGGAGCCCACGGCCCCGAGCGGAAATGAAACGGCCGACCCGAATGCCCGCCTCACTGCCAATCTTCCCTTGGCGGCAACCGGCGTCGCCACGGAGAACAGACCGAGGGGCGGAGGGATGTTCGAGATCAGGCGTTTGAACTACGACGATGCGGCGTTCGAGTTCTTCGGCTGGAACGACGAAATGGGCCGCAAGGCGCCCCAGATGGTGGAGGTGCGGTTAGGCAACAACAGCGACATGCGCATCGCCGTCGTACGCAGGATGATCGCCATCATTCGAGAGCACTCGCAAGGCGACTTCGTCTGGCGATCACCGCACCACGAGAATGGCTTGACGCTGTCGGCGCGCCCCGCGGACAACGCCGAACTGGAGAGCTTTCTGCTGCACGATCTGCGCGATCAGTTCGACGTACAGCGCTAACCACCGTAGCGCGAGACAGTGTGCTCCCGAGACCTCCAGCGCAGCATGTCACATCGGCGTCATCTGCGCCGCGCAAGCTCGGCGGCGCTTTAAGGTTTTCTCAGCCCGGGTCCCGAGGCGATCGGCAATCTCTTCGACGATTGTGGCGACTGCCAGAACCTGAAGGGATTGTCAGCTCCTAGCGGCTTCCCGCGCGCCCGCCGCTGCGCTTACCGGTTCCCGGTCAGCTTGCGAAAGGCGCTGAAGTGCCGCACCGCCTCCTGCTGCAGCCCTCGCGCCTCGCACAGGCGGCCCAGATTGAAATGAGCGTCCGCCATGTCGGGAGCGGCAACCAGCGCAGCTCGATAGGAGCCGGCGGCGTCATCCGGCCGCTGCAGGTCTTCGAGCAGGATCCCGAGATTGAACAGCAAGGTTCCATCCGCGCCGCAGGCGACGAGCCCCCTGCGGTACACGGTTTCCGCTTCCTGCATTCGGCCGCGCTCATGCAGGAGCCGGCCAAGGTTGACGTACGCGCCGCAATACGCGGGGTCCTCCTTGACGGCGCGGCGATAAGCTTCGCACGCCTCGTCGGGACTCGTGCGCTCGAGCGCGAGACCGCGTTCGAACCATGGCTCTTCCGGCTGCGCGGGGCGCGTTTCGGCGGGACTGAAGAAGGCGAGTCGCCCATCCGGGGATGCAACCTGGAACTGCATCACGTATTGACCGTCGTCCGGCCGCCATTGCGCTGGCCCTTCGCTCACTACGACCGAGTCGCCGACCGCCTCGATCCGCAAGCCGGCGAGCGGGACCTGCTGTGGCAATTGCGCCCGCAAGCGGCGCAGAGAACGCAGAATTCGTGCCGATGGAATCTTGGCTTCGGTCAGGCCTTGCGCCGCCCGCAAAAGGACCAGGTCGCGGAAAGTGAAACGATATTCACGGCGCTGGCCGCGAGTGGGTGATACGAAGCCGGCGTCGATCAGCCGACCCACCATGGAACGGGAAAGTCCGAGCAGCTTGCCGACTTCGCGGAGCGAATAGCCTTCGGTCACGACGTCACGAGCACGGTTCCTAGCGCTTGGCGGCCTTGCGGCGCGTTTCGGGTTCGCTGGCGATCTTCTTGGGCGGCTTGCGCTGCGCACCCTTGGCTTCGGCCGATGCGGCAGCTGGCACCGCCTTCGGCTGAGCGCGTTTGCCCGCGGTCTTTTCGAGGCTGGCGCGCAGAGCCTCCATCAGGTCGATGACCTGTGCGCCCGCTTCCGGCGCGCTGGGCGACACGGCGATTTCCTCGCCCTCGACCTTTTTCTGGACCGCAGCCTCGATGCGCTTCCTGACGTCGTCCTCGTAGGCGCTCGGATCGAACTGCTGCGACGAGATCTGCCCGATGAGCTGCTTCGCCAATGCGAGCTCGCTGTCGCGCACCGGCGCTTCCTCGATCCCGATGTCGGCGAGGGCGCGAACTTCCGGCGCGTAGAGGAGTTGTTGCATGACCAGGCCACCGGGCACGGCGCGCAGCTGAACGATGTACTGCTTGCCCCGCGCGGCGTAGCGCCCGACTGCGGTCTGCTTGGTCTGGCGCATGCTTTCAGCCAGCAAGGCATACGGTTTCGCGCCACCTTTATCAGGCCCCAGGAAATAGGCCTTGTCGTAATAGATCGGGTCGATGCTTTCCGCCGGCACGAACTCGCTGATTTCGATCGTCTGCGTGCCCTTCTCCTCCAGTTCCTTCAACTCTTCCGGCGTGAAGGTCACGTACTGATCCTTGGCGAACTCGTACCCTTTGACCATGTCCGCCCGCTCGACCACGACGCCTTCGCGGGCGCACAGGTATTGCTGCTTCAGCCTGGAACCGCAACCGGCATGCAGGAGGTTGAACGACACTCCCGCCTGGGCCTGGGTCGCCGTATAGAGCTTGACCGGGATCGAGACCATGCCAAAGGTGACAGTAACCGAAGCCAATGCGCGAGCGGCCATAAGGGGCCTCCGTGATAGGGATACGGTGTCGGAACCGTTCATCGTGCCAAAATATCGGGCGATCTTCAACTAAACGGCGTGCTTTTCCTGCGCGGCTCCTCCGGGACGTTGTAGATAAGGCATCGTGATGTGACCGTTTACCCTATTCCATGGCCCTCGAGCGCTATCGCCAAAAACGTGACTTCCGGGTGACACCCGAGCCCGCGGGCAAGGTCGGGCAGCGCCGCGCGCGCGGCCTCAAATTCGTCATTCAAAAGCATGCGGCCAGCCGACTCCATTACGACTTCCGGCTGGAGCTGAACGGCGTGCTGCTCAGCTGGGCTGTGCCCAAGGGCCCGAGCCTCGATCCCAACGACAAGCGGCTCGCCATGCATGTCGAGGACCACCCGTTGGAATACGGCGATTTCGAGGGTGTGATTCCGCCGAAACAATACGGTGCGGGAACAGTCATGGTGTGGGATCGCGGATCGTGGCTTCCGAAGACCGATCCCGACGAAGCCTATGCCAAGGGGCGCATGAAGTTCGAGCTGGAGGGCGAGAAGCTCAAAGGCGGCTGGAATCTGGTGCGCAGCCGCAGCGGCAAGTACGGTGGCGAAAACAGCTGGCTGCTGTTCAAGGAGGCCGACGAATTCGCGCGTTTGGGTCCCGAGGCGTTGATCGCCGAAGATCGTCCCGACAGCGTCGCCACGGGTCGAAGCCTGGAACAGATTGCCGCCGATGCGGATCGGGTCTGGCATTCGAACAAGTCGGTCGCCGCCAACGTCAAGGGCGGCGCCATCCGCAAGCCGGGACGCGATGCCGTCGTTGGACTCGCCAGGATCAAAGGTGCGCGCAAAGCGCCGCTTCCGGAGCTGCTGGAAGCGCAATTGGCGACGTCGGCCAGATCACCGCCGACCGGGCCGGCCTGGGTGCACGAAATCAAGTATGACGGCTACCGCATGCTGTGCCGGATCGCGCAGCAGCGGGTGCGCATGGTATCGCGCAACGCCAAGGACTGGACCGGTGACTTCCCCGCGCTTGCCCGTGCGCTGGCTCTTCTCCCGGTGGACAACGCGTGGCTGGACGGCGAGGTTGTCGCCATGGACGCCAAGGGCCGCACCAGTTTTCAGGCGCTGCAGAAAGCGCTTTCGGCCGCGGAATCTCGGGACCTCAAGTATTTGGCGTTCGACCTGCTCTACCTGAACGGCTTCGATCTGCGCGGCGTCGTGCTGACCGAGCGCAAGCGCTTGTTGCGCGATCTTCTATCCAAAGCGCCCGCAGCGATCAAGTACAGCGAACATTTCGCCGCTCCGGGTTCGGCGTTCTTTCAGAACGTCAGCGACCTCGGCCTCGAAGGGATGGTCTCCAAACGCGCTGACTTGCCGCACCGGGCCGGCCGAGGACCGGCGTGGCAAAAGATCAAGTGCATGCGGCGGCAGGAAATGGTGATCGGCGGTTTTACCGATCCGGAAGGGTCTCGCCACGGATTCGGTGCCTTGCTGCTCGGCGTCTATCAGCCGGATGGCAAGCTCGCCTACGCGGGCAAGGTCGGGACCGGATTCAGCGACGCATCGCTCACCGCGTTGAGCCGCGCACTGTCGGGACTGGTACAGAAAAAAAGTCCATTCCACAATCCGCCGCTCGGCGCGGAAGGCCGTCGCGCCCATTGGGTGAAACCGGTTCTGGTTGCCGAAGTTTCGTTCACCGAGTGGACCGATGACGGAACCTTGCGCCATCCCTCCTTTCAGGGTCTGCGCGCCGACAAGGCTGCAACGGACATCGTTCGCGAAGAAACGGGACCTTCGGCGAGCGGCGAGCCCTCGGACGAGCCGCTGCCGCGCCCCGCGTCGCGCATCAAGGCGCGGGCCGGCGGCGACAAGAACGCGGTCGCCGGCATCGTCCTGACCCATCCCGAAAAGCCTCTTTATCCGGAAGCCAAGATCACCAAGCGCGACTTAGCCTTGTACTACGCCGCAGTCGGCGAGTGGATGCTGCCGCATGTGCGCGATCGGCCACTGACGCTGCTGCGCTGTCCGAACGGCTGGAATCAGGAATGCTTCTATCAGAAGAAGGCCGAGGACGGCGTGAACGAGGCGATCTCGCGCGTCGAGATCGACAACAGCGATGGCGGCGTCTCGCTTTACATGATGGCCGATTCGGTGCCGGCGATCGTCGCGCTGCTCCAGATGGGCGTGCTCGAACTGCACCCATGGGGATCTCGCGCGCAACGCCTGGGCTTTCCCGACCGGATCATTTTCGACCTCGATCCCGACGATGCGGTGGGCTGGGACGACTTGAAACAGGCGGCGCTGATCGTGAAGACCTTGCTGGACAATATCGGGCTCGCGCCGTTCCTGAAAACGACCGGCGGCAAGGGTCTGCACGTGGTCGTGCCGATCGAACCTGGCGTCGGCTGGGAACACGTGAAGGGATTCTCGAAGGCTGTCGCGGAGCTCCTCGAGAGGACTTTTCCCGATCGTTTCACTTCCAAGCTGCTGAAGATCTCGCGCCGGGGCAAGATCTTCATCGACTATCTGCGGAACAGCGAGGGCGCGACCGCGGTAGCTGCCTATTCCACCCGCGCCCGAGCGAACGCACCGGTATCGGCGCCCGTTGCCTGGGACGAGCTGTCCCGCGACCTGCGCTTCGATCACTTCAACGTCGGAAACATGCCCAAGCGGCTGGCCAGAGCCAAGGCGGACCCGTGGCAGCACATCGGCGAGGCGGCCGTCCCATTGAGCCCAGCCGCGATGGCAAAGGTCGGCTTCAAGCCAGGCTAGAACGGGAGCAGCTCGATGAAACTATTGGCGGGAACGAGCGGCTTTTCCTACAAGGAATGGCTGGGTCCCTTCTATCCGGAGAAGCTGCCCGCCGGCGAGATGCTGCGCTACTACGCCCAGCGCTTCGCGACCGTCGAGATCAACAATACGTTCTACCGCATGCCGGCGGAATCGATGCTCGCGCAATGGTCGGAGCAAGTGCCCGATCACTTTACATTCACCTTGAAGGCGCCGAAACGCATCACCCATGACCTCCGTCTGCGGGAGGCCGAATCTCACGTGGCCGAGTTCGTGCGTCGCGCCGGTGCGCTGGGGAGCAAGCTGGGCGTGCTGCTGTTCCAGTTGCCGCCATTTCTCAAGAAGGATCTTCCGCGATTGCGGGAGTTCCTCGCGCTATTGCCGTCCGGAACGCGAGCAGCGTTCGAATTTCGCCACGCATCCTGGCAGGACGACGAAGTGTACGAGACGCTGCGGGGCCGCAGCGCCATCCTTTGCGTCACCGACACCGACGAAGGCGACACACCATTCGTCGCCACGTCGGACTGGGGCTACCTGCGCTTGCGACGGACCCACTACGACGACCGGGAGTTGGGCGCCTGGGCGGCGCGCATCGGCGCGGCGGCCCTGCCGCAGACCTACGTCTATTTCATGCACGAAGACGAGGCGCTGGGCACTCGGTTTGCGGAACGCCTCAACGAGCTGTGGGCGGCACGCGATCCCGGGTGAGGTTCGACCCCGGGCTGCGTCGCGAGGCTTGCTATCGAGCAGTCAGCGCGGTGTGTAACTGAACTTCTCGCCGCCGATATTCGCTGCATACATCAGCCCGCCCTTGGCCACGGTGAACGTGGCCATGCCATTTTGGTATGCGCCCACGGTTTTGGCGTCGTGCCTGCCGCCGCTTACGCCGGCCGACGAACCCGTCGTGCTTGCCTTCGCTCCGGCAGCGGCGGTAATGGCTACTGCGGAAGCTTCCGCGCCAAAGGCAAAGTTACCGCTCGTAAATTCCTTGAATGCGCGCTGGTCCTCGAAAAAGATCATCTGGCTGTAGGCCTGCCCGCCGAGCTGGAAGCCAACCGTCACCTGGGTCATCGACGCATTGCCGACGTACCTTCCTTTTTCGTATACCCGGCCTTTTCCAAAGGCCCCGCCAACACCGACGCCACCCTTCCCGATCGTCGGAAAGACGGCGTACCCGTATGCTGTCTTGAAAAAGCTTCCGCTCTCGCCAGCATTCTTGAAGACATTGATCGTATCCTGGTACTCGTCTGCCCACGCCGGCGAGACGGCGAGCGCCAGTGACAACAGCGCGAGAATCGGAATGAGTCGCTTGATCATGGTGTGCCCTTTCCAATGAAATATGCCGCGTACCCGCGGACCGTGTATGCAGGGCGACAGCGAGTATTGTTCACCTTGCATCCGCATCCTTGCTTTCACCGTGAGACCGTACTGCGCGGGCCGCACTGGGGATTCAGGACGTTCTGCGGATGTTACCGCATATTGATCTCGCGCAAGGACGACGCGGCAATCGCCCCCTATGCTCGGATCGTTCAATTCGCATGGATAGCGGGCGCTCCGGCGTCGCTAGACACACAACATGACGACCTACCAGACCATCCTCGTCCATATCGACCGAAGCGGGGCATCCCGGGGCCGGCTCCACGTCGGCATCAGCCTGGCCCGCGATTTTGCCGCACGGCTCGTCGGCCTCTACGTCGACGACGCACCGGAAATCGCGCCGTCGGTCGCGGCGCTGCTGCCGAATGACGTCGTCGAACTGTATATGCGCAGTGGGCTCGAAGCCCAGCGCGCGGAAGAAGACGGGTTCCGTCAGGCCGCAGCTGCAGCCGGCGTCACGGACATCGAATGGCGGTCGCCGGCAGGGTCGCCGATCGACGCGACCGTGGCGCAGGTTCGTTGCGCCGATCTGACCGTCATAAGCCAGCCCGATCCCGCTCGCGCCGGGTGGTCCTTCACTGCCCAGCTCGCCGCTGCGGTGCTGCTGGAGGGGGGACATCCGGTGCTCGTCGTCCCGTATATCGGTGCGCCGGAAATCATCGGAACCAATGTTCTGATCGCCTGGGACGGCGGACGCGAGGCTTCGCGCGCGATCGCGGACGCATTGCCGATGCTCGTTCGCGCGCGCAAGGTGACCGTCGCCTGCCTCGACCCGAGCGCGTCGGCGCATGGCGCGGATACGGCGGCGCGCGACCGCCTCTTGGTGTATCTGCGCCGTCACGGCGTTTCCGCGAGTGTCGAGTCGGATAACCTTGGCGACGGGGACATCGCCGTGGGCGACTGGCTGCTGTCCCGCGTCGCCGACTTGGGCGTGGACCTTATCGTCATGGGAGCTTACGGACATCCACGCTGGCGCGAGCGCGTCCTTGGCGGAGCAACACGGATGCTGCTCGCAGAGATGACTGTCCCGGTGCTGATGTCGCATTAAGGGCACCGACAGCGGTAACCCGTCTTCGCCATGCTCGGCGCTTGGCGGCGCCTTGAGAGTGCCCGTTCGGCGTTCAGACCGAACGCGGTCAGAGCGTCGGAGTTCCTTCGTGAGCGTAGGTTCTCTCTCGCTGCTGCTGGCAAGCAATACAGCGTTTCGCGGTTGGATAGGCAAGAAGACGTTTGAAACCGACCTCTTCGCCACAGTCGATGCAAATCCCGAACTTTCCACTCTCGACACGTGTTCGCGCCGCCTCGATGTCGCGAATTTCCTGGATGTGGCGGTCGATGAGCGCAAGGTTCAAGTCGGCCAGCGCATCGGCGACTGACTGGTCACCGATATCCGCGGGTACGCGATCGATCAGCTCCACGTACTGCTGGTTCTCGCTTTTTTCCAGCGCATCGCGAACTTCCTCGAGTAGCGACGCATAACGCTGGTCTAGCGCCTTGATGAGCTTCGACAGCTCAACCTTGGTCAGAGCCATATTCGTTCTTCATGCCGAATTCGAAAAGCGACTGTGCAATTATAGGCTCGACGGCTCGTCATGGCTTGATCCCGCGCAATAGCCTCGCACTCAGAAGTGCGTCCAGCCACCGCGATCGAACGTGAGCGGCCTCCCCGATTCGTCCAGTACCCGGATTCGCCCATTCTTGCCGAATGACGCCGATTCCATCCGGCCGATGGCAGTGATCGGCACGTGGAGCGCCTGCGACAATTCGGTCAGCTCATTAAGCGCTTCCGGTGGTGCGGTGAAGAGTATCTCGTAATCGTCGCCGCCCGTCAGTACCGCTGTGATACGCCCGGAGTCCGTGCCGAGGGCTGTGCGCGCGGCCGTTGATACCGGCACTCGGGGAGCCTCGATGACCGCAGCGAGTTCCGAGACTTCGCAGATGTGACGAAGGTCGGCGAGCAGGCCATCCGAGACATCCAGTGCAGCGCTCGCAAGTCCGACAAGACGAGGACCCAATGTGACACGCGGTTGCGGCAACCGGTAGCGATCAACGAGAAAGTTTGCCGCGTTCGTGTGCAGGTGGGGCAATTTCCCGCACAGCACCTCCAGGCCAAGCGCGGCATCGCCGATGGTGCCGGTCACGAACACTGTATCTCCGTCACGCGCCCCACTCCGGCGGAGCATGCGCCCGGTCGCCACCTCACCGAACGCCGTGATCGCGATCGACACCGGACCAGGTGTCGAATCCGTATCGCCCCCGATCAAATGCACTGCATATTGGTCTTGATCCTGGGCGAGGCCACGAGCGAAGGTCGCGATCCACTCCTCGGTAAGCGTTCTTGGCAACATGATGGCGAGCATGTAGGCGCGCGGCACAGCGCCTTTCGCGGCAAGGTCGGAAAGATTCACCCGCAATGCCTTGCGGGCGATGAGGTCCGGCGGATCGTCGAGAAGAAAATGTACGCCGCCGACGATCGCGTCGGTCTTGGCAACGAGCTCATGCCCCGGCAGCGCAGCGATCACCGCCGCATCGTCGAGCAATCCAAAGGCACCGGGGAAGCCCTTGGCGAGCGGCGCGAAGTAACGCGCGATAAGCTCGAACTCACCAAGGGGGGGCGAGGTCTTTTTCATCGGTCCGCCTCAGCCGGCATTAACAGCGATCCGATTCTGACCCCTCACAATATTATCTTAGCATCAAGGGGAAAAACCCGCAGACGGAGCGCTTAGGGCAACTCGAGAAGCGCAACTCAGCAAATCTCGGTATGTGGTCGTCAAACCGCCCGGCCACGGAGGGTATAGGATGATGGCAGATGCAATGTTGGGGACCGATGGCGACGCAATCCATTATCTTATGGTGTCACGAGCAATGACGCGGCGGCAATTCTTGGCGCGGGTAGGTGGTGCACTGCTTTCCGGGCCGGCGATGGAACGCGGCCTTGGCCTCGGTAACGCGCGCGGAGGGAAGTTGTCACAAACCGCTGCGATCTCGGGTGGGGACGTAAACGCGATAACCTTGTTTCTGGCGGGCGATGTCATGACCGGGCGCGGCATCGATCAAATCCTGCCGCACCCGAGCCGACCGGACTTGTACGAATCCTATGTTCGCTCCGCGCTCGAGTATGTGCGCTTGGCCGAGCGGGCCTCGGGGCCGATCGCGAGGCCCGTCGATTTCGGCTACATCTGGGGTGACGCGTTGGCGGAGCTGGACCGCGTCGGGCCCGATGCAAGGATCGTCAATCTCGAGACTTCGGTCACCGGCAGCGATCAAGCGTGGCCGCACAAGGGCGTCCACTATCGAATGCATCCGGCCAACGTCGGCTGCCTGACTGTGGCAAAACTCGATTGCTGTGTCCTCGCCAACAATCACGTCCTCGACTGGGGCAGATCCGGCTTCGCGGAAACGCTGGCGACCTTGCATGGTGCCGGCATACGGACAGCCGGCGCTGGCGCGAACGTGGATGAAGCCGCGTTACCGGCGATCATCGACACGCGCGCCGGGAGCCGTATACTCGTGTTCGCCTACGGGATGGAAACGAGCGGCGTCCCCGCCGAGTGGGCGGCGCAGAGGGGTCGCCCCGGTGTGAGCCTCCTTGACGACTTGTCATCGCGCAGCCTCGATAACGTCGCGCGTCGGATAGCCACACACAAGCGCCCTGGGGACATTGTCGTGATGTCGATTCATTGGGGAGGCAACTGGGGCTACGACATCTCATCTGCGGAACGCGGCTTTGCCCATGGCCTGATCGACAGGGCCGAAGTCGACCTTGTGCACGGACACTCTTCGCACCACGTGAAAGGCATAGAGGTCCACCACGACAAACCCATACTGTATGGCTGCGGCGATCTTCTCGACGACTACGAAGGCATTCGCGGCTACGATGCTTATCGCGCCGACCTGGCGCTTTTGTACTTCGCGTCCTTCGACGCCTCGACCAGGAAGCTACTGCGTTTCGCGATGACGCCGACGCGCACCCGTCATTTGCGGATCAACCGGGCCGCCGGTGACGAAGCTGCGTGGCTCGGAGCAACGCTGAACCGCGAGGGCAGAAGCCTCGGCACACGGGCCGAAGTGCAAGCCGACAATAGCCTTCGCCTGCATTGGGGTTAATGGCGGCAAGCGAGCCAGCCCTGGAAGCGGCCTGCCCCGGCGCCCCGTGCGAGCATCACAGTGTCCCTCTTCCGACAAGGTCAGGTTCGCCGCAACCCGCGAGTATCGACGCGCGGGCGCGGTCGCGAAGGCGCACTGCCGCCGCCCAGTCATGGCCCTCGGGCAGTAGTGGCGTGCCGACGATGATCTGGATAAGAGCGCGCTTTGGGAACCACTGGCCGTCGCGCAATACCGAGCGCGTGCCGCGGATCGCCACCGGCACCAAGGGCGCGCCAACGCTCGCGGAGGCGATGAAGGCACCCATGTGAAACGGACGCAGGCCCGGCTCGCGGGTGAATGTACCCTCAGCGAAATAGACGAACGACGCGCCATGCTCGGCGAGCGCCGCGAGCTCATGGGCTGCGGCCACACCCGCTTCGACGTCGAAGCGCTCGACCAAGCGCGTGCCCATGCGACCGAGCAGCAGCCCCATCAGCGCATTCGAGGCCAGTTCGCGCTTGGCCACGAAATTGCAGCGCTCGGGAAGGACTGTCATCAGCACGATCGCATCGACATAGCTTGCGTGATTGACGACGACAACGATCGGTCCCTTCGGCGGAAAGTTCACGACACCGGTCACTTGCAGCGGGACCCTCGATGCCGCGACGAACGCGCGTGCCAGCACCGCCGCGGCGTGACGTCGCCAGCCTAGCCGCGGCAACACGGCGACGGCGCCCACCGCGACCAGTCCGATCGCGGCAAAGAGTGTCCACGCGTAGCCTGCGAACAACACCTCGCCGACGCGAGTCAGCGATCGTCGCAGCCAGCCGCCGAATCCGGTCCAGAGCAGCCTAATGGTCTGAGGCACGAGGCCCTGCTGTCTCGCTTTACCTACCCCTCGCTCGTAAAGGTCGCGGCATGCAGCGCGACGGAGCTTGCCGCTCGATGTCTTCAGCACCGTGTGCGGCGGCGCCAGAACGACATCGTCCGCGGGCGCGCCGAGCAGCGACGCCGCCTGCCCGACAACTACTTTACGCAGCGCTTCCTGCCTGGACGGATCGGCCTCCCGCGTTTCAGCGAGCACCACCACTTTTTCCGTGCCGGCCTCGCGATCGGCGACGCCAAAGACGACGACACAGCCCTTGCGGATGCCCGCGATGTTGCCGATTGCCGCTTCGGCTTCCTGCGGGTGAATGTGCTGCCCGCCACGGATGATTACGTCCTTGGCGCGTCCTGTGACATAGAGCTCGCCCGCTGCCACGTAGCCCACGTCACCGGTGTCGAGCCAGTCGCCGTCGAACAGACTGCAGGTTGCCTCAGGATTGCGAAAGTAACCGCTGGTGGCCGAAGGCCCGCGAAACTGGATGCGGCCTTCCTGGCGCTCTGGTAGCTCGCGTCCCGCCGCATCGACAGCGCGAAACTCGTGCCCAGGCAAAGGCTGGCCGCAGCTCACGACCAGCAGCGCGCGGATGTCGTCCGAAACCGCCGGCACCGCGACCCCGCTCTCGCCAAGGCGGATGCGATCGATGCGGTCGACCAGCGGACCTCGCTGCAACGGCGGGAATGCCAGCCCGACTGCGGACTCTGCAAGACCGTATACGGGTGTCTGCGCTCGAGGTTCGAACCCGTAGGTCGCGAAGCGCTGGGCAAAGCGCGCGATAGTGGTGGGACTGACTGGCTCCGAGCCGTTGAACGCAACCCGCCACGAGGACAGATCGAGACCGGCGAGGCGGCTTTCGTCCAAGCGGGTAGCACACATCTCGTAGGCGAAGTTCGGCGCGCCCGAAAGAGTCGCACGGTAGCGGTGGATCGCCCACAACCAGCGCTCGGGGCGCGCCAGAAAATCGGTCGGCGGCATGACGATGAGTGGAATCGCGAAATAGAGGCTGCTCAGCCAGGCGCCGATCAATCCCATGTCGTGATACAGGGGCAGCCAGCTCACGAAAATATCGCCGGGCGTCACTGCCGCAGCGCGGCCCATCGACCGGATATTGGCGAGCAAGTTGGCGTGGCTGAGGATCACCCCTTTCGGATTTCCTGTGCTGCCCGAAGTGTATTGCAGGAGTGCCGTGTCCCGGGGCCCCGGCTCGGATCGAACCGTGGGCTTCGGTCCCGATGTCGCGCTGAGTTCCGCAACCGAGACGATGTGTCTTAGTGACGGCGTCGAGGCCCGCAGCAGGCGCGCGACCATTCGCGCCTCGGGTACCGTCATCAAGGTGGTCGCCAGGCAGTTGCCGAGGATGCCCGCCTGGCGGTGCAGATGCTCCTCGAGTTGCGAGCGTCTTGCCGGCGGATAGATCGGGACCGGAACCCCGCCTGCCAGCAGGATGCCAAGAAACGCGGCGAAGAATTCCGGCGATGTCGGAAGCATGATCGCCACGCTCTGCCCCGGCTCCAAGCCGCTGGCGGAAAGCCCGTCGGCGACACGCACAGCGGCATCATGCAAAGCGCGATAGGTGATCGCCTCCTCGCGCGCGCCCTCCTCCGTTTCCACGAGCAGCGTGAGGTGCGTGCGCTCCGGATGCGACTGGGCATGCCAGCGCAGGACATCGATCAGGGTTGCGGCATGTTCGGGGATCGCTGCTGCAGGCTCGACAGCCGGCACCGCTGCCACGGCCGACACCCGGTGCGACAAGGTGCTCCCCGCTTGCACCGCACGCGCAAGATCGCGGGGAGTCTCGGCGGTTGCCAGCGTGCGAGGAGGCAGGCGGACACCGAATGTATTTTCGACTCGCAGCAGGAGCTCCGCCCGTTCGAGGCTATCGAAACCCAGATCACGCTCGAAGCTAAAGTCCAGCTGTGCTCGCGAAGCGGACGGCTGACCGGACCGCAACTCGCGAGCGAGATTGTCGACGATCTCGAGGACTCGTTGTGAGACGTCCTGGTTGGAGCTGTCCGAATTCGTGGCGACCATGCATACACGCGTCTGCGCGCGGTTGTGATTGTCATGCGAATCATGCCGAACTCGCTCTCGCTCGGCCAGATTCAACGCTTGTATATTGATCTGGGTCAACGCTCGTTTCAATAACTGACGAATCGGCGCCGCGTGGCCATAGAATGTTACAAATCAGATCGCACGATGCGTTTTATCAGCGCACAGTTGCAGCATGACTCTTTGTTTCAGCAGGCTTCCGCCGTCGACGTCGCGTCGAGCATCCGGTCGTTCACGCACTCTCCGTATGCGATGCTTTCTGATTGGCGCGCTGGCTCTCCTGGCATTCGTCGTCACGCCGGTCGGCGCACAGACTGCTGACGAGCCTGCTTACAGCCAGGATGAACTCGACCAGTTGCTGGCGCCCATCGCTCTCTATCCGGACCAGTTGCTGACGCAGATCCTGATCGCTGCGACGTATCCGCTTGAAGTCGTGGAAGCCGCGCGATTCGTTCAGCAGAATCCCGACCTCCGCGGCGATGCGCTCGACCAGGCGCTGACGGACAGGAATTGGGATCCGAGCGTGCAATCGCTCGCTGCGTATCCGCAGGTTCTGGCGATGATGAACGACAAGCTCGAATGGACGCAACGATTGGGCGACGCATTCCTCGTCGATCAGCCGCGCGTGATGGACACCGTGCAGTCGTTGCGCCAGAAGGCCGTGGCCGCCGGCAATTTGCAGACGACGTCGCAATTGGCGGTGACGATGCAGGACGACGACATCGTCATCGACACGCCGCAACCCGACGTCGTGTACGTGCCGGTCTACAATCCTCTGCTCATTTACGGTCCGTGGTGGGCGCCGGCATATCCGCCGTGGTTCTGGTGCCCTCCGCCGAGCTATGCCTATCCGTTCTGCCCGGTGTACACGATCGGAATTTTCTTCGGTGCCCCATGGCCGATCTGGTACAACCACTGGGGCTGGGCGCACCCGCATTGGCACGGCCACCGCATCGCGATCGATGATCACAACAATCGCTTCTGGAATAACCCGAGGCATCCGCGCGTTCCGCAGGATGGCACTTGGCAGCATTCGCCGCCGCACCGGCGCGGGGTTGCTTATCCCAATGCAACGACACGCGACCGGTTCGCGAGGACGGATCCGAATGCCGTGCGTTCGAGACAGGACTTCCGTGGCTATGAACGCATCCAGCGCGCGCCGGCACCGAACGTAACGCGCGAATCGCCGAGGGCGATGCCGCAGGTTCCCAATGCCTTGCGACAGGCGCCGAATGCTGTGCGGCAGGCGCCAGCCGCCGGCGTGCCCACGCCGTTTGCGGTCCGGCCGGCACCCTCGCCCGGACGTGCCGCACCGTTCGATCCAGGGCTCTCGCGTCAGCAGACGCAGACCAATGCGCAGCGCGGCTTGCAGAGCCGCCAATCGATTCCGTCGGCACCGGCGCCCGTCGGTCGCGCGCCTTCGGCGGCACCCAGGCCGGGGCCGCCTCCACAAGGCGGCGCGCAGCGGCGCTGACACACGACATGTCTGAGCACACGCCTGAGGATTCGATGACGCATTACCTTTGCCGCTGGCCGGCGATAGCGGGTGTCGTGCTGGCGTCGCTAAGCGCTGTTTTCGCGCCGCTTGCATTGGCCGCCGATACGCCTGCGGCGAAAGTGCCCGCACGGCTGCAGCAACACTTCACGACGCCACAGGCTGCGACTGCGGCGCTGGTCGCAGCAGTGAGAGACGACGACCGGGCGCGCATCCTGGCGGTGCTCGGCCCTGGCAGCGACAAGCTGATCAGCTCGGGGGATCCCGTAGCCGACCGCCAGGGGCGCGCACGTTTCGTTGCCGCCTTCGACAAAAATTCGAGGATCGAACTCGACGGTGATGCCAAAGCGACGTTGGTCATCGGCGAAAACGATTGGCCGCTTCCGTTTCCCATCGTCAAGCGTGCCGATGGGTGGAGATTCGACGTCCGGGCCGGCGCGGAGGAAATTCTCAATCGGCGTATCGGCCGTAACGAGCTGGCCGCGATCCAGGTCTGCCTTGCCTACGTGGACGCCCAGCGCGAATACGCGATGACGCAAGGCAATCGCGACGGCATGCACGAGTACGCCAAGAAACTCGTCAGCACATCCGGCAAGAAGGACGGCCTCTACTGGCCGACCAAAGAAGGGCAGCCATTAAGTCCCCTCGGTCCGCTCGCGGCGAAGGCGAAGGAAGAGGGTTACGGTAAGAGCAAGAACGCCAGCCACGAACCCTATCACGGATATTTCTACAAGATACTTACTGGACAGGGCCGCGATGCTCCGAACGGTGCGTACGACTACGTTGCTGACGGCAAGATGATCGGTGGTTTTGCGCTCGTAGCCTACCCGGCGCGCTGGGGTACTTCAGGCGTGATGACGTTAGTCGTCAATCACGAAGGCGTCGTGTATCAGAAGAATCTCGGCAAGGCGACGTCGTCAATCGCCTCGAAGATGACGCGTTTCAATCCGGATTCTAGCTGGACGAAGACGCAACCGTAGCTGCAGCCGTTCTGCTCGGCGGTTGTCGACACGGGTAACGTCGTCGTGACACCAGCGACGTTGCAGATCAACTAGAGCACTTCCATTCTTTGCTCCCTCTGACAGGAGGAGGCGCGCTTCGGTCGCGCAATCGCGCAGAGTGAGGAACCCATTTCGCAACGCGTCTCTAACGCAACTGCGGCCTCAATTCCTTTATCAGGCGGTAAGACTATCGGTGTTGACGCAGATCAATACGCGCCTTGGTTGTGAAGCGAACAATTGATGCTGCTGGCCGGTGCGTTCGTCGGCATCCTGGCGGCGATTTTCTCCGCGCGTCCCGACGTTCCGTTCGGCATCGTGATGCTCGCGCTGATGGGGCTGCTCGCCGGGCAGATGATGTATCGCTGGAAGATGGGCATCATGGGCGTCACCGTTTTCGTCGTCGCCCTTACGCTCGTCGGCATGGCGGCCGGACCGTGGGGCCAGCACCGCGACGAAAAAGGCACGCTGGTGCAAGGACCCGTGGCCGCCGCCGTGGTGCAGCTTAACAACGCGGTGGACGCGATCACCGAGCGCCAGCCGCTCTTCGCGGTTGAGGATCCGACCGCTGCAGACCCGCGCATCCCCGCGCCGGGCAAGGACGGCAAGCGCGCGAGCACGCCGGCGTATGACGCGAGCACGGGCCTCCTCAAGACGCTGCCCAATTACGTCTGGTGGATGGTCTTCCTCTTCGCCTTCAGTTACCTTGGGGCGAATCTGCCGATCTGGCGCTTCGCGCAGCCCGTGAACTACATCGGCTTCTGGATCACATCCATCACCATTCTCCTGAGCGCGTTCGGGATGGTCGTCGCGCCTCTCCTCGGCACGCAGGACGCCTCGGGCGCGCTCATTGGCGCGTTCGCGCTGCCGGCGGTGACGGACCTCGGCTTCGCGCATCAAGGAAGGCGTGGCGTGGCAGCCGCTGTGGCCGATGCTCTTTGTCACCATCGCCTGCGGCGCCATCTCGGGCTGGCACGCGCTCGTCGGCTCGATCGGAACTGCGCGGCAGCTCGAGTACGACACCGACGCACTGCCGGTCGGCGCAGGCGCGATGTTGTTTGGCGAGTTCCCCCTGGCGCTGCTGTCTCTGACTGCCGTCTCCATCGCCGGAGCCGGCGGTGGCGGCGGCCGGTTCGCGATCGGCGTTGGCAAGCTCGTGTACGCCGGAACCTTCGGGCTCATCCCCGAGACGTTCGGCACCGCGCTCGGCTTCGCTACCTTCGTGATCATCGTGCTGACCGTGACGCAGCTCGTGTTCCGCGTGATGCGCGTGACGCTCGCCGAGTGGGTTGGCGACGCCATCCCGCCCATGCGCAACATGCACGTCGCGAGCTTCATCTCCATGGGCTTCACGGCTGCGCTGGTGCTGACCGGAACGTGGGTTTACCTCTGGCAGATGTTCGGCGCGTCCAACCAGCTGATGGCGGCTCTGAGCCTGCTGGTCGTGTCGGTATGGCTCAAGTCGGAGAAGCGCAATCCGACCTACGCGGTCGTGCCGATGATCTTCATGTACGTGACCACGCTGGCGGCGACCATCGTCACGGCGAGGAACCTCTATGTGACCATCGCGGCGAATCCGAAGATGAGCGCGCTGCCGGTCGGGGGCGCCTGGGCCATGATCGCGGTCTCCGTGCTGCTCTTCGTGGCGGCCATCCTCATCGGCTGGGACGGGTACAAGGCCTACGTCCGCCATGGCGCGACACCCGCGGCGCCTCTCCCGCACCCGGCGGCTGTGCCGCCTGCGGCGCATGCCTAGGCGCCTGGATCGTGTCAGGCAGCGCGAGCTCGGCGAGGGCGTGCACCGCTTCGAAGAACTCGCGCGCGGCCTGCCTGGCGATCGGGAAGGCGCGACGTGAAGCTGGAAGTTCGGCTCGGTGCGGCGGACGGACATCCGCCGCGCCGCCAGCCCGGCGCGCTGGGCCAGCGCCAGCAGCGCGTCCGCGCGCGCAAGCGCCGCGGCGCTCGCGCAATGCACGACCACGCGCCCGGGGCTCGCCGCCTCGTGCACCGGCCACTCGCGAGGCACCCGTGGGAGCGCGTCACGACCGGACCAGCTGACGGGGTCGAGCGCTTCGAACTCGAGCGTCGGGGCCTGGCGCAGCACGCCTCGGACGATCAGCGTATCGCGCCGTCCGCGGCTGCGCCCGAGAGCCCACATCCAGGGCAGATCGCGCGCCTCGAGAAAGATGACCAGCGTCGCGCCGGCGAACGGGACCTTGGCGTCGCCGGATCACCATCTCGACCGCGGTCGAGCCCAGCCAGCGCACGGTGCTGCGCTCGCCGAGCGCCGGCAGGCCCGCCCTGCATCCAGCGCATGAGCGCGCTTCCTTTGCGGACGTTCCAGATCGTACCGGCGGCAAACCAGGCGACGACCGCGACCGCGACAACAGCGACGAGTTCGGTCATGGCGGAAGGGACGATAACACGCCCGCCGCCGGCGGGTGGAGGCGCGCGCTACGCGAGTTCATGTACGGGATGTCCGGCTACGAGATCGCGCAGCAGGCGCTGGAGATCCGCGCCACGATGGAGACGCTGTTCATGCTCGGCGTGTTCGGCGACATGCTCGGCGTGCCGATCCTGCCGCCGTACTACGGGCTGCGCCTGCTGCCCTGGGTCGTGCCGCAGGTCGAGACCTGGAAGCGGCAGCGTCCTGCGCGAGCGCGAGCTCGGCAGCGATCACGAGCACCACCTGCACGGTGTATGAAAAGGAGACGGCCATGACAGAGCAAGAGAAAGTATCGGCGGCGAAGAGGCTGTGGCACAACATCACCGACACCGTGTACGGCATGGCCGCCCACGACATGAGCCGCGCGGCCCTGCGCACACGCGCATCGATGGAGCATCTGTTCATCCTGATCACGATGGGCGACCTCCTCGGCATTCCCGATCCTGCCGCCGTACTACAGCCTGCGGCTCCTGCCTTACGTCGTGCCGCAGATCGCCACGTGGAAACGGCGCATGTTGCGCGAGAAGGACGTCGCGGACGCGATGTTCTAGGGAGCGACACCGTGGGATTCAAGGACGTGTTCCTGCAGCATCCCGAGCGCCGGTACATCATGTTCGGCGGTGGCGGCGGAGTCGGCAAGACTACCTTCTCCGCAGCGGCGGCGTACTGGCTCGCAAGCCACGGGAAGAAGGTCCTCGTGTTCTCCGTGGACCCCCAAGCATCGCTCACCGACATCTTCAAGCGCGACATCTTCGGCAAGGGGCCTGTCCAAATCATGGATAAGCTCTGGGCCCAGGAGATCGACGCGGACAGCCACATCCGGGCCTACCAACAGGAGATCCGCCAGAAGATCCTCGACATGTACGGTCTGCCCGCCGTGCCGGACGAGATCGAGAACTACATCCAGGCGGCGAGCGCCGAGCCGGCGATGGAAGAGAGCGCGATGTTCGACGCCGTGGTGGACGTCGTCATGAAGGGCGACTACGACTATTACATCTACGACCTGGTACCTCTCGGCCACGCGCTTTACTACCTGTCGATGGCCAAGGTCTACGACGAGTGGATCAACAAGGTCACCAAGCTGCGCGAGGAGATGCGCGAGTACGAGGAGATGGTCAGCCGCATCCGGCGCGAGAAGATCACCGAGCAGGACCAGATTCTCCAGGAACTGCTCTACATCAAGAACCGCATCAACACGTCGGCCGGGATCCTCACGGACAAGACGAAGACGGCTTTTTTCTTCGTGGTGATCCCGGAGGCCGGGGTCATCAACGACACGCAAAAGGCGGCCAAGATGTTCGCGCAGTTCGACGTACCGCTCGCCGGGTACGTCGTGAACCGGGTTATCCCGCACGAGCTGCTGGGCCAGAACATCCCGGAGTATCTGCGCCGCCGCATCGCCATGCAGGACCAGAACCTGCTCGGCGTGCGCACGGCCTTCGGCGACCACGTGCTGGCGATGGTGCCGGAGATGGAGCGCGACGTCACGGGACTGCCGATGATCGAGAAGCTGGCCGCCGGTATGTTCGCCTAGCGAAGGACTCGCCATGCCAGAGATCACGATGCCGATGGGCCGCTATCTGACCGAGCACCCGACGCTGAAGTACCTCTTCTTCGGCGGCAAGGGCGGCGTGGGCAAGACCGTCTTCGCCGCCGCCGCCGCCATCGGGCTCGCCCGGCAGGGACGCCGGACGCTGCTCGCGTCGACGAATCCGGTCCACAGCCTGACCAACCTGTTCGGCCAGGACGTGCTGGGCAAGCACGTTCCCGTCGAGGGCGTGCCGAACCTCTGGGCGTACGAGATCGAGACCAAGCAGACCATCGAGCGCAGCAAGGTGCAGATCCGGGAGAAGATCCGCTGGTTCCTCAAGTTCGCCGACATCACGACCAAGGCCGACGAGTTCGTCGAGACCGCGACGATGAACCCCGCGTTCGAGGAGTCGGCGATGTTCGAGAACATGATCGACCTCATGTTCGAGAACGAGTACGACGTCTACGTCTTCGACACCGCGCCCACCGCCAACGCGCGGCGCCTGCTCGGCATGTCGAAGGTGTACGCGCTGTGGGTCAACAAGATGATGAAGAGCCGCGACGAGGCGCGCACTCTCCGCGAGCTGCTCTCCTTCACGAAGAAGAAGGAGGCTGACCCGCTGATGGAGTACCTCGTCTCCTTCCGCGACCGGATGGAGCACGCGCGCGTGCTCCTCACCGACCCGAAGCTGACGGCGTTCTACTTCGTGACCCTGCCGGAGGCGCTGCCCATCGCGGTGGTCACGCGCTTCATCCAGTGGTTCAAGGACTTCGGCATCCCGGTGGGCGGCGTCCTCGTCAACATGGTCATCGATCCCGCGTCGGTCGGTCCCGACGCCGCCGAGTTCGTGAAGAACCGCGTGGCCATGCAGCAGGAGCACATGCGAACGATCTGGAAGGAGTTCGACGGCAGCGTGCGCGCCATCGTGCCGCTGTTCGAGACCGAGGTCCGCGGCGTGCCGATGCTCCAGCGACTGTGCGATGCCATTTATGCGGCCGACGGCGTGAAGCACGCGCTGGGCGACAGCACCGGCCAACCCGTGTTGTCCAGCACCTCTACCGCAACAGCGAAGACCGTCGCTCGGCAGCAGTAGCGCATCCCGCCGAGCCGCTGGGCTGCTCTTCCCCCGAGCCCTTGCCGGAACGACCAACGTTTGGCCCTGCGGTGCGATTGCGCCGCAGGGCCGTTCTTATTGTCGCAACCTTACTTCACCAGGTCGGCACCGGCCTTGCAGGTGGCGGCGTCCTGGTCGCCGGTGCCGCCGCTGCAGCCGATGGCTCCGATCAGCTTGCCTCCTTCCACGAGCGGCCAGCCACCGGGCGAGGCGACCAGCGTCGGATCGATCGTCGCGATGTAAGGATGGCCGGTCTCGAAGAGGTTGTAGAAAACGCGCGTCTCGCGGCGGTAGCGCGCCGCAGTGCGGGCTTTGCCTTGGGCGACCGTGACCGAGCCAATCTGTGCGCCGTCCATGCGCGAGAAGTGGACGAGATCGCCGTTGGCGTCGACAACGGCGATAACCTCCTTCCAGCGATGCTTGATCGCCTCGGCTTCAGCCGCCGCGACCAGCTTCTTCGCGGTCTCCAGGTTGATCGGCGTGCCGTACGGGATATCGGCCGGGACGCCGTCCGCCGTGCCGCCGGCGGACGGTGGCGCTGCCGGTGTTTGAGCCTGCACCTGGGCGCCCATCAGCGCCGCCCCGCACACGATCAACGATGTCAACACAACTCTACGCATTCGAAATCCTCCAGAAGTGTCGTTTGCGTCGCATCCGGGTCGACGTGTTGAAACAGCTCGAGAGTCCGGCGCACCCGAGCACCGTCCCGGCTCTCATAAATCACGCGGATTATAGGACCTCCGCCGCGTCCCGCGGACAATGCAGCAGCTTTCCTAGCTTGCAAGCTTCCGCTCGAATCGTGCCGCGCTCGTGCCCGCGATCCTCCCGAACACCGCGCCGTTGGTAAGCCCGGTACCCCCGGGATAGTTGAAGTAGAAAATCCCGCCGACCAGTTCGCCGGCGGCGTAGAGGCCGGGAATCGGCGGGCCGTCGGTGGAGATCACCTGTGCGCCGGTATTGATGCGTAATCCTCCGAAAGTGAACGTGATGCCGCAGGTCACCGCATACGCTTCGAAGGGCGGCGTGTCGAGTACGTTCGCCCAGTTCGATTTGGGAATCGCCAGGCCTTCGGTGCGCCGGCCGTCCTTGATGGTCGGATTGAACGGAATTCCGGTTTGCACCGCCGCGTTGTAGGCGCGGAGCTCCTTCAAGGCCGCGTCGGCGTCGACGTCATCGAGCTGTTTCACCAGATCCTCGAGCGTATTTGCGACGCGCCTGGTCACCTGCCTGATCTTGTACTCGTCGCGCAGTTGCGGCTTCACCTTGGCGTCGAAGATCTGCCACGCGAACTGGCCGGGTTGCGACAGGATCACGCGCCCATACTTGGCGTAGGTGTAGTTGCGGAAGTCGGCGCCTTCGTCCACGAAGCGCTTGCCTGCGGCATTGATGTACACGCCCCACGGATACGAGTGCTTCTGGAACTGGTCGCCGACGGCGAGGTCGCCGAATTCCGGCGCGTTGCGCTCCCAGGCCACCGCGTGGCAGCCCGACCAGTTGCCGGTTGGTGCCGCGCCGATGTCGAGCGCCATGCGAATCGCGTCGCCGGTGTTGAAGCGCGTTCCCCGCACCTTCGCGAGCTCCCAGCCAGGGCCGAGGTAACGCGCACGCCACTCGGGATTGGCCTGGAAGCCGCCGGCGGCGAGAACCACGGACTTCGCACGGACCTGGGTCGTCTTCCCCTTGTGCCTGACCTGCACGCCCTTCACTCCATCGTCATCGGCGATCAGCTCCGTCGCGCGTGCCTCGTACCAGATGTCGATCCCCTTCTCACGCGCGGCCGCGGTCAGCGCCTCGACCAGGCCCGGGCCGCCGCCCACGGCTTCGACCGTGAGCCCGCCCCAGAACTTGAACTTGTCGCCGACCTTGAAGGCCTGCCGCCCCCAGGCGGCGGTGAAGCGCACGCCTTTGGAACGCAGCCATGCCACCGTCTCGAGGCTGCGCTTCACCAGGATCTCGGTGAGATCGGGATCGCAGCGGTATTCCGTCACCTGCGCCATGTCGTCGAGGAACTGGCTCTCCGGGTAGGTGCCGAAGTCGGTGCGCGCGATCTCCTCCGCGTTGAGATCCGGCATCAGACGCTTGAGGTCGTCGACGCCGTTGTAGGCCACGCGCATCAGGCCCGCGGTGAAGCGCGAGTTGCCGCCCGCCTCGTCCTCGGGCGCGCGTTCGAGCACCAGCACGCGCGCGCCGTGCTCCCGCGCCGCCAGCGCGGCGCAGAGTGCCGCATTCCCCGCACCTACCACGACGACATCGTATTCGCCAGTCATGCAAACTCCGCCGGCCAATCGTGGACCCGGATCAGGCTGCCGCTTTTTTGGACGCCAACGTTTGGCGCGGGCTATTCAACGGGCAGGAACCCTTCGACCGACAGATACCGCTCGCCGGTATCGTAGTTGAAGCCGAGGACGCGGCTGCCCGACGCGAGAGCCGGCAGTTTTTGTGCGATGGCGGCGAGCGTCGCGCCGGAGGATATGCCGATCAGCATCCCCTCCTCACGCGCGGCGCGGCGGGCCATCTCCTTGGCGGCGTCGGCCTCGACCTGAATCGTGCCGTCGAGCAGCGACGTGTCGAGAATCTTGGGGATGAAACCCGCACCGATGCCCTGGATCGGGTGCGGCGTGTGCTTGCCGCCCGAGATCACCGGCGACGCGCTCGGTTCGACCGCATACACTTTGAGCTTCGGCCATTTCTGCTTCAGCACCCGGGCGCAGCCGGTGATGTGTCCGCCGGTGCCTACGCCGGTGATCAGCACGTCGAGACCGCCGGGAAAGTCAGCGACGATTTCCGGCGCCGTCGTGCGCGCATGGACTTCGGTGTTTGCCGGGTTCTCGAACTGCTGCGGCATCCACGCGCCGGGTGTCGAAGCGACGAGCTCCATCGCCTTGGCGATCGAACCCTTCATGCCCTCGGCACGCGGCGTCAGCACAAAAGTCGCGCCCAACGCCAGCATCAGGCGGCGGCGCTCGACCGACATGCTGTCGGGCATCACCAGAACTATCTTGTAGCCCTTGACCGCTGCGACCATGGCCAGACCGATACCGGTGTTGCCCGACGTCGGCTCGATGATCGTCCCGCCGCGTTTGAGCTTGCCGCTGGCTTCGGCGTCCTCGACCATCGAAAGGGCGATGCGATCCTTGATCGACCCGCCCGGATTCGACCGTTCGGACTTTATCCAGACGTTGTGGCCGGGGCCGAACAGCCGGTTGATGCGGATGTGCGGCGTCTTGCCGATCGTTTCGAGAATACTGGCGGCGGGCATGGAGTCCTCGTGGCAGGTGAGGTCGATGTGACCGGAGCGTTAGCGTGCGGTGGTTCGGTTCGGATTGCAAGGCTGTCGTTGCCGACCGCACTCGGTCATGCGAACCCCTGCAGGCCCTACGCTCCCGGTCGCGGCATTTTTTGCGTTAACATGATATTCGCATTCGCGCCACTGCCGGAGGAGCAATGAACGTTCGTCACCGCACCGCGATCAATGCGCGGCTGCTCGTCGTTTCGGTTCTCGCACTAGCGTCGGTTTTCGCGCTGCTGCCGCGTCCGGCCCGCGCGGAAGTCGCCGAGATCACGGTGTCCAAGGAATACGGCATCGGCTATCTGCCGTACATGATCATGGAGCACGAAAAACTTGTCGAAAAGCACGCCAGGGCGAGCGGGCTGGGCGAGCTGAAAGTGAACTGGCAGACGTTCGGCGGCTCCGGACTCACTCAGGCCGCCATCCTCGCTGGACGGCTCGACTTTGCGTCGAGCGGCGTGCCCTGGCTCCTCACCTTGTGGGACAAGACCAACGGCGAGATCAAGTCGCTGGGCGCGATGGATTCGATGCCGCTGTACCTCAACACGCGCAACCCGGGTGTGAAGTCGCTCAAAGACTTCACCGACAAGGACCGCATTGCGCTGCCCGCGACCAAGTCTTCGATCCAGGCAATGACTTTGCAGATGGCCGCTTCCCAGACCTACGGTACCGGCAACGCGACCAAGCTGGACAACCTCACGGTTTCGCTCAGCCATCCAGACGCCATGACGGCGCTACTTTCCGGCATCAGCGAAATCGACAGTCATTTCACCTCGCCGCCGTTTCAGGATCTCGAGCTCAAGGACCCGCGGATACACAAGGTGGTCAACTCCTACGACGTCCTGGGCGGCGGGGCGACGTTCATCATCGCGTCGACCACGACCAAGTTCTACCAGGCGAATCCGAAGACATACCAGGTGTTTGTCGATGCGCTGGCCGAGGCCGAGACATTCGTCAACAACAACAAGCGCGAAGCCGCCGCCATCTACATCGCGATGTCGGGGGAAAAGCGCCTGACGGCCGACGAGCTCACCCAGATGCTTGGCAATCCCGAGTATCGGTTCACCATGACGCCGGAGAACGTCCTCAAGTACGCCTCGTTCATGCAGAGCATAGGCGCGATGAAGAACAAGCCTGCGTCGTGGAAGGACCTGTTCTTCCCCAATGTGCACTCGCTGCCTGGAAGCTGACGTTCGCCGTCATTGCTATAGTCTATGCGGGTGATCTCTGGCCGGTTGCTCGAGCCCCGACGAGCCGGGCCGCCGTCCAGCCGCGCGTAGCGCCGGCGAGGAGCGTCCGGACGGCAATCACGGTCGGGTCGTAGTTGATCAGGAGGACGCGGGGAAGCCACGCGGCCGGCACGACGCGTGCGACGCCGGAGAGGGCGGTCAGTTCGCGTATGAGGCTCCGAACGTCGCTTCCGACGCGCGGCCTGGCAAGATGCAAGAGAGCGTTCGCGTTGCGTTTTTCCATTTGAATCTCCAATGAAGCCGGGGTGCGATTCAGTCTAGTGGGCAGATGCGGCAGCAGAACTTCACCGCGAGGCCATTTTTGTTTCGATTGTTTCGCGCAGCCTGGCGCATTCAGCCTCGACCCTTGCTTCATGTACTGCTTCCTTGCCACTGGCGTCATCCCGGTATAGGGAGCTGAACCGCCCGGAGATTCCTGGCCCGCCGACCTTCGCTCATGCACGGAGCGCGACCAGGACACCCATCGAAACGACGCACACGACCTGTACGCAATACAGCCCGAAGCGAAGTGTGGCGACGGGTTCGGTCTGCGGACGCGTGATGTGGACCAGCGACTGTCCGATGCGGGCGGCGAGAAAGGTAACAGCCAGGGCATCGAGCTCGCGGCCACCGACCCCGGCCAAGGCTGCGGCCAGCGCGGCCGCCCCGTAGACCGGGAGATTCTCGACGCAATTCAGGTGTGCTCGCATCGCCCGCTGATACCATTCACTTCCCTGCGTCGCATCGGCGCGCCACTCCGCCATCGTTGCACGTCCGGTAAGGACCCGAGAGCAGCGGTAGACCCCGATGCTGCCCATCAGCACTGCGAGCGTCCAGCCGGCGAATCCGAGCATTACCCAGAGGGGAATCGTCATCGAGTGGGTCATCGGTAGCCTCCATCGTATCCGTCGCATCCTGCACAATTTGTTGCGCGATTGTTTCGGCGTGCCGTCGGATTCGTCTGCTATTTGCGGGCCAAGAAATTAACTGCCCCGACGTACAGGTCGTGCGCCACCTTGGCCCCGGCGGTGGTGTCGCGAAAGCAGTCGAAGCGTTCCGTGATTTGTGGATCGCGTAACCCGGACGCGAGCGCAATTTCGGCAAGCTCAGGCTCGGGCAACGCGCCGGCGATGCACGCTGCCCACAGGTCGGGATTGTTGCGCACGTCATCCTTCAGTTCGCGCTGAACCACGACGTCGGCGAGATACAGTCGGCCGCCCGGACGAAGCACGCGATGGATTTCAGCGAACACCTGCGATTTGTCGGGCGCGAGGTTGACGACGCCATTCGATATCACGACGTCGACGCTTTCGTCGTCCATTGGCAAGCGTTCGAAAAACCCGGGGCGGATCGTGACGATCGCGTCCAGGCCGGCTTCCGCAGCCGCGCTGGTTGCGACGTCGCGCATGGCAGGCGTCATGTCGACGCCGAACGCTCGGCCGCCGGGCCCAACACGGCGAGCCGCCAGCAGCAGGTCCATGCCGGCACCGCAGGCATGGTCGAGGACCGTCTCGCCCGGAACGATCGGCCCGATGCGCAGCGGATTGCCCACACCGGCGAAGCGCGCCGTACAGGCGTCGGGCAGCGACGCGAGGTCGTCGGCGTCGTAGCGCAGGTAGTCGGCCGCGTAGCGGGGGCCGCGGTGAAAGTGAAAAGCGCCACTGGGGTCGCGCGCGACACGATCGTAGGTTGCAAGGACCTGCGCGCGCAACCCGGCAACGTCGAATCCAACGGGGCATGCTGTTGCCATGATCAGTTCTCCTCGTTCAGCGACTGGTCAATCCGGCCATGATCGGTGCAAGCGCGGCCCCGATCCGCTGGCGTTGCGCCAGCGTAATCATTCCGTTCAGTAATTCGCCGAACCGCGGAATCTGAACGCCGGATGCGATGTACTGCCAACGATATGCGGCAAGAACAGTGGCTTTCACGGCTTCGACCTCGACCGCCGTCAAGGGCCTTCCGCAGATTTCGACAAAGTAGTGCGCATCGGCCGCGGACTGGGCTCGCAGGATGCCATCCACGGCGCCTACCAGCGCGATCACGTCGTCCACTGCCCCATCGCGCGCTTCCGTCGTAAGCCTCGCGTTCTCGCGCAGCCATTCCAACTCGTCCAGAATCGCGTGCTGCGATTCCTCTTTCCAGTGGAACAGGAATACATCCTTGAACAGCGGAGAAAGTTCGCTGTCCGGCTCGATGCTTGCCCGGTAGTGCGCCTGCGTGAATAGCTCGATGAGGCAGGTCAGCGCGAGTACCGACCAGGTCGACTTGCTCAGTACGGCCGCTGCGACGTCGTTCGGCTGTGGCAGGAACGAATACCCCGCCGGCATTCCGGCGCCGATCATGGTCTCGATCTGGCGAAATAACTCCTGATGCTTCAATTCTTCGTCGGTGAAGCGAACCAGCGCCTCGAGCGCGGTCTGGTCGCCGAGCCAGTGGTCGCTGCTCACCTCCAGTATCTTGGCGCCGATGAAACGCTCGACCAGGCCAAAGATGTTGGCGTACGATCGTCCCTGGATTTGCGACAGAAGCCGGCGCTCCTCTGCGCCGAGAAACGACAACCGGTCGACGAACGACAGCCCGTCAGGCAGGAATTTTTTCGCGAAGTCGAATTCACGATTGCGAATCACGTCGCGATCGATGTCCCACCGGATGCGCTTGGACACCTCGACGCACCTGGCGTAACGCCGCGAATCGACGTCGGTTTGCAAAATGGGCCGCGGAGCGGGCATGAACGTCTCCTTGAAGATTTGGATGGGTGGCGAGGCAGCACTCCCGAAACCGTTGGCGGCACGCGCATGAGTTGCCCATGCGTCGAGCTCCTGAACCGTGAGAGCGTCGTCCGATGTCTTTCGGATGTGGCGAGTTTGTTGACCCTTGGGCACGGTGCTAGTATTCCCGTGGCAGCAGTGACATTGAATGACCAGGCGTCCAATTTTCTTGCGCGCAACGCCGCGATTGCACAACCGCTACGATGGATGCTCTCTCCGACGTATTGCGCGTCGTTCAGCTAACCGGCGCCGTCTATCTCAACGGCGCGTTTTCGGCGCCTTGGTGCGTTATCGTTCCCGCCGATTCGGCGCTTTGCTCGGCCTATCTGCCACCGTCCGAGCGCGTGGTCTCGTTCCATCTGGTGACTGAAGGAAGCTGCTGGGCGATGTTGCCGCACGATCGCGGCAGCGCGGTGCAGGTGGAAGCCGGCGATGTCATCGTCGTGCCGCAAGGCGAAACGCACCTGCTGGGCAGTTCCAACGACCTGTCGCCGGAGCTCTTGGCGCCGCTATTGGCGGATCAAGTGGAGACGACGCCGGGTGAAGTCATGACGGTGGCGTACGGCGGCGGCGGGACAGTCACGCGAATGGTCTGCGGTTTTCTCACGGCACAGGACATTTGGAGGAACCCTTTGCTTTCCGCGCTGCCGCGGCTGTTCAAGGTCGGGATGCGCGGATCCAGTGCGTCATGGCTCGAATCGTCGCTGCGGTTCGCGACCGAGGAGGCCGCCTCGACGCACGCCGGCCGTGCCACGATACTGGCGAAACTGGCGGAGTTGGTGTTCGTCGAGGCGGTTCGGCGCTACGTCGACACGATGCCCGACGGTCGCAAGGGGTGGTTGGCGGGATTGCGCGATCGCTTCGTCGCCCGCGCGCTCACTCTAATGCATGCACGCCCGGCGCATCCGTGGACCGTGGAAGATCTTGCCCGCCAGGTCGGCATGTCGCGCTCCGCGCTCGCGCAGCGTTTCGCGGACCTGCTTGGGGTTCCACCGATGCAATACCTGGCGCAGTGGCGTCTCCAGCTCGCCGCGCAGCAACTTCGCCTCGGGGTCCGGCCGCTCGCGTCGGTCGCCGAGGACGTCGGTTACGAATCCGAAGCGGCATTCAATCGTGCGTTCAAGCGGGAGTTCGGCGTGCCCCCGGCGACATGGCGCAGGAGCGCCGGTGGTCCCGCGACTCGTGATAAGGAACGCGATGCCGGCTGACAACTCCGAACAGATTGCAGAATGGAACGGTGTATTGGGCCAACGATGGGTGGCGATGCAGAAAGAAATCGACTGTATCGTCGTACCATTCGGTGATGCAGCGCTGAAGGCTGCGGCGCCGCAATCCGGAGACCGGGTGATCGACATCGGTTGCGGCTGCGGCGACACTTCGATCGAAATTGCCCGGATGGTCGGCGCGGCGGGCGAGGTCCTCGGTATCGACGTGTCGCAGCCGATGCTTGAGGTTGCTCGCTCGCACGGCGCGCTGGCGAATTGTGCAAACCTCGCCTTCCGCAATGGCGATGCCTCCGAAATGGGGCTTCCGGCGAACTTCGATTTGCTGTTCTCGCGTTTTGGCGTCATGTTTTTCAGCCAACCTGCTGCGGCCTTCAGCCATTTGCGCAAATCGCTGCGAGCAGGTGGCCGCTGCGTGTTCGTCTGCTGGCGGACGCCTCGCGACAACGCTTGGGCGATGACGCCCCTCTCCGCCGCGCGCAAGGCGATGGACATCACACCAGCGCCCGCCGATCCGAACGCGCCCGGGCCGTTTGCATTCGCCGACGAGGAAAGACTGCGTACCATTCTGTCAGGTGCCGGCTTCAGCGATATCCGCATACAGCGCTTCGACGCGGCGCTCTCTCTTGGCGAGACGCCGCGCTCCGCAGCCGAGAATGCGGTGCGGATGGGGCCGGTATCTCGTCTTGTTCAGGACGTGGGCGTCGAGCATCTGCCCGTCATTCTCGATGCTGTCGAACGCACTCTGGCCCCCCTTGCCGCGCCGAGCGGCCGCGTGAGCCTGAACGGCTCAACCTGGATCGTTTCGACTACGAGGCCGGTATGAAACGCCCGGCCGAGGAAAAAAAGGGCTCGCATCGCAGCAAGCCCTTGTTTGTCTGGCGCGCCCGGAAGGATTTGAACCCACGCCCCCTTCAGGGCGCGGGGAAGGTGATCGGCAGGCCGCCCGTTTGACCCGGTCTGATAAGCAAGCAGCTTGGCAGATCAAGTGAAAGGCAATGCGGCCGAAAGGCGCCTGGGGCACACTGCTAACAGGTCTCGGTCCGCCAGCGCAACGGGCGCCTAGATGTCGAACTCGATCGACTGGGATGAGCTGACAACAACCCGCGCTCGCCGCCCAAACAGCGTCATCTTTTGATCAACTGTACGGAGAATACAGCCGTGGCACGCATCATCGGCGGCATCGCCGCTTCGCACACCCCGACGATCGGTTTCGCTTACGACCGCAACAAGCGCGACGACCCGGTGTGGGCCCCGATCTTCGAGAATTTCGCGCCGCTGGCCGCCTGGCTCGCCGAGAAGCGCCCCGACGTCCTGCTGTTGATCTACAACGATCACGTCACCTCGTTCTTCTTCGATCACTACTCGGCGTTCGCGCTGGGCGTGGGACCCGAATGGCCTGTCGCCGATGAAGGCGCCGGCGCGCGCGATTTGCCTCCGATCAAAGGGCATCCGCGGCTCGCCTCGCACATCGGGCACTCGCTGATGGCCGACGAGTTCGACATGTCGTTCTTTCAGCACCGGGCGCTGGATCATGGCTGCTTTTCGCCGCTGTCGATGCTTTGCCCGCACGAACCGGAGTGGCCGGTGAGCCTCGTCCCGCTCCAGATGGGCGTGCTGCAGTTCCCGATCCCAAGCGCCCGTCGCTTCTACAAGCTCGGACAGGCGCTCAGACGCGCGATCGAAAGCTATCCGGAGGATCTGCGCGTCGTAGTCGTCGCCACCGGCGGACTATCGCACCAGGTGCACGGCGAGCGCGCGGGTTTCAACAATCCCGCCTGGGACCAGCGCTTCCTCGATCTCTTCGAGCGCGATCCGGAACAGCTCGCCGCGATGACCATCGCCGAATACGCGGAGCTCGGCGGCTTCGAGGGCGCGGAAGTCGTCATGTGGCTCACCATGCGCGGTGCGCTTTCGGCGAATGTCGAATGCAAGTACCGCAGCTATTACCTGCCCTCGATGGCCGGCATCGCGACCGCGATCTACGAAGGGACAGACGCGCCCAACCCGGCCGTCGTCGAGCGCCACCGCCGCCACGTGGCAAGCGAGCTGCAGCGGCATCGAACGACTCGAAGGAACGTACCCGTTCACGCTCGAGCGCAGCGTGAAGTCGTTCCGCATCAACGACTACCTGCACCGTATGGTCGAGCCGAGCCATCGCGAGGCGTTCCTTCGCGATCCGGAGGCAAGTTTCGAGGCTGCCGGGTTGACCGAAGAAGAGCGAGATTTGATTCGCCGACGCGACTGGCGCGGCCTTGATGCACTACGGCGTCATCTTCTTCATGCTCGAGAAGCTCGGCGCGGTCACCGGCGTGTCGAACCTGCACATCTATGCCGCGATGCGCGGCGAGACGCTTGAGGCGTTCCAACGAACGCGCAACGCTCCGGGCGCGCTGTACTCGGTAGCGGGCAAAGGAGCCGGCAATCTCAGCTGGGACCAGCCAGCTGGCACGACAAGCCAGGGCTGAACCGCGCAGAACCCAAGACCTGCGGTCACGGCCTCCCAGATTCGCATGCGACAAGTGAAACACGGTGTTCGAACGGGAGTGACTCGATGATCATCGACATCCACGGCCACTACACCACGGCACCCAAGGCGCTGGAGGCGTGGCGCAACCGGCAGATTGCGGGCATCGAGAATCCGTCGCAGATGCCCCAGGCATCCGAACTCCGCATCAGCGACGACGAGCTGCGCGAGTCGATCGAAAGCAATCAGCTGCGGCTCATGCGCGAGCGCGGCCTCGACCTCACGATCTTCAGCCCGCGCGCGAGCTTCATGGCGCATCACATCGGGGATTTCCAGGTCTCGAGCACGTGGGCGGCGATCTGCAACGAGCTTTGCTACCGCGTGAGCCGGCTATTCCCGGACCACTTCATCCCGGCCGCGATGCTGCCGCAGAGCCCGGGCGTCGACCCTGCGACCTGCATTCCCGGAGCTCGTGAAGTGCGTGGAGAAATATGGCAACGTCGCGATCAACCTGAACCCCGACCCGTCGGGCGGGCACTGGAATTCGCCGCCGCTGTCCGATCGCCACTGGTATCCGATCTACGAGAAGATGGTCGAGTACGACATCCCCGCGATGATCCACGTGAGCACGAGCTGCAATCCGTGCTTCCACACCACTGGCGCGCACTACCTGAACGCGGACACCACGGCCTTCATGCAGTGCCTCACGTCGGACCTGTTCAAGGATTTTCCGACGCTGCGCTTCGTGATTCCGCACGGCGGCGGCGCGGTGCCGTACCACTGGGGCCGCTTCCGCGGCCTGGCGCAGGAGATGAAGAAGCCGTTGCTGAAGGATCATCTGCTCAACAACGTCTTCTTCGACACCTGCGTCTATCACCAGCCCGGCATCGACCTGCTCACGCGCGTGATTCCGGTCGACAACATCCTGTTTGCGAGCGAGATGATCGGCGCGGTGCGCGGCATCGACCCCGAGACGGGTCACTACTACGATGACACCAGGCGCTACATCGAGGCCGCGCACATCGATCCGGAGCAGCGGCACAAGATCTACGAAGCCAACGCGCGGCGTGTCTATCCGCGCCTCGATGCCGCTCTCAAAGCGAAAGGACGTTGACCATGTACGAGCTCGGAGTCGTCTATCGCAACATCCGGCGCGCCGACAGCGAGGTCGCCGCCAAGCTTGGCGCGCTCGGCACGGCGACCGTGCACGAGGCCATGGGACGCGCCGGGCTGCTGAAACCGTACATGCGTCCCATCTATCCGGCGCACACGCGTCCGGGACGGCCGTGACCGTCCTGCTGCATCCCGGCGACAACTGGATGTTGCACGTCGCGGCCGAGCAGATCCGGCCGGGGGACGTCGTCGTCGCCGCCGTCACGGCCGACTGCACCGACGGCTATTTCGGCGACCTGCTCGCGACGAGCTTCAAGGCGCGCGGCGCGCGAGGCCTTGTCATCGACGCCGGAGTGCGCGACGTGAGCGTGCTCACCGAGATGAATTTCCCGGTATGGAGCAAGGCGATCTCCGCCAAGGGGACCGTCAAGGCGACGCTGGGCTCAGTGAACATTCCCGTCGTGTGCGCCGGAGCGCTGGTCAATCCAGGCGACGTCGTCGTAGCGGACGACGACGGCGTCGTCGTGGTACCGCTCGCGCTCGCGCAGAAGACCCTCGACGCGGCCGCAGCGCGCGAAGCGAATGAAGGCGAGAAGCGCGCGAAGCTCGCGGCCGGCGTGCTGGGGCTGGACATGTACAACATGCGCGAGCCGCTGCAAAAGGCCGGATTGAAATACATCGATTGACTCAGGCAGCGAAGAGATGAGCGTCCCGTCACACAAGGTCGACGTCATCACCGGCATCTCCTCGATGGCGATGCGGCATGTGCTCGCCGAGCTGGCCGATGCTTACGAGCAGCGGTCACAACAACGGGTGGTCATCGTGTCGGTGGGCGGTGTCGACGCCGCCCGGCGGGTCAAGGATGGCGAACCGTTCGACTTCGTCGTGCTTGCCGCCGAAGCGATCGAGCAGTTGGCATCCGCCGGCCGGGTCGATCCGGGCAGTCGAACCGATCTCGCTCGTTCCGGTGTGGCGATAGCGGTGGCCGCCGGGGCGCCACGACCCGACGTTGGTAGCGAAGCGGCGCTTCGTGACGCCGTCCTGAGCGCACGCAGCATCGGCTATTCGACCGGCCCGAGCGGTGCCCACCTTGTCCGCTTGTTCGAGCGTTGGGGCATCGCCGACGCCATTGCGCCGCGCGTCATCCAAGCTCCGCCCGGCGTTCCCGTAGGCACGCTCGTGGCACGGGGCGATGTCGAACTGGGCTTCCAGCAGTTGAGCGAATTGATGCACCTGCCGGGCATCGACGTCATCGGCCTGCTTCCACCGGAAATTCAGGTGGCCACGGTATTCTCCGCAGCGGTATGCACCGCGTCCAGCCGTGGCGCGGCCACCCATGCGTTGCTCGCCTTCCTCGGTTCACCGGAAGCCGACGCGGCGAAGCGCCGCCATGGCATGGAGCCAGCACGAGCCGGCGCGTGAGTAGCACGCTCCATCTACCGCTCAGGTTGCATCGCTTTAACGGCCGACAGAAATCGGGATGACGCTAGTCTACCCAAACGGATGCCGCCTTGCTGCGCGTCGATAAACATTTTCGATAGCTTCAGACTGGATTACTTGCACCTCTGTGCCCGCATCTGAGAGAGAATCAGGGCTGGCTCCTTGCCGTTCCCCCCATAAACGCTTCGGATACCGGAGGGTCATCAGTCCCATGCGCTCCATTGCACGTATTTGCATCTTCCTCGTAAGCCTCGCACTGGCGCAGCCACTCCTCGCCCAGACCCAACCGGTCAAGATCTTCGGACTGGTTGAGCTGTCGGGGACCGGCGCCACGTCGGGCACCAACTTCAACGACGGCGTGAAGCTCGCGGTAAAGGAGATCAACGCCGCCGGCGGCATCCTGGGGCGCAGCATCGAGTACAGCTCCTCTGATACGCAGTCGCAGCCGCAGACGGCGAAAGCGCTTGCGGTCAAGGCGATCGACGATGGCGCCTACATCGTGATGGGACCGGTGTTCTCGGGCTCGATCATCGTCAGCATGGCGGAAACGCGGCGCGCCGAGATCCCCAACTTCACGGGCGGCGAGGCGGCGGCGATCACCCAGCAGGGCAATCCGTACATCTTCCGCACGTCTTTCACGCAGTCCACGGCCATGCCCAAGGTTGCCCGCTATCTCAAGGACAATCTGAAGGCGAAGACGGTGGCCATCATCTATACCAACAACGATTTCGGCAAGGGCGGCCGCGACGTGTTCATGAAGGCCCTCGAGCCGCACGGCATCAAGGTAGTCGCCGACATCTCGACCGACCCGGGGCAACTCGACTTCTCCGGCGCCGTGCTCAAGGCCAAGCAGGCCAACGCGGACGCGCTGTTCGTCTACACCAACGAGGAGGAGGCCGCGCGGGCACTGCGCGAGCTCCGCAAACAGGGCTACGACAAGCCGATCGTCGGCGAGACCGTGCTCACGAGCCAGAAGGTGATCGAACTCGCGGGCGACGGCGCGAACGGCGCGGTCGCGCACGTCGGCCTCACCGCGGACGCGCCCGATCCCGGCATCCGAGCGTTCGCGGCCAAATTCCAGAAGGAATACAACTATAAGCCCGACCACAACGGCCTGAAGGGCTACACTGGGATATACATTGTCAAAGCGGTCACCGAGAAGGTCGGCAAGTTCGATCAGAGGGCTTTCGCCGAAGCCATGCACGGCATCAGGCTGTCCGCGAAGGAGTACCCGGGCATCCTGATGGACGTGAGCTTCGACAAGAACGGCGATCTCGATCGCGAAAGCTTCATGACGAAGGTCGTGAACGGCAAGCAGGAAGTGATCGCAACGTTGCCGTCGTTGTCCGCCGGCAAATAACGGCGGGTCGGTCAGCGGAATGGAAGACTAAGCGATGGCAGATCAAAACACCTTCGGCATCGCAGGCCTTCTGGGATGGCCGGTGGCGCACTCGCGCTCGCCGGTCATCCACAACCATTGGCTCGCGCAGCACGGCATTCCGGGGCGCTACGTGCTCTTTGCCGTGCCTCCGGAGAAGCTCGAAGCCGCCGTACGCGGCATCGGGGCGCTCGGCCTGCGCGGCTGCAATGTCACCACACCCCACAAGCAGGCGGTCTTTCCCCTGCTCGACCGCGTCGACGACCTCGCGCGCAAAATCGGCGCGGTCAACACGGTCGTCGTCGAGAAGGATGGAACGCTCACCGGATTCAACAACGACGGCAACGGGTTCATCCAGAGCCTGCGTGACGCCGATCCGCGGTGGCGTCCCGACAGCGGGCCAATCGTGGTGCTGGGTGCGGGCGGCGCGGCGCGGGCGGTGGTGGCAAGCCTTGCGGCGCAAGGTGCAAAGGAGATTCGCGTTGCCAACCGCACGCTCGACAAGGCGGAAGAAATCGCCGATGCCGTCGGTCCGGTGGTGAAGGTGTTGCCATGGGACCAGCGCGAGGACGCACTCGTCGGGGCTGCGCTCCTCGCCAACGCGACGAGCCTTGGCATGGCCGGCAAGCCGCCGCTCGAGATCACGCTCGATCGCCTTCCCAAGAGCGCGCTGGTGGGCGACCTCATTTACATCCCGCCGGAGACGCCGCTCCTTGCGGCGGCGCGCATGCGCGGAAACATCACCGTCAACGGCCTCGGTTTACTGCTCAACCAGGCGCGTCCGGCGTTCAACGCGTGGTTCGGCGTCATGCCGGAGATCACGCCGGCGCTGCGCCAGGCCATCGCCGCCACGTTCTAGGCGTTGTTGTCGTGGACCTGAGCGCGAAGGGCCGCCCCGAGCGCGAACACCGAAGCGCGGAGCGCGAAGGTACTCCAATGAGCATCTTCGAAGAGCCGAAGATCGACTGCCACGTGCACGTCCTCGATCCCGCGCGCTTTCCCTACCGCGCCGACACCCATTACGCGCCGACGGGCCAGGAAATCGGCACGCCGGCGCAGTTGGCCCAGGTGATGGACGCGTACGGGGCGCGCCACGCGCTGCTGGTCGGCCCGAACTCCGGCTATGGCCTCGACAATGCCTGCATGCTCGATACGATTGCCGTCGGTGCGGGACGTTACAAGGGCATCGCCGTGGTCGCAAACGACGCGACCTTGGACGAGCTCAAGGCGCTCAAGCGCGCGGGTGTCGTCGGCGTGGCATGGAACGTCACGCACTACGGCGTCGATTACTACCACGACGCGGAGCCGCTCCTGAAGAAGCTCGTCGCGCTCGACATGTTCGTCGATATCCAGGTCGAGCACGACCAGCTCGTGCCGCTGATGCCGATGCTTGCCGATTCCGGCGTTCGCATCCTCGTCGACCATTGCGGCCGTCCCACGGTGGATGCCGGGCTCGGCCAGCCGGGCTTCCGGGCACTGCTCGAACTCGGTACAACCAGGCGCGCCTTCGTCAAGCTCTCTGGGTTCGTGAAGTTCTCGCGCGAGCCCGCGCTGTACGACGATACATGGCCTTTCGTCGCGGCGCTGGTCGAAGCGTTCACGCTCGACCATTGCCTGTGGGCGTCGGATTGGCCCTACCTTCGCACGCCGGTGCGCGTCGACTACGGCGTGCTGCTGCACCTCGCGCTCAGGCTGTTTCCGGATACCGCCGATCGTCGCAAGCTGCTGTGGGACACGCCGCGCGAGCTGTTGGGCTTCGCGTCGTGATTCAGGTCGTTCACTAAACGCTCGGATCGGCAAACCGTGCGACCAGCGCGACGAACTGGTCCATGTACGCCTGGCAGAACGCGCGCTTGCTCTCGTCGAGAAAGTTGCCGTCGTGGTCGACGGGATCCGGCTTGAACGAGATGTACGCCTCGCCGCCCATCACGGTCATGCCGAGGATGCCCAGGATCTGCCGCAGATGCTGCTGGCCGACGGCCGTGCCGATGACGCCGAACGACGTGCCGGTGATGGCCGCGACGCGGCCGCGCCACACCTGCTTGTCCGTCGGCTTCGACCCCCAGTCGATCGCGTTCTTGAGCACGGCGGGGAGCGAGCGGTTGTGCTCCGGCGTGACGAAGAACACGGCCGGGACGCTCGCGACCTCCGCCGTGAAGCGCCGTACGGTCTCGGGCCGGTCCGGCTCGAGGTCCTGGTTGTACATCGGCAGGTCATCGATGCGGATCCAGCGCCACGCGATGCGGTCCTCGACGAGCCGCGTCAGCGCGAGCGCCAGGCGGCGGTTGATCGACTCGCGGCGGTTGCTGCCGACGATGGCGCCGACGGGTGTCCTGCTCATGGCTCGGTTCCTCTCGTGGTGGGACGGCTGCCGTTAATTTACGCGATCGGTTCAAGGACCCGTGGCCGCGCCCAGATAGGCGCGCCGCAGCGCCGGGTCGCCGAACACCGCGTCGGGCGTGCCCTCGGCGACAATCCGGCCTTCCTCGAGCAGATACGCCCGATCGGCGATGGCGAGCGCATTGGCCACGTTCTGCTCGACGAGCAGCACCGACGTCCCGCCCGCATTGACCTCCCGGATCGCGCCGAACATGGCCTGCACGATGAGCGGCGACAGCCCGAGCGACGGCTCGTCGAGCAGGAGCAGTCGCGGCTGCGCCATCAGCGCGCGGCCGATCGCCACCATCTGCTGCTGGCCGCCCGACAGCGCGCCGGCAGGCGCGTCGAGCTTGTCGCGCACGGCCGGGAACAGCGTGCACACCCGCTCGAGCGTGCGCGCGCGCTCCTTTCGCGCCGCGGGCGGCGTAGCTGCCGACCTCGAGATTCTCGCGCACGCTCATCCGCGTGAACAGCCGGCGGCCTTCGGGCACGATCGCGATACCGGCGCTGCAATAGCGATGCGCCGGCATCGAGGTCAGGTCGCGCCCGTCCATCGCGATCCGTCCGGCGCTGGCGCGATGCAGGCCGGCCAGCGCGTTGATCAGCGTCGACTTGCCGGCGCCGTTCGGCCCGAGGACGCAGACGAGCTCGCCGGCGGCGAGGTCGAGCGACACGTCGCAGACCGCCGGCGCCGCGCCGTAGTCCACCTCGAGGTCGCGGACCTCAAGCATGAGGATCGCCCAGGTAGGCCGCGACGACGTCCGGCCGCGCCATCACGTCGGCGGTGCGTCCCTCGGCCAGCACGTCGCCCTGGTCGAGGACCACGATGCGTTCGGCGAGCGCCGTCACCACCCGCATCACGTGCTCGACCAGCACGATGGTCGTGCCCTGCGCACGAATGCGGAGGATGAGGTCGATCGCATCGTCGATCTCCGCCGGCGTGAGGCCCGACAGCACCTCGTCGAGCATGAGGAGACGCGGCTTCGCGGCGAGCCCGCGCGCCAGCTCGAGGAACTTGGCCTGGTGCAGGTTGAGGTCGCCCGGATACGCGTCGGCGCGCGCCGCGAGGCCGGTGAACTGCAGCCAGTGCGACGCGGCCTCTGCCGCGTGACGCCGGTCGAGCGCCGTGCCGCCGAACATCGCGGCGAGCGCAACGTTGTCGCGGACCGTGAGATGCGCGAACGGCCGTGGGATCTGGTAGGTGCGCGCCACACCGGCGCGCGCGATCCGGTGCGCGGGCAGCGCGAGCAGGTCGACGTTGCCGAAGCGCGCGCTGCCGGCGTCGGCACGGAAATGGCCGCTCACGACATTGATCAGCGTCGACTTGCCCGATCCGTTGGGACCGACCACGCCGAGGATCTCGCCTGCGCGCACGTCGAGGTCGACGCCGTCGAGCGCGCGCACGCCCTTGAACGACTTGGCGACGCCGCGTACCGCCAGCAGCACCGGCCGGTCGCCTTCTGCGGCCGGGAGTTCGATGGCGCCGACGACGGCATCCGCGTGAACCAGCGTCGGTGCCGACGCCGGCGCGGGTGGCGCGCCACGGCCGCGCCGCGCGAAGGCCCGGCCGAGGATCCCTTCCGGCATCAGCAGGATCGCCGCGACGAGAACCGCGCCCGCCACCGCCTTGCCGACCACCGGCTGGTCGGCGGCCGTCGTCGCGTAGAGCAGGATCGTGATCGCGGTAGCGCCGATCGCCGGGCCGGCCCAGAAACGCGTGCCGCCGAGCACGCTCATCAGCACGACCGTCAGCGGCACCGTGATGTTGAAGGTGCCGTTCGCGGTGACGTACGACACGAACAACGCCTGGATGCCGCCCGCGACGCCGGCGAGCGCGCAGGAGACGCCGAACGCGACGAGCTTGTAGCCGTAGGTCGGCACGCCCATGACCTCCGCCGCGTCCTCGTCGTCGTGGATGGCGAAGAGTCCCAGCCCGAGTCGCGCCGCGCGCGATCGCGTACGCGATCGCCACCGTGCCGATCGCGAGTGCGAGCGCCATCATGTAGAACGCGCCGGACGGCGTCGGCGCGAGCTTCGGTACTGGAACCGCGGACAGGTACACGCCGGGGCCGCCGTCGATGGGCGTGTTGAGGACGATCGTCGCGAGCACGAACGTGGCCGCCAGCGTCAGCAGCGCGAACAGCTCGCCGCGCACGTGGCGCACGCGGAAGACCACCGCGCCCAGGCCCAGCCCCAGCAGCGCCGCGACGAGGGCGGCGGCGGGCAGCGTCCACAGGAACGGCACGTCGTACTTGCCGGCCAGCACCGCCGTCGTGTAGACGCCGGCGCCGAAGAACGCGCCGTGCCCGAACGAGAAATAGCCGGAGTAACCGCTCAGGATGTTCCAGGACGTGGCGAGCACGATCCAGTGGAACACGAGGTAGAGGAACGACTCGTAGAACGCAGGAAGGTGCAAGAACGGCACGACCGCGAGCGCGAGGCCCGCGGCGCCGATCCCGACGAGCGTCCGGTCGAGTTTCAGGTGCGGCCCGGGCGCAGCAGCAGCAGGCGATCAGCAGCGAGAACGACACGATCGGCGCCCACGACGGCGAGGCGAACGCCATCGTCACCGCCTCGCTGACGCCGACGACGATGCCGGCGGCGAGCGGTCCCAGCGGCGAGCCCAGCCCGCCCAGCATCACGGCGGCGAACACGACGCCCACCCACGCGTAGATCTGCGACGGCGTCAGCGTGAACGACAGCGCGAGGCACACGCCGGCGATGCCGGCGAGCGTGCCGCACACGCCCGCCAGCAGCAGCGCGTGTGCGCGCCGGTTCACGCCGAAGGCCGCCGCCATCGGCGCGTCCTCGGCCAGCGCGCGCAGCGCGCGCCCGAGGTCCGTGTAGCGCATCGCCGCCCAGATGCCGAACCCGAGCAGCAGCGCCAGCACCAGCGTCAGCAGTTCGGGAATCGGCACGAACAGCTCGCCCACGCGCAGCTTCTGCGCCGGAATAGACGGACTCGAGCTTGCGGAAGTCGGCGGTCCAGAAGTACTGGATGGCGGCCTCGATGATCGCGGTCAGGCCGAACGTCGCGAGCAGCGAGTTGAGCGGCGACACCGCGAAGCGCGACAGCAGCCACTGCACGGCCACGCCCAGCGCGAAGAACAGCGGGACGATCAGCGCGAGCGTCAGCAGCGGATCGATGCCGCCGACGCTCGCGAGCTGATAGCAGAGGTAAGCCGCAAGGAACGCGAACGCGAAGTGCGCGAGGTTGATGACGTGCAGCAGCCCCCACGCGAGGCCGAGCCCCATCCCCAGCAGCCCGTACATGCTGCCGATGAAGACGCCGGAGAGCGCCGACTGCGCGAGCAGCGTCCCGCTCGGGAACGTCATTGCACGAGCAGCGTCGCGCCCGGAGCCGCGTATTCCTTCGGGTAGACGGTGACCCAGCGCCCGTTCTGCACCTGCTTGACGCGCATCAGGTCGTCGCCGTAGTTGCTCGGGCCATCGAAGCGCAGCTTGCCCTGGATCGTGTCGACGCGGTTGGCCTTCAGCCACGCCGCCATCTTCGCGTCGTCGAGGCTGTTCGTCGCCGCGGACGGCCGCCTCGAGGATCTGCCACGCCGTGTACGACGCCGCGGCCTGCACCTCGACGTTGGTGTCGGGGATGCCCGCCTTCGCAGCGCGTTCGTGATAGAGAGCGATGAATTCGGCGGCGCCGGGCGCATTAGTAAAAGGCGGATGCTCTTCGAACATCGTCATCGACAGCGCGTTCTTCGCGAGCGGCGACTTGGACATCGGCCCCGGCGCCGGGTACATGTAGAAGTGTTCCTTGGGCGTATAGCCGATCTTGTTCATCGCCTCGAGCAGCTGGTTGCCCTCGAGTCCAAGCGCGCCGACCCAGAGGAAGTCCGGATGGGCGTCCTTGACGCGCGCGGCGATCGGACCGTAGTCGAGATTGCCGAAGTCCCATTCGAGGAACAGCACTTCGTTGAGCCCGCGCTTTTTCGCGACCTCGCGGGCGCCGAGCGACATGAAGTGGACCGACGGGAACTTGCTCGTGACCACGGCGATCGTCTTCGGGGGCTTGGGCGATGCGGCCAGCGCGTTGAACACCGTGGTCGGGACCGTGTTCGCCGGATCGGGGCCGAGCGACCAGGCCGGGAACTGCTTGTCGTACTTGGCGAGCGACGGGATGCCGAACGTGTGGTGGACGAGCACCTTGTCGTAGCGCTGCGCGACGCTCATCGCCGACAGGATCGCGCCGGTGGCGTACGGACCCATCAGCAGGTCCACCTTGTCGACGGTGAGGAGCTGCTCGTAGAGCGTGCGCGCAAGGTCGGGCTTCGACTGGTCATCCTTGACGATCCACTCGACGGGCCGGCCGAGCAGGCCGCCGCGCTTGTTCAACTGCTCGACGTAGATCTCGCCGACGACCTTGTGCACGAGGCTCGTCGCGGCGAGCGGCCCGGTCAGCGCGAGCGTGCTGCCGATCTTGATGGGCGGCTGGCTGCCCTGCGCGAGCGCGCCCGTCGCCGCGAATGCGAAGGCGCAAACGACAGCGCCCAGCCAACGGGTCAAGCAATGTGCGATCCTCATCGAGCGTTCCTCCTCGTGGGCGTTGTCCTCGGCATCGCCGCGGCGGCGCGAATCGTCGCCTTCAGCGTGCCGTTCTTTTCGCGGGCCGCCGGCTCACGCGGTTCGCGGTTGCTCGTGATTGACGACGAAGTCGTCGGGGACCGTCGGCCCCCAGATGTAGAACGAATCCTCCACCGGATGATCGGCGGCCGGCCAGTCGACGTCGGCGGGGACGAAGTCGATGTCGTACGAGTACTCGGCCCAGCTTCCCCACGGGTCCTGCACGTAGTAGAAGTAGTTCGAGCCCAGCACGTGCCGGCCCACGCCCCACCCATGGTCGTACCCCTTCGCCTTCATGAGCTCGGCGCCGAGCCCCACATCGTCGAAGCGGCCGACGTCCCAGCTCGAATGATGCAGACCCGGCGCTTCCGATTTCGCGAACGCGACCATGTGGTGGTCGCTCGCATGCGGACCGTACATGAACGCGATGATGTCGCCGGAGCGGTCTGCCAGCCGCAGGCCGAGGACGCGCTCGTAGAACGCGGCCTGCCGCGACACGTCCGGCGAGAACAGCAGCACGTGCGACAGGCGTCGCGGCCGCACCGGCGCGGCCGCGCTGCGTCCCGGCGCGGCGCCCTTGCCGGGCGGAGGCGGCGGCACTTGCGTGTCCTCTGCCTTGACCGCCGGCGACACCTTGGGTCCGACGACGACCTGGATCGGGGTGCCGTCGGCATCGCGCGTCCACACGCCCTGCCCGTCCGAGAGCGGATGCGCGTCGGCGGCGCCGGCGCTGCGCACGCGCTCCGCCAGCGCGTCGAAATCGTCCGCGTAGGCGGCAAAGCTCAGGTACTGGAGTCGCTTCGGCTCGCCGTTCGCGTAAACACTACCCCAGCAGTGGGGATGGCCGTGCGTGTAGAGGTCGAGGCGATTGCCGTCGCGCCGCGCGTCGAGCCCGAATGACCGGTAAAACGCCTCGGCGGGTGCCAAGTCCGGGACCGTGAACACGAAACGATTCAGCGAATGCACGCCAAGCGCGTTGCTGCGCCGCGGCATGGTCGGTTGGCCACTCGTGACCGTTGCCATCGTCGCCACTCCCGGAAGCCGGCCGAGTCCGGCAAGTTGCGACGATAGCAAATTTCCAGCGTCGGCGCCCATGGCGCCCCGACCGCGGCCTCGGCCGCGTCGCGGACGAAATTGGCCTGTAACTAAATCAAGTCCTTGCAGCGTCCGCCAATTCCGGGTGTAGCTACTCAACGTGCAAAGGGAAGCGTTAAGAGCGTGGCGAAGCTACGGTCCGGCTACATTGATTCGCTGCGAATCGAAGCAGAAATTCGAGCGCTCTACTTCACCATGAATCGTCGATTTGAAAAACCTCGTGCCGATGGCGACCGGCCGCAATCGACCCATATCGGCCATACGGCGGCTGAGATTGCTCGCCCGACAGCCGCCATTCGCAGCATCACCGCGACAGCGCTGCCACGTAAGCATTCGTTCGACGCCAGTCAGCAGCCATTCGCCCTGAATCCATGGGCTGAACGCGCCTGACGCGCCTTACGCGGGCGGGAATGTCCGGCAAAGTAGCCGGCAAGCATGACGGAGAAGACCGCAGGACGACGTTGACGAGGCTGGCATGCGCGGCCACCATAGCGCATCGTCGCCAATGCCCAAACTAGGCGGCGGACTCGTTGGAGAGGCCTGGCCCGCTCTGGAATGCGTGGTCAAGGGCGCCGTTCAGAGCTTTCAAGGGGGTCTCATGGCTGAGAGCGACAAGGTGTTCGCGGGCTCGATCCCGAAGTTCTACGACTCGCTGATGGTCCCCCTGATCTTCGAGGCCTATGCCACCGACCTGGCGGAGCTTGTCGCCGCCTCCTCGCCCGGCTCGGTGCTTGAAACGGCAGCCGGCAGCGGCGTGGTCACGCGGGCGCTTGCGCCGGAACTCCGCGCCGACGCGTGCTACGTGGTGACCGACCTCAACCAGCCCATGCTCGACTATGCCGCCACGCGGCAGGGGTCCGACAGCCGTATCGAATGGCGGCAGGCGGACGCGCTCGACCTGCCGTTCGAAGATGCCTCGTTCGACGTCGTTTGCTGCCAGTTCGGCGCGATGTTCTTTCCCAACCGGGTCGCCGGCTACGCCGAGGCGCGTCGCGTGCTGGGCCAGGCGGGCGCTTTGTCTTCAATGTCTGGGACCGCATCGAAGAGAACGCCTTTGCCGACGACGTCACCAACGCCGTCGCCGCGGTGTTTCCGCACGACCCTCCGCGATTCCTCGCCCGCACGCCGCACGGCTATCACGATATCGCACTGATCCGCGAGGAATTGAGCCGCGCAGGGTTCGCCGACATCGAGATCGAGCGCGCGAGGAGGTGAGTCGCGCGCCCTCGGCACGCGACGCCGCCACCGCCTATTGCCAGGGAACGCCGCTGCGCAACGAAATCGAGGCGCGCGACGCCAGCTTGCTTCAGCTCGCTACGGACCGCGCGACGGAGGCGATCGCCAGCCGCCATGGCGAAGGCCCGGTGGCCGGCAAAATTCAGGCGCATGTGATCGTGGCGGCGGGATAGCGGAGTCCCGGCCAAGGCTGTGCAAGCCCGACCGGCATTTGCGATAAGCGCGGGCATCTGAGGCGCGGTGCGCCTTTGCCCGTGCGCACCAGAAAGCAGCCCGCCAAGACGAAACTCCCCGAGCTTGTGTTCTCGGGCATGCGCCGACCCCGCGCTTCATCGCGGCAACTCTGGCCTAGTGAGATGCGAGGAAGCCGCCTGTGGCGAGCGACTGGACTGGCCGAATGCAGACGCGCCGTTGAAGCGCGTAGCGATGGATCCGCCCGCGTCCCTCCAACGCGCGGTCCGTAGATACATTATGGCTACACCGCGTCGGTCGACCGATATGCAAACCGACCTAAGCGGCTGAGACGGCTAGTGAATGACGCGCAAGTGCGAATGCGAAGCAGCGGTTCGTAGGGGCCAAAATGAAATTGGCCTGTAGCTAAATCAATTCCTTGCAGCGTCCGCCAATTCCGGGTGTAGCTACTCAACGTCCAAAGGGAAGCGTCAAGAGCGTGGCGAAGCTACGGTCCGGCTACATTGATTCGCTGTGAATCGAAGCAGAAATTCCAGCACTCTACTTCACCATGAATCGTCGATTTGAAAAACCTCGTGCCGATGACGACCGGCCGCAATCGACGCTGCTGCCAGTCGTACCCTAGAGAAGCGGACCTTCGCGCACTTCTTCGTACGGCCATGAACGGACACTTGCGAGAAATCAGATCAATCGAAATTACGTGATGAGTTCGAGCCTCACCCAGTTCCCGGACATTGGTCAGAACTGATGGGTCGCGGAGGTGGTCGCCGTGGTATCAACCGTTTAACTGGTAGCGCCTCTCACGAAACAGACACAGGCAGGCATTTGCCGCATTCGCGTCATACAACGTTCCGCGGCCCCGCTCGATTTCGGCCAGAGCCGTCTCGGTTCCCAATCCGGGCCGGTACGGTCGGTGCGAGGACATCGCCTCGACCACATCTGCCACCGCCATTATCCGGGCCTCGAGCAAGATTGCCTCGCCCTTGAGCCCTTGCGGATAGCCGCTGCCGTTCACCCGTTCGTGGTGCTGCAGCGCGATCTGCGCCACCGGCCAAGGAAACGCCACGTCCTTCAGCACATCGTAGCCAGCCTGGGCATGTCCCCGAATTAACTGCATCTCCAATGGGCTAAGTTTGCCGGGCTTGGAAAGGATCTCTAACGGTACGGTCATCTTGCCAATATCGTGCAGATGGCCGCCGACCCGTAATCCCTCCAGCCGGGTGCTGTCGAGCCAAAGCTCGTCGCCAATGGCGACTGCAAGCTCCGCCACCCGCCGCTCGTGGCCGGCCGTGTACGGGTCGCGAATCTCGCTAATGATCGTTGCGACCTTGACCGTACCCATGAACGCAATCTTGAGTTGCTCGACGTGACGCCGAGTCTCATCCTCGCCCCGTTTCTTCTCCGAAATATCCTGCACCAGGCCGATGATCGCGGGGCGGCCCTCGCGCGTCGTCCGTGCGGCATGTGCGCCGACCTGGGTCGCGCTTCCGTCACGACGCTGCACGCCAAACTCCAACTTGACGCTACTTGTTTCGCCGTCAAGCAGGCTGCGAATGTGTTCCGCGACCACACCTTGGTCGGCCTCGGCGACCCACCGCACCGGATCGGTGCCGATCAGTTCATTCGTCGAGCCCCTACCGACAATCTCGGCACAGCGTGGATTTACATAGATGAACCTGCCATCCTGAATAATGTAGACGCCAGCGATCTGTTGCTCGACCAGGCCACGGAACTGCTCTTCGGCCGCACGCAGTTGCTCTTCGGCCCGCTTGCGCTCGGTAATGTCGCGAACGTCGCACCGGATTAGCTTGATGCCGTCACACTCGAAAGTATTGCTTACGAATTCAACTTCGATTTGTGTTCCTCCTGCCGTACGAAGCCAAAAATCTTCGTCTCGGACACAGCCCTTGGTTTGCAGCTCGCGGAACATTTCTTTGCTCTTGGGGTTGTCCGCGAACGCGCCCACTTCCCATAGTCTTTTTCCCCAGTAGCTCGGCACGCGAGAGGCCAAGCATCTCGATCAAGCAGGGGTTGACCTCTTCGATCTCGGCAGTGTCACCGTTAAGAAGCAGAATCCCGGATCGAGCGGTCTCAAAAAGTCGCCGGTAGCGGCTTTCTGATGCCCGCAGCGTCTGAAGCGCGATATTGGTAGTGGGATCGCGGGGGGACATCACTGCAGTCGGGAACTTTGCATAGAGGGAGCCAAGCCTGTATTGGGCGCTGTAATCTACAAGCACAAAGTGTGCCTATCTACATTTGAGACTGTCCGTTGGTTTGGCTCCGCAAACCCGACGCCGAGCGCAGTCGGATACCCGATACCCCGTCGGAGCCGGCAACAGCGCAAGCAAGACGAACAGCTGGCGGCGCCGCGAGTGACAATTATTGCTCGATAGCGCCGTCGAACGACCGCTCTCAACGATTTGACTGTGGCGGTTGTCAGGCGAGCGGCTTTCGATCGGGACTGATTGCCAAAGCCCCGCGCGTGCGGATGTTGCCGGAACCCAAACGGCACATTCGCTGGTTGACGCGGGAGGAAGCGGACCGATTGAAAAATGAAAAGGGCCTGCATTTCTGCAAGCCCTTGATTGTCTGGCGCGCCCGGCAGGATTCGAACCCACGACCCCCTGGTTCGTAGTTTTTTTTTTTTAATTTAAATCCTATATATTCTAGATAACATTAACTATTAAATTTTAATTTTAATTAATTAATAATTTTTTTTAAATTATATTAATTATTATTTTATTTAATATTTTATTTTATTTAATCATTTATTTTTTTTTTAAAATTAATATTTTATTTAATTATATATATAATATTATATAATATATTATTTATTTTATTTATAATTAATTTAATTTTTTTAATTTCAATTTAATAATTTTAATATATTTATAATATTATACTGGAAGGCGAAGTACGGGGGGATGACGGTGTCGGAGGCCCGGCGGCTGAAGGAGCTCGAGCAGGAGAACGCCAAGCTCAAACGCTTGCTGGCCGAAGCGGAGCTCGATAAAGCCGCCTTGAAGGACCTGCTACACCGAAAATGGTGAGCCCGCAGGCGAAGCGCGAAGCCGTCACTCTGCTGCTGATGGAACGGGACTTTGGCGTGACGCGCGCTTGCGGGCTGGTAGGAATCTCTCGGTCGTTGTATCGCTATCGCAGCCGCCGGCCCGATAGCACGGCTTTGCGGTCTCGCATCGAGGCGATTGCCGCGCTCAAGCGCCGCTACGGGTATCGCCGGGTGTATCTGCGCTTGCGACGTGAAGGCTGGCCGGTCAACCGCAAGCGGGTCTATCGGATCTACCGTGATGCCGGATTGGCGGTGCAGCGGCGCAAGCGCAAGCGTATTGGGCTGGTCGAGCGGAAGCCGTTGCCGAAGCCGGTGGCGGCGAACCTGAGCTGGTCGATGGACTTTGTGTCTGACGGGCTGGCTGCCGGCAGACGGTTTCGTTGCCTGAACATTGTGGACGACTGCACGCGGGAGTGCGTGGCGATCGAGGCCGATACGTCGCTCACGGGGACGCGCGTACAAGCCGTGCTGGATAGGCTGGCCGAGACCCGCGGGCTGCCGCAATCCATCACCGTCGATCATGGCCCGGAGTTCGAAGGCCAGGTACTCGACACCTGGGCGTACGGCGCGAAGGTACATCTATCGTTTATTCGACCGGGGAAGCCGAATGAGAATGCGTACATCGAAAGCTTCAACGGCAAGTTCCGCGATGAGTGCCTGAACGAGCATTGGTTCCTGACCATGGCCCATGCCCGTCGTATCATCGAAGCCTGGCGCATCGAATACAACACTGAGCGACCACACAGCTCACTCGGCAACCTGACACCGCAGGAGTTCGCTGAAAGCCGTTTGGCGAAGGACAAAGAAAGCGTATCGTTACCCGCGGACTCTAACCGCAACTCGGACTAAATCGGGTGTCAGGTCGCCGCGGCCAGTCCACAATCGCAGGCCAGTTCATATAGCGCTCGTATGTCATGGCCTTTAGGTCCAGATTGCCGGAACCTGCGTCCATGCGCGACGAGGAACCCTTTTAGAGCTAGCTCGACCGCATGAAAGTACAGAAAGTAAATTGGGTCAGTGAGCGCTGGTCCGTCGGCCGCTGCACCGCGAGCTACTCCAATCGCAAGAAGTTGATTCGCCGCTTCCTGGTACGAGCGCGCCCCATTGATGAAGGCCATGGGACTCACTCTTCGCGGCTCGCTGGATCGTTTGCCCATCGTTCGACGACTCTCTTTAGCCCGTGCTAGCCCGGTGCTAGCCCGACCAAAAGAAAAAGGGTTGCATCGATGCAACCCTTTGATTGTCTGGCGCGCCCGGCAGGATTTGAACCCACGACCCCCTGGTTCGTAGCCAGGTACTCTAATCCAACTGAGCTACGGGCGCTTGGCCACGAATTATAGCAGACGCGTCAGCGCCTCCAGCGCCCCACGCCGGAGCCCCGCCTCCTCCATCGCACGCCGTCCCGGTAGCAAGACCTCGCTCAACCGTGCCAGAGCGAAGAGCTCGGCTTGGCTCTCATCCCCCCAATCGCCTAAGATTCGCCGATGATTGCTGCAATCTTCCGCGGCGCGCTTTGCGCCTGGGCGCTCGCCGCCGCCGTGGCGATGGCCCAGCCGCAAGCCAGCGTGTTCATCGACGATCTGACCTGGACCGAGCTGCGCGACGGCATAGCCGCCGGCAAGACCACGATCATCGTTCCGATCGGCGCGACCGAGCAGAACGGCCCGCTGATGGCGCTGGGCAAGCACAACGTCCGGGTAAAAGCACTGTCGGAGAAGATCGCGCGCACCCTGGGCGATGCTCTGCGTGGCGCCGGTGATCGCTTACGTGCCGGAAGGTAACGTCGATCCGCCGACGCAGCACATGCGATTTCCCGGAACCATCACGGTTCCCGACGCCACGTTCGAAAAAACGCTGGAATACGCGGCGCGGAGCCTGCGTCGGGCCGGCTTTCGCGACATCGTCTTTCTCGGGGATCACGGTGGCTACCAGAAAAACGAGCTCGCCGTCGCGAGCCGCCTCAACCGCGAATGGCAAGCGCAGGGGACGCGCGTGCACGCGATCGAGGAGTACTACCGCGTCACGCAGACGGCGTATGTGCAGGAGCTGAAGCGTCGCGGCTATTCCGACGAGGAAATCGGTTCGCATGCCGGATTGGCCGATACGTCGCTGACGCTCGCGCTCGCGCCCGATCTGGTTCGGGCCGACCGACTTGGCTCGTCCGGCAAGCCGACCGCCGCGCAAGGCATCTACGGCGACCCGCGTCGCGCCACTGCGGAGCTCGGGCAGATTGGTGTCGATATCGTCGTTAGGCAAACCGTGGAGGCGATTCGGAAGGCGACCAGGCATCGGTAATCGGCGAGGCGGGCGATTTCGGCGATAATTCGCCATTTGCCGATCACAGGACGCTCGATGTCAGCACCGATCACCCCCCGCACGCTGGTCGCAACGCTTTACCTGGGCGCCGTCGTACTCTCATTCACCGCCGCCGGCGATGTGCCGCCCTCCCCGGCTACCGAAGCCGTCGTGACTGTCCCCGGCATGCCGCCGGTACCCGATCCAAACAACCTGTACAGCGAAGCCGGCGCCGGCAAGCTGAGCGCGGCCGTCGCTGGTGCGCTGCCCCGCGTCTACGTGCCCAACGTTCAGTCGAACGATGTCTACGTGATCGACCCAGCGACGATGAAAGTCGTCGATCGCTTCAAGGTGGGCGTCAATCCGCAGCATGTCGTTCCGTCGTGGGACCTGAAGACCCTATGGGTCGCCAATAATGCCGAGAACCGCGCCGACGGCAGCCTGACGCCGATCGACCCCGTCACAGGCAAGCCCGGGCGTCCGATCGTCGTCGACGATCCGTACAACATGTATTTCACGCCGGACGGACGCTCCGCCATCGTCGTCGCCGAGTCGCGTAAACGGCTCGACTTTCGCGATCCGCATTCGATGCAAATGCAGGCGTCGCTCGCGACGCCGCAATGTGACGGCATCAATCACGCCGACTTTTCCATCGACGGCCGCTTCGCGATATTTACTTGCGAATTCGATGGCGGCCTGGTCAAGATCGACATGGTCGAGCGCAAGGTGCTCGGCTACCTGAAGCTCAGCAAGCCGGCACCGCCAGGCATGGCATCGAACTCCCGGACCGGTGTCGAGCGTAAACCGCACACCATGGCCCCCAGCATGCCGCAGGACATCCGCGTCTCGCCGGACGGCAAGCTGTTCTACGTCGCCGACATGGAAGCCGACGGAGTATTCGTGGTCGACGGCGCCGCGTTCCGGCAAATCGATTTCATTCCGACCGGCATCGGTACGCATGGCCTCTATCCGAGCCGCGATGGTAAAAAGCTCTACGTCGCCAATCGCGGATCGAACAAGATTCACGGACCGCCGCACGGCAAGGGCAGCGTGTCGGTCATCGACTTCGCCACGCGCAAGGTCGAGATCACGTGGCCGATCCCGGGCGGCGGCAGCCCGGACATGGGCAACGTCAGCGCCGACGGCAAGCGCCTGTGGCTTGCCGGTCGTTACGACAACGTCGTCTACGCGATCGACACTGCATCCGGCGAAGTCTCGAAAATAGCGGTCGGTCGCGAGCCGCACGGACTTACCGTGTGGCCGCAGCCGGGCCGCTACTCGCTGGGTCACACGGGCAACATGCGCTAGGAAAGGGACATGCGCGTGCCGGCAATTCGGCGTCTCGCTGGCGCAGAACTCTGAACCGATGCTGACGATACCGGCGGAATCCGCCGCCTCGCGTACTTGTTCGCGTCGTCGGTTCATCCGCCGGCTCGCGCTTCTGCTTGCGGCGGCGAACGGCGCGACCGTCTTCGCCCAGAACGCCGGCGACTATCCGTCGCGTCCGATCCGCTTCATCATCCCCAACACTGTCGGCGGCACCAGCGATATTCTCGCGCGGATCATCGGAGCGCGGCTGAGCGACGCGCTGGGGCAACCTGTCATCGTCGAAAGCAAGGCCGGCGCCGCGGGACGGATTGCGCTCGAATATATGGCCAAGGCGGCGCCCGACGGCTACACGCTCCTTCTTGGCAACAACGGCACCAACGCCATCGTCCCGAGCACACAGGGCAGCGACGTCGTCGACGATGCCGCGCTCGTCCCGGTGATCAAGCTGGCGAGCCTCGCGATCGTCGTTGCCGCTACGCCGCGCCTGGAAGTCAAATCGCTGAGCGACACGATCGAACGCGCGCGGCGCAGGCCGGACTCGCTCGCGTACGCCAGCAGCGGCATCGGATCGACGTCGCACATGGCGGCGGCGCTGCTGAGCAAGCGCGCGGGGATCAGACTGCTGCAGATTCCGTACGCCGGAACGGCGTCCGCGGTCAAGGACGTGCTGGCCGGCGAGGTGCCGCTGATCTTTACGCATCTGGCGACGGTGGCCACGCTGATCCGCGCCGGGCAGTTGCGCGCGCTGGCAGTGACCGGTTTGCAGCGCGCTGCCGCGTTTCCAGAAATCCCGACGGTGGCGGAATCGGGCTTTCCCGGCTTCGACGTCGTGACATGGCACGGCGTGCTGGTTCCCCCTGGCACGCCGCGTGAAATCGTAATGCGGCTGCATGGCGAACTGGCGCGCATTCTCGCGATGGAGGACATACGCGCGCAGCTTGCCAACCTCGGCATGGAGCCGCTCGGAGGGACGCCGGAGGGATTTGCCGCCGATATCAGGGCCGACCGCGAGCACTGGGCAACGGTGATTCGCGACGCCGGATTGCCGACCCGATAATGCGCGCACGACATTGCCTGCGCGTGGGCAGCGCTTTTCGATGAGGGAACCGTTGCTGATGGTTTCGACGGCCTCGCAGTGGCTCGGCCCGGCACGAATGGCGCGTGCGCTGGCCAAGGCCGATTTTGAAGTGTCGTTGCTGGCGCCCGCGGATTCGCTTGCGGCCAAGTCGCGCTATGTCGCAAAACGCCGCGTGCTGGCCGGCAACGCGATTCCGATGGAATGGCTGCAGTCGCTGATCGCGGCCGTCGACGACCTTGCGCCCGTCCTGCTGGTGCCGTGCGACGAAATGGCTATCCGGCTGTTGTTCGCGCTGGTGCTGGAGCCGCCCCCCGACCTGCCCTCGGCCACACGCTTGCGCCTCGAGACGCTCATCCGTACCTCGCTCGGCGATCCGGCGTTCTATCAGATCAGCATCGACAAGACACTGCTGCCCCCGGCGGCCGAAGCGCTGGGCGTAGCCATGCCGCCGTACGCGGTGGCGGACGGCATCGACGAGGCGCTCGCCTGCGCCGCGACCCTGGGCTACCCGCTGGTCCTCAAACGCCGCTTCGGCTTTGCCGGCGAAGGTGTGGCCATCGTCACCGACGCCGACGACCTGGTCCGGCAAGGGCAGTCGCTGTTGAGTCCCGATCAGCTCGATCTCGGGCAGCGGCACCCGCGGCAATTGCTGGTGCAATCCTTCCTCCGCGGCGCTTATCATTCGCAGGCGCTCGCTCTCTGGCAGGGAAAGCCGCTGGCCCGATTCGCCTGGGAACGCCAGGTGGCGACTCTGCCGTGCAAGGGACAGACGTCGGTGCTTCGCTTCGTCCGCTCCGCGGAAAGCGCTGCCTACGCCGAAACGCTGTGCCACGCATTCGGCATCAGCGGCTTTTGCAACGTTCAGTTCGTCCTCGACGAAGACGGCCGCGCCCATCTACTCGAGATCAATCGCCGCATCGTCACGCACATGCATATGGGTGAGCGCGTCGGAGCCGACCTGGCCGCGGCGATGGCCAGACAGTTGCGCGGTCAGCCTCCGGCACCGCGCACCGAGCCACCCGTGGACTCAGGTCCCAGCGTTGCTATCTTCCCGCGCGAATGGCTGCGCGATCCGCACAGCCCGTGGATACGCGAATGCGCGTCGGACGTCCCGTGGGACGACCCGGCGCTGATCAAGGCATTGCTGGCGATGCGGCACTGAAGCGCGCCGATGGACACCGCCGGGGGAAAGCGGCTCGATCGCGCCATATTCAACCGCCCGACGCTCCGCGTCGCGCGCGACCTCCTGGGCAAGTTCATCGTGCGCCGCCATCGCGGCCACGAGCTCGCGGCAATGATCACCGAAACGGAAGCGTACAAGGGCCCCAGGGACCGCGCCTCGCATGCGTTCGGGGGACGCCGCACGACGCGCGTCGAGCCGCTGTACGGTGAAGGGGGCACCGCTTACGTCTATCTGGTGTACGGGATGCACTGGCTGCTCAATTTCAGCACCGCCGGCGCGGGCAATCCCGAAGGTGTACTGATCCGCGGTGTCCTTGTCGGCCTCGCCGCGAAGAGAACATTGGTGTCGGGGCCGGGCCGCGTCACCTCCTATCTTCGTGTCGATCGGCGGCTGGACCGTATCGATGTGACGCAGTCGATGGACCTGTGGCTCGAGGACCGCGGCATTCGAGTGCCGGCGAGGCGCGTCATGACCGGGCCGCGCGTCGGAATCGATTATGCGGGAACGTACTGGGCCGCGCGGCGCTGGCGTTTCTGGATCGATTTGCCCCGCGATCTGTCGGACGATTAGCGCAGCATCCCCGGCGCCGGCTGGACGCTCACGCGTCGCTACGCCGTAGGCGTATCCGGTCCCCCCCCGCCACGCTCCCGGCCCACGACACCCGCGACTGGGCCAAGGGCAGGTCAGCTGTGCGCCGTGGAGATGTTGCAGTAGCAGTAGGTGAATTGCTGGACAACGCCCGCTGGGGTGTGATGGAGCTCGGTCAGATGCTTTAGGAGTCGAAAGCTTGAGCCGAATTCGTCGTGCAGTGCTTCCGGATCGTACCTCACCACGTCCAGGCCGCTGCACTTGACAGGGCCTTCCGGGCCGAACGTCGCCACGATGACGTGGCCTCCGGGTTTGAGGGCGTCGACCACATGGCGCACATAGGCCGCGCGGTCCTTTGGATCGGTGAGGAAATGGAATACCGCCCGGTCGTGCCAGACATCGTAGTGATGACGGGCAAAGCCGAACCTGGTCACGTCGCCGTGGAGCCAATGCACCTTTCCCGCGCGCTCACCAAGACGCGCCTTCGCTACCTCCAGCGCGGTCGACGAAACATCCAGTACCGACAGTTCACGATACCCGCGAGCCAGCAGGTCATCGACTAACGTCGACTCGCCGCCACCGACGTCGATGATTCGCGCGTCGCGCTGCGGAGCGGCTTCGGCGATGAGTCCAAGCGATACGTCCAAGTGCGGGCGATACCAGCTAACCTCGTTCGGCCGCTTCGTCTGGTAAACCTTTTCCCAGTGGGATTTGGCGTCCATCATTTGATGCCTTGCAAAGCCTATTCAGCTGAAGCGAAACATTGATCGAACGGCGCCGACTTTACCTGCAACCCCATGGCGATCCCCTCCCCTTCGAGCTCTCCAGTCGCAAGTAGTATATAACTCGCTAGTTGTCGACAAAATACCGTTCTCTCAGCGCCGGCGAATCTCAGCGCCGCTTCGTTCCGGTCCCGAAACGTTCGAACACATACGCCAGTTCTGGGCCCCCTGTTCCTCCATACGCCAGTTCGCCGATAAGGAGGGCGAACGGCTCGGTGTATCGCGCGATCCGTAGAGGACCTGCATCCACGGGCTCGAAGCCCGCGTCGCGTATGAGCTCGACGGCCACCTCTTTGCCCGTTTGGTCGTCGCCGCAGTACACCAGACTCGGTCGGTGGGCTTTGCGCTTCGCTTCGTACACGCCGAACAGCACCTCGCTCGGCACCGTATTGAAAGCGGCCACGACGCGGGCCTTCGGAAGTCTCTTCTTGATTTCCTCCGCGCCCGATGACGTATGACCAATAACTAGCCCGGTGTTGTCGTCGTTCATCGGGAGGGAGCAGGTAATAACGGGCTTCCCCGACAGATCGCCTGCCTTCTTCAGCACATCGTCCAC